>NZ_FTMZ01000054.1 GCF_900156335.1 Sphaerotilus natans
ACCATGGCCCTCACCGGCCACCGCTCTCCCTCCTCCGTCATCGGCTACTTCCGCCAGGGCGAGGTCCTGGGCTTGAAGGCGGCGAGGTTGATGGACGAGACGGGAGACAAGACCGGGCAGACGGACAAGGGATGAGGGCCCCGGCCAAGCCCAGATCACCCCACCGGAAACAGCGCATCCGTCACCGCGCTGTCCCGGGCCTCGTCTCCCAGCGGCAGAACGCCCTGATCCCGTTCGCTGAACCGGATCTCGACTGAATCGACCTGGCGGCCGACGCGGATCGGCTTCCAGATCGTCGCCCAGTCGGTGCTTTCGCTGATCTGCTGGACGGCAGGGTCCAGGACGAAGCGGCGGATGTCGGTGAAGCGGCTGTACGAGAGCTGCAGCATCTGGCGCAGCTCGGCCAGCGACAAGCGGATCACGCCGGCGGCCCGCCACTGCATCATCAGCTCGAAGATCCGCACGGCGTTGGTGCTGCGCAGGCGCCGCACCTGGTCGATGCCGTAGGACGTGAACTGACCCCGCAGCGAGGTCACGTAGCGCGCCAGATCGGGCGTGAGGCTGATTTCCACGTACCCGGCCCGTTCGTGCGTCGCACGGCCCCAGATCCAGCGGAAATGCTCCTCCCGGCCGTCCGGCCGGACGATCTTGATGGAGCGGTCGTACAGGCGCCGCGCTGCCGCGTGGATCTCCCGGTAAGCGGTGCTCATGTCGATGCCGTACAGGTCGGCGTACTCCAGCGCCGTCACCCGCAGGTTGTCGGTCTGGTCAGCCTGGCTGTCCGGGCTGCGCATCGCCCGGCGGGTGTCCAGCTGTGCCAGGCACGCGAGGATCAGGCGCTGTTCGGCCAGCGTCAGCTTGTAGGACGCTCGGAGCAGAGCATTCGACTTGGACACCAGGGATCCCACGATGCTGAAGGTGAGTGTCTTGGAAGGTTCTCACCTCAGCATACCCACGAACCGGCGCCGGCTGGTGCAGAAGAACCCGAGTCCGGTCACGGCCTGGCTGTGGAGAAGACTGCACGTCTCTCACCTTTGCCGGCACTTTTCTCACCGCTGGCTGCACTTCTCTCACCTTTCGCGCTTTGGTACGCCAAAAAACGTAATGGCGACAATGAGTTGCGCGCGAGGATCGGCGCCTAAAACAAGTAAAAGCTTTAAAAGGCGGAGCCCTGTGGAACGGTCTGGTTCTTCTGGCCATCCCCAGGGCGATTGCATTAGCCACCACCCCGATTGAGTGGTAACAATCCAGCCCGACCTCGCAGCCC
>NZ_FTMZ01000053.1 GCF_900156335.1 Sphaerotilus natans
TGCGGATACACCCCCTGCTCGCGGCACCACGCCGACTTCGCCGTCTCGTCCAGCGATGCCGTTGCAATCACCGCCTGCAGTCGCGCTGCAGCCGTCCACACCCGGCGCGGCTCTCCGCCGCTCGCCGATTCCAGCGCGTCGGCCAGCCACCGCTCCAGCGTTGAAGTGCTCACGCCCACTTCTGCGGATACCCGCTCCACCGGGGCACTCTCCGGTGGCAGCAGCCTCGCCACCACCCGGTCCTTGTATTCCTTGCCGTATCGAGCCACGTCTTCTCCTCGTCTTCGCCCCCTCTTCGGGTTCTATCGACGCGGCAACTATTCTGACGTGGGGGGATACTGACCAAATACTGACCGTTCGTTGATATTGATCTTGTCGGCGATCTGAATGATCGCTAGGGTTTTTACTAATTATTGATCGGAATCAATGGTTTTCATTTGGCGGTAACTCTGTATTTGCTGACATCTGTCTTACTGAAATTGGTATTTTTTGGTACCGGCTTGTCTGTGGTATCTGACCTACTTCTGACAAGCCGTGCCCGCGTCGAGGCAGTCGCGGAGTTGCCACGCTGGCGTGGTGGTGCGGCTCTGTCGGACCGTGCTTTTTGCACACATCATGGGGTATGCACTCGCCGCCTTGAGGCAGCCCCGGATCTTTGGGCTGTCCACGGACATCTTGCTCCGCTAAAAGAGACTGTTTTTCCATTTCAGGGCGATGCTCGCGCGCCAGCATGGGCGCCTGCATCGCCTGCGGGGTGACCGAGGACGGGAAATTCTCGGTTGGTGACAGGATCGATAACAGGGTTAACCCTCATGAGCGGATTCAAGGTCTCGAGTTTGGTGGGTGTCGTCACGGTGATTTCCGGCAAGGAATCAGCCGACACCCTGACGGGTGGTGATGGTGCCGATGAAGTTTTTGGCTACGGCAGTGCCGACTCCCTCTCCGGCGGTGGCGGGGACGACACGCTTTGGGGGGGCTGGGGCAATGACACCCTGCTGGGCGGCGCTGGTGCCGATCTGCTGGTCGGCGAGCTGGGCGATGATCTGCTCGACGGTGGCCAGGACGGCGACACCTACCGGGTGACGGGCAACACCACGACCGGCTTCCACGGCTACGACACCTACAAGGACACCGGCACCGAGGGCACCGACCGCATCGTGGCGGTGGGCACCGGCAACGTCGACATCGGCGTGCGGGGCTTCTCGGCCACAGGCATCGAGGAGATCGACGCGCGGGGTGCGACCGGCACGGTGCGCGTGCTCGACACCGGCGACGCCAACCTGATCGACCTGCGTGGCGTGACGGTGCTGGGCACGAACCTGGTGATCGACGCCGGCAGCGGCAACGACACC
>NZ_FTMZ01000051.1 GCF_900156335.1 Sphaerotilus natans
CCTGTTCGAGTTCAAGGTCGTCGACCGCCAGGCGACGGGCGAGGCGCTGCGGCAGATCAAGGACCGCGGCTACGCGGACAAGTACCGCGCCCGCGACGAGCCGATCCACCTCGTCGGCATCGAGTTTGGCCGGGCCGAGCGCAATGTCGTCGGCTTCGAGGTGGAGACGATCGCCGGCTGAGCGACCCCGACAAGGTGAGATCCGCATAATGCTTGCGGTATCTACTCACCTACCTACTCGACATGAGCCGCCATGATGAAGCGCTGCGCCAGATTCTCGGGCGAGGGTCGGCCTCGGCTGCACACCTGGCAGATGCCCTGGGGGTGAGTCAGCAGGCAGTCTCCAGGGCGGTCCTGGCGCTGGGAGAGGATGTGGTGCGCATCGGTGCAGCCCGATCCACGCGCTACCTGCTGCGGGATCGCCGACGGGGATTGCCGGAGGTGCCGGTCTACCGGGTCGGCGAGAACGGGCAGATCCTGCGTCTGGGGGGGCTGGTGCCGGTGTGCCCGGACGGTTGGGTGATGCAGCCTGGGCAAGGCGTGGCAGTTCACCACGAAGGGTTGCCCTGGTGGCTGGCGGACATGTGTGCCGCGGGCTTCCTCGGGCGCGCCTGGGCTGCCCGTCATGCTCCGCTGCTGGGGCTGCCCTCCCGGCTGACAGAATGGGGCGACACAGAGCACCTGCGTGCATTGCTCGCACAGGGACATGACGCAGTGGGCAATCTGCTGCTGGGTGACCTGGCGCATGAGCGCTACCTGTGCGCGCCTGAGCCTGTGCCGGTGGCGGCTGACGAACGCGGTGTGGCGTATGCCGCTCTGGCGGCCCAGGCGGCTCAGGGTGAGATTCCTGGCTCCTCTGCCGGGGGTGAGCAGCCCAAGTTCATTGCCTTCGCCCAGACGGCGGCAGGACCGGCGCATGTGATCGTGAAGTTCACGCTGCCCGAGGTCCACCCGGTCACCGAGCGCTGGGCGGATCTGCTGCTGGCAGAGCACCATGCCCTTGAGACGCTGCGCGAGGCAGGCATCGATGCGGCGCGGACCGAGCTGATCGACCACGGCAGCCAGCGTTTCCTGCAGGTCGAGCGCTTCGACCGGGTCGGCACGCTGGGGCGCAGGGCCCTGCTGTCGCTGGCGATGCTCGATGCGGAGTTCACCGGGGTCGCTCCCGCTCCCTGGTCCGTCATCGTCGACCGGTTGGCCCGCGAGCGTCATGTCGAGATGGCCGCGATTCCTGCGTGTGGGCTGCTGCATGCCTTCGGCACGCTGATCGGCAACACCGACATGCACCCGGGCAATCTGTCCTTCACCGGAGCGGGGCGCCCGTACATCCTGGCGCCTGCCTACGACATGCTGCCGATGGGCTTTGCCCCTACAGCCGGGGGAGCGCTGCCCGTGAGGCTGGCATCTCCGGTGCTGCGGCCGATCGTGCCTGCAGCCACCTGGCGCCAGTCTCTCGGACTGGCACGGATCTTCCTGGGTCGACTGCACCAGGAAGAACGCTTCTCCGCACGCTGGGCACCTTGTCTGCAGGCACTCGATCAGCATCTGGTGGCGGCGAATGCGCAGATCGAGCGGATGATTTGAAGTCTGGCCCACCCAGCCCTTGACACCGCAGCGAGGACTCAGGCCACGGCACGGGCAGCATGCCCATAAACTCGCCCAATGACCACGCCCGCGCTCCCCCGCCTCAAGCTGCCGCTGGGCATCCAGAACCTGCACGAGATTCGCGAAGGCGGCTACTACTACGTCGACAAGAGCGGCATGGCCGTCGACCTCATCGAGGCCGGCAAGTACTACTTCCTGAGCCGTCCGCGCCGCTTCGGCAAGAGCCTGCTGGTCGACACGCTCAAGGAGCTCTTCGAGGGCAACCAGGCGCTGTTCACCGGTCTGGCGGCTGATTCCCGCTGGGACTGGTCGAAGCGTCATCCGGTGAT
>NZ_FTMZ01000050.1 GCF_900156335.1 Sphaerotilus natans
CATCCCCTTCATGATCGCCCAGTTCACCGTCATGTTCCTCCTCGTCGCCTTCCCCTCCATCGTCACCGTCCCCGCTCGTTGGCTCGCCAGCTGAGGCCAGCCCGCATCTCTCCGTCCCACCACTTCAAGGAAATGCCATGAAACGCCTGATGATCAAGACCCTGGTCGCCGCCGCCGCGCTGGCCGTCGCCGGTGTCGCCGCCGCCCAGGACAAGACCTTCAAGCTCGCGCTGCAGAACCCCAAGGGTCATCCGCTGGTCACCGGCGCGGAGAAGTTCGCCGAGCTGGTCGCCGCGAAGTCGGGCGGCCGCCTGAAGGTCAACCTGTTCCCCGGCGGCACGCTGGGCGGCGACGCGCAGGCCGTCTCGGCCTCGCAGGGCGGCACCATCGAGATGGTGATGCTGAACTCGGGCATCCTGGCCTCGCAGGTCAAGGACTTCGAGATCTACGACTTTCCCTTCATGTTCGCCAACAGCCGGGAAGCCGACGCGGTGGTCGACGGCCCCTTCGGTCAGAAGCTGCATGGCAAGCTGGCCGAGAAGAACCTGATCGGCCTGGCCTACTTCGAGCTGGGCTTCCGCAACATCACCAACAGCAAGAAGCCGATCAACATGGTCGAGGACATCGCCGGCCTGAAGCTGCGCGTGATCCCGAACGCGATCAACGTCGACTGGGTCAAGGCGCTGGGCGCCAACCCGACGCCGATGGCCTTCCCCGAGGTCTACGCCGCGCTGGAGCAGAAGGCGATCGACGCGCAGGAGAACCCGCTCAACGTCATCCTGGCCAACAAGTTCTACGAGGTGCAGAAGCACCTGGCGCTGACCAACCACCAGTACAACCCGCAGTCGCTGATCGTCAGCAAGAAGGTCTGGGACGGCCTGGCCGAGGGTGACCGCAAGGTGCTGCAGGACGCCGCGCTCGAGGCCAGCAAGTTCCAGCGCAAGCTCTCGCGCGATGCCTCGGCCACCACGCTGGACGCGCTGAAGAAGGCCGGCATGCAGGTGACCGAGCTGTCGGCCGCCGAGCAGAACGAGCTGCGCACCAAGCTCAAGCCGGTGATCGACAAGCACGGCGCGGCGATTCCCGCCACCGTCGCGGAACTGCAGGCCGAGCTGGCCAAGATCCGCGCCGCCAAGTAAGGCCCAGGCAAGCGACGAGCTCCGCGAGATCGAAAGGCTGATTTCCCCCATGACGACGACCCCGAACCGCAAGGTGCTGCTTGGCCTGATCGGCGCCGGCATCCAGCGCTCGCTGACCCCGGCGATGCAGGAGCAGGAGGCCGCCCACCACGGCCTGCGCCTGCACTATCAGCTGATCGATCTCGATCTCTCGGGCGGCAGCGCCGAAGACCTGCCGCTGCTGCTCCGGGCCGCGCGCATGATGGGCTACGCGGGCCTGAACATCACCTATCCCTGCAAGCAGGCGGTGATTGCGCACCTCGACGAGCTCTCGGACGAGGCGCGCGCGATGGGCGCGGTCAACACCGTGGTGATCCGCGACGGCCGCCTGATCGGCCACAACACCGACGGCTCAGGCTGGGCGCGCGGCTTCACCCGCGCGCTGCCGGACGCCGACCTGCGCTGCGCGGTGCTGCTGGGCGCCGGCGGCGCAGGCGCGGCGATCGCGCATGCAGCGCTGCGCCTGGGTGTACAGACGCTGCGCATTCTCGATGTCGATCCGGCGCGCGCGCAGGCGCTGGCCGCCGAGCTCAACCAGATCCATGACGGCGAGCGGGCTTCGGTCTGGACCGATGTGGCCGCGGCGCTCGACGGTGCCACCGGCCTGATCCACGCCACGCCCACCGGCATGGACAAGCTGCCCGGCCTGCCGCTGCCGGCCGAGCTGGTGCGCCCGGACCTGTGGGTGTCCGAGGTGGTGTATTTCCCGCTGGAAACGGCACTGCTCAAGCTCGCGCGCGAGCGCGGCTGCCGCATCAGCGACGGCGGCGGCATGGCGGTCGGCCAGGCGGTCGGCGCCTTCGAGCTGTTCACCGGCGTGACGCCGGACGCCGGACGCATCGAGCAGCATTTCCGCACGCTGGTCAGCCAGCGCCAGAACTGAAAGGCAAGCCCCCATGACCCTTGACCGCGAAGACATCGGCGAGCTGCCCAACCCGCTGGGGCTGCTGGGCATCGAATTCATCGAATACGCGACGAGCCGGCCGCAGGCGCTGGGGCA
>NZ_FTMZ01000052.1 GCF_900156335.1 Sphaerotilus natans
CTCGTCGGCCAGCTGCTGCGCACCCTCTCCGGGCGCCTCTCCGACGACGAGCTTGTCCTGGTCCAGGAGTCCGAGGACCTCGCCCAGCTCGAGGCCGCCCACAAGGACGCCGCTGCGGCCCGCCACTGATCTCGCCCTCCCCTGTCTCCGGGTACCGATTCCATGACCGTCTTCATCTTCCTCGGCTCCCTGCTCGGCGCCATGGCCCTGGGCATTCCCATCGCCTACTCCCTGCTGGTGTGCGGCGTGGCCCTGATGTGGCACCTCGATCTCTTCGACGCCCAGATCCTCGCCCAGAACGTCATCAACGGCGCCGACTCCTTCCCGCTGCTGGCCGTGCCCTTCTTCATGCTCGCCGGCGAGATCATGAACGTCGGCGGCCTGTCGCGGCGCATCGTCAAGCTCGCCATGACCCTGGTCGGTCATGTCCGCGGCGGCCTGGGCTATGTCGCCATCCTCGCCGCCGTCATGATGGCCGCCCTCTCCGGCTCGGCCGTCGCCGACACCGCTGCGCTGGCCGCGCTGCTGCTGCCCATGATGGCCGCCGCAGGCCATGACAAGGCCCGCGCCGGCGGCCTCATCGCCTCGGCCGGCATCATCGCCCCCATCATCCCGCCCTCCATCGGCTTCGTCATCTTCGGCGTCGCCGCCAACGTCTCCATCGGCAAGCTCTTCCTCGCCGGCATCGTCCCCGGCCTGCTCATGGGCCTGGCCATCGCCATCACCTGGTGGTGGTGCGCACGCCGCGAGAACGTCACGCCCCCGCCGAAGGCCTCCTCCGCCGAGCGCCTGCAGGCCCTGCGTGACTCCACCTGGGCCCTCGTCCTGCCCGTCATCGTCCTCGTCGGCCTCAAGTTCGGCGTCTTCACCCCCACCGAGGCCGCCGTCGTCGCCGCCGTCTACGCCCTCTTCGTCTCCACCGTCATCTACGGCGAGATGGGATGGAAAGAGACCCGCGAAGTCTTCGTCGCCGCGGCCAAGACCACCGCCGTCATCATGTTCCTCGTCGCCGCCGCCATGGTCTCCGCCTGGCTCATCACGGTCGCCGACATCCCCAGCCAGATGATCAGCCTGCTCCAGCCCTTCATGGACAGCCCCACCCTGCTGCTCGTCGCCATCATGCTGCTCGTCATGGCCGTCGGCACCGCCATGGACATGACCCCCACCATCCTCATCATGACCCCGGTCCTCATGCCCGTCGTCAAGGCCGCCGGCATCGACCCCGTCTACTTCGGCGTCCTCTTCATCATGAACAACGCCATCGGCCTCATCACCCCGCCCGTGGGCACCGTCCTCAACGTCGTCGCCGGCGTCGGCAAGATGAAGATGGATGCCGTCACCCGCGGCGTCATCCCCTTCATGATCGCCCAGTTCACCGTCATGTTCCTCCTCGTCGCCTTCCCCTCCATCGTCACCGTCCCCGCTCGTTGGCTCGCCAGCTGAG
>NZ_FTMZ01000048.1 GCF_900156335.1 Sphaerotilus natans
AACAGCGCCCGGTTGCCCTCGAAAAGCTCCTTGAGCGTGTCGACCAGCAGGCTCTTGCCGAAGCGGCGCGGGCGGCTCAGGAAGTAGTACTTGCCGGCCTCGATGAGGTCAACGGCCATGCCGCTCTTGTCGACGTAGTAGTAGCCGCCCTCGCGGATCTGGCGCAGGTTCTGGATGCCCAGGGGCAGCTTGAGGCGAGGGAGCGCGGGCGTGGTCATGGCCTGAGTGTACGGAGTCATGCCCTGCTGACAGGTGCCGCAGTCGGGTTGAAGACCCGTGCAGAGGTCTGCATCTTGTCCGCATCCCTTCGCTCGAAATCCCCCGTCTTCTGAACAGGGACGCGCCCGCCCGAAGACATTGCAGTGGATCGACTCCATCTGGAAAAAATCCGTACCTTTGACAAAAGGTCGACTTTTACATTCATCAATCTCCAAAACAAGAAACTGCTTCGTTCTGAACAAAGCGGCAATGAAACTACAACAAACAGCTGCAGGAGCGAACCGTGCGAGCATGCTCTGAATGGATGTCCGACAGCCTTCGTGCCATCGAGTTATTGTTGCTTCAGCTGGACGCCGGCCGGGACGACACGGCGCGACAGCTGGTCGATATTCACTGTGATACCTTGCATTCCGAAGCGCCTCAGGCGTTCAGCAACCAGATTCGTCTACTGCGGCGTCTGGCCACGATTTACTTCGGACACCATTTCCGTTCGCATCACTCACTCCAAGCACGAGACATCCGGATGCGCGCGCTGGTGTGCTGCGTCGGCATCCGGTACGGACTGAGCGACGCCCAGCCGGTTGGAGCAAAAGCCTGGGCAGTGCCTCGACGTGACGAGGGCGCAGGGATCAGCCGTGTGGCGTCAGCGCCGTGAAAACAGTGCCCTGAGCCTCGCGCTCAACGCGGGCACCAGTGCCTGGCTTGACCTCCAGCATCGACACCCGGTTACGACCACGCGCCTTGGCTTGGTACATCGCCTCGTCCGCCTGCTGCTGTAGCGAGGCCATCGTGTGCTCACCCGGCCGCGCGGTGGCGACACCAATGCTGGCGGTGACGGGAATCGGCTGGCCGTCGATCTCGATCTGCAACGCCTCGAGACTGACACGCAGCCGCTCTGCCAGCGGGAGGGCCTCCTCGGTGCTGGTGCGAGGCAACAGCAAAGAAAACTCTTCTCCGCCGATACGCCCGATCCAATCGCTGTGCCGCACCTGTTCGCGCAGGCAGCCCGCGACGCGGCGCAGAACCTCGTCGCCAGCGGCATGGCCCCGGGTATCGTTGATGCGCTTGAAGTGGTCCAGATCGACAAAGAGCACGGTGCTGGACCGGCCCTCGCAGGCGGCTGCAGCCAGGGCCTGCTCGCAGCCGGCGTAGTAGGCCCGGGCGTTGAGCAGCCCGGTCAGCGGATCACGGTCCGCCAGGTCATGCAGCTGGCGGTTCAGACCGTGCACCTGCTGCAGGTAGGAGATCGACCGCGCCGAGTAGACGTGGAAGAAGATCGCCTGGTAGACGATTCCCACCAGCAGGGTGGCCAGCGCGTTGGGTGAATAAGGCACGGACAGCCGCGGATTGATCCATGCCAGGCCCACCACGGTCAGGGCGGTCACCACGGCCCCGGTGCGGCGCCCGAGCAGCAGGTAGACGCCAGGCACGTTCGTCAGGAACCAGAGCGCGCGCATCTCGTCCTGCGGCACATGCACCAGTGCGGAGAGGTACTCGAGCTGGCAGAGCCCCAGGTAAAGCCACGCCACCGGACGGACCGCAGCGGGCCGCCCGCGCAGCACGCCCCACAGCAGCAGCGACGCGACAGTGAATGCAGCCATCGAGACCACATGCGGCGAGTCGATGCGATTGAGCCGGGTGCTCTCGCCCAGCAGGAAGACGGTGGTCGCCAGCGCGCCTGCGATCAGCACCACGATCAGGAAGCGGTACTGGAAGCTCAGGTACTCCTGACCTTCGCCAAAGGGCGTGCTCCCAAACAGGAGCCGACTGGGATGAGCGCGCATTCGCGAGTCCTTCATGCTGCGTGCCGTCCCTGCGGTCCAGGTCACACGCAAACGGCTTGTCCGGCGCCGATATCGGCGCCCGTCATCGGGGGCTGAAACCGATCCGCAGGCTGCGACATGCCGACCAACACCTGCGCCAGTTCCCCCCACGTCAGAATAGTTGCCGCGTCGATAGAACCCGAAGAGGGGGCGAAGACGAGGAGAAGACGTGGCTCGATACGGCAAGGAATACAAGG
>NZ_FTMZ01000021.1 GCF_900156335.1 Sphaerotilus natans
TCGCACACGCGGTGGTGACGGGCTCTTAGCTCAGTTGGTAGAGCAGCGGACTCTTAATCCGTAGGTCGAGTGTTCGAGTCACTCAGGGCCCACCAAAACAAAAGACGCAGCAAGCGTTCAGCAACAAGGATTTGGCAGCAGTGCCAAGTCGTTTTTTGCTTTGGCACCGGGTTTGCTGCCGTAACCCCACGCCGCATTCCCCTTTCCCGTTTCTGCGACCATGCGCCGGCCATGAAACGCCTGTCTGCGCTGAGTTTCCTGCTGATCCTGTCTTCCGCGCTGGCGCTGCTGTCGGCGGGCTGCACCTCGCTGGACGAGCGTCAGCGGGCCTGGATCTTCCAGCCCTCGGACCGCAGCTGGGGGCGCGCCGAGGAGATCGCGCGGGGCATGGACGAGGTCTGGATCGACTTCCATTCCGCCGAGACCGGTCGGCCGGTGCGGCTGCATGGCCTGTGGAGCGCGCACGAGCGCTTTGCCCGTGACCCGCAGGCGCCGGTGCTGCTCTATCTGCACGGGGCGCGCTTCAATGTGGTGGGCTCGGCGGCGCGGGCGCAGCGGCTGCGGCAGCTCGGCTTCTCGGTGCTGGCGATCGACTACCGCGGCTTTGGCCGCAGCAGCGACGAGCTGCCCTCGGAGACGCTGGCCCTGGAGGACGCCCGGGCGGCCTGGGACTGGCTGGCCCGCGAGCATCCCGGGCGGCCGCGCTACATCTTCGGGCACTCGCTGGGCGGGGCGATCGCGATCGACCTGGCCACCCGGGTGGCGGACGAGGCCGGCACGCTGGTGGAGGGGACCTTCACCTCGATTCCGGAGGTGGTCGCCTCCTACCGCTGGGGCTGGCTGCCGCTGGAGCCGCTGATCACCCAGCGTTTCGCCTCGGTCGAGCGGGTCGCGCAGATCGGCTCGCCGTTGCTGGTGGTGCATGGCAGCGAGGACCGCACCATCCGGCCGGAGCTGGGCCGGCGCCTGTTCGAGGCCGCGCGCGGCCCCAAGCGCTTCGAGCTGGTCGAGGGCGGCACCCACCACAACACCAATGCCATCGGTCTGGCGCAGTACCGGGTGGCGATGGCGGAGCTGTTCGGCCTGAGCGTGCCGGCGGCGCCCTGAGCGCGTCCGGCCTGGCCGCCACACGGGCCGCTCAGCACGCCCCGCCGGTCGCCTGCGCCGGGTTGCCCTGCCAGCGGCTGCCGGCCTCGAGCTGCTCGCCCTTCATCACGAAGGATTCCGGCGCGATCCGCGCCTGCGGGCCGACCTGCACGCCGTAGTGCACGAAGGCACGCTCGCCCAGCGTGACCTGGTCGCCCAGCACGATGCGGCCGGACTTGAACAGGCCGTCCTCCAGCGAATGCCCCTGGATCAGCGACTGATCGCCCAGCGTGACGTGATCGCCCAGCGTGGTCATCGTCTTCTCGACGATGGAGGCGCCGTCGTCGAAGAGCTGCCGCCCGACCCGCACACCCAGCATCCGCCACAGCAGGCCCATGAACGGCGTGCCGCGCAGCGCGGTCATCAGCACGCCGTCGCCGGCGAAGCCGAGCTTCCAGAAGCGCTCATGGCGCCAGAAGCCGGGCTCCAGGATCGAGCAGGTCAGCGGCTCGAGCCGGCGCCAGCCCAGGCTGGCGCGATCGACCAGCACGAACCACAGCAGTTCCAGCACGATCGCCACCAGCGTGCCTGCCGCCAGCGACAGCGCCGGCGGCAGGCCTGGCACACCGACATAGGCGCCATACAGCACCATCGCCACCAGCGCCGCGCCGACGCCGTGCGCGCCGACGAAGAGCAGCATCGTCAGCCGGTTGACCCGGGTCTTGCGCCGCAGCGCCTGCGCCCGCCAGGCCGGATCGCTCCAGCGCGGATCGGGCCGGTCGCGCAGCACCGAGCGCGGGATCTCGAAGGCCGGCGAGCCGAGCAGGCCGATGTTCTCGCGCCGCGGCCCGTCCAGCGGCACCATCACCCGGGTGGCCAGCAGGCAGTTGTCGCCCAGCGGTGCGCCGGTGGGCAGCAGCACCGCATTGCCGGCGAAGCTGCGCGCGCCCAGCCGGGTCGGGCCGACGCGCCAGCCGCCCGGGCCCTGCTCGACCTGGGCCATCGTCAGCCCGTCGGAGACCATCGCGCCCGGGCCGAAGTGGCTCAGTCCGGGCAGGTTATGCTGCTGCGTCAGGCCGAAGTTCGAGCCGGTCTGCTCGATGCCGCCGACGAAGCGGTAGCCGACCACCGCGCGCAGCCAGACCACCACATCCGGACTGTCGCCGGCCAGCATGTTGTGCCAGCGCGAGTTGCTCCAGGCGGTGATCAGGCCGAGCAGCCAGTGGTGCAGACCGTAGAAGCGGTACAGCCGCCCCGGCACGATCGCCCGCGACAGCCACCGCGGCAGCGTGGCCATCAGCAGCGCCCACAGCGTCATGCCGCCCAGCAGCGCCAGCGCGCCGCCCAGCGCGACACCGCCCAGATCGGCCCAGTGCGCCGCATGGCCGTGGCCGAGCAGATGCAGGTCGAAGCGCTCCTCGAGGCGTCGTCCCGGCTCGCCCGACAGCAGCCACAGCCCCCACAGCGGCAGCGGCAGCGACACGCTGCCCAGCACCAGCAGCTGCCACAGCGCATACAGCCGGCGGCGCAGCGCCGTCGGCCGCGGCTGCGCCGGCACCCGGCAGAAGTCGGTGGCGGTCGGCTGGGCGGGCACGCCGTGCGCATGCATGCCGGCGGCCAGCGTCTGACCGCGCAGCAGCGCCGAGGCATGGCCGAGCTGGCTGCCGTCCTGCATGCGGGTGTCGATGTCGAGCAGCGCATGGTCGCCGACATGGCAGCCGCGACCGACCTCGACCGGGCCGACGAGGATCCGGCCGGCCTCGGCCCGGCAGCCGGGCAGGCGCACCTGGCGGCCGATCAGGCTGTCGTCGCCGATGCGGATCAGGTCGGTGCAGACCGGCAGCACCGGGGTGGCGATGTGCGCGTGCGCGCTGACCTGCGCGCCCAGCAGCCGCAGATAGCCGTTGAGCAGCGGCGAGCCCGCGAACATCACCATCGGGTTGAAGCGCATCAGCTGGCGCACCGCCCACCAGCGCAGATGGCGGCCGCTCCACAGCGGGAAGCTGCCGGCCTGCCAGCGGCCGACCAGCAGCCACTTCAGCGCCACCGGCAGCAGCACCGCCAGCGCCCACAGCGCCGAGCCGGCCAGCGCGGCCCGCAGATAGGCCTGCAGCGCATCGGTGGCGGTCAGCAGCCAGTCCATGCCGATCAGCAGGGCCTGGAAGTGGATCGTCAGCCAGGCCAGCGCCATCAGCACCTGGGCCAGGCCGCAGCCCAGATAGGCAGCGCGCGACGCGCAGGCGGGTGCCTCGGCCTGCGACTGAGGGACGGGATCGGCCGAGGTGGCGGTGGCCATGGTGGTGGCCGCGGTCTGCTCCAGATGCGCCGAGAGCGCCCGCAGGCTGGGATGCGCGTAGATCGCGCGCATCGTCACGTCGCTGCGCCCGAGCTGGCGGCGCAGCCGCGCGCCGAATCCCGCCATCAGCAGCGAATTGGCGCCCAGGTCATCGAAGAAATGGGCGGTGGCCGACAGCTCGTGCGCCGCGCTGCCGAGCGTGGCCGCCAGCGCGGCCGCCAGCGTCTGCTCGGTGCCCGGGCGCGGCCGCTCGGCCGGATCCATCGCCTCGGCGCCGCCGGACAGCGCCGGCGCGCGCGGCGCGGGCAGCGCCTTGCGGTCGGCCTTGTCGCTGGCCAGCATCGGCATCTCGTCGAGCTGCTCGTACAGGCGCGGCACCATGTAGTCGGGCAGCTGCGTGCGCAGCGCCTCGCGCAGTCCGGCCGGGGAGGGCGGATCGGGCCAGCCGGGGCGCACCGTCCAGTAGGCCACCAGCTCGACCTGGCCGGGCGCGGCCGACCAGGTGTGCACCACCGCCTGGCGCACGCCGGGCTGGGCCATCAGCACCGACTCGATCTCGGTCAGCTCGATGCGGTAGCCGCGGATCTTGACCTGGGTGTCGATGCGGCCGAGGTACTCGATCCGCCCGTCCTCGCGCAGGCGGCCGAGGTCGCCGGTGCGGTAGAGCCGCCCCGACGGATTCGGGTCCACGCCGACGAAGTCGTCGAGAAAGACCCGGGCGGTCTGCTCCGGCCGGTTCAGGTAGCCGCGCGCCACGCCCGCGCCGGCGATGACGATCTCGCCGGTCTCGCCAGCCGGCAGCACCCGGGGCGCCTCCGGGTCGAGGATCAGCACGCTGTAGGTCGGCAGCGGCCGGCCGATGGTGACCGGCGCGGCCGGATCGAGCACCTCCAGCGTCGCGGTGACGGTGGTCTCGGTCGGGCCGTAGGCGTTGAGCATGCGCCGCGCCGGCGTGGCCCAGCGCTGCACCAGATCGCGCGGACAGGCCTCGCCCGAGACGATCAGCAGCCGCAGATCGGGCAGATCCTCCTCGAGCGTGGCCAGCGCGGTGGGCACGCAGCACAGCGCGGTGATGCGCCGCCGGCGCAGGAACTCGCCCAGATCGGCGCCGAGCAGGCTGGTGCCGCTCTGGTTCGGATGCAGCGTCGCGCCTACGCTCAGCGGCACCCAGGTCTCCTCGACCGCGAAGTCGAAGGCCATCGTCAGGCCCTGGTAGACCTGGTCGTCGGCGCGGTAGCCGTAGGTCTCGGCGGCGACCCGCACGAAGTTGCAGATCTGCGAGTGATCGATCGGCACGCCTTTCGGGCGTCCGGTCGAGCCGGAGGTGTAGATGACGTAGCACAGCGCATCAGCCACGCCGGGCTCGGGATCGGGGTCGCGGGTGGGCAGGCGGGCGGTGTCGACACGCGCCAGCGCCGCCTCCAGCGCCGGGTCGTCCAGGCACAGCCCCGGCACGCCCAGCCCGGCCAGCCGGTCGGCATGGCGCTGCACCGACAGCACCCGGCCGACCTCGGCATCGGCGCAGATGAAGGCGCAGCGCTCGTCCGGAAAGCCCGGGTCGAGCGGCACATAGGCCGCGCCGGCCTTGAGCACCGCCAGCATCGCCACATGGCCGTGCACCGTCTTGTCGAACAGCAGCGCGACCCGCTCGCCCGGGCGCAGGCCCAGCCCGTCGCGCAGATGCCGGGCCAGCCGGTTGGCGCGCCGGTCCAGGTCCGCGTAGCTGACCGGGCCGTCGTCGGTCTGCAGCGCGGCGGCGCGCTCGGCGCGGCCCTCGCGGGCCCAGGCATCGCAGCGGGCCTCGAACAGATGGTGCAGCCGCTCGTGCGGCCGCCAGCGCAGGCGGTGATCGGCATCGGCCTGCTGCAGCAGGGCCGGCGGCGGGGTCAGGCGGTCCATGACGGGCGCGATCCAGGCCTGGTCCGTGTCAGGCGGCGCGGCGCAGCGTGCCGGCCACCGCGTCGGCCACCGCGCCGTGCAGCAGCGCCAGACCCTGCTCGAGCAGCGGCAGCGGGGTGTTCAGCGGCGCGAGCACCTTGAGCACCTGGTCATGCGCGCCCGATGTCTCGATGATCAGGCCGCGCTCGAAGGCCAGCGTGCACACCCGCGCGGCCAGATCGCCGCCGAGCACGTCCAGGCCCTGCATCATGCCGCGCCCCTTCAGCCGGGCGCCGGGCACCTCGCGGGCGATGCGCTCCAGATGCGCGTGCACCAGCGCGGCACGGCGGGCGATCTCGTCGGTGAAGCCGGGCTCGCGCCAGTAGGTGTCGAGCGCGGCGGCGGCGGTGACGAAGGCATGGGTGTTGCCTCGGAAGGTGCCGTTGTGCTCGGCGGGCTGCCAGCGATCGTGATCCGGATGCACCAGCACCAGCGCCATCGGCAGGCCGAAGCCCGACAGCGACTTCGACATCACCACCAGATCGGGCACCACGCCCATGCCGTCGAAGCTGAAGAACGGCCCGGTGCGGCCGCAGCCGGCCTGCACGTCATCGATGATCAGCAGCGCGCCGTGCTGCCGCGCCAGCAGCGCGATGCGCTGCACCCAGGCGGCGGAGGCCGCGTTGAGCCCCCCCTCGCCCTGGACCGTCTCCAGCAGGATGGCCGCCGGCGCATCGACGCCGCCGGACGGGTCCTCGAGCAGCTGCGCCAGCAGCGCGCTGGTGTCCAGCCCCTCGCCGTGGTAGCCGTCGAACGGCACCCGGGTGACGCCCGACAGCGGCAGCCCCATGCGGTTGTAGCGGTTGCCGGTGGTCGCCAGCGCGCCCATCGTCACGCCGTGATAGCCGTTGGTGAAGGCGATGACGTTGTGCCGGCCGGTGACCTTGCGGGCCAGCTTGAGCGCGGCCTCCACCGCATTGGTGCCGGTCGGGCCGGTGAACTGCACCCGGTGCGGCAGGCCGCGCGGCTGCAGGATCAGCGTCTCGAAGCGTTCCAGGAAATCGCGCTTGGCCGCCGAGTGCAGGTCCAGCCCCATCGCCAGGCCATCCGCGCCGATGTGGCGCAGCAGCGCCTCCTTCATCGCCGGCTCGTTGTGGCCGTAGTTCAGCGCGGCGCAGCCGGCCAGGAAGTCGATGTACTCGCGGCCGCTCTCGTCGCGCATCAGGCTGCCGCGTGCGGAGGTGAACACCGTGTCGAAGCGGCGGCAGTAGCCGCGCACGGCGGACTCCCGGCGCGCGAAGACGGCGCGGTCCTGCGGTCCGGTCGGTGCGATGGCGGGAATCGGATTCATGTCGAGTCTCCTGAGGCCGGGTGGGTTGGAGATGACAGTGTGAATCAATGAAACAATTGGTAAATTTTGTTTACATTATCACGATGGAACCGATTTTCTGGGCGTTCTTCGGCGCTCAGCGCGGCACGCACCAGCCCTCGCGCGGCGGTGGCGCACCGAGGCGGCAGGGGCCGCCCGGGCGCGGTGCGGGCTCGGTCCGATCGGCCCCAGGGGGCAGGGGAGCCATGGCGGGTGCCGAGGCGGGCTCGATCGCTGGCCGCTGCGGCCGCTGGCCGGCGGCCAGCGCCAGGCGCCAGCGCGCCAGCTGAACCCGGCTGTCGGCGCGCTGCAGCGCGATGCGGGCTTCGGTCTCGTACAGCATCGCGTCGGCCAGATCGGTGGCCGAGGCGTCGCTGTCGCGGTGGCGGCCCAGTTCGGTGAAGAGCAGCGCGCGCCGGGTGCGCAGCACATCGGCATGGGCCTGCCGCAGCGCATCGGCGTGCCGCAGCACCAGCAGGTGCTCCCAGGCGGTCAGGGTGGCGTCGCGCCGCACGCTGTCCAGCGCCGCCAGGGCCGCCTCATGCTCGGCGCGTGCCGCGCGGACCTGCGCGGCCTGCGCACCGCCGTCGAGCAGCGGCAGGCTCAGGGTCAGCGCGGCCTGCCGGGCGCCGCCGCTCAGGCGACCGCTCTCCAGCGTGGGATCGTCACGCCGACCCGCCCCGATCCGCGCCGACATCGACAGCGAGGGGCGTCCTGCCCGCTCGCTCTGGACGCGCGCGGCCTGCGCCGCGGCGGCGCGTGCCCGTGCGGCCCGCAGCTCGGGATGCTCGCGCTCGACCGCTTCCAGCCACTGCGGCATCTGCTGCGCCACCTCGCCGGGCGAACTGGCTGGAGAGGTTTCCGACGAAGGCGGCGGCAGCCGCCAGACGGTGCCGGCCGGCGCACCAAGCCGCCAGGCCAGACGCCCCTGGGCCAGCGCCACGGCTTCCTCGGCCTCCAGCCGGGCGAGCCGGGCCTGCTCCAGCGCCAGCCGGGCCTCGATCACGTCGGCATGATCGGGGCCGTCGGCGCGGCGGTTGCGCAGGCGTGATTGGCGCTGCAGCTCGGCCAGCCGCAGCTCCAGATCGCGCCACAGCCGCAGCCCCTCGCTGTCGTCGAGCGCGGTCCGGTGCGCCTCGGCCGTCTCGATCAGCACGGTCTGCACCGTCGCGTCATGGCTGGCGGCGGCCTCGATCAGCTGCTGCCGCGCCGCGTCCTGCGCCGCCTCGCGCTGGCCGCCGTCGAGCAGCAGCCAGTCCAGCTCCAGCGCGATCGAGCGGCTGCGCCCGGTGGCATCGGCCCAGGCACCCGACTGCCGGCCCAGATCGAGCCGGGCGCCCAGCACCGGCGCGCGTGCGGCCTGCTGGAGCTGTTCGCGCGCGGCCTGGGCCTGCAGCAGCGCGCTGCTCTGGCGGGTGCGCGGGTCGTGGCAGAGCGCGCGGCTCATCGCCTCGGCCAGCGTGAGCAGGCTGCCCGGTGCAGGCAGCGTGCAGGCCTGCGCCGACGGCATCAGGCCCAAGGCCATCGCGGTCACCGCCAGGCCTGCGCGCACCGAAGCGGCAAGGCCCGACGGGGGCCGGGAGAACATCAGTGAGAAGGGCACGGCAGGACAGGCAAGTCGCAAAGGACACATCCTGTCACAAGTCGGTGACCTGGCGGCGAAGCCGCGAAGACCTCACATCTTCAGGTTGAGGGCCAGCGTCACCGAGCGGGGCGCGCCCGGCGAGCTCATCGGCTGCGCGCTGCCCGAGGGCCAGAAGAAGTTGTCGTACCAAGTGTAGGCGTGCTGGCGGTCGGCCAGGTTGCGCACCTGCAGGTCCAGGCTGGCGCGGCTTGACAGCGCACGGCGCACGCTCAGGTCGAACAGCACATGGGCGCCATGCTTGCCTTGTGCGTTCAGGTCATCGATGTAGTGGCTGCCCTGGGCGCGGCCCTGCAGCGTCAGGCGCCACTGGGCGTCCGGGCTGTACTCGATGCCTAGATTGGAGATGTGGCGCGGCGTCGAGAACACCTCCTTGCCCGCCAGCGACACGCCGCTGGCGGTGTAGGCCTGCACCACCCGCGCCTCCTGCAGCGAGTGCGAGGCCCACAGGCGCAGCTGCTCGCTGGCGCGCAGCGTCGCCTGCAGGTCCAGGCCCTGGCGGCGGGTGCGGCCCAGGCCGACGGTGGTGCCGGTGCTGGGCATGTTGGCGACCTCGTCGGTGGCGTCCTGCCGCCACAGCGCCACCCGCGTCTCCAGCCCGTCCAGCGGCGCGAGCTTCACGCCCAGCTCCTTGCCGGTGTTGATCGAGGCCCCGAAGGGCGCCTGCGAGGCCGAGGTCAGATAGGCCGGCGCCCGCGAGCCGGTCAGGATCTGGAAGGTACGGCCCCAGTTGGCATAGACGCTGGTCGAGGCCGAGGGGCTCCAGATCATGCTGAGCTTGGGCTGGTGGATGGGGCCGTAGTCCTGCAGGCTGCCGCGCAGGCCGCTGGTGTTGATCAGGGTGTCGCCCTGGAAGCGGTCGATGCGCCAGCCCGGCACCAGCCGCAGCGTCGGCGTGGCCTGGACCAGCGCCTGCACGAAGACCGCGCTGTTGTCGAGCGAATGGCTGTCGTCGTTGGAGGTGGTGGTCGGCTGGCTGAAATCGGTCGGCAGCGCGTAGGCGTAGCGCCAGCGCTGGTAGTGGTTGCGCTGACGCTCGAGCTGCACGCCACCGTCGAGCGTCAGCTGTGCGCCGGCGCGCCAGGTCAGCCGGCCGGACAGACCGTTCTGCTCCTCGTCCCAGACCCGGCGCTGGCGCGGGCTGTTGCTCAGGCCGCTGTTGCCGGTGAAGGTGACGCGGCGGTCGTCCTGGTAGATGTTGTTGTAGAGCCGGCCCGACAGGTGCAGATCGGGGCGGATCTTCCAGTCCAGATGCACGCTGGCCTGGCGCATGTCGCGGGTGTCGCCGTCGTTGGCGTTGTGCGCGAAGCTCTGCCAGCGGTCCTCGGCCATCTGCGCCGCGGTCATGAAGCCCGGCTCCTCGGCCCGCTGCGCCGACATCCGCGCGATCAGGCCCAGCCGCAGGTCGCCGTTCGGCGAGGACAGGAACCACTTGCCGCCGACCGCCTGCCGCTCCGACGCCGAGTGCGCCCGGTAGCCGTCGGAATGCTGGTGCCCGACAAAGTAGTTCTGCGCGAAGCCGCCAGCTTCCCTGCCGAACGCGAGCTGGACCTCACGGGTCGAGAAGCTGCCCGCGCTCAGCCGCGCCTCGCCGTAGTTGCCGCCCTGGCGGGTCACCACATCGATGCTGCCGCCGATGGCATGCAGGCCGTGACGCGGATCATTGGTGCCGCGCACCACCTCGATGCTGTCGATGTCCAGCGGGAACACCATGTCGATGAAGCGCTGGTTGCCGCTGTTGACATTGCTCGGGATGCCATCGATCAGCACCTTGATGCCGTTGATGTAGCCCTCGCCGTTGAAGGCGCGGAAGGTCGGCTTGCCCGACTCGGCGCCCATGCGGGTCTCGGTGAGCTGGATGCCGGGCAGCAGGCCGAGCAGTTCCCAGCTCTGCGCGACGTTGCGGTCCTCGATGCGGTCGGCCCCGAGAATGTCGACCGAGGTCAGCACCTGGCGGGTCTTGAGCACGCCGCCGCTGCGGCCGCTCACGGTCACGCCACCCAGCACGATCGCGGGATCGCTGGCCTCGGACTCGGCGCGGGCGGGCAGCATCGGGCTGGCCAAGGCGGCGACCACTGCCAGCGGCAGGATCTTCGGGACAAACGTCGGGGCGTGAACAGTCATGCACCATCTCTCTTTTGATAATGGAGTATCATTATCTTTTTTGGGCGAGAGAATGTGAACATCTGTTGTGCAAGCGCTGCACAACACGGGCGGCAGGAAGTTGGGAAGCGAAGAGGTGGGGGCGGGTTGTGGCGCGAGGCCGGGGACGCTGCCGGCCCCGTGGGGCCGGCAGGGGAGAGGCGCGTCAGCGCTTGGTGCTTTCCTTGACGATGTACCACTCGGCGCCACGGCGCTTCCAGGTCAGCACCTTCTGGGCCTTGTCGTTCAGGTCCTTGGAGGTGTAGATCTGGTCGAAGCGGGTCTCGACCACATTGGCCGAGACGGTGCGGCGCTGCACATTGGCGATCTTCATCTCGACCGCGCCGCTCTTCTGCAGCAGCTTGGTGCGATTGGCGAACCAGGCGCTGCGCGAGGTGTTGCCCTCGGGCTTGAAGCTCGGGTCGTAGAAGCTGAGGTAGCGGGTCGCGTCCTTGCTGGTCCAGGTGGCCGCCCAGTCGAGCAGGCGCTGCGACACCGGAGTGCTGGGCGCCGGATCCGGTGCGGAGATGTCGACCGGGGCGGCCGGCGTGGCCGCGGCCGGTGCGGCGCCGCGTGCGCCCGGCAGCGGTGCCAGCGAGGCGCCAAGCTGACGCGCCCGGGCGTCCAGATCGGCCTTCGGGGTGACGGTCAGATCGGTGGCGCTGATGGGGCAGCGGGTGGCGGCATCGTCGCCGGCCTGCCAGTAGCGGCCTTCCGCGGGCTCGTCTTCCGCGCTGCCGGCGCGCGTCAGGCCGAGCGAGGCGACCAGGCTGCTGGTGGCTGCGTGGGTGCGGGCCCGCGCGACCTGCAGGTCATGCTCGGCGTTGATGTAGGCGCGGCGGGCGCCGTAGAGCTCGTTCTCGGAGTTCAGCAGGTCCAGCAGCGTGCGCTGGCCGATGTCGAACTGCTGGCGATAGGCATCGCGCACCTTCTCGCTCGACAGCACATGGCGGTCGAGGTAGGCGAGCTGCTCGGCAAGCTTCTGGGTGTCCTGGTAGGCGATCGCGGCGGTCTGGCGGGCGTCGCGGCAGGCCTTGTCGCGGGTGTCGGTGGCCTGGCCCAGCAGGTTGGCGGCCTGACGCACGCGCGCCTTGTCAGCGCCGCCGTTGAACAGGTTCCAGTTCAGCGCCACGCCGGCGGTGGTGTCTCGTTTCTGGTCGAGCGTGCCGTCGAGGTTGCGGCCGGCGGCGGCACGCACCCGGGCCTCGACCCGCGGCTGGTAGAGATTGCCTTCACGCTCGCGCGAGACCGACTGCGCGGCGCGCAGGTTCTCGACCGCCGCTGCGATCGCGGCATTGCGCTTGACCGACTGCTCCAGCGCCGCGCCGCTGGTGGCGGGCAGGCCGCGCTCCAGGCCGGTCACCGACGGCATCTCGACCGGCGGCAGGCCGCTGGTGAGCCGGCGGAAGCGCTCGGTCACGTCATGCAGGTTGGAGGTCTCGGTGGTCAGGTTCGACTCCGCCAGCGCCAGACGGGCTGCGGCCTGCTCCTGGTCGACGCCCCGGCCGACGCCGGCGCGCACCCGCGACTGGATCTGGTCATGCACATGGCGGTGCTGGACATAGTTGTCCTCGGCCATGCGCACCAGCTTGCGCTGGCGCTGCACGTCGATGTAGGCGCGCACGCTCTCGAGCGCGACCTGCTCGCTGGTGTCGATGAACTCGAAATAGCGCACCAGGCGGGCATGGTTCAGCCGGTCGACCTGGTTCATGGTCTGGAAGCCGTCCCACAGCAGCTGGGTGGCCGACAGCGCGACACCGGCGCTGTTCATGTTCTGGCTGACCGAGCCGATGCGCTCGTTGATCCGGTTGGCCTCGGCCGAGAGGTCGACGCGCGGGTAGTAGGCGCCGCGGGCCACGTCGATCTCGTCGGTGGAGGCCCGGAAGGCGTTGAGTCGCGCCGTGACCTCGGGGTTGGTGGTGATCGCGCGCTGGACCGCATCCTTGAGCGGGTCGGTGCTCTGGGCAACGGCGACCTGGCAGGCGAAGGCGATCAGGCCGATGACGAGATGAGAGGCTGCCTTGTTCATTGTTTCCTGGATCCTTGTGCTGGCCTTCGGACGGGACATTTGATGGAGAAACACATTGCCGGCGTGTCTCTCCCTTCGTGACACGCGGATGGAGGTTGGATTCCCGAGCGGAAATGTGAGAGCAACTCGCGAACAACCTTCAACGAGTATTCCACAGCGTGTTGCCTGCCTCCAAGTGGCCTGAGTACAAAATCGCATTGTTCACTTCCGGGCGCACAGTTTCGTGACCGATGCCTACGGTTCTGACAACTCCTTGCCGACAAGGCGGGCATGGATGTTGTCGTGTCCGGTTCACCTTTGCTTGGATTCAGCCGCTGGCGAGGCCGGTCCCTGCGGGGGCGATCCTCGCCGGTGCTGCTGGCGCTGCTGCCGGTGGTGGCGGCGCTGGTGCTGGCGCTGGGGGGCGGCTTGTGGTCGGCCGGCGCGCGGGCCTGGGACACCCAGCAGATGCTGCGCCAGGCGCAGCGCCACGGCGCACGCAGCGTCGATCTGGCACAGGCCCTGATCGAGACGGTGCAGATGGGCCAGCGCATGGACGACGAGCGACGTCTGGAGCTTGTCAACCAGTTCTTCAACCGGCGCATCTATTTTCGTGACGACATCGAGGTCTGGGGCCAGATCGACTACTGGGCCACGCCGCTGGAGATGTTCGCCCAGGGTCAGGGCGACTGCGAGGACTACGCGATCGGCAAGTATTTCGCGCTGATGGCCGCGGGCGTGCCGCAGGCGAAGCTGCGTCTGGTCTATGTGCGCGCGACGCTGGGCGGCGTCGGCGGGGTGCAGCAGGCGCACATGGTGCTGGCCTACTATCCGTCACCGACGGCCGAGCCGCTGATCCTCGACAACCTGATCGGCGACATCCGCCCGGCCTCGCGCCGGCCCGATCTGCAGCCGGTGTTCAGCTTCAATGCCGACGGACTGTGGCAGGGCACGCAGGGCCCCGGTGCCGGGGATCCCACGGCGCGGCTGTCCCGCTGGCGCGAGGTGCTGATCAAGGCCCGCGAGCAGGGTCTTTTCTGAGGCTTTGCATTGGTACCAGTTGGTGAAAAAACAACGATGATTTTCGCAATGACGACAACCATGACGACACGCACTTCGAAGGAGCCGCCATGTCCCTGATCCGGCAGGTGTGGATCCTCATCATGGGCACGATCGTGCTGGCCAGTGCGGGCAGCGTGCTGATGTCGGTCTGGACGGCACGAGGCTCGCTCGAGACGCAGCTGTCGATGAAGAACAACGACAACGCGCAGACGCTGGCGCTGTCGCTGTCGCAGCAGCGTGGGGACGCGGCGCTGCTGGAGCTGGCGATCGCCTCGCAGTTCGATACCGGGCACTACCAGTCGATCCGGCTGGTCGGCGCCGATGGCCGGGTTCTGGTCGAGCGCACCGCGCAGGTGGCGGTGCGCGACGTGCCGGCCTGGTTCGTCGATCAGGTGCCGGTGCATCCGCGTGCCGGGGTGGCCCAGGTCTCGAACGGCTGGAACCAGATCGGCACGCTGGAGCTGCGCAGCCAGTCGGCCTTCGCGCATGCCGACCTGTGGTGGTCGAGCGTGCGCATGACGCTGTGGGCGCTGGGCGTGGGCGTGCTGGCGGCGCTGATCGGCCATCTGGCGGTGCGGCGCCTGCGCGGCCAGCTCGATGCGGTGGTGGATCAGGCCGAGGCGCTGACGCAGCGCCGCTTCGTCAGCATGGCCGAGCCGGCCACGCCGGAGCTGCGCCGGGTGGCGCAGGCGATGAACATGATGGTCGGGCGGGTCAACCAGTTCTTCCAGGAACAGTCGCGCCAGGTCGACCAGCTGCGCCGCCAGGCCAGCTGCGACGCGCTGACCGGGCTGGCGCACCGCGGCCATTTCATGGCGGTGCTGGAGTCGGAGCTGGGCCGCGAGGACGGTGCCGGCGAGACGCAGATCGTGCTGGTGCGGCTGCTGGCGCTGGCCGATGTCAACCGCCGGCTCGGCCATCTGCGCACCGACGAGCTGCTGCGCTCGATCGCGGCGGTCCTGGCCGAGGCGGTGCCCGGACAGCCGGCGCCGCTGGTGGCGGGCCGCCTCAACGGCAGCGACTTCGCGGTGCTGCATCCACGCGCGCTGCCGGCGCGCGAGCTGACCGAGGCGCTGATGCAGCGGCTGCGCACGGTGGTCGAGGGGCTGGACGATGTCGCGGTGGTGATGTCGGCCACCGGCTGCCACCGCGATCGCCCGGTGGCCGAGCTGCTGGCCACCGCCGACCGGGCGCTGGCGGTGGCCGAGGCCGCCGGGCCGTTCCGCTGCCACCTCGACGGCATCGACGAGGCGCCGGTGCAGGGCGGCGAGGATGCCTGGCGCCGGGCGCTGCTCGACACGCTGATGGCCGCGCGCATCCAGGTGCAGCCCTATCCGGTGCGCGACGCACGCGGTGTGCTGCTGCACCAGGAATGTCCGCTGCGCCTGCAGCTGGTCGAGGGCGGGCCGCTGGAGCCGGCCAGCCGCTGGCTGCCGATGGCGCTGCGCACCGGGCTGGGCAGCGATGTCGACATGGCCGCGGTCGCGCTGGTGCTGACCGCGATCGGTGCGGATCACCAGCCACGCGGCGTCAACCTGTCGCCCCAGTCGCTGGCCGATCCGCATTTCCTGCCACGGCTGCGTGCGCGGGTGGCTGCGGCCGGCGAGGCGGCCCGGCTGCTGTGGCTCGAGGTGGACGAGATGGCGCTGCAGCGCCACCCGGAGTCGCTCGACGAGCTGTGCCGGCTGCTGCGGCCGCTGGGCGTGCGGGTCGGCCTGGAGCATGCCGGCGACCGGCTGGCCGCGATCGGCCGGCTGCTCGAGGCGGGTCTGGACTATGTGAAGCTGGCCTCGACCTGGACCGCCGGCCTGGCGGGCGACGAGACGCGCCGGCTCTGGCTGCGCAGCTCGGTCGGCATGCTGCACGGAGTGGGGCTGCAGGTCTTCGTCGAGGGGGTGCGCGATCCGGCCGATCTGCCCGCGCTGTGGGCGGCCGGGGTCGATGGCGTGACCGGGCCGGCGATCCGCTGAGCCGACGCGCGATCCGGCGCGCGATGCCATGAAAGAAGGGGCTGCCATCGCAGCCCCTTCGTTCTGGTGCCGATCAGGTCCCGGAGGCTGGATCCACCACCAGCTTGCCCTGGGTCAGCATCGCGCTGATGATCTGCGCGTCGGTCGCGCCGCTGGTCAGGCCCAGCGCCGAGGGCAGGTCGACGTTCTGCAGCACGATGGTCTGGTCCTCGGCGGCGGCGCTGTAGGTGCCGCCGGTGAAGGCGCCGGTGGTGCTGACATGGATCGTGGTGTTCGTGCCGCTGACCTCGAAGTCCAGATAGTTCGCCAGATTGCCGGCGGTGTTGCCGGCACCGAAGCCCTCGCCGACCAGCAGGTCGCGCAGGTCCAGGATGTCGGCGCCGATCTCGAAGTCGGTGATGGTGTCGACCGCCGGTGCGCCCTTGCTGCCCTGGTCGTTGAGCGACCACGCGAACACGTCGTTGCCCGCGCCGCCGGTCAGCCAGTCGCTGCCGGTGCCGCCCACCAGGGTGTCGTTGCCGCCCAGGCCGCTGAGGGTGTCGTTGCCGCCCAGGCCGCTGATGTAGTCGGCGGTGGTGGCGTCGCCGGTCAGGGTATCGGCATTGATCGTGCCGACGATGGACGGATCGTTGACCCGCACCGTCACGGTGGCCGAGGCGGTGTCGCCGTCCTTGTCCGACACCACGTAGCGCATCTCCTCGGTGGCCACCTTGGCCGCGACGCTGGCCGGCACCCGGTATTCGTAGGTGCCGTCGTCCATGTCGATGATGAACTTGCCGCCCTGCGCGGTGGTGACCGTCAGCAGCTTGTTGGTGGCATCGAATGTGGCCGCGCTGGTGCCGCCGCTGACGACGATGGTGCGGGCGCTGGCGCTGGCCAGCGCGTAGCTCACGCCATCGATGGTCACCGACTGCACGAAGCCGCCATCGGCGCCGATCTGGCCGCCGCTGCGGATCTCGCCGCCGGTCACCAGATCGCCGGTCGGGATCGGTACGGTGCTCTGCAGCACGCCGCTGAGCTGGTTGAGGTCGCTGACGATGATCGAGCTGGCCGCGGTGCCGCCGGTGGTGGTCCAGGCGATCGGATCAAGACGCGAGGCGCTCACATCCGAGGTCATGCCGATCGCGTAGGCGTTCATCTGCTGCGCGGCCAGGAAGCTGGCCCAGGCGGCTTCCTCGGTGGCATCCACGCCGATCGAGCCGCTCGGTGCGGTCGGGTTGCCGTCGGAGAAGAAGTAGGCGACGTTCTGGCCGGTCGTCAGCCGGCCGGAGGTCGAGAAGGCGGCCTGCGCGGCTGCCAGCGCGGCGTCGTAGTTGGTGTTGCCGCCGGTGGTCAGGTTCTCCAGCAGCACCTTGGCCGCGCTGACGCTCATCCAGGTGCTGCTGGGCGTGGTGGCCGTGTCAGAGAAGGTGACCAGCTGCACCGCGACATTGCCGAACTCGGCATAGCTGTCGAGCAGCTTCTTGATCGCCGCGATCGCGGCATCCAGCCGGGTCGTGCCGGCCAGCGCGCCGGTGGTCAGCGTCGACAGCATCGAGCCGGAGGTGTCGAGCGTGATCAGCAGATTGGTGTCCTGCAGCGTGACGCTGGTGGACTGGTCGGCGATCGTGGCCGGCGCATCGTCCTCGATGGTGAGGGTGGCCACGCCGCTGGCGCTGTAGCTGCCCTGGGTGGCGGTGAAGCCGAGGTTGAAGGACAGCGTGTCCTCGCCGCTGCCGGCATGGCGCACCGGGCCCGACAGCGTGACGGTGTAGGCCCCGGTGTCGTTCAGCACCGCGGTCAGGATGGTGCTGCCGTCGGCCGAGCCGGTCAGGGTGCGGCCGTCGGTGCTGACCGTCCAGGTCAGCGCGGTGCCGGTGGCCGAGGACTGCAGCGAGGCCGCCTGGGTGGCGTTCCAGGCCAGCACCAGGCCGGCGCCGGTCAGCGTGCTCGACAGTGCCAGGTTGCCGGTGAACGTCGTGACATTGGTGGTGTCGGCGCCGGCCGTCGCGCCGGTGCTGTCGGCCAGGCCGCCGCTCAGGCCTTCTTCGGACAGCGTGCCGCTGAAGACCAGATCGCTGACGCTCTTGTTCGTGCCGTCGTCGTAGATCGTGCCGGTGCCGGTGACCGGCAGCGTGCCTGCGCTGGTGTCGGTCGAGGTGGCGGCCCGCAGCGTCAGCGTTTCCGGGCCTTCGAAGACGGTGTCGTCGGTGGTGGGCACGCGCACCAGGAAGCTGCTCACGCCGGCGGGCACCGAGATGCTCACGCTCGTGCCGCTGATGATGCCGGTCAGCGTGGTGAAGGTGGTGCCGCCGTCGAAGGACACCAGCAGTTGCTGCGCGGTGTCGGTGGCGATGCTGCCGCTGCCGTCGGTCAGCGTCAGCGTGACGCTCGTGGTGGTGGTCGAGGCGTTGCTGAGCGCGACGGTGAAGTCGAGCGGCGAGCCTTCGGCCGCGACGGCATTGCTGATGGCCAGCACGCGCGGGCGGTCGTCATCGGGCGCCGGCGGCGGATCGGTCGGGGTGGGGTCGACGATGGTGCCGGTGCCGTCGTCCTTGATGGTGGCGGTGCCGGAGCCGTCGAGGATGACGGAATTGGTGGGGGCGGACAGCTCGACGGAGAAGGACTCGGGCCCTTCGTAGACCGCGTCGTCCAGGATGGTGACGGTGATGGTCTTGCTGGTCTCGCCGGGGGCGAAGGTCAGGGTGCCGTTCTGGGCGACATAGTCGGCGCCGGCCAGGGCGGTGCCGTTGGCGGTGGCGTAGGCGACGGTGACCGGCAGGTCGCTGACGTTGCTGAGGGTGACGGTGAAGGTGACGGTGTTGGTGCCGTCGCCCTCGTTGACTTCGGCCGGATCGTTGATGGAGATGCGCGGGCGGTCGTCATCGGGCGCCGGCGGTGGATCGGTCGGTGTGGGGTCGACGATGGTGCCGGTGCCGTCGTCCTTGATGGTGGCGGTGCCGGAGCCGTCGAGGATGACGGAGTTGGTGGGGACGGAGAGGTTGACCAGGAAGGACTCGGGCCCCTCGTAGACCGCGTCGTCCAGGATGGTGACGGTGATGGTCTTGGAGGTCTCGCCGGGGGCGAAGGTCAGGGTGCCGTTCTGGGCGACATAGTCGGCGCCAGCCAGGGCGGTGCCATCGACAGTGGTGTAGGCGACAGTGACCGGCAGATTGCTGGTGTTGCTGAGGGTGACGGTGAAGGTGACGGTGTTGGTGCCGTCGCCCTCGTTGACCTCGGCCGGATCGTTGATGGAGATCTTCGGGCGGTCGTCGTCCGGGGCCGGGGTGCTGCCGTCGGGGTTGGGGTTCACCGTGCCGGTGCCGTCGTCGACGATGGTGCCGGTGCCGCTGGGGTCGGTGATGCGGGCGTTGAGCGGCTGGCTGGCGTCGGCCGAGGCGGAGAGCTCGACGGTGAAGGCCTCAGCGCCTTCGTAGACGGCGGGGCTGTCGTTGACGATCGGGACGCGGATGGTCTTGGAGGTCTCGCCAGGCGCGAAGGTGAGCACGCCGGAGGTGGCGGTGTAGTCGGAGCCAGCCAGCGCGGTGCCGTCCCGGGTGGCGAAGGCGACGTTGACGGGCAGCGCGGTCGCGCCAGTCAGAGTGACGGTGAACTCGGCGTAGTTGCCGGCCTCGTTGACGACCACGTCGTTGATGGCGATCGTCGGGCGGTCGTCGGTCTCGCCCTGGGTGCCGTCGTCGCTGATGGTGGTGGTGACGCGTGCGGTGCCCAGCGCGGCGTTGCTCGGGCTGTCGAGCACCACCGAGAAGGTTTCCTTGCCCTCGAAGACGGCGTCGTCGATGACCGTGAGGGTCACGGTCTTGGTGGTCTCGCCGGGCGCGAAGGTCACGAACTGCTGGTCGACCGGAATCTGCGTGTAGTCGCTGCCGACGGTGGCGGTGCCGTCCTGGGCGGCGACCCGCACGGTGACCGTCTGGCTGCTCGGATTCGACAGCGTGATGGTGTAGGTGACGGTGCCGGCGTTCTCGCCGACCTCGGCCGGGCCGCTGATCGAGACGGTCGGCGTGCCGTCGTTGTCGGTGATGGTGCCGGTGCCGGTGGTCGGCGCGGTATCGGCCGGGGCGCGCACGTCGAGCTGCATCGTCTCAGGCAGCTCGCTGATGCTGTCGTCGATCGTCGGCACCCGGACGATGAAGCTGCTGCTGCCGGCCGGCACGGTCACGGTGGTGCCGGTGATCGGGCTGAAGGTGAGGCCGCCGTCGAAGGAGACCAGCGGCGCGCCGGTGTCGGTGCCCAGCGTGGCGGTGCCGGAGCTGGGCACGACCGAGATCACCTGCGGCGTGGCCGAGGCATTGCTCAGCACCACCTGGAAGTCGAGGTTGCCGCCCTCGGCGATGGTCGGGCTGGAGACGCTGCGCACATGCGGCGTGTCGTCGGTCGGGGTCACGCCCGGGGGCACGCTGCCGCTGCCGTCATCGACGATGGTCACCGTGGTGACCGGCTTGCTCACGCTGGTGTTGACCGGATTGCTCAGCTCGAGCGTGAAGGTCTCCGCGCCCTCGAAGACGGTGTCGTCGATGACCGGGACGGTGATGGTCCTGGAGGTCTCGCCGGGCGCGAAGGTCAGCGTGCCGGTGATGGGACTGTAGTCCTGGCCGGCCAGCGCGGTGCCGGGCACGGTGCGGTAGTCGACGCTGATCGTCTGCTCGGACGGACCCGACAGCGTGATGGTGAAGGTGACGGTGCCGGCGCCCTCGTTGACCGTCTGGTCGGGCAGGGGCTGGATGACCGGCGCGGCCTCGTCGTCGACGATGGTCGCGGTGCCGCTGGCCGGCACCGGGCTGACATCGCCCGCCACCGCGGTGGCCGTCAGCACGAAGGTCTCGTCGCCTTCGCGCAGCGCATCGTTGACCACCGGCGTGCGCACCAGGAAGCTGACCACGCCGGCCGGCAGCGTCACGCTGGCGCCATCGACCCAGGTCTGGCCGCCGTCGAGCGAGACCTGAAGATTGTTCGTGCCGGTGCTGCCGTAGTCGACACCGCCGCCCTGGGCGCTGCCGTTGCTCAGGGCCAGACTGATCGAGGTGGCGGTATCGGTGCTGCGGCTGAGGTTTACGGTGAAGACGGCATGCCCGGCATCCTCGCGCACCGAGGGTGCGCTGACCGACAGCGTCGGCAGCCCGATCGTGATGTCGCCAACCGCCCCGAAAGGCACGTAAGGATTGCTGCCGTCGAAGCCGTATTCATATTCGGCGGGCGAGACCACCTCGGCGATGCGCGCGATGCGCAGGCTGTCGCTGAGCGAGCCGTCCTCGCCGCCGCCCACACCGGCGGCGGGCGCTTCCATCATCTCGCGCGCAGGCAGTCGCGCGTAGCGGCTGCCGTCGACCTCGAGCTGCACGATGCCGTTCTGCGAGGTCAGGATCACATGGCCCTTGCGCACCATGTCGCCGATCTTGAGCTCGCGCACCTCGCCGTCGGGCATGCGCACGATGGCCTCGCCCCAGATGCCGACCACCTTGCCCTCGGGCAGGCGCGCCGGCACGTAGTTCTGCTGCAGCGTCAGCTTCTGCAGGCTCTGCAGCAGGCTGGCCTGGGCGCTGAGCAGCGCGGACTTCGTGGACGCAGCGGCGGCGGGGACGGGGCTCGTTGCCATGAGGGACCTCTCTGTTCGTCTTGGCGATCTCGCCAGAATAGTTCATTTCCGGTGGGCGCTAATGCGTGAAAAGCGCCTTCATCCGTGATCGGCTTCACCGGAACAGGGTTCGTGAACAGGATAACGATTTGCGCGATCGCCGGGCAGGGGGCGCCGTGGTCTGCAGGGGAATCTTGTGTTGCAGGCAGAAAAAAGCCCCTCGGTCGAGGGGCTTCGGACGATGGCACGCAGGCCGGGCAGGCGTGTGGCGACGTTCAGCGCTCGCGCAGCGCGTAGGCCTTGGCCTTGAGCACCGGCTTGAGCAGGTAGGACAGCACCGTCTTCTTGCCCGTCAGGATGTCGACCTCGGCGGTCATGCCGGGAATGATGGGCTTGTCGTCGCCGAAGTTGGGCTGGCCGGTGCGTACCCGCACCACATAGAAGGCGTTGCCCTTCTCGTCGACCTGGGTGTCGGGGCTGATGTTCTCGACCTTGGCCTCCAGGCCGCCGTAGATCGAGAAGTCGTAGGCGGTGAACTTGACGGTGGCCGGCTGGTTGGGGGTGATGAAGGCGATGTCCTTGGGCAGCACCTTGGCCTCGAGCACCAGCGCGTCGTCCAGCGGCACGATCTCGACGATGTCCTTGCCCGGCTGCACCACGCCGCCGATGGTGTTGGCCAGCAGGCGCTGCACCCGCCCGCGCACCGGCGACTTGACCTGCGCCTTGTCGACCTTGTCGGCCAGCGCGACCGCGCCCTGGTTGAGCGCGTTGAGCTTGCCCAGCACGTCGGAGAGCTCGCGCCGGGCCTCGTTGCGGAAGGTCAGCTCGGTCTCACGGGCCTTGCGCTGGGCCTCGCCGATGGCGGCCTGAGCGCGGCCGATCTGTGCTGCGGCCTGCTCGGCATCGCCCCGGAAGCGACTGATGTCGCGCTCCAGCCGCAGCACCTCGACCTCGGAGACCGCGCCGGAGGCCAGCAGCGGCCGGGTGCGCTTGAGCTCCTGGGTGGAGATGTCGATCGAGCGCTGCGCCGACGAGCGCCGCGCCTGAGCCTCCGAGACCTCCTGCTGGCGCTGCGCCGCCTGCTGCTGCACCACCGAGAGCATCGACTCCAGCTCGTAGACCTTGGACTGGTAGAGGTTGCGCTCCTCATCGACGATGCGGTTCTCGTCGGGCGTGCCGCTGCCGGCGGGCGGGCGGAAGGCGATGCCCTCGGCCAGCGCCTTCAGCCGCGCCTGCTTGACCTGCAGCGCGAAGGCCTGCGCGGCGCTCTCGTTGACCCCGGAGGTCGCGCGGGTCTCGTCAATCTTCAGCAGCAGCTGGCCGGCCTCGACCTGCTGGCCCTCCCGGACCAGGATCTCGGAGACCACGCCGCCGTCGAGCGACTGCACCACCTGCAGCTGGCGCGACGGGATGACCCGGCCGTCGCCCTTGGTGACCTCGTCGATCTCGGCGAAGGCGGCCCAGACGATCAGGCCGCAGACCACCACCACCGCCGAGCGCACGATGCGCTGGGCCCGCGCGGTGCGCTGGCGCGACATCAGCTCGTCGGCCTCGCGCTCGAAGTCGGCCAGGCCGTCGGGCTGGCGGCCTTCGTCGGCCACCGTGCGGCCGAGCAGGCGGCGCGTCAGCGGGTCCAGGGCCACGCGGGTCTTCTCGAGCACGCCGATCAGGCCGCTGCCGCTCTTCATCAGTTTCTCGTTCATCTGCTGTGTCCGCCCGCGCTCAGGCGGCCCTCGCGATGCGGCCCGACTGCAGGGCCTCCAGGATGCGGTCGCGCGGACCGTCGGCGACGATGCGGCCCTGGTCGACGACGACCACGCGATCGACCAGCGCCAGCATCGAGGTGCGGTGGGTCACCAGGACCACGGTGCGCCCCTGCGCGAACTCGGTCACCCGCTTCGTCACCTGTGCCTCGGTCGAGAAGTCCATCGCGCTGGTGGGCTCGTCGAGCAGCAGCAGCGGCGCGTTGTGCAGCACCGCGCGCGCCAGGCCCACGCTCTGGCGCTGGCCGCCCGAGAGCAGCTCGCCGCGCTCGCCCACCGGCATGTCGAAGCCCTTGGGGTGGCGGTTGACGAAATCGAGCAGGCAGGCGGTCTCGGCCGCGGCCAGCACCGCGTTCTCGTCGGCGTAGGGCAGGCCCATCGTGATGTTCTCGCGCAGCGAGCCGTAGAACAGCGTCACGTCCTGCGAGACATAGCCCAGGTTGCGGCGCACGTCGGCCGGGTCGAGCTGGCGCAGGTCGATGCCGTCGAGCAGCACCGCGCCGCTGGTGGGCTGGTACAGGCCCAGCATCAGCTTCTGGATCGTGGTCTTGCCCGAGCCGACCCGCCCGATCAGCGCCACCCGCTCGCCGCGCGCGATCTTCAGGCTGATGCCGTCGAGCACCGGATCGTCGCGGCCGGGATAGGCGAAGCGCACGTCGCGCAGCTCGATGTCGCCGCGGATCTCGCGCCGGTGCAGGAAGGCCGCGCCCGGCTCGCGCTCGACCGGCTGGGCCATGATGCGGTCGAGCGACTCCAGCGCGGTGCGCGCGCCCTGGTACTGCATCAGGAGGCCGACGATCTGGCCGGCCGGCGCCAGCGCGCGGCTGGCCAGCGTGGTGCAGGCGATCAGCGCGCCCATCGTCAGCTCGCGCTGCGAGATCAGGTGCACGCCGATCAGGATCACGCTGAGCGAGACGATCTGGCTCAGCCACTGCGTGCCGTAGCTGGCGTGGCTGGAGAGTGCGCGCATGCGCACGTTGGTGCGCGCCAGGAAGAGATTGACCCGCTCCCAGCGCGCCTGGATCACGCCCTCGGCGGCCTGGGTCTTGATCGTCTCGATGCCGGTCAGCGCCTCCACCAGCGTGGCGTTGCGCTGCGCGCTGGCCTGGTAGGTCGACTCCGACAGCTCGTGCAGCCGGTGCTGCAGGATGAAGCCGATCACCAGGATCAGCACGAAGGCCGCCACCACCGGCAGCACCATCCACGGCGAGATCCAGGCCATGACCGCCAGGAAGATCAGCGCGAAGGGCAGGTCGATCATCGCGGTGACGGTCGAGGAGGCGATGAAGTCGCGCACCGTCTCGAAGCCGCGCAGGTTGGCCGCGAAGGAGCCGACCGACTGCGGCCGGTGCTCCAGCCGCATGCCCAGCACCCGCTCCATCAGCGAGGACGAGAGCTGAACGTCGATGCGCGCGCTGGCCTCGTCGACGAAGTGGCTGCGCAGCGAGCGCATGTAGAGATCGGCCAGCAGCACCAGCAGCAGGCCCAGCGCCAGCACCCACAGCGTCTCGACCGCATGGTTGGGCACCACCCGGTCGTAGACGTTCATCGTGAAGATGGGGAAGGCCAGCGCGAACAGGTTGATCAGCAGCGCCGCCCACAGCACGTCGCGGTAGACGCCGCGCTGGCTGGCGATCGCGCTCCAGAACCAGTGGCCGGAGCGGGTGCGGCGCACCTCGGGCGTGCGCTCGTCGAAGCGGAAGTGCGGGCGCACGAACAGCACCACGCCGCCATGGCGCCGCGCCAGGTCCTTGCGCGGCATCACCACCGCGCCCTGGCCGGTCTCGGGCAGCAGCACCCGGGCGTCACCCTCCTCGGTCCAGCCCAGCAGCACGCAGGCGCTGCTGCCGCGCAGGATCAGGATCGCCGGCAGCGTGGCGGTGTCGATGCGGTCGGCGCGCAGGCGCTGCAGCTTGGTCGACAGGCCGGCGCGCTGCGCGGCCCGCTCGGCCAGAGCCAGCGTCAGCCGGCCGTTCTCCAGCGGCAGCCCGGCCGACAGGGCCGCGCGCGAGCTGGCCACGCCGTGCAGCCGGCAGACCTCGAGCAGGCAGTCGAGCAGCGGGTCGGGGTGGATCAGGTCCTCGCGCAGGCGCTCGGTGGCGGGATCACGGGGCACGGACGGCGGCACAGGGGCCGCCGCCGCAGGCGCGCCAGGCGCGCCGGGTCGGTTCGGATTCATGGGCAAGGGTCAGTCCGGGCTCAGGCGATATCGGCGCAGTGCAGGCCGTATTGACCGCGCGCCTGGTCGGCGAAGAAGCGCTCCAGCGTCAGGCGCACCGTGCGGAAGGCGAGTTCGTCCCAGGGGATCTCGTCGTGGCGGAACAGCCGGGCCTCGATCGTTTCCGGGCCGGGGTCGAAGCGGGTGTCGAGCAGCCGGGCGCGGTAGAAGAAATGCACCTGGCCGACCCGCACCACGTTCAGCAGCGAGAACAGCTCCAGCAGCTCGATGCGGGCGCCGGCCTCCTCGTGCGTCTCGCGCAGCGCGCCCTCGGCGGCCGTCTCGCCCAGCTCCATGAAGCCGGCGGGCAGCGTCCAGAAGCCATGCCGGGGCTCGATGTTGCGTCGGCACAGCAGCACGCTGTCCTGCCAGAACGGCACGGTGCCGACGACATTGAGTGGGTTCTCGTAGTGGATGGTCGCGCAGGCGGGGCAGGTGGCGCGTTCGCGGTTGTCGTCCGCAGGAATGCGGTAGTCGACCGGGGAGCCGCATTCGCGGCAGTGCTTGATACGGCGCGGCAGGAGCATCCGGCCAGTGTAGTGCGCCGTGCATGGCATGATCTGAAACAATGAACACGAACAACGAGGAGTCGTTCATGCCGCGGCGTGCCGCGCCGCTTCGCTGACCGAGGAGACCTGCAAGCCATGGACCTGTACAGCTACTTCCGTTCCTCCGCATCCTTTCGCGTGCGCATCGCGCTGGCGCTCAAGGGCCTGCCCCACGACTATCACGGCGTGCATCTGGTGCGCAACGAGCAGCTCGACGCCCCCTATGCCGAGATCTCGCCGCAGCGCCTGGTGCCGCTGCTGAAGGACGGCGACGCGACGCTGTCGCAGTCGCTGGCCATCATCGAGTACCTCGACGAGGTCCATCCCGAGCCGGCGCTGCTGCCGCGCGATCCGCTCGGCCGCGCGCGGGTGCGCTCGCTGGCGCTGGACATCGCCTGCGAGATCCATCCGCTCAACAACCTGCGCGTGCTGCGCTACCTGGTCAAGGAGCTCGGCGCCAGCGAGGACGCCAAGAACGCCTGGTATCGCCACTGGGTCGAGAGCGGGCTGGAGGTGGTCGAGCGTCGTCTGGCGGCCGACGCCGCCACCGGCACCTTCTGCCATGGCGACACGCCGACGCTGGCCGACTGCGTGCTGGTGCCGCAGATCTTCAACGCGCAGCGCTTTCACTGCCGCCTCGATCATGTGCCGACGGTGATGCGCGTCTTCGAGGCCTGCATGGCGCGGCCGGCCTTCCAGGCCGCCCAGCCCTCGTCCTGCCCCGATGCCGAGGCCTGAGCCGGTGCTGCCTCGCGATGCGGCCTGGCCGGCCGACTGGCTGCGGCCGGTCTTCTCCAGCGCGCGGGTCGGCGCGGTGATGACCACCCGCGCCGGCGGCGTGAGCCAGGCGCCCTGGGACAGCCTGAACCTGCGCGACGAGGTGGGCGACGACCCGGCTGCGGTGCGCGAGAACCGCGCGCGGCTGCATGCGGCCATCGGCCGATCGAGCGTGCTGCTGGCGCAGGTCCACGGCGCGGACGTCTGCACGCTGGAGGATCTGCCCCCTGGGGCCGAGCAGGCGCAGCCGGCCGAGCGCGTGCGCGCCGACGGCTGCGTGACCGCCACGTCGGCGCGCGCCTGCGAGATCCAGGTCGCCGACTGCCTGCCGGTGCTGTTCGCCGACCGGCAGGGGCGGGCGGTCGGCGCGGCCCATGCCGGCTGGCGCGGGCTGGCGGCGGGCGTGCTGGAGGCCACGCTGGCGCGGGTGTGCGCGCTGGCGGGCGCCGCGCCGGACGAGATCGAGTGCTGGCTCGGCCCCTGCATCGGCCCGACGCATTTCGAGGTCGGCCCGGAAGTGGTGGCGGCCTTTCTCGGCACGGGAGCGGGCGAGCGCAGTGCCTTCCACCAGCCTTCGCCGGGCGGCCAGGGCCGCTCGATGCTGGATCTGGCCGCGCTGGGGCGGGCGCGTCTGCATCGCGCCGGGGTGGTGGCGCTGAGTGGCAACGACAGCAGCCTGTCGTGGTGCACGCGCAACGATCCGACGCGTTATTTCTCCTATCGCCACCGTGCCTGCACCGGGCGCATGGCCGCGCTGGTCTGGATCGATCCGACGATCGCGCCCCAATCTGGGTGCTGATCCGATCATTCGTGTGGAATTGCCGTCTGGATGTTGCTGCAATCCGACTAAAAAAAGGTACGCCGCCGTGTCTTACGATTCTTTGCGCAGTGAATCGTTAGAACTTGTTTCGGGTTTTCCCGCGGTGCCGCGGGTTTCCATTTGATCTGCATCAAGCTCTTGGGCCTGTGCACGTTCGGCCTGTTCCTGCAGGTGGCGTGCCCGGCGCCGCATCGGTGTGCCCATCAGATACATGACGATCGACAGCGGCAGCGCGCCATAGAGCAGGAAGGTGAAGATCGCACCGAGTATGGTGCCCTGCGGGTGCATCGCCTCGGCGGCGGCCATCATCAAGCTGACATAAAGCCACGCGATCGCAATCAGGTACATGGGGGTTTCCTGTGGTCCCGGAGAAAGGGTTCTGTATGAAATGGCCGTGCATAATGCCTCTGAACGCAGATACCGTGCCTTCGGAGGAGATGAATGAACCCTTTCGACCCGTCGACGTTCAACCTGCCTGACCTGTCCGCCTTCGGCCGGACCGGCGAGAAGCTGCAGGGCATGGGCCAGAGTGTCGGCGAGAACCTGCTCACGCTCTCGCGCATGCAGATCCCGCCGCAGGAGCTGGCGCGCATCCAGGGTGAATACCTGAAGGAAGCCGCCGAGCTCTGGAATGCCGGGCTGCAGTCCGGCGGCAAGGTCAGCCTGCCCAAGGACCGCCGCTTTTCCACCGCCGAGTGGACCGACAATCCGGCCTCCGGTTTTGCGGCCGCCAGCTATCTGCTCAACGCCCGCACGCTGATGCAATTGGCCGAGGCGGTGCAGGGGGACGAGAAAACCCGTACCCGCATCCGCTTCGCGGTCCAGCAATGGATCGACGCCAGCGCCCCGTCCAATTATCTGGCGCTCAATCCCGAGGCGCAGAAGAAGGCGCTGGAAACCCGCGGCGAGAGCATCGCCCAGGGCGTGCAGCAGCTGGTCAACGACATCCGCCAGGGCCATGTCTCGCAGACCGACGAGTCGGTCTTCGAGGTCGGCCGCAACGTCGCCACCAGCGAGGGTGCGGTCGTGTTCGAGAACGAGCTGTTCCAGCTCATCGAGTACAAGCCGCTGACCGCGCAGGTGCACGAGCGCCCGATGCTGTTCGTGCCGCCGTGCATCAACAAGTACTACATCCTCGACCTGCAGCCGGACAACTCCGTCATCCGCTACACCGTCGAGCAGGGCCACCGCCTCTTTGTCGTCAGCTGGCGCAACCCCGGCGACGACATGGCCGCGTTCACCTGGGACGACTACATCGAGAAGGCGGTCATCCAGGCCATCCGCGTGGTCCAGGAGATCGGCGGCAGCGACACGATCGACACGCTGGGCTTCTGCGTCGGCGGCACCATCCTGACGACCGCGCTGGCGGTGCTGGCCGCGCGCGGCGAGCAGCCGGCGGCCAGCGTCACGCTGCTGACCACGCTGCTGGACTTCAGCAACACCGGCATTCTCGACATCTTCGTCGACGAGACCTCGGTGCGGCTGCGCGAGATGACCATCGGCACGGACGCGCCGCAGGGCCCGGGCATGCTGCGCGGCAAGGAGCTGGCGGCCACCTTCAGCTTCCTGCGCCCGAATGATCTGGTCTGGAACTATGTGGTCGGCAACTACCTGAAGGGCGAGACGCCGCCGCCGTTCGACCTGCTGTACTGGAACTCCGACAGCACCAACCTGCCGGGCAACATGTACTGCTGGTACCTGCGCCACACCTACCTCGAGGACAAGCTCAAGGTGCCGGGCGCGCTGACCGTCTGCGGCGAGAAGGTCGACATCGGCAAGATCGAGGCGCCGGTCTATCTCTACGCCTCGCGCGAGGACCACATCGTGCCGTGGGACGCTGCCTACCAGAGCACGAAGCTGTTCAAGGGCCCGCGGCGCTTCGTGCTGGGTGCTTCCGGTCACATCGCCGGCGTGGTCAATCCGCCGGCCAAGAAGAAGCGCAACTTCTGGACGAACGACGAACTGCCGGCCTCGGCCGACGACTGGCTGACCGGCGCCACCTCGGTGCCGGGCAGCTGGTGGCCGGACTGGGCCGACTGGCTGGCGCAGCACGCCGGCAAGAAGAAGGCCGCGCCGAAGGCCTATGGCAACCGCCAGCACAAGGTCATCGAGCCGGCTCCGGGGCGCTACGTCAAGCAGAAGGTCTGACGACGCGGCGTGCCCGTCTTTCAACCGCGGTCCGCAAAGGACCCACTGGACACTGAATCAGGAGAAAACGCATGACCGACATCGTGATCGTTGCAGCGGCACGTACCGCCGTGGGCAAGTTCGGAGGCACGCTGGCCAAGACCGCGGCGCCCGAGCTGGGCGCCACGGTCATCCGCTCGCTGCTGCAGCGCACGGGCCTGTCCGGCGAGCAGATCGGCGAAGTCATTCTTGGCCAGGTGCTGACCGCCGGCTCGGGCCAGAACCCGGCCCGCCAGTCCGTCATCAAGTCCGGTCTGCCGCAGGGCGTTCCGGCGATGACCATCAACAAGGTCTGCGGCTCGGGCCTGAAGGCGGTGATGCTGGGCGCCCAGGCCATCCGTGACGGCGACTCCGAGATCATCATCGCCGGCGGCCAGGAGAACATGAGCGCCAGCCCGCACGTGCTGCCCGCCTCGCGCGACGGCCAGCGCATGGGCGACTGGAAGCTGGTCGACACCATGATCAACGACGGCCTGTGGGACGTGTACAACCAGTACCACATGGGCATCACCGCCGAGAACGTCGCCAAGAAGTACGGCATCACCCGCGAGATGCAGGACGCGCTGGCGCTGGCCTCGCAGCAGAAGGCTGCGGCCGCCCAGGACGCCGGCCGCTTCGACGACGAGATCGTGCCGGTCTCGATCCCGCAGAAGAAGGGCGACCCGGTCGTCTTCTCGAAGGACGAGTTCATCAACCGCAAGACCAGTCTGGACGTGCTGGCGGGTCTGCGTCCGGCCTTCGACAAGGCCGGCTCGGTCACCGCGGGCAACGCCTCGGGCATCAACGACGGCGCCGCTGCCGTGATGCTGATGTCGGCCGCCAAGGCCGAGGCGCTGGGCCTGAAGCCGATGGCGCGCATCGCCTCCTACGCCAGCGCCGGCCTGGATCCGGCCTTCATGGGCATGGGCCCGGTGCCGGCGGCTCGCCGCGCCCTGGAGCGCGCGGGCTGGTCCGCCGCCGACCTCGACCTGCTCGAGATCAACGAGGCCTTCGCGGCCCAGGCCTGCGCGGTCCACCAGGAAATGGGCTGGGACCTGTCGAAGGTCAACGTCAACGGCGGCGCGATCGCCATCGGTCACCCGATCGGCGCCTCCGGCTGCCGCATCCTGGTCACGCTGCTGCACGAGATGCAGCGCCGTGACGCGAAGAAGGGCATCGCCTCGCTGTGCATCGGCGGCGGCATGGGTGTCGCGCTGACGGTCGAGCGCTGATTTCCCTTTCGGTCCCTTTCGCGAGCCTTCACTCGTCTGCGCTCGCTGTGAGCGCAGACCCATCACAAGGAGAGACAGACATGGCACAGAAAATCGCATACGTCACCGGCGGCATGGGTGGCATCGGCACCTCGATCTGCCGTCGTCTGCACAAGGACGGCTTCAAGGTCATCGCCGGCTGCGGCCCGACCCGTGACTTCCAGAAGTGGCTCGACGAGCAGGCTGCGGCCGGCTACACCTTCTACGCCTCGGTCGGCAACGTCGCCGAGTGGGACTCGACCGTCGAGGCCTTCGCCAAGGCCAAGGCCGAGCACGGCCCGATCGACGTGCTGGTCAACAACGCCGGCATCACCAAGGACCGCATGTTCCTGAAGATGACCCGCGAGGACTGGGACGCGGTCATCAGCACCAACCTGACCTCGATGTTCAACGTCACCAAGCAGGTGGTCGGCGACATGGTCGAGCGCGGTTTCGGTCGCATCATCCAGATCTCGTCGGTCAACGGCGAGAAGGGCCAGGCCGGTCAGACCAACTACTCGGCCGCCAAGGCCGGCATGCACGGCTTCACGATGGCGCTGGCGCAGGAACTCGCCGCCAAGGGCGTGACCGTCAACACCGTCAGCCCGGGCTACATCGGCACCGACATGGTCCGCGCGATCCGTCCGGACGTGCTCGACAAGATCATCGCCACCATTCCGGTCAAGCGTCTGGGCACGCCGGAGGAGATCGGCTCGATCGTCGCCTGGCTGGCAGGCGAGGATTCCGGCTTCACCACCGGCGCGGACTTCTCGTGCAACGGCGGCCTGCACATGGGCTGATGCCTCGCTGGCGGTGACGCCTGCGACTCCGAGGGCCGGCCTTGCCGGCCCTTTTGCTTTTCCTCCGGGCCGTGCCTGGGTCACTGCACCGCGATCAGCGCGTCCAGCGCGGCGCAGACCTCGCGCATGCTGCCGCTGATGCGCACCCGACGCGGGTCCTGGGGATCGATCTGAAGATGGAGGCGTTCGTCTGCGGCATCGGGAAGCCGGCGGGGGAAGGCCTGGCGCGCCGAGGTCGGCATGCTGCGCGAGAGCACGATACCCGGCGCAGACGCGGGCCGCCGCGGCACGATGGGCGATGCCGGCGAGAGGGGTGAGAGGGGTGAGAGCGAGGGCCGGGGCAGTGGCCGGTCGGACATCGCCGCGACTGCGGCCAGATCGAGATCGGGTGCGAAGTCCGCTGCGAGATTCGGCGACAGTATCGGGCGCGGAGCGCGGCGCAGCCAGCGGGCGAGCATCGGAAACATCGGAACCTCCCGGATCTTGAGGGTACCGGTGCAGGCGAGCATCAGCCCGCCCGGCCGGAGGGGCCGCATGGCGCGACAGGCGACCCGCGAGTCCGGGTCGGGACGAGAGGCAAGGGCGGCCGACGCTCCGCGAGCGGTGTGGCCGCCGGCCGCTACAGCATCGGGCTGTTGCGGATCAGGCCGACGGCCAGGCCTTCGATGCAGAAGTCCGGATCATCCGGCTGCACATGAATGACGGGAAAGTCCGGGTTTTCCGGATGCAGTTCGATGCCGCCGGTCGGGCTGTGGCGCAGTCGCTTGACGGTGACCTCGTCCCCCAGCCGAGCGACGACGATCTGCCCGACCTGCGCCCGGGCACCGCGCTGCACCGCCAGCAGGTCGCCGTCGAGAATGCCGGCGTCACGCATGCTCATGCCGCGCACCTTCAGCAGGTAGTCGGGGCGGCGGGTGAAAAGATGCGGCTCGATCGCGTAGCTGCGTTCGATGTGTTCCTGCGCCAGGATCGGGCTGCCGGCGGCGACCCGGCCGACCAGCGGCACGCTCATCGTGTCGGGCGAAGGGGGTTCGGCGCTGTCGGCCGTGCCCGACCTCAGGCTGCGCAATATGTCAGACTTCAGCCGGATGCCTCGCGAGGTGCCGCCGACCAGCTCGATCACGCCCTTGCGGGCCAGCGCACGCAAGTGCTCCTCGGCGGCGTTGTGCGAGCGGAAGCCGAATTCGGTGGCGATCTCGGCCCGCGTGGGCGGCGCGCCGGTCGTCTCGATCGTGCGCAGGATCAGCGCCATGATGTCCTGCTGGCGCGGGGTGAGTTTCGGGCTCGCATCCATCGGGTGTCCTTGGGGCTGTTCAGATATCCAGTATCCAGTGACTGTATTTTTATCCAGTTCAATGCAGATGACAAGCATCGATGTGCTCTCCCATCGGCCCGCGCAGAGCGGCCGCCATATCGTCATCCTGGGCACCGGCGGCACGATCGCCGGCCGGGCCGAGCAGAGCACCGATGTGGTCGGCTACAAGGCCGGCCAGGTCTCGGTCCAGGATCTGATCGACGGGGTGCCGGGTCTGCGCCGGCGCATCGACGCGGGCTGGCGCATCGAGTCCGAGCAGGTCTCGCAGGTCGACAGCAAGGACATGAGCCATGCGATCTGGCGCCGGCTGGCCGAGCGGGTGCAGCACCATCTGGATCGGCCGGAGGTCGACGGCATCATCGTGACCCACGGCACCGACACGCTGGAGGAGACCGCCTACCTGCTGCACCGGGTGCTGGCGCCGTCGCGCCCGGTGGTGCTGGCCGCGGCGATGCGTCCGGCCAGCGCGCCGCAGCCCGACGGGCCGCAGAACCTCGACGACGCGCTGACGGTGGTGGGCTGGCCCGGTGCACGCGGGGTGATGGCGGTGCTGGGAGGGCAGGTCTGGTCGGGCGCGGAGGTCCGCAAGGTCCATCCCTACCGGCTCGACGCCTTCAGCGCCGGCGATGCCGGACCGCTCGGCCATGTCGAGGCCGGCCAGCTGCGCCGGCTGCGGGAATGGCCGGTGGAGCAGCCGCTGGGCCTGAAGGTGCTGGCGGCCGACATCTGGCCCGACGTGCAGATCGTCACCAGCCACGCGGGTGCCGACGGCCGGCTGGTCGACCTGCTGGTGCAGGTCGGCGTGCAGGGTCTGGTGGTCGCTGCCACCGGCAATGGCTCGGTGCACCAGGACCTGATGGCGGCGCTGCTGCGGGCGCAGGCTGCCGGCGTGCTGGTGCTGCGCGCGCTGCGCGGCGGTGCCGGCTGCATCGTGCCGTCGGCCACCGATCTGCTGCCGGATGCCGGCGCGCTCACCTCGGCGCAGGCGCGCATCGAGGTGCTGCTGCGGCTGCTGGCGCGCCGCGGCGGCTGAGGTCCGGCCGCCGCCTCGGATCAGATCGGGATCAGACCGGGATCAGACCAGGTTCAGCGTCACGTCGATGTTGCCGCGGGTCGCGTTCGAGTAGGGGCAGACGATGTGGGCGGCCTGCACCACCTCGTCGGCGAGCGCGCGCTCGACGCCGGGCACATGGATGTTGAGCGTCACCTGGATGCCGAAGCCGTTCGGGATCGGGCCGATGCCGACGGCCGAGTCGATCTTCAGGCCGGCCGGCAGCGCGATCTTCTTCTGGCCGGCGACGAACTTCATCGCGCCCATGAAGCAGGCGGCGTAGCCGGCGGCGAAGAGCTGCTCGGGATTGGTGCCGGCGCCGTCGTCGCCGCCCAGGCCCTTGGGCACCGAGAGCTTGACGTTCAGGCGGCCGTCGTCGCTGGTGGCGGCGCCGTCGCGGCCGCCGGTGGCGGTGGCATGGGCGGTGTAGAGGACGTGCTGCAGGGACATGGTCTTTCCTTTCAGGGGGTGGGGGGAGAATCGATGAGGGCGGCACGCAGCCGGGCGAGCTCGCCGCGCAGCGCGGCCAGTTCGTCGAGCGAGCAGCCGGTGGAGGCGGCGATCTGGCGCGGAATCTCGCCCGCGCGGACCTTCAGCGCCTGGCCGGCGGCGCTCAGCACGACCGTGACCCGGCGCTCGTCGTCGCGGCTGCGGCGGCGTTCGAGCAGGCCGGCGTCCTCGAGCCGGCGCAGCAGCGGCGTCAGCGTGCCGGAGTCGAGCGAAAGCCGCTCGCCGAGTTCGCCGACACCCTGGCCGTCGCGCTCCCACAGCACCAGCATCACCAGGTACTGCGGATAGGTCAGGCCGAGCGCGTCGAGCAGCGGGCGATAGCGCTTCGTCATCGCCAGCGAGGCCGAATACAGCGCAAAGCACAGCTGCTGGTCCAGGGCCAGCCAGGCGTCTGTCGGGAGGGGGGCGTCTGCGGAGCCGGAATTCATGATGCACACAGTCTAGTTGTGCACAATTGAATGGGTGGCCCAAGCGCAACAGCCCCTGTGTCCGACAGGGTCGGAGCCGGCCCGGCCGGCGATCAGTGCGCGGATGTGCTTGTGCCCGAAGGGCCGCGTCCGGGCCAGGTCGCCAGCACCACGCCCAGCAGAGCCAGCGCGAAGGCGCCGGCCTGCGCCGCGCTGAAGGGCTCGCCCAGCAGCAGCACGCCGACCGCGGCGGCCGACACCGGCAGCATCACGGTGAACACGCCCGCCTGCGAGGCCGGCACATGGCGCAGCCCGGTCATCCACAGCCAGACGGTGATCATGCTGGCGGCCAGCGCGTAGAACACCAGCAGGCCCCAGGTCGGCAGTGCCACCTGCGAGAAGTCGAACTGCCGCGCCTGCCACAGCGCCAGTGGTGCCACCAGCGCCAGGCCCCAGAGGTTGACCAGCGCGCTGATGCGCTTGGGGCCCAGGCGGCCCGAGAGCTTCTTGCCGATCACCACATAGCTGGCCTCGCAGACCACCGCCGCCAGCAGCAGCAGGTTGCCCAGCAGCGGCGAGGTGCCGGCCTCGGTGGCGGCCCCCGTCTTGCTCAGCGTCACCAGCGCGATGCCGCTGACCGCGCAGGCGATGCCCGCCAGCACCTGGCGCGACAGCCGTTCGCCCAGGAAGACGCGCGAGAGCAGCGCCACCACGCCGGGCAGCGCCGCCATGATCACCCCGGCGGCCAGCGCGGTGCTGAGCTGCACGCCGAAGAGCATGCAGATCGAGAACAGGAAATTGCCCAGCAGGCTCAGCAGGAAGAGCAGCCCGCGGTCCTGCCGGGTCTGCACCGGCTCGTCGGCGGGGCGGCGGGTCCAGCCGCCCATGGCCAGCGCGGCGATGCCGAAGCGCAAGCCCGCCAGCAGGAAGACCGGAAAGACCGCGACCAGCCATTTCGACAGGCCGACATAGCTGCCGACCAGCGCCATGCTGGCGGCCAGGCAGATCCACGATCGCCAGGGCGCGCGCAGGGGGGCGGCCATCGCCCCACCGGCCGGGGTCGCGCTCATCCCGCCGCCTTCGTCGCCGCCTTCTGCTCCTGCTGCAGACGCTTTTCGCGCAGCGCGATCATGTAGCTCGAGACCACCACGAAGACCGCCACCACCACGATGACCACCGTGGCCAGCGCATTGACCGTCGGATCCAGCCCCAGGCGGGCGCGGCTGAAGATGACCAGCGGCAGCGTCGTCGAGCCCGGCCCCGACAGGAAGGCCGACATCACCACGTCGTCGAGCGAGAGCGTGAAGGTCAGCAGCCAGGCGGCCAGGAGCGACTGCGCGATCATCGGCAGCGTCACCAGGAAGAAGACCTGCAGCGGGCGTGCGCCCAGGTCCTGCGCGGCCTCCTCGAACTGCGGATTGAGGTCGCGCAGCCGCGCGGCGATCACCACCGTCGCGTAGGCCATGCCGACCAGCATGTGACCGAGCCAGATGGTGGTCAGGCCGCGCTCGGGCACGCCGAACAGGCGCTGCATCGACACCAGCATCAGCAGCAGCGACAGGCCGACGATCACCTCGGGCATCACCAGCGGCGCGTTGATCATGCCGGAGAAGAGGGTGCGGCCCCGGAAGCGCGGATGGCGCTCCAGCGTCAGCGCCGCCAGCGTGCCCAGCACCACCGAGCCGGTGGCGCTGGCCGCGGCGATCTGCAGCGACAGGAACAGCGCGTGGCGGATGTCCTCGTCGCCGACGAGCTTGTCGTACCAGCGCAGCGAGAAGCCGGCCCAGACATTGGGCACCGGCGAGTCGGTGAAGCTGTAGACCACCAGCGCGATGATCGGCAGGTAGAGGAACAGGAAGCCGGCAGCCAGCCAGAGGCGGCTGGTCCAGCGGGCGGCCGGGGTGATGATCACTTGCGCGCCTCCTGGGCCTGGTTGCGGTTGAAGATCGCCAGCGGCACGATGATCAGCAGCACCATGGTGACGGCCACGCTCGAGGCCATCGGCCAGTCGTTGTTGGAGAAGAACTCGTCCCAGAGCACCCGGCCGATCATCAGCGTCTCCGGGCCGCCGAGCAGCTCAGGAATGACGTACTCGCCCACGCACGGGATGAACACCAGCATGGCGCCGGCGATGATGCCGCCCTTCGACAGCGGCACGGTGATGCGCCAGAAGGCCTGCCAGGGCGTGGCGCCCAGGTCCTGCGCGGCCTCGAGCAGGCGCAGGTCCAGCTTGGACAGCGTGCCGTACAGCGGCAGGATCATGAAGGGCAGGTAGGTGTAGACCATGCCCAGGATCAGCGAGAAGGGCGTGTACATGTACTGCCCCTCGGCCGAGATCAGCCCGAGCGGCAGCAGCAGCGCATCGGCATGGATCGCGTTCAGGAAGGTGCCTACCCAGCCGGTGTCGGCGTCGAGCAGGCCCTTCCAGGCGTAGACGCGCAGCAGGAAGCTGGTCCAGAACGGCAGCATCACGCCCATCAGCAGCAGCGGCTGCACGGTGGAGGGCGAGCGCGCCATGAAATAGGCGAAGGGGTAGCCGATGGCCAGGCAGACCGCGGTGGTGATGCCGGCGTACTTCAGCGACTGCGCGTAGGTGCTGAGGTAGAGGTCATCCTCCAGGATAGTCAGGTAGTTCTGCAGCTTGAGCTTCATGAAAAGCTCGTTGTTCGCGTAGGTGAACAGGTCGCTCACCATCGCGCCGTCCATTTCGGCCAGGCTGATGCGCAGCACGATCAGGAAGGGCAGCAGGAAGAACACCAGCAGCCACAGGAAGGGCGTGCCGATCAGCAGCGTGCGGCCGCTGAACAGCGAGCGCAGCCGGGTCGCGGCGGAAGAGGGTCGGGCCATGCCTTCAGCTCCTCACTGCGTCAGCACGACCTGGGCATTGGGCTGCCAGTGCGCCCAGACCCGGTCGCCCCAGGTGGGCGCGTTGCTGCGGTCGCGGCTGTCGTTCTCGACCGTCACCTTCAGCCGCGCGCCGCTGGCCAGCTCCAGGTGGTAGAGCGTGGTGTCGCCGAAGTAGGACATTTCCTTGACCGTGCCGGGCACCTGGTTGAAGCGGCCTGCGGGCTGCTCGGCGCTCAGCGAGATCTTCTCCGGGCGCACCGCCACCGTGACCTGCTGGCCGAGGTAGCCGGTGATGCCGTGGCCGATGTGGTGCATGAAGTCGGCGCACTCGATCTGCACATGGTCGGCCTCGTCGACGACGATGCGGCCGTCGGTCAGGTTGACGTTGCCGATGAAGTCGGCGACGAAGCGCGTCGTCGGTGTCTCGTAGATGTCGGCCGGGCTGCCGACCTGCAGGAAGCGGCCCTCGCTCATCACCGCGATGCGCGAGGCCATGGTCATCGCCTCTTCCTGGTCGTGCGTCACCATCACGCAGGTCACGCCGACCTGCTCGATGATGTTGACCAGCTCGATCTGGGTGGCCTCGCGCAGCTTCTTGTCGAGCGCGCCCAGCGGCTCGTCGAGCAGCAGCAGCTGCGGGCGCTTGGCCAGACTGCGCGCCAGCGCCACGCGCTGCTGCTGGCCGCCGGAGAGCTGGTGCGGCTTGCGCGCGGCCAGCTTCGTCAGCTGCACCAGGCGCAGCATCTCCTCGACCCGCTGCGCGATCTCGGCCTTGGGCAGGCCGTCGCGGCGCAGGCCGAAGGCGATGTTGTCGGCCACCGTCATGTGAGGAAACAGCGCATAGGACTGGAACATCATGTTGACCGGACGCTCGTAGGGCGGCTTGCCCGCGAGGTCCTGGCCATTGAGGATGATCCGCCCCGAGGTCGGCGTCTCGAAGCCGGCGAGCATGCGCAGCAGGGTCGACTTGCCGCAGCCCGACGAGCCGAGCAGCGCGAAGATCTCTCCCTTGGCGATGTCCAGGCTGACCTGGTCGACCGCGCGAAAGTCGCCGAACTCCTTCACCACGGAGTCGATCCGCAGGAAGGCGCCGTCCGCCTGGGGCTTGGCCATGAGTCTGTGTCCTCTTCTCTGGGAGCCCGGGTCAGCGACCGGCCTTGAAGTTGGTGAAGGTGCGGGTGATGAGCTTGCGGGTGGCCTGGTCCGGCACGCCCGGGGCGATCATCTTGGCCAGCGCCGCCTCGTCCGGGAACACGGCCGGGTTCTTGGCCAGCTCCGGCTTGACGAACTTCAGCGAGGCCTTGTTCGGGTTGGCGTAGAAGACCGCATTGGTCAGCGACGCGTGCACCTCGGGCTTCAGGATGTAGTTGATGAACTTGTGGGCGTTGTCGACGTTCTTGGCGTCCTTCGGGATCGCCATGGTGTCGAAGAACAGCAGGCCGCCGTTCTTGGGCAGCAGCACCTCGAGGTTCTGCGGCTTCTTGGCCTTGGCCGACTTGTCCTTGGCGATCATGATGTCGCCCGACCAGCCCACCACCGCGCAGAGCTGGCCCTTGGCCATCTGGTCGATGTAGTCCGAGCCCGAGCCCACGAAGCGTGTCACCGACGGGCGCACCTTCTTCAGCATTTCGGCCACGGCCTTGTAGTCGTCGGCGTTCTTGCTGTGCGGATCCTTGCCGATGTAGTTCAGCGCCAGCGGCATGATTTCCGACGGGGTGTCGAGCACCGCCACGCCGCAGCCCTTGAGCTTGCTCACATAGTCCGGGTTGAAGACCAGGTCCCAGGCGTTGTCGGGCAGCGGCTGGCCGCCCAGCGCGGCCTTGACCTTGTCGACGTTGATGCCGACCGTGGTGTAGCCCCACAGCCAGTCGACGATGTGCTCGTTGCCCGGGTCCATCTTGGCCAGCTGGGCCTGGATGGCGGGGTCGAGGTTGGCCAGATTCGGGATCTTGCTCTTGTCGAGCTTCATCAGCAGGCCGGCCTCGATCTGCTGCTTGGCCCAGTTCGAGCCCGGCACGACGATGTCGTAGCCGGTCTTGCCGGCGATCAGCTTGGCGTGCAGCGCCTCGTTCGAGTCGAAGTTGTCGTACCGGACCTTGATGCCGGTCTCCTTCTCGAAGTTCTTGATCGTGTCCTCGGCGATGTAGTCGGCCCAGTTGTAGATGTTCAGGACCTTGGACTCCTGCGCCTGGACGCCGGCCGAGCACAGCGCCGCGACGGCGGCGACCACGACGTTGAGGGCCTGGGCGGGCCGCGACGAGAACAGCTTCATGAACACTCCAGTCAGGACAGTCGGATGGATGATCGGATGGACAAATAGGGCCGCGAACCGGTGCGCTGGCGTGACAGGCTGCATGGCCCCCGGCGCGCGGCCGCGATTATGGCGTGAGCGCACGTCATTTCATCACGCCGCTCAGGCCCCGTCGATGCGCAGCCAGGTGGTCTTCAGCTCGGTGTACTTCTCCAGCGCGTGCAGCGACTTGTCGCGCCCGTTGCCGCTCTGGCGGTAGCCGCCGAAGGGCACGGTGATGTCGTCCTCGTCGTACTGGTTCACATGCACCGTGCCGGCTCGCAAGGCGCGTGCCACCCGGTGCGCGCGGTCCAGGTCATGCGACCAGACGCTGGCCTGCAGGCCGTAGGGCGAGTCGTTGGCGATGCGCACGGCGTCCTCCTCGGTCCCGAAGCGTATCACTGCCATCACCGGGCCGAAGATCTCCTCGCGGGCGATGCGCATGGCGTTCGTCGCGTGGTCGAAGACGGTCGGCTCGACGTAGAAGCCGCCGGTCTCGCCGCGGGCCTGCGCGCCGCCGTGGCAGGTGGCGCCCTCGGCGCGGCCGGCGTCGATGTAGCCCAGCACGGTGCGCAGCTGGCCCTCGTCGACCAGCGCGCCCATCGTGGTGCGCTCGTCCAGCGGATCGGCCGGCTGCCAGGCGGGCATCTGCGCGCGCACCTCGGCGACGAAGTCGTCGGCGATGGATTCGTGCACCAGCACGCGCGAGGGCGCGTTGCACGACTCGCCCTGGTTGAAGAACAGGCTGCCCGCGACGGTGCGCGCCGCCCGTGCCGGGTCCTTGTGATCGGGAAACACCAGGAAGGCCGACTTGCCGCCGAGCTCGTTGTAGACGCGCTTGAGGTTGGAGCGCCCGGCGTAGTCCAGCATGCGCCGGCCGGTGCGGGTCGAGCCGGTGAAGCCGATCGCGTCGACCTCCCTGTGCAGCGCCAGCGCCTCGCCGGCCTCGTGGCCGAAGCCGGGCACGACGTTGAACACGCCGGCGGGCAGCCCTGCCTCCACCGCGATCTCGGCCAGGCGCAGCGCTGTCAGCGGCGACTTTTCGCTGGGCTTCATCACCACCGAGTTGCCGGTGGCCAGCGCGGGCCCGAGCTTCCAGGCCGCCATGATCATCGGGTAGTTCCACGGCACGATGCAGCCGATCACGCCCATGGGCTCGCGGGTGATCATCGCCAGCGCGTTCGGGCCGGTGGGGGCAATCTCGTCGTAGACCTTGTCGATCGCCTCGGCATACCAGGCAATGGTGCGCGCGGTGGCCGGCACGTCGACCGTGCGGGCGAAGCGGATCGGCTTGCCCATGTCGAGGGTCTCGAGCAGCGCGAGCTCGTCGCGGTGCGCCAGGATCGCCTCGGCGAAGCGCTGCAGCACCTTCTTGCGCGCGGCCGGCGGCTGACGCGCCCAGCGCCCGTCGTCGAAGGCCGCGCGGGCCGAGGCCACCGCCGCATCGACATCCGCCGTCTGCCCGCGCGAAATCGCGCCCAGCCGCCGCCCGTCGATCGGCGAATGCTTGTCGAAGGTCTCGCCGCTGGCGCTGGCCACGCGCTGGCCATTGATGAAGGCGCGCCCATCCAGCGTGAGCGCGGCGGCACGGTCGTGCCAGGTGGGGGTGGGGGTCATGAAGGTTTCCGTGCGCCTGGGGGGGATGAGGGGATTGGAAGGACGGCATGCAGCCTGGCATCACCTTGCCGCAGTGATGCCAGGACGCTAGCATGTGTATGCTTTGCATCAACGGTACACATCATGCGCACCAATATTGAAATCGACGACAAGCTGATGAGCGATGCCCTGCGTTTGACCGGCTTGAAGACCAAGAAGGAAGCCGTCGAGCTGGGACTGCGCACCTTGCTGAGGTTGCGGCAACAGGAGGAGCTTCGCCGCTTGCGAGGCAAGCTGCGGTGGGAAGGTGACCTGAACGCCATGAGAGCCGACAAATGATCGTCGTGGACTCCAGCGTGTGGATCGATTTCTTCCGTGGCGCGGTGACGCCGCAGACCGAGCGGCTGGACTCGCTGCTGGGCACCGAGCTGATCGCCGTGGGTGACTTGATCCTGGCTGAAGTGCTGCAGGGATTCAGTACGGAGAAGGATTTCAATCAAGCCAGACGGCTGATGACCGCCCTGGAGGTGATCACGCTTGGCGGGCCAGAGATGGCCCTGCAGGCTGCAAGGAACTACCGCGCCCTGCGAGCGCAAGGCGTGACCATCCGCAAGACCATCGACACGGTGATCGCAACTCGCTGCATCGAGGACGATCTGCCCCTGCTTTACAGCGACAGGGATTTTGATCCGTTCGTCGAGCATCTCGGGTTGCGTTCAGCGATGGTGGAAAACTAGGCGGCCCAATTACACCCAGCCCCGTGCCCGCACATCTTCCAGCGTCAGATCCAGGCATTTGCGGATCAGCCCGGCGAGCTCGTCGACCTGGGCGACGGTCATCACCAGCGGCGGGGCGATGATCATGCGGTCGCCGACCGCGCGCATGATCAGGCCGTTGCCGAAGCAGTGGCCGCGGCAGACCATGCCGACCTCCAGCGCCGGGTCGAAGGGCGTGCCGCGGCCGTCCGCACCGTCCTTGGCGCGCACGAGTTGCAGCGCCGCCATCAGGCCGCAGCTCTGCGTCTCGCCGACCAGCGGGTGATCGCGCAGCGACTCGAAGACGGCGGCCAGGCGCGGGCCGGTTTCGTCGCGCACCCGCTCGACCAGGTGCTGCTCGCGCATCAGGCGGATGTTGGCCAGCGCCACCGCGCAGGCCACCGGGTGGCCCGAGTAGGTGTAGCCGTGCTCGAACTCGCCGCCTTGCTCGATCAGCACCTTGGCGACGCGCTCGCCCACCATCACGCCGCCCAGCGGCACATAGCCCGAGGTCACGCCCTTGGCAAACGTCATCAGGTCGGGCTGGGTGCCCATCGTCTCGCAGCCGAACCAGTTGCCCGTGCGCCCGAAGCCGGTGATCACCTCGTCGCTGACCAGCAGAATGCCGTACCGGTCGCAGATGCGCTGGATCTCCGGCCAGTAGGTCGCGGGCGGCACGATCACGCCGCCGGCGCCCTGCACCGGCTCGCCGATGAAGGCGGCCACCTTGTCCGGGCCGACCTCCAGGATCTTCTGCTCCAGCCAGCCCGCCGCCTTCAGGCCGAACTCGTCGCGGCTCAGGCCGGCGCCGTGCTCCAGCCAGTGCGGCTGGTCGATGTGGGTGATGCCGGGAATCGGCAGGCCGCCCTGCGCGTGCATGTACTTCATGCCGCCCAGCGACGCGCCCGCCATCGTCGAGCCGTGGTAGCCGTTCCAGCGGCTGATGATGACCTGGCGCTCGGGCTGGCCCTTCAGGTCCCAGTAGCGGCGCACCATGCGCACCACGGTGTCGTTGCCCTCCGAGCCCGAGCCGGCGAAGAAGACGTGCCTGAACTGCGGCGGCGTCACCTCGGCGAGCAGCTCGGCCAGCTCGACGGCCGGCGGCGTCGTGGTCTGGAAGAAGCTGTTGTAGAAGGGCAGCTTCGTCATCTGCGCGGTGGCGGCGTCGATCAGCGCCTGCTGGCCGTAGCCGACGTTGACGCACCACAGGCCGCTCATCGCGTCGAAGAGCCTGTGGCCGTCGGAATCCCAGAGGTAGACGTTCTCGCCGCGCTCGATGATGCGCGAGCCCTTCTTCGCCAGGGCCTGGAAGTCGGTGAAGGGGTGCAGGAAATGGGCGGCGTCAGCGGCCTGCCAGTCGGCGGTGGTGCGGGCGGTGGTGCGGGTGGGGGTGGTGGTCATGGTCGATGTCCTGAATGTTTTGGGGTATCTCCGTCATCCCCGCGAAGGCGGGGAGCCACGCCGGGCGCGGTGTGGGGGCCTGCGTGGGTGCCCGCCTTCGCGGGCATGACGGTGAAGAACAGCGGTCGATGTTCGAGGGGATCGGTCGTTCCGCGGGCGTTCAGACATGCAGCAGCAGGTGCTCGCGCTCCCACGGCGAGATCACCTTCATGAACTCGGCGTATTCGGTCTCCTTCACCTCGGTGTAGACGGTGACGAAGGCCTCGCCCAGCACGGCGGCCAGATCACGCTCGGCGCGCAGCTTCTCCAGCGCCTCGCCCAGGCTGCGCGGCAGCTGGTAGTCGCCGAGGTAGGCGTCGCCCTTGCATTCCGGCGTGGGCTCGACGCGGTTCTTCATGCCCAGGTAGCCGCAGGCCAGCGTCGCCGCCAGCGCCACATAGGGGTTGGCGTCGGCGCCGATGACGCGGTTCTCGATGCGCCGCGCCGCCGGCGAGGCCACGGGCGAGCGGATGCCCACCGTGCGGTTGTCGGTGCCCCACTGGATGTTGATCGGCGCGGCGGTGAAGCGGGCAAGGCGGCGGTAGCTGTTGACGTAGGGCGCGAACAGCGCCATCGCCGCCGGGATGTACTTCTGCAGCCCGCCGATGTACCAGCGGAACATGTCGCTGGCGCTGCCGTCGGCGTTGCTGAAGATGTTGCGGCCCTGCGTGTCGGTGATGCTCTGGTGGATGTGCATCGCGCTGCCCGGCTCGCCGGCGATCGGCTTGGCCATGAAGGTGGCGAACATGTTGTGGCGCATCGCCGCCTCGCGCACCGTGCGCTTGAAGAAGAACACCTCGTCGGCCAGTCCCAGCGGGTGGTCGTGGAAGAAGTTGATCTCCATCTGCCCGGCGCCGATCTCGTGGATCAGCGTGTCGACGTTGAGCTCCATCTGCTCGCAGTAGGAGTAGACGTCCTCGAACAGCGGGTCGAACTCGTTGACCGCGTCGATCGAGTAGGCCTGGCGGCTGGTCTCGGCGCGGCCCGAGCGGCCGATCGGGGGCTTGAGCGGCATGTCCGGGTCGGTGTTGCGCGCCACCAGATAGAACTCCAGCTCGGGCGCGACGATCGGGTTCCAGCCCTCGGCCTCGTACAGATCGCAGACCCGACGCAGCACCGAGCGCGGCGCGAAGGGCACGATGTTGCCCGCCTTGTCGTAGCAGTCGTGCACCACCTGCGCGGTCGGGTCGCTGGCCCACGGCACGATGCGCACGGTGCGCGGGTCCGGGCGCAGGTGCATGTCGTGGTCGGTCGGGCTGATGACGTCGTAGTAGGGGCCCTCGGCCGGGAATTCGCCGGTCACGCCCATGGCCACCACCGCCTCGGGCAGGCGCATGCCGCGGTCTTCGGTGAACTTCTTGCGCGGCAGGATCTTGCCGCGCGCCACGCCGGTCAGGTCGGGCACCAGGCACTCGATCTCGGTGACGCGGTGCTGGTCGAGCCACTGCTCGAGGTCGTTGAAGTTGAAGTGTTTCCTGTCGCTGTTCATGGGGAGTCTCGGTCACATGCGGGCGAGCTGAGCCGGCACGAGGCTCCAGCGCTGGAACTCATGCGGTCTTCATGCTCGTTCGGGGCAGGGCGCGCGGACTCAGCGACTGGGTGGGCGGTGCAGGTCCCGGTAGTCCTGACAGGCCAGACCGAAGGCGCGCAGCAGCGCCATCGACACCGGGTTGGAGGCGGCCTGCCATTCGGGATGCCACTGCACCGCGAGCTGGAAGACCGGACCCTGCGGGTGGCCACCGATCGAGAAGGCCTCGACCAGGCCGTCGGGCGCGCGGGCCTCGACGTTCAGGCCCTCGGCCAGACGGCTCACGCCCTGGCCATGCACGCTGTTGACGACGATGTCTGCCGGTCGGCCCAGGGAGGCCAGCGCACGCGCCATCAGGCCCTCGGGCACCAGATGGACCGGATGGGCCGGGCCGTACTGCACCTCGACCGGATCGTCGCTGCGCGAGCGGTGGTCGGCCAGGCCGTCGACCTCCTGCACCGCCTGGTGCAGCGTGCCGCCCAGCGCGACATTGACCTCCTGGAAGCCGCGGCAGATGGCCAGCAGCGGCATGCCGCGTGCGACCAGCTTCGGGATCAGCGGCAGGGTCCAGTCGTCGCGCGCCGGATCGAGCGGCAGGGTGGTGTCATGCACTGGCTGGCCGAAATGGCTCGGGTGCACGTTCGAGGGCGAGCCGGTCAGCAGCACGCCGTCGGCCAGGTCGAGCAGGGCGTCGAGCTCCTCGCGCGAGGCGGAGGGCACCACCAGCGGCAGCGCGCCGGCCAGGCGCACCGCATCGACATATTTCTGGCCTGCGACATGGAAGGGATGCTGTCCGAGCATCCGGTTGCAGGCCGGGACCAGCACCACGGGGGGCCGGCGGGACGGGATCGAGCTGTTCATTGGGCTTGCCGCGACCAGGTTATTGGCCTGGAGGCGCTGGGCTTACTGACCTCACTGCGGGTCGGACAAGGGGCACCGAGGTGTTGCACGGAGTGTGCCAGCACCAATCGGGTGCGTCCACCGGGTTCCCCCGATGGCACGGTCCGGGCTGCGGTCTTCCCCAGCTTCATCCCGTGACGTCGCGCAGCCGGTGCCACAGCATGCCCAGCACCAGCGTCGGGGTGCGCAGGCGCTCGCCGCCGGGAAAGGGGCGGTGCCGCAGCCGCGCGAACAGGTCGAAGCGGCTGGCGTCCTCGCAGATGGCCTCGGCCACCAGCTTGCCGGCCAGGCCCGTCAGCGCCAGGCCGTGGCCGGAGAAGCCCTGCAGCAGATAGATCGGTGCACCGGCCGCCCCATCCGGGGGCAGGCGGCTGAAATCGGGTGCACGGTTCATCGTGATGTCGACGAAGCCGCCCCAGACATGGGTCAGCGGCCGCCAGGCCAGACGCGGGAAGACCCGGGCGAGGCGGGCCTGCAGGCTGCCGGCCAGGTTCGGCGGGGTCAGGGTGCTGTAGCTGACCTTGCCGCCGAAGAGCAGGCGCTGGTCGGCGGTCGGGCGGAAATAGTCGAGCACGAAGTTGCTGTCGCACACCGCCGCGCGGGTGGGCAGCAGGCCATCCATCTCGCTGGGGTCGAGCGGCTCGGTCACGCCGACATAGGTGCCCACCGGCATGATGCGCGCGCCGGTGCCCGGTGGCAGCGCGCCGGCGTCGGCCACGGCCGGCAGGTGCACATTGCCGGCCAGCAGCACCTGGTCGGCGACGACCTGGCCCTGCGCAGTGCGCAGCAGCGTGACGCTGCGGTGGCGCTCGATGCGCTGCACCGGGCTGTGCTCATGCAGCCGCGCGCCCTCGCGCCAGGCGGCGTCGGCCAGGCCGAGCGCGTACTTGAGCGGATGCAGATGGCCGCCGCGGCGGTCGTAGCAGCCGCCGTGATAGCGCGGGCTGCGGATGTGCAGGCCCAGCGCCGCGCGGTCCAGCCACTGGGTCGGATGCTCGTAGACGCTGGCCATGCGCTCGGCCTCGCGGCGCAGCGCGGCGGCCTTGCGCGCGCTGGTGGCCACCGTCAGCGCGCCCGACTGCCAGTCGCAGGCGATGCGGTAGCGGTCGCGCCGGGCATGGATCAGCGTCAGCGCCTCCAGCGTCATCGCCCACAGGCGACGCGCATCGGCCAGACCGAGCTGGGCCTCGATCTCGTCCATGCCGCAGGCCAGGCCGCCCAGCGCCTGACCGCCGTTGCGCCCCGAGGCCGCCCAGCCGAGCTGCTGCGCCTCCAGCAGCACCACCTGCCGGCCACGCTGCGCCAGCTCCAGCGCGGCCGACAGCCCGGCCAGCCCGCCGCCGACGATCGCCACCTCCGCGCGCACCTCGCCCTGCAGCGCAGGATGGTCCTGACGGCGTGATGCCGTCTCGGCGTACCAGGAATGGCGGGCCAGCGATCGGTCGGTCTGCAGCAGCATGCGCGCGTCGTCTCTCCCTGTCCGGCGGTTGCCGGGTTCGCGCTGATTGTGCGGCAGGCGCTGCGGCGCGTGAAGCCTGTCACGGCATGGAACCGATCCCGTCCTGCCATGCGTCCAGGTATGCGTCCAGGTGCGCAGTGGAACAATCGCGGCTCCGATCCCTGGATTCCTTGACCGATTCGATCGCACGGAGCTTGTCCATGTCCTCTCTCTGCCTGCCCTCTGGGTCGTCCTCTGGCGTGCCGTCGCCTGTCCTGCCCGCCGGAGCCCTCGAGCGGCTCGAGGCGCTGCTGTCCTGCCCGAGCGGCACCGGCGGGCGGCGTGTACTCGGCCTGGTCGGGGCGCCGGGCGCGGGCAAGTCGACGCTGGCCGAGGCGCTGCTGCAGCACTGCGAGCGCCTGCAGCCCGGCCTGGCCTGCCTGGTGCCGATGGACGGTTTCCATCTCGCACAGGCCGAGCTCGAGCGCCTGGGCCGCGCCGCGCGCAAGGGCGCGCCCGACACCTTCGACAGCGCCGGCTTCGTGGCGCTGCTGCGCCGGCTGCGTTCGCCCGTCGCGGGCGAGACGGTCTACGCGCCGGTCTTCCGCCGCGAGATCGAGGAGCCGGTGGCCGGCGCGATCGGCGTGCCCGACACCGTGCGGCTGGTCATCACCGAGGGCAACTATCTGCTGCTGGACGAGCACGGCTGGGCGCCGGTGCGCGGGCTGCTGGACGCGTCCTGGTATGTCGGCGTCGACGACGCGCTGCGCCGGCGCCGGCTGGTCGAGCGCCACATCCGCTTCGGCCGCACCCCCGCCGAGGCCGAGGCCTGGGCCGAGTCGACCGACGAGCCCAATGCCCGGCGCATCGCCGCCACCCGCGAGCGCGCCGACTGGACCGTCATGATCGGCTGAGTTCCGTCAAATCCATTGTCAAACGGTTGTCACGGGAGGGCGACAGCATCGCGGGTCAGATCACGTTTCACATTTGCCGGAGTCCGCCTGCCATGTCCGATGTCGCCCGATCCGCTGCCGGAGCCGTCCGCCGTACGGTGCTGACCGTCGTGGCCGACCCGGTGATCCGCGAGCTGCTGGCGCTGCATCTGCGCGAGGCCGGCTTCTTTGCGGTCACCGCCGCCACCTCGGCCGAGGCCTGTCGCCTGGCCGGCGAGGTGCTGCCCGATGTGCTGCTGATCGATCCCGATGCGCCCGACTGCGCCGATCTGGCCTTCTGCGCCCGCCTGTCGGAGACGGTGCGCATCGTGGTGCTGTCGGGCTCGCCGGCCTGCTGCAGCCGGGTGCCCCGGGTCGCGCTGTGCCTGCACAAGCCCTATGCGCCCCGGGATCTGGTCGAGCGGCTGCAGGGCCTGCCGGACCGCGTCGATGCGCCCGACCTGAACCGGCAGGGCGGCATCGACATCGATCTGGACCGCCACCTGATCACCGTGCGGCGCCAGGGCCGGCGGGTCGAGCTCGACCTGTCGCCGGTGGAGCTGCGGCTGCTGCGCTGTCTGGTCGAGCAGCCCGGCCGGGTGCTGACCCGCGAGATGCTGCGCAACCAGGTCTGGGGCGAGGGCGCGGCGGTCGACCTGCGCACCGTCGACCAGAACATCCGCCGGCTGCGCCGCGAGCTGGGTGCGGCCGATGCGGGCGAGCTGATCCGCACGGTGCGCGGCATCGGCTACCGCTTCAGCGAGGGCGCCGCGGCCTGAAGCCGCCCCCAGGTATCCCTGTCGTCCACAAACCCTGCTTGCATCCGCAGCGAGGAGTGCGAAAATGAAATAAACGCACTCCATTGCCGCATGTCATTGCAGATATCCGAAACGGTCCAGCCCGGCGTGCCGACCGGTCGGGTTCACTGGCTGGTGGCGATGAACCGTCGCAACCGGTCGATGGCCTTCGTGCTGCTGTGGCCGGCGATGGCGGCGCAGATGCGCGGTCTCGAGGCGGTCGGACCGCTGGCTTGGACGCTGCTGACGCTGCACCTGCTGCTGCTGCCGCAGCTGATGTACTGGCGTGCCTGCCGGTCGGCCCAGCCCCGGGAGACCGAGGTCGGCCACATGCTGCTGGATGCGCTGTGCTTCGGCCTGTGGTCGGGCTGGCTGGGGCATCCGCTGTGGATCACCGCCGCCACCTCGGTCTGCATCACCGCCAACCTGATGGCCTTTCGCGGGCCGCGCGGCGCGCTGCAGGCGCTCGGGCTCTATCTGGCGGGCGCGGTGCTGATGACCTTCGGCCTGGGCATCACGCCGGTGCTCGAGACCGACCGGATCGCCGCGCTGCTGAGCCTGCTGACGCTCGAGGTCTATCTGCTCGGCTTTGCCTATGGCGCCTATCAGCGCTCGATGCTGCTGCACCGCACCCGCGGCGAGCTGCAGCAGCGGCTCGACCAGATCGCGGCGCTGCAGGAGCGGCTGACCGAGCAGGCGCGGCGTGATCCGCTCACCGGCCTGCACAACCGGCATTTCCTGACCGAGCGGGTGCACGAGCTGACGCACAACGGCAGCGGGGCCGGCATGTCGATCGGCGTGATGCTGGTCGACATCGACCATTTCAAGCAGGTCAACGACCGGCATGGCCATCAGGCCGGCGACCGGGTGCTGCAGGCGGTGGCGCGGCTGCTGGTGCTGGCGCACGAGGAGGGCGCCGAGGTGGTCTGCCGCTACGGCGGCGAGGAGTTCCTGCTGCTGCTGCCCGACCGGGGCGCCGCACGCATGCGGGCGCTGGCCGAGCGGCTGCGCGGCGGGGTGGAGGCGCTGCGCATCGAGACCGGCCGCGACGCGTCCGATTCGTCCGACGCGCAGATCGCGGTCACGCTGTCGATCGGCTGGGCCTGCGGGCACGGGGAGCCGATCGAGCGGCTGATCGATCGCGCCGACCGGGCGCTCTACCGCGCCAAGCAGGCCGGGCGCAACCGGGTCGAGTCCGCCCTGGGCTGAGGCCTTCACGCCGCTTCCTTATGATCGGCGCATGTCCGATTTCCTTTTCACGCCTACCGACGAGCGCGCGATGCGCCTGGCGCTCGACCAGGCGCTCAATGCCGCGCTGATCGGCGAGGTGCCGGTGGGCGCCGTGATCCTGCGCGACGGCCAGGTCCTCGCCACCGGCTACAACCGCCCGATCACCACCCACGACCCGACCGCGCATGCCGAGATGGTGGCGCTGCGCCACGCCGCCGAGCTGATCGAGAACTACCGCCTGCCCGACTGCGAGCTGTTCGTGACGCTCGAGCCCTGCGCGATGTGCGCGATGGCGCTGATGCACGCGCGCTTCAAGCGCGTGGTCTTCGGCGCCTGGGATCCGAAGACCGGCTCGGCCGGCTCGGTGGTCGATCTGTTCGCGCAGCCGCAGCTCAATCACCACACCACGGTGCAGGGCGGGCTGCTGGCCGGGCCCTGCGGCGACCTGCTGCGCGAGTTCTTCGCCCGGCGCCGCGCCGAGCAGAAGGCGCAGCGCCAGCGCGAGCGCGAGGCGCAGGCCTGCCTGCAGGCGCCGCCGGCCGCGCTGCCCGCCATCCCGGCCGGCGAGGTGCTGGAGCTGGACCTGAACGATCTGAATCTGAACGATCTGAACAACCTGGGATTCAAGCCATGAGCCTGACCGAACCTGTCGACGCGGCCCGGCCGACGCTGACCCTCTACAGCCCGTCCGGCGTGGTGATGCGCGCGCCCGACCTGCGCCGCGCCGCCGCCCGCCTGGCGCGGCTGGGCTTCGCGGTGACGGTCGACGCCAGCGCGACCGCGAAGTTCCAGCGCTTCGCCGGCGACGACGACACCCGGCTGGCGGCGCTGCACCGCGTGGCCGACGCCGCGCCCTCGATCGCGCTGGCCACCCGCGGCGGCTATGGGCTGACGCGGCTGCTTGACCGCATCGAGTGGGACCGGCTGGCGGCGGCGGTCGATCGCGGCACCCGCTGGGTCGGCTACAGCGACCAGACCGCGCTGCAGCTGGCGCTGCTGGCGCACACCGGGCGCAGCAGCTGGCACGGCCCGCTGGGCATCGAGGACTTCGGTCGCACCGACGGCGACGGCCCCGGCGGCCTGGACGACCTCACGCCCGACTGCTTCATCGAGGCGATGAGCGGCGAGCTGGAGGCGGTGGGCTTTCGCACCGAGGCCGGCTTCGACGGCCTGCACGCCCACGGCGTGCTGTGGGGCGGCAACCTGACGGTGCTGTGCTCGCTGCTGGGCACGCCGCACTGGCCGCGCATCGAGGGCGGCATCCTCTTTCTCGAGGACATCAACGAGCACCCCTACCGGGTCGAGCGCATGCTGCTGCAGCTGCACCAGGCCGGGGTGCTGGCCGCGCAGAAGGCGGTGGTGCTGGGCGACTTCAGCGGCTGGCGCAAGTCGCCGCTGGACCGCGGCTACACGCTCAAGACCATGGTGGCGCAGCTGCGTGCGGTCTGCCCGGTGCCGATCCTGACCGGGCTGCCCTTCGGCCATGTGCCCACCAAGGTGACGCTGCCGGTGGGCCGCTGCGTCGAGCTGCAGGTGCTGCGCCGCGACGTGCTGCTGTCCTGGGCCTGCGACCACGACCACGACCACGACTGACACCGTCATCCTCGCGCAGGCGAGGATCTAGGCCCGCCGCGTCGCGATCAGCGACTTCACCGGCGGCGCCTGCAGCACCGGGCGCACCGCCTCGGCCTCGGTCAGCGGCTGCACCTCGACCAGCGTGGCCAGGCAGCGCCGCGTCAGGTCGTGGTAGGTGCGGGTGCCTTCGAGCTTCCAGGCCACCTCGGCCTCGCTCAGGTCGCGCAGCTTGCGGGCCGGCGTGCCCGCCACCAGCGTGCGCGGCGCCACCTGCGCGCCTGCCGGCACGAAGGCGCAGGCCGCGACGATCGCCTCCGCGCCGATCTCCGCCTCGTCCATCACCACCGCGTTCATGCCGACCAGCGCGTCGCGGCGCACGGTGCAGCCGTGCAGCACCGCGCCGTGGCCGATGTGGCCGTTGCGCTCGATCCGCGTGACCTGCTCGGGAAATCCGTGCACCACGCAGGTGTCCTGCAGGTTGGCGCCTTCCTCCAGCACGATGCGGCCGAAGTCGCCGCGCAGGCTCGCGCACGGGCCCACATAGCAATTCGGGCCGACATGCACGTCGCCGATCAGCACCGCGGTCGGATGCACATGCGCGCTCGGGTGCACGACCGGGATGACGCCTTCGAGGCTGTAGCAGGGCATCGGGTTTCTCCTTGATTGTCCGGGATCAAGTTGGGAGACTAATATCTACCGAACGGTCGGTCAATTGACGAGACCCCAGGAGACACCCTGATGCCTGACGTGACGCCTGAACATCCCGGACACCCTGAATCTCCGCTGCGCCAGGAGCGCGCTGGCGCGGTGCTGACGCTGACGCTGGACCGCCCGGCGGTGCTCAACAGCTTCACCACCGATCTGCTGCGCGCGCTGTTCCTGGCGCTGGACGCGGCGGCCGAAGACGCCAGCGTGCGCTGCGTGGTGCTGACCGGTGCGGGCCGCGCCTTCTGCGCCGGGCAGGATCTGGCCGATCCGGCGGTGGCGCCGCAGAGCGACATCGGCCACCTGCTGGCGCATTTCTACCGGCCGATGCTGCTGCGGCTGCGCTCGATGCCGGTGCCGGTGATCGCGGCGGTCAACGGCGTGGCCGCCGGCGCGGGCGCCAACCTGGCGCTGGCCTGCGATCTGGTGGTGGCGGCGCGCTCGGCCAGCTTCATCCAGGCCTTCTCGAAGATCGGCCTGGTGCCGGACTGCGGCGGCACCTGGCTGCTGCCGCGGGCGGTCGGCCGGGCGAAGGCGCTGGGCCTGGCGATGCTGGGCGATCGCCTGCCCGCCCAGGAGGCCGAGCGCATCGGCCTGATCTGGCGCTGCGTCGACGACGCCGAGCTGGCTGGCGAGGTCGGCGCGCTGGCCGCGCGGCTGGCCGCGATGCCGACGCGTGCGCTGGTCGAGACCCGCCGTGCCTTCGACGCGGCGCAGCAGACCGACCTGGCCGGCGCGCTCGACCACGAGCAGGCGCTGCAGCGCGAGCTGGGCTTCGCGCATGACTATCAGGAAGGTGTCGCCGCCTTCATGGCCCGGCGCGCGCCGAGCTTTTCCGACCGCTGAGCGCCCGCCATGAACGCACACGACCTGAACCCCCAGGCCACCGCCGACCATGTGGCCGTCGCGATGATGCGCGAGGACCGCGCCTGCCAGGCGCTGGGCATCGCGGTGGCGTCGATCGCGCCGGGTCGCGCGGTGATGACGATGACGGTGCGCCCCGACATGCTCAACGGCTTCGGCATCTGCCACGGCGGGCTGATCACCACGCTGGCGGACTCGGCCTTCGCCTATGCCTGCAACGCGTACAACGCGCTGACGGTCGCCTCCGGCCTGTCGGTGGACTTCCTGGCGCCGGGCCGCGAGGGCGACCAGCTCAGCGCCGCCGCCGAGGAAGTCTCGCTGGCCGGGCGCACCGGCGTGTACGACGTGACCGTCACCAACCAGCGCGGCGAGCGCATCGCGGTCTTCCGCGGGCGCTCCCACCGCATGAAGGGCCGGCCGACCGTGCCGCCCGCCGTCTGAGGAGATTTCGCCCCATGCCTGTGCGCCAACCCGCCCCCGGCGACCTGGAGCCGATCGAGACCGCCAGCCGCGACGAGATCGCCGCGCTGCAGCTCCAGCGCCTGCGCCAGACGCTGCGCCATGCCTATGACAACGTGCCGCACTACCGCCAGGCGTTCGACGCGCGCGGCGTGCATCCCGACGACCTGAAGACGCTCGCCGATCTGGCGAAGTTTCCGTTCACCACCAAGAAGGACCTGCGAGACCACTATCCCTTCGGGCTGTTCGCGGTGCCGCGCACGCAGGTGGCGCGCATCCATGCGTCTTCGGGCACGACCGGCAAGCCCACGGTGGTCGGCTACACGGCCGGCGACATCGACCGCTGGGCCGATCTGGTGGCGCGCTCGATCCGCGCCGCCGGCGGGCGCGCCGGCGACATCGTGCACATCGCCTACGGCTACGGCCTGTTCACCGGCGGCCTCGGGGCGCACTACGGCGCCGAGCGCCTGGGCTGCACCGTCATCCCGATGAGCGGCGGCCAGACCGAGAAGCAGGTGCAGCTGATCCGCGACTTCCAGCCCGACCTCATCATGGTCACGCCGAGCTACATGCAGGTGATCGTCGAGGAGTTCGCGCGCCAGGGGCTGGACCCGCGCGAGATGTCGGTGAAGGTCGGCATCTTCGGCGCCGAGCCCTGGACCGAGGCGATGCGCCGCGAGATCGAGGAGAAGGCCGCGATCGACGCGGTCGACATCTACGGCCTGTCGGAGGTGATGGGCCCGGGCGTGGCCAGCGAGTGCGTCGAGAGCAAGGACGGCCCGGTGATCTGGGAGGACCATTTCTACCCCGAGATCATCGACCCGGAGACCGGCGAGGTGCTGCCCGACGGCTCGGAAGGCGAGCTGGTCTTCACCACGCTGACCAAGGAGGCGCTGCCGGTGATCCGCTACCGCACCCGCGACCTCACCCGGCTGCTGCCGCCGACCTCGCGCGCCTTCCGGCGCATCGGCAAGATCGTCGGCCGCAGCGACGACATGCTGATCATCCGCGGCGTCAACGTCTTCCCGACGCAGATCGAGGAGATCGTGCTGGCGCATGCGCAGCTCTCGGGCCAGTACCAGATCCATGTCGGGCGCGAGGGGCACCTCGACGAGGTGCGGGTGTGCTGCGAGAGCCAGCCGGGGCTGGCGCTGTCGCCGGCCGATGCCCGCGCCGCGGCCGACTGGGTGGCGCAGCGCATCAAGACGCTGGTGGGCATCTCGACCCGGGTCGAGGTGCTGCCCAGCGATTCGCTCGAGCGCACGCTGGTCGGCAAGGCCCGGCGGGTGTTCGACCGCCGCCCGCGCTGAGGCGGCCCCCGGGATCCACGAGCCCATTCAGGAGCCAAGCAGGAGCCAAGATGTACACGCAAGCCATGGACACGATGGGCCGCGACGGCCCCGGCGAGGGCGCCGCACGCCCGGTGCGCAGCCTCGACGAGATGCAGCGCGAACGTCATCTGCAGGAACGCTTCGACGCGCGCATCGACGACGGCGGCTTCATCGAGGCCAAGGACTGGATGCCCGACAACTACCGCCGCACGCTGCTGCGCCAGATCAGCCAGCACGCGCATTCGGAGATCGTCGGCATGCTGCCCGAGGGCAACTGGATCACCCGCGCGCCCACGCTCAAGCGCAAGGCCATCCTGATGGCCAAGGTGCAGGACGAGGGCGGCCACGGCCTCTATCTCTACGCCGCGGCCGAGACGCTGGGCTCCAGCCGCGACGAGATGCTGGGCGCGCTGCATTCGGGCCGGGCCAAGTACAGCTCGATCTTCAACTACCCCACGCTGACGTGGGCCGACATCGGCGTGATCGGCTGGCTGGTCGACGGCGCGGCGATCATGAACCAGGTGCCGATCTGCCGCTGCTCGTACGCGCCCTACGCGCGGGCGATGGTGCGCATCTGCCGCGAGGAGAGCTTCCACCAGCGCCAGGGCTACGACAGCCTGCTGGTGATGATGAAGCAGGGCACCGAGGCGCAGCGCGCGATGGTGCAGGACGCGGTCGACCGCTGGTGGTGGCCCTGCCTGATGATGTTCGGCCCGACCGACGACCAGAGCCCGAACTCGGCGCAGTCGATGCGCTGGGGCATCAAGCGCATCTCCAACGACGACCTGCGCCAGAAGTTCGTCGACGCCACCGTGCCGCAGGCGGCGGAGCTCGGCGTCACGCTGCCCGACCCGGACCTGACATGGAACGACGCGCGCCAGCACTGGGACTTCGGCCCGATCGACTGGGCGGAGTTCTGGCGCGTCGTCGGCGGCGACGGGCCCTGCAACCGCGAGCGGCTGCAGATGCGCGTCGATGCCTGGGAAGACGGCGCCTGGGTGCGCGAGGCCGCACTCGCCCACGCCCGCAAGCATACCGAACCGAAGAAGGTTTCCGCATGAGCACCCCGAACGCATCCACGGGCCACGACGCTGCCCGCCACGAATGGCCGCTGTGGGAGGTCTTCGTCCGCCCGAAGGCCGGCCTGGACCACAAGCACTGCGGCAGCCTGCATGCGCCGGACGCGGCGATGGCCATCCAGCTGGCCCGCGAGGTCTACGCCCGGCGCCAGGAAGGCATCAGCCTCTGGGTCGTGCCCTCCAGCCAGATCACCGCGAGCGATCCCGGCGACAAGGACATCTACTTCGATCCGATGGAGGACAAGGTGTACCGCCACCCGACCTTCTACACCTTGCCCGAGTCCGTGAACCACATGTGAGCGGAGCGACCGACCGATGAGCACACCCTCCATCCAGCCCGGCCGCGATCCGGCGGTGCAGTACCTGCTGCGCCTGGGCGACTTCTGCCTGATCCATGCCCAGCGCCTGGGCGAGTGGTGCGGCCACGCGCCCATCCTGGAAGAAGACATCGCGCTGACCAATCTCGCGCTCGACCTGATCGGCCAGGCGCGCGCGCTGCTGACCCGCGCCGGCCAGGTCGGCCACGCGCGGGGCGCGCCAGCGGCCTTCGACGAGGACCAGCTCGCCTTCCTGCGCGAGGAGCGCGACTACCTGAACCCGACGCTGGTGGAGCTGCCGCGCGGCGACTTCGCCTTCACCGTGCTGCGCAATGCGGCGGTCGCCACCTGGATGCGGCTGATGTGGACGCGGCTGCAGACCTCCAGCGACGCCGAGCTGGCCGCCATCGCCGCCAAGGCGCTGAAGGAATCGCGCTACCACGAGCAGCACGCCGCCGACTGGGTGGTGCGCCTGGGCGACGGCACGCCCGAGTCGCACCGCCGGCTGCAGGACGCGCTCGACCGGCTCTGGCGCTACACGCCCGAGCTGTTCGAGGCCGATGCGGTCGACGAGGCGGCGGCCGCCTGCGGCCTGGGCCCGCGCTGGGCCGACCTGCGCGAGGACTGGCACGCGGCGATGCAGGCGCTGCTGGACGAGGCCGGCGTGCGTGTGCCCACGCTGGGCGCCTACGTCACCACCGGCCGGCGCGGCGTGCACAGCGAGCACATGGGCCGGCTGCTGGCCGAGATGCAGCACCTGCAGCGCGCCTATCCGGGCGGAGCCTGGTGATGTGCGGCGCGCAGGTGCTCGGCCGCATCGAGGCGGCGTGGCAGGCGATCGACCCGGTGCCCGATCCCGAGATCCCGGTGCTGACGCTGCGCGATCTCGGCATCGTGCGCGAGGTGCGGCTGGACGACGAGGGCGCGCTGGAGGTGGTGCTCACGCCCACCTACAGCGGCTGCCCGGCCACCGAGGTCATCTCGGCCAGCGTCGCCGAGGCGCTGGAGGCCGCGGGCCTGGCGCCCTTTGCGGTCACGCTGCGCCGCGCGCCGGCCTGGACCACCGACTGGATCAGCGAACAGGGCCGCCAGCGCCTGCGCGAGTACGGCATCGCGCCGCCAGGGCCGGTGGCGGCCGGCGAGGGCGTGCCGGTGCGGCTGCACCGCCGCGCGGCCGCGCCCGCCGATCCGTCCTGCCCGCGCTGCGATAGTCCGCGCACCGAGCGGCTCTCGGCCTTTGGCTCGACCGCCTGCAAGTCGCTGTGGCGCTGCCTGGCCTGCCGCGAGCCCTTCGAGCATTTCAAGCCGATCTGAATCCGAACCGGATCCCGACACCATGAGCCTGCATTTCCACGAACTCACCGTCCGCGAGGTCCGCCCCGACACCGAAGAGGCGGTGCTGCTGAGCTTCGACGTGCCGCCTGCGCTGGCCGAGACCTTCCGCTTCCGCGCCGGCCAGTACCTGACGCTGCGCGCCGCGGTGGAGGGCGAGGACCTGCGCCGCTCCTATTCCATCTGCGCCGCGCCGCAGGACGGCGTGCTGCGGGTGGGTGTGCGCCGGGTGCCCGGCGGGCGCTTCTCGAACTGGCTGGGCGGCGCGCTGAAGGCCGGCGACACGCTGCAGGTCTTTCCGCCACAGGGCCATTTCACCCTGCCGGAGCTGCCCGCGCCGCAGGTGGGGCAGGGCGGGCAGGGCGGGCGCCATGTCGTCGGCTTCGCGGCGGGCAGCGGCATCACGCCGATCCTGTCGATCCTGAAGACGGTGCTGGAGACCGAACCGGCCAGCCGCTTCACGCTGGTCTATGCGAATCGCTCGCTGCGCTCGACGATGTTCCGCGAGGAACTCGAGGACCTGAAGAACCGCTTCCTGACCCGGCTGGCGCTGCACCCGGTGTTCTCGGCCGAGCCGGTGGACACGCCGCTCAACGCCGGCCGGCTCGACGAGGCCAAGCTGGCGCTGCTGCTGCGCACCGTGCTGCGGCCCGAGGCGATCGACCAGGCCTTCGTCTGCGGCCCGCACGGCTTCAACGACACCGTCGAGGCCGGGCTGAAGGCGGCCGGCGTGGCGCCCGAGCGCCTGCATGTCGAGCGCTTCGGCGTGCCCGACGCCCAGCGCGGTCAGTCGCCGGCCCAGCTGCATCCGGTGCTGCCGGGCGACGCGCCGCAGGCGACGGTGAGCATCGTGCGCGACGGCCTGCGCCGCGAGATCGAGTTCCGCGCCGGCGACGCCAGCCTGCTGGACGCGGCCGCGCGTGCCGGGCTGGACGTGCCGTTCTCCTGCAAGTCCGGGGTATGCTGCACCTGCCGGGCCCGCGTGCTCGAGGGGCAGGTGCGCATGGATCGCAACTTCTCCCTTGAGGCCCACGAGGTGGCCGCCGGCTTCGTGCTGACCTGCCAGTCGCATCCGCTGACCCCCCGGGTCGTGCTGTCCTTCGACGAGCGCTGAGCGAGCCCCGCCGCGACGCGCGCCACCCCGACCGACGCCCGACCCCTCGACGCTTCCTGACCCCGTGGCCCGTACCCGCTCCCCCGCCTATGACGACCAGCGCGAGATGATCCTCGCCCATGCCGCCGACCTGTTCGCGCGGCGCGGCTATCCCGCCACCTCGATGAACCAGCTGGCCGAGGCCTGCGGCCTGTCCAAGCCGACGCTCTATCACTACTACCGCGACAAGTACGCGCTGCTGGTGCAGATCGCCGAGGGCCATGTCGGCCGGCTGGCCGAGCTGGTGGCCGAGATCGAGGCCGAGGGCCTGCCTGCGCGCCCGCGCCTGCACCGGCTGATCATCCGCTTCGTGCAGGAATATGCCGGCGCGCAGAACGCGCACCGGGTGCTGACCGAGGACGTGCGCTTCCTGGGGGACGTCGACCGCGAGCGCATCCTGGTGACCGAGCGCCGGGTGGTCGACGGCTTTGCGCGCGCGCTGGGCGAGCTGCGCCCGGACCTGGACGCGGCGCGGCTGGCGGTGCCGGTGTCGATGCTGCTGTTCGGGATGATCAACTGGATGTTCACCTGGCTGCGGCCCGACGGCTCGCTCGACCACGAGACCATGGCCCCGATCGTCGCCGACCTCTTTCTTGGCGGGCTGCCGCATGTGGGCGTGCCCGCCCCACCCCCCAGAGGAGACACCCCGTGAAGAAAAACCCCACCCCCCGCACCCTGCTGGCGCTGGCTGCTGCGCTGCTCAGCACCGCCGCGCTGGCCGACATCAACGTCGGCGTGACGGTCTCGGCCACCGGCCCGGCCGCCTCGCTGGGCATTCCGGAGAAGAACACCATCGCGCTGATGCCCAAGACGATCGGCGGCGAGAAGGTGAACTACATCGTGCTCGACGATGCCTCCGACACCACCACCGCGGTGGCCAACACCCGCAAGCTCCTGACCGAGCACAAGGTCGACATCGTCATCGGCTCGACTACCACGCCCAACTCGCTGGCGATGATCGACGCGGTGGCCGAGGCGCAGACGCCGATGATCTCGATGGCCGCCTCGGCGCGCATCGTCGAGCCGCAGGACGCCAAGAAGCGCTGGGTCTTCAAGACGCCGCAGAACGACATCCAGATGTCGCTGGCGATCGCCGAGCACATGGCCGCCGCCGGCGTGCGCACGGTGGGCTTCATCGGCTTTGCCGACGCCTATGGCGAGGGCTGGTTCCAGGAGTTCACCAAGGCGGTCGAGCTGAAGAAGCTGCGCGTGGTGGCCAGCGAGCGCTATGCGCGCAACGACACCTCGGTCACCGGCCAGATCCTGAAGCTGATGTCGGCCCAGCCCGACGCCATCCTGGTCGCCGGCTCGGGCACGCCGGCGGTGCTGCCGCAGCGCACCCTGAAGGAGCGCGGCTATGCCGGCAAGCTCTACCAGACGCACGGCGTGGCCAACGCCGACTTCCTGCGCGTGGGCGGCAAGGACGTCGAGGGCACCTTCCTGCCGGCCGGTCCGGTGCTGGTGGCCGATCAGCTGCCCGCCAGCCATCCGGTGCGCAAGTCGGCGCTGGCCTATGTCGCGGCCTACGAGGCGGCCCACGGCAAGGGCAGCGTCTCGACCTTCGGCGGCCACGCCTGGGATGCCGGCCTGCTGATGAGCGCCGCCGCGCCGGTGGCGCTGAAGAAGGCCAAGCCCGGCACGCCGGAATTCCGCGCCGCGCTGCGCGACGCGATCGAGCAGGTGCGCGAGCTGCCCGGCGCGCACGGCATCTTCAGCCTGTCGGCGGCCGATCACCTGGGCCTGGACCAGCGCGCGCGCGTGATGGTCAAGATCGACAAGGGCACCTGGAAGTACGCACCGTGAGCGGGGATCAAAGCATGAGCACCGTGATGCATCTGCAGAGCTTCATTGCCGGGCGCTGGCTCGGCGCCGAGCCGGCGGCGGCGCTGCGCAGCGCGGTCGACGGCCGCGTCGTCGCCCACACCCACGCCGAGGCGATCGACTTCGCCGAGGCGGTCGATTTCGCCCGTGTCGCCGGCCTGCGCGGCCTGCTGGCGCTGGACTTCCAGCAGCGCGCGCAGCGGCTCAAGGCGCTGGCGAAATACCTGCTCGAGCACAAGGAGACGCTCTACGCGGCCTCCGCGCCCACCGGTGCGACCCGGCAGGACGCCTGGATCGACATCGAGGGCGGCATCGGCACGCTGTTCGCGTACGCCAGCCTGGGCTCGGGCGAGCTGCCCTCAGGCAATGTGCTGCACGAGGGCCCGGCGATGCCGCTGGGCAAGGGCGGCGGCTTTGCCGGCACGCACATCCTGGTGCCGCGCCGTGGCCTGGCGGTCCACATCAACGCCTTCAACTTTCCCGTGTGGGGCCTGCTGGAGAAGTTCGCGCCGAGCTTCCTGGCCGGCATGCCCTGCATCGGCAAGCCGGCGACGGCGACCAGCTTCCTGACCGAGGCGCTGGTGCGGCTGATCGATGCCAGCGGCCTGCTGCCGGCCGGCAGCCTGCAGCTGGTGATCGGCGGCACCGGGGACCTGCTCGACCGGCTCGACGGCTGCGACGTGGTCACCTTCACCGGCTCGGCCGACACCGCGGCCAAGCTGCGGGTGCACCCGAACCTGATCCGCCAGTCGGTGCCCTTCAACGCCGAGGCCGATTCGCTCAACTGCGCGGTGCTGGCCGATGACGTGACGCCGGACGACGAGGAGTTCGAGCTGTTCGTGCGCGAGGTCGCGCGCGAGATGACGGTCAAGGCCGGGCAGAAGTGCACCGCGATCCGCCGCGCACTGGTGCCCCGGCGCCATCTCGACGCGGTGGCCGAGCGGCTGCGCGCACGCCTGGCCCGGGTGGTGGTGGGCGATCCGGCGCAGGAGGGCGTGAAGATGGGCCCGCTGGCCTCGCACGCGCAGCAGGCCGATGTGGCCGAGCGGGTGGCGCGCCTGCGCGAGCACGCCGAGCTGGTCTGCGGCGGCGGCACCGACGTGATTCCGCTCGGCGCCGGCACCGATCACGGCGCCTTCTTCGCGCCGACGCTGCTGCTCAGCCGCGACCCGTGGCGCGACGCGGCGGTGCACGACGTCGAGGCCTTCGGCCCGGTCAGCACGCTGATGCCGTTTGATTCGATGGACGAGGCGGTCGAGCTGGCCGCGCGCGGGCGCGGCTCGCTGGTGGCCTCGCTGGTGACGCACTCGCCCCGGGTGGCCGCGCAGGTGGTGCCGGCGATGGCGGCGCTGCATGGGCGGGTGCATGTGCTCGACCGCGTCTCGGCCAAGGAATCGACCGGCCACGGCTCGCCGCTGCCGGCGCTCAAGCATGGCGGGCCGGGGCGCGCGGGCGGCGGCGAGGAGCTGGGCGGCATCCGCGCCGTCAAGCACCTGCTGCAGCGCACCGCGGTGCAGGGCTCGCCGACGATGCTGGCGGCCATCACCGGCGAGCATGTGCGCGGCGCCGAGGTCATCGAGACCGAGGTGCACCCCTTCCGGCGCCATTTCGAGGATCTGCAGGTCGGCGAGTCGCTGCTGACGCACCGGCGCACCGTGACCGAGGCCGACATCGTCGCCTTCGGCGGCATCTCGGGCGACTTCTTCTACATGCACTTCGACGAGGTTGCTGCCCGGCAGACGCAGTTCGGCCAGCGCATCGCGCACGGCTATTTTGTGCTGTCGGCGGCCGCGGGCCTGTTCGTGTCGCCGGCGCCGGGGCCGGTGCTGGCCAACTACGGGCTGGACACGCTGCGCTTCGTCAAGCCGGTGGGCATCGGCGACACCATTCGCGCGCGGCTGACCTGCAAGCGCAAGATCGACCGCAACCGGGTCGATCCGAGTGGCGTCGGCCAGGGCGTGGTGGCCTGGGATGTCGAGGTCAGCAACCAGCACGGCGAGCTGGTGGCCAGCTACGACATCCTGACGCTGGTGGCCAAGCGAGGGTGAGGGCGAGGAGGCGGGGAACGATTGCTTCCCATCTCCTTCGTTCCGAGGATGCGCCTGTCATGCCCGCGGTGGATACTGCGCGCCTGAGACACTCCGTGTCATCTCCGGGGGGAGAAACAGGCCATGGACATCGATGCACTGATCCGTCATCCGTCGCTGCAGGCGCTGATGCCGCGCCTGGAGCGCTTGCGCGACAAGCGCTTCAGCGACCTGGTCGACCAGCAGGGCCACCAGTATGTGGATCTGGTGATGGAGGGCGGCGGCATGCTCGGCATCGCGCTGGTGGGCTACACCTGGGCGCTGGAGCAGGCGGGGCTGCGCTTCCTGGGGGTGGGCGGCACGTCGGCGGGCTCGATCAATGCGCTGCTGCTGGCGGCGCTGGGGCCGCCCGCCCAGGCCAAGGGGCCGCAGCTGTTGCAGGATCTGGCGGCGCTGGACTTTCGCGGCTTCGTCGACGGCGGGCGCCGCAGCCGCCGGCTGATCGATGCGGCGCTGGCGCCCGATCCCAGCCCCTGGCGGCTGGCCTGGCGGGCCTGGCGGGTGCGCGGCCTGCTGAAGACGCGGCTCGGGCTCAATCCGGGCGCGGTCTTCCAGGACTGGATCCACGGCGTGCTGGCGCGCGAGGGCGTGAGCACGCTCGAGGCGCTGCAGGCGCGCCTGGCCGAGCCCCCGCCGGGGCTGTGGAACTGGCGTCAGAACCGGCTGCTCGAGCCGCAGGAGGCGCGCGGGCGGCTGGCGATCGTCGCCGCCGATGTGGCCTCCGAGAGCAAGGTGGTCTTTCCCGACCATGCGGCGCTGTATTTCGCCGACCCGGCGCGGGCCGATCCGGCGCTGTTCGCGCGGGCGTCGATGTCGATTCCCTTCTTCTTCGAGCCGCTGCGCCTGAGCGTGCCGCAGGACGACGGTGCGGTGCGGCGCTGGCGCGATGCAGTCGGTTATGACGCCGCGCAGGAGGGCGGGCTGCCGGCGCAGGGCATCTTCGTCGACGGCGGGGTGATCTCGAACTTCCCGATCCATCTCTTCCACAACTACAGCCGCATTCCGACCCGGCCGACCTTCGGCGTGAAGCTGCAGCAGGATGAGCGCCGGCGCCGCATCGACGGGCCGCTGAGCCTGTTCGGCGCGATCTTCGATTCGGCCCGCCACGCGCTGGACTACGACTTCCTGTCGAACAACCACGACTACCGCCAGCTGGTGCAGCACATCGCCTGCCGCGACGTGAACTGGCTGGACTTCAGCATGGACGACACCACCCGCGCCGAGCTGTTCCGCGAAGGCGCGGCCCGGGCGGTCGACTTTCTCGAGCGTTTCGACTGGGAGGCCTACCGGGAGCTGCGCTCGCGGCTGGTCTTCCCGACTGCCTCGGCCTCGACGACCGGGCGGATGCGGATGGCGTAGCGGCTGCGGCCCGCCCCTTCCGTCATGCCCGCCTTCCCGTCATGCCCGCGCAGGCGGGCACCCACGCGGGATGGCGCGGCAGGGCGCGGCGGGCGTGGGTCCTCGCCTTCGCGAGGATGACGATGGGGGGGGCGGGCGTGCTGCGGCGGTAGAGGCTGCGGCCCGCCCCTTCCGTCATGCCCGCGCAGGCGGGCACCCACGCGGGATGGCGGGGCGGGCGTGGGTCCTCGCCTTCGCGAGGATGACGATGGGGGGCGTGCGTGCTGCGGTGGGCTCGATCACGCGCTGAGCGGCTGCCCCAGCGCGCGCAGGATGTCGCGGACATATTGCGCGCGGTCCTTGGCGTCCGGATAGGCGCGCTCGATGCGCAGCTTGTCGTTGCCGGCGAGCTTGACGTTGCGGTTCTTCTGCACCAGCTCGATGATCCTCATCGGGTCGATTGGCGGGTTGGGGCGGAAGTGGATGTTCATCACCGCCGGGCCGGCGTCGATCTTCTGGATGCCGTAGGGCCGCGCCTGCACCCGCAGCCGGTGCAGGTCGAACAGCGCCTGGCCTTGCGCGGGCAGCTTGCCGAAGCGGTCGGTGCATTCCTCCAGCATCGCGTCGATCCTGTCCAGCCGGTCGGCGGTGGCCAGGCGCTTGTAGAGGTTCAGGCGCACGTGCACGTCGGGGCAGTAGCTGTCGGGCAGCAGCGCCGGCGCGTGCAGGTTGACCTCGGTCGTGCCGCCGAAGAAGCCGGTGGGCGAGAGCAGGTCGGGCTCCTTGCCGGCCTTGAGCGCCCGCACCGCCTCGCTCAGCATCTCGTTGTAGAGCTGGAAGCCGACCTCCATCATGTTGCCGCTCTGGCTGTCGCCCAGCACCTCGCCGGCGCCGCGGATCTCCAGGTCGTGCATCGCCAGGTAGAAGCCCGAGCCCAGCTCCTCCATGCTCTGGATGGCGTCCAGGCGCTGCGCGGCCTGCTTGGTCAGGCCCTCGATGTCGGGCACCATCAGGTAGGCGTAGGCCTGGTGGTGGCTGCGGCCGACGCGCCCGCGCAGCTGGTGCAGCTGCGCCAGGCCGAACTTGTCGGCGCGGGAGATGACGATGGTGTTGGCCGTCGGCACGTCGATGCCGGTCTCGATGATGGTCGAGCACAGCAGCAGGTTGTGGCGCTGGGCGACGAAGTCGCGCATCACGCGCTCGAGCTCGCGCTCGGGCATCTGGCCGTGGGCGACGCCGATGCGCGCCTCGGGCAGCAGCTCGGCCAGCGCCTGGCGCCGGTTCTCGATCGTCTCGACCTCGTTGTGCAGGAAGTAGACCTGGCCGCCGCGCTTGAGCTCGCGCAGCACCGCCTCGCGGATGGTGCCCTTGTTCTCGTTGCGCACGAAGGTCTTGATCGCCAGCCGGCGCTGCGGCGCGGTGGCGATCACCGAGAGGTCGCGCAGGCCTTCGAGCGCCATGCCCAGCGTGCGCGGGATCGGCGTGGCCGTCAGCGTCAGCACGTCGACCTCGGCGCGCAGCGCCTTCATCTGCTCCTTGTGGCGCACCCCGAAGCGGTGCTCCTCGTCGATGATCAAGAGGCCCAGGTTCTTGAACTTGGTGTCGGGGCTGAGCAGCTTGTGCGTGCCGACGACGATGTCGATGGTGCCGGCGGCCAGCCCCTCCATCGCCGCCTTGACCTCCTTGGGCGAGCGGAAGCGGCTCATCTCGGCCACCTTGACCGGCCAGGGCGCGAAGCGGTCGGCGATCGTCTGGTAATGCTGCTCGGCCAGCAGCGTGGTCGGTGCCAGCAGCGCTACCTGCTTGCCGCCGGTCACGGCGACGAAGGCCGCGCGCAGCGCGACCTCGGTCTTGCCGAAGCCGACGTCGCCGCAGACCAGCCGGTCCATCGGCCGCGGGCTGATCATGTCCTGGATGACCGCGTGGATGGCCGCGGCCTGGTCGGGCGTCTCCTCGAAGCCGAAGCTGGCGGCGAAGGCCTCGTAGTCCTGCGGCGCGTAGCGGAAGGCGAAGCCCTCGCGCGCGGCGCGGCGGGCGTAGAGGTTGAGCAGCTCGGCGGCGGCGTCGCGCACCTGCTCGGCGGCCTTGCGCCGGGCCTTGTCCCACTGGCCCGATCCCAGCTTGTGCAGCGGCGCCTCGTCGGCCGAGACGCCGGTGTAGCGGCTGATGAGCTGCAGCTGCGACACCGGCACGTAGAGCGTGGCCTTGTCGGCGTATTCGAGGAACAGGAACTCGGTCGGGCCTTCGCCCAGGTCGATGCTGACCAGCCCCTGGTAGCGGCCGATGCCGTGGCTGGAATGCACCACCGGATCGCCGATCTTCAGTTCGGAGAGGTCCTTGATCAGCGCGTCGACATCGCTGGTGGCCTCCTGGCGGCGCCGGCGCCGGGTGGTGGGTGCGCTGTCGAACAGCTCGGTCTCGGTGACGATCTGCACCGCGCCGCCGGGGCCGGCCTCGGTCCAGATGAAGCCCGACGACAGTGGCGCGGTGGTGATCGCGTAGCGGTGCTCGCCGGCCAGGAAGGCGGCGAGCGAGTCCACCGCCGGCGGCTCCAGCCGGTGATCGCGTAGCAGCTCCAGCAGGCTCTCGCGCCGGCCGGCGGACTCGGCCACCAGCAGCAGGCGTGCGCCTGCCGCCTCGTTTCTCAGCCGCGCCAGGTGCGCCTCCAGCCGGTGCAGCGGCTCCTGGCCCTTGCGGTCGATGCTCAGGTCGGGCAGGGGGCGCGCCCACTCGACCGGCTCGGCGCCGCGGATGGCCAGCTGCGCATGGCGGTTGCAGCGCTGGAAGAAGTCCTCCTGGCGCAGGAAGACCTCTTCGGGCGGCAGGATCGGCCGCTCGGGGTCGTGCTGCATCAGCCGGTGGCGCTCGCGCGTCTCGGCGTGGAAGCGCTCGATCGCCTCGCCCACCTCGCCGTGCAGGGCCAGCACCGCGCCCTCGCCGAAGTAGTCGAAGATGGTGGCCGGCTCGTCGAAGAACAGCGGCAGGAAGTATTCGATGCCGCCGCCGGCGATGCCCTGGGCGATGTCCTTGTACAGGCGCGCCTTGCTCGGGTCGCCCTCCATCTTCTCGCGCCAGCGGGCGCGGAAGTCCTGGCGCGCGCGCTCGTCCATCGGGAACTCGCGCCCGGGCAGCAGCCGCACCTCCGGCACCGGGTAGAGGCTGCGCTGGGTGTCGGGATCGAAGACGCGGATCGAGTCGATCTCGTCGTCGAACAGATCGACCCGGTAGGGCACGGCCGAGCCCATCGGATAGAGGTCGATCAGGCCGCCGCGCACCGCGTACTCGCCCGGCGAGACGACCTGGCTGACATGCTGGTAGCCCGCCAGCGTGAGCTGCGACTTCAGGCCCGCCTCGTCGAGCTTCTGGCCCTTCTTGAAATGGAAGGTGTAGCCGGCGAGGAAGGCGGGCGGCGCCAGCCGGGTGAGGGCGGTGGTGGCCGGCAGCAGCACCACGTCGACCTCGCCGGAGTGGATGCGCCACAGCGTGGCCAGGCGCTCGGAGATCAGGTCCTGGTGCGGGCTGAAGGTGTCCCAGGGCAGCGTCTCCCAGTCGGGGAAGACGGCCACCCGCAGGCCCGGGGCGAAGAAGGCCAGCTCGTCGGGCAGGCGCTGCACGTCGGCGGGCTCGGCGGTGATGACGGCCAGCACCTTCTTCTGCCCGGCCTGCCGCTCGGCGAAGCGCGCCAGCAGCAGCGCGTCGGCCGAGCCGGTCGGGCGGGGAACGGTGTAGCGTTTTCCGGGGGCGATCTGGGGCAGCTGCATGGGCGGCGATTCTAGGCGCGCCGCCCCGGGCCTGCCGGCCGGCCGCTCAGCCGGCCTTCACCCGCGCCAGCGGATTGGGCGTCGCTTCGGCGACGCGCTCGAGGTGGTTGCGGTCGACATGGTGGAAGGGCTCGTCCCGGCCGCGGATCTGCAGCACCGTGTCCTCCTCGTAGGACCAGCTGCCGTCGTCATGGAAGTCGACGCGGATGCGGAACGCGGTGGTCTTGAACGCATGGTCCAGGAAGGGGGAGGAGCAGATGCCCCAGGTGTCCAGGCCCTGGGTGGCGTGCAGCTCGAAGTGGTCGGCCTCGGCGCTGGCCTGGCCGGCGGCCATCGCCACCTGGCCGCGCGGAATGGTCAGCGTGTGGACGACGCCGCCGGTGGCCGGCTCCCACAGCCAGTAGCCGACCTGCTCGTGATAGGTCTTGACCTGCTCGGGCTTGGTGATGTGCGTGTGGTAGCGCAGGCCGTAGAGCAGCTGCGGGCCGTTGGTGACCGGGTCGATGGGCTGCAGCTCCAGCCGCTCGACATAGGCCTGCTTGCGCGGGCCGTCGGCCTTGGGCTTGACGTCCAGGCCGCGCCGGCCGGTCCAGACGCCGGCCATGCGCCGCAGCGGGCCCAGGCAGGCGAGGGTGTCGAGGCTGTAGCCCGACGGTTCGGTGTAGATGTCCTGCGGGAAGTCGCTCATGGCTGTGCAGTGTGCAAGGGTGGGGTGCAGACGGCACTCTATCGCCACTGCGGCGACAATCGCGGGATGCTGATCGGAATGTCCCCCTGTTGTCATGCGCTGGTGCCCTGTGCCGGCGTCGGCCAGCGCGCCGGTGCCGGCGCGCCCAAGCAGTACCGCGCGATCGCCGGCGAGGCGATGGTGGTGCACACGCTGCGCGCGCTGCTGCAGGTCGAGCGGCTGGCCTCGGTGCTGGTGGTGCTGTCGCCGGACGACACCGCCTTCGAGGCGGCGGTGGGCGAGCTGGTCCATGACCCGCGGCTGCGGGTGGCGCGCTGCGGCGGCGCCAGCCGTGCCGAGAGCGTCGCCGGCGGCCTGCAGGCGCTGCTCGAGCAGGGCGTGATGCCGCACGACTGGGTGCTGGTGCATGACGCCGCGCGCTGCCTGGTCGAGCCGGCCTGGGTCGACCGGCTGATCGACGCCTGCAGGGACGACGAGGTCGGCGGCCTGCTGGCGCTGCCGGTGGCCGACACCCTGAAGCAGCAGGTCGCGCAGGGGCCGGATGCGCGGGTGGCCGCCACCGTCGACCGTGCCGGCAAGTGGGCGGCGCAGACGCCGCAGATGTTCCGCCTGGGCCTGCTGCAGCCGGCGCTGCGCCAGGCCGGCGAGCACCTCACCGACGAGTCCAGCGCGATCGAGGCTCTCGGCCACGATCCGCGTCTGGTGCGCGGCGACCTGCTCAATCTGAAAGTCACCTGGCCCGAGGACTTTGCCCTCGCCGAGCGGCTGCTCGGCACGGTCTAATTTCTGCCTGTGCCCATCGTGGCATGATGCGCAACCGTATCTGGTTTTTGCTGATTCACTTAGACAAAACACATGAAAACTGTCTGGATTGTTGACGGAGCCTATCTTTTCAACTACGGCCGCAACCGGCCCTTCGACTACCTGAAGCTCAAGGCCGAGATCACCCGCGCCAACGGCGGCCCGCTGCACGAGTGCTACTACCTGAACTCGACGCCGGATGCGGCCACCGAGAGCCAGAACGCCTTTCACAGCTGGCTGAAGTCGGCGCCGCCGCGCGGCCCCAAGATGCGCGTGCAGCTCTACACCATCAAGGACCTGAACACCACCTGCCCGAACTGCTCGCACCAGTTCCACCGCTCGGTGCAGAAGGGCGTGGATGTCGGCATCGCCACGCTGATCGTCAAGCTGGCGGCCCAGGGCGTCTATGACCGCCTGATCCTGTCGGCCGGCGACGGCGACTTCCAGGAGGCGATCACCTACATCAAGTCCGAGCTGCACAAGGAGTTCTGGCTGCACGGCGCGATGTCCAACCTCTCCACCGACCTGCAGTGCTATGCCGATCAGGTGCTGTGGATGGACGACATGCATCCGGCGATCGACAAGGACAAGCCGGCGATGGCGGGCGCCCACCACCACACCCACGCATGACCGCCATGATGACCACGGCGATGACGGTGCCGGCGCTGCGCGTCGGCGAGGGCTGGGATGTGCATGCGCTGGTCGCTGGCCGGCCGCTGATCCTGGGCGGCGTGACCATCCCGCACGAGCGCGGCCTGCTCGGCCACTCGGACGCCGATGCGCTGCTGCACGCCATCACCGATGCGCTGTTCGGCGCGGCGGCGCTGGGCGACATCGGCCGGCATTTCCCCGACACCGCGCTCGAGTTCAAGGGCGCCGACAGCGCGCGGTTGCTGGCCGAGGCGGCGCGCCGGGTGCGCGCCGAGGGCTGGCAGATCGTCAACATCGACAGCACCATCGTCGCGCAGGCGCCGAAGATGGCGCCGCACATCAGCGCGATGCGCGAGTCGATCGCGCGCTGCGTCGGTCTCGATGTGGCCTGCGTCAACGTCAAGGCCAAGACCGCCGAGAAGCTCGGCCCGGTGGGGCGCGGCGAGTCGATCGAGGCCCGTGCGGTCTGCCTGCTGATGAAGGCCTGAGCGGCCCGACGGCGGCAGCGCGCTCAGCCGCCGATGTAGCTCATCTCGATGCGGCGCCGGCCGCTGCCCTCCGTCGTGGCGGTCTCGGCCGGCTGGCTGGCGCGCAGCTGCGAGTAGCGGTCGTCGCGGCGCTGCCAGATCAGGCCGATGGCCGCGGCGATCTCCGCATCGCTCCACGGCCGGCCCGACGGATGCGCGCCGCGCAGCAGCGAGCGCAGATCGTGGCCACGTTCGGCGAACAGGCACAGGTAGAGCTGGCCTTCGGTCGACAGCCGCGCGCGGTTGCAGTCGCCGCAGAAGGCCTGGGTGACGCTGGAGATGAAGCCCACCTCGCCGCGCCCGTCGGCATAGGCCCAGCGCTCGGCCGTCTCGCCGGGCTGGGCGGCGTCCAGCGGCATCAGCGGGAAAGCCGCATGCAGCCGCGCGCGCACCTCGGCCGAGGGCAGCACCTGGTCCATGCGCCAGCCGTTGGTGGCACCCACATCCATGTATTCGATGAAGCGCAGCACCACCTGGCCGCCGTGGCGCTCGCGGAAATGGCGCGCCATCGCGACGATCTCGTGCTCGTTGGTGCCCCGCTTGACCACCATGTTGACCTTGACCGGGCCCAGGCCGGCCGCCACCGCCGCATCGATGCCCGCCAGCACGTCGGCCACCGGAAAGTCCACATCGTTCATCGCCCGGAAGATGCGATCATCCATCGCGTCCAGGCTGACGGTGACCCGGCGCAGACCGGCCTGACGCAGCGCAGCCGCCTTACGCGCCAGCAGCGAGCCGTTGGTGGTCAGGGTCAGGTCGAGCGGCGCGCCGTCCGGGGTGCGCAGATTCGCCAGCATCGCCACCAGATCCTCGAGATGGCGGCGCAGCAGCGGCTCGCCGCCGGTCAGCCGGATCTTGCGTACCCCGCAGGCCACGAAGATGCGCGCGATGCGCAGCATTTCCTCGAAGCTCAGCAGGGCAGTCTGCGGCAGGAAGCGATAGTCCTTGTCGAAGACTTCCTTCGGCATGCAGTAGCTGCAGCGGAAATTGCAGCGGTCGGTGACCGAGATTCTCAGGTCGTGCAGCGTGCGTCCGAGGGAATCCGCCAGCAGGCCGGACGAGAGTTCGGCGCCTGCAGGCAGTGCAGGTATTTCCGGGATTCCCGCGCCTGAGGCCGGATTGCGCAGGTCATGGATCGCGATGATGTTGCGTTCGGACATGAGGCGCGATTGTGCCCGAAGGGCCGGCCGCGCATCTGCGCGACGTCAGGCACGTCAATGCTTCAGCGCAGCACCACCGGCGCGTCGGGATTGACCTGCGGTGCGCGGCGTGCGCCGTCGAAGCGGTTGGTCCAGTACGACTGGTTCATGTCGTCGACCCGGATGGAGCTGCCGGTGCGCGGCGCATGGATGAACTTGCCGTCGCCGACATAGATGCCGACATGCGAGAAGGCGCGGCGCATGGTATTGAAGAACACCAGATCGCCGGGTTTCAGGTCTTCCTTGCGCACCGTCAGCAGGCCGGCGGCCTCGGCCTGTTCGGAGGCGCGGCGCGGCAGCAGCAGGCCGACGCTGTTCTCGAAGACATGACGGGTGAAGCCGCTGCAGTCGAAACCGGTTTCCTCGCTGGTGCCGCCGAAGCGGTAGCGCACGCCCAGGAAGTTCATCGCCGACATGATCAGGTCGGAGGCGGTCTCGGAGGCTTTCTGGGTCTGCTGGCCGAGGAAGCGCAGGATCGGATCTGCCGCATCTTCCGGGGCAGCCCGGACCCCCGTGCTGCTCATCGACAGGGCCAGCAGCACCGAACCGATCAGCATCTTCGAGCGAGTCTTTGTGCGCAAGCCTGTCATGGGTGAGGAAGTGTGAGAAAAGTCACCGGCGAGGATAGGGACGGTGTGTGCAGATGTCAATGCCGAACGGCTTCGCAAGGTTTAAGACGCGCCAAAGTCTGATCTGATTGGGTACTGGATGGTTTTGCTGCCGAGGCTGCTGACAGCATCTGGAAAAGTCCGCAAATGTATCAGAAACATTTCCAGACACGGATGCGCCGCGCGCACCAACAAAAAAGCTGCCCGCAGGCAGCTTTTGCAGCACCGGTCTGGCCGGTGAACGATCCGATCACTGGGTGATCGTGAATTCCTCGAGCGTGCGGCCATTCTCGATCGCGTGCGACAGCCACTTCGGCTTCAGGCCGCGACCCGACCAGGTCTCGCCGGTGTCCGGGTCGCGGTATTTCGGCGCGACCTTGCGGGCCGGCGCGGTATCTCCGGACGAGGCCGAGCGGGCCGGGCGGCCAGGTTTTCCGCTGCTCAGGTCGGCGACCGTCAGGCCGTGCTCGGCCATCATGGCCTTGATCTGCTGGATCACGCCGGCGCGCTCGGCGCGCAGGGTTTCCTGGATCTGGCGCTCGAGTTCTGCCTGCTCGCGGGCGAGTTCCTGCTGGCGGGCAAGGAGTTCCTGATACGTGCTCATGTTGTTTTCCCAACGGAAGGGTGGATGGATGTGCGGGCGGATTCTAGAAACAATCCGCCCGTGCTGTCCATCCCCGTTGGGAAAATCAGGAAGTTATCCTGAACCGCGCCACTTTGCGTGGTGTCACTTGTAGCCGGCGCGGTCCAGCATCTGCTGCACCTTCGGGGTGTTCTGACCCACGGCCGACAGCGGAATCAGTTCCTGCTTGAAAGTGCCCAGCGTGTCCAGCGCCGGGTTGGAGATCTTGACCGCGCTGACCGCCGGATATTCGTTGTTGCCGTCGGCAAAGTAGCGCTGGGCGTCATCGGTGGCCAGATATTCGAGGAACTTGACCGCGGCGACACGATTCTTGGCATGGCGCGCCATCGCGCCGCCGGCCACGTTCACATGCGTGCCCCAGCTCTGCTGGTTGGGGAAGACCACGCCGACCTGCTCCATCGCGGCACGCTCGTCGGGCTTGTTCGAGCGCATCATCCGGGCGATGTAATAGGTGTTGCTCAGCGCCACGCCGCATTCGCCCGAGGCGGTGGCCTTGATCTGGTCGGTGTCGCCGCCCTTGGGGTCGCGCGCCTGATTGGCCACCAGGCCCTTCAGCCAGGCTTCGGTCGCGGCCGGGCCGGCATGCTCCAGATAGGAGCCGAACAGCGACAGGTTGTAGGGATGCGAGCCGCTGCGCGAGCAGAACTGGCCCTTGAGCTTCGGATCGGCCAGCTTGGCGTAGCTGTCCACGTCCTCGCGCTTGACCTTCAGCTTGTTGTAGACGACGACGCGGGCGCGGGTCGAATAGCCGAACCATTCCGAGCCCTGGCCGGCGTCCTTGCCGCGCAGCTGCGCCGGAATGCGCTGCTCCAGATAGCTCGACTTGACCGGTGCGAACAGATCATTGGTCTCCGCAAACCACAGCCGCGCGGCATCGACCAGCAGGATCACGTCGGCCGGGCTGGCGGCGCCTTCGCTCTTCAGTCGCTGCAGGATGCCGGCATCGTCGGCGCTGACGATGTTGATCTTGACGCCGGTGGCCTTGGTGAAATTCGAGAACAGGGCTTCGTCGGTCTGGTAATGCCGCGCCGAATACAGGTTCAGCACCTGTTCCTGGGCCAGGGCCGGGGTGGCCGCCAGGGCGCCGAGGCAGGAAATCAGTCCGGCGAGCGTCTTCAGGGTGTTCTTTGCAGTCATGACAGTCCGGCCAGGGCCGGCAGGTTGGTGAGCCCGTGCATGATAGCAATTAACGTGAATCATTCGCAATTGTGTTCTTTTGTCCACGAATTCCGGTCTGGTTTGCCGCAGCGTGGCGTGATGTGAGCGGACGCAAAAAAGCCGGCACGCGGCCGGCTTGGCTCGTTTCGGGGCTGTGCCCGGGAATTCAGGCCGACGGCGGCACGTAGCCGGTCGGCTGGTCGGCGCCAGCGCCGAAGAAGTAGTTTTCCATCTGGCGCGCCAGATACTGGCGCGCGCGCGCATCGGCCAGGTTCAGGCGGTTCTCGTTGACCAGCATGGTCTGGTGCTTGAGCCACTGCTGCCAGGCTTCCTTGCAGACGTTCAGGTAGATGCGCTTGCCCAGCTCGCCGGGATAGGGCGCGAAGTCGAGGCCGTCGCCTTCCTTCTTCAGCAGGACGCATTGGACGGTACGTGCCATGGGGGTTCTTCCTTTCTTGTCGTGGAGAGGGATCAGTTCAGCTTCTTGACCAGCACCTGCGAGCGCCGGTCCCAGTTGTACTTGCGCTTGCGCGCCTCGGGCAGCCAGTCGGGGTCGACCTGCTGGAAGCCGCGCTTGACGAACCAGTGCATGGTGCGGGTCGTCAGCACGAAGATGCTGTCGAGGCCCATCGCGCGGGCGCGCTGCTCGATGCGCTTGAGGATGCGCTCGCCGTCGCCCTGGCCCTGGACCTGCGGCGAGATGGTGACCGCCGCCATCTCGCCGGTGCGTGCTTCCGGATAAGGGTAGAGCGCGGCACAGCCGAAGATGATGCCGTCGTGCTCGATGATGGTGTAGGCGCCGATGTCGCGCTCGATCTCGGTGCGGCTCCTCTTGACCAGCGTGCCGTCGCGCTCGAAGGGCTCGATCAGCTGCAGGATGCCGCCGACGTCGTCCGAGGTGGCCTCGCGCAGGCTCTCGAGCTTTTCGTCCACCACCATCGTGCCCACGCCGTCGTGGGTGAAGATCTCCATCAGGATGGAGCCGTCGGCGGCGAAGGGCAGGATGTGCGAGCGCTCCACGCCGCCCTCGCAGGCCTTGACGCAGTGCTGCAGGTAGAAGGCCGGATCGGTCGGACGGGTGGGGGCTGGCAGGCGCTCCAGCAGCCGGCGCGCCTCGGCCAGCGACAGCTCGGTGTCGATGGCGCTCTCCGGGTCGTCGAGGTCCTCGCGGATGCCGGCGATCTCGGTCAGGAACATCAGCTTGTCGGCCTGCAGCGCCACCGCCGTGGCGGTGGCCACGTCTTCCATCGTCAGGTTGAAGGCCTCGCCAGTCGGCGAGAAGCCGAAGGGCGACAGCAGCACCAGCGCGCCGATGTCGATGGCGCGACGGATCAGGCCGGCGTCGACCTTGCGCACCAGGCCGCTGTGCATGAAGTCGACGCCGTCGACGATGCCGACCGGCCGCGCGGTCAGGAAGTTGCCCGAGACGACGCGCACCGTCGAGTTGGCCATCGGCGTGTTGGGCAGGCCCTGCGAGAAGGCGGCCTCGATCTCGAAGCGCAGCTGGCCGGCGGCTTCCTGCGCGCAGTCGAGCGCGACCGGATCGGTGATGCGCTTGCCGTGGCTGTAGCGCGAGGTCTGGCCCTTGGCGCGCAGCTGTTCGTCGACCTGCGGCCGAAAGCCGTGCACCAGCACCAGGCGGATGCCCATCGCATGCAGCAGCGAGAGGTCCTGCGCGAAGGCGTTGAGCTTGCCGGCGGCGATCAGCTCGCCCGCCATGCCGACGACGAAGGTCTTGCCGTGGTACGCATGGATGTGCGGCGCCACCGAACGGAACCAGGGGACGAAGGTGTGCGGGAAGACGAGGCTCATGGTGGGCGGCATTGTGCCCGAGCAGGCCGATCGGGGTCGGAGCCGGTCGCCGGCATCATGCCGATGCCACCCGACGCCCCGCCGGCGATGTCGCCGCACTGGGGCAGCTATGTCACGGTCGACAACGTCGACGAGACCGCCGGCGAATGCGCCGCGCTCGGTGGCCGTGTGCTGCTGCCCCCGACCGACATTCCCGAGATCGGCCGCTTCGCGATGCTGCAGGATCCGCAGGGGGCGTTGTTCGGGGTGATGGGGTATCTGCCGGCGGTGCCGTGATCGGGGTGGGCAGACGCTCGGGGCGTTCTGGATGACGAGAGGCTGCAGTCCGACCAGATGTATCGGCAGCTTGATCTGTGAAAAACCGCCGATGTTGTTCCCCAATTCGGTGCGACGATCCTTGCAGAAACACAGGTGGCACAAGCCACAGATGCAAGGGAGTCATCGTCAATGCAGGACATCGGGGCCGCAGACCTCAAGAGCATCCTTCACTCGAAACGCGCCAATCTCTACTACCTCGAGCATTGCCGCGTGCTTGTCAACGGCGGGCGGGTCGAGTACGTCACAGAGCAGGGCGCGCGCTCGCTGTACTGGAATATCCCGATCGCCAACACGACGACCATCCTTCTGGGCACCGGCACATCGCTGACCCAGGCCGCGATGCGCGAGCTGGCCAAGGCCGGCGTGATGGTGGGGTTCTGCGGTGGCGGTGGCACGCCACTGTTCGCTGCCACGGACGGTGGGCTCGACATCGCATGGATGTCGCCGCAGAGCGAATACCGACCCACGGAATATCTCCAGGGCTGGGTGCGCTTCTGGTTTGACGACCGCCTGAGGTTGCAGGCCGCACGGGATTTCCAGCAGATTCGCTTGCGCCGTGTTCGCCAAGCCTGGCGCGACAGTCGCACGCTGAATCGAGAGCGCTGGAGCCCTGATCTGGCGACGCTGGACGCGCTGCTGGACGCCTCCTCTCAGGCGATTGATGGCGCGGCCGACCACACGGCGCTGTTGACCGAGGAGGCGCGTCTGTCCAAGCAGCTCTACCGGCTGGCCGCGCAGGCCACACGCTATGGCGAGTTCACCCGCAGCCAGCGGGGCGACAGCACCGACACGGCCAACCGGTTTCTTGACCACGGCAACTATCTCGCTTATGGCCTGGGGGCCTCGGCCACCTGGGTGCTGGGCCTGCCGCATGGTCTGGCGGTGCTGCATGGCAAGACGCGGCGCGGCGGGCTGGTGTTCGATGTCGCCGATCTGGTCAAGGATGCGGTGATCCTGCCGCAGGCTTTCATCTCCGCCATGCGAGGGGACACCGAGCAGGAGTTCCGCCAGGCCTGCATCGAGACCCTGACCCGCAGCGAGTCGCTCGATTTCATGATCGACACGCTCAAGGATGTCGCGCAGCGACTGGGCGCTCAGGCCCGCACGGCCACCACCCCCACGATCCCGTCCTGATGAACATCCTGCTGATCTCGCAGTGCGACAAGCGCGCGCTGGTGGAAACCCGTCGCATCCTCGATCAGTTTGCCGAGCGGCGTGGGGACCGGACCTGGCAGACGCCGATCACGCAAGACGGGCTGGACACGCTGCGGCGCCTGCTGCGCAAGACAGCGCGCCGGAACACGGCGGTGGCCTGTCACTGGATCCGCGGGCTGGACCACAGCGAGCTGCTGTGGACCGTCGGTGATGCCAGCCGCTTCAATGCGCAGGGTGCCGTGCCGACGGAGACGACCTTCCGCAACGTGCTGCGTGCCAACGACGAGAACGACTGGCACACCGGCGAGGACATCCACCTGCTGACCGCGCTGGCGGCGCTGCTGCACGACCTGGGCAAGGCGAGCGAGGCCTTCCAGGCGCGGCTGGCCGGCCGGCTGACCGAGCGCAACCAGTACCGGCATGAATGGGTGTCGCTGCGGCTGTTCGAGGCGTTTGTCGGCACCGACGACGATGCCACCTGGCTGAAGCGGCTGATCGCGCCGACCCCGGAGGATGACGCCACCTGGACGCGCCGCCTGCGCCGCGACGGGGTGGACAGCGGTGCGCTGCCGACACCGTTCGCGGCGCTGAAACACGCCCCGCTGGCGCAGGCGGTCGGTTGGCTGGTGGTGACGCACCATCGGTTGCCGGTGTTGCCGGCTCATGATGAGCACGGACAGCAACGCTTTGCTGGTTGCCCGAGCGGCCGTTTCGGCGCTGAGAGTCTGTGTGATGCCTTGCTGCACATGCAGGCCGATTGGAGCGAGGTGGTGGCCGGTGCGCCTGCTGAACAGGTTCGGCCGTACTGGACGTTCGACCCGCATGTCCTGCCCGTGACACTGCCTCACTGGCGTACCCAGGCGCGCCGGCTGGCAACAAGGCTGCTTGCCCTGGTGCAGCGGCCTGATCGACGTGCTGGTTTCGCATGGCTGGATGAGCCGTGGGTGATGCATCTGAGCCGAATGGCGTTGATGCTGGCTGACCATCACTATTCCAGCTTGAGTGTGCAAGGCTCCGACGAGCGTCAGGCCGATGGGCGTCTGAGCGTGCCAGCCGGCTGTACGTTGTTGGCCAATACCCGCAAGGATCTGCGCGGACGCACCGTAGGCAATCAGACCCTGGATGAGCACCTGCTGGGTGTTGCGGCCGACAGCCGTGCCATCACTCATGCACTTCCCAGCCTGAGGCGTAGCCTGCCTGACTTGGGGCGGCCCCGGCTGCTGCGTCAACGAAGTGCTGATGAACGCTTCCGATGGCAGGACAAGGCTGCTGATCTGGCGACCGAACAGCGAGTCCCGGCCGAACAACATGGGGCTTTCATCGTTAACATGGCCAGCACCGGTTGCGGCAAGACGCTGGCCAATGCCCGCATCATGGATGCCCTTGCTGAGCCTGAGCGGGGCATGCGCTGCGTTTTCGCGATGGGGCTGCGCACGCTGACGCTGCAGACGGGGAGGGCGTTTCAGCAGCGGTTGCAGCTCAAGGACGAGCAACTGGCCATTCGGGTCGGTGGCAGCGCAAGTCGGGCACTTTTCGATCACTTCGAGCAGCGTGCGGAGGCCACCGGTTCGGCTTCTCAGCAGGCATTGCTGCTGGAGCCGGAAGAAGAGGGCTCGGTCGAATTCGGTGGTGACGCTGCCATCGATACCCATCACCCGCTGCTGGCTCGCGCGCTGCACGATCCAAAGGTGACGAGCCTGCTCGTGGCACCGATCCTGGTTTGCACCATCGACCATCTTGTTCCGGTCACGGACAGCCTGCGTGGCGGCCGGCAGATTGCCCCGATGCTGCGTCTGCTCACCAGTGATCTGGTGATCGACGAGCCGGATGATTTCGATCTGGCTGACCTGCCAGCACTGACCCGGCTCGTCCACTGGGCAGGGCTGCTTGGCAGTCGTGTGCTGCTGTCCTCAGCCACGCTGACGCCCTCGCTGGTACAGGGGCTGTTCATGGCCTACCGGGCTGGCCGGACTGCATTCCAGCGCCATCGTGGCGCTGAGCCTGGGCGGGCTGGGGTGCCACCCGAGGTGGTGTGTCTGTGGGTGGACGAGTTCCAGCGACAGGCCACCACTTGCCCGACGCTGGATCATTTCAGACAGGCCCATGAGCAGTTCACAGCGCAGCGCAGTGGCAAGTTGGCCGAACAGGCGGCCACGCAGGCCCGGCGCCGCTGTGCTCTGATTGACGTACGCGACCTGCAGCAAGTCGGTCGCGACGAGGAGCGATACGCCGCACTGGCGCTGCTGCTGCGCCGTCATGCCGTCGAATTGCACACGCTGCATGCGGTGCCTGATCCCCGGTATCCGCAGCGGCGCGTCAGTTTCGGCTTGATCCGCATGGCCAACATCGAACCGCTGGTGCAGGTGGCGCTCAAGCTGTTCGAGACAGGCGTGCAGGAAGGCCACCTGATCCATCTCTGCGTCTACCACTCGCAGTTTCCGCTGCTGGTGCGCTCGAACATCGAGCAGCGCCTCGACGCGGCCCTGGACCGCCGTCGGCCCAATGCCGTGTTCGATCTGCCCGACATCCGCGCCCGGCTGGATGCCCATCCGCAGGCGCTGCAGCAGATGTTCATCGTGCTTGGCTCGCCGGTGACCGAGGTCGGTCGGGATCACGACTACGACTGGGCCATCGTCGAGCCATCGTCGATGCGGTCACTGATCCAGCTGGTCGGCCGGGTGCGGCGTCATCGCGAGGGGGCATGCAGCACACCCAACGTGCGGGTCTGGAACACCAATCTGCGCTACTTCAGTCGGAGGCCAGGTGAGCCGGTGTATTGCAAGCCAGGCTTTGAGGACAAGACGGCCCTGCTGGAGCACCACCTGCTGCCGCAGTTGCTGCGCCGCGAGGAATTCGGCGTGGTCGATGCCCGGCCGCGCATCCGGCAGCCTGAACCGCTGGAGTCGGCCCAGCGTTGGGTCGATCTGGAGCACCATCGCCTGCAGCGGGCGTTGCTGCCTCCGCGGGCCGGATCCGCTGCATATCAGGGGTTGCCGACCGGAGAGGCGGCCTGGTGGTGGTGGGACCGGCCGGCTCGTGATGTGTTGATGACCGCGCTGCTGCCGCAGCACCAGCCGTTCCGCGCTGATCATCGGCAGCAGATCGACCTGTGCCTGCGCCCTAGCGACGACGATCCCGATCGCATCGAACTGACCGAGGTCATCGACCAGAAGACCGGTCACCCGGACTATCCGCCGATCCAGGCTCGCCATCTGCCGTGGCCTGATGACCGTGTGCAGGGGCCCGGCATCGTGCCATGGGCAGACACCGACTACGCCATGGCTTTGCAGACCTTGGCCGATGCGATGGAGATGTCACTCCAGCGTTGTGCCGAGCGGTTCGGTACGTTGAGTCTGCCGAACAGCACGCAGGGCTGGCATTCCCACCCTGTGTTGGGGTTCGTGCGGCGCATTTGACTCATGATCCAAGGAGGGCCGACAGTGCCGAATCTTTCAGGGAGGCCGGCAGACATCCGGCAGCATATTCATCACGCGATTCAGCAGCGGCTTGCCGAACTGCTGGATCAGGTCAAGGGCAGCGACGCCGCCGCAGAAGCGCGCCGGTCAGCCCTGCGTGAGACGTGGCGGTGGCCACAATTGCTTGACGAGGGCTTGAAGTACATCGGCCAAGTGCAGTTGGCAACGCATCTGGTCAAGGCGGTGCATCCGGATCCGCCGGTGCGTATGGCCACCAACTTGCTGGTCCGACCACAGGACATGCACGCCTTGCAGGAAGTGGGTTCGCATGTGCTCGGCGAGGACTTCGATCTTGACGCCACTGGCAATGGCGCGGTGAACAAGAAGGTCGCCGATCTGGCTGCCGTGCTCATGGCGACGCGGTTCGAGAGCCGCTCGCTGCTGGATCATCTGCAGGCAGGAGACGAGGATATCGGCCTTGCCTTCGGGCTGCGGGCTGAGCAGACGGCCCTGCTGGCTGACATCACCGGTCAACGTTGTCCGACACCCGCCTCGCACCGCAAGCTCAAGCAGCTCTACTGGCTGACCGGCACGGATGCGCTCGATGATGAGCACTACCACCTGCTGGCGCCACTCTATGCGACCTCGCTGGCGCACCGGGTCTTCAAGCGGCTGCGCACCGAGCGATTCGGTGATGCGGTGCAGGAGGCCCAGAACGCCCGCAAGGCTGGTCAATTTCATGAGCGCCCGATTCGCATCTGGCCGCATCTGGCCGAGCAGAATCTGGGCGGCACCAAGCCCCAGAACATCAGTCAGCTCAACAGTGAGCGGCGCGGCAGCAATTTTTTGCTGGCTTCGTTGCCACCGCAGTGGCGCAGCCGCGACGTGGTGCCGCTGTTGCAGACCGAGACGCTGTTCCACCGCTTCGGCCGGCGGCCGGAGGTGCGCCGGCTTGTTCGCGAACTGCGTAGCTTCCTTGCCACCCAGCCGCCCCGCAACAAGGAAACCCGCGACACCCGCGACGATCTGGCCGACGAGCTGAATGACCAGTTCCTGCTGTTTTCGGCCGAGATGCGCGAGCTGCCACCAGGCTGGAGCGATGTTCCCGAATGCCGACTGCCGGACTGCGAGCGGGCTTTCCTGGACCGCTCGCCTGGATGTCTCCGGAACGATTGGCAGCACGAGCTGGCTGGCCGCTACGCCAACTGGCTCAACGCGCAGCTTGGCGCCAGCGACGCGCTGAAGATGGGCGATGCCGAGCATGCCCACTGGCGCCGCGATCTGCTGGAAGCGCTGGCCGATCATGAGCAGGAGCTGAACCATGCCGACTGAACGGCCCGACATCAACCATCTGCTGGTGCTGCCCAGGCTGCGCATCCAGAACGCCAACGCCATTTCCAGTCCACTGACCTGGGGGTTTCCATCCATCACGGCGTTCACTGGGCTGATGCACGCGCTCCAGCGTCGCCTCGGGGCGCTGACGCCCTTCGAGTTCAGAAGTGTTGGTGTGATCTGCCACGACCTGCAGGCGCAGGTGGCCACCTCGAAGCACGAGTACAGTTTCAACCTGACTCGAAATCCGGTGGACAAGGACGGCAGCACGTCAGCCATCGTTGAGGAGGGGCGGGCGCATCTTGACATCACGCTGGTGTTCGGTCTCCATGGCACCGGCATGGCGCATGCCGATCACGCCACGCTGCAGCAGCAGGCCCGTGTCGTGGTTGAGACGCTGGCCGGCATGCGGGTGGCCGGTGGCAGCGTGATGCCCTCGCTGTCCGCTTCGCCACGGGAGACCATGCCGGCGCTGCTGCCGTTTCCATTGCACTACGAAGCCGAGGCACGCGACCGCGCATGGCGTCGGCTGGCACGACGCTGGTTGCCCGGTTTTGCCTTGGTGGCGCGTGACGATCTTCTTGTCAGCCGGTTGACCGGTCTGCGTGCTGAGGCGCCCGATGCCACGCTGCTGGACGCATGGCTGGATACGGTCGCGCTGACCCAGCGTGCGCAGCGTGTCCACGCTCCGGATGGCACCGAACAGATTGAATGGCAGACCGAGCGGCGGCCCGGCTGGATCGTGCCGATTCCGGTGGGCTATGTCGCGCTGTCAGCACTGCATGAGGCCGGCGCGGTGACCCGTGCGCGTGACGGCAATACGCCGCTTTGTTTCGTAGAGAGCATTTACAGCCTGGGGCAATGGATCAGCCCGCATCGGCTGGGGGACGCCACCGATCTGATGTGGTGGCCCGATCACGACCCTGCCACTGGCCTCTACCGCTGCCGCAACACCTACCGGCCTTCTGCTCAGCCGTATCCCGAAGTGGATCTGAAGCCATCTGCCCCGTCAGAGCTGCTGGAAGACCCAGATTCCCCGTTCAACTACGTCTAAATTCAAGGAGAGATTCATCATGGCAACCAAGAAAGAGTCGACCGGTCTGGTCACCGCATCCGTCCTGGCCTTCGAGCGCAAGCTCGATCCGTCTGACGCGCTGTTCTTCGCTGGCGCCTGGGAGGCGCGGGGCGACAGCGCGGGCTGGCCGGCGGTGGAGGTGCGCGCGAAATCGGTGCGCGGCACGATCTCCAACCGGCTCAAGACCAAGGATGCCGATCCGGCCAAGCTGGACGCGGCGATCCAGAACCCCAACCTGCAGACCGTCGACGTGGCCGCGCTGCCGGCGGACGCCGACACGCTGAAGGTCACCTTCACGCTGCGGGTGCTGGGTGGCGCCGGCACGCCCTCGGCCTGCAACAGCGCCGACTACCAGGCCAAGCTGCTGGCGACCGTGAAGGGCTATGTCGATACGCAGGGCTTTGGCGAGCTGGCGCGGCGCTATGCGGCCAACCTGGCCAACGGCCGCTTCCTGTGGCGCAACCGCGTCGGGGCCGAGCAGGTGGAGGTGCAGGTGGCGCATTGGGTCGAGGGCCGGGCGGCGCAGACCTGGACCTTCGATGCGCTGGCGCTGTCGCTGCGCAATTTCGACGCGCTGCCGGTCGAGCAGGCGGGTGCGGTCGAGGCCGTGGGCGAGCTGATCGCCAAGGGGCTGGCGGGGCAGCGGCATGTGCTGCTGCAGGTGACCGCCTTCGTGCGCATCGGAGCCGGGCAGGAGGTGTTCCCGTCCCAGGAACTCATCCTTGACAAGGAGAAGGCCGGCAAGAGCAAGACGCTGTACACGGTCGGCGGCATCGCCGGCATGCACTCGCAGAAGATCGGCAACGCGCTGCGCACGATCGACACCTGGTACCCGGACTTTGCCGCAGACCAGATCGGCCCGATCGCCGTCGAGCCGTATGGCTCGGTGACGACGCTGGGCACGGCCTGCCGGCCGCCCGTCAAGAAGGCCGATTTCTACACGCTGCTGGACAACTGGCTGCTGAAGGACCAAATCCCGAGCCTGGAGAACCAGCACTTCGTGATGGCCACGCTGGTCCGGGGTGGCGTCTTCGGTGATGCCGGCAAGGACTGAGTGGTGACAACGATGGATCACCATCTCGATCTCCGGCTGCTGCCGGACCCCGAGTTCGGTCCTCTGGCGCTGATGGAGGCGCTGTACGCCAAGCTGCACCGGGCGCTGGCTGCGCAGGGCTGCACCTGCATCGGCGTGAGCTTTCCAGAGGTCAAGGGGCTTGAGCTGGGGCTGTGTCTGCGGCTGCATGGCTCGCGCGAGGCGCTGGCCATGCTGATGGACACGGCGTGGCTGCGGGGCATGCGCGATCACCTGACGATCGGCGACATCGCTGCCGTGCCGGCACAGGCTCGGCATTGCTGCGTGTCGCGACGGCAATCCCACAGCAGCCCGGAGCGCATGCGCCGCCGGCTGATGCGGCGTCAGCAGATCGACGAGGCCACCGCGCGCGAGCGCATCCCCGATCAGGTCGCAGCCTTCCTGAAGCTGCCGAGCCTGCAACTGCGCAGCAGCAGCACGGGCCAGCACTTCCGGCTGTTCATCCAGCACGGCCCGCCGCAAGACGCTCCGGTGCCCGGCGCCTTCAACGCCTACGGTCTCAGCGCCACGGCCACCGTGCCCTGGTTCTGACGACCCTTTTTCGGGGCGGCGGCCTCCGCTCCTTAAAAATCAAGCACTTAGCGCAGGCCCCCGAAAGAGGGTCTCGCGCCAGGATCTGGCAGAATGTCCAAGCGCGACAAGCACTTGGGTGTCTGCCAGCTCTAGTGAACTGCCGGGTAGGCAGCTCAGAAAACTGGGCCCAGGCCGGCAACAGCGCAGTGCTAGTGAACTGCCGGGTAGGCAGCTCAGAAACTCGTCGATCACGCAGCGCTGCCGGATGTCCTGTGAACTGCCGGGTAGGCAGCTCAGAAATTCATGCGGGTTGATGCTTGCCAGCATCCCGAGTGAACTGCCGGGTAGGCAGCTCAGAAAATGCCCCGCTGGCAGGCCGGCCTTGTCTGGCTGTGAACTGCCGGGTAGGCAGCTCAGAAAAGCAACGCGCCGCGGCAGCGGATGCCACGCCTGTGAACTGCCGGGTAGGCAGCTCAGAAAAGCGTCCGGCGTTGAAGTCGATCACCGACTCGGTGAACTGCCGGGTAGGCAGCTCAGAAAAATCAGCGCCTCGTAAGCCACCGGCTCTTCGTGTGAACTGCCGGGTAGGCAGCTCAGAAAACCATGCCCGGTGCGGTGGTTGTAGTAGCTGTGTGAACTGCCGGGTAGGCAGCTCAGAAAAGTGCCGGGCGCGCGGCGCGCCCCCTCAATTCGTGAACTGCCGGGTAGGCAGCTCAGAAAAGATCGCGCCTGAACTGAAGCAGTCCCTCAACGTGAACTGCCGGGTAGGCAGCTCAGAAACCTCGGCCTCTCGGCCTTGTTCGCGCAGCGCCGTGAACTGCCGGGTAGGCAGCTCAGAAAAAGTGGTCCTGTTGAGAGAAACGCGCGTGAAAGTGAACTGCCGGGTAGGCAGCTCAGAAAACTACCCTAGGAACTACCATCATGCAAGCCATGTGAACTGCCGGGTAGGCAGCTCAGAAACCCTGAGCCCCCAGCGCCAGGGCAGCGCCCGGGTGAACTGCCGGGTAGGCAGCTCAGAAAATGTTGTAACGGTTGTCGTACTCGCGCTTCCAGTGAACTGCCGGGTAGGCAGCTCAGAAACGCCAGGATCGCGACGTGCTCGGGCTGCACGAGTGAACTGCCGGGTAGGCAGCTCAGAAAGCCAGCGCCGCGATCACGGCGCTCGACTTGCTGTGAACTGCCGGGTAGGCAGCTCAGAAAATCGGGAGGGGTTGCCGGAGACGCTGACCCAAGTGAACTGCCGGGTAGGCAGCCAGGGCGATTGCATTAGCCACCACCCCGATTGAGTGGTAACAATCCAGCCCGACCTCGCAGCCCAAGACACGATGCAAGACCACCCGACGGCCCCCGGCGATGAGCTGATGCAGCACTTTGAAGACCTGGCCGATCCGCGCCGGCAGACCGGCCGCTTCCAGTACCCGCTGCAGGAACTGCTGCTGACGGCGCTGTGCGCGGTGGCCGCGGGCGCCGAGGACTGGGTCGATGTCAGCGAGTGGGGCGAGTTCAAGCTGGAGTGGCTGCGGCGCTTCCTGCCCTTCGAGCAGGGCATCGCCTCGCACGACACGTTCAGCCGGGTGTTCGCCCTGCTGGACTCGGTGC
>NZ_FTMZ01000038.1 GCF_900156335.1 Sphaerotilus natans
ACGGTGGACTTTCGTCAGTATTGGCAGTGACCGGGGTAGTGGTTTTCTGGAAATGAGGCCCGGCCGGCGCCACCCTCAAGAGCCCGAGCGGCCCCACCAGCCCCCGACATGCTCCGGGCCGGGCCTGCTGGCCCCGTGGCGGCACTTCAACCAGGACGCCGCGCCAGCGCACCACCCGACCCGATCGGCGCCCCCTGTGGCCTGCTGCTGGCGCTGGCCGGCGCCGACCTCCTGAGCCCGACCGGTCGCACGGTGGACTTTCGTCAGTATTGGCAGTGACCGGGGTAGTGGTTTTCTGGAAATGAGGCCCGGCCGGCGCCACCCTCAAGCGGCACGAATCGGAATCACCTGCGCCCCGTCGCGCAGCCTGTCCAGGTAGTCGGCCCATGTCTGCATCATCTGGCGGCGCTGGTGCAGGTACTGCGCACGGTCATAGGCAGACCCGAGCGGCCCCTTCTTGGCGTGGGCAAGCTGGGCTTCGATCCATTGGGAGTCAACGCCCGGCAGGTTCTCCACGATGACCGTGCGGGCCAGGGCGCGGAAGCCGTGGGCGGTCATCTCGTCACCCGAGAAGCCAAGCCGGCGCATCGCAGCGTTCAGCGTCACATTGCTGATTGGCTGGTGTCGCTTGTTGCCCAGACCGGGGAAGCAATGGACCCCGTGACCCGTGAGCGGGTGCAGCTCACGCAGCAGCGCCACAGCCTGACGGGCCAGCGGAACGACGTGCGCGGCGCCGTTGAGCTTCTGCCCCTTGGTGCGCTTCATGTCCTCGGACGGAATCGACCAGGTAGCGGCGTCCAAGTCCAGATCCTCCCATCGCATAGCGATCAGGTTCCCCGGCCTCTGGAACACCATCGCTGCGAGCTTCAGCGCGGTGCGCGTTCCGGGCTGGCCGGTGTAGGCGTCGAAGGCCCGCAGCAGCTCGCCGACGCGCACGGGGTCCGTGATCGCGGGGAAGTGGCGCTTGGTGTGCGTGGCCAGGGCGCCGCGCAGGTCCGGCACCGGGTCGCGGTCGGCGTCGCCCGTGGTGATCGCGTAGCGGAAGACCAGGCCGCAGGTCTGTTTGACCCGATGCGCCGTGTCTGTGGCGCCTCGGGCCTCCACCTTGCGGAGAAGTTCAAGCAGCACAGGCGCGGTGATCTCACGCATAGGCATCCGGCCGATGTGCGGGAACACGTCGGTTTCCAGTTGCTTGCGGGACCGGGCCGAATACCTTGGGCTGACCTCGGGTTCGTGCTTCTTCTCCAGCCAGTCACGGGCCACATGCTCGAAGGTGCCCGGAAGGGGCTTGCCCTGCGCTACCAGCGACTCGATATGCTGCTGGCGGGCCTGTTCCGCCTTGCTGTCCTTGCGTGCGGCGCTTGGATCGATCCCTGCAGCCAGCAGGGCGCGCGCTTCGTCCCGGCGCTTGCGTGCATCGGCAAGGGCTACCGCCGGATAGACACCAAGACTCAGCATCTTCTCTTTGCCGGCGAACCGATACCGGAGCCGCCACCACTTGCCGCCCTCGGGACGCACTTCAAGCAGTAGACCGCCACCGTCTGACAGCTTGCGGGGCTTGGCTTCAGGCTTGGCTTTCTTGATCGCCTGATCGCTCAGGATGTTCTCGGGCATGGGTAACTTCTTCGGGTGCTTGTTGAGCTACCCGCGAAGCTACCCGCATGCACGAGTAGCTTCAAGTGGGGTTCTTTGGGGTTCTTTGGGCAACAAAAAAGCCCTAGAGCGTTGATTCTCTAGGGCTTTTTGGCTTTCTTGGCCCTTTGTGGGGCTTCGTTTGGTGGGCGGTGCAGGGTTCGAACCTGCGACCCCTGCCGTGTGAAGGCAGTGCTCTACCGCTGAGCTAACCGCCCGAATCTTGTTCGGGCTCTGCTGCCGGCTTTTCTTTCGTCCTGCGCTGCAGCGAGAACGCGATTATGCCACGGCTTTTTCTCCGTGCGCAAGCATCTGACGCCAGATTGTTTTTCCACCACTGGCCTTGTCCAGTTCGGTCAGCATCTTGTCGTGCGCGGCCTGCTCGGCCTCGGCCGCACGCAGCACCGGCAGCACAAAGGTCGACAGGTCGATCGCGGCCTGGTCCTCGTCGATCTGCTCGACCTGCTCCTCGCTGCCCTTCTCGTCGTCGATGACGAGCGAGTTCTGGCCGCGGGTCATCCGGATGTAGACCTCGGCGAGCAGATTCGAGTCGAGCAGGGCCCCATGGAAGTGCCGATGCTTGTTGTCCACCTCGAGCCGGCGGCACAGCGCATCGAGCGAGTTGGCCTTGCCGGGGTACATCTCGCGCGCCATCACCAGCGTGTCGAGGATGCCGCCGGCCAGCTCGGCGAAGCGCGGCTGTCCCACCCGGCGCAGCTCGGCGTCGAGGAAGCCCACGTCGAAGCCGGCGTTGTGGATGATCACCTCGGCGCCGCGCACGTACTCGACCAGCTCGTCGGCGATCTCGCGGAACTTCGGCTTGTCGGCGAGGAACTCGTCGGTCAGGCCGTGGATGCGGATCGCCTCCTCGCTGCCCGGCCGCTCCGGGTTCAGGTAGAGGTGCAGGTTGCGGCCGGTCAGGCGGCGGTTGACCATCTCGACGCAGCCGATCTCGACGATGCGATCGCCGGTTTTCGGGTCCAGGCCGGTGGTTTCGGTGTCGAGGAAGATCTGGCGCATGACAGCCCCGGCCCGCTCAGTGGTTCTCGCGGGCGTGGTTGATGGTGTATTTGGGGATCTCGACGACGAGGTCCTGCTGCGCCAGGATGGCCTGGCAGCCCAGGCGCGATTGGGGCTCCAGGCCCCAGGCGCGGTCGAGCAGGTCTTCCTCGGTCTCGTCGAGCTCGCCCAGCGAGGCAAAGCCCTCACGGACGATGACGTGGCAGGTGGTGCAGGCGCAGCTCATGTCGCAGGCGTGCTCGATGGCGATGCCGTTCTCGAGCATCGCCTCGCAGACCGAGGTGCCGGCCGGCGCGCTGATGCTGGCGCCCTGCGGGCAGAGTTCGTGATGGGGCAGGATCTTGATCGTGGGCATGATCGTGTCGGGGTCCAGGAGTCGGGATCGGAGACGGGCGGATCAGACCTCGTCGAGACGGCGGCCGGTCAGCGCCTGCTGGATGCCGCGGTTCATGCGCAGCGCGGCGAAGTTCTCGGTGCCATCGGCCAGGGCCTTGGTGGCGGCCTCGATCGCATGGGCATCCTCGCCGCGGGCGATCTCGGCCAGGCTGTCGAGCAGCCGGTCGATGCGGATGCCCTCGTCCTCGTCAAGGAGGTCACCGTCGGCCTCCAGCGCGGTCCGCGTAGCCAGCGCCAGGCGCTCGGCCTCGACGCGGGCCTCGGTCAGCGCGCGGCGGTGCATGTCGCTCTCGGCCTCGGTGAAGCCCTCGCGCAGCATCGAGGCGACCTGGTCGTCGCTCAGGCCGTAGCTGGGCTTGACGGTGATCGCCGCCTCGACGCCGGAGGTCAGCTCCTTGGCGCTCACCGACAGCAGGCCGTCGGCATCGACCTGGAAGGTCACGCGGATGCGCGCAGCGCCGGCGGCCATCGGCGGGATGCCGCGCAGCTCGAAGCGCGCCAGCGAGCGGCAGTCGGCCACCAGCTCGCGCTCGCCCTGCACGACATGCACCGCCAGCGCGGTCTGGCCGTCCTTGTAGGTGGTGAAGTCCTGCGCCTTGGCCACCGGGATCGTCGCGTTGCGCTCGATGACGCGCTCGACCAGGCCGCCCATCATCTCCAGCCCGAGCGACAGCGGGATCACGTCGAGCAGCAGCATTTCGCCGTCGGGCGCGTTGCCGGCCAGCGCATTGGCCTGCACCGCCGCGCCCAGCGCTACGACCTCGTCCGGGTTCAGGTTGGTCAGCGGCGCGCGGCCGTAGAAGGCCTCGACCGCCGCCTGCACCACCGGCATGCGCGTCGAGCCGCCAACCATCACGATGCCCTGCACCTCGTCGGCCTTGATCTTCGCGTCGCGCAGCACGCGCTTCATCAGCTGCACGGTGCGCTGCGTGAGCGCCTGCGTCGTGGCCTCGAAGTCCTCGCGGCGGACCGGCTGCGCGAGCGCGCCGATCCCCAGCGTGGCGGTGGCCACCGTCGTGTCGGCCGTCGACAGCGCCTCCTTGGCGGCGCGGGCGGCGCGCAGCACCACGCGCTTGTCGTGCGCGTCCAGCGCGTCGAGCGTGGGCAGGCCGGCCTGCTCCAGCAGCCACACGGCCAGCGCCATGTCGTAGTCGTCGCCGCCCAGGGCCGAGTCGCCCCCGACCGCGACCACCTCGAACACACCCTTGGACAGGCGCAGCAGCGAGATGTCGAAGGTGCCACCGCCCAGGTCGTAGACCGCGTAGAGGCCCTCGATCGCGTTGTCCAGGCCGTAGGCGATCGCCGCGGCCGTCGGCTCGTTGAGCAGGCGCAGCACGTTCAGGCCGGCGAGCTGCGCGGCGTCCTTGGTCGCCTGGCGCTGCGCGTCGTCGAAATAGGCCGGCACGGTGATGACCGCGCCGAACAGGTCGGCGTTGAAGGTGTCCTCGGCGCGGTAGCGCAGCGTCGCCAGGATCTCGGCCGACACCTCGATCGGCGACTTCACGCCGTCGCGGGTCTCGATCGCGACCATGCCGGGCTGATCGACGAAGTGGTACGGCAGGTGGCTACGGTCGGCGATGTCGGCCAGCGCGCGGCCCATGAAGCGCTTGACCGAGACCAGCGTGTCATGCGGATCGTCGGCCTGCGCGGCCAGCGCGTCGAAGCCGATCTGGCGCCCGCCGCCGCCCAGGTAGCGCACCGCCGAGGGCAGGATCACCCGGCCCTGGTCGTCGGGCAGGCATTCGGGCAGGCCATGCCGCACCGAGGCGACCAGCGAGTGCGTCGTGCCGAGATCGATGCCGACGGCGATGCGGCGGCTGTGCGGGTCGGGCGTCTGCCCGGGTTCGGAGATCTGGAGGAGTGCCATGGGTGCGTCATTGTCCCAGCGCGTCGAGGCGCCGGTCCACGTCGGCGGCAAAACGCGCGACGAACATGAGCGCACGGACCTGCGCGGCCGCAGCCGGCCAGTCCTGGCGCTCGTCGATCAGGGTGCCGAGCTGCTGCTGCATGCGGCGCTCGGCGGCGGAAACATCGTCGGCCAGCGCCTCGACGGCCTCGAGCGTGCGGGCCTCGTCGAGCGCCTCGCGCCATTCCATCTGCTGCATCAGGAAGGCGCCGGGCATGGCAGTGTTGCTCTCGGCCTCGATCGCGGCGCCCTGGAGCTCGCACAGGTAGGCGCCGCGCCTGAGCGGATCCTTCAGCCGCTGGTAGGCCTCGTTGACACGGATCGCCCACTGCATCGCCACCCGCTGCGCGGCCGCGCCTTCGCTGGCGAAGCGGTCGGGATGAACCTCGGACTGCAACGCCTTCCAGCGCGCGTCGAGCTGGGCGCGATCCTGCGCGAAGCGCGCCGGCACGCCGAAAAGGTCGAAATCGTTGTCAGTGAGCTTCATGATCAGGGGCCATTGCAGGAAATCCGACATGCCAAGCCGGGACGCAAGAGCGATGCCCACGCCCGCTGAGACGTGGCCGACAAAAGCAAAGGGCGCGACCGCTGGCGGTCGCGCCCCGGGGGCCGAGACGGCTCAGACCCGGAAGGATTCCCCGCAGCCGCAGCGATCCTTCTCGCGCGGGTTGTGGAACTTGAAGCCCTCGTTCAGGCCCTCGCGGACGAAGTCCAGCTCGGTGCCGTCGATGTAGGGCAGGCTCTTCGGATCGATCAGCACCTTGACGCCATGGTCTTCGAAGACATGGTCCTCAGGCGCGATCTCGTCGGCGTATTCCAGCTTGTAGGCCAGACCCGAGCAACCGGTGGTCTTCACGCCCAGGCGCACGCCCACGCCCTTGCCCCGACGGGCGATGTAGCGCGAGACATGCCGGGCCGCGGCTTCGGACAGGGTGACCGCCATCGCCGCCCTCACTGGGCCGGACCGGCGTCGCCGGCGTGGCGCGAGCGGTAGTCGTCGACCGCCGCCTTGATCGCGTCCTCTGCCAGGATCGAGCAGTGGATCTTGACCGGCGGCAGCGCCAGCTCCTCGGCGATCTGGGTGTTCTTGATCGCCAGCGCCTGATCGAGTGACTTGCCCTTGACCCATTCGGTCACCAGCGACGACGAGGCGATCGCCGAGCCGCAGCCGTAGGTCTTGAACTTCGCGTCCTCGATCAGACCGGTGGCCGGGTTGACCTTGATCTGCAGCTTCATCACGTCGCCGCAGGCGGGCGCACCCACCATGCCGGTGCCGACGTCCTCGTCGCCCTTGTCGAAGGCGCCGACGTTGCGGGGATTTTCGTAGTGGTCGATGACCTTGTCGCTGTATGCCATTGCTGTTCTCCGGATCCGTGTGCGTTCGCCGTCTGCTGGCTGATCAGTGGGCGGCCCACTGGATCGTGCTCAGGTCGATGCCATCCTTGTACATGTCCCACAGCGGCGAGAGCTCGCGCAGCTTGGCGACACGGTCCTTCAGCGTGGCGACGGCGTAGTCGATCTCCTCGACGGTCGTGAAGCGGCCGATGGTCATGCGCAGGCTCGAGTGCGCCAGCTCGTCGCTGCGACCCAGCGCGCGCAGCACATAGCTCGGCTCCAGGCTGGCCGAGGTGCAGGCCGAGCCCGACGACACCGCCAGGCCCTTGACGCCCATGATCAGCGACTCGCCCTCGACGAAGTTGAAGGAGATGTTCAGGTTGTGCGGCACGCGGCGGGTCAGGTCGCCGTTGACGAAGACCTGCTCGATGTCGGACAGGCCGTCGAGCAGGCGCTTGTGCAGCCCGGCGATGCGCTCGTTCTCCTCGGCCATTTCCTGGCGCGCGATCTCGAACGCCAGGCCCATGCCGACGATCTGGTGCACCGGCAGCGTGCCCGAGCGCATGCCGCGCTCGTGGCCACCGCCGTGCATCTGCGCCTCGATGCGGATGCGCGGCTTGCGACGCACGTACAGCGCGCCCATGCCCTTCGGACCGTAGGTCTTGTGCGAGGCCAGGCTCATCAGATCGACCGGCAGCCGGGCCAGATCGATCTCGACCTTGCCGGTGGCCTGCGCAGCATCGACGTGGAAGATCACGCCCTTCTCGCGGCAGATCGCGCCGATCGTCGGGATGTCCTGGATCACGCCGATCTCGTTGTTCACGAACATCACCGATGCCAGGATGGTATCCGGACGGATCGCGGCGCGGAACTGGTCGAGGTCGAGCAGACCGTCGGGCTGCACCTCGAGGTAGGTCACCTCGAAGCCTTGGCGCTCGAGCTCGCGCATCGTGTCGAGCACCGCCTTGTGCTCGGTCTTCACGGTGATCAGGTGCTTGCCGCGCCCCTGGTAGAACTGCGCCGCGCCCTTGATCGCCAGATTGTTCGACTCGGTCGCGCCCGAGGTCCAGACGATCTCGCGCGGGTCGGCGCCGATCAGGGCCGCGACTTGGCCGCGCGCCTTCTCGACCGCTTCCTCGGCTTCCCAGCCCCAGGCGTGACTGCGCGAGGCCGGATTGCCGAAGTGCTCGCGCAGCCAGGGAATCATCGCATCGACCACCCGCGGATCGACCGGGGTCGTCGCGCCGTAGTCCATGTAGATCGGGAAGTGAGGCGTCATGTCCATGTTCAACCAGGTCGCCCCGAGGCGGCCGCCGGTCAGGGCGGCACCCGGGACAAGTTCGTGTTACTTCGAGAGCGCCGATCCGAGCGCGAACACCGAGTTCGGCGCCGTGACCTTGATCGGCTTGACGACGGGCTGGCTCGAGATGGCGCGCTTGATGGGCGCCTCCTCGACCGACACGCCGCGGTTGATCTGATCATCGACCAGGCTCTTCAGCGAGATCGAGTTCAGGTATTCGAGCATCTTCGCGTTCAGGCTCGCCCACAGGTCGTGCGTCATGCAGCGGCCCGATTCGTCGCCCATGCAGTTCTCGCCGCCACCGCAGCCGGTGGCGTCGATCGCTTCATCCACGGCGACGATGATGTCGGCGACCGTGATGTCCTCGGCCTTGCGGCCCAGCGAGTAGCCCCCGCCCGGGCCACGGGTGCTCTCGACCAGCTCGTGCCGGCGCAGCTTGCCGAAGAGCTGTTCAAGGTAGGAAAGAGAGATCTGCTGGCGTGCACTGATGGCCGCCAGCGCCACCGGGCCGCTGTGCTCGCGCAGTGCCAGATCGATCATGGCGGTGACCGCAAACCGGCCCTTCGTTGTCAGTCGCATGGCTTTAAGCTCCTTGAACTCGCGGCTGGTACGCAGCGGTTGGCTGAGCCCAGGGCAGCAAGTCGGGTTGGACCCTCGCCCTCTTTCCCGAGTGATTTACTCGATTATAGCGGAGCGCTCCGCGAGCCCGGCGGCCGGGATCAGCGGGAACCCTGAGGCGAGTACAGGTATTCGAGCAGCCCGTCGCACGCAAGTTCCACGAGGTCGAGCACATGTTCGAATCCCGCGGCACCGCCATAGTAGGGGTCGGGCACCTCCTCGGACAGACCGCTGATGCGCGCGAACGACATCAGCAGACGGACCTGCGCCGGGGGTACCGCGGGCACCAGCGCCGCCAGCTGGGTCACATGGCTGCGGTCCATCGGCACGATCAGGTCGAAGCGGTCGAAATCCAGCCGCGTGACCGGGCGCGAGCGCAGCGGTGCCAGGTCATAGCCGCGCCGCGCCGCATGGGCGATGCTGCGCGGATCGGCCGGCATCGGTGTCGATCCGGCCCGGGTTCCAGCCGAATCCAGCTCGATGCGCCCCTGCAGACCGGCGCGGCCGAGGCGGTGCCGCATCACCGCTTCAGCCGTCGGCGAGCGGCAGATGTTGGCGGTGCAGACCATCAGGATGCGCATCACCGCCCCCACGAGCCGAAGGCCTGCTCGCGCAGCAGCGCGAGCTGATCGCGCAGCCGTGCCGCCTGCTCGAACTCCAGGTTGCGCGCGTGCTCGAGCATCTGCTTCTCCAGCTGCTTGATGCGCTTGCCCAGGTCTTTTTCGGACAGCGACTCGACCTGCGCGGCCTCGCGGATCTGCTCGAAGCGCGCCAGGTCGTCCTTGGCCTTGTCGCTGTAGACGCCGTCGATCAGGTCGCGCACCTGCTTGCGGATGCCGCGCGGCGTGATGCCGTGGGCCTCGTTGTGGGCGACCTGCCGGGCGCGGCGGCGCTCGGTCTCGTCGATGGCGCGGCGCATCGAGTCGGTGATGCGGTCGGCATAGAGAATGGCGCGGCCGTTGACGTTGCGCGCCGCACGGCCGATCGTCTGGATCAGGCTGCGCTCGCTGCGCAGGAAGCCTTCCTTGTCGGCATCCAGGATCGCCACCAGCGACACCTCGGGAATGTCCAGGCCTTCGCGCAGCAGGTTGATGCCCACCAGCACGTCGAAGGCGCCCAGGCGCAGGTCGCGGATGATCTCGACGCGCTCGACGGTGTCGATGTCCGAGTGCAGATAGCGCACCTTGACGCCGTTCTCGCTCAGGTAATCGGTGAGCTGCTCGGCCATGCGCTTGGTCAGCGTGGTGATGAGCACGCGCTCGCCAATCTCGATGCGCTGGCGGATCTCCTGCAGCACGTCGTCGACCTGGTGCGTGGCCGGACGCACCTCGACCACGGGATCGACCAGCCCGGTCGGGCGCACCAGCTGCTCGACCACCTGGTCGGCGTGGGTCTTCTCGTAGTCGGCGGGCGTGGCGGTGACGAAGACCACCTGGCGCATCTTGCGCTCGAACTCGTCGAACTTCAGCGGCCGGTTGTCCAGCGCCGAGGGCAGGCGGAAGCCATACTCGACCAGCGTGGTCTTGCGCGAGCGGTCGCCGTTGTACATGCCGCCGAACTGGCCGATCAGCACATGGCTCTCGTCGAGGAACATCACCGCGTCGCTCGGCAGGTAGTCCACCAGCGTCGGCGGCGGATCGCCCGGCTTGGCACCCGAGAGATGGCGCGTGTAGTTCTCGATGCCCTTGCAGTGGCCGACCTCCCGCAGCATCTCCAGGTCGAAGCGGGTGCGCTGCTCGATGCGCTGCGCCTCGACCAGCTTGCCCTGTGCGGTGAACTCGTCCAGACGCTGGCGCAGCTCGGCCTTGATGCCCTCGGCAGCGGCGAGCACCTGCTCGCGCGGCGTCACGTAATGGCTGGCCGGGTAGACGGTGAAGCGCGGGATCTTCTGGCGCACCTTGCCGGTCAGCGGATCGAAGAGCTGCAGCGCCTCGACCTCGTCGTCGAACATCTCGATGCGGATGGCCAGCTCGGAATGCTCGGCCGGAAAGATGTCGATGGTGTCGCCGCGCACGCGGAAGGTACCGCGCACGAACTCCACGTCATTGCGGGTGTACTGCATGCGCACCAGCTGAGCGATGACATCGCGCTGGCCCACCCGGTCGCCGACGCGCACGATGAAGCGCATCTGCGTGTAGTCCTCCGGCTTGCCGATGCCGTAGATCGCGCTGACGGTGGCCACGATCACCGTGTCGCGGCGCTCCAGCACGCTCTTGGTGGCGGAGAGCCGCATCTGCTCGATGTGCTCGTTGATCGCGCTGTCCTTCTCGATGAAGAGATCGCGCTGCGGCACATAGGCCTCGGGCTGGTAGTAGTCGTAGTAGCTGACGAAGTACTCGACCGCGTTCTTCGGGAAGAACTCGCGGAACTCGCTGTAGAGCTGCGCCGCCAGCGTCTTGTTCGGCGCGAAGACGATGGCCGGGCGGCCCAGCCGCGCGATGGTGTTGGCCATCGTGAAGGTCTTGCCCGAGCCGGTCACGCCCAGCAGCGTCTGCCAGCTCAGGCCATCCTGCACGCCCTCGACCAGCTGCTCGATCGCGCGCGGCTGGTCCCCGGCCGGCGGATAGGGCTGAAAAAGCTGGAAAGGCGAATCGGGAAAGCTGACGAACTGCCCTTCCCTCGCCGGCGTGTCATTGCTGTCGATCTTCTCGATGCTGCTCATGGGACTCCCGACCGGCCGCTAAAATCGGCGCGCAACCGCCCAGCCTAACCGAACTCCGCGAAACCCGCGTGATGCGCAGCTGGGGGCGGGCGCCTTCCCTACAACACCCCCTTTTCCGGACCCGTAGTCATGTCCCTGTTCTCCGCCGTCGAAATGGCCCCGCGCGACCCGATCCTGGGCCTGAACGAGCAGTTCGCTGCCGACACCAACCCTGCCAAGGTCAACCTCGGCGTCGGTGTCTACTACGACGACAACGGCAAGCTGCCGCTGCTGAAGTGCGTCGTCGAGGCCGAGCGCCAGATGCTGGAAGCCCCGAAGGCCCGCGGCTACCTGCCGATCGACGGCATCGCCGCCTATGACAAGGCCGTCCAGGGCCTGGTGTTCGGCGCCGACAGCGATGTCGTCACCGGCGGCCGCGTCGCCACCGTGCAGGCCATCGGCGGCACCGGCGGCCTGAAGATCGGCGCCGACTTCCTGAAGAAGGTCAACCCGAACGCCACGGTGCTGATCTCGGACCCGAGCTGGGAAAACCACCGCGCGCTGTTCACCAACGCCGGCTTCACGGTCGGCACCTACCCGTACTACGACGCCGAGAACCGCGGCATCAACGTCGCCGGCATGCTGGCCGCGATCGACGCCGCACCGGCGGGCACGATCATCCTGCTGCACGCCTGCTGCCACAACCCGACCGGCTACGACATCACCGGCGAGCAGTGGGACCAGGTCATCGCCTCGATCAAGGCGCGCAACCTCGTCGCCTTCCTCGACATGGCCTACCAGGGCTTCGGCGACGGCATCGCCGAGGACGGCGCGGTGATCGGCAAGTTCGTGGCCGCCGGCCTGGACTTCTTCGTCTCGACCTCGTTCTCGAAGAGCTTCTCGCTGTACGGCGAGCGCGTCGGTGCCCTGTCGGTCGTCTGCGTCTCGAAGGAAGAAGCCACCCGCGTGCTGTCGCAGCTGAAGATCGCGATCCGCACCAACTACTCCAACCCCCCGACCCACGGCGCGCAGATCGTCGCCACGGTCCTGACCACCCCGGCGCTGCGCGCGATGTGGGAGGACGAGCTGGCCGCGATGCGTGTGCGCATCAAGGAAATGCGCACGCTGCTGGTCGAGAAGCTGACCGCCGCAGGCGTGCAGGGCGACCTGAGCTACATCGTGCGCCAGAAGGGCATGTTCAGCTACTCGGGCCTGAACAAGGACCAGATGGTTCGCCTGCGCGGTGAGTTCGGTGTCTACGGCGTCGATTCGGGCCGCATCTGCGTGGCCGCGCTGAACACGAAGAACATCGGCTATGTCGCCGACGCGATCGTCAAGGTGATGTGAGTCGAGGCGCCCTGAACCAGGGCGCCGCTGTTCTCGCTGAAACGCCCTGCGGGGCGTTTTTTCATGCGCGAAAGAATCAGGTGCACCAAAGCAAAAACCCCTCTGACCAGAAGATCAGAGGGGTTTGCTGGAATAGAAGCCTGACGATGACCTACTTTCACACGCGAATGCGCACTATCATCGGCGCGGAGGCGTTTCACTGTCCTGTTCGGGATGGGAAGGAGTGGGACCACCTCGCTATGGTCGTCAGGCGTAACCGTTGACCTTCCAAGATTTCTGCTTGGAAGGCGAATTCGTAGAGTCTTTGGAAATCAGCGTTAGATCAATTGATTGCGTTCACCGTGACTGAAGTACGGCTCACATCGATACTCTTACCTTGACAGGAATGTCAAAGTTATAGGGTCAAGCCTCACGAGCAATTAGTACTGGTTAGCTTAAAGCGTTACCGCTCTTCCAC
>NZ_FTMZ01000019.1 GCF_900156335.1 Sphaerotilus natans
TGGGTGCTGGACATGACCTTCTCCGAAGACGACTGTCGCATCCGCGTGGGCGACGGGGCCGAGAACTTCGCCATCCTCAGACGCATGAGCCTGAACCTGCTCAGGCAGGAAAAATCCAGGAAGACCAGTCTCAACATCAAGCGCCAGAAGGCCGCCTGGAGCCCGAAGTATCTGGAGACCGTGCTCGGCATCAGCCCGAAGTAGGGGATCGGGCTTCATGCAATCGCCCTGATCGACAGGTCGGTCCAGACGTTCCAGTTGTCGACGTAGTGGCGGTCGAGGTTGACGCGCTCGTCGTAGCCGATGTCATTGCGACCGCTGACCTGCCACAGGCCGGTCAGGCCAGGCCGCACGCTCAGGTAATGATCGCGGGCGGCGTCGTAGTAGCGGTCCAGCTCCAGCTGCACGATCGGGCGCGGGCCGACGATGCTCATCTCGCCGCGCAGCACGTTCCAGAGCTGCGGCAGCTCGTCCAGGCTGGTCTTGCGGATGAAACGGCCGACACGGGTGATGCGCGGATCGTCCTTCAGCTTGAAGTCGCGTTCCCATTCGGCGCGCGCCTGCGGATCGCTCTCGAGCAGACGGCGCAGCACCTCGTCGGCGTTGGGCACCATCGAGCGGAACTTGTAGCACTGGAACTCGCGACCGTCGCGGCCAATGCGAGTGTGACCGTAGATGACCTGCCGGCCCGTCGTCATGCGCACGGCCAGCGCGATGCTCAGCATGATCGGTGCGAACAACATCAGCATCACCAACACGCCGACCAGGTCGAATAGACGCTTGGCCGCTCGCTCCAGCATGTTCAGTCCGACCCGGCCGCGTTCGAGCATGCCGTGGGTTGCCGGATCGCGCGGCGCTGCAGCGCCGGCGGCCGGTTTTGGCGGGGAACAGGGGGGGCTGGAGGTTGACCGGGAGTCGGTTGCAGGCATTCGCGACAAGACCGCCATCGATGCTTCGCTGTGTGGATGCATGCCTTCCTTCCTGAGTCAGATGTGATTAGGGTAACTGCGGACCATTCTAGGTGGGGGGTCAGGTGCCGATCAGCGGCCCGCTTGTGACAAAATGCACGAGTGATGGCCGTCGCAATGTTGCAACTGTTGCTTCCTTGATACCCCTGGCTGCCCGAGTCGTGAAATGAAAGATCGAGGCCTGATCGACCCTTGCGGTCTGGCCTTCCCGTGATGGAGTGCCTGTCCTGCTCCAAGTTGTCTCGAAAGCAGGGGCAGTCACCTTAACTGGATTCGCCGGAAGTCAATCGCAGATGATGCTTTGTGGCGACAGTCGCGGCGGCGCAGCCATTCTAGGTGAACCGAGTTGGTGCCTGTGTAGGACATCAGGCTCCGATCAGGGACGCCGCCTGACGTTTTTGCAACTATGGGCGCGGTAATGGGCGCGGCAAATCGTATCCGTCTCGGGCTTGATCAGAATTGCTTTTTCGGCCACAGGTTCAGCAGCTGAGCCACCACGCTCACCGCCAGCACCGCCGGCTCCTTGCCGGCAATGCCGGGCAGGCCGATCGGGCAGGTGAGGCGACCGCGCTGCGCCGCGCTCAGCCCCCGCGCCTCGAAGCGCGACAGGAAGCGCGCCCGCTTGGTGGCGCTGCCGATCAGGCCGCAGAAGGCGGCGTCACCTCGGCGCAGGATGGCCTCGGTGATCGCCTCGTCGAGGTCATGGCGGTGCGTCATGACCAGGAAGGCGGTGCCCGGCGCCGCCTGCGCGACCTCCATCTCGGGCGCATCGCTGACGATTCGGGTGATGTGCGGCTGCTCGAGCGGATCGTGCGGCGGGAACTCGTCTTCCCGGCCATCGACCCAGCGGACGCGGCCGTCGATGTCGGCCAGCAGCTTCACGATCGCGCGGCCGACATGGCCGGCGCCGTGCAGCTGCAGATGAAAGCGCGGCGGCGGCAGCGTCCAGGCGTCGAGCGCCTCGGGCGTCAGCCGCGACAGCCGCAGCTTCACCCGCCCGCCGCAGCACTGGCCGAGCGCCGGCCCCAGCGGCAGGTCGAGCGTCTCGGCCGGCGCGTCCGGCCGGGCGAGCAGGCGCCGCGCCGCCTCGATCGCCTTCCATTCCAGATGGCCGCCGCCGATGGTGCCGAGCACCTCGGCCGGCGTCACCACCATGCGCGTGCCGGTCTCGCGCGGCGCCGAGCCCTGGTGCGCGGCGATCAGCACGTCGATGGCGGGCGTGCCCCGGGCGAGCCGGGCGCGCGCCTCGGCCTGCAGGCGCAGCGGCGTCACGCGCCGTCGCTCCCGGCCACTCCGCCCCCGTCATCGCCGCGAATCCCGTCATCCCCGCAAATCCCGTCATCCCCACGAATCCCGTCATCCCCGCGCAGGCGGGGACCCACCCCCGCCGCCATGACCCCCGCCAGCGCGTCCAGAATCGCCTCCCCGGTCGCCGGCGCGCGCAGCGGCGGATCGGCGCGGTGCCCGCCCGCCGCCGACACCGCGTCCCGGATCGCCAGGAAGACGCTGAAGGGCAGCAGCAGCGGCGGCTCGCCCACGGCCTTGCTGCGGTGGATGCTGTCGGCCGGGTTGCGGTTGGCGTAGAGCCGCACGTCGAGTGCCCCAGGCTCCAGCGGAATGTCGTTGGCGGTCGGGATCTTGTAGGTGCTGGGCGCGTGCGTCAGCAGCAGGCCCGCGGCGCGCGAGCCGTCCATCGGCTGCCAGCGCAGCTCCTCGGTGGTCAGCCAGCCCATGCCCTGCACGAAGGCGCCCTCGACCTGGCCGATGTCCAGCGCCGGGTTCAGCGAGGCGCCGACATCGTGCAGCACGTCGGCGCGCAGCAGCCGCCATTCGCCGGTCAGCGTGTCGACGATGACCTCGCTGAGCGCCGCGCCGTAGGCGAAGTAGAAGAAAGGCCGGCCCTGCAACCGCTCGCGGTCCCAGTGCAGGCCGGGCGTGGCGTAGAAGCCGTCGCTCCAGAGCTGGATGCGCGCGGCATAGGCCAGCGCGACCAGCTCGGGGAAGGCCAGCGCCTGCGCGCCCGCCGTCACCTGGCCGCCGGCGAACTGCACCGCCTCGGGCGCCACCTGCCAGCGCGCCGCCAGGAAGGCCGCCAGGCGGTCGCGGATCTGGCGCGCCGCGTCCTGCGCCGCCTTGCCGTTGAGGTCGGTGCCGGTGGAGGCGGCGGTGGCGGAGGTGTTGGCCACCTTGTGCGTGTCGGTGGCGCTGACCCGCACCCGCTCGAAGGGCAGACCCAGCTCGTGCGCGACCACCTGCGCTACCTTGGTGTTCAGACCCTGGCCCATCTCGGTGCCGCCGTGGTTCACCAGCACCGAGCCGTCGGTGTAGACATGCACCAGCGCGCCGGCCTGGTTGAAGTGCGCGACGTTGAAGCTGATGCCGAACTTCACCGGCGTCAGCGCCAGGCCCTTCTTCAGCACCGGGCTGGCGGCGTTGAAGGCGGCGATCTCGGCGCGGCGCGCGTCGTGGCGGGCGCGCTCGGCCAGCTCGTCGACCAGCGGCGCGATGATGTTGTCCTCGACCGTCTGGCCGTAGGGCGTGACGTTGCGGTCCTCGGTGCCGTAGAAGTTGGCGCGGCGTACCGCCAGCGCGTCGAGCCCGAGCCGGCGCGCCACCTCGTCGAGGATCACCTCCACCGCCAGGGCGCCCTGCGGCCCGCCGAAGCCGCGAAACGCCGTGTTGCTCTGCGTGTTCGTGCGCGCGCAGTAGCCGTGCAGATCGACGTCGGGCAGCCAGTAGGCGTTGTCGAAGTGGCACAGCGCGCGCGTCATCACCGGCGCCGACAGGTCGGCCGAGGCGCCGGCGTTGGAGACCATCTCGACCTCGGCGCCCAGCAGCCGCCCGGCCTCGTCATGACCGACGCTGTAGCGGAACTCGAAGCCGTGGCGCCGGCCGGTGATCAGGAAGTCGTCGTCGCGGTCCGGGCGCAGCTTGACCGGGCATTGCAGCCGCTGCGCCGCCAGCGCCGCGCAGGCCGCGAACAGCGCCGACTGCGACTCCTTGCCGCCGAAGCCGCCGCCCATGCGCCGGCATTGCACCTGCACCTGGTGCGCCGCCAGCCCCAGCGCGTGCGCGACGACGTGCTGCATCTCGGTCGGGTGCTGGGTCGAGCTGTGCACCAGCAGGCCGTCGTTCTCCTGCGGCAGCGCGTAGGCGATCTGGCCCTCCAGGTAGAACTGCTCCTGGCCGCCGAGGCTGAAGCGGCCCTCCAGCCGGTGCGGCGCGGCGGCGATCGCGGCCGCGGCGTCGCCGCGCTTCAGGCGCATCGGCGGCACGACGTACTGCTGCAGCCGGTGCGCCTCCAGCGCGTCGAGCACCGCCGGCAGCGGCTCGATCGTCGCGACCTGCGCCGCCAGCGCCGCCGCGCGCCGCGCCTCGCCGCGCGTGCGGGCCACGACCAGGAACATCGGCTGGCCGCGCCAGTTCACCGTGCCCTCGGCCAGGATCGGGTCGTCGTGCACGATCGGGCCGCAGTCGTTGACGCCGGGAATGTCGGCGGCCGACAGCACCGCGACCACGCCGGGCATCGCGCGCACCCGCGCTAGGTCGAGCGCGACCAGCCGCCCGTGCGCCACCGGCGACAGGCCGAGCGCGCCGTGCAGCGTGCCGGCCACCTCGGGCAGGTCGTCGATGTAGGGCGCGCGGCCGGTGACGTGGAGCTGCGCGGATTCATGCGGGCGCGAGGTGCCGATGACGGTCGTGCTCATGCGCGGAACTCCCGGACCTGGGTGGCGCTGGCGGGCAGCGGATCGTCGGGCCGCGTCTCCAGCCAGAGCCGGCGCAGCAGGTTGGCGCTGACCGCGAGCCGGTAGCTGGCGCTGGCGCGCAGATCGCTCAAGGGGCGGAAGTCCTGCGCCAGCGCGACCTGGGCGGCCTGCAGCGCCGCCTCGTTCCAGGGGCGGCCGAGCAGCGCGGCCTCTGCGTGCGCGGCGCGCTTCGTGATCGCCGCCATGCCGCCGAAGGCCAGCCGCACCGCGGCGATCCGGCCGTCGGCATCCAGCCGCAGCGCGGCCGCCATCAGCACGGTGGAGATGTCGCTGTCGAAGCGCTTGCTGATCTTCCAGGCGCGCACCTGCGTGCCCTCGGGCTGCGGCGGCACGATCAGCCGCTCGACGAACTCGCCCGGCGTGAGCGCGTTCTTCATGTAGTCGAGGTAGAAGTCCTCGAGGGCCAGCGTGCGGGTGTCGGGCCCGCGGCGCAGCACGATGCGCGCATCCAGCGCCATCAGCACCGGCGCGCCGTCGCCGATCGGCGAGCCGTTGGCGATGTTGCCGCCCAGCGTGCCGGCGTGGCGCACCGGCGGCGAGGCGAAGCGCCGCCAGACCTCGGTGAGCGCGGGCCAGCGCGCGGCCAGCGCCGCCCAGGCGTCTTCCAGCGAGGCGGCGGCGCCGATGTGCAGCGTGCCGTCGGCCTCGGTCGTGATGCGGCGCATCTCGGTCACGCCACCGGTCCAGATCAGCCGCCCGAGTTCGCGGAACTGCTTGTTGACCCACAGCGCGATGTCGGTCGCGCCCGCCAGCAGCCGCGCCTCGGGATCGGCCAGGCGCAGGGCGGCCAGCTCGTCGAGGGTGCGCGGGGCGTGGAAGGCGTCACCGGCATGGGCAGGACTTTGTGGGTCCCCGCCTGCGCGGGGATGACGGCTGTCCACGCCGTCACCCTCGCGCAGGCGAGGGCCCACGTCCACCTGCAGCGCATCGAGCTGCGCGCGCAGCGCGGCGCGGTCGATCGGCGCGTCGGGCAGGTCGAACATGCGCTCGGCCGCGTCGACGATCGGACGGTAGCCGGTGCAGCGGCACAGGTTGCCGGCCAGCGCGTCGGCGATGGCCGGGCGCTCGGGGCGGGTGCCGGCGGCCGTGTGCGCCTCGCGCAGCGCGGTCATCGTCATCACGAAGCCGGGCGTGCAGAAGCCGCACTGCGAGCCGTGGCACTCGACCAGCGCCTGCTGCACCGGATGGGCCGGCGGCAGGTCTTCCACCGTGAGCACCGCGCGGCCGTCGAGCGTGGGCAGGAAGCTCAGGCAGGCGTTGATGTTGCGGATCGCCACGCCGCCGGGCGCCGCGTCGTCGCGCTCGGCCACCAGCACGGTGCAGGCGCCGCAGTCGCCCTCGTTGCAGCCTTCCTTGGTGCCGGTGCAGCGCGGGCGGGCATCCTCGCGCAGCCAGTCGAGCAGCGTGCGCGTGGGCGCCACGCCCTCAAGCGCGACGGTGCGGCCGCGGTGGACGAAGCGGATCGGTCGGGGCGAAATCTCGGGCATGGGCCGGAACATACCCCAGCAGACGCCGCATGACATGCGCGTGAAATGATGACCTGCATGAGAATGAACGTATGACACAGCGTGCCGTTTTCGACACCATCGAGCTCCATCTCGTCAGGGTCTTTCACACCGTGATTTCCGAACGCAGCGTCTCGCGTGCCGCGATGCGCCTGTCCTCCACGCAGCCGCAGGTCAGCGCGCAGCTTCGACGGCTGCGCGCGCTGATCGGCGACCCGCTGCTGGTGCGCGCCGGCGCCGGCATGGTGCCCACCGAGATCGCGCTGCAGCTGATGGCGCCGGCCGAGACGCTGCTGCGCAGCGCCGAGCAGCTCTTCGGTGGCAAGTCCGGCGCCCGCGCCTTCACGCCCGGCGCGGCCGAGATCGAGTTCCGCATCGCCGCCAGCGACTACCTCGACCCGCTGTTCCTGCCGATGCTGGTGGCGCGGCTGCGCCAGCAGGCGCCGCGCGCGCGGCTGACCATTCACGCGCTGTCGGCCGAGTTCGACTACCGCGCCCGGCTGGCGCGCGGCGAGGTCGATCTGGTGATCGGCAACTGGCTGGAGCCGCCGGCCGAGCTGCACATCGGCCGGCTGTTCTCCGACGAGATCGTCTGCCTGGTCGGCGCCGACCACCTGGCGGCGCGCCGGCCGCGCGAGTGGACGCTGGAGCGCTACCTCGCCGCCGACCATGTCGCGCCGACGGCGCTGCACACCGGCGGCCACGGCGTGATCGACGAGCATCTGGCGCGTCAGGGCCTGCAGCGGCGCATCGTCGTGCGCAGCCCGCATTTCGCGCTGGTGCCGACGATGCTGGCGCACAGCGACGCGCTGGTGCTGACCACTGGCCGGCTGTTCTGCCAGCGCCATCTGGGCACGCTGCCGCTGCGCGTCGTGCGCTGTCCGGTCGACTTTCCCTCGCTGACCTACTACCAGCTCTGGCATGAGGTCACGCACGGCGCGGCCTCGCTGCGCTGGCTGCGCGAGACGGTGCGCGATGTCGCGCGCCGGCTGCCGGCGCCGGGGCTGTCCGCCGCCGCCGATCCCGTCCTCGTTCCTGTTCCCGCTGCTCCGTCCGCATGACCTCTGCTCCCGACCGCCTGGCGCTGCGCGCCGACCTGCTCGACTTCGACGCCGATCCCGGCTGGGCGGTGCCCGATCCGGCCACCGGCCTGGTGCCGGGCGTGCGCTGGCGGCCCGATCACTGGCTGCTGGTCGAGGACGGCCGCATCGCGGGCGTCGAGCCCGCGGCGGCCTTCACGCCGGACGCGGCCGTCTGGTCGGTCGAGGACCGGCGCGGCCGGCTGCTGATGCCGGGCTTCATCGACACCCATGTGCACAGCCCGCAGCTGGACGTGATCGCCAGCTACGGCACCGAGCTGCTCGACTGGCTGGAGACCTACACATTCCCCGCCGAGATGCGCCACGCCGACCCGGCGGTGGCCGTCGCCGGGGCCGAGCTGTTCCTCGATGCGCTGCTGGCGCACGGCACGACCAGCGCGGTGGTGTTCCCGACGGTGCATGTCAGCTCGACCGAGGCGCTGCTGGCCGGCGCGCACCACCGCGGCATGCGCCTGATCACCGGCAAGGTGCTGATGGACCGCCACGCGCCCGAGGGCCTGCGCGACGACGTGCCCGGCGCCGAGCGCGACAGCCGCGCGCTGATCCGCCGCTGGCACGGCACCGGCCGGCTGGCCTACGCGATGACGGTGCGCTTCGCGCCGACCAGCACGCCCGAGCAGCTGGCGATGGCCGGGCGGCTGATGATGGAGGTGCCCGGCCTCTACATGCAGACGCATGTGGCCGAGAACCGCGCCGAGGTGGCCTGGGTGGCCGAGCTCTTCCCCGAGGCGCGCAGCTACCTCGACGTCTATCACCGCGCCGGGCTGCTGGGCGAGCGCGCGGTGCTGGCGCACGGCATCTGGCTCGACGACGCCGACCGCGCGCTGCTGGCCGACACCGGCGCGCAGATCGCGCACAGCCCGAGCTCCAACCTCTTTCTCGGCAGCGGCCTGATCGGCTGGCCGGAGCTGGAGGCGGCCGGCGCGCGCGTGTCGCTGGCCAGCGACGTGGGCGGCGGCACCAGCCTGTCGATGCTGCGCACGCTGGCCGACGCCTACAAGGTGCAGGCGCTGCGCGGCGTGCGGCTGACGGCCTGGAAGGCGCTGCACGGCGCGACGCTGGGCGCGGCCGAGGCGCTCGGCCTGGCGCACGAGATCGGCGCGCTGGAGGTCGGTCGCACCGCCGATCTGGCGCTGTGGGACTGGGCCGCCGGCCCGGTGGCCACGCACCGCGACGCGCGGGCGCGACAGTTGCATGAGCGGGTCTTCGCCTGGATGACACTCGGTGACGAGCGGAACCTGGCGGCGACCTGGATCGCCGGTCGCGCGCTTTTCCGGCGCGCGCCGATCCGCTGACGACAGTTTTTGTGACAATGCGCACCGTTTTTGTGCCGCACGACTGACCCGACCCGGAGTCCTCCCCCGATGACCGCCCCTCCACGCCTGGAACTCCTGGGCATCACGAAGCAGTACCCCGCGGTGCGCGCCAATGACGGCGTGGCGCTGACGGTCGCGCCCGGGCAGATCCATGCCGTGCTGGGCGAGAACGGCGCTGGCAAGTCGACGATGATGAAGATCATCTACGGCGCGGTGAAGCCCGACGCCGGCGAGATCCGCTGGAACGGCCAGCCGGTGCAGATCACCAGCCCCGCGCACGCGCGCCAGCTCGGCATCAGCATGGTCTACCAGCACTTCTCGCTGTTCGACACGCTGACCGCGGCCGAGAACGTCTGGCTCGGCCTGGACAAGTCGATGTCGCTGGCGCAGGTGAGCGAGCGCATCCGCGCGGTCTCGGGCGAGTACGGGCTGGAGGTCGATCCGCTGCGGCCGGTGCATTCCTTGAGCGTCGGCGAGCGCCAGCGCGTCGAGATCGTGCGCGCGCTGCTGACCGATCCGAAGCTGCTGATCCTCGACGAGCCGACCTCGGTGCTGACGCCGCAGGCGGTCGAGAAGCTCTTCGTCACGCTGCGCCGGCTGGCCGACACCGGCTGCTCGATCCTCTACATCAGCCACAAGCTCGACGAGATCCGCGCGCTGTGCCACCACTGCACGGTGCTGCGCGGCGGCAAGGTGACGGGCGAGGTCGATCCGACGCAGGAGACCAACGCCTCGCTGTCGAAGCTGATGATCGGCGCCGAGCCGCCGGCGCTGCGCAGCCGCCCGGCCGCGCCCGGCGAGGTGGTGCTGGCGGTCGAGGGGCTGGACCTGCCGCAGGTCGATCCGTTCGGCACCACGCTGTCGCGGCTGGCGCTGCAGGTGAGGGCGGGCGAGATCGTCGGCATCGCGGGCGTGTCGGGCAACGGCCAGCAGGAGCTGATGGCCGCGCTCTCCGGCGAGGACCGGCGCGCGCCGGCCGGCTCGGTGCGGCTCTCGGGCCAGGACATCGCGCGCGCCACGCCGGCGCAGCGCCGCCGCCTGGGGCTGCACTTCGTGCCCGAGGAGCGCCTGGGCCGCGGCGCGGTGCCGACGCTGTCGCTGGCGCACAACCTGCTGCTGACCCGCACCGAGAACGTCGGCCCGGGCGGCTGGCTCAAGATGGGCGCGATCCGCGCGCAGGCGGCCGAGCTGATCCAGCGCTACAACGTCAAGGCCGGCGGCCCGGACGCGGCGGCCAGGTCGCTCTCGGGCGGCAATCTGCAGAAGTACATCGTCGGCCGCGAGATCGACGCGCGTCCGAAGCTGCTGATCGTCAGCCAGCCGACCTGGGGCGTGGACGTCGGCGCGGCGGCGCAGATCCGCCAGGCGATGCTGGCGCTGCGCGAGGCCGGCTGCGCGCTGCTGGTGGTCAGCGAGGAGCTCGACGAGCTGTTCGAGATCAGCGACCGGCTGGTGGTGATCGCGCAGGGGCGGCTCTCGCCCTCGATCGCCACCCGCGACGCCACCATCGAGCAGATCGGCGCCTGGATGTCGGGTCTGTGGCCGTCGGAGCCCTCGCCGCAGAACAAGCAGAACAACAACAAGGAGAGCGACCATGCTCAGGCTTGAAGCCCGGCCGCAGCCGTCGAAGGCGATGTCGCTGGCCTCGCCGCTGATCGCGCTGGTGCTGACCACGATCATCGGCATCGCGCTGTTCGCCCTCCTGGGCAAGGACCCGGTCAAGGGCCTGCAGGTCTTCTTCGTCGAGCCGCTGAAGGACGCCCGCGCGCTGTCCGAGCTGAGCGTCAAGGCGGTGCCGCTGGTGCTGATCGCGCTGGGGCTGGCGGTGTGCTTCCGCTCCAACCTGTGGAACATCGGCGCGGAGGGCCAGTTCATCGTCGGGGCGCTGGCCGGCGGATGGGTGGCGCTGCAGGCGCAGCCTGACTCCTCGCGCGGGATCGTGGTGCTGATCCTGGCTGCGGGCGTGCTCGGTGGCATGGCCTGGGCGGGTATCACCGCGCTGCTGCGCGACCGCTTCAACGCCAGCGAGATCCTCGTCAGCCTGATGCTGGTCTATGTGGCCGAGATGCTGCTGAGCTATCTGGTCTACGGCCCCTGGAAGGATCCGAAGGGCTTCAACTTCCCGCAGACCATCACCTTTCTCGAGCCGACGAAGATTCCGCGCCTGGTCGACGGCCTGCGCGCCAACATCGGCGTGCTGATCGCGCTGGTGGCGGTGGGCGGCTTCACCGCCTTCCTGTTCCGTACTTACCGGGGCTTTGCGCTGCAGGTGGGCGGGCTGGCGCCGGCGGCGGCGCTGTATGCGGGCTTCTCGTCGCGCGGCGCGCTGTGGACGGCGCTGCTGGTGTCGGGCGGCATGGCCGGCCTGGCCGGCGCGCTGGAGGCCGCCGGACCGCTGGGCCAGCTCACGCCCTATGTACCGGTGGGCTACGGCTTCGCGGCGATCATCGTCGCCTTCGTCGGCCGGCTGCATCCGGTGGGCATCGTCTTTTCGGCGCTGCTGATGAGCATGTTCTACATCGGCGGGGAGCTGGCGCAGTCGCGCCTGGGCCTGCCGAAATCGCTGACCGGCGTGTTCCAGGGGCTGCTGCTGTTCACGCTGCTGGCCTGCGACACGCTGATCGCCTATCGCGTGCGCTGGGGCGCCGCAGGAAAGGGTGCCCGATGAACGAGTTCGCGCTGCTGCTGGCGGCCACGCTGAGTGCCGGCACCGTGCTGGCGATCGCCGGCCTGGGCCTCCTGATCAACGAGCGCGCCGGCGTGCTCAACCTCGGTGCCGAAGGCATGATGCTGGTGGCAGCGATCGCCGGCTTCGCCACCTCGGTGCACACCGGCAATGACTGGATCGCGTTTGCCGCCGGCGCCGGGGCGGGCGCGCTGATGGCCGCGGCCTTCGGCGTGCTGGTGATCTGGCTGAACACCAACCAGTACGCCACCGGCCTGGCGCTGAGCCTGTTCGGCGCGGGCTTCTCGGCCTTCGTCGGCATCCGCTACACCCAGGAAAAGCTCGCCGAGCGGCCGAAGTTCGAGATTCCCGGACTGGCCGACATTCCCTTCTTCGGGCCGGCCTTCTTCAAGCACCACCCGATGGTCTACCTGACGATCGTGCTGATGGCCGCGCTGGCCTGGTTCCTGTACCGCTCGCGCGCCGGGCTGGTGCTGCGTGCGGTGGGCGAGTCGCCCGAGTCGGCGCATGCGCTGGGCTATTCCGTGCGGCGCATCCGGCTGCTGGCGGTGATGGCCGGCGGCGCGCTGTGCGGCGTGGCCGGCGCCTACCTGTCGGTGATCTACACGCCGCTGTGGGTCGAGGGCATGACCGCCGGCAAGGGCTGGATCGCGCTGGCGCTGACCACCTTCGCCACCTGGCGGCCGGCGCGCGTGCTGCTGGGCGCCTACCTGTTCGGCGGCGTGACGATGCTGCAGTTCCACCTGCAAGGCGAGGGCGTGCAGCTGCCCAGCCAGCTGCTGACCGCGCTGCCCTATCTGGCCACGATCGTGGTGCTGGTGCTGATCTCGCGCAACCCGGCGTGGATCCGCGCCAACATGCCGGCCTCGATCGGCAAGCCTTTCTTCCCGGGATCCTGAGCCGGATCCGATAATCCCCGCCTGCTGATCCAGGCACAACACGACCGACAGACTCTCAACAGGAGAACCCATGTCCAAGCTCTCGAAGCGCACGCTGCTCCAGGCCTCCGGCTGGGCCGCGCTGGCCGCTGCCGCCGCGCTGGCCGGCTGCGGCAAGAAGGAAGAGGCTGCCCCGGCCGCCCCGGCCGCCCCGGCCGCCGAGCCGGCTTCGGCCGCGGCTTCCGAGCCGGCCAAGCCCGAGCCGCTCAAGGTCGCCTTCGCCTACGTCGGCCCGGTCGGCGACGCCGGCTGGACCTTCGCCCACGACAACGCCCGCAAGGCGATCGAGGCCGAGTTCGGCGACCGCATCGTGACCTCCTTCGTCGAGAACGTGCCCGAGTCGGCCGACGCCGAGCGGGTGATGCGCGATCTGGTCGGCCAGGGCAACAAGCTGATCTTCGGCACCACCTTCGGCTACATGGAGCCGATGCTGAAAGTCGCCGCCGACAGCAAGGACGTGAAGTTCGAGCATGCCACCGGCTACAAGACGGCCGAGAACATGCGCACCTACGACAGCCGCACCTACGAGGGCGCCTACATGGCCGGCGTCATCGCCGGCAGCATGACGAAGTCGAACACGCTGGGCGTGGTCGCCTCGATCCCCATTCCCGAGGTGATCCGCAACATCAACTCCTTCACGCTGGGCGCGCAGAGCGTCAACCCGAAGGTCAAGACCAAGGTGGTCTGGGTCAACAAGTGGTTCGATCCCCCGAAGGAAGGCGAGGGCGCGCAGAGCCTGATCTCCGGCGGCGCCGACGTGCTGTTCCAGAACACCGACTCCAGCGCGGTGCTGCAGAAGGCCGAGGAGAAGGGCAAGCTGGCCTTCGGCTGGGATTCGGACATGAGCAAGTTCGGTCCGAACTCGCATCTGGCCTCGGCGGTCATCAACTGGACGCCGTACTACAGCAAGGCGGTCAAGGACGCGCTCGACGGCACCTGGCAGACCGGTGGCGTCTGGTGGGGCGTCAAGGAAGGCGCGATCGACCTGGTGTCGATCTCCGACAAGGTGCCCGCCGAGGTCAAGGACCGGGTCGCCAAGATCAAGGCCGGCCTGACCGATGGCAGCTTCGTGATCTGGAAGGGCCCGATCGTCGGTCAGGACGGCAAGGAGATGCTGGCCAAGGACGCGGTCGCCGATGACAAGTTCCTGTCGGGTGTCAACTTCTACGTCAAGGGCGTGGAAGGCAAGGTGCCAGCCGGCAATTGACGGCTGATGGGCTGACGGGCTGATCGCTCATCGCCCTTTCTGAGCCTGCGAGCCGTGGTGCAGCCTGTCGCTGTGCTACACTCGCAGGCTTTTCCGTCATTGGCTGCACGGGAAAGACGGGTCGGAAGACCTGGCCGGAGACCTGAGAGGCTGCGTTCACAAGCAGCGCCGAGGGCCCGGATCAAGCAGCCAGCAGACCCCTGAAGCAAAGAGATTTGCCATGAAGACTTTCAGCGCCAAGCCGGCCGAGGTCGTGCATGAGTGGTTTGTGATTGACGCAACGGACAAGGTTCTCGGACGGGTGGCCAGCGAAGTCGCCCTCCGCCTGCGCGGCAAGCACAAGGCCATTTACACGCCTCACGTGGACACCGGTGACTACATCGTCATCGTCAATGCGGACAAGATCCGTGTCACGGGCAACAAGGCCGAACAGAAGGTGTACTACCGTCATACCGGTCACCCGGGTGGCATCTACGGCACCAAGTTCAAGGACATGCAGGCCAAGCACCCGGGTCGCGCCATCGAAAAGGCCGTCAAGGGCATGCTGCCGAAGGGCCCGCTGGGCTACGCGATGATCAAGAAGCTGAAGGTCTACGCGGGCACCGAGCACCCGCACACCGCTCAGCAGCCCAAGTCGCTGGACATCTGAGGAGCCGACAATGATTGGTGATTGGAACTACGGCACGGGCCGTCGCAAGTCGTCGGTCGCGCGTGTCTTCATCAAGAAGGGCACGGGCCAGATCACGGTCAATGGCAAGCCGGTCGAGCAATACTTCGGCCGTCAGACCTCGATCATGATCGTCAAGCAGCCGCTGGCGCTGACCAACAATGTCGAGACCTTCGACATCAAGGTCAACGTGCACGGTGGTGGCGAATCCGGCCAGGCCGGTGCCGTCCGTCACGGCGTCACCCGCGCCCTGATCGACTATGACGCGACCCTGAAGCCCGAGCTGAGCAACGCCGGCTTCGTGACCCGCGACGCTCGTGAAGTCGAGCGTAAGAAGGTCGGTCTGCACGGCGCGCGTCGCCGCAAGCAGTTCAGCAAGCGCTGATCTCCTGCTCTGCCTGCCGCCAAGTCTGCCCTCGAGCAGACCTGGGAGACCCGGCAGGCCCTGCAGCTTCGAAGGCCACCTCAGGGTGGCCTTCTGCTTTTTGGCGGCCGGTGATGCTGACCGCAGTGGAACTCTGTCGTATCGTTCGGGCCTGTGCAACAGGATGTTGCTGCTGATCAGGATCTCGCATGCGATGGAAACTGCTGCGCCGCCGGCTGTCGGTGAGCGCACCCCGGGTCACGGTGCGCAGCCGGCTGCCCTGGCCGATCCGCTGGCTGGTGCTGGCGCTGATGATGGGCGGCTCGGCTGCGGTGGCGGTCTGGACCTATGAATACGGCCGCGAGATCGCCGGGCTGGGGCGTGATGCGGGTGCGGAACTGCGCCTGCTGCGCCAGGAGCTCGAGCGGCTGCGTGAGGAGCACCAGCGCGCGGTGTCGGTCGCCAATGCCGCCGACAGCCTGCTGACCGCCTCCCGCACTGCCCAGGAGGCGCTGGCGGCCCGGGTCAAGGTGCTGGAGGTCGAGAACCTCGCATTGACCCGCGACATCGGCTTTCTCGAGAAGATGATGCCGGCGCCGACCGACAACCGGCCGCTGTCGGTGCGCGGCCTGCAGCTGCAGGCCGACGGGCCGCAGCGGCTGCGCTATCAGGCGCTGCTGATGCAGGCGCTGGGGCAGCCTGCAGGGCTCAAGGGGCGCTACGATCTGGTACTTGTCGGATCCTCTGACGGAAAGCCCTGGTCGCAGACCGTGTCCCGACCGAACCAGACCATCGACATCAGGCAGTACCTGCGTCTCGATGGTGTGGTGGAGTATCCGTCGGGGGTCTCGGTCCGGCAGGTGGAGTTCCGGGTGCTCGGCGCGGACGGTCGCCTGCTGGTGGCCGAGACGGCCCGGCTCTTCTGAGGGCGCGCGCCTGCCGGTCTGCGCCTGTTTTATGCACCTTTCAACCTCATCTCGACAGGATTGATTCCATGTTCAGTTCCAAGAAGCAGCCCGCGATCCGCAGCCTGATCGGCGAGGGCACCGTCATCCAGGGCACGCTGAGCTTCAGTGGCGGCCTGCGCATCGACGGCGAGGTCCAGGGCGATGTGGTGGCGGATGCCGGCAGCACCAGCATCCTGGTGATCAGCGAGAAAGCCAGGGTCACCGGCACGGTCAAGGCCGGTCATGTCATCATCAACGGCGCGGTTGTCGGGCCGATCGAGTCCAGCGTGCTGCTCGAGCTGCAACCCAAGGCGCACATCCAGGGCGATGTCGTCTACGAGGCGCTCGAGATGCACCAGGGTGCTACCATCGAAGGTGCCTTGCACCCGCTGTCGAAGGGCGCCCGCACCGATGCCGTGACGACCGACGACAAGCCTGCTCTCAAGCTGCTGGCCACCGGCAGCGACAAGAACTGATCACCGACCTTCACTTCCACCGGAGCCCTTGATGAGCGCCGTCGCCGAAACCCTCGACACCTCTTTCACCGACCTGCCCGCCCCGATCGTCTTCACCGACAGCGCCGCCGCCAAGGTGGCCGATCTGGTGGCCGAGGAAGGCAATCCTGACCTGAAGCTGCGCGTGTTCGTGCAGGGTGGCGGCTGCTCCGGCTTCCAGTACGGCTTCACCTTCGACGAGATCGTCAACGATGACGACACCCAGATGTCAAAGAACGGCGTGACCCTGCTGATCGACGCGATGAGCCTGCAGTACCTGACGGGCGCCGAGATCGACTACAAGGAAGACCTGAGCGGCTCGCAGTTCGTCATCAAGAACCCGAACGCGACCACCACCTGCGGTTGCGGCTCGAGCTTCTCGGTCTGAGCGCACGCCGCCCTGAACCTCGTGAACAGGCCGCCTTCGGGCGGCCTGCGTCGTTTCAGGCCGGATAAAGCGCGCCGAGAATGCGCGGGCCGCGTGCGCCGGTCACCGCCGGTTCACCGGCCGGGCGGCGGTGCACCTGCATGCTCGCCAGCCAGGCGAAGGCGGCCGCCTCGACCTGCATGACCGGCAGGCCGCGCGTGTCGGTCGGCCGCACTGGCAGGCCGGGCAGCCGTGCCTGCAGGCGCGCCATCAGGTGGCGGTTGAGCGCGCCGCCGCCGCACACCAGCAGCTCGGTCGCGTCCGCGGCCTCGCGGCGCACGTCGTCGGCGATGGCGCGTGCCGTCAGCTCGCACAGCGTGGCCTGCACGTCGACCGGTGCCAGCGCACTGCCCGCGGCCAGCCGAGGCTGCAGCCAGTCGGGCCGGAACAGGTCGCGGCCGGTGCTCTTCGGGGCAGGCTGGCGGAAATAGGGCTCGTCGAGCAGTCGCGCCAGCAGCGCGGTGTCGACCTGGCCGCCGGCAGCCCAGGCGCCATCTGCGTCATAGGCGCAGCTCTGGTGGCGCTCGATCCAGTGGTCCATCAGCGCGTTGCCGGGGCCGCAGTCGAAGCCACGCGGCGGCTGGCCGGGGCGCAGCACCGTCAGGTTCGAGATGCCGCCGATGTTGATGATCGCGCGGGCCTGACCGTCGGCGCCGAAAATGCCCTGATGGAACATCGGCACCAGCGGCGCGCCTTGGCCGCCGGCGGCGACATCGCGGCTGCGCAGGTCGCAGACCACGTCGATGGCGGTCAGCTCGGCCAGCAGCGCGCCGTTGAGCAGCTGCACGGTGTAGCCGCAGCCGTCATGCAGGCCGGGCTGATGGCGCACCGTCTGGCCATGCGCACCGATCGCGCGGATCGCCGCAGCCGGCGTGGCGCTCTCCTGGAGCAGCTGCGCGACCACCTCGGCATAGGCCCGCGCCACGGCATTGGCGGCCAGCGCGCCACGGTGCAGCTCGTCGGGACCGCTGGCCTGCAGCGCCATCAGCCGTTCACGCCATGCCGGTGCAAAAGGCTGGTGCACATGCGCGATCAGCGCCTGCCAGGCGCTGTCGGCACCGATGCGGCACAGCACGCCGTCGACCCCGTCGAGCGAGGTGCCCGACATCAGGCCGACGAAGAGCTCGCCGTCGCTCATTCCATGCGCTGGCGGCGCGGCACCGAGGCGCTGGCCGAGCGGGTGGCCTGGTCGCGCTCGGCGCTGGCGAGCTGCTCCTGCAGCTGGCGCGACATGCTGTCGAAGCGGGCACGCGCCGCGGCGGACAGTTCGGTGGCCTGGGCGGCCCGGGCGATCTGCATCGGGTCGACGTGGGCGCCCTTGACCTTGAACTCGAAGTGCAGGTGCGGGCCGGTGGCCCAGCCGGTGGCGCCGACCGCGCCGATCAGGTCGCTCTGGCTGACCGACTGGCCCTTGCGCACGTCGATGCGGCTCAGGTGGGCGTAGACGGTGGCGCGGTCGCCGCTGTGCTTGACGATGACCACATTGCCGTAGCCGTTCTGCACGCCGGCGAAGTCGACCACGCCGTCACCGACCACACGCACCGGCGTGCCGGTCGGCGCGCCATAGTCGACGCCCAGGTGGGCGCGCCAAGTCTGCATGATCGGGTGGAAGCGCATCGCGAAGCCGGAGGTGACCCGCGAGAAGGCCAGCGGCGAGGCCAGGAAGGCCTTGGCCTTGCTCTTGCCGTCCGGGCTGAAGTAGGCGCCCTTGCTGCCCGGCTCCTGGAACCAGACCGCCGCATGGGTGTCGTTGCCGTTGACGAAGCGCGCGGCCAGCACCCGGCCCGAGGAGGTTCCCCAGGTGACCGGCTCGCCGTCGGCGGTCATGGTCTCGTAGACCACCGAGAAGCGGTCGCCCTTGCGCAGTTCGCGGCGGAAGTCGATGTCGCTGCCGAACATCTCGGCGATCTGGCCGGTGACCGCATCGGGCAGACGTGCCTCGTCGGCGGCGGCGAACAGGGTCGAGCTGATCGTCGCGGCGCCGGTGCGGGTCTCGATCTGCATCGGCAACTGCTCGCTGGTCGCCTTCAGGCCGCTGTCGTCGCGGCGCACGGTGATGCGGGTGAAGTGGGTGCTGTTCTGCGCGCTGTCGGCGGCCGGGCCGCGCACGACCAGTTCCTGCAGCTGACCGCCACCCGGCGTCGATTCGGTCACGGCCTGCAGCATCTTGCCCGGCCTGCCCGAAAGGATGGTGCGTGCTGCCGGGTCGGTCCGCAAGAATTGCGCAGCCTCCGCATCGGACACGCCCAGGCGCCGCAGCAGGGTGTCGGCGGTGTCGGTCGAGCGGGTCAGGTCGGTGCGATGCAGCAGCATCTCGTACTCGGCCAGCGCCTCGGCCTGCTCGTCGAGGCCCGTCGGCGTGACCGTCTCGACGACGGTCTGCACGTTCTTCGGCGTCGAGTCGATCATGCTCAGCGGCGCCACGCCAAACGCGGTCACGCCGCTGAAGGTCAGCACGGCCGTGACGATCGCGCTGAAGGTCTTCGGATGTCGACGGATCGTGAGATCGGCGTGCGCCAGTTGCAGGCGCACCTTTTCACCCAGGTTGTTCACGAGCGATGTTCTTGGTTCGTGGAAGGTGCGCGAGCACATCCTTCCCGGATTGACGTCCGGCCCCCGGTCTCTCCCTCCATGCTCGCCATCCGCCGGTGGCTCGTGCCGGCTGGGACTGACGCTCTAGAATCCGGGACCCGCTCTCGTTGGTGTCTGTTGTTCTTGGTTCTGTCTTGATCTGCGAAACCGGACCAGTATACCCACGCACTTCGAAGTTACGAACCAATAACCCCCCGTTTCACTCATGGGCCAACATTTAACCGAAATTGAAGATTCCGTGCGTCAGGCGCTGGAGGTCACGCTGCGCGGCTGTGAAGAACTGCTGCCGCAGCCGGAATGGGTGGGGAAACTGCAACGCGCGCAACGCACCGGCCAGCCGCTGCGCATCAAGCTCGGCCTGGATCCGACCGCGCCCGACATCCATCTGGGGCACACCGTGGTCCTGAACAAGATGCGCCAGTTGCAGGATCTGGGGCATCAGGTGATCTTCCTGATTGGCGACTTCACCTCGATGATCGGCGACCCGTCGGGCCGCAACGCTACCCGTCCCCCTCTGACGGCCGAGCAGATCAAGGTCAACGCGGAGACCTACTACCGCCAGGCCAGCTTGGTGCTGGATCCGGCGCGCACCGAGATCCGTTACAACTCCGAGTGGTCGGATCCGCTGGGCGCGCGCGGCATGATCGAGCTGGCCAGCCGCTACACGGTGGCGCGCATGATGGAGCGCGACGACTTCACCAAGCGCTTCAAGGCCGGCACGCCGATCTCGGTGCACGAGTTCCTGTACCCCCTGATGCAGGGGTATGACTCGGTCGCGCTGAAGTCCGATCTGGAACTGGGCGGCACGGACCAGAAGTTCAATCTGCTGATGGGTCGCCACCTGCAGCAGGAGTATGGCCAGGAGCCGCAGTGCATCCTGACGATGCCGCTGCTGGTGGGCCTGGACGGCGTGGACAAGATGTCCAAGTCCAAGGGCAACTACATCGGCATCAGCGAGCCGGCCAACGCGATGTTCGCCAAGCTGCTGTCGATCAGCGACGACCTGATGTGGACCTACTTCACGCTGCTGAGCTTCCGCAGCGAGGCGGAGATCGCCGCGCTGAAGGCCGAGGTCCAGGCCGGGCGCAATCCGAAGGATGCCAAGGTGATGCTGGCCAAGGAGATCACCACCCGCTTCCACGGCGCAGCGGCGGCCGACGCGGCCGAGCAGGACTTCCAGAACCGATCGAAGGGCGGCATTCCGGACGAGATCCCGGAGGTGACGCTGTCGGGCGCGCCGCTGGGCATCGGCGCGCTGCTGAAGCAGGCCAATCTGGTGGCCTCGTCCAGCGAGGGCCTGCGCATGGTCGAGCAGGGCGGCGTGCGCATCGACGGCGCGGTCGTCAGCGACAAAGGCCTGAAGATCGAGGCGGGCACCTTCGTGGTGCAGGTCGGCAAGCGCAAGTTCGCCAAGGTCACGCTGGGCTGAGTCACCCGGCGCCAGGTCGGGACCGCCAAGAAGAAGGGCCGCATCCGCGGCCCTTTCTCATTCTTCCCGGGCCTCAGGCAGACCGGTGCGCAGCAGCCAGTGCCTGAGCCGGTGCCTTCAGTCGGCGTACTGGCCGGCGGCCTTGATGACCGGGCCCCACTTGGCGATCTCGGCCTCGACGAACTTCTTGTGCTCGGCCGGGTTGACGCGGCCGTCGTCGACGATGTCGGCGCCCAGCGCTTCCTGGTTCTTGATGAACTGGGCGTCCTTCAGCGCCGTCTTCAGCGCGGCGTTGACCTTGTCGAGCACCGGCTTCGGGGTGTTCTTCGGTGCGTACAGGCCGTGCCAGATGGTGACGTTGAAGCCCTTCAGCCCGACCTCGTTCAGGGTCGGCAGGTTCTTCACCGCCTCGCCGGTCAGGCGCTTGGTGGTGGTGACCGCATAGGCCTTGACCTTGCCGCCGCTGATCTGGCCGGTGGTGTTGGTGGTCTGGTCGCACATCAGGTCGACCTGGCCGCCGATCAGGTCGGTCATCGCCGGGCCGGTGCCCTTGTACGGCACGGTGGTCATGTCGATCTTGGTGCTCTGCTGGAACAGCAGGCCGCACAGGTGCGAGGCCGATCCCAGGCCGGCGTTGGCCAGGTTGATCTTGCCCTTGTTGGCGTCGAGCCACTTGGCCAGCTCGCCATAGTTGGCCGCCGGCATCGTCGGACGCGCGATCAGCGTCATCGGCACCTCGTTGACCAGACCCAGGTATTCGAAGTCGTTGAGCGCGTCGTACTGCAGCTTGCGGTACAGCGCCGGCGCGGTAGCCATCGCGACGTGGGCCAGCAGCAGGGTGTAGCCATCCGCACCGGCCTTGGCGACCTTGGTGTGGCCCAGCGTGCCGCCGGCGCCGGCGACGTTCTCGATGATGACCTGGCCGCCCAGCGGCTTGCGGATCGCTTCGGCCAGATCACGGGCCACCTTGTCGGTCGGACCACCTGCGGCGAACGGCACGACGATGGTGATCGGCTTTTCGGGATAGTTCTGGGCCGAGGCGCCAAGGGCCATCGTGGCGAGGGTCACGGCCGTGAGCAGACGCTTCATGGGGTCTCCGGGATCTGTGGGCTAGGTGTTGTCCGCAAGGACGGGTAGATCAGTCGGCGCGCCAGCCCGAGCCAGCGCGCGAGCGCATGGTAGCGGCGCGTGCCCGCGCCGGTATCTCGGAAACTACTTAAGACCGTCAGTTCCTGTCAGCTTCTGTCTGGTTGTTCAACGGTAGCTGCGCCGGTCCTCGATGACCCGGCCGTCGTTGGGCAGACTGCCCGGCGCGGTCAGCACGATCGTCGCGCGCAGCTTGGTCACCTCGCGCACCGTGTCGGCCAGCCGATCGGCCAGGCCCTCGGGTGCCTGGGCGCACTCGACCTGCAGCGTCATGCGGTCGTCGGTCATCTCGCCCTCGACGACCAGCCGCGCGCGCCCGAGCCCGCCATCCGCATGGCGGCGCAGCACCTCGGCTACCTGCGAGGGGTGAACGAACATGCCGCGCACCTTGGTGGTCTGATCGGCACGGCCGAGCCAGCCGCGGATGCGCGGTGCGCTGCGGCCGCTCGGGCAGGGTCCGGGCAGGATGGCCGACAGGTCGCCGGTGCCGAAGCGGATCAGCGGGTAGTCGGGGTTGAGCGTCGTCACCACCACCTCGCCGACCTCGCCGTCGGGCACCGGGTCGTTCGTGCCGGGGCGCACGATCTCGACGATCACGCCCTCGTCGAGCACCAGGCCCTCGCGCGCGGCGGTCTCGTAGGCGATCAGGCCGAGGTCTGCGGTGGCGTAGCACTGGAAGCCCTGCACGCCGCGCTCGGCCAGCCAGTCGCGCAGGCTGGGCGGAAAGGCCTCGCCGCTGACCAGCGCCTTGGTGACTGAACCGATGTCGGTGCCAGTCTCGGCCGCCTTCTCGACCAGGATCTTCAGGAAGCCGGGCGTGCCGATGTAGCCGTGCGGGCGCAGCTCGGTCATCGCCTGCAGCTGCAGCTCGGTGTTGCCGACGCCGCCGGCGAAGACCGCGCAGCCCAGCGCATGCGCGCCGGTCTCCATCATCGAGCCCGCTGGCGTCAGGTGGTAGCTGAAGCTGTTGTGGATCAGGTCGCCGGCGCGCAATCCCGCGGCGAAGATCGCGCGGGCCATGCGCCAGTAGTCGCGCCCGGCGCCTTCGGGCTCGTAGATCGGACCGGGCGACTGGAAGACCCGCAGCGCGCCGCGCCCCGGGCCCTGGCCACGCCAGCCGATCGCGGCGAAGCCGCCGAAGGCGTCGCGGGCGCGCTGCGCCTTCTGCCGCTCGAGCAGTTCGCCCTTGCGGATCACCGGCAGGCGCGCCAGCGCGGCGCGGTCGGTCACCGCGGCGGCATCGATGCCGGCCAGCAGCTCGGCGAAGGCCGGCGTGCCCGCCTGCGCATGCGCCACCTGGGCCGGCAGGGCTGCGAACTGCGCCGCCTCGCGTTCGGCCGGGTCGCGGGTTTCCAGTGCGTCGTAGAACTCGCTCACGGCGCAGCCTTTCTTTCTCGGGGTGAAGAGAGGAGGGGAGAGGGGAGAGGGGCCAGCCTCAGGCCAGCCAGCGCTTGCGGCGCTTGTAGCTCTTGACGTCCTTGAAGCTCTTGCGGTCGCCGCCGCCCATGCCGAGGTAGAACTCCTTGACGTCCTCGTTCTCGCGCAGCGCCCGGGCCTCGCCGTCCATGACGATGCGGCCGTTCTCGAGGATGTAGCCGTAGTCCGAGTAGCGCAGCGCGATGTTGGTGTTCTGCTCGGCCAGCAGGAAGGTCACGCGCTCCTTGGTGTTCAGATCCTTCACGATCTCGAACACCTCCTCGACGATCTGCGGCGCCAGTCCCATCGAGGGCTCGTCGAGCAGCACCATCTTCGGGTTGGCCATCAGCGCGCGGCCGATCGCGCACATCTGCTGCTCTCCGCCGGAGGTGTAGGCGGCCTGGCTGGTGCGACGCGTCTTGAGCCGGGGAAAGTAGTTGTAGACCTTCTCCAGCGTCTCGGCCACCGCCGCCTTGCCATCCCGGCGGGTGTAGGCGCCGGTCATCAGGTTCTCCTCGATGGTCAGGTGCGCGAAGCAGTGCCGGCCTTCCATGACCTGCACCACGCCGCGGTTGACCATGTCGGAGGTGGAGAGCTTCTCGATGCGCTCGCCGCGCAGCTCGATCGAGCCCTTGGTGACCTCGCCGCGCTCGCCGGCGAGCAGATTGCTGACCGCGCGCAGCGTCGTCGTCTTGCCGGCGCCGTTGCCGCCGAGCAGCGCGACGACCCGCCCTTCGGGCACCTGCAGCGACACGCCCTTGAGCACCAGGATCACATGGTTGTAGATCACCTCGATGCCGTTGACGTTCAGGAGGATGTTCGGAGTGCTCATGGTGCGTGTCCGCTGGGGTGGGGGATCAGGGCTCAGGCGCTCAGGACTGGCAGTCCTCGGGCTTGCGGCGCTCGAGCTTCTTCTCGGTGGCGTACTTGTCGGCGGCGGCCTTGACCATCGGCTTGAGGATCATCTCGTCGGCCTGCAGCCAGTCGGAGGTGAAGCCCCATTTCTTGCCGTCCCAGGTGTGCACCCGGACCCAGCCGGCGCCGACATGGTCCTGGCAGCTGGTCGAGACCGGCCGCATCACGCCGGCGAAGCCCAGGCCATCGAGCTTCTTCTGGTCGAGCGCGAGGTTTTCCAGGCCCCAGCGGACCTGCTCGCCGGTCATGACCTTGCCCTTGCCGAAGCGCTCCTGCGCCCGCTTGACGCCCTCGACGCCGAGCATGGCCGAGATCATGCCGCGCATGTAGAGCACCGAGCCGACCTCCTCCTTCGGACCGGTGCCTTGGCCCTTGGCATGCAGCTTGGCCAGGATGTCCTGCACCACCTTGGCCTCGGGCTGCGCGCCGTGCTGGATGGCCGCGGCGTTGTAGCCCTTGGCCGCCTCGCCGACGTCCTTGACATCGGGCTCGGCGCCGGCCCACCACACGCCGTACATCTTCTCGCGCGGATAGCCGGTGGCCACCGCCTCCTTCAGCGCGGTGGAGTTCATCACGCCCCAGCCCCACAGGAAGACATAGTCCGGGCGGCTCTGGCGGATCTGCAGCCAGGTCGACTTCTGCTCGACGCCCGGCGCGGTCACCGGCAGCATCTGCAGCTCGAAGCCATGGGTCTTGGCGCGTTCCTGCAGCACCGGGATCGGCTCCTTGCCGAAGGGCGAGTCGTGGTAGACCAGCGCGATCTTCTTGCCCTTGAGCTTGTCGAGGCCGCCTTCTTTCTTGCCGACATGCTGCACCAGCGCGTCGGCGTTGATCCAGTAGGTGCCCAGCAGCGGGAAGTTCCACTTGAACACGCCGCCGTCGGCCGACTCCGAGCGACCGTAGCCGGCGGTGATCAGCGGGATCTTGTCGACGGGTGCCTTCTCGGTCAGCGCGAAGGTGATGCCGGTCGACAGCGGCTGGAACACGGTGGCGCCCTTGCCCTTCAGGCGCTCGTAGCACTCGACGCCGCGGTCGGTGGCGTAGCCGGTCTCGCATTCCTCGAAGGTGATCTTCACGCCGTTGAGGCCATTGTTCGCGTTGACCAGCTTCAGGTAGTCCACATAGCCGTTGGCGAAGGGCACGCCGTTGGGCGCGTACGGGCCGGTGCGGTAGACCAGCACCGGGAAGAACTGCTCCTTGGCCTGCGCGAAGGCGGCCGGGGCGGTGGTCGCGCCGGCGACGGCGGCGACGATCGAGGCGGCGAGGGCGAGCGACTTCAGCTTCATGGGAACCTCCGGGTCAGCAGGCGTGGGGGAACACGCGGTGGGATGGGGGGACAGGACGGACGCGATTCAGTGCGGGAAGGGCCACAGGCGCAGCTTTTCCTTGGCGATCGACCACAGCCGGGCCAGGCCGTGCGGCTCGACGATCAGGAAGAAGACGATCAGCGCGCCGAAGATCATGTATTCCAGGTGCGAGGCGGTCGCGGTGGAGATCGGCACGCCCAGCCAGGCCGGGATCTGGTTGAGCAGGATCGGCAGGATCACGATGAAGGCCGCGCCGAAGAAGCTGCCCATGATCGAGCCCAGGCCGCCGATGATGATCATGAACAGCAGCTGGAAGGAGCGGTCGATCGAGAACGCCGCCGGCTCCCACGAGCCCAGGTGCACGAAGCCCCACAGGCCGCCGGCCACGCCGACGATGAAGCTCGACACCGCGAAGGCGCTGAGCTTGGCCTGCACCGGGCGGATGCCGATCACCGAGGCGGCCACGTCCATGTCGCGCATCGCCATCCACTCGCGCCCGACATTGCCGCGCACCAGGTTCTTGGCCATCAGGGCGAACACGCACAGGAAGGCCAGGCAGAACAGGTATTTCGCCGCCGGCGTGTCGATCGGCAGGCCCAGCACCTGCAGGCCCGAGACGCTGACCGAGCCGGAGGCCGAGTCGTTGGTGAACCACTTGATGCGCAGGAAGCTCCAGTCGATGAAGAACTGCGCCGCCAGCGTCGCCACCGCCAGATAGAGGCCCTTGATGCGCAGCGACGGGATGCCGAACAGCACGCCCACCACCGTCGAGCAGACCCCGCCCAGCAGCAGCGCCGGGACCACCGGCATGCCGTCGATGCGGACGAAGAAGTTGTAGGCCGCGTAGGCGCCGACGGCCATGAAGCCGCCGGTCCCCAGCGAGATCTGGCCGCAGTAGCCGACCAGGATGTTGAGCCCGAGGGCTGCCAGCGACAGGATCAGGAAGGGAATCAGGATGGCGCGGAAGATGTATTCCGAGGCCAGCATTGGCACCACCGTCGCTGCGAAGGCGACGAGCAGCAGGATGCCCAGCCGGTCCTGCGCGATCGGGAAGATCTGCTGGTCCGAGGCGTAGCTGGTCTTGAACTGGCCGTTCTCACGGTAAAGCATGGGGGTGTCTCCTCAGACTCGGATTCGGACTCAGACGCGATCGATGATCTTCTCGCCGAACAGGCCTTGCGGACGCACCAGCAGGAAGACCAGCGCCAGCGCATAGGCGAACCAGATCTCGATGCCGCCGCCCACCATCGAGCCGATGTAGACCTCCGAGAGCTTCTCGCCCACGCCGATGATCAGCCCGCCGATGATGGCGCCCGGCACCGAGGTCAGGCCGCCGAGGATCACCACCGGCAGCGCCTTCAGCGCCACCAGCGACAGCGAGAACTGCACGCCCAGCTTGCTGCCCCAGATGATCCCGGCCACCAGCGCGACGAACCCGGCCACCGACCAGACGATCACCCAGATGCGGTTGAGCGGAATGCCGATGGACTGCGCCGCCTGGTGGTCGTCGGCCACTGCGCGCAGCGCGCGGCCGGTGGCGGTGTACTGGAAGAAGGCCGCCAGGACCGCCACCATCGAGGCGGCGATCAGCGCCGCATACAGATCCTCCTGACCCACCAGGATGCCGCCCTGGAAGACGTTCTCCAGCAGGAAGATCGGGTCCTTGGGCAGACCGACATCGATCTTGTAGATGTCCGAGCCGAAGATCGTCTGGCCGGCGCCGTCGAGGAAGTAGGTCACGCCCAGCGTGGCCATCAAGAGCGTGATGCCCTCCTGGTTGACCAGCTTGCCCAGCACCCAGCGCTCGATCACCCAGGCCACGCCGACCATCACCGCCATCGCGGCGAGGAAGGCCAGGATGTTGCCCAGCGTCTTGCTCTCGATGCCCAGGCCGGCCGGGATCCATTCGGAGAAGCGCGCCATCGCCAGCGCGGCGAACAGCACCATCGCGCCCTGCGCGAAGTTGAAGACGCCGGAGGCCTTGAAGATCAGCACGAAGCCGAGGGCGATCAGCGAATACAGCATGCCCGTCATCAGGCCGCCGATCAGGGTCTCGAGGAAGAATCCCATGTTGCGTGTCTCCCTGCGGTTCAGTGGCTGGTGCCGAGGTACGCGCGGATGACGTCCTCGTTGCTGCGCACCTCGTCGGGCGTGCCGTCGCCGATCTTCTTGCCGTAGTCGAGCACGACGACGCGGTCGGAAATGTCCATCACCACGCCCATGTCGTGCTCGATCAGCACGATCGTGGTGCCGAACTCCTCGTTGACGTCGAGGATGAAGCGGCACATGTCCTGCTTCTCCTCGACGTTCATGCCGGCCATCGGCTCGTCGAGCAGCAGCACCTGCGGCTCCATCGCCAGCGCGCGGCCGAGGTCGACGCGCTTCTGCAGGCCGTAGGGCAGCCGTCCGACCGGCGTCTTGCGGAAGGCCTGGATCTCCAGGAAGTCGATGATGTGCTCGACCTGCTCGCGGTGCGCCGACTCCTCGCGCTCGGCCGGGCCCCAGCGCAGCGCCTGAAGGAAGAGGTTGCTCTTCATCTTCATGTTGCGCCCGGTCATGATGTTGTCGATCACGCTCATGCCCTTGAACAGCGCCAGGTTCTGGAAGGTGCGCGCCAGCCCCATCTCGGCGACCTGCCGGCGGTTCATGTGACCGAAGGTCTGGCCGCGGAAGGTGATCCTGCCCTCCTGCGGCGCGTAGACGCCGTTGATGCAGTTGAGCATCGAGCTCTTGCCCGCGCCGTTCGGGCCGATGATCGAGCGGATCTCATGCTCGCGCACATTGAAGCTGATGTCGGTCAGCGCCTTGACGCCGCCGAAGCGCAAGGAGATGTTGGCCACGTCCAGGATGACGTCGCCGATCTTCTTGCCGCTGCTGTCGTGGCTGTTGCTCATGCCGCCCTCCGGACCGCAGGAAAGGTCTTCGCGTCGATGATCTTCAGCGTCGCCGAGACGCTGCCGCTGCGGCCGTCCTCGAACTTGACCGCCGTCTCGATGAACTGCTCGGGCCGGCCGCCGTACATCGCGTCGATCAGCACCCGGTACTTGTCGGCGATGGCGCCGCGCTTGACCTTGCGGGTGCGGGTCATCTCGCCGTCGTCGGCGTCGAGCTCCTTGTGCAGCACCAGGAAGCGGTGGATCTGGCTGCCGGCGAGCATCTCGTCCTGCGCCAGGTCGGCGTTGGTCTTCTCGACGCACTCGCGCATCAGCTCGAGCACCTCCTTCTTGCCGGCCAGGTCGGTGTAGCCGGCATAGGGCAGGTTGCGCCGCTCGGCCCAGTTGCCTGCGGCCTCCATGTCGAGGTTGATGAAGGCGCAGACCCGGTCGCGGCCGTCGCCAAAGGCCACCGCCTCCTTGATGAAGGGGTAGAACTTCAGCTTGTTCTCGACGTACTTCGGGGCGAACATCGCGCCGTCGTGCGCGCCGCCCTTGATGCGGCCGACATCCTTGGCGCGGTCGATGATCTTCAGGTGGCCGGTGGCGTCGATGAAGCCGGCGTCGCCGCTGTGGTACCAGCCGTCCTTGGTCAGCACTTCCTCGGTGGCCTTCGGGTTCTTGTAGTACTCCTTCAGCAGGCCCGGCGACTTGATCATGATCTCGCCGGACTCGGCCAGGCGGATCTCGACGCCGTCGCAGGGCACGCCCACCGTGTCGGCGCGCGCCTCGTGATCGGGCTGCAGGCAGACGAAGACGGCCGTCTCGGTCGAGCCGTAGAGCTGTTTCAGGTTGATGCCGATCGAGCGGTAGAAGGTGAACAGGTCCGGGCCGATCGCCTCGCCGGCGGTGTAGGCCACGCGCACCCGGCTCAGGCCCAGCGTGTTGCGCAGCGGGCCGTAGATGCACAGGTCGCCCAGGCGGTACTTCAGCCGGTCCATGAAGCCGACCGGCTTGCCGTCCATCAGGTCCGGGCCGACGCGGCGCGCGTGCTCCATGAAGGTCCTGAACAGGCGCTTCTTCAGCGTGCCGGCATCCTCCATGCGGATGGTCACGCTGGTCAGCAGGCCCTCGAAGACCCGCGGCGGCGCGAAGTAGTAGGTCGGGCCGATCTCCTTCAGGTCGATCGTGACGGTGGCGGCCGACTCCGGGCAGTTGACGACATAGCCGCAGGCCAGCCACTGCGCGTAGCTGAAGATGTTCTGGCCGATCCAGGCCGGCGGCAGGTAGGCGAGTACCTCCTCGGCGGCGCTGAGGCGGTCGAACTTCGCGCCGGCCTGCGCGCGGTCGATCAGCGAGCGGTGGGTGTGCACCACGCCCTTCGGGTTGCCGGTGGTGCCGGAGGTGAAGAACATCGCCGCCACATCGCCCGGCTGCACCGCCTCGACCGCCCGATCGAAGAAGCCTGCATGGCGCGCCGCCCAGGCCTCGCCCTCGGCCAGCAGCGTGTCGATCGAGGCCAGGCCGGGCTCGTCGTACTTGCGCAGGCCGCGCGGATCGTCGTACCAGATGCGTGCGAGCTGCGGGCACTGCTCGCGGGCCTCGAGCAGCTTGTCGACCTGCTCCTGGTCCTCGACCACCGCGAAGCCGACCTCGGCGTTGTTCAGCGGAAAGACATACTCGGCGCCGGTCGCGTCCTGGTAGAGCGGCACCGGAATGGCGCCCAGGCATTGCGCGGCCAGCATGGCCATCGTCAGCCGCGGCCGGTTGTCGCCGACCACCACCAGATGCTGGCCACGCTGCAGGCCGGCCGCGGCCAGGCCGGCGGCCATGCGGGCGACCTCGTCAGCCAGTCGTCGCCAGCTGCGGGTCTGCCAGATGCCGTATTCCTTCTCCCGGATGGCGTCTGCATCGGGGCGCTGCCGGGCGTGTTCCAGCAGCAGGCGCGGAAAGGTCGAGCTCACCGTGGCGTCTCCTCGTCCTCGTTGTCGGGGGGGATGCGGATCGGTGCCGGGCGGCAGATCCGTCTTGTTGTCCGTGAGGCATGGTAAGTCCGGGTTTGACGCCAGGATGTCAGCCTGACGACAATCCTAGGGACTCTCCCAAGCGGAGTTTCCCGATCTGGAGGCATCCCGATGAGCCTGATGACGCTGCGCGAGCGCTCCCGCCTTCCCTCGGCTGCGGAGCTGGACGGCATTCTCTGGCTCGGCACGCTGTCGTCCTCGCACCGACGGCTGGCGGCCGGCGCGATGCGGGTGGTGCAGGCCGATCCGGGCGAGGTGCTGTGCCGAACCGGCCGGCCGGCGGTCTACTGGTTCGGTGTCGTCGACGGCCTGCTGAAGATGAGCAGCGATGCCTGCGACGGTGGTGCGCCGCTGACCTTCACCGGCGTGCCGCCCGGAGCCTGGTTCGGCGAGGGCACGCTGCTCAAGGGCGAGGCCTACCGCTACAACATCGAGGCGCTGCGCCGCTCGGTGGTGGCGGGCATTCCGGTCGAGGTCTTCCATGAGCTGCTCGCCCACAGCCTGCCGTTCAATCGCTTCGTGGTGAATCAGCTCAACGAGCGGCTGGGCCAGTTCATCGCCGCGCGCGAGATCGACCGCATTCACGATCCCGACTCGCGGGTGGCGCGCAATCTGGCGGCGCTGTTCCATCCGGTGCTCTACCCGGGTGTCGGCGAGATGCTGCGCATCACCCAGCAGGAGCTGGGCTATCTGGTCGGGCTGTCGCGCCAGCGGGTCAACGAGGCGCTGCGCACGCTGCAGGCGCAGCAGCTCATCCGCATCGAGTACGGCGGCGTGCGGGTGCTGGATCTTCCGGGGCTGCGCACCTACGCGCCGGCCGACCGCATGTCTTCCGGCCCGCAGAGGGTGGCGACATGACGGCCGCGGCACCCGGCGCAAGGGCGCGAATCGTCCGGGCCTGCCATGCCGGCGTGGCCGTGCTGCTGGTGGGCGTGCTGTCGCAGGCGCTGGCCGCCGGGCCGGCCGGGAGCGACGCTGTCTGGCGAGCGATGGACGACGGCGCAGCGGTGCTGATGCGCCATGCCGAGGCGCCGGGCGGTGGCGATCCGCCGGGTTTCCGGCTCGACGACTGCGCGACGCAGCGCAATCTCGACGAGGTCGGGCGCGATCAGGCGCGGCGCATCGGCCAGGCCTTCCGCGAGCGCGGCATCCGGGTCGGCCGGGTGCTCAGTTCGCGCTGGTGCCGGGCGCGCGACACGGCACGCCTGGCCTTCGGCGAGCCTGTCCACGAGGTCGAGATCTTCGATTCCTTCTTCGGCGCTCCGCAGCGGCGCGAGGTGCAGACGGCCGACGCGCGGCAGCTGCTGAGGCAGTGGCGCGGGCCGGGCGTGCTGGTGGTGATCACGCATCAGGTCAACATCACCGCGCTGACCGGCGTCTTTCCGGCCTCCGGGGAGGCGGTGGTGCTGGACGTGCGCGACGCCGACCTGCCGCTGCGGGGGCGGATCCGGCCGGCCCCCTGAACTCAGTGCACGAAGCCGATCGGCGAGCGCCGCCCGGTGCCGGCCTCGGGCAGGTCGGCCAGCAGGATGGTGGTGCGCCGTGCCAGCTTGGCGTTGCCGAAGGCGGTCATCCAGGCGCGGCGCATCTCGCGCGGGGCCATCTCGGCGAAGCGCTCGAGCACCGCCTCCGACGGCGTCTCGTCGAAGCGCCGGCCCCAGTCGTGCGCGGCGCGGATCGAGGCGTGCAGCCTGAGCGCGATCTGGCGCGCGGCGGCCGCGTCCGGCCGTTCGATCTCGTGCACGTTGACCCGGTTGAGGATGGGCTCGGGGATCGCGCGCTCGTCGTTGGCGGTGGCGACCCAGATGACCTGGCTGGCGTCGATCGGCACTTCGGCGAACTCGTCGGTGAAGCTGTGCGCGGTGTCGTGCTCGAGCAGGCTGTAGAGCGAGCCCAGCGGGTCGTAGGCCTGCTCGCCGCCGGCCTTGTCGATCTCGTCGATGACGATGACTGGATTGGCGTACTGACCGTCGACCAGCGTCTCGAAGACCTTGCCGGGGCGCGCGCCCTTCCATTGGCTGGAGGCGCCCGAGAGCACCCAGCCGGCGGTCAGCGAGCTCATCGGCACCATCCCCATTCCGGTGCCCAGCAGCCCGGCCAGCGCCCTGGCGAAGTGCGTCTTGCCCACGCCGGGCGGACCCAGCAGCAGCATCGGCGTGATCTCGAGCGCGTCGCCGCTGTCCTCGCACAGCGCGATCTGGCGGCGCACGTCGTCGAGCACCGCATGGAAGTTGGGCAGCTCCTCGTAGAGGTGTGCCATCGCCGGCAGACCGGCGGGCTTGACCTGGAAGCGCTCGGGGCCTTTTTCCAGCATGCGCTCGTAGGTGGCACGCAGGTTCTCGTGTTCCTTGCCGGCGAGCTTGCCGAGGCGCCGCTCGACCTCGTCGAGCCGGTAGACGGAGCGCATCCGTGCGATCGGGATCGCTCCGCGGGGAGAGTCCGCACCCGTGGTGCAGACCAGTTCCGTGCGTGGGGGCAGCATGTCAGTCTCCTGAAGATCCGGGAATCCGGGAACCTGCGCTGAAGACAAGCATGCCGCAGGCCAGGGCGGCCTGTCACTCGGGGATGCTCCCGCAAGTCGGGGCTGATCCGCTGATCCGTGCCCTGCGGCACGACCGCTCACTTGACGAAAGTATTGAGCTGGATGATCGGCAGCAGCACCGCCAGCACGATCACCATGACGATGCCGCCCATGCCGACGATCAGCAGCGGCTCCAGGATCGTGGCGGTCTGCATCGCGCGGCGCTGCACCTCGGCGCCGAGCTGGGTGGCGGCACGCTGCAGCATCAGCGGCAGCTCGCCGGTCTGCTCGCCCAGGCGAGCGAACATCGCCAGCAGCCCCGGAAAGCGCTTCTTGGCCGCCAGCGCCGAGGCCAGCGGCGCGCCCTCGCGCACCTGCACCAGCGCCTCCATCGCGTCGGCGCGCATCGCGCGGTTGGAGAGCGTCTCGGCCGCGGCCTGCAGCGCCTTCAGGATCGGCACCCCTGAGCCGGCCAGCATCGCCAGCGTGCCGGCGAAGCGCGCCGCGTTGTAGCCGCGCGCCAGCCGCCCGAACAGCGGCAGGCGCAGCACCGCCGCGTCGAGCCGCTCGCGGGTGGCCTCGTTGCGGCGCATCAGCACCAGGGCGGTGCCGGCGCCGATCAGCGCCAGCAGCAGTGCCCAGCCCCACTGGCGCAGGAAGGCGCTGATCGCCAGCATCGCGCTGGTCAGCAGCGGCAGCGCCTTCTTGCTGCCGGCGAAGACCTGCGCGACCTGCGGCACCACATAGGTGACCAGAAAGATGACGATCACGACCGCCACCACCGAGACGATGGCCGGATACAGCGTCGCGCCGATCAGCTTGGCCTTGAGCGCCTGGCGCTCCTCCAGGTCGTCGGCCAGGCGCTCGAGCACCCGGCCGAGCTGGCCGCTCTGCTCGCCGGCGGCCACCACCGCGCGGTAGACCTCGTCGAACTCGCGCGGCGCGCCTGACAGCGCCCGCGCGAAGGGCGAGCCGGCGTTGACCTCGGCGCGCAGGTGCGCGAGCAGCTCGCGCTGACGCGGCTCCTCGGCCTCGTCGGCCAGCGCGGTCAGCGCGCGCTCCAGCGGCAGTCCGGCGGCCACCAGGCCGGCGAGCTGGCGTGTCCAGACCGCCAGCGTGGTCGCGGTGAAGACCCGCCGGCGCAGCAGCGAGGCGCCCGCACCGTTGCCGCTGGCCTCGCTCTCGGAGGTTACCGGGCTGACCTCCAGCGGCACCAGCGACCGCGCGCGCAGCTGCGCGCGCACCGCACGGGCGCTGTCGCCCTCGAGCAGGCCGCTCTGCGTCTTGCCGCTGGCGTCGAGCGCCTCGAATCGGTAGGCAGGCATCAGGCTGGATTCCGGTCAGTCCCGCGTCACCCGCAGCAGCTCTTCCATCGAGGTGATGCCGGCGGCCACCAGGCGTTCGCCGTCCTCGCGCATCGAGCGCAGGCCGGCGGCGCGGGCGGCGGCGATCAGCTCGGACTCGGGCGCGCGTGCATGGATCAGCGCCTGCACCCGCTCATCGACCGTCATCAGCTCGTAGACGCCGGTGCGGCCCTTGTAGCCGCTGTGGCCGCAGTGCTCGCAGCCGACCGGATGCCACAGGCCGTCCTCGCCCTGGCGGCGGCAGTGCGGGCAGAGCTTGCGCACCAGGCGCTGCGCCAGCACGCCCAGCAGCGACGACGACAGCAGGAAGGGCTCGATGCCCATGTCGGTCAGGCGGGTGACGGCGCTGGGCGCGTCGTTGGTGTGCAGCGTGGCCAGCACCAGGTGGCCAGTCAGCGAGGCCTGCACCGCGATCTGCGCCGTCTCGTGGTCGCGGATCTCGCCGATCATGATGACGTCCGGGTCCTGGCGCAGGATGGCGCGCAGCGCCTTGGCGAAGGTCAGGTCGATCTTGGCGTTGACCTGGGTCTGGCCGATGCCGGCGAGCTCGTACTCGACCGGATCCTCGACCGTCAGCACATTGGTGGTCGAGGTGTCGACCTGGCCGAGCGCGGCGTAGAGCGTGGTCGTCTTGCCCGAGCCGGTCGGGCCGGTCACCAGCACGATGCCGTGCGGCTGGGCGATGCGCTGCGAGAAGCGCGCCAGCGTGTCGCCCTGCATGCCGAGGCTGGCCAGCGAGAACTTCGCCTCGCCCTTGTCGAGCAGGCGCAGCACCGCGCGCTCGCCATGCACGCCCGGCAGCGTCGACACCCGCACGTCGATCGCGCGCCCGCCGATGCGCAGCGAGATGCGGCCGTCCTGCGGCAGCCGCTTCTCGGCGATGTCGAGCTCGGCCATGATCTTCAGCCGGCTGATCAGCGCGGCGTGCAGCGCCTTGTTGGGCTGCACCACCTCGCGCAGCGTGCCGTCGACGCGGAAGCGCACCGCCGACGAGCGCTCGTAGGGCTCGATGTGGATGTCGCTGGCGCCGTCCTTGGCCGCCTGGGTCAGCAGCGCGTTGAGCATGCGGATGATCGGCGCGTCATCGGCCGCCTCGAGCAGATCCTCCACGGCGGGCAGGTCCTGCATCATGCGGCTCAGGTCGACCGCGCTCTCGACCTCGCCGATGACCGCCGCGGCGCTGGACTCGCCGCCGGCATAGGCCTGGGCGATGCGCTGGGCCAGACGCTCGGAGGCCTCCAGCTCGACCGCATCGACCGCATGCAGGCGCATGACCTCGGCCAGCGCGGCGCGCGGGGCCTGGGCGTCGGCCCACAGCACCAGGCGCTCGCCGTCGTCCTCGAGCAGCAGGCGCTGCGACTTGGCCCAGGCATAGGGCAGGGGATGGCGCACGGCAGGATTCCTTGGCGGGATCGGGCTTGTCGGGGTCAGGGCAGGGAGCCGTTGGCGGCGGCCGGGGGCCGTGGCGCTGCCGGCGCTGTGGGCGCCGACGGTGTGGCGGCCGGCCGCTCGGGCAGGGCCGGCAGCACCGGCGCGTCGTTGATGTTGCCCAGCGTCGCCGACGGGGTCGGCTGGCTGGTCTGCTGGCGGGCGCGGATCGCCTCGTAGCGGTCCAGCGTCAGTGCGGTGGCGTCGGCCTGGGTGCGCATCACCACCGGGCGCAGGAAGACCAGCAGATTGGTCTTGACCCGCTTGCGCGAGCCCGACTTGAACAGGTTGCCCACCAGCGGCAGCGAGGCCAGGCCCGGCACCCGGTCCTCGCCGTCGCCGAACTCGTCCTTGAGCAGACCGCCCAGCACCATGATCTGGCCGTCGTCGACCACCACGGTGGTCTCGATCGCGCTCTTGTCGGTGGTCGGCCCGCTGGTGGTGCTGGTGCTGACGACGCTGGAGTTTTCCTGATAGACCTGCATGCGCACCGTGCCGTTCTCGCCGATCTGCGGCTTCAGGCGCAGCGTCAGGCCCACGTCCTTGCGCTCGATGGTCTGGAAGGGGTTGGTGGAATTGCTGCTCGAGCCGGTGCCGGTGAAGCTGCCGGTGACGAAGGGCACGTTCTGGCCGATGACGATCTTGGCCTCCTCGTTGTCGAGCGCGACCAGGTTGGGCGTCGACAGCACGTTGGCGCCGGCCTCGGACTCCAGGAAGCGAGCCAGCGCGCCCAGCGTGTAGACGCCGTTGACCGCCTGGATCAGGCCGACGTTCAGGCCGTTGCCCAGCAGGCTCGAGGCGGTGGTGGTCGCGCTCAGCGAGGAGGTCGTCGTCGTCGACAGGTTGACGATGTTGCCGGTCGAGCCGTAGTTGGTGCCGGCCACCAGACCATACTTGTCGCCGTTCTTGCCCAGCAGGCCCTGCCACTGGAAGCCGAACTCGGCGGTCTTGTTCGCGTCGATCTTGACGATCATCGACTCGACATAGACCTGGGCGCGGCGCGCGTCGAGCTGGTCGATGACCGCGCGCAGCTGGCGGTACATCGGCTCCGGTGCGGTGATGATCAGCGCGTTGGTGGCCGGATCGGCCTGGATGAAGCCGCCGGTCGACGGGCTGGCCGCGGCGCTGACCGGGCTGGTCGACTGGGTCGAGGCACCGCTGCTGCCGGTCTGGCCAGCCGTCGTGCCCAGGCCGCCGCCGCTGGCGGCGGTGCCGCTGCCCAGGCCGCCCGCGCCCGACAGGCCGCCGGCGCTGCCGCTTCCGCCCCCGCTGCCGCCGGCGCTGAAGGCCGCGCGCAGCACGGTGGCCAGCCGGGTGGCATCGGCGTTCTTCAGGTAGACGACGCGGATGTTGCCGGTCGCCTCGGCACCGGTGGGCGGCTGGTCCAGCTTGCTGATGACCGAGCGGATGGCCGCCAGCCGCGCGGCATTGGGCGCGCGGATCAGCAGCGCGTTGGTGCGCGGGTCGGCCAGCACCGAGACCGCGCCGCCGGTGGTGGCCGGCGCCGCGCCGGGCGTGCCGCCGGCCGAGCTGTCGGCGAAGCGCTGCACCATCTGCGCGATGTCGGAGGCCACCGCATGCTTGACCGGAACCACCTCGACATCGGTGGCTGCCGGCGTGTCCAGCGCGGCGATGATCTTGGCCAGCCGCTGCAGGTTGTCGGCGTAGTCGGTGATGATCAGCGTGTTGTTGCCCGGGTTGGCGTTGATGGTGTTGTTCGGCGAGATCAGCGGGCGCAGCACCGTCACCAGGTTGTTGACGTTCTCGTGCTTCAGGCTGAAGACCTGGGTCAGGATCTGGTCGCCCGAGCGCACCACCTGACCGACCGAGACGGTGCCGGTCTGCAGCTTGGCCTCGGCCTCGGGGACCACCTTGAGCAGGCCGGAGACCTCGATGACGGTGAAGCCCAGGCCGCGCAGCGCGGACATGAAGTTCAGGAAGGCCTCGCGCTCGGTCAGCGGCTGCTCGCTGTAGAGCGTCATCTGGCCGCGCACCCGCGGGTCGACCACGATCTGGCGCTTGACGATCGCCGCCATCGCCCGCGCGACCGCGTCGATCTCGGCATTGACGAAGTTGACGGTGACCTTCTGGGCGCTGGCGGCGGCCGCGCGGCGGCTGCCCTGCTGGGCCAGCGCGTCGGACGCGGGGGCGAGACCGCCCAGCGCGGTCAGGCCGGCCAGGGCGGCGGCGAGCAGGCGCGGCGGCACGGGAGGGCGGGAGCACGGCTTCATGGTCATCCGATCGAGAGCAGGGACCGCGCGCCCTGGCGCCGTCCGATGATGTTGAGCAGGTTGTCGAGCGCGGGACGCTCGGCCTCGCGGGCGCTGGCCTCGCCGCGCAGGCGCAGGCCACCGGCGCCCCAGCTGCCGGTGGCGCTGAGCTGCAGCGCGCCGTCGAGGGTGTCGAGCCCGATCTGCGCGGTGCCGGCCTGGGCCGCGTCGCTGCGCACCGTCAGGCGGTAGCTGCCCAGGCGGGGCAGCGTGGTCAGGCGCGAGGAGAGGTCGCGCAGCTCCAGCGCCGCGCTGCCTTCCATCGAGAAGCGGCCCCGCGCCCAGGTCAGGCGCAGGTCCTGCGTGCCGAGCTGCAGCGCGCCGCCCGGTCGCATGGTGTTGAACGGCGTGCCCAGGCCGACCAGCCAGGCCGCCGGCCACTGGCCGATGCGCCCGTCCGGGCTGTCGGGCGCGGGCTGAACCCGCACCTCGACCCGACCCAGGCCGGGGCGCACGATCAGCCGGGGCTCGCCGCCCAGGCAGCAGTCATGGCGCAGCGCCAGCTGCGCGGCCAGACCCTCCAGGCTCAGCCGCCAGCCCAGCCGGCCGGGCAGGGCCATGGCCTCGCGGCTGCCGGGGCCGGCGGTCAGCACCAGCACTGCATCGCCCGCCCAGAGCGAGCCGCGGGCGTCGGCCAGCAGCACATGGCCGCGGGTGGCGGCACTGACCGCCTGGGCCAGCCAGGCGGCCGGCGCGACCAGCGGCAGCGTGACCAGCGCGCCGGTCAGCGCACCGGCCACCGCCCAGCGGCGGCTGGAGCGGGCCTGCGCGACCCAGCCGGTGCGCGAGCGCGTCAGCGCCTCGTCGAAGGTCGACAGCGGCCCGGCGCTGGGCTGGTAGGTCGGGCGCCATGGGCGGGCGTGCAGCGGCAGGTCAGGACGGCGGCTCATGCGGTCGCCCTCGTCAGCGCGGCGCGGCCAGCGTCAGCACGACGCTGCCGCTGTAGCCGTTGCCGCTGCGGCCGAGCTGGGCCTCGACCACCCGGGCCCGCGCGGCGCTGCGCACCTCGTCGAGCCAGGCGGCCAGCGCCGCCGGCTCGATGGCGGTGAACTGCACGGTGATGCGCTCGCCGCTGGCCTGCAGCCGCGCGGCAGCGCCCAGCCGCTGGGTGGCCGACTGCAGCGCGGCCTCGGCCTGGGGCGGCGCCACCGGTGGCAGCGCGCGCAGCTCGCTGGCTTCGGCGGCCAGGCGGCGCATCTGGGCGAGCTGCGCATCGACCTCGGCCAGCCGCGCCGGCGCGGTCGACAGGCTGCGCAGCGCCGGCGCGATCGCGGCGCTCCACAGCAGGAAGAGGCCGAGCACCAGCGCGGCGACGCCGATCAGCAGACGCTCCCGCGGGGCCAGCGCCGACCAGCGCTGGCGCAGCGGCGCGAGCTGCTGCATCCAGAGGCCGAGCCGCGGGTCCGACGCCGGGGTGGGGCGGCTCATCGGGGCGCTCCGCCACGGGCCTGGCTGATCTGCACCTGATCGGCGCCGGGCTCGAGCCGCCAGCCGCCGGGCGCCAGCGTGGCGCGCATCTGCTCGAGCAGCTCGGGCGGCAGGCCCTGCACGCCCAGGCGGATCTGGCCCGGCTCGAAGGCCAGGGTCTGCGGCGGGCGGCCCTCGGGCCAGACGCTGGCGGCCACCTGCATCAGCGTTTCCAGGTCGCCGTCGCCGGCGCGGCCGGCGCTGGTTCGCAGCATCTCGTTCTCCCGTTCCATCTGCACCGGCGCATCCAGCACTGCACGTACCTGCGGATGGGTGCGGGTCAGCAGCTGGGTCATTTCCAGCCGGCGGCTGCGGATCTCGCGCTCCTGCAGCCAGGCCCAGGCGTTGAGGCCGATCACCTGCACCAGCACCAGCCCGAGCAGGCCCAGGCGCACCGGCCGCCAGGCCGGGGTCATGAAGCGGCGCCAGCCCTCGCGCAGCTGCGCCAGGCCGCGGTGGCGCGGCGCCAGCTCGAACTGGCGCAGGTTCCAGGGGCTCTGCGCGGCGGCCAGCAGCAGCTCGGCCTGACGGGTGACCTGCACCGGCTGACCGAGCCAGCGCTCGGCGGGTGCGGCCGCGGCCGGCTCGGCGGTCCACAGCGTGTCGCCCGGCAGCGGCTCGGGCAGCAGCGAGCGCGCCAGCGAGCCCGCCACCGGCCAGGTCGACACGCCCTGCGCGTCGGCCCAGCTCAGGCGCGGTCGCGGCGGCTCGTCGGCCGGGTCGACATGGAAGTGGCCGCGCGCCAGCGTATCGGGCCACAGCATCGGCACGATCCGGTCGACCGCACGGCCGCTGGCCTCGATCGCACCGATCTGCGCCACCAGCCAGTCGCGGTCGATCGCGGCCAGCCAGCCGGGCTCGCCGGCCCGCGCGTCGGGCGCGGCGGCCAGGTGCAGCGCGTCGGTCTCGTCGAGCAGCATTTCCTCGGCCAGACCGGCCAGCGCCGCGCGCAGCCGGGCCGGCGGCGCCTTGGGCCAGTCGATGCGGTGGAAGGCCACATCGGCCGGTCCGCAGGCCAGCACCGTGGTGCCGGCCTGGGGCAGCAGCGCGGCGGCGCAGCGGCCTTCGGACTGGACGGTGCGGCCGTCCGGACTCAGCACCCAGCCCAGTTCCTGTGCGGGTGCCGCAGCCGTGCGGGCCTGCGGATGCAGGCGGGGACGGTCGGGCAGTTGGACAACGAGCAGGCTCATGCGGGTTCGGTCAATTCGGGCCGATTGTAGGGCGCGGGGCGGGGGCGGACTGTGACCGGGCGTGGTGTCCGTTTCATGAACAGAGCGGCATTTCCGGCCCGGTTCTGCATCGATCGGTGCGGGCTCGTCGCCTCAGGGCTGCAGCAGGGCCTGCAGTTCGAGCGGATCGGTCAGCCGCCGGGTCGACAGCAGGCGCACCTCGCGGCCCTGGCGCTCGATCAGCGAGCGCTGCGCGATCATCATCGTGTCGAGCCGCAGCGAGCCGGTCACCACGAAATAGGCGCTGTTGACGCTGACCCGGCGTGCGTCGGTGAGCGCGCGCTCGCCCAGCACCCGCTGGACCTCGTCGGGCGAGCGCAGCGGGTCGCGCTGGCGCGACTGCACCAGGCGCTGCGCGCCGGCCAGGTCGATGCCGGGCAGCACCGCGGCGATCACCTCCTTGGGCGCGGTGTTCAGATTGACCGGCGTCTCGCGCGGCAGCAGCACCACATAGGGCCTGAGCGTGCGCACCACCGGCTCGGACAGGCCCAGCCAGCCCAGCTCGTCGACCGAAGGCGGCATCAGCGGCAATGCGGCCGTGCCGGTGGCCGATTCGGCCTCGGCCTCGGTGGCGCCACCGGGCGTGGCGCGGCGCAGCGCCAGCGCCAGCCGCTGCGCGACATCGGCGCCCAGGCCGATGTGCTCGCACAGCCGCGTCAGCGTCTGCAGCTCGGGCGGGCTGATCTTGCCCTGCTGGATCAGGTTGCGCAGGTTGTAGCGCGCCTGCGCATCCTCGATGCGGCCGGACAGGAAGGCGTCGGGCATGCCCTCGCTCATCTGGCGGTCGGCGGCCAGGAAGGTCGACAGGCGCGCCTCGGCCAGCGGCGCAGCCCAGGGCTCGTTGAGGTGGTCGGTGCCGCCGCTGCGGGCGTCCTCGCGCAGGATCATGCGCGACCAGTCCATCGCGCCCTGCAGCAGCCATTGCGCCTGGGTCTGGGTGCGCTCGGCCGCCTCGACCTGCAGTGCGCGCCACTGCTGCCAGAGCATGCCGGCGGCCAGCGTCGCCACCACGGTGACCAGGATCATCGCGGTCAGCAGCGCCGCGCCGCGGGGGCGGGCCGGCAGCGCGCGGCGTCGGGCGGGCAGGGGCGGTCTCATGGGTGGATCAGGCGGATGTCGCGGGTCAGCGTGCCGGCGGCGGTGCCGCCCTCGCCGAACTGCAGCAGCAGGCGCACGCCGTCGGGCAGGGCCTCCTGGTTGACGATGACCGGCGGTGTCGCGCTGTTGTTGCTCGCGCTGGCACCGCCGCCGTCCGGGCTCTGGCCCTCCTGCCGCCCGGGCCGATCAGGCCGATCGGGCCGATCGGGCGTCGGCGGTGCGGGCGGCGGGGCTTCGGCCGCAGGCGGGCTGCCGGCCATGTCGCCGCTGGACTGCGCATTGCTCCAGCTGCTGCTGCTCTGGTGATAGTGATAGAGCTGCCACTGGCTGACCCCGTGCAGCATCGCCAGCGTGCCGGGCTCGCTGCCCAGCAGCTGGTAGCTGCGCATCCAGTGCTCCTGCAGCGCATCCATCGCGGTGACCGCCGGCGAGCTCCAGCGCCACAGCGTGCCGCCGCGCAGCGTCCAGGCCACCACCTGCAGGCCCTCGGGGCGGCGGCGGGTCAGGCGCAGCGTGGCGCCGTCGAAGTTCAGCCCGGGCACGACCTGGGAGTCATGCACCTCGCGCAGGTCGATCTCCCACTGCGACATGACCGACTGCAGGCGCAGCAGCCGCTCCATGTGCGCCTGGGTGATCTCGCGGCTGCGCACCACCGCGTCGACGCCCTGCCAGGCCATCGCGGCCATGACGGCCATGATCGACAGCGCGACCAGCAGCTCGATCAGCGTGAAGCCGCGCGAGCTTGCGCGCGAGCGTGATCCGGGAACGGGAGGGCGCATCGGCATCAGAGCCTCGACATCACGGTGCTGTAGGTCAGCAGGCTCTGGCCGTCGGCATCGAGCATGCGCACGTCGATGCGGCGGAACAGCGGATTGGGCGTCGGTCGCACCGAGACCCGACCGGCATAGCTGCGCCCGAGCTGCTCGCAGCTGAACTCGCTGTCGCCCACCGGGGGCAGCTGGCGCGACAGGCGCAGGTTGGCCAGATGGCTGTCGGCACACCACTGCGCGGCCAGCGTGCCCTCCAGCCGCTCGGCGTTGCCGCTGAGCGCGCCGGCGGCCTTGATGCCCGCGGCCAGCGTCAGCGCGACGATGGTCAGCGCCACCAGCACCTCGACCAGGGTCAGGCCGCGTTCAGCGCCGCGTCGCATCGCCGTCCTCGCTGATCACCGCGAAAGGCGCCAGGCCGTCGCTGCCCAGGCGCACGCTGCGGTCCTCGAGCCGCAGCACCAGCTGCTGTGCCGGAATGACCGGCTCCGGCCCGAGCACCAGCGCACGCTGGCCGGGCGGCAGCTGAACCTCGATGCGGCCGGAGAGCTCGCGCTCGGCCCAGTGCTGCGGCAGGCCGTGCTGCGGGGGCAGGCCCTGGAAATGGAAGTCGGCATCCTCGGCCCGATCGTCCGGGCCGAAGCTGCTGGGTCGGCCCGGCCCGGGCGCCCAGCCGGCCAGCGTGCCCGAGGCGCGGGCCTGCACCCGTGCGGCCTCCAGGATCGCGGCCAGCCGCGAGGCCTCGCGTTCCAGCCGGGTCGAGGCCGGATCCGGCAGCGCCATCGTGACGACCGCACTGGCCAGCGCGACGATGGCGACCACCACCAGCAGCTCCAGCAGCGTGAAGCCGCGCTGGCCGGAGGGGCTCACTGCCAGGAGCCGATGTCGGCGTCCTTGCCTTCGCCGCCTGCCTGGCCGTCCGCGCCGTAGCTGAAGACGTCGATCGGGCCCTTCACGCCCGGATTGGCGTACTGGTAGGCGCGACCCCAGGGGTCGGCCGGCAGCTTGTCCAGATAGGGCTTCCAGTTGCCCGGCACCGGCGCGGCGCTCGGCTTGGCCACCAGCGCCTGCAGGCCCTGCTCGCTGGTCGGGTAGCGCTGGTTGTCGAGCCGGTAGAGCTTGAGCGCCTGCATCAGGTTGTTGACATCGGTGCGGGCGGCGGTGGCGCGGGCATCGTCGGCACGGTCGAGCACGTTGGGCACGACCAGCGCGGCCAGCACGCCGATGATGACCAGCACCACCATCAGCTCGATCAGCGTGAAGCCGCGTGCGGCAGTGCGGGCGAGACGCGAACTTTTCATTCGGGCAATCCTGTCGGGCGATGAGTCGGCGGGGTCGTCGATCATAATCCGGCGCCATGGCAGCACGTTGGACAGCATGGTTGGTGTGGGCCGCCCTGGCGGGCAGCCTGGTCTTCTGGGGCCTGCGCCTGGGCGTGCGTCCGGGCGGTCTGCCGCCGCAGGTGCAGACGGTCGCCACCGACCAGGCGGTGCGGGGCGATGTGCTGCGCATGCTCGGTGCGGTGCCAGTCGCGCCTGTCGGCCAGCCGACCGCTGCGTCCGAAGCTGCGGCGCGCTTTCGCCTGATCGGCGCAGTGGCCCGCAGCGGCGGCGAAGGCTGGGCGACGCTGGCGGTCGACGGTCAGCCGGCGCGCGTGGTGCGCGTCGGTGCCGCGGTGGATGCGCGCTGGGTGCTGCAGTCGGTGAGCGCCCGTCAGGTCACGCTCGGCCCGGCCGGTGCGCCGGCGCAGCTCACGCTCGATCTTCCGCAGCTGCCGCCGCCGGCCACCGGCGTGCCGGGTCAGCAGAGCGCGGCCGCCGCGCCGCCGGCCGGGGTGATGCCCGAGGGCATGCAGCCGGTGCCGCCCATCCAGGTTCCGCCCGACGGCGTGATGCCGGGGCAGCCGCCGATCATCCAGGCGCCGCCCGAGGGGGCCGGCACCGTCAGCGGCGGCGTGGTCGAGCCGCCCATGGTGCGCTGAAGCGCCTCAGCCGCGCACCGGGCGCGGGTCGAAGTCCGATGGCGTGGTCTCGGCGGGCTCGGCCGGCGGCGGCATCGGCTCGACGGTGTCCTCGACCTCGGTGAGCAGTGCGCAGGCGGCGCGCACCAGCGGCCAGCTCAGCGTGGTGCCGGTGCCGTCGATCGACTCCAGGCCCAGCGCCAGCAGCGCTGCGCTCTCGAAGCCGGCCAGCACCACGTCCAGACCGCGGTGATCGGTGCTGCGGCAGAACAGCGCGTAGTCCACCACCGCCGGTGCGATCTGCGAGGCCACCAGCAGCGCGGCGCAGGCGCTCATGCCGTCGACCAGGATCAGCATGCGCCGCTCGGCCGCGCTCAGCATCGCGCCGACCATGACCGCCATCTCGAAGCCGCCGAAGCTGGCCAGCGCCTGCACCGGATCCTCGCTGCCGGGATGGCGGGAGTGGGCGCTGTGCAGCACGGCCAGCACATGGTTGAGCTCGTCCTCGTCCATCCGGGCGCCCGAGCGCACCAGCTCGCGCAGCGGCAGGCCGGTGATGCGCGAGATGACCAGCGCGGCCGAGGCGCCCGAGCCCACGCCGAGCCCGGCGCAGCCCAGCACATTGCCCGGCAGGGCCTTGGCGATCTCCATGCCGGCCCGCAGCGCGGCATTGACCTGGTCGAGCGTCATCGCCGCGGTGACGCGGCCGTTGCGGGTGCCGTGCGCGATCTTGCGCAGCAGCATGCCGGGTCGGGCGGGCATCGCGCTGGCCAGGCCGCAGTCGACGATGTCGAGCGTCATGCCCTGCTGGTGGGCGAACACCGGCAGCGGCACCCGGCAGGCCAGCAGGTCCTCGATCTGCGCGGCGGTGCTGTGGTGCTGCGGCGGATTCAGGTCGACCGCCAGGCCGTGGTCGCCCGCGAACAGCAGCAATTGCGGCTGGCGCAGTCGTGGACGCAGCGTGCCCTGGATCAGCCCCAGGCGCAGCGCCAGCGGCACCAGCTCGCCGAGTCCGCCGGCGGTGGCGACGCGGCGTTCGAGCTTGAAGCGCAGCGCCTCCTCGAGCTGGGGGTGGGCGGTCGGGACGATCAGGGGCCGGGCAGCGGAAGACATCGGAAATCCGGGTTCAGGACAGGGCGACAGACAAGGCGACAGATTGTGTGCGCCAGCCCGTCCGGCCGTGACCCGTGCACCCCGGCGTCCCGCGGCGCTTCAGTGCATTCCGGCGCGTGAATTCAGCGCAGGAACAGCCGGTAGACCGGGTTGTCGGTCTCTTCGGTGAAGGGATAGGCCAGCGTGTCGAGGAATTCGCCGAAGGCCGCCTCGTCGGCCGCCGGCACCTGGATGCCGACCAGGATGCGGCCGTAGTCGGCGCCCTGGTTGCGGTAGTGGAACAGGCTGATGTTCCAGTCCGGGTGCATGCTGGAGAGAAAGCGCATCAGCGCGCCCGGCCGCTCCGGGAACTCGAAGCGGAAGACCCGCTCGTCGCGGGCCAGTTCCGAGCGCCCGCCCACCAGGTGGCGCAGGTGCGTCTTGGCCAGTTCGTCGTGCGTCAGGTCGATCGCGCCGAAGCCCTGGGCCGCGAACAGCGCGCCGATCTCGGCCGACTCGCCGCGCGTCTTCGTGCTCAGGCCGACGAAGATGTGCGCCACGCGCTCGTCGCTGATGCGGTAGTTGAACTCGGTGACGCTGCGCGGGCCGATCAGCTCGCAGAAACGCTTGAACGAGCCGCGCTCCTCGGGGATCGTCACCGCGAACAGGGCCTCGCGCTCCTCGCCGACCTCGGCGCGCTCGGCGACGAAGCGCAGGCGGTCGAAGTTCATGTTGGCGCCGCAGGTGATCGCCACGAAGGTCTTGCCGGTGCAGCCCTCGCGCGCGACGTATTGTTTCAGCGCCGCCACCGACAGCGCGCCCGAGGGCTCCAGGATCGAGCGGGTGTCCTGGAAGACATCCTTCATCGCTGCGCAGACCGCATCGGTGTCCACGACGATGAACTCGTCGACCAGCTCGCGCGCGACGCGGAAGGTCTCCTCGCCGACGAACTTCACCGCGGTGCCGTCGGCGAAGAGGCCGACGTCGTTCAGGCGCACGCGCTGGCCGGCGCGCACCGACTGCAGCATCGCGTCGGAATCGACCGTCTGCACGCCGATGATGCGGATCTCCGGGCGCACCGCCTTGATGTAGGCCGCCACGCCCGAGATCAGGCCGCCGCCGCCGATGGCGACGAAGATCGCGTCGATCGGGCCCTCGTGCTGGCGCAGGATCTCCATGCCGATGGTGCCCTGGCCGGCGATCACGTCCGGGTCGTCGAAGGGATGGACGAAGGTCAGGCCCTCGGCCTCGGCGACCTTCAGCGCGTGGTCGTAGGCGTCGTTGTAGCTGTCGCCGTGCAGTACGACCTCGCCGCCGAGGTGGCGTACCGCGTCGACCTTGACCTGCGGCGTCGTCACCGGCATCACGATGACGGCGCGGCAGCCCAGGCGCTGGCTGCCCAGCGCCACGCCCTGGGCGTGGTTGCCGGCCGAGGCGCAGATGACGCCGCGCGCACGCTGTTCCGGGCTGAGGTGCGCCATCTTGTTGTAGGCGCCGCGCAGCTTGAAGCTGAAGACGGGCTGGTTGTCCTCGCGCTTGAGCAGCACCTGGTTGCCCACTCGGCGCGAGAGCTGGCGTGCCGGCTCCAGCTCGGTCTCGCGCGCGACGTCGTAGACCCGGGCGGTCAGGATGCGCTTCAGGTAGTGGTTCAGCAGGGTCTGGCGATCGTCGGACATGGGCGAGAACAAGGGCAGAGTCGGGCAGAAGCGGCCGCTAGTGTCGCGCAAACCCGGCAGCGGGACGAAAAAAAGCCCGAGGCTTGAGGCCTCGGGCTCAATCCACCTATGGAGGAGGGTGGAGGAGACAACCAGTGCTTGGGAGTGTCCGTCGTTCGAAAAGTTCTAGGGGACAGTCCCGATTGCTTGTTCGAAAGTGTACCAAAGCGATTGCTGCATTGCAACGAGAACTGGAGGCGTCCTGTCCAGGCCCCGCCGGTCCGTGCAGGGCATCGCGGTCGCACGTCACAATCGCTCCCTTTTCTGCGGAGACACGAGCGATGGAGTGCACGATCAACTGGATGCCGGCCTCGGGCATGGCCTTTTCCGCCGAGACCGGCAGCGGCCACCTGCTGATGATGGACGGTGCGCCCGAGGGCGGCGGGCGCAACCTCGCCCCGCGGCCGATGGAGACGATGCTGGCCGGCGCCGGCGCCTGCACTGCCTATGACGTGGTGCTGATCCTCAAGCGCGGCCGCCATGCGGTGCAGGGCTGCCAGGTGAAGATGAGCGCCGACCGCGCCGAGACCGAGCCCAAGGTCTTCACCCGCATCGTCATGAAGTTCGTCGTCAGCGGCGCGAAGCTGCCCGAGGCGGCGGTGAAGCGCGCGGTGCAGATGTCCTACGAGAAATACTGCTCGGCCACTGCGATGCTGGCCAAGACGGCGCAGATCGATCTGGAGGTCGAGATCGTCGACACGGCGTTGCCGGCGGCTTGAGTCCGACTGATCGGCTTCAGATGCGGTGCGCAGTGGCGGTCATGACCTTGGCGGCCGCGCGCATCAGCCAGCGCGCCGGCAGCGGCGGACGGATCCCGCCGGCGGCCTGCGCGGCTTCGGCGTGACGGATCTCGTCGTCGCGCATCTGCGCGACGATCGCCCGCGAGGCGTGATCGCCGACGGGCAGGCGCTGCAGGTGGCCGTCGAGATGCTGCTCGACCTGGCGCTCGGTCTCGATGACGAAGCCCAGGCTGGCACGGTCGCCCAGGCGCGCCGCGCCCCAGCCGATCGCGAACGCGCCGGCATACCAGAGCGGATTGAGCAGCGAGGGCCGGTCGCCGAGCTCCTTCAGGCGCTGTTCGGTCCAGGCCAGGTGGTCGGTCTCCTCGCGCGAGGCTTCTTCGAGCTGCTCGCGCAGCCGCTCGTCGCGGGTGGCCAGCGCCTGTGCGGTGTAGAGCGCCTGCGCGCAGACCTCGCCGACATGGTTGACCCGCATCAGCGCGCCCGAGAGCCGGCGCTCGGCCTCGTCCAGCTCAGGCGTCTCGGCCGCGACCTGAGCGTCGGGCCGCGGCGTCGGCCGGCTGGCGTGGTGGTGGCTCCAGACGGTGCGCAGGCTCTGGTCCATGACCGACACCAGGCGGTCGATCGGCGAAAAGGTGATCTTCATGGCGCTCGCAGTGTAGTGGGGCGCCAATGACGGATTGCGACAGATGCGGGCGTTTCCACGGCACTTGCTGCGCTGTTGCGTGACAGTCGCGAGGCACTTGCGACTTGTCAGTGTCACGAAAGCCCCGCTTGTTGTGTTGCAGCAACGGCCAATTCCCGCTCGGTGTTGTCTCGCTTGGCAATGCAAGAACGGCTCTGGTGCAATACCGTCAGCTTCCGATGAGGAGGTCGGCCTGGCCCGGGCAGTGTCGTGTGACGACACCTCGTGCTGCAGGACCCTCTAGTTCAACCTAGGAGATATTTGCATGAAGAAGTCTCTGCTCGCTCTCGCCGTCCTGGGCGCTTTCGCCGGTGCCGCTTCGGCCCAGTCGTCGGTCACGCTGTACGGCAAGCTGGATCTGGGCTTCGCCAAGACCGCCGGCTCGGCTGACAAGCAAGTCCGTGACGGTTCGGGCAGCCGCGTCGGCTTCCGTGGCGTCGAGGACCTGGGTGGCGGTCTGAAGGCCATGTTCCAGTTCGAGCACCGCTTCAACCCGGACACCGGTGACCAGGCTGCCACGCTGTTCTGGCAAGGCGTCTCGACCGTCGGTCTGGGCGGATCGTTCGGCACCGTGAACCTGGGCCGCCAGTACACCGCTGCCTTCTCGCTGGCCACCAACGTCATCGACCCGTTCGGTGGTGATACCGTCGCCGGCCTGCGTGGCGAATCGCTGACCAAGTCGGTCGGCCGCCTGCGCACCGAGAACTCGGTCCGCTACGACGGCGCCTTCGGTGGCCTGAAGGTCGCTGCCGACATCGCCGAGACCCCGGCTGGTGGCGTGGATCGTCCGTACTCGGTCGCTGCCCAGTACGCTGCCGGCCCGTTCATGGTCGCCGCTTCGTACGACAACCCGACCGGCGCCAACGACAACCTGGCCACCCTGGGCGGTTCGTACGCCTTCGGCCCGGCCAAGGTCTCGCTGGGCATCGGCCGTGGCGACAACAACAGCAACGTGCGCGTCAAGCAGGCTCTGGCCGGCGTGACCGTCAATGTCGGCGCCGCTGGCCAGGTCCTGGCTGGCTACGCTCAGCAGGAAGTCGGCACCGCTGACGCGACCAAGAAGGTCTCGCTGGGCTATCGCCACAACCTGTCGAAGCGCACCCAGCTGTACACCGACGTTACCCGCGTCAACGATCTGCTGAGCAAGACCGAGAAGACCGGTTACGACTTCGGCGTGATCCACACCTTCTGATGTCCGGCCTGCGTCCTGCAGGCTTGAAGATCGAAGATGCGCAAAAGGCCACCCTCGGGTGGCCTTTTGCCTTTTGTCATGGGTAGACGGACTGATACCTTGCTGTTCCATGGCGCCTCTCTCCATGACCTCCTTCCTTTCCCAGTGCGGGCTCGCGCTAGCGGGCAGCTTCGTGCTGGCGGGTTGCGCCGGGCTGCCTGCCGCGGTCGATCGCTCCAGCCTGCCGGATGATCCGCAGTCGCCGGCGGTGTCGGTCGATGCCGGGGGCGTGCAACGCCTGCCGGGCAAGCGCGAGACGTTCTATCGCCCGGCCCAGCGGCTCGGTCAACCCTGCCTGCACGCGCGTGCCGAGCGCTCGGCCAGCCTGTGGCGGATGCGGCTGCAGGCGCCGCGCACCGAGGCCCGCCTGCTGCGCTTTTCCTGGTGGGCCGCCGATCTGGATGAGCGCGCCACGGTGGCGCAGGCCGACAGCGACGATGCGGTGGCCCGGGTGGTGCTGGCCTTCGACGGCGACCTGTCGCGCCTGAACGCGCGCAACCGCATGCTCTTCGACCTGGCACACACCCTGACCGGCGAGATGCCGCCCTATGCCACGCTGATGTATGTGTGGGATGCCCAGGCGCCGGTCGGCAGCGTCATCGTCAGCAGCCGCAGCGACCGCATCCGCAAGATCGTCGTCGAGTCCGGTCGCGGCCAGCTCAATGGCTGGCGCCACTACGAGCGGGATGTGCGCGCCGACTTCGAGCGCGCCTTCGGCGAACCGTCGGGTCCGCTGACCAGCCTGGCCTACATGACCGATGCCGACAACACCCAGGGCCGCGCCGAGGCCTGCTACGGGCCGGCGCGGCTTTTCTGAGCATCGAGCCGGCGCCTCGCCTCGACATCCATGCCCCTTCTGTCACTGTGGTGACGAGATGTGAGGCGGTGCACTCGGGATCTTCCAGACTGCACGTCCGGCTGGCCAGAGCCAAGAATGGCGCTGTCTCACCTTGCTGACGGAGTCCCCATGAAGAAGACCCTCCTGTTCGCCGCAGCGGCCGCGGCCGTGCACGGCGGCGCGCTGGCCCAGACGCCTGCGGCACCGAGCGCGGTGTCGATCTACGGCATCGTCGATCTGGCGCTGCGCCACACCACCAACGATGGCGCGACCGCCGCCACCCGGGGCGATTCCCAGAGCCAGGTGACCGCCGGCATGTCGCAGAGCCGGCTGGGTCTGAACATTTCCGAGGATCTCGGTGGTGGCCTGCGCGCGCTGGGCAACCTCGAGCACCGCTTCAATGCCGACGAGGGTACACAGGCGGCGACCGACTTCTGGCGCCAGTCCTGGGTCGGCCTGCAGGGCGGATTCGGCCGCATCACCGTGGGTCGTCAGTACAACGTGCTGTTCGATGTCTTCACCTCGACCTACGCGTCCTTCCGCTACTCGCCCTACATCGAGGCCTTCAAGCCGGAGATCGGCTTCTCGCTGGGCGCGCGCAACAGCAACATGGTCAAGTACCTGGTCGAAAGCGGTCCGTGGCGCGCAGCGGTCCAGGCCAGCGTGTCCGAGGGTGCGGCCACCGGCGGCAAGTCGAGCGGGGGCTATGTGCGCTATGCCAGCGGCGGCTTCGCGGCCGGTGGTGCCTATCTGGCGCTGCGCGACGGCGCGGCGCGCAAGAGCGAGGTCATGACCCTGGGCGGCTCCTACAACAGTGGTCCGTGGAGCACTTCGCTCGGTCTGGCGCGCAACAAGTTCGAGAGCGGCTTCAATCCGCTGATCATCGCCTCGCTGCTGGGCAATGGCGGCACCAACGGCACCTTCGCGCTGGGCAATGTCGAGCACCGCGACATGCTGTCGGTCGGCGCCGGCTACCAGCTCACGCCGCAGCTCAATCTGGGCGCGCATTACTGGCATGCACGCCAGACCGGTCGCACCACCGCGGGTGACGGCAAGGCCGATTTCTATGCGGTGGTGGCCGACTACGCCTTCTCGAAGCGCACCGATGTCTATCTGGAGATCGACCGCACCCGCTTCCGCGACAGCCTGACCTTCGCCAACGGCGCGACCAGCCGGGTCGGCACGATGATGGGCGTGCGCCACCGCTTCTGAGCGGCCCGTGGCTTCAGCGTGCGGCGCCGGGCTGTGCCGGCGCTGAGGCCGGCGTGGGCGAGGCCGTGACTGCTTCGCGGGGCAGGGTCAGCGGCCCTTTCTGGCCACATCCCGTCACCAGCAGGAGGGTGCAGGCCAGCGCTACACTCGTTTTCAGCAGACCTTGCAACATGAAGACGATTCTAGCCTGAGCACCATGACCCCTCCGGACACCTCCGACCGCAGCACGCCCTCCGGCCTCGCCGATGCCGAGTACCTTCGCCTGGCCCATGCGGCGCTGGCGGCGATCGAGACCACGATCGATCGCTGGCTCGACGAGGACCTCATCGACATCGACACCCACCGCACTGGCGGCCTGCTGGAGCTGAGCTTTCCCGGCGGCAGCAAGATCATCCTGAACACCCAGCCGCCGCTGCACGAGATCTGGATGGCCGCGCGTGCCGGCGGCTATCACTACCGCTGGGTCGACGGTGCCTGGCGCGACACCCGCAGCGGCGAGGAGTTCTTCGCCGCGCTGTCGGCGCAGGCCAGCGCCCAGGGCGGCCGGGCGCTGCGCTTCGAGGCGCCGGCGGCCTGAACGCCGGCCGCCGGCTCACTGGGGTGCGCTGGCGCCGCTCTCGTCGGAGCGGAACAGGTCGAGAATGCCCTTGCGCTCTTCCTCGCCTGTGCGTGGCTGGCCCTCGTCGAGGCCCAGCGAGCGTACGCCGCCGCCCTGCGCGTTCTCGGTGTAGTACCACTCGCCGCCGACCTGCGTCACGCCATCGGGCGGGGTGTACTCGACCACCGGCGCCCCGCGCAGCGCGTGGCTCATGTAGTCGATCCAGACCGGCAGGGCCAGGCCGCCGCCGGTCTCGCGTGCGCCCAGCGAGCGCGGCTTGTCGTAGCCGATCCACACCACCGCGACCCGCGACGCGCTGAAGCCGGTGAACCAGGCATCCTGCGAATCGTTGGTGGTGCCGGTCTTGCCGTACAGGTCCGGCCGCTTGAGCCGCGCCTGCGCGCTGGCGGCGGTGCCGCTGCGGGTGATTTCCTGCAGCAGGCTGTTGGTCATGAAGGCATTGCGCTCGGGGATGACCCGCAGGCGCTCGTCATGGGCGGCGGGCACGCGGGCCTGGGCGAGCACCTGGCCGCGCGCATCGGTGATGCGGGTGATCAGCACCGGATCGACCCGCATGCCGCTGTTGGCGAAGACCGCATAGGCGTCGGCCATCTCCATCGGCGTGACCGAGCCGGCGCCCAGCGCCATCGTCAGGTAGGCGGGATGCTTGTCGGCCTCGAAGCCGAACTTCGTCACCCACTGCTGCGCGTAGCTCGGACCGATCGACTTGAGGATGCGGATCGAGACCATGTTCTTCGACTTGGCCAGCGCGCGACGCATCGACATCGGGCCGTCGAACTGGCCGTCGTAGTTCTTCGGCTCCCAGGGCTGGCTGCCGGTGGTGCCGGCGTCGAAGAACAGCGGCGCGTCGTTGATGACGGTCGCTGGCGAAAAGCCCTTTTCCAGCGCCGCCGAGTAGACGAAGGGCTTGAAGCTCGAGCCCGGCTGGCGCCAGGCCTGGGTCACATGATTGAACTTGTTCTTGGCGTAGTCGAAGCCGCCGACCATCGCGCGGATGTGGCCGGTGCGCGGGTCCAGCGCGACGAATGCGCCCTCGACCTCGGGCTGGCTGACGATGCTCCAGTCGCCGGCGCTGCCTGACTTCATGACCCGGATGATCGCACCGCGCCGCACGCGCTGCGCCGGTGGTGCCTGTTCGCCGAGCGCCGAGGCCGCCAGCTTCAGGCCAGCGCCGCTGATCGTGATGGTCTCGCCGTTCTGCAGCATCGCGCTGACTTTGCGCGGCGAGGCCACGGTCACGATGGCCGCGCGCACGTCGTCGTAGTCGGGATGGTCCTCCAGCGCCTCGGCGATGCGCACGTCCAGGCCGGTGTCGGTCACCGGCAGCTCGACGAAGCCGATCGGGCCGCGGTAGGCACGGCGCTGCTCGTAGTTCAGCAGCCCGCGGCGCAGCGCGCGGTAGGCCTGCATCTGCTCGCCGGCATCGAGCGAGAGCTCGACCGTCAGGCCGCGGGTGTAGGCCTCTTCGCCATACTGGGCGAAGATCAGCTGGCGTGCGGCCTCGACCGCGTACTCGGCATGAATGTCACTGCCGCGCGGGCTGGGATAGCTCAGCTCCTGAGCCAGCGCTTCGTCGCGCTGGGCCTCGGTGATGAAGCCGTTCTCGACCATTCGTTCCAGGATGTAACGCTGGCGCACGGTCGCGCGCTTGCGGTTGCGGATCGGGTTGTAGGCCGACGGCGCCTTGGGCAGGCCGGCGAGCATCGCGGCTTCCGCCACCGTGATGTCCTTCAGGGGCTTGCCGAAGTAGATCTCGCTGGCCGCCGCGAAGCCGTAGGCGCGCTGACCCAGGAAGATCTGGTTCATGTAGACCTCGAGGATCTTGCGCTTGCTCAGCTGGCTCTCGATCTTCAGCGACAGCAGGATCTCGTAGATCTTGCGGGTGAAGGTCTTCTCGGTCGACAGATAGAAGTTGCGTGCCACCTGCATCGTGATCGTCGAGGCGCCCTGGCTGCGCGAGTCGCGCAGGTTCTCGACCGCCGCGCGCAGGATGCCCTTGTAGTCGATGCCGCCGTGCTCGTAGAAGCGCGCGTCCTCGATGGCCAGCACCGCGTCCTGCATCACCTTCGGAATCTGCTCGATCGGCAGGTAGCTGCGGCGCTCCTCGCCGTACTCGCCCAGCATCACGCCGTCGGAGGAGATGACCCGCATCGGCAGCTTGGGCCGGTAGTCGACCAGGGAGTTGATCTCCGGCAGGTTCGGGTAGGCCATCGCCAGCGCGATGCCCAGCAGCAGCGTGCCCGTCAGCAGCAGGGCCAGCGGCAGGCCGACGATCCAGCCCAGGGTTCGCAGCACCTTCCGGGCGCCGGTCGCCGTCCCGGCCGGACTCGGCGTGTTCGGGGAAGTGCCTTTATCGCTCATGGACTCTCGGGACAGGGGGCCGCCGGATGGCAGGCCGATCGCGGCGGATTATAGGAACTGGTCACGAACCGCGAGATACGTTTGTAACGGCGGGCGAGCCCCCCCTTGCCCGGGCTCCTGTATCGTGATCGCATGACAAGCTTTGCCTTGCGCGGCCAGTTGACGGGTTTGCAACATCCTCGGAATGCGAAAGCCGGGATATCCTTGGGCCCTCAATGCCTTTGTTGATAGCATTGAAGTGATTTGTTAACAGTCCGGCGCGTTTTCGGACGTGCATTGGGGAATTGCGTGGGCTTTCTTGACCTCCTGCTGGGCCGTCGTCATGCGTCCCTGATCGGGCTGGACATCAACTCGTCCGGCGCCAAGCTGGTCGAACTCGGTCAGACCGCCTCCGGGGAGTACATCGTCGAGCGCTTCGCCAGCGAGAACTTCGAGAAGGGCTGGATCAACGACGGCACCATCGAGAAGTTCGACGAGGTGGCCGAGGCGGTGCAGCGGCTGGTGCAGCGCAGCGGCACCCGCACCAAGCAGGTCGCGATGGCGATGCCGCAGTCGGCGGTCATCACCAAGAAGATCGTGCTGCCGGGCGGGCTGACCGAGGAGGAGATGGAGCTGCAGGTCGAGGCCGAGGCCCACCAGTACATTCCGTTCCCGCTCGACGATGTCAGCCTCGACTTCTGCGTCATCGGTCCCAGCACCGAGCAGGTCGGCGATGTCGAGGTGATGCTGGCGGCCTCGCGCAAGGACCGCATCCAGGACCGCCAGGGCCTGGCCGAGTCGGCCGGACTGAAGCTGGTGGTGCTCGACATCGAGTCCAACGCCTCGCGGCTGGCGATGAGCCGCGTCGTCGAGGCCCTGCCCAACCAGGGCCGCGACGTGCTGGTGGCGCTGTTCGAGATCGGGGCCGACTCGACCAGCCTGAAGGTGCTGCGCGACGACGACATCCTCTACGACCGCGACCAGACCTTCGGCAGCGCGCAGCTCACGCAGCTGATCGTGCGCCAGTACGGCCTGACCTTCGACGAGGCCGAGCAGCGCCGCGCCAACGGCGACCTGCCCGAGGACTACGAGTCGACGCTGCTGGCGCCCTTCATCGACAGCCTGGCGCAGGAGATCGGCCGCGCGCTGCAGTACTTCTTCACCAGCACGCCGCACCACAAGGTCCACTACGTGATGCTGTCGGGCAACTCGGCGACGCTGCCCGGCCTGAAGGAGCGGGTGACCGAGTTCACCGGCTTCGCCACCCAGATCGTCAGCCCGTTCAACGGCATGCGCATCGGCTCCGCGGTGCGCGAGAGCAAGCTGCGCCGCGAGGCGCCGTCCTACCTGACCGCCTGCGGCCTGGCGATGCGGAGATTCCTCCAATGATCCTGATCAACCTCCTCCCGCATCGGGAAGAGAAGCGGCGCCGACGCCGCCAGGCCTTCTTCGTGGGCCTGGGCGCGGCGGCGCTCGCGGGCGCGGCCATCGCGCTGGGCTGGAACGCGGTGCTGGGCGAGCTCACCGCGCAGCAGAACTCGCGCAACACCTTCCTGCAGTCCGAGATCCAGCGGCTCGAGAACCAGATCAAGGACATCGCGTCGCTCAAGACCGAGATCGAGGCCTTGAAGGCCCGCCAGCAGGTGGTCGAGAACTTCCAGATCGACCGCAACATGCCGGTGCACCTGCTCAACGAGCTGGCCGCGCAGACGCCCGAGGGCATGTACCTGACCACGGTGCGCCAGGACGGCCAGAGCATCGCGGTGACCGCGGTGGCGCAGACCAACGAGCGGGTGTCGGAGTTCCTGCGCAACACCGCGCGCAGCTCGACCTGGCTGGAAAAGCCCGAGCTGGTCGAGATCAAGGCCGCGCCGGTCTCGACGGTGCGCGATGCCAAGCGGCTCTACGACGTCTCGGTGCGGCTGACGCTGCGCCGTCCGCAGGATCTCGAGCCGGCAGCGCCGCTGCCGGGTGCTGCGGCTTCCCGTGCCGGGCAGCCGGCGGCCGCAGCAGCCTCCCGCCAGGGCTGACGGGCGCCATCGCACCGGCATCACCATGGCTCCTCCCCGCATGTCCATGAACATCGAGCTCGACACCCTGGTCGACCAGGTGTCGTCCCAGTTCCGCAACCTCAATCCGAACGAGCCCGGCCAGTGGCCGCTGCTGCCCAAGGTGGCCGCCTGGACGGCGATGACCGCGCTGGTGGTGCTGCTGGGCTGGCTCGGTCTGGTCTCGCTCACCGCCGACGAGCTGGAGGCCGAGCGCAACCGCGAGGCCGCGCTCAAGACCGAGTACCAGGCCAAGCTGGCGCAGGCGATCAATCTCGACGAGCTGCGCAAGCAGAAGCTGCAGGTGCAGGAATATGTCACCCAGCTCGAGCGCCAGCTGCCCGGCAAGGCCGAGATGGACGCGCTGCTGTCGGACATCAACCAGGCCGGCCTCGGCCGCGGCCTGCAGTTCGAGCTGTTCCGGCCCGGCCAGGTCATCATCAAGGACTACTACGCCGAGCTGCCGATCGCGCTGCGGGTGACCGGCCGCTATCACGACATCGGCGCCTTCGCGGCGGATGTGGCCAACCTGTCGCGCATCGTCACGCTGCACAACCTGGTGATCACCACGCCAGGCCAGGCCAGCGGCCAGATGCTGCCCAGCGCCAACGGCCTGCTGGCGATGGAGGCCACCGCGCGCACCTACCGCTATCTCGATCCGGCCGAGGTCACCGAGCACCGCAAGGCGCAGCAGGCGGCCAAGGGCGGCAAGCCCGGCGGCGCGCCGCAGTCCGGAGGCCAGCCATGATGCCCGCCCGTTTTTGCCGCCGGTCGCGGCGACCGTCCCGTGCCGCGCTGGCCCTGTTGGTGCTGACCGGCCTGGCGGGCCTGTCGGGCTGCTCCGATCCGCACGAGGAGCTGCGCGCCTGGATGGAGGAGCAGCGCCGGGTGGCGAAGCCGCAGGTCTCGCCGCTGGTGGCGCCGCGCAAGTTCGATCCCCAGCCCTATGCGGCCTTCTCGCAGACCGAGCCCTTCAGCAGCCAGAAGATGCAGGGCGCGCTCAAGCAGGAGAGCCGCCAGCCCAACTCGTTGCTCGCCGCCGAGATGAACCGGCGCCGCGAGCCGCTCGAGGCCTATCCGCTCGATGCGCTGATGATGGTCGGCAGCGTCGTGCGCGGCGGGCGGCCCTACGCGCTGCTGAAGGCCGACAACCTGCTCTACCAAGTCAAGGTGGGTGACTATCTCGGCCAGAACTACGGCCGGGTCACCCGCATCACGGAAACCGAGATTGCCCTGCGCGAACTCGTGCCCGACACCCTCGGAGAAATCGTCGAGCGCGCCAGCACGCTGACCCTCCAGGAGCGGGCCCAGGAGAAGCGATGAAGACGACCCAGAAAGCCCCCATCCCCCGCTGGAGCGTTCGCCTGGCGACGCTGGCCGCGCTGGCCGCCGCTCCGGTGCTCGGCTGGGCGCAGAACGCCATCCAGTCGCTGTCGAGCGGCGTGAAGGACGGCGGCGAGGTGATCCGGCTGGAGTTCTCCGAGCCGCTGGCCGCGCTGCCCGCCGGCTTCGTGCTGCAGTCGCCCGCCCGGGTGGCGCTGGACCTGCCCGGCGTGATCAACGCCACCGGCCGGGCGCAGCAGGAGGTCAACCAGGGCAACCTGCGCTCGATGGCGCTGGCTCAGTCCGGTGACCGCACCCGGCTGGTGCTGAACCTGAAGCAGTCCACCCGCTACCGTGCCGAGATCGACGGCAAGGCGCTGGTGGTCACGCTTGATCCGGTGCAGGTGTCTTCCGGGACGCCTGCCACCGCGGCCGCCGGCGTGCGTGCCTCGGCCGAGCCGCTGCACTTCGCCGACAGCCGCAACACCGCCGCCGAGACGCTGCGCGACATCGACTTCCGCCGCGGGCGTGACGGTGCTGGCCGGGTGGTGGTCGATCTGCCGAGCAACCAGGTCGGCGTCGACATCCGCCAGCAGGGCCAGAACCTGATCGTCGAGTTCCTGCGCTCGACCGCGCCGGAGGGGCTGCGCCGCCGCCTCGACGTGACCGACTTCGGCACGCCGGTGCAGTCGGTCTCCACCACCCAGGTCGGCGACCGGGTGCGCATGACGATCGAGCCGCGCGGCAGCTGGGAGCACAGCGCCTACCAGAGCGACAACCAGTTCGTGCTGGAGGTCCGCCCGGTCAAGGTCGATCCGCAGAAGCTCACCGCCGGCCCCGGCTTCAGCGGCGACAAGCTGTCGCTGAACTTCCAGAGCATCGAGGTGCGCGCGCTGCTGCAGGTCATCGCCGACTTCACCAACTTCAACATCGTCACCAGCGACACCGTGACCGGCAATGTCACGCTGCGGCTGAAGGACGTGCCCTGGGACCAGGCGCTCGACATCATCATGCAGGCCAAGGGCCTGGGCGTGAAGAAGACCGGCAACGTGCTGTGGGTCGCGCCCAAGGAAGAACTCGCCGCCAAGGAGAAGGCCGAGCTCGAGGCGCGCGCCCAGGTCGCCGCGCTGGAGCCGCTGCGCACCCAGGCCTTCCAGCTCAACTACACCAAGGCCGAGGAAATCTCGCGTGCGCTGACCGGCCAGCAGACCGGCTCCGGCGGGGCGTCCGGCGCCAGCACCGGTGCCACCACCAGCGCCACCCGGCTGCTGTCGGCGCGCGGCAGCGTGCTCTACGAGGCGCGCACCAACCAGCTCTTCGTGACCGACATCCCGGCCAAGCTCGAGGAGGTCGCGCAGATGGTCTCGCGCATCGACATCCCGGTGCGCCAGGTGATGATCGAGGCGCGCATCGTCGAGGCCGAGGACACCTTCGGTCGTTCGCTGGGCGTCAAGCTGGGCGCCAACGACCTGCGGGGCGTCAACGGCGGTGTGCCGGGCTGGAATGCCGGCGTGGGCAACGTGGCGGTGGGGGGCACTTACGCGGGTGTCGGCTACAGCACCGGGCAGTCCTCGACCAACGACTACGGCAACACCCAGTTCGTCAATCTGCCGGCCAACACCTCGAGCCTGGGCGGCGCGACAGCCGCCAGCTTTGCGCTGTCGCTGTTCGGTGCGGCGTCCAACCGCTTCCTGAACCTGGAGCTGTCGGCGCTGGAGGCCGAAGGGCGCGGCAAGCTGGTGTCGAGCCCGCGGGTCATCACCGCCGACCAGGTGAAAGCGCTGATCGAGCAGGGCACCGAGCTGCCTTACCAGTCGGCCACCTCCAGCGGCGCCACCGCGATCCAGTTCCGCAAGGCCAATCTCAAGCTCGAGGTGACGCCGCAGATCACGCCCGAGGGCAGCGTCATTCTCGATGTCGATGTCAACAAGGACAGCGTCGGCCAGTCGACCTCGGCCGGCTTCGCGATCAACACCAAGCATGTGAAGACGCAGGTGCTGGTGGAGAACGGCGGCACCGTGGTGATCGGCGGCATCTTCCAGATCGACGAGACCGAATCGGTCAACAAGGTGCCGGTGCTGGGCGACATTCCCTACGTGGGCGCGCTGTTCCGCAACAAGACCCGCGCCTCGAACAAGACCGAGCTGCTGGTCTTCCTGACGCCCAAGGTCATCACCGACCGCAACGCGCCGGCACGCTGAGCCCGCCCGCGAGGGCAGGGTGGCCACAAGACGAACATCGACCGACAGGCAGGGGCTTGATTTCATGACGACGACGATCACGGCGCTGCGCGCCAGTGCACTGGCCCTGGCGGCAGCGGCCGTGCTGGCCGGCTGCGGCGGGGGTGGCAGCGATGCGGGCTGCGTGAGCTTCTCGGGCAGCTGCACCACCAGCACCGATTCCAGCTCAAGCAGCGGGTCAAGCTCCGGCTCGACGACGGCGGCCGCGGCCAGCATCACGGTGGACATGAGCGCCGACACCATCAGCGCCTCGACGCCCGGCACGGTGACCGCCGTGGCCAAGAACGCCGATGGAACGCCTGCGGCTGGCGCGCTGGTGACTTTCGCGGTAGCCAATGGTGCCGCGACGCTGACGCTGGAGCGCGTGAAGACCGACGCCAACGGGCGCGCGACGACGACGCTTCAGCCGGTCGCCGGCAAGATCGGTGCGGACATCGTGGCGGCCAGCTTCACGCCCGCGAGCAGCACGACGGCGCTGTCGGCGCAGACGGTCTTTTCCGTGTCGGCCACGAATGTCAGCCTGAATGCGGTGACGGCTGCGCCCGCGAGCATTTCGTCGTACGGCGCATCGGTCATCACGGTCAGCGTGACCGGCGCCTCGTCGGCCTCGCCGGTCACGATCGATTTCTCGTCGACCTGCGCCACGGCGGGCAAGGCCACCCTGTCACCGACCTCGATCACCGTGACCGGCTCCAGCGCCTCGACCACCTACCAGGACAAGGGCTGCGCCGCGACCGATCGCATCAGTGCTTCGATCAGTGCCACCAGCCAGCAGAAGCAGGTCGATCTGGTGGTGGCCGCGCCGATCGCTCAGTCGCTCGAGTTCGTCTCGGCCTCGCCGGACAAGATCTGCCTGGCTGGCAGCGGCTGCGAGATCTCGTCGAAGGTCTCCTTCAAGCTGAAAGACCAGTACAACAACCCGATCACCAACCGCACCGTCAACTTCTCGCTCGACATCCCGAACGTGGCGACGCTGGGTTCGACCGCGCTGCCGACCGATGCCAGCGGTGTGGTCACCGTCTCGGTGACGGCCAAGGCGACGCCGACGCCGGTGCGGGTGCGGGCACAGGTCGCTGACGACCCGACGCTGTCGACGGTGTCGAACGCGCTGGCGATCAACGCCGGCCTGCCGACGCAGAACGCCTTCAGCTTCTCGGCCTCGACCTACAACCCGGATGGCTGGAGCCGCGACGGCACCGAGAGCGACATCCGCGTCCAGCTCAACGACCGGTTCGGCAACCCGGTGCCGGATGGCACCGTGATCAGCTTCGTCGCCGAGGGCGCCAGTGTCATTCCGGCCAAGTGCGCCACCGCCAGCGGGGTCTGCACGACCAAGTTCGTCACCAGCAACGCCCGTCCGGCCGACGGTCGGGTCGATGTGGTGGCCTATGCGCAGGGTGAAGAGACCTTCGTCGATGCCGACGGCAACCAGCAGTACACCGCCGGCGAGAGCTTCAATGATCTCGGCAAGGTCTTCGTCGATGCGAACGAGAACGGCGTGATGGACCTGGCCACCGGCGAGTTCGTGGCCGGCCTGGACGCCAATGGCCAGTGGGATGGCAATACCTATGTGCGTGTCAGCCGCCGCTTCGTGCTGGCCGATGCCAGCCGCCCGCCGCGTCTGCAGGCCGGGCTGTGCACGTCGGGCGCCACGCCGGTGGCCAGCGGTCTGGGGCTGGTGTTGCAGCCGACGACCTCGACTTGCCGGGTCAAGCAGCTGATCTGCGTGCGCGATGCCAACACCGCGGCCGATGCCAAGGGCGGCAACCCGATCCCGTCGGGCGCGACGCTGGCGGTCACCACCAAGGCCAAGGGCGCATCGGTCAAGATCGACAACACGCCAGTGGTCAGCCAGCTCGACAACACGCCGACCCAGCATCTGCTGACCGTCGAGCTTGACGACTGCACCAAGGCGCTGGAAGCCGGCGGCGCGATCGACCTGACGATCAAGATGCCCAACGGCCAGAGCTACCCCTACGACCTCGGCCGCATCAACTGATCCGCCGGGCGCGGCTGCGTCAGCGGCCTGAGGCTGCGCCCGCGTTAGACTTGACGCCCGTGACGGCGCCGGAACTCCGCGTTCCGGCGCCGTTCGCGTCTTTTCCCGACCTGTCCGACTTCCTCCCCCGCCCGCGTGTCTTCCATCTCGTCCGACGGGGGCGACCCCCGCGTCCGCCCCGGCTCCTCCGTCAGCCTCGTCGCCATGCCCGGCGCCGGCAAGTCCACCGCCGGCCGGCATCTGGCCGCCGCCCTGGGCTGGCGCTTCGTCGATGCCGACGTCGAGATCGAGCAGCGCATCGGCCTGTCGATCCGCGCCTACTTCGAGCGCGAGGGCGAGCAGGCCTTCCGCGACCTGGAGCAGCAGGTCATCGCCGAGCTGGTGCAGATCCGTCCGCCGATCGTGCTGGCCACCGGCGGCGGCTCGGTGCTGCGCGAGGCCAACCGCCGCGCGCTCAAGGAGAACTCGGTCGTCGTCTACCTGCGCGCCTCGCCGGAGGAGCTGTTCCGCCGGCTGCGCCACGACACCCAGCGCCCGCTGCTGCAGGTGGCCGACCCGCTGCGCAAGCTGCGCGAGCTCTACCGCGACCGCGACGCGTTCTACCGCGAGACCGCGCACTTCGTCATCGAGACCGGCCGCCCCTCGGTGCCGACGCTGGTCAACATGATCCTGATGCAGCTGGAGCTGGCCGGCGTCGTGCCCGACGACGAGCGCCCGCTGCCCGGCAGCCTGCCTTCCCGTTCCCGCCGCTGACCCGGCCGCCGACGACGCTCATCCGCCCGCCATGATGCCGACGACCTCCGCCGCTCCTTCTTCTTCCCCCGCCGCCCCGATCCGCGAGACCGTCCGCGTCGAGCTGGGCGATCGCAGCTACGACATCCTGATCGGCACCGGCCTGCTGGACGATCCGGCCGCCTGGGCCGGGCTGCCCAAGGCGCAGACCGCGATGATCGTCACCAACACCACCGTCGGGCCGCTGTACGCCGCCAGGCTGCAGGCGGCGCTGGTGCCGCACTACGCGCGGGTGCTGACGGTCGAGCTGCCCGACGGCGAGGCCTTCAAGGACGCCGCCACGCTCGAGCGCATCTACGCCGCGCTGCTGGGCGCCACCTGCGACCGCAAGACGGTGCTGTTCGCGCTGGGCGGCGGCGTGGTGGGCGACATGACCGGCTTCGCCGCGGCCTGCTACATGCGCGGCGTGCCCTTCGTGCAGGTGCCCACGACGCTGCTGTCGCAGGTCGACTCGTCGGTCGGTGGCAAGACCGCGATCAACCACCCGCTGGGCAAGAACATGATCGGCGCGTTCTACCAGCCGGTGCGCGTCATCTGCGACCTCGACACGCTCGACACGCTGCCCGAGCGCGAGCTTTCGGCGGGACTCGCCGAGGTCATCAAGTACGGCCCGATCGCCGACGCCGACTTCCTCGCCTGGATCGAGGCCAACATCGAGCCGCTGCGCGCACGCGACAAGACGGCGCTGGCGCAGGCGGTCAAGCGCTCCTGCCAGATCAAGGCGCAGGTGGTCGGCTGCGACGAGCGCGAGAGCGGCCTGCGCGCCATCCTGAACTTCGGCCACACCTTCGGCCACGCGATCGAGGCGGGCCTGGGCTACGGCGAATGGCTGCACGGCGAGGCGGTCGGCTGCGGCATGGTCATGGCCGCGGACCTCTCGGCGCGCCTGGGCCTGATGCCGGCCGAGTTCGTCGCGCGGGTGCGGGGGCTGTGCGAGCGCGCCGGCCTGCCGGTCGTCGGCCCGGCGCTCGGGGCCGAGCGCTATCTGCAGCTGATGCAGATCGACAAGAAGTCCGAGGGCGGCGAGATCCGCTTCGTCGTCATCGATCGCCTCGGAAGTGCCCGGATGCAGGGCGCTCCTGAAGCGATGGTGCGCGAGGTGCTGGCGGCACACTGCGCCGCCTGAGCGGGTCGCCGGGGGCGGGCAGGGCGCCTCAGCCCTCCACCGGCAGGAAGCCCTCGATCGACAGGTAGCGCTCGCCGGTGTCGTAGTTGAAGCCGAGCACGCGGCTGCCGGCCGGCAGCTCGGCCAGCTTCTGGGCGATGGCCGCCAGCGTCGCGCCGCTTGAAATGCCCACCAGCAGGCCTTCCTCGCGGGCGCTGCGGCGGGCCATCTCGCGCGCGGCCTCGGCCTCGACCTGGATCACGCCGTCGAGCAGATCGGTGTGCAGGTTCTTCGGCACGAAGCCGGCGCCGATGCCCTGGATCGGGTGCGGCGCGGGCGCGCCGCCGCTGATGACCGGCGAGGCTGCCGGCTCGACCGCAAACACCTTCAGCTTCGGCCAGGCGGCCTTGAGCACCTGCGCGCAGCCCGACAGGTGGCCGCCGGTGCCCACGCCGGTGATCAGCACGTCCAGGCCCTCGGGAAAGTCGGCCAGGATTTCCTGCGCCGTGGTGCGCACATGCACCGCGACGTTGGCCGGATTCTCGAACTGCTGCGGCATCCAGGCGCCGGGCGTGGCGGTGACCAGCTCCTGCGCCTTCTCGATCGCGCCCTTCATGCCCTTCTCGCGCGGCGTCAGCACGAACTTCGCGCCATAGGCCAGCATCAGGCGGCGGCGCTCGATGCTCATGCTCTCGGGCATCACCAGCACCAGCGGGTAGCCCTTGACCGCGGCCACCATTGCCAGGCCGACGCCGGTGTTGCCCGAGGTCGGCTCGACGATGGTGCCGCCGGGCTGCAGCGCGCCGCTGGCCTCGGCATCCTCGATCATCGCCAGCGCGATGCGGTCCTTGATCGAGCCGCCGGGGTTGCCGCGCTCGGACTTGATCCAGACGTCATGACCGGCGCCGAACAGGCGGTTGACGCGGATGTGCGGCGTGCGGCCGATCGTGGCGAGAACGTTGTCAGCTTTCATCGAAGCTCCTTGCCCTGGTACGAGCGCGTGACAGATGGGGTGGGGGGTGGAAAATGTGCATTCTGGCCCATCGACAGCATCACCGTCGGCCATTCCTCCTCCCGTCCGATCCGACCTGTCCCGGTTCCCGCCCATGGCCCGACTGCCTCGCCTCTCCATCGCCGGTCTTGCTCACCATGTCATCCAGCGCGGCCACAACCGCCAGCCGATCTTCCTGGACGACGAGGACCGCCTAGCCTACCTGGCCGCGCTGCGCGAGTCGGCCGCGCTGCACCGGGTCGAGGTGCACGCCTATGTGCTGATGAATGATCATCTGCACCTGCTGGTGACGCCGCCGACCGCCGAGGCGCTGAGCAAGATGCTGCAGGCGATCGGCCGGCGCTATGTGGCCGCCTTCAACCGCCGCCACGGCCGCATCGGCACGCTGTGGGACGGGCGCTTCCGGGCCACCGTCATCGAGAACGGGCCGCACCTGCTGACCTGCATGCGCTACATCGAGCAGAACCCCCAGCGCCTGATTCCGCCCACGCCCGCCGGCGACTACGCCTGGTCCAGCGCGATGCACCATCTTGGGCGCCGGCGTGACACGCTGGTGAGCACGCATCTGTGCCATTGGCAGCTCGGCAACACGCCCTTCGAGCGTGAACTGGCCTGGCAGCGCCTGCTCGACGAGCCGCTGACGCCTGAGGAGGTGCAGCAGCACACCGACAGCGCCACCAAGGGCTGGGCGCTGGGTTCTGGCGCGTTTCTTGCAGAACTGGGCGCCTCCTGCGAGCGCCCGATGGCGCCGCGTCCCCGGGGTCGTCCGGCACGGTCGACCAAGGCGGATTCAATCTGTCCCTAATTATTTTTGAGGATTGATCGGATCTGGATTCAAGGAGTCTGACCCCTTTTTGTTTTGCTTGAGGGGTCTGCTGCACTGCGGTAGATTCGCACGGTTTTCCCTATTGTCATTCCTAGGAGTGCGCCATGAGCCAGGCCGCCTCGGGACCCGCGTCCCGCCAAGAGATCCAGACCTTCGCTGCCGGCGGTCTGTATGACCCGACCCAGGAGCACGATGCCTGCGGCGTCGGCTTCGTCGCGCACATCAAGGGCCAGAAGGCGCATTCCATCGTCGAGCAGGGTCTGAAGATCCTCGAGAACCTCGACCACCGCGGCGCGGTCGGCGCGGACGCGCTGATGGGCGATGGCGCGGGCATCCTGATCCAGATCCCGGACGAGTTCTTCCGTGCCGAGATGGCCAAGCAGGGCGTCGAGCTGCCCCCGCCGGGCGAGTACGGCGTCGGCATGATCTTCCTGCCGAAGGAACACGCCTCCCGCCTGGCCTGCGAGCAGGAACTCGAGCGCGCCGTCAAGGCCGAGGGCCAGGTGCTGCTGGGCTGGCGTGACGTGCCGGTGGACGCCGACATGCCGATGTCGCCCACCGTGCGCAAGACCGAGCCGGTGATCCGCCAGATCTTCATCGGCCGCGGCGCTGACGTGATCGTGCCGGACGCGCTCGAGCGCAAGCTGTACGTCATCCGCAAGACCGCCTCGGCGGCGATCCAGCGTCTGAAGCTCACGCACAGCCGCGAGTACTACGTGCCCAGCATGTCGTGCCGCACCATCATCTACAAGGGTCTGCTGCTGGCCGACCAGGTCGGAAAGTACTACCTCGACCTGCAGGATCCGGCCTGCGTGTCGGCCCTGGCCCTGGTCCACCAGCGCTTCTCGACCAACACCTTCCCCGAGTGGCCGCTGGCCCACCCGTACCGGATGGTCGCGCACAACGGCGAGATCAACACCGTCAAGGGCAACTTCAACTGGATGCGCGCCCGCGAAGGCGTCATGAAGTCGCCGGTGCTGGGCGACGACCTGAAGAAGCTCTACCCGATCAGCTTCGAGGGCCAGTCGGACACCGCGACCTTCGACAACGCGCTCGAGCTGCTGTCGATGTCGGGCTACCCGCTCGCGCATGCCGCGATGATGATGATCCCGGAAGCCTGGGAGCAGCACGCGACGATGGACGAGCGCCGCCGCGCCTTCTACGAGTACCACGCCGCGATGATCGAGCCGTGGGACGGCCCGGCCGCGATGGTCTTCACCGACGGCAAGCAGATCGGCGCCACGCTGGATCGCAACGGCCTGCGTCCGGCGCGCTACATCGTCACCGACGATGACCTGGTGGTGATGGCGTCGGAGTCGGGCACGCTGCCGATCGCCGAGAACCGAATCGTCAAGAAGTGGCGCCTGCAGCCGGGCAAGATGTTCCTGATCGACTTCGAGCAGGGCCGCATCATCGACGACGAGGAGCTCAAGAGCCAGTTCGCGTCGGCCAAGCCCTATCGCCAGTGGATCGAGAACGTGCGCATCCGCCTGGACGCGGTGCCGGCCGACGCCGCGCCGATCGCCAGCGAGATCAGCCTGCTCGACCGCCAGCAGGCCTTCGGCTATACCCAGGAAGACATCAAGTTCCTGATGGCGCCGATGGCCGCCAACGGCGAGGAAGGCATCGGCTCGATGGGCAACGACAGCCCGCTGGCGGTGCTGTCGGACAAGAACAAGCCGCTGTTCAACTACTTCAAGCAGCTGTTCGCCCAGGTCACGAACCCGCCGATCGACCCGATCCGCGAAGCCATCGTGATGTCGCTGAACTCGTTCATCGGCCCCAAGCCCAACCTGCTGGACATCAACGCGGTCAACCCGCCGATGCGCCTCGAGGTCTCGCAGCCGGTCCTCGACTTCAAGGACATGGCGCGCCTGCGCAACATCGAGCGTCACACCGGCGGCAAGTTCAAGCCCTATGAGCTGAACATCACCTACCCGCTGTCCTGGGGCAAGGCCGGTGTCGAGGCCAAGCTGGCCTCGCTGTGCGCCGAGGCGGTCGATGCGATCAAGTCGGGCCACAACATCCTGATCATCACCGACCGCTGGATGGACAGCGAGCTGGTGGCGATTCCGGCGCTGCTGGCGCTCTCCGCCGTGCACCACCACCTGGTGCGCGAGGGCCTGCGCACGACCGCCGGTCTGGTGGTCGAGACGGGTTCTGCCCGCGAAGTGCATCACTTCGCGGTGCTGGCCGGCTACGGCGCCGAGGCGGTGCACCCGTATCTGGCGATGGAAACCCTCGTCGAGATGCACAAGGAGCTGCCGGGCAATCTGTCGGCCGACAAGGCGATCTACAACTACGTCAAGGCCATCGGCAAGGGTCTGTCGAAGATCATGTCGAAGATGGGCGTGTCGACCTACATGTCCTACTGCGGCGCGCAGCTGTTCGAGGCCATCGGTCTGCAGAAGGACTTCGTGCAGAAGTACTTCCGCGGCACCCCGACCCAGGTCGAGGGCATCGGCGTGTTCGAGGTCGCCGAGGAAGCCATCCGCAACCACATCGCCGCCTTCGGCGACGATCCGGTGCTGGCGACCATGCTCGACGCCGGCGGCGAGTACGCCTGGCGTGCGCGCGGCGAGGAGCACATGTGGACGCCGGACGCGATCGCGAAGCTGCAGCACAGCACGCGCTCGGGCAAGTTCGACACCTACAAGGAATACGCCCAGATCATCAACGACCAGAGCAAGCGTCACCTGACGCTGCGCGGTCTGTTCGAGTTCAAGCTGGATCCGTCCAAGGCCATCCCGGTCGAGGAGGTCGAATCGGCTGCCGAGATCGTCAAGCGCTTCGCCACCGGCGCGATGTCGCTGGGCTCGATCAGCACGGAAGCGCACAGCACGCTGGCGCTGGCGATGAACCGTATCGGCGGCAAGTCCAACACCGGCGAAGGCGGCGAGGACCAGGCACGCTACCGCAACGAGCTCAAGGGCATTCCCATCAACGCCGGCACCAAGGTGTCGGACGTGATCGGTGCCAAGCAGATCGAGGCCGACTACGAGATGAAGGCCGGCGACAGCCTGCGCTCGAAGATCAAGCAGGTCGCGTCGGGCCGCTTCGGCGTCACGACCGAGTACCTGGTCTCGGCCGACCAGATCCAGATCAAGATGGCCCAGGGCGCCAAGCCGGGCGAGGGCGGCCAGCTGCCGGGCGGCAAGGTCTCCGAGTACATCGGCAAGCTGCGTCACTCGGTCCCCGGCGTGGGCCTGATCTCGCCGCCGCCGCACCATGACATCTACTCGATCGAGGATCTGGCGCAGCTGATCCACGACCTGAAGAACGTCAATCCGAAGTCGGACATCTCGGTCAAGCTGGTGTCGGAAGTGGGCGTGGGCACCATCGCCGCCGGCGTCACCAAGTGCAAGGCCGACCACATCGTGATCGCCGGCCATGACGGCGGCACGGGCGCCTCGCCCTGGTCGTCGATCAAGCACTGCGGCACGCCGTGGGAGCTGGGCCTGGCCGAGACGCAGCAGACGCTGGTGCTCAACCGCCTGCGCGGCCGGGTGCGCGTGCAGGCCGACGGCCAGATGAAGACCGGCCGCGACGTCGTCATCGGCGCGCTGCTGGGCGCCGACGAATTCGGCTTCGCCACCGCGCCGCTGGTGGTCGAGGGCTGCATCATGATGCGCAAGTGCCACCTGAACACCTGCCCGGTGGGCGTGGCCACGCAGGATCCGGTGCTGCGCAAGAAGTTCTCGGGCAAGCCCGAGCATGTCGTCAACTATTTCTTCTTCGTTGCCGAGGAAGCGCGCCAGATCATGGCGCAGCTGGGCATCCGCAAGTTCGACGACCTGGTCGGCCGCGCCGACCTGCTCGACACCAAGAAGGCGATCTCGCACTGGAAGGCGCGTGGCCTGGACTTCACCAAGGTCTTCTTCCAGCCGCCGGTGCCGGCCGACGTGCCGCGCCGCCATGTGGACCATCAGGACCACGGCCTGGAGAAGGCGCTTGACCACAAGCTGATCGCCAAGGCCAAGGCCGCGATCGACAAGGGCGAGAAGACCCAGTTCATGGAGGACGTGCGCAACGTCAACCGCTCGGTGGGCGCGATGCTCTCGGGCGAGCTGATCAAGCACCATCCGGACGGTCTGCCCGACGAGACGGTGTTCGTGCAGATGGAAGGCACCGGCGGCCAGAGCTTCGGCGCCTTCCTGGCCAGCGGCATCACCTTCTACCTGATCGGCGAAGGCAACGACTACACCGGCAAGGGCCTGTCGGGCGGCCGCATCGTGGTGCGTCCGTCGATCGAGTTCCGCGGTGACGCCGCGAAGAACATCATCGTCGGCAACACCGCGCTGTTCGGCGCCACCAGCGGCGAGGCCTTCTTCCGCGGCGTGGCCGGCGAGCGCTTCGCGGTGCGCCTGTCGGGCGCCACCACGGTGGTCGAGGGCACCGGCGACCACGGCTGCGAGTACATGACCGGCGGCACCGCCGTCGTGCTGGGCAAGACCGGCCGCAACTTCGCCGCCGGCATGTCGGGCGGCGTGGCCTATGTCTACGACGAGGACGGCCTGTTCTCGACCCGCTGCAACACCGCCCAGGTCGCGCTGGACAAGGTGCTGCCCGCCGCCGAGCAGGAGAAGACGATCGACTTCGCCGTCTGGCACAAGGGCCAGACCGACGAGGCGCTGCTGAAGAAGCTGATCGAGGACCACCACCGCTGGACCGGCTCGCTGCGTGCCCGTGACATCCTCGACAACTGGAGCGAGGCCCGCACCAAGTTCGTCAAGGTCTTCCCGACCGAGTACAAGCGCGCGCTGGCCGAGATCAACGCGGCCAAGGCCGCCGACGCCACCATCGCGCGCGCCAAGGGCGACGTGAAGGGCGACGGCAAGGCCCAGACGGTGCCGGCCAAGTAATCACCTCTTCTTCGAGATTGAACGCATCATGGGTAAGGTCACTGGTTTCCTCGAGTACGAGCGCATCGAAGAAGGTTACGAGCCGGTCGAGAAGCGCCTGAAGAGCTACAAGGAATTTGTCATCGGTCTGACGCCCGAGCAGGCGAAGGTCCAGGGCGCGCGCTGCATGGACTGCGGCACGCCGTTCTGCAACAACGGCTGCCCGGTCAACAACATCATTCCGGACTTCAACGACCTGGTCTATCACCAGGACTGGCAGAACGCGATCACGGTGCTGCACAGCACCAACAACTTCCCCGAGTTCACCGGCCGCATCTGCCCGGCGCCGTGCGAGGCCGCCTGCGTGGCCAACATCAACGGCGACGCCATCGGCATCAAGTCGATCGAGCACGCGATCATCGACCGCGCGTGGGCCGAAGGCTGGGTCAAGCCGCAGCCGGCCAAGGTCAAGACCGGCAAGAAGGTCGCCGTCGTCGGCGCCGGCCCGGCCGGCCTGGCCGCCGCCCAGCAGCTCGCGCGCGTCGGCCATGATGTGACCGTGTTCGAGAAGAACGACAAGGTCGGCGGCCTGCTGCGCTACGGCATCCCCGACTTCAAGCTCGACAAGGGCCACATCGACCGCCGCGTCAAGCAGCTCGAGGCCGAAGGCATCAAGTTCCGCACCAACGTCGTCGTCGGCGAGTGGCCGAAGGGCTCCAAGGTCACCAACTGGGCCAAGGAAACCGTCAGCGCCGAGAGCCTGAAGACCGACTTCGACGCGGTGCTGCTGACCGGTGGCTCCGAGCAGTCGCGCGACCTGCCGATCCCGGGCCGCGAGCTGTCGGGCATCCATTTCGCGATGGAGCTGCTGCCGCAGCAGAACAAGGTCAACCACGGCGGCAAGATCAAGGACGCGATCCGTGCCGACGGCAAGCATGTCATCGTCATCGGTGGCGGCGACACCGGCAGCGACTGCGTGGGCACCTCCAACCGCCACGGCGCCGCCAGCGTCACCCAGTTCGAGGTGATGCCCCAGCCGCCCGAGCAGGAGAACAAGCCGCTGGTCTGGCCCTACTGGCCGATGAAGCTGCGCACCTCCTCGAGCCACGAGGAAGGCTGTGTGCGCGAGTTCGCCATCTCCACCAAGGAATTCGTCGGCAAGGATGGCAAGGTCACCGGCCTGAAGACCGTGCACGTCGAGTTCAAGGACGGCAAGCTGGTCGAGATCCCCGGCACCGAGAAGGAATACAAGGCCGACCTGGTGCTGCTGGCGATGGGCTTCGTCAATCCGGTCGCCTCGGTGCTGGATTCCTTTGGCGTGGCCAAGGACGCGCGCGGCAACATCAAGGCCACGACCGAGGTCGACGGCGGCTACAAGACCAGCGTCGACAAGGTCTTCGCCGCCGGCGACATGCGCCGCGGCCAGTCGCTGGTGGTCTGGGCGATCCGCGAAGGCCGCCAGGCCGCCCGCGCGGTCGACGAGTTCCTGATGGGCTCGACCACGTTGCCGCGCTGAGGCGCGGCCCCCCGGCCGACCGGGGGTGCACGCCGACAGGGCCGCCTGCGGGCGGCCTGTTTTATTTCCGGTGACGCGCAACACCGGCTCACTCCGGCTTGACATCGCGACCGATACCCCGCGCTGTTCTTCAAACCCGCATCCGAGCTTTCCCCTATCATCGCGGCATCGCCCGCCGGGCGTGATTCATTTTTCGCATTTGTCTCCTTCTTCTTCCGACCTTCCGGTCTCCCCGTCCGCCACCGCGCTTGTCGAGCTGCGCGGGGTGACCTGCGGCTATGGCGACCGCATCATCCTGCGCGATGTCGATCTCGTGGTCCCGCGCGGTGCGGTCGTCGCGCTGATGGGTACCTCCGGGGGTGGCAAGACCACGGTGCTGCGCCTGATCGGCCGCCAGATCGAGGCCTCGGCCGGCCAGGTGCGCTTCGACGGCACCGACATCGGCACGCTCGACCGCAGCGGCCTGATGGCGATGCGTCGGCGCATGGGCATGCTGTTCCAGTTCGGTGCGCTGTTCACCGACCTGTCGGTGTTCGACAACGTCGCCTTTCCCTTGCGCGAGCACACCGACCTGCCCGAGCCGATGATCCGCGACCTCGTGCTGATGAAGCTCGACGCGGTGGGCCTGCGCGGCGCGCGCGACCTGATGCCCAGCCAGATTTCCGGTGGCATGAGCCGGCGCGTCGCGCTGGCGCGCGCGATCGCGCTCGATCCGGAGCTGATCATGTATGACGAGCCCTTCGCCGGCCTTGATCCGATCTCGATGGGCGTGGCCGCGCGGCTGATCCGCCAGCTCAACGACGCGCTCGGCGTGACCAGCATCGTCGTCTCGCACGATGTCGACGAGACCTTCTCGATCGCCGATCACATCGTCTTCATCGCCAATGGCGGCATCGCCGCGCAGGGTTCGCCCGAGGCATTGCGCCGCAGCGACGATCCGCTGGTGCGCCAGTTCGTCAGCGCCGCGCCCGATGGTCCGGTGCGCTTCCACTACGCCGCCGCGCCGATCGCCGAGGACTTCGGCCTGGGAGCACGTCGGTGAGCGGCCCGGTCGAGCTGCTTGCGCGCCTGGGCGCATCGGTGCGCGGCGGGCTGGCCGACATCGGCGACGCTGCGCGGCTGCTGCTGCGCCTGCTGGCCCTGGTGCCGGCGGCGCTGGCGCGCTTCCGGCTGGTGGCGGACCAGATCCATTTCCTGGGCAACCACTCGCTGGCGATCATCGGCGTGTCGGGCCTGTTCGTCGGCTTCGTGCTGGGGCTGCAGGGCTACTACACGCTGCAGCGCTACGGCTCGAGCGAGGCGCTCGGCCTGCTGGTGGCGCTGTCGCTGGTGCGCGAGCTCGGGCCGGTGGTGACCGCGCTGCTGTTCGCCGGCCGCGCCGGCACCGCGCTCACCGCCGAGATCGGCCTGATGAAGTCGGGCGAGCAGCTCGCGGCGATGGAGATGATGGCGGTCGATCCGGTGCGCCGGGTGCTGGCGCCGCGCTTCGTCGGCGGCCTGATCGCGATGCCGCTGCTGGCGGCGGTGTTCAGCGCGGTCGGGGTGATCGGCGGCTGGGTGGTGGGCGTGCTGCTGATCGGCGTCGACGCCGGCGCCTTCTGGTCGCAGATGCAGGGGGGCGTCGATGTGTTCAAGGATGTCGGCAACGGCGTGATCAAGAGCATCGTCTTCGGTCTGACCGTCACCTTCGTCGCGCTGCGTCAGGGCTACGCCTGCCGTCCGACGCCCGAGGGCGTGGCCCGCGCGACCACCCGCACCGTGGTGATGGCCTCGCTGGCGGTGCTCGGTCTGGACTTCGTGCTGACCGCGTTGATGTTCTCGATCTGAGTTCACGATTCCGAGATCGAAGGAAAAGAATCCATGCAGAAATCCCGCAACGATGTCTGGGTCGGCCTGTTCGTCGTGATCGGCGCGGCGGCCCTGCTGTTCCTGGCCCTGAAGGCCGGCAACCTGCTGTCGCTGTCCTTTGATCCGACCTATCGCATCAGCGCACGCTTCGACAACATCGGTGGCCTGAAGGCGGGTGCGGCGGTCAAGAGCGCCGGCGTGGTGGTCGGCCGGGTCACCGCGATCAGCTTCGATGACAAGATGTACCAGGCCAGCGTCGAGATCGAGATGCAGCAGCGCTATGCCTTCCCGAAGGACAGCTCGCTGAAGATCCTGACCGCCGGCCTGCTCGGCGAGCAGTACCTCGGCATCGAGCCGGGCGCATCCGAGCAGAATCTGGTGGCTGGCGCCACGGTCACGCAGACCCAGTCGGCGATCGTGCTGGAGACGCTGATCAGCCAGTTCCTCTACAGCAAGGCCGCCGACGCCAGCGATGCGCCGGCCGCGAAGCCATGAGGCGCGCCGCACTCTGCGCGCTGACGGCCGCGGCGCTGCTGGCCGGCTGCGCCACCGCCCAGCGCCCCGATCCGCTCGAGCCGCTCAATCGCAAGGTCTTCGCCTTCAACGAGGCGGTCGACACGGCGGTGCTCAAGCCGACCGCCGAGGTCTACCGCGCGGTGCTGCCCACGCCGGCGCAGATCGCGGTGAGCAACTTCTTCGGCAACCTGAAGGACGCCTGGTCGGCGGTCAACCTGCTGCTGCAGGGGCGCATCGCCGACAGCCTGAGCGACGTGATGCGGGTGGGCACCAACACCGTCTTCGGCTTCATGGGCGTGATGGACATCGCCACCGAGCTCGGCTTCGAGCGCCACGGCGAGGACTTCGGCCAGACCCTGGGCCGCTGGGGCGTGCCGCCGGGCGCCTACATCGTCTGGCCGCTGCTGGGCCCCTCGACGGTGCGCGACTCGGTCGGTCTGCCGGTCGACATGCTGGCCACGCCGGAATCGCTGGTGAATGTGTCGGTGACGCGCAACTCGATGACCGCGCTGCGGCTGGTCAGCACCCGTGCCGGCCTGCTGTCGACCACCGGCCTGCTCGACGACATCGCGCTCGACAAGTACGCCTTCGTGCGCACCGCCTACCTGCAGCGCCGTCGCAGTCTGGTCTACGACGGCAACCCGCCGGAGGAAGACGACGAGGCGGATCTGCCGCCCGTTGCTGCCCCTGAGGCCCCTGCCGCACCGGCTTCTGCCGCGGCTGCCGAGCCGCCGGCGCCCCGGGCTTCAGGAAACTGACAGGCTGCGCGGGAACCGCGCCGCCGCTGCGCCGCTCTGACCTGAGGCCGCCGGCTGTCCACCGGATGTCATGCGGCCCGTTGAAGATGCCATGCCCCGGTCGCGGGGCATGAAAGAAAGGAATTCCATGCTGACGAAATCCCGCTGGTCCACGCTGATCGCCACGGCCGCGCTGGTGCTGGCCACTTCGGTCGCCCAGGCGCAGAGCCCGGCGCCGACCGCACCTGACGCCTGGATCAAGCAGATGTCCGGCGAGGTCATCGAGACCGTCAAGGCCGACAAGGCCATCCAGGGTGGCGACACGAAGAAGGTCATGGCTCTGGTCGACGCCAAGATCCTGCCCAACGTCGACTTCCAGCGCATGACCTCGGCCACGGTGGGGCGCCACTGGCGCCAGGCCACGCCGGAGCAGCAAAAGCGCCTGCAGGAGGAGTTCAAGACCCTGCTGGTGCGCACCTATGCCGGCGCGCTGTCGCAGATCAAGGACCAGACCGTCGAGCTCAAGCCGCTGCGCGCCAAGCCCGAGGACACCGAGGTGACGGTGCGCACCGAGGTCAAGGGCAAGGGCGATCCGATCCAGCTCGACTACCGCCTGGCCAAGCAGGGCGATGTCTGGAAGATCCACGACGTCAACGTGCTGGGCGTCTGGCTGGTCGAGACCTACCGTGCCAGCTTCGCGCAGGAGATCTCGGCCTCCGGCATCGACGGCCTGATCGCCAAGCTGGCCGAGAAGAACAAGGCCGCTGCCGCGGCCAAGAGCTGAGGATCCGGGCCATGAGCGCTGCCGCCGCGCGACTCGAACTGCCGGCCCGGCTGACGCTGGCCGAGGCCCGTGCCGCCGCGGCGGGTCTGGGCTCGCGCATCGCGGCCGCACCGGCCGGCGATGTGCTGGTGCTGGACGCAGGCGCGCTCGGCCAGTTCGACTCCAGCGCGCTGGCGGTGCTGCTGGAGCTGCAGCGCCGGGCGGCCGCCGCAGGCCGGCCGCTGCGCATCGAGCGCACGCCGGCTCGTCTGGTGGCGCTGGCCGGGCTGTACGGCGTGGCCGGGGTGCTGGGGATGGCGGCTCAGGGCGCCGTGTAGCGCTTCGCGCGCAGGTTGCGCTTGATGTCCTGGAGCATCGGGCGCAGGTCCGGGCCCAGGCGCAGCGCCACACCGGTGGTCAGGATGTCGATCACCGTCAGGTGCAGCAGGCGGCTGACCATCGGGCTGTAGCGGTCGTAGTCCTCGGGATGGTCGACGCTCAGCAGCACATGCGCCTGATGCGCCAGCGGCGTGCCGCTGGCGGTGATGACGACGGTGGTGGCGCCGCGGCGGCGGGCGATCTCCAGCGCGTCGAGCAGGTCGCGGCTGCGGCCCGAGTTCGAGATGATGACCACGCAGTCGCCCGGCTCGAGCATGGTCGCGGCCATGACCTGCACATGCGCGTCGTTGTAGGCGACCGCATGCACCCCGAGGCGGAAGAACTTGTGCTCGGCGTCGTGCGCGACGATGCCGGAGTTGCCCACGCCGTAGAACTCGATGCGGCGCTTGTCGCGCGCGGCCAGGGTCAACGCGTCGATCGCGCGCTCGAAGGCGTGCGCGGCGGCGTCGTTGCGGTACTTCAGCAGCGCGCTGACCGCGTTGTCGATGACCTTGACGACCAGATCGGCCGGCTTGTCGTCCTCGTCGACCGAGCGGTGCACGAAGGGCACGCCCTCGTTGACCGTGCCGGCGAGCTTGAGCTTGAAGTCGGCCAGGCCGTCGTAGCCCACGCTGCGGCAGAAGCGCACGACGGTGGGCTTGCTGACATGGGCGCGCTCGGCCAGCTCGGCCACCGGCAGGCTGGCGAAGCTGCGCGCGTCGGCCAGCACCAGCTTGCCCACGCGCTGCTCGGCCGGCGACAGCGCCGGCAGCGAGGCGCGGATGCGGTCGAGCATCGGCGGCAGCGCGTTCACGCCGCTGCCCGCCGGTGACGAAGATGACGTCGGATAGTTCAAATCACTGTTCCTCGCTCCAGGCGAAGCCGTCGCGGGCGACCAGCGCGCTGGCCGCGGCGGGGCCCCAGCTGCCTGCAGCATAACCGCGCGGCCCCTCGCCGCCGCTGACACGCTCGCGCGCCCAGGCGTCGAGGATGGGCTCGACCCAGCGCCAGGCCTGCTCCTGCTCGTCGCTGCGCACGAACAGGTTCAGCCGGCCGGCGATGGCGTCGAGCAGGAGGCGCTCGTAGGCGCCGACGCGCTCGGTCGGGAAGGCCTTGTCGAAGTCCAGGTCCAGCGAGACCGGCGCCAGCGCTTCCGAGGTGCCGCTGCCCTTGGCCGCGAGCAGGTGCAGCTCCAGGCCGTCCTCCGGCTGCAGCTTGATCACCAGCTTGTTGGCCCGCTGCGCGCCCGGGAAGATCGGGTGCGGCACCGGACGGAAGTTCACGACGATCTGCGCGTCGCGGGCCGCCAGCCGCTTGCCGGTGCGCAGGTAGAAGGGCACGCCGGCCCAGCGCCAGTTCTGCACCTCGGTGCGCAGCGCGACGAAGGTCTCGCAGTGGCTGCCCGCCGGCACCTTCACTTCCTGCTGGTAGCCCGGCACCGCCTGGCCGCCGACGCTGCCGGCGCGGTACTGGCCACGCACCACGTCGCGCGCGACCGACTCCGGCGTGAAGGGCTTGAGCGACTTCAGGACCTTGAGCTTCTCGTCGCGGATGGCGTCGGCGTCGCTGGTGGAGGGCGGCTCCATCGCGATCATCGTCAGCAGCTGCAGCGCGTGGTTCTGGACCATGTCGCGCAGCGCGCCGGTGCGGTCGTAGAAATCGCCGCGCGTGCCCACGCCCAGCGATTCCGACAGCGTGATCTGGATGTTGGCGATGCTCTCGCGGCGCCACAGCGGCTCGAACAGCGCGTTGCCGAAGCGCAGCGCCATCAGGTTCTGCACGCTCGGCTTGCCGAGGTAGTGGTCGATGCGGAAGGCCTGTTCCTCGCGGAAGACCGAGCGCACCACGCGGTTGATCTCCTGCGCGCTGGCCAGGTCGTGGCCCAGGGGCTTTTCCAGCACGACGCGGATGTGCGGCGCGTTCAGGCCGGCGGCGCCGAGCTGCTCGCAGATCGCCGGGAACAGGTGCGGGCTGGTGGCCAGATACAGCACCACGGTGTCGGCGCCGCGCGCGTCCAGCCAGCCCTTCAGGCCGGCGTAGTCCTCCGGCTGCGACAGGTCCATGCGGCGGTAGTGCAGCAGCTCGGCGAAGCGGGCGAACTCCTCGTCGCTCGGACGCTTGGAGCTGTCGACCTCGTGGAAGCGCTCCTTGATGAAGGTGCGGTACTCGTCGTCGGAGCGCTGGTCGCGGGCGACGGCCAGGATGCGGCCGCCAGCGGGCAGCTTGCCATGGCGGAAGGCCTGGAACAGCGCGGGCATCAGCTTGCGCCAGGTCAGGTCGCCGGTGCCACCGAAGAAGACGAGATCGAAGGACATGGACGTGCCTCGGGAGGTTGGGGCCGCGGTGCTCCGTCGGGGGCCGGGCCAGATAGGAGAGGACCGGATGTAACCCGGTTTCAAGAATGATGATGCATCAGTTTCTTTGGCCGGTCAATCCGGCGCCAGGATGCGGGCGGGGGTGAGGCCGATCGTGCAGCGCAGCACGATCCGGTAACCGGCTTGTTGCCCAGGGGGGGCGATGCGGCCATCGACTCGGGTTCTAATGTCGGCCTGTTGCCCGCCGAGATGCGGCGCTTTTCCTGCCCCTTTCGTGTCCTCCAGCACGCCCACGCCATGAATCAGCTCGATCAGCTCAAGCAGTTCACCACCGTCGTCGCCGACACCGGCAACTTCAAGCAGCTCGCCCAGTTCGCGCCGCAGGACGCGACGACCAATCCGTCGCTGATCCTGAAGGCGGTGCAGCAGCCCGAGTACGCGCCGCTGCTGGCCGAGACGGTGGCGGCGCACCGTGGCCGCGCGCTCGACGAGATCGTCGACGAGGTGCTGGTGCGCTTCGGCCTGGAGATCCTGAAAGTGGTGCCCGGCCGCGTCTCGACCGAGGTCGACGCGCGCCTGAGCTTCGACACCGCCGCCACCGTGGCGCGCGCCCACCGCCTGATCGCGCTGTACGAGGCCGCCGGCATTGCGCGCAGCCGCGTGCTGATCAAGATCGCCTCGACCTGGGAAGGCATCGAGGCGGCGCGCCAGCTGGAGAAGGAAGGCATCCACTGCAACCTGACGCTGCTGTTCGCCTTCTGCCAGGCGGTGGCCTGCGGCGACGCCGGCATCCAGCTGATCAGCCCCTTCGTCGGCCGCATCTACGACTGGTACAAGAAGTCGGCCGGCGCCCAGTGGGACGAGGCGGCGATGGCCGGCGCCAACGACCCCGGCGTGAAGTCGGTCAGCCAGATCTACACCTACTACAAGAAGTTCGGCATCGCCACCGAGGTGATGGGCGCGAGCTTCCGCAACGTCGGTCAGATCAACGCGCTGTCGGGCTGCGACCTGCTGACGATCAGCCCGGACCTGCTCGCGCAGCTGCAGGGCGCCGACGCGCCGGTGGCGCGTGCGCTCGACGCCGCCGCGGCGAAGACGGCCGCGATCGACGAGGTGCATTTCGACGAGGCCGCCTTCCGCTGGGCCCTCAACGAGGACGCGATGGCCACCGAGAAGCTCGCCGAGGGCATCCGCGCCTTTGCGGTCGATGCGGGCAAGCTCGACCGCATGATCCTCGACCTGCAGGCCGCCTGAGCCGGGAGCACGCACGATGAGCACCGCACCGCGCTGCGACCGCACCGAGGCCTGGTCCCGCCTGGCCGACCACCACGCCGGCGCCGGCCGCGCCCTCGACCTGCGCCAGGCCTTCGCGGCCGACGCGGGCCGGGCCGAGGCCTTCTCGCTGCAGGCGCCCGAGGTCTTCGCCGACCTGTCGAAGAACCTGTGGGACGCCGACACCCGCGCGCTGCTGCTGGCGCTGGCCCGCGAGTGCCAGATCGAGCCGCGCCGCGACGCGATGCTCGCCGGCGAGCCGATCAACCTCACCGAAGGCCGCGCGGTGCTGCACACCGCGCTGCGCGCCCCGCGCGGCGCGGCGCCTTTCGGCGATGACGTGCACGAGGTGCTCGACCGGATGCTCGCCTATGTCGAGCAGGTGCGCGACACCGCCACGAGTGGCATCCGCCATGTGGTCAACATCGGCATCGGTGGCTCCGACCTCGGGCCGCAGATGGTGGTGCCGGCGCTGGACGCCTACACGAGCCCGGCGCTGACGCTGCACTTCGTCTCCAACGTCGACGGCCACGATATCGCGCCGGTGCTGCGCCGGCTCGATCCGCGCGAGACGCTGGTCATCGTCGCGTCCAAGACCTTCACGACGCAGGAGACGATGGCCAACGCGGCGGTGGCCCGCGCCTGGTTCCTGGCCGGCTACGGCGAGGGCGGCGAGGCGGCGATCGCCAAGCACTTCGCCGCGACCACCACCAACGTGGCGGCGGCGGCGAAGTTCGGCATCACCACCACCTTCGGCTTCTGGGACTGGGTGGGCGGGCGCTATTCGCTGTGGAGCGCCATCGGCCTGCCGATCGCGCTGGCGATCGGCGCGGAGAACTTCCGCGCGCTGCTGGCCGGCGCGCACGCGATGGACCGCCACTTCGCCGAGGCGCCGCTGGAGCAGAACCTGCCGATCCAGCTCGGCCTGCTCGATGTCTGGTACCGCAACTTCCTGGGCTTTTCCAGCCGCTCGGTCGCGCCCTATCACCAGGGCCTGCGCCGGCTGCCGGCCTATCTGCAGCAGCTGGAGATGGAGTCCAACGGCAAAAGCGTCGACCTCGACGGCGAGCCGCTGCCCTTCGGCACCAGCCCGGTCGTCTGGGGCGAGGCCGGCACCAACGGCCAGCACGCCTACTTCCAGATGCTGCACCAGGGCACCGACGTGATCCCGGTGGAGTTCGTCGCGGTGAAGACCCCGTGCTACCGCGCCGAGGGCATTGCCGACCAGCCCGAGGGCGTGCGCGCGGGTCTGGCCGACCAGCACCACAAGCTGCTGGCCAACTGCCTGGCGCAGAGCCAGGCGCTGATGCTGGGCAAGTCCACCGACGAGGCGATGGGCGAATCCGCGCCGACCGCCTCGAAGGCGCTGGACGCGGCCACCGTCGCGCGCCACCGCACCTTCCCCGGCAACCGGCCGAGCACGACGCTGGTGCTGGACCAGCTCACGCCGGCGGCGCTGGGCGCGCTGATCGCGCTGTACGAGCACCGCGTCTTCACCAGCGGCGCGCTGTGGCGCATCAACAGCTTCGACCAGTGGGGCGTGGAGCTGGGCAAGGCGCTGTGCAATCAGCTGCTGCCGCGCTTCGCCTCGGGCGACACCGCCGGGCTGGACGGCTCGACCGCGGCGCTGCTGGGTCGGCTGCGCGGCTGAGCTTCGCTGAGCGAGGAGAGGGCGTTGCGGCGCCCTTTCGATGCGTGTTGGTCGCTTCTTTGGGTCAGGGCACAGGTGCGTCATTCACGACACGGCTGACCAGGTCCATGTTGGATGAGATCAGGAAGAACCCGTTCACGCTGTCCTCGCATTGAAGCAGGTCTCCGGGCTGCACCGTGCGCTCCGTGACCGAATGGCCATCGCCCGAGACCATCTCCAGCATCTTGTCCTTCATCAGGAAAATCGCGGCAGGCGAACCACTGAAATCAACCGGATCACCGACCGCCCCGAACACGAGGCACACAGGCCCGGCGGGTGTACAGAAAACAATCTCGATGCCTTCATGCGACATGTTTCAGGATTTCCGTTGCTGTTGCGGCGGCAGAGCCGGGTGATTTTGAGGTCGGTGTCTTTTCTGCTCGATCCGCGTTGTGCGGATCAGCCCGCCGGCTGCGCCAGCCAGCGCTCGGCCAGCCGCACCCAGAAGGCGGCGCCCTTCGGGATCAGCCGGTCGTTGAAGTCGTAGGTCGGGTTGTGCAGGTTGCACGGGCCCAGGCCGTGGCCGTGCTCGCGGTGGGTGCCGTCGCCGTTGCCGATCATGAAATAGGCGCCGGGATGGGCCTGCAGGAAGAAGCTGAAGTCCTCCGCGCCCATCGTCGGCTCGAACTCGATGACTTGGTCGGCGCCGGCGACCTCGCGCATCACCTCGCGGGCGAACTCGGCCTCGGCGCGGTGGTTGATGGTGGGCGGGTAGTTGCGCTGGAACTCGAACACCACGCTGGCGCCGAAGGCGGCCGCGGTGTGGCGTGCGATCTCCTCCATGCGCCGCTCGATCAGGTCGAGCACGTCGAGCGTGAAGGTGCGCACCGTGCCCTGGATCTCGCACGAATCCGGCACGACGTTGGTGGCCTCGCCGGCGTGGATCATCGTCACCGAGATGACGGCCGCGTCGATCGGCTTCTTGTTGCGGGTGACGATGGTCTGGAAGGCCTGCACCATCTGGCAGGCCACCGGCACCGGGTCGATGCCGTTGTGCGGCAGCGCCGCGTGCGAGCCCTTGCCGGTGATGCGGATCAGGAACTCGTTGCTCGAGGCCATGATCGGGCCGCTGCAGATCGCGAAGCGGCCCTCGGCCAGGCCGGGCCAGTTGTGCATGCCGAAGATCGCGTCCATGGGGAAGCGCTCGAACAGGCCGTCCTTCATCATCTCGCGCGCGCCGCCGCCGCCTTCCTCCGCCGGCTGGAAGACGAAGTGCACCGTGCCGGCAAAGCGCTCGCGGCGGGCGGCCAGGTCCTGGGCCGCGGCCAGCAGCATCGCCACATGGCCGTCGTGGCCGCAGGCGTGCATGCGGCCCGGGATGCGGCTGGCGTGCGCGAAGGTGTTGTGCTCGGTCATCGGCAGCGCGTCCATGTCGGCGCGCAGGCCGATGGCGCGGCGGGCGCCGCCCGGCGCGGTGCCGCGCAGCGTGCCGACCACGCCGGTGCGCCCGAGCCCGCGGTGCACCTCGATGCCCCAGCCCTCCAGCGTGCGCGCGATGACGTCGGCGGTGCGCACCTCCTCGAAGCAGAGTTCCGGGTGGGCGTGGATGTCGCGTCGGATCGCGACGATGGGGGCGAGATCGGGGGCGTTCATGGCGAGCGGGATGGCGGCTTCGGGTCGGGCCATCTTAGCGCCTGCGTTTTCTGGAATCATCCCGACTCATGAGCATCCCCACCCGCACCGTCCGCGCCGCCTGCCCCCACGACTGCCCCGACACCTGCGCGATGCAGGTCAGCGTGGACGATGCCTCCGGGCGGGTCGTGCGCATCCAGGGCCGCGCCGAGCATGTGACCACCCACGGCGCGCTCTGCACCAAGGTCTCGCGCTATGCCGAGCGCACCTACCACCCGGAGCGTGTGCTGACGCCGCTGCGCCGCGTCGGCCCCAAGGGCGCCGGCCAGTTCGAGCCGGCCACCTGGGACGAGGCGCTGGCCGACATCGCCGGCCGGCTGAAGGCCCTCGCCGCGCGCGACCCCGAGGCGATCCTGCCCTACAGCTACGCCGGCACGATGGGCCTGCTGCAGGGCGAGAGCATGTCCGCGCGCTTCTTCAACCGCCTGGGTGCCTCGCAGCTCGATCGCACCATCTGCGCCTCGGCCGGCGGCGACGCGCTGGCGGCGACCTATGGCGGCAAGGTCGGCATGCTGGTGCGCCATTTCGCCGAGAGCCGGCTGATCGTCATCTGGGGCAGCCATTCGATCGCGTCGAACCTGCATTTCTGGACCTTCGCGCAGCAGGCCAAGCGGGCGGGCGCGAAGCTGGTCTGCATCGACCCGCGTCGCACCGAGACGGCCGACAAGTGCCACGCGCACCTGCAGCTGCGGCCCGGCACCGACGGCGCGCTGGCGCTGGCGCTGATGCACGAGCTGGTGGCGAACGACTGGCTCGACCACGACTACATCGCCGCCCATGTGGACGCGGCCGGCTGGGCGGCCCTGCGCGAGCGGGTCAAGGCCTGGACGCCCGAGCGTGCCGCCGAGGTCTGCGGCCTGGACGCCGACGCGATCCGCGCGCTGGCGCGCGATCTGGGCACGACGCCGCAGGCAGCGATCCGGCTGAACTACGGCATGCAGCGCGTGCGCGGCGGTGGCAACGCGGTGCGGCTGATCGCGCTGCTGCCCTGCCTGACGGGGGCGTGGCGCCACCGCGCCGGCGGCCTGCTGCTGTCGAGCTCGGGCTGGTTCGCCTCGGTGCGCGACGACGCGGCGCGCCAGCGCCCGGACCTGCTCGCCGGCCGCCGCCCGCGCACGCTCAACATGAGCACCCTCGGCGACGACCTGCTGCGCGAGGCCTCGCCCGACTTCGGACCGAAGGTCGAGGCGGTGATCGTCTACAACAGCAACCCGGTGGCGGTGGCGCCGGAGTCGGCCAAGGTGGTGCAGGGCTTTGCGCGAGACGATCTGTTCACCGTCGTTCTGGAGCATTTCCTGACCGACACCGCCGACCACGCCGACTGGGTGCTGCCGGCCACCACGCAGCTCGAGCACCTCGACCTGCACACCAGCTACGGCCACACCGATGTGCTGCTGAACGAGCCGGCGATGGCGCCGCTCGGCCAGGCGCTGCCCAACACCGAGATCTTCCGCCGCCTGGCCGCGGCGATGGGCTTCGACGAGCCGTGTTTCCAGGACAGCGACGAGACGCTGGCCGCGCAGACGCTGCGCGGCGCGGTGACCTTCGAGGCGCTGAAGGCCTCGCCGGGCTGGATCAGCCTGCCGATCCCGGACGCGCCCTTCGCCGACGGCGGCTTCCCGACGGCGGACGGGCGGGTGCGCATCGACGTGCCTGGCTGGGGCCTGCCGGACTTCGTGCCGCCGTGGGAATCGGTCGCGTCGGCGCCGGAGCTGGCGGCGCGCTATCCGCTGGCGATGATCTCGCCGCCGGCGCGCAACTTCCTCAACTCGACCTTCGTCAACGTCAAGAGCCTGCGCGACATCGAGGCCGAGCCGGTGGTCGAGATCCACCCGGACGACGCCGCCGCGCGCGGGCTGCACGACGGCGCCCTGGTGCGCGTCTTCAACGACCGCGGCAGCTACCACTGCGCCGCGCGCGTGAGCACCCGCGCGCGGCCCGGCGTGGTCAACGGCCTGGGCATCTGGTGGCGCAAGCTGGGGTTGCGCGGCACCAATGTCAACGAGGTCACGCACCAGAAGCTCACCGACATCGGCCAGGCGCCGTGCTTCTACGACGTGCTGGTCGAGGTGGAGGCGGCGGCGTGAGGCGCATGACGAGGCTGCGCGCGCTGGCGCTGGCCGCCACTGGCCTGATCCTGACGGGCTGCGCGACCACCGCAGCCGACGATGTCGACTCGGCCTGGCGGCCGGGCTATTTCTGGCAGTCGGTGCGCGGGCATCTCGGCATGCTGGCGGCAGCACGGCCGGTCGACGCGGTGCTGGCCGATCCGGCGCTGGCGCCCGATCTGCGCCGCCGGCTCGAGCTGGGCCGCGAGATCCGCGACTACGCCAGCCGTGCGCTGGCGCTGCCCGACAACGCCAGCTACCGCCGCTATGCCGACCTCGGCCGTCCGGCGGCGGTGTGGAACGTGGTGGCGGCGCCGGAGCTGTCGCTCAAGCTCAAGACCTGGTGCTTTCCGGTGCTGGGCTGCGTCGGCTACCGGGGTTATTTCGACAAGACCGAGGCCGAGACGCTTGCCGCCGCGCTGCGGGCGCAGGGCTGGGAGGTCAACGTCTACGGCGTGCCGGCCTACTCGACGCTGGGCAAGCTGCCGGGCGACTGGTTCGCCGATCCGCTGCTCAACACCTTCCTGCGCCACGGCGAGGTGGAGCTGGCGCGGCTGGTCTTCCATGAGCTGGCGCACCAGGTCGCCTACGCGGCCGACGACACCACCTTCAACGAGTCCTACGCCACCGCGGTCGAGCGCCTGGGCAGTCGCCAGTGGCTGCAGCAGCGCGGCCGTGCCGACCTGATCGCTGAGACCGAGCGGGCCGACCGCCGCCGCGCCGAGTTCCGCGCGATGACGATGGCCGCGCGCGAGCGGCTCGATGCGCTCTACCGCAGCGCAGCGTCCGACGACGACAAGCGACGGCAGAAGGCCGAGCAGCTCGCCGCGCTGCGCGCCGAGTACGCCCGCTGGCGCGACGGCGAGTGGGGGGGAGACCGGGCCTATGACGCCTGGTTCGAGAGCGTCAGCAACGCGAAGCTCGGGGTGCTGGCGGCCTACAACCAGCAGGTGCCGGCCTTCGAGGCGCTGTTCGAGCGCGAGGGCCGCGACTGGCCGCGCTTCCACGCCGCGGTGAAGGCGCTGGCCGCGCGCCCGAAGGCCGAGCGCGATGCGGCGCTGGCCGCGCTGACGGCGCGGGCCGGCGCGGCGCTCAGTCCTTCAGCGACTCGATGAGGTCGATGTACTGCTGCTGCGCCGCGTCGGTCGCGGTGCCGGCCAGCGTCTTCCAGGCGTCCCACTTGGCGCGGCCGACGAAGTCGGTCATGCCGGGACGATCGCCTGAGGCGTCGCCTTCGGTGGCCTGCTTGTAGAGCGCGTAGATCTTCAGCAGCGTCATGTTGTCGGGCCGCTCGGGCAGCTGCTTCGAGTCGGCGACGGCCTGCAGGAAGGTTGCATTCAGATCGGACATGGCGAGGGAACTCCAGAAAAAGGCTGAGGCCGTGACGGGCGGGCCAGTGTAGGGCCCGGTCGTCACAGCCTCGGCAGGATCCTGTCGCCTCGGCGACCGGTCGCGGCGGCGTGTTCAGAAGCCCATGCGGGCCAGCAGATCATCCACCTCGTTCTGGTCGGAGACCACGTCGGTGCGGGTGCCGTCGACCACCGGGCCCTCGAGCTCGCTGGGCTTGGCGGGGGCGGCGGCCACTTCGGCGACCGCCTGCTCGACATGCTCCGGATGCAGGTCGATCAGCAGCTTGACCAGGTTGGCCTCGAGCTCGTTGGTGACGCGCACGACCTTCTTGATGATCTGGCCGGTCAGGTCATGGAAGTCCTGGGCCATCATGATATTGGTCAGATGCTCGTCGATGCGGTCGCACGAGCCGTTCAGCCGGTCGATGTGCTGGCTGACACGCTCGCGCAGATCAGCGTCGATGCGCGCATCGGTGGCGATCACCTCGGCGATGCCGCGCGACTCGCTCATCAGGCGCTGATGCTCCAGCTTGGCGTCATCGACCGAGTTCAGCACCCGGTTGGCGGCGTCCGAGGTCTTGTTGGCGATGTAGTTGAGCCGGCTGCGGGCATCCGGCAGCGCGCTGGTGGCGGCCTGCAGCTCCGGCATCACGCCCACGTTGACCACGCCGAGCTGCTCGATGGTGTCGTGCAGCATCCGGGTCAGTTCGCCGATCTGCTGGATCACCTGGGGCGATGCGGCGACCATGGGCACATGCTGTGTCATGGCGTGCTCCCGGGCTCAGGCCGTCACGGTCATGCGCTGGATGATCTTCGACAGCTTCTCTTCCAGGGTCGCCTTGGTGAAGGGCTTGACGATGTAGCCGGCGGCACCGATCTGGGCGGCGCGCACGATGTCTTCCTTGCGCGCTTCGGCCGTCACCATCAGCACCGGGATGTGGCACAGCGCCGGATCCTGCTTGATCTGCGTGAGCAGCTCGAAGCCGTCCATGTTGGGCATGTTGATGTCGCTGACGACGAAGTCGATCTTGTTGGCGCGCAGCACCTGCAGGGCGTTGACGCCATCCTCGGCTTCCTCGATGAACTGGCCGCCCATCTCTTTGATCAGGCCGCGCACGATGCGGCGCATCGTGGAGAAGTCATCGACGACAAGATAGCGGAGGTCGGAGTAGGAAGGCATGACAGATCCTTGTGCTGGGAGGGTGGCCGCGTGGGGTTTATCGACCGGCCGAGGCCGGACTTGAGGAAGCGGAATCCGGCGCTGCGCCTTCCTCTGCAGGCTGCGCGGCATCGGTCGACGAGAAGAAGCGCTCCTCGGCATCGCGTGTCATCACGATCAGGCTGATGCGTCGGTTCACCGGGTCGAGGGGATCCTGCTTGTTGAAGGGAATGCTCGAGGCCAGACCCTGCACCCGCAGGATCCGGTCGTTGTCCAGTCCGCCGGCGACCAGCTCTCGCCGTGACGCGTTGGCGCGGTCGCTCGACAGCTCCCAGTTGCTGTAGCCCGCCACGCCGGCGGAGAAGGGCTTGGCATCGGTGTGACCTTCCAGCGTCAGCCGGTTGGGCACCTCGCTGAGCACGCTGCCGATGGCCTGCAGCACATCGCGCATGTAGGGCTTGACCATGTCGGAGCCGCTGTCGAACATCGGCCGCTTCTGGTCGTCGACGATCTGGATGCGCAGGCCGTCGCGGGTCATGTCCAGGCGCACCTGCGACTTCAGCGAGCGCAGCTGCGGCGAGGCGTCGATGACGTTCTGCATGCGCTGCTTGAGCGCGTGCAGCCGTTCCTGCTCGGCCTGGGCCTGGGTGGCCTTGAGCGCCTGCAGGTTGAAGGTCTTCTTCTCGGCCTCGATGTCGCCCTTGCGGACCTGGCCGTGGGTGTGCGTGAGGTCCGTGCCGCCGCCCTTGACGACCGAGGAGGCGTCACCCGCGCCCGAGCCGCCGCCCAGCAGCGAGATCTTCAGCGGCGACTGGAAATAGTCCTGCAGGCCCTTCTTGTCGCCCTCGGTGGTGGAGCCGAGCAGCCACATCAGCAGGAAGAAGGCCATCATCGCGGTCACGAAGTCGGCGTAGGCGATCTTCCACGCACCGCCGTGGGCGCCGTGGCCGCCCTTCTTGACCTTCTTGACGATGATCGGCTGCAGTTTCTTGGAATCACCGGCCATGGCCCGCTCCCGTGAACATGCGAAGGAGGATCGCGATCCGCATCGCCATCACTTTTTCTTGACGTGCTGCTCGAGCTCGGTGAAGGTCGGGCGCTCGGTCGAATACAGCACCTTGCGGCCGAACTCGATGGCGATCTGCGGCGCGTAGCCCTGCATCGAGGCCAGCAGCACCGTCTTGATGGTCTGCAGCTCCTTGCCGTCCTCGTCGATCTTCTGCTCGAGCAGCCCGGCGAGCGGTTCGGCGAAGCCGTAGGCCAGCAGAATGCCCAGGAAGGTGCCCACCAGCGCCGAGCCGATCATGCCGCCCAGCACCGCCGGCGGCTGGCCGACCGAGCCCATGGTGTTGACCACGCCCAGCACCGCCGCCACGATGCCGAAGGCGGGCAGGGCGCCGGCCAGGCGGGCGATCGCCGCGGCGGCCGCGTGGGCCTCGTGGTGATGCGTTTCCAGCTCGGTGTCCATCAGCGACTCGATCTCGTGGGCGTTGAGGTTGCCCGAGACCATCATGCGCAGGTAGTCGCAGACAAATTCAGTCACATGGTGGTCGTTGCCGACCACCGGAAACTTCTGGAACAGCGCCGAGCTGTGCGGATCCTCGATGTCCTTCTCGATCGACATCAGGCCCTCCTTGCGGGTCTTCTGCAGGATCTCGAAGAGCATGGCCAGCAGCTCCATCGCGCGGGCCTTCGAGTGCTTGGACGGCTTGAAGCACGCGCCCAGGCCCTTGCCGGTGGCCTTGAGCACCTTGGGCTGGTTGTTCGCGACGAAGGCGCCCAGCGCACCGCCGAAGATGGTGATCATCTCGAAGGGCAGCGCCTTCAGGATGACCTGGATGTTGCCGCCGTGCACGATGTACACGCCGAAGATGCAACCGATGGCGACGAGCCACCCGACGATGACGAACATGGATCCTGACTCCTCAGTGGAGGCTCAGCGTTCCGGCGCAGCGCCCTCGGGCGTTGCGCGGATCGCAGGCATGATTTGCATATCGGTGCGGATTCGGGTCACTTGAGCCGGGCGAGATCGGCAAAAGCGCGGCTCGCACCGCCCATCAGCGGCGTCATGCCCGCCGGCTGGCGACGAATTCCGGCGTCAGCGTCGCGCACAGCGTGTGGATCGGCGCGAAGGCCGGGTGGCGGGCCATCAGTCGATCGGCCGAATCGACGAAGGCCTCGGGCAGTCCCCAGCCGGTGCGCGAGTTGTGGAACAGCGGCAGCGACAGCAGCCGTGGCATGACCAGGTGCCGCGAGATCGCCGTCAGGCACAGGTCGGTGGCCCACAGGTGCCAGCCCATTTCCGGCGCGATGCGGTGGATCGAGTCGCGTGAGACGACGATGGCGACCTCGTCGAAGGACAGCGCCACGCCCGAGCCGGGATGGTCCATGTGGATCAGCCGGTCGATGACCTGGCCGGCGCGCATCAGCCGCTGCCCCTGCGCATCGACACCGACGCCGATGAAGCCCAGCAGCGTGCGTGACCGCTCGTGCGCGGGAATGGCGTCGAGCTCGGCGGCGAGGCGCTGGCCGAAGCCGGGTGGGAAGTAGACGTCCTGGTGGCACAGCAGCAGCCAGTCGGCATCGCAGGCGGCTTCGGCCTGCGCGATCGCGTCGCCGGGGCTGGTGGCGCCGCGGCATACCGCGATGCGGGCGTTGACCTCGCGCAGTCCTGGCGAGGCCAGCACGTTGGCGCGCAGCTGCGCCTCGTCGGTGGTGGGCACGACGACGGCAAAGGGCGCGCTTGCGCGTGGCGGGCGCGCCGCGGCCGCCCGGCCCGCATCGTCGCGCCGGGCCAGCACATGCAGCCGGCGCATCCGGTGCACCTCGTCGACGCAGCCCTCGCCCAGACCGAGCAGGCTGGCGAGCTGGCGCACGCCCTGCGCGAAGGCCGGATCGGCGGTCTCGATCGGCTCGTGCGCGGCCAGGTGCGGCAGCCAGCCGGCATCGAGCAGCAGCTTGTAGACGGTGGCCGGCGCATGGGCGCGCGCTGGATCCTGCTGCGGATCGCCGGCGGCGGCCGTGCCGGCCTCCAGCAGCCGCGCCATGCGCTCGAGCGTGCAGCCGTTGTCCAGCGCCAGGCTCAGCCGTGCACCGGGCGCGCAGCATTCGCCCAGCCGCGCCAGCCAGCGGTCGGCATCGGTCAGCGCGAAGAAGCCCGGCGACAGCAGCAGCAGGTCGACCGATCCGGCCGGCGGCAGGGCCGACGCGACCGTTTCGCCGCCCACCGGCAGCGGCACGGCCTGCCAGCGGGCCTGGGCATGCTGCTGCCGGTGCCACGGCGCCAGCAGCGCGGCCTCCTCGCCGACCGCCAGCACCTGCCGGGCCGGCGGCAGCACCGCAAGCCAGCGGCCGTCGGGCGGCCTGGGCGGGCGACCGGCCGGCTCGGCCTGTCTCATCTCGATCGGCGTGCGGTGCGGGCAGACGGGCGCGGGCGCGCGCACCGGCGTGTCGTCGGTCAGGAGCATCAACATGCGGGATGGGTCCGGAAGCGTGCGGTTGGACGATGTCGGGCGGGCTGGTCAGCGGATCGCGTAGATCCAGACCGGCCGGTGGCCCTCGTTCTGCAGGCGCGCGTGCGGGCGCATGCCGGGAACGTCGAACTCCAGGCTGACCAGCCAGCTGCCCGGGCGCATCTCGGCCAGCGCCTTCTCGGCGGCGCGGTTCATGCTCTCGGGGCGCTGGAAGAGGTAGACCAGATCATGCTCGGCCCAGGATGCGGACCACATGTCGCCCTGACGGATGCGGGCCCATGGGCAGCGCAGGCCGGCGGCCAGGCGGATCGGCCAGCTCCATTCGATGCCTTCCAGCCGGGCATCCGGCCAGACCTTCTGCAGCGCCTGCAGGCCGTGGCCCAGACCGCAGCCGGCGTCGAGCACCCGCGCCATCGGCGGCAGCGGCACCAGCGTCTCCAGCCCCTCGAGCGCATCGGCCTCGGTCGGAAAGAGCGGTGCGTCACGCCAGGCGCGCAGCGGGTAGGCCGCAGCCAGCAGCGCCAGCGGCAGCAGCCATAGCGCGGCGGCCACGCCCTGGGCCAGGCCGGAGAGCGCCAGCGACAGCGGAAAGCCGCCCAGCGTCATCAGCAGTCGCCAGCGGGTGCGTGCCCCGATCGCGAACAGTCCGGCCGACAGCGTGGCGAGCACGAAGCCGGCCGCCGCCGGCAGGCCGCTCGAGGTCGAGGTGATCCACAGGCTCCAGGCCAGGGACCAGGCCAGCAGGGCGGGCAGTGGCCAGGGCAGGGTGCGGCGGGTGCGCGCAGATGATCGCGCCTCATGGGCGCCGCCAGGGTGCTCCGGATGGCGGGCGAGCCGGCGTTTTTGGCGGCGGGACAGATCGGGCAGGGCGGACATGGGCAGGCACTCCGGGCGGGCCGGGAACGAGGCGGACGCCATCCTCGGCAGCCTTGGAGACTAGGAGGGGGGGCGTCTCTCCGCTCCGCGATGGAGGCGGATCTATCGGGCGGTTTTTTCGCCCATGCCGATCTCGTGAGCCCAAGAAAAACGGACCCGGGCGCGAGGCTCGGGTCCGTGCAAACGGTGTTCTGACACCGAGGGAGACTGGCAAACGATCACAGGTGGGCATGGGGCTCGCACACGACCATGCCCATGCTTGTTGTCGGTGTTTTTTCGATGTCTTTGATGCCAGATCGTGTGACGAATTTTTGAATTTCAGGTGGATGCTGGTGGTTCGTCATCCGGGATGATCCAGTTCGCTTGCATTGTTCTTGCGACAGTGCGTTCGTGTGGACTCGTTCTAATTTTCTTCAGGCAAACCTTCATGAAGGCTGCCTGTTCACGATTGCAGGGTTGAAGTCTTTGATCGAGATAGCTGGAACTTTGCATCTCGAATCGATGTTCGAACCAGCCTAAATACCAGAACCATTCAGTGTAGTAGATCCATGAGTTCTCGTTGAGTGCTCGGATGTGGGTTGGGTCCTGCCAAGCTGTCAGAGATTTCTCATAAGGAACTTCGATTTCGAATGTTCCTTCTTCTTTGAGCAGATGCAAGCATTGTGTCATGAGCCCGACAAGATCGGGAACATGCTCCAAGACATTGTTGGCATAAATGATGTCAAACTGAAAGCTGTCGATCTTAACCATCCCCCAGTGCTTGCTTGAGATGATTGTCGGTAAGTTGAGATTCTTGCTGAGGTCAAGAACAATGTCTGGTTCTGTCCTTGCGAGGATGTCGATATTCAGCCATCCTGGTTTATAGTCTTTTCCTGAGCCAAGATTGATTTTATTTGGAATCCAGGTATTTTGGTTTATGTGCCTTTTGTTTTCTTTTTGGTATCCAGTTGCAAACTCGAGGATTTCTGAAAAGTTTTCTGATGCATCAAGCTGTTCAAAGTATGAAATTTGTTGAATGGCTGCAGCGTACCAATCTGGAGTGCCGAAGCAGGAAGAAAAAAACTCTTCGAGTTTTTCTTCTGTGAACCACGAGACGGCTTCCTCGTAGAAGCTTGCGGGGCGAGTGTTCGGCCCTCTTTCCGCAATGACGGGAGTGCCTAAGCTCAGGCAGTGCGAAACCCGGACTTGCTCGAAGCGGCTTGATTCGTAGAAGTGACAGTTGAGAACGGCCTTAGCTTGGCGAATGAAACTGTCCCGTTCTTCCCCATAAAGCGGCTTGTCAAAAACACTGACCGTAATGCCCTGAGCTTCGATGGCTGAAATTATTTTTTTTCTTCGTTCGTTCATGGAGCCGAAGAATAAAAGATCGATGGGGCGTTCCTCTAATGGTAGAGTACTTATGCTTTCTTGTGAAAGGTAGGGCGCCTTCACAAAGTGAGCGAGCGGGACATCCTCCGTATGAGAGGTGTAAGCGGGCGGATTTTCTACGTCGTAATCAATAACTGCAGATCTACCTAGTAGGCTAATGTAGTCTTTTGATGCTTGATAGCCTCCTGCGCCAAGTTGCTCAAGATTGACAAAGATGCAGGAATGTCTTTGTGTTAACGTATGATCGAATCCAAGATGCGCGCCAAATATTATGTTTATCGCATCATGGTGTAGTCGATTTTTTGTGATTGAGACTGACGCGCCCACCGATCTGAGTTGATGGCGGAAATACCTTGCGGGGTCGAGTAGGCCTAAGGAGTGAATGTATCCTTGCGGTTGGATGATGCAAATATTAATTCTTGTTGGGGGATGATTTGCGTCACGATTTTGGTGCATGATTCTTTCTGATTGAATTGATGAATTTATTTCACTTATCGATGCTTCGTTGGGTTGAGAGCATAGTTGGTTGATGATCTGATAGATTTCTTCTTTCGGAAGATTCCACCATTGTAGTTTCTTGAGTTGCTGTACTGTTTTTTCTTCGAAACGACTGCGTATTATTTTCGCTGGATTCCCTCCGTGTATTTCATATGCGCCGATATTTTTCGTTACAACGGAGTTTGCTGCGATGACGGCACCATCACCAATCGTCAGGGCGATTGCATCAGCCATCGCTCGAAATTTGTGCAGGGCTGAGTGAGGCTGGAGTCAAGCCGAAGAGCGCTTGGAGGTAGTCATCGCTCCAGCCCATGCGCTTGCGCTTGGTCTTCTGGCTGCCCTTGCCGGCGTCGAGCTTGATCTGGTTCTGGGCGATGCGCCGCAGCGTGGCCATGTTGTGCGGGCCGTGGTCGCGCCGGATCAGGCAGGCATCCTCGCGGTAGTTGACGTCCAGCACCCAGTGGCAGTCGTTCTCGATGGCCCAGTGCGCCCGGATGGTGGCGTTGAAGGCCTGGGCGTCGAGCACCTCGGAGCTGATGTAGTAACGCCAGCTCGGCTGGGCC
>NZ_FTMZ01000017.1 GCF_900156335.1 Sphaerotilus natans
CGCTGCTGATCCTGGGTGCGCGGGCCACGCTGGCCGCTGCGGCCAAGAAGAAGGACCGACTCAGCCGCTGGGCGGTGGCGCTGTCCGAGCGGCGTGGTTACTGGAAGGCCGTCGTGGCCATCGCGGCCAAGAATGCCCGCATGGCCTGGGCGATGCTGGCCAAGGGCGAGGCGTTCAAACCCGTGACGTGAGCCGATCCGGCCAGTCGAACCGATTTCGAATCTCTCATCCGACACCGTGAAGGAAGAATCTGCCACCGCGTGATGCCTGCGTTGATGGAACAAGGTCAGACCTGCGTGGGGAGTGCTCGTTTAACTTTTGGAGGCGCTCGCAAGAGCAACCTCGGCTAACGAATGGAGCCCCCACGCGCGTCTTTCATCAGGGTCAGCGGCAACAGAAGCCGCAGTAAAGACCGGTTGTAGTTTTGCAGTCCGCACCTTGTTCTCCCTGTCGATCGCTGGTTTCGTGTGTGTGTTGGCCAGATCGTTCGAACGCTGCTCAGGCGGGTTTCAATGGAATCCGCTCGGGAAGGTTTTGTTGACTTCGCGGGGATGCCCTTGTAGTAATTTAGACCGCACTCGCTGCTGGCGTAATAGCCCGCTGCAGGCTTTCACCTAGACCTGCAACGCACACAAATCGTTGTCGCGCCATGAATTTTTCTGTCATCTGCATGCTTTTTCTCCCGTAAAAATCGACGCAAAACCCTGCAGCAGGGTTTGACTGTTGCGCCGTCTCTGTAAAGAGAGATCAGCTTACCGATTGCCATTTTTTGCGTCTACGAACGGCGGGCATCATCAGTGGGGCGGGCTTTCGGGGCGTGATGGAAGTCACGAAGGGGCCGCCAAGACGTGACAAAGCGGGCCCCGATCAGCCCCTCAGAACAACGCGGACAGAAACACCAGGCTGCGGCCCTGGGCCAGCGCGGCGCTGGCGGGGTCGTGGGCGGCGCGGGCCCAGCAGTTGAAGCCGTGCTGCGCCTGCGGGTAGTCGTGGAAGTCGGCCTGCGCGGCGGCGGGGGCGGTGCCCATGGCTGCGCGCACCGCGGCGACCGCCTCGGGCGGGATGCTCGGGTCGTGGCCGGCGTGGTGGAACTGCACCGGCACGCGGATGCGCCCGGCCAGCGCGGCCAGATCGGGCTGCGCGGCGATGCCGCCGCCGTAGTAGCAGACCGCCGCGTCCACCTCGCACAGCGCCGCCGCCGCGAAGGCCAGCCGGCCGCCCAGGCAGTAGCCGATCGCGCCGACGCGGCCGGTGCATTCCGGCATCGCGCGCAGCGCCGCCAGCGTGGTCGTCATGTCGGCCACCGCCTGGTCGCGGCTCAGGCCGCGCATCAGCGTCAGCGCGCGCTCGCGGTCCTCGCCGACATAGCCCAGCTCGACGCGCGGCGCCTGACGCCGGAACAGGTCGGGCGCCATCACCACGAAGCCCGCCAGCGCGTACTGCTCGGCCACGGCGCGGATGTGCGCGTTGACGCCGAAGATCTCCTGCAGCAGCAGCAGCCCGGGGCCGCGGCCCGCGGGCGGCAGCGCCACAAAGACATCCAGCGTGCCGTCCTCGGCGGGAAGGCTTGTCCAGCGGGTGGGGCAGGGGCTCATCGGGAAAACGTCCTTTCAGCAGGGATCGGGGTCGGCCACAACGGCCGGCGCCACAGGCTAGCCCATCTCTTGTCTGGCAAGATCGCCGCATGACGACGATCGACCTCCCCCGCATCCAGGACGCGCTGCGCCTGGGCCACGGCCCGCGCACGCTCGACGTGTTCCTCGAGCCCACCTGCCCGTTCTCGGCGCGGGCCTGGGGCAAGCTCGACGAGCTGCTGGCGCGGGCCGGCGCCGAGCGGCTGACGATCCGGCTGCGGCTGCAGTCGCAGCCCTGGCATCTGTTCTCGCCGGTGACGACGCGCGCGGTGCTGGCGGCGGCCAGCCTGCCCGACGGGGCGGCGGCGGTGCGCGCGGTGCTGGGCGCGATCTTCACGCACCGCGCCGAGTTCGAGCCCGCCGACCACTGCAGCGGCGAGGTGCTCGACCGCACGCCGCGGCAGGTGCTGGCGCGCATCGAGGCGCTCTCGGGCCTGGCGCTGGCCGCCGCCTGGGAAAGGCCCGAGCTGACCGCCGCGGTCAAGTGGCAGGCCCGTCACGCCCGCCAGAACGGCATCCATGTCTCGCCGACCTTCCTGATCGACGGGCTGGCGGTGCCGGAGATGGGCAGCGGCGAGACGGTGGACGCCTGGCTGGAGCGGCTCGGCTTGGCGGGCTGAAGGAAGCCCGGCAGCGGTCGGGCCGGGGGGCGATCTCCTATCATCTCGCCTTTGCCCTCGCCGCCCGACCATGATGTTCTCTCTCGCGCCGCTGCCGGCGCCGGCCCGCCGATGAGCTCGCGCGGCCCCGCCCAGATCGCCGACCTGCCGCGCTTCGACTGCATCATCGACGCGCGCTCGCCGTCGGAATATGCGCTCGACCACATTCCCGGCGCGATCAACTGCCCCTCGCTCGACGACGAGGAGCGCCGCATCGTCGGCACGATCTACAAGCAGCAGGGCGCCTTCGAGGCGCGGCGGGTCGGCGGCGCGATGGTGGCGGCCAACCTGGCGCGCCACCTGAAGGAGCGCTTCGCCGACATGCCGGCGAGCTGGCGCCCGGTGGTCTACTGCTGGCGCGGCGGCCTGCGCAGCGGCTCGATGGTGAACTGGTGGCGGCTGGTGGGCTGGGACGCGCAGCAGCTCGCCGGCGGCTACAAGCGCTGGCGCCAGCATGTGATCGCGCAGATCGACGCGATCGCGCCGCAGCTCGACCTGCGCGTGGTCTGCGGCCCCACCGGCAGCGCCAAGACGCGCGTGCTGCAGGCGCTGGCCGCGCAGGGCGCGCAGGTGCTCGACCTGGAAGGGCTGGCCTGCCACAAGGGCTCGCTGCTGGGCGCGCTGCCGGGCATCGAGCAGCCCTCGCAGAAGGCCTTCGAGACGCAGCTGGCGGTGCAGCTCGCTCGCCTGGACCTGGCGCAGCCGGTCTACGTCGAGGCCGAGAGCCGCCGAATCGGTCGCATCGCGCTGCCGACCACGCTGATCGAGCGCATGCGCGCGGCCACCTGTCTGGAGATCGAGGCCAGCGCGGCGGCGCGGCTCGACTATCTGCTCGAAGACTACGCCTACCTGGGCGACGAGCCCGAGCAGCTCGCCTCGCGCTTCGACATGCTGCGCGAGCTGCACAGCCGCGAGACGATCGCGCGCTGGCAGGACTGGGCGCGCACCCGCGCGCTGCGCCCGCTGTTCGACGAGCTCAGCCGGCTGCACTACGACCCGGCCTACGGCCGCTCGCAGGCGGCGCACTTCCGCCGCTGGGCCGAGCGGCGCGCGGTCGCGGCCGAGGCGCTCGACGCCGCCGGCATCGCGCGGGTGGCGCAGGCGCTGCACGCGCTCGGCTGAAGGGCGCACGCATGGCACGGGAACTGCGCCTGCACGGCGTCGGCCGCCGCTGGGGCGAGCGCGAGGTGCTCTCCAGCATCGACCTGACGCTGCGCGCCGGCGAGCGGGTGGCGCTGATCGGCCCGAGCGGCGCGGGCAAGTCCACGCTGCTGCGGCTGATGGCCGGCGCGCTGCGCCCCAGCCAGGGCCGCGTCGAGGTCGATGGCCGCGACCTGGCGCGGTTGCCGTGGCGGGCGCTGCAGGCGCACCGCGCCCGCTGCCGCATCGTCGAGCAGCAGAACCTGCTGGTGCCGCAGTCGAGCGTGCACGACAACATCGTTGCCGGGCTGCTGTCGCACTGGCCGGCCTGGCGCACGCTGCTGGCGGCGCTGTGGCCGCTGGAGCGCGAGCGCGTCGCCGCGCTGCTGCAGGCGGTCGATCTGGCCGGGCTGCAGTGGGCGCCGGCGGGCACGCTCAGCGGCGGGCAGATGCAGCGCGTGGCGCTGGCGCGCGCGCTGGTGTCGGGCCCGCGCCTGCTGCTGGCCGACGAGCCGACCGCCTCGCTCGATCCGCGCACCGCGCGCCAGATCACCCGGCTGATCGTCGATCAGGCGCGCGGCGGCGACATGGCGCTGGTGTTCTGCACCCACTGGTTCGACATCGTGCGCAGCGACTGCACCCGCGTCATCGGCCTGCGCGAGGGCCGCATCCTGTTCGACGCCCCGCCGGCCGAGGTCGGCGAAGACCGTCTGGCCCAGCTCTATGCCGGCAGCGATGAACGGCTCTGACGCGGTGCTGCGCTCGCGGCTGCAGACGCTGCTGATCGTGCTGGCGGTGCTGCTCTCGGGCGGGATCGCGCTGCCGCTGACCGGCGCCGAGCCCTCCAAGCTCTTCGACGCCGACGGGCTGAAGAACGCCGCCGACATCCTTTCGGGCCTGGCGCGACCGGACTTCTCGGCCGAGTTCCTGGCGCGGGTGCTGGAGCTTTCGCTCGAGAGCCTGCTGATCGGCGTGCTGGGCACGGTGATGGCCACCGCGCTGGGCACGCTGCTGGCCCTGGTGGCGATCCGCGTGCCCGATCTGGACGACCCGCCGCGGCACCGGCCCGCCTGGCAGCGCGGCCTGACAGCGCTGCTGCGCCAGGGCGCGCGGCTGCTGCTGAACTTCTGCCGCTCGGTGCCGGAGATCGTCTGGGCCTATCTGTTCGTGCAGCTGCTCGGCCTGGGGCCGGGCGCGGCGGTGTTGGCCATCATGCTGACGGTGGGCGGCAACATCGGCAAGCTCTACGCCGAGCTGGCCGAGGCGCTGGAGCCCGGCGCGATCCGCGCGCTGCGCGCCACCGGCGCCTCGCGCGGCGCGGTGCTGCTGCACGCGGTGCTGCCGCAGGTGCGCCGGGCCTGGACCGGCTACGCGCTGTTCTGCCTGGAATGCAACATCCGCATCGGCTCCATCCTGGGCGTGGTCGGTGCGGGCGGCCTGGGCAGCGAGATCGCGCTGAGCCTGCGCTATTACCAGTACGACAAGCTGGCGACCACGCTGCTGGCGGTGCTGGTCTTCGTCGTCGCGCTGGAGGCGCTGGGCGCGCGGCTGCGCCGCGGGCCGCTGCCGCGCACGCTCGCGCTGGCCGGCCTGGGCACGGCGGCGGCGCTGTGGTGGCTGGAGATCCCGTGGGCTGACCTGTGGAGCGGCTCATCGGTGGCGCTGCTGAGCTTCGATCACCTGGCGCCGGACGCTGCCTTCATGCGCACCGTGGCACTGCAGACCGGCGAGACGGTGCTGATGGCCTGGGCGGCGACGCTGGCCTCGGCGCTGGGGGCCATGGTGCTGGCCCCGCTGGCGGCGGCGCACCTGAGCACCGGCAGCTTCCTGCCCGATCCGCCGCGCCCGGCCTGGCCGCGCCGGCTCGCGCGGTGGCTGGGGCGCCAGGCCGCGCGCGCGGTGCTGCAGCTCACCCGGGTGATGCCGGAGCTGACGCTGGCCCTGGTCTTCGTCGTCTGGGTCGGCGGCGGGCCGCTGGCGGGCATCCTGGCGATTGCGGTGCACAACCTCGGCGTGATGGGCCGCCTGTTCGCCGATGTGCTCGACGAGGCCGAGCCGGGGCCGCCGGCGGTGCTGCAGGCGCAGGGCGCCGGGCCGCTGGCGGTCTTCGTCGCCGGCGTCTGGCCGCAGGTGCGCGCGCGGCTGGCGGCCTTCGCGCTCTACCGCTTCGAGGTCAATGTGCGCGCCACCACGATGGTGGGCTTTGTCGGCGCCGGCGGCATCGGCGACGCGCTGCACACCGCCATCAGCCTCTTCCATGTTCGCGACCTGACGCTGCTGCTGATCGTGCTGCTGAGCCTGGTGGCGCTGGTCGACCTGGTGGGCGACCGCCTGCGCGCGCGCCTGCTCGCCACCCCTGACCGCGGCCCGCGCTGCGCGCCGCCTGTCCTCACCCCTTCTTCCTCTGGAGCTTTTCCCGCATGACCCTGCCCCGTCGCACCCTGCTGGCCCTGCCCTCGCTGCTGGCCCTGTCCGCGCTGGCGCCGCTGGCCCAGGCCCAGGAGACCGTCATCCGCGTCTCCGGCATCCCCGACGAGAACCCGACCGAGCTGGCGCGCAAGTACAAGCCGCTGGTCGACCAGCTGCAGAAGCACCTCGGCGTCAAGGTGGTCTACGTGCCGGTGATCGACTACGGCGCGGCCGTCTCGGCGCTGGGCGCGGGCAAGATCGACTTCGCCTGGCTGGGCGGCTTCACCTTCGTGCAGGCCAAGGTGATGTCGGGCGCGCGCCCGGTGGTCATGCGCGACATCGACCGCGAGTTCCACAGCGTCTTCATCGCCAGCGCCGCCTCCGGCATCAGCAAGCCCGAGGAGCTGCGCGGCAAGAGCTTCGCCTTCGGCGCGAAGTCGTCCACCTCGGGGCACCTGTTCCCGCGTCATTTCCTGGAGACCACCTGGCGCATCGACCCGGACAAGGACTTCGCCGGCGCCCCGGTCTACAGCGGCGCGCACGACGCCACCGTGAAGATGGTCGAGTCGGGCAAGGTGCAGGCCGGCGCGGTCAACATCGAGGTCTGGAAGCGCATGGAGTCCAAGCAGCAGTTCGACCCGGCCAAGGTGCGCGCGATCTGGACCACGCCGGCCTTCGTCGACTATGTCTGGGCCGCGCGCAAGGACCTGCCGGCCGAGACGGTGAAGAAGTTCGCCGACGCCTTCCTGACGCTGGACATGAACGACCCGGCCGAGAAGGCGGTGCTCGACCTGCAGGGCGCGAAGAAATTCGTCCCGGCCAAGGTCGAGGACTTCGCCGTCATCGAGCAGGTGGGCCGCTCCACCGGCCTGCTGAAGTGAGCGCCGCCATGACGACCGCGCCCGCCGCTGCCGCAGCCCCCGCGCACCCGCCGCTGTCGCAGCTCGCCCACGGCGGCGGCTGCGGCTGCAAGCTCGCCCCCGGCGTGCTCTCCGAGATCCTGGCGCGCACGCCGCAGGGGCTGATTCCCCCGGAGCTGATCGTCGGCCTGGAGACCAGCGACGACGCCGCGGTCTGGCGCCTGGACGAGCGCCACGCCATCGTCGCCACCACCGACTTCTTCACGCCGATCGTCGACGATCCGCGCGACTTCGGCCGCATCGCCGCGACCAATGCGCTCTCGGACATCTACGCGATGGGCGGGCGGCCGATCTTCGCGCTGGCCCTGGTGGGCATGCCGATCCAGAAGCTCTCGACCGAGACCATCGGCGCGATCCTGGAGGGCGGCGCCAGCGTCTGCCGCGAGGCCGGCATCCCGATCGCCGGCGGCCACTCGATCGACGCGGCCGAGCCGATCTACGGCCTGGTCGCCATCGGCCTGGTCGCGCCCGACCAGGTGCGGCGCAACGCCGACGCCCGCGAGGGCGACTGCCTGGTGCTGGGCAAGCCGATCGGCGTGGGCGTGCTGTCGGCGGCGCTCAAGCGCGGCCTGCTCGACGAGGCGGGCTATGCGCGCATGCGCGCACCGATGACGCAGCTCAACGCGGTGGGCGCGACGCTGGCCACGCTGCCGGCGGTGCACGCCATGACCGACGTCACCGGCTTCGGCCTGCTGGGCCACCTGCTGGAGGTCTGCCGCGGCTCGGGGCTGGACGCCACGCTCGACCTGGCCGCCGTGCCGGTGCTGGATGACGCGCGCCGCTTCGCCGAGGACGGCGTCTTCACCGGCGCCTCCACCCGCAACTGGGCGAGCTACGGCGCAGAGGTGGCGCTGCCGGCCGATCTGCCGCAGGCCCAGCGCGCGCTGCTGACCGATCCGCAGACCAGCGGCGGCCTGCTGGTGAGCTGCGCGCCCGAGGCGCTGGACGCGGTGCTGGCCACCTTCCGCGCCGCCGGCTTCGCCGAGGCGGCCTGCGTCGGGCGGATGCAGGCGCGGGGCGAGGACGCGCCGACCGCGCGCATCACGCTCCGGGGCTGAGTCAGCCCAGCCGGGCCGCCCGCCCGAAGCTGGGCCGCTTCGGGTGGTATTGCCAGCCGGGCAGGAGGGGCTGCATCGCCAGCGCGTCGTCGCGGGCGCTGCGGCCGACCTTCAGGTAGAGCTGGTGCGCGGCCTCGATGCGCTCCAGGTCGGGCTCGATGCCCAGGCCGGGGCGCTCGGGCACCTTCACCTGGCCGCCCTCGATGCACAGCGGCTCGCGCGTCAGCCGCTCGCGGCCCTCCTGCCAGATCCAGTGGGTGTCGATGGCGGTGATGCGCCCGGGCGCGGCCGCCGCGACATGGGTGAACATCGCCAGCGACACGTCGAAGTGGTTGTTCGAGTGCGAGCCCCAGGTCATGCCGAAGGCCTCGCAGAGCTGCGCCACCCGCACCGAGCCCTGCATCGTCCAGAAATGCGGATCGGCCAGCGGGATGTCCACCGCGTCCAGCCGCAGCGAGTGGCCGAGCTGGCGCCAGTCGGTGGCCACCATGTTCGTCGCGGTGCGGATGCCGGTAGCGCGGCGGAACTCGGCCATCACCTCGCGGCCCGAGTAGCCGCCCTCCGGGCCGCAGGGGTCCTCGGCATAGGCCAGCAGGTGGCCCTGGCCCCGGCACAGGTCGATCGCCTCGGCCAGAGACCAGGCGCCGTTCGGGTCGAGCGTGACGCCGGCTTCGGGGAAGGCGGCCTTGATCGCGCGCACCGCCTCCATCTCGTCGGCGCCGTCCATCACGCCACCCTTGAGCTTGAAGTCGCGAAAGCCATAGCGCGCATGGGCCGCCTCGGCCAGCCGCGCCACCGTCTGCGGCGTCAGCGCTGCCTGGTCGCGCAGCTGGTACCACTCGGCATCGCCGCCGGACGGCGCCGCATAGGCCATGCCGGTGCGCTCGCGCTCGCCGATGTAGAACAGATAGGCCAACATCGGCACCGCGTCGCGCTGCTGACCGTCGCCCAGCAGCTCGGCCACCGGCACGCCCAGGTGCTGGCCGAGCAGGTCGAGCAGGCCCGCCTCGATCGCGGTCAGCACATTGTCCATGCGCAGATTGATCTCGTGGGGCTGGCGCAGCACCGCCGCCTCGGCCGCATCGGTGACCTGGTGCACCGTGCTCGTATGCGCGCCGCCCTGGCCGAAGGTGGCGCGCACCCGCTCCAGGGTGCGGCGCATGCGCCCGATCGGCTGCCCCAGCACCAGGGGCACCACCCGCTCCAGCGCCTGGCGGATGCCCTCGCCGCCGGGCACCTCGCCCAGGCCGGTGTGGCCGGCCGAGTCGGTCATCAGCACCAGATTGCGGGTGAACCACGGCGCGTGGGCGCCGCACAGGTTCATCAGCATGCTGTCCTGACCGGCCACCGGGATGACGCGCATCGAGGTCACCACCGGCGTGCCGGATGCGTCGGAAGGATCGGAGGGGAAGCGGGAGGCGGAGGTCATCGTCGGCAGGCGGGATCGGCAGGTGGGTCGGCGGGAGGGGGATCGGACAACGCGGGCGGGGGCGGCGCTTCAGTCGGTGCTGGCGCCGGACTTCTTCACCAGCGCGGCCCAGCGCGGGATCTCGCGCTGCATCAGCGCGGCGAGCTCCTCGGACGTGCTGCCGACCAGCTCCATGCCGAGCTGGCGGCCGAGTTTCTCGCGCACGTCGGGCTGCTTGAGCGCGCGCACGATCTCGGCGTTCAGGCGCTGCACGATCGGCCTGGGCGTGCCCTTCGGGGCGTAGACCGCCTGCCAGGACGCCATCTCGAAGCCGGGCACGCCCGCCTCGATCATCGTCGGCGTGTCGGGCGCCAGCGCGAAGCGCTTGGCGGTGGTCACCGCCAGCAGCTTGAGCTTGCCCGACTGCAGCAGCGGCAGCGCCGCGGTCATCTGGTCGAACATGAATGTGACCTGGCCAGACGACACGTCCACCATCGCCGGCGGCGTGCCCTTGTAGGCGATGTGGGTCAGCGGCACGTCGATCAGGTCGGCGAACAGCTCGCCGGCCAGGTGCGTGGAGGTGCCCGCGCCCGACGAGGCGAAGGTGCGCCGGCGCTCGTCCTTCTTCAGCAGCGCGATCAGGTCAGCCACCGAATTGACGCCCAGGTTCGGATTGACCAGCAGCACATTGGGCAGGAAGGCCACCAGGCTGACCGGCTCGAAGTCCTTGACCGGGTCGTAGGGCAGCTTGCGGTAGAGGCTGGCATTGATGGCGTGCGAGCTGATCGTGCCGCCCATCAGCGTGTAGCCGTCGGGCGCGGCCTTGGCGACCGAGGCCGCGCCGATGCCCCCGCCGGTGCCGGGCCGGTTGTCCACGACGACCGTCTGCTTGAGCGCCTCGCCCAGCTTCTGCGCCAGCGTGCGGCCAATGACGTCGGTCGAGCCGCCCGGCGTGAACGGCACCACCCAGGTGATCGGCTTGGCGGCCGGCCAGGTGGCGGCCTCCTCAGCCTGGGCGCCGGTGGCGGGCAGGCCCAGCGCGGCCAGCGTGCCGGCCGCCAGCGCTCCCAGGGCGTCTCGGCGCGAACAACGATCGATGCGGTCCATGTGGTGTGTCTCCTCGTTCTCAGAGGCTTGCATTGAAGCACTAATGTATTAGTACACGGATACAGACAAACCCGTGGCCCGACCCGGCCTGCGGCCTAGAATCGAGGTCATGCGCACCGTGCCCGCCCTCGCCTTGACTGCTTCCTCCGCTCCGGTGGCCGCGCCGAAGCTGGCGCTCGACCGCTCACGCCATGCCGCGCCGCAGGTCTTCGAGCAACTGCGTGCGCGCATCGTCTCGATGGAGCTGGCTCCCGGCACGGTGCTGGTGCGCAGCGAGCTGGCCGAGGCCTTTGGCCTGAGCCAGACACCGATCCGCGACGCGCTGATGAAGCTCGGTGAGGAGGGGCTGGTGCAGATCTTCGCCCAGCACGCCACGGTGGTCAGCCGCATCGACCTGGGCGCCGCGCGCCAGGCGCATGTGCTGCGCCTGGCGTTGGAGCTGGAGATCGTCGAGCGCCTGGCCGGCGGCGAGGCCGATGCGGCGCTGGAGGCGCGGCTGGCCGGCGCGCTGGCGCAGCAGCGCGCGCTGCTGCAGCACCAGGACGCGCACGGGCTGATGCCCGATGCCGTCTACGCCGAGTTCATCGAGGCCGACCGCAGCTTCCACCAGGCGATGTATGCCGCCCTGGACCTGGATGCGCTGTGGACGCTGGTGCGCCGCCAGAGCGGCCACATCGACCGGCTGCGCCGGCTGCACCTGCCCGAGGCCGGCAAGGCCGCCTCGGTGCTGCGCCAGCATGAGGCCGTCGCCGAGGCCATCGCCCGGCGCGACCCGGCCGCCGCCCGCGCGGCGCTGCGCGATCACCTGAGCGGCACGCTGGGCCGCATCGACGAGATGCGCCGGCTCTACCCCGAATCCGTCACCGGCTGAGCGCGACCGGCCGCGGCCGGCGCGGCCTCGCGCGGGGTGGCGCCAGTCACCCGGCGGAACATCGCGATGAAGGCCGAGGCGCTGGCATAGCCCAGGTCCAGCGCGACGCTGGCGACCTTCTCGCCGGCCTCCAGCCGCGGCAGCGCGCGCACGATGCGCAGGCGCTGGCGCCATTCGGCGAAGCTCATGCCCAGGTCGCGCTGGCAGCGCCGCGCCAGCGTGCGCTCGGTGCTGTGGACCTGCGCGGCCCAGGCCGCCAGCGGGCGCTCGTCGCCCGGATCGGCCTCCAGCGCGGCCAGCACCGCCGCCAGCGCCGGATCTCCTGAGCGCGGCAGGTAGCTGCCGATCGCGCGCGCCTGCGCCAGCCGGTCGACCAGCACCTGCATCAGCCGCTGCGCCTCGGGCGGAGCCGGCAGCGCGGGCGGGTGCTCACGCAGGTGCTCGAGCACCGCGCGGGCGATCGGGTCGACCGCCAGCGCGCAGGGCTGGAGCGGCAGCGCCCCGCACAGCGCCGCATCCACATAGAGCGAGCTGTGCACGGCCGCCTGCCGGTTCAGGCCGATGTGCTCGACCTCCGGCGGCAGCCAGATACCGAACTGCGGCGGGGCCAGGAAGGTCTGCGCGCCCACCATCTGCACCTCCATCACGCCGCTGAAGGAATAGACGAACTCGCCCCAGGCGTGGCGATGGCGCTCGTAGCGCGCCCGCGCGGGCATCGCCGCGGTGCGGAACACCAGTGGCGCGGGCAGCGCATACGGATAGGGCGCGGCGTGCAGCGTCAGGCGGTCGTCGGCATCGGCATCAGGGCGGCGCATGGGCAGGGCGGACTGTCGGGGTGGCAGCATCGATTGTCCGATATTCGACATCTAGAGCAAAGGCGCCATCCCAGAATGGCTGGCATGAACACCCGACTGCCCCTGGACGGCCGCGCCGTCGCGCTGATGACCCTCTTGTGCCTGCTGTGGAGCCTGCAGCAGATCTCGATGAAGGCCGCCGCGCCGGAGATCGCGCCGATGCTGATGATCGCGCTGCGCTCCGGGCTGGCGGCGCTGCTGCTGGGGCTGCTGATGGCGCGGCGCGGCGAGCTGCCGCAGCTCGCCAGCGGGCGCTGGCGGCCGGGGCTGCTGGCCGGCGCGCTGTTCGCCTTCGAGTATGTGCTGGTGTCGGAGGCGCTGGCGCACACCCAGGCCGCGCATGTGCTGGTCTTTCTCTACACCTCACCGATCTTCGCCGCGCTGGGCCTGCACCTGCGCCTGCGCGAGGAGCGTCTGTCGCCGCTGCAGTGGGCCGGCATCGGCCTGGCTTTCCTGGGCATCGCCACCGCCTTTCTGGATCCGGGCGCCGGCATGACGCTGGACGCGCAGGTGCTGCTGGGCGACGCGATGGCGCTGCTGGCCGGCGCCTCCTGGGGCGCCACCACCGTGGTGATCCGCTGCTCGCGGCTGTCGTCGGCGCCGGCCACCGAGACGCTGCTCTACCAGCTGCTGGGCGCGTTCGCGCTGCTGCTGCCGCTGGCCTGGATCGGCGGGCGCGACCATTTCGCGCCCAGCGCGGCCGGCTGGGCGCACCTGATGTTCCAGAGCGTGATCGTCTCCTTCGCCAGCTTCCTGGCCTGGTGCTGGCTGCTGCGGCGCTATCTGGCCTCGCGCCTGGGGGTGTTCTCCTTCCTGACGCCGCTGCTGGGCGTGCTGCTGGGCGCGGTGCTGCTGGGCGAGATGCCCTCGCGCGGCTTCCTGGTGGGCGGCGTGCTGGTGCTGGCGGGCATCGCGCTGGTCAGCGCGCACGGCCTGCTGGGCGGGTGGCTGACGGCACGGCCGGGCGCTCCGGCACTGGCGAGCCCGGGCAAGCGGATGTCGGAATCGGACAAGCCCTGAGGGGGCGGACTGCCGACAGTGGAGCCCGGCGGACCGCAGCGGTCCGCGTTTCGCAAGGTGGCTCCCGATGTCCATGTCCGACTCTCCCTCGCCGCGTCGCTACGCGCTCACGCTGGCCTGTCGCAGCGCCGCAGGCCAGGTGGCCGCGGTGGCGGCCTTTCTCGGCCGGCACCAGGCCTATGTCGAGCAGTTCACCGTCTACGACGACCCGCCGACCGCGCGCTTCTTCGTGCGCGCGGTCTTCCGCCGCGCCGAGGCCCGCGCCGACGAGCTGGTGCGGCTGCGCGAGGAATTTGCCGTGCTGGCACCGCAGTGCGAGGCGCTGCAGTGGCAGGTGCATGATCTGGCGCAGCCGCTACGCGTGCTGCTGATGGTGTCGAAGCTTGACCATTGCCTGGTCGAGCTGCTGGCCGGCTGGAAGCACGGCGAGCTGCCGATGCAGCCGGTCGCCGTCGTCTCCAACCACGAGACGCTGCGCGGTCTGGCCGAGGCCCACGGCCTGCCCTTCCACTGCCTGCCGGTCACGCCCGAGACCAAGGCGGCACAGGAGGCCCGCCTGCTCGAGCTGGTGCACGACACCGGCGCCGACCTGGTGGTGCTGGCGCGCTACATGCAGGTGCTGTCGGACAGCCTGTGCGAGCGTCTGGCCGGGCGGGTCATCAACATCCACCACGGCTTCCTGCCGGCCTTCAAGGGCGCGCGCCCCTATCACCAGGCCTTCGAGCGCGGCGTCAAGATCATCGGCGCCACCGCGCACTTCGCCACGCCCGACCTCGACGAGGGCCCGATCATCGACCAGGCCACCGAGCGGGTCGACCATGCGCACGGCCCGGAGGATCTGCTCGCGGTCGGCCGCCAGGTCGAGTCGACGGTGCTGTCGCGCGCGCTGCGCCAGGTGCTCGAGCACCGGGTCTTCATCAACGGCCAGCGCACCGTGGTGCTGCGGTGAGCCCGGAGGCATCATGAGCATCAGCGTCTTCGACCTGTTCAAGATCGGCATCGGGCCGTCGAGCTCGCACACCGTGGGGCCGATGAAGGCCGCGCGGATGTATGTGCAGCGCCTCGACGCGGCCGGGCTGCTGGCGCGCGTGGCGCGCATCGAGGTGCAGCTCTACGGCTCGCTGGGCGCCACCGGCCGCGGCCACGGCTCGGACAAGGCGGTCATCCTCGGCCTGCAGGGCCACGCGCCCGACACGGTCGATGTCGATGCGGTGCCGGGCCTGCTCGAGCAGGTGCGCCTGAGCGGACGCCTGCGCCTGGACGGCCGCCACGAGATCGCCTTCGACGAGCGGCGCGACCTGGTGCTGCACAAGCGCCGCGCGCTGCCCTTCCACGCCAACGGCATGGGCTGCACGGCCTTCGACGCCGAGGGCGCCGAGCTCGACCGGCATGAGTACTACTCGGTGGGCGGGGGCTTCGTCGTCAGTCACGAGGCCGGAGCGCCGCTGCTGGTGCAGGAGCGCCCGGCGCTGCCGCGCACGTTCCGCACTGGCGAGGAACTGCTGGAGCAGACCCGCCGCCACCGCTGCAGCATCGCCGAGCTGATGCGCGCCAACGAGCGCTTCTGGCGCGACGAGGCCGAGATCGACGCCGGCCTGGCCCGGATCTGGCAGGTGATGCAGGACTGCGTGGTGCGCGGCTGCCGCACCGAGGGCGTGCTGCCGGGGGGCTTCAAGGTGCGTCGCCGCGCGCCCGACCTGCACCGCCACCTGCTCTCGCGCGCCGAGGCCGCGGTGGGCGACCCGCTGCTGGTGATGGACTGGGTCAACCTCTACGCGATGGCGGTCAACGAGGAGAACGCCGCCGGCGGCCGCGTCGTGACCGCCCCCACCAACGGCGCGGCCGGCATCGTCCCGGCGGTGCTGCACTACTACACCCGCTTCGTGCCCGGGGCCAGTCGCGCCGGCGTGGCCGACTTCCTGCTCACCGCCGCGGCCATCGGCATTCTCTACAAGGAGAACGCCAGCATTTCCGGCGCCGAGGTCGGCTGCCAGGGCGAGGTCGGCGTGGCCTGCTCGATGGCCGCCGGCGCGCTGTGCGCCGTCATGGGCGGCACCCCCGAGCAGGTCGAGAACGCGGCCGAGATCGGCATGGAGCACCATCTCGGGCTGACCTGCGACCCGGTGGGCGGGCTGGTGCAGATTCCGTGCATCGAGCGCAACGCCATCGCCTCGGTCAAGGCGATCAACGCCGCGCGCATGGCCCTGCGCGGCGACGGCACTCACCATGTCAGCCTCGACAAGGTCATCAAGACCATGCGCGAGACCGGCGCCGACATGCTGACCAAGTACAAGGAGACGGCCCGTGGCGGACTGGCGGTCAACATCGTCGAGTGCTGAACGCAGCCTCGACGACCTGACGGGCGCAGGCGCAGAGGCCCCGCCGCGTGATCCACGCCCGCTGAGCGTCGGCTTCGTGCTGATGCCCGGCTTCACGATGGTGGCCTTTTCCGGCTTCGTCGACGCGCTGCGGCTGGCCGCCGACGAGGGCGACCGCAGCCGCCCGCTGCATTGCCGCTGGAGCGTGCTGGCCGAGGAGCTGCGCCCGGTGGCCGCCAGCAACGGCATCGAGCTGATGCCGACCGAGCGCTTCCCCGACCCCGGCAGCTTCGACTACATCGTCGTCGTCGGCGGACTGCTGCCCGGCACGCGCCGGCTGAGCCCGGCGCTGCAGGACTTCCTGCGCCTGGCCGCCGCCCGCGCGGTGCCGCTGGTGGGCCTGTGCACCGGCTCCTTCGTGCTGGCACGCGCCGGGCTGATGCAGGGGCGCCGCGTCTGCGTGAGCTGGTTCCACCACCAGGACTTCCTGCGCGAGTTTCCCGGCCTGCGGGCCGAATCGCACGAGATGTTCGTCGTCGACCGCGACCGGCTGACCTGCGCCGGCGGCACCAGCGTCGTGCACCTGGCGGCCTGGCTGATCGAGCGCCACTGCGGCCGCGCGGCGGCGTCGAAGGCACTGCGCATCCTGCTGGAGGAAGGCGCGCTGCCGGCGCGCACGCCCCAGCCCCAGCCCAGCTTCGCCGAGCGCACCGACGACCCACGGGTGCGCCAGGCGATCTGGCTGATGGAGCAGAACCTGGCCAGCCCGATGCCGCTGCAGGAGGTGGCGCGCAGCGTCAGCATGAGCCTGCGCCACCTCGAGCGCTGCTTTCGCCAGGCCATCGGCATGGGGCCGCACGAGTTCTCGGTGCGACTGCGGCTGCGCCATGCGCACTGGATGACGCAGCACACCCGGCTGCCGCTGTCGCAGATCGCGCTGGAATGTGGCTTCGGCGACAGCGCCGGCTTCTCGCGGCGCTTCCGCGAGGTCTTCGGCTACCCGGCCAGCGCGCTGCGCCGCGGCAAGGTCGACGCGCTGGCGATGAGCGATCCGCTGGCCTTGCCACTGTCGTGATCCGACAAGAGGGTGTCGCGATGCGGCAATCGCGAAGGGGGTCGGACACGAAGAATGGACCCATCCCGATCAGCCAGGAGTCCAGACAAATGTCAGGCCAGACCTATTCATGGTGGAGCCTTTTCAAGAACGGCCTGCGCCACCACAAGACGTGGGAACCGGCGTGGACGCGCCGGCCGCTGCAGCCCAGCTACGACGTGGTCATCATCGGCGGGGGCGGGCACGGGCTGGCCACGGCCTATTACCTGGCCAAGAACCACAAGGTGGGCCGCATCGCGGTGCTGGAGAAGGGCTATCTGGGCGGGGGCAACACCGCGCGCAACACCACCATCGTGCGCTCGAACTACCTGTGGGACGAGGCGGCGCTGCTCTATGAGCACGGCATGAAGCTGTGGGAGGGCCTCACCGAGGACCTCAACTTCAACGTGATGTTCAGCCAGCGCGGGGTGTTCAACCTGGGGCACACGCTGCAGGACATGCGCGACATCGAGCGCCGGGTGAATGCCAACCGGCTGCAGGGGGTGGACGCGCATGTGCTGACGACGGCCGAGGTGGCGGAGAAGATCCCGCAGCTCGACTGCAGCCGGCGCAGCCGCTATCCGGTGCTGGGCGCGAGCTGGCAGCCGCGCGCGGGCATCGCGCACCATGACGCGGTGGCGCGGGGATTCGCGCGGGCGGCCAGCCGCCTGGGCGTGGACCTGATCGAGAACTGCGAAGTCACCGGCCTGGACATCCAGGGCGGCCAGGTGCGCGGCGTGCAGACCAGCCAGGGCTACGTCAAGGCGGGCCGGGTGGGCTGCGTGGCCGCGGGCCACTCGTCGGTGCTGGCGCGCATGGCCGGCATCCGCCTGCCGATCGAGAGCCACCCGCTGCAGGCCTTCGTCTCGGAGTCGATGCAGCGGGTGATCGACACCGTGATCATGAGCAACGCGGTGCACGGCTATCTGAGCCAGTCCGACAAGGGCGAGCTGGTGATCGGCGCGGGCATCGACAGCTACCTGGGCTACGGCCAGCGCGGCAGCCCGCATGTCATCGACCACACGGCCGCGGCCATCATCGAGCTGTTCCCGCAGTTCTCGCGGGTGCGCATGAACCGGCAGTGGGGCGGCATCGTGGACGTGTCGCCCGACGCCTGCCCGATCATCAGCAAGACGAAGGTGCAGGGGCTGTACTTCAACTGCGGCTGGGGCACGGGGGGCTTCAAGGCGACGCCGGGCTCGGGCCATGTGTTCGCGCACACGATCGCCAACGACCGGCCGCACCCGCTCAACGAGGCCTTCTCGATCGACCGCTTCCACAGCGGCCACCTGATCGACGAGCACGGCGCCGCGGCCGTGGCGCACTGACCTTCTGCAGGACCTGAACCCATGCTCCGACTGCACTGTCCGCACTGCGACGAACTCCGAGACGAGGAGGAGTTCAGCTACGCCGGCGAGGCCTACATCGCCCGCCCCGAGCGTCCCGAGGAGGTCGACGACGCGACCTGGGGCGACTACCTGTTCATGCGCCGCAACCTCAAGGGCTGGTTCTGGGAACAGTGGCAGCACTCGGCCGCCTGCCGCAAGGTGTTCGCGGTGCGTCGCAACACCGCGACCTACGAGATCTCGGGCAGCTGGACGCTGGCCGATGGCAAGCCGCTGTTCGAGGCGGAGATGAAGGCCCAGGGCCTGGGAGAGCGCGCATGACCGCCCGCCGCGTCGACATTGCCGGCACCCGCATCGACCGCCGCCGGCCGGTCCGCTTCCAGTTCGACGGCGAGGCCCTGTCGGGATTTGCCGGCGACACGCTGGCCTCGGCGCTGCTGGCGTCGGGCAAGATGCGCCTGGCGCGCAGCTTCAAGTACGGGCGCCCGCGCGGCCTGATCGGCGCCGGCCCCGAGGAGCCCAACGCGCTGGTGCAGATGGAGGAAGGCGCGCACACCGTGCCCAACATCAAGGCCACGCAGGCCGAGCTGTACGAGGGCCTGAAGGCGGGCTCGACCTCGGGCTGGCCCTCGCTGGACTTCGACCTGAAGGCGGTCATCGGCAGCGCCTCGCGCTTCATGCCGGCGGGCTTCTACAGCAAGACCTTCAAGTGGCCGCGCAGCTTCTGGCCGGCCTACGAGGCGGTGATCCGCAAGTTCGCCGGCTTCGGCAGCGCGCCCACCGAGGCCGACCCGGATCACTATGACCACCTCTACCACCATGTCGACGTGCTGGTGGTCGGGGGCGGTGCGGCCGGGCTGCTGGCGGCGCTGCAGGCGGGTCGCGCCGGCCTGAAGACCGTGCTGCTCGACGAGCAGTGCGAGTTCGGCGGCTGGCTGCTGTCGGACCCGGGCGCCAACATCGACGGGCGCGACCGCGACGGCTTCCTGGCCGCGACGCTGGCCGAGCTGGCGGCGATGCCGCATGTGACCTGCCTGAGCCGCACCACCGCCTTCGGCCTCTACCAGGACAATCTGGTGCTGGCCGTCGAGCTGATGCAGGATCACCTGCCGATCGGCGCGCGCGAGGCCCACCTGCCGCGCCAGCGGCAGCACAAGATCCGCGCCTGCCATGTCGTGCTGGCCACCGGCGCGATCGAGCGCCCGCTGGTCTTCGGCAACAACGACCTGCCCGGCGTGATGACAGTCTCGGCCGGCCAGACCTTCCTGCGCCGCTACGGCGTGCGCGTGGGCGACACGGTGGTGGTCACCGGCACCAGCGACCTGATCTACGACGCGGCCAACGCGCTGGCCGCCGCCGGCGCCCAGGTGCATGTGGTCGATCCGCGCCACAACGGCTTTGCCCGTCGCCTGGAGGCGGGCATCACCGTGCACCAGGGCTTTGCGGTGGCGGAGGCACGCGGGCGCAGCCAGGTCAAGGCTGCGCGCCTGGTCAAGCTGCACCCGGACCGCGACGAGGTCACCGGCTCGGGCCCGACCCTGCGCTGCGACGCGCTGCTGAGCTCCGGCGGCCTCTCGCCCACGGTGCACCTGTTCTGCCACGACGGCCGCCGCCCGACCTGGGACGAGCGCGTCGCCGCCTTCGTCACGCCGCGCCAGGGCCGCGAGGGCGTGGCCTGCGTCGGTGCGGTCACCGGCGCCTTCGATCTGCAGGAGACGCTGGCCCAGACCACCGAGGCGATGCAGCAGGTGCTGCGCCAGCTGGGCGCCCCGGCACTGCTGGCCGCGCCGGTGTGCCGCAGCGCCCCGCGCCAGGGCGCGCGCCCGATGTTCCGTGTGCCCGACGGCCGCCCCGAGGGCACCGGCGCCAAGGCCTTCGTCGACTACCAGAACGACGTGACCGCCGCCGACATCGAGCTCTCCATCCGCGAGAACTGGCAGCACATCGAGCACGTCAAGCGCTTCACCGCCCTGGGCTTCGGCACCGACCAGGGCAAGCTGTCCAACGTCAACGGCTTCGTCATCGCCGCGCGCGCCCTCAAGCGCCCGGTCGCCGAGGTCAGCACCACCACCTACCGGCCCGCCTACACCCCGGTGAGCCTGGGCGCGCTGGCCGGCACGATGGAGGGCGAGACCTTCGACCCGGTGCGCACCACCGCCATCCACGCCAGCCACATGGCCCGCCAGGCCGAGCTGGAACCGGTGGGCAACTGGATGCGCCCCTGGTACTTCCCGAAGAAGGGCGAGGACCTGCACGCGGCCGTGGCCCGCGAGTGCCGCGCCGCACGCACCGGCGTGGCCGTCATGGACGCCTCCACGCTGGGCAAGATCCAGATCGACGGCCCCGACGCGCGCGAGTTCCTCAACCGCGTCTACTCGAACGCCTGGAGCCAGCTCGCACCGGGCAAGTGCCGCTACGGCCTGATGCTCGACGAGAACGGCATGGTCATGGATGACGGCGTCACCGCCTGCATCTCCGACACCCAGTTCTACATGACCACCACCACCGGCGGCGCGGCCAAGGTGCTGGGCTGGCTGGAGCGCTGGCACCAGACCGAGTGGCCCGAGCTCAAGGTCTGGATGAGCTCGGTCACCGACCACTGGTCCACCGTGGCCCTGGTGGGCCCCAAGTCTCGCCAGGTGCTCGCCCGCCTGTGCTCCGACATCGATCTCTCGCCGGAGAAGTTCAAGTTCATGGACTGGCGCGCCGGCACCGTCGCCGGCCTGCCCTGCCGGGTCTTCCGCATCAGCTTCTCGGGCGAGGTGAGCTACGAGCTCAACGTCGAGTCCGGCTACGGCCAGGCGCTCTGGGAGGCGGTGATGGAAGCCGGCGCCGACTTCGACATCACCCCCTACGGCACCGAGAGCATGCATGTGCTGCGCGCCGAGAAGGGCTTCATCATCGTCGGCCAGGACACCGACGGCTCGATGACGCCGCATGATCTGGCCATGGGCTGGGCGGTGAGCACCAAGAAGAAGTACAGCTTCCTGGGCCAGCGCTCGCTCTCGCGCAGCGACACCGCCCGATCGGACCGCAAGCAGCTGGTCGGCCTGATGCCCGAGGACCCCGCCCAGGTGCTGGCCGAAGGCGCCCAGATCCTCGAGAGCACCGACATCAGCCAGACGCCGACCCCGATGCTCGGCCATGTCACCAGCAGCTACCTCAGCCCCGAGCTCGGCCGCTCCATCGCCATGGCCGTCGTGCGCGGCGGCGCCCAGCGCGAGGGCCAGCGCCTCTTCGCCATGGCCGGCGGCCGCATCACCCCGGTCAAGGTCGTCTCGCCCGTCTTCGTCGATCCCAAGGGAGAACGTCAACATGCCTGAGCTCCGCTCCCCGCTGGCCCACCTGCCCCTGGGCCCGGCCACCCGCGAGCCCGCCGCCCTCACCGCCGCCGAGCTGCCCGACCTGGGCTACCTCGTGCTGCGCGGCCGCCAGGACGACGCCGCTTTCATGGCCGCCACCGCCGCCGTCCTGGGCGCGCCCCTGCCGGTGCGTCCGCGCTCGGTGCTGCGCTGCGCCGCCGGCGTCGTGCTCTGGCAGTCGCCCGACGAGTGGTGGCTGCTGTGCGCCCGCGACCAGCGCGACCGCCTCCTGCAGGGCCTGCAGACCGCCCTGGCCGGCTGCTTCGCCCAGGTCGCCGACAACAGCGGTGGCTTCACCAGCCTGCGCGTCTCCGGCCTGCCCCACCTGCAGCTCCTGCGCCACCTCACGCCCTACGACGTCGAGGCCCTGCCCCACGGCGACTGCGTCTCCACCGTCGTCAGCAAGGCCTCGATGACGATCCTGCGCAGCGACCCCGCCGGCGTCGCCTTGGTCTTCCGCCGCAGCTTCGCCGACTACCTCTGGCGCCTGGTCGAGCGCAGCGCTCGCCCCTACGGCCTGCGGCTCGTCGAGGCCCGCCAGTGCCCCGACACCGTCCTCTCGCCGCTGCTCTCGGCCTCGGCCCAGCACGGGCAGCGCAAGGCCGCCTGAGCTTCGCCGACCTTTTCTTCTCGCAGATCGAACAAGGACCCCGCACTCATGAAACGACGCACTGCCCTCTCCCGCCTGCGGCTCGCGCCGCTGGCCCTGTCGCTCGGTCTGGGCCTGACGCTGGGTCCGGCCCCGCAGGCCCAGGCCCAGGACGTGGTGAAGATCGGCTTCACCGGACCGCTCTCGGGCGGCCAGGCCGCCTACGGCGCCGACAACCGCGACGGCCTGATGCTGGCGGTCAAGGAGCTCAATGCGCGCGGCGTGCAGGTGGGCGGGCGCAAGGTGAGCTTCGAGGTGGTGGCGCAGGACGATGCGGCCGATCCGCGCCAGGGCGTGGCGGTCGCGCAGCTGCTGGCCGACGCGCATGTGCGCTATGTGATCGGACCGTACAACTCGGGCGTGGCCATCCCGGCCGGCCGGGTCTACAACGACGCCGGCATGCTGATGCTGACGGTGGCCTCCAACCCGAAGGTGACCCAGCTCGGCTATCCACGCCTGTTCCGCGTCGGCGTCAACGACGCGCAGGTGGGCATGTCGATGGCCGTGCATGCGGCCACGAAGATGAAGGCCAGGACGGTGGCGGTGATCGACGACCGCACCGCCTACGGCCAGGGCCTGGTCGAGGAGTTCGTGGGCGAAGCCAAGCGCCAGGGCCTGACCGTCGTGCGCCAGGAATACACCACCGACAAGGCGACCGACTTCACCGCGATCCTCAGCTCGATCCGCGCTGCCCAGCCCGACGTGGTCTTCTACGGCGGCTACTCCTCGCAGGCCGGACCGATGCTGCGCCAGATGGTCACGCAGGGCATTCGCGCGCCGCTGCTCGGCGGCGACGGCATCTGCACCACCGAGACCAGCCGGCTCAGCGGCGGCAGCCTGGCCGACGGCCGGGTCTTCTGCAGCCAGGCGGGCGTGGTGCTGGAGCAGGCCGATGCGGGCCGCGCCTTCGCGGCGAAGTACCGCGCCGCCTACCAGCGCGATCCGCTGACCTACGCGGTGTCGTTCTACGACGCGGCGATGCTGCTGGCCGACGCGATGCAGAAGACCGGCTCGACCGATCCGGGCAAGCTGGCCGAGCAGCTCGCCGCGGGTCGTTACGTCGGCGTGGCCGGCGAATACGCCTTCAATGCCGCGCACGACCTGAAGCAGTCGCCGGTGAGCGTCTACGGCTTCAAGGGCGGCCAGCCGCAGGCGCTGGGTCGCTGAGCCGGCCGCTGAGCCGAAACAAGAAGGGAAGAAGGGCCGGGGCAAAAACCCCGGCCCTTCTTGCGTCGGATGAGGCGGATTACTTGCCCGCCGCCGCCACCCAGCGGTTGACCTGATCGCCATGCGAGGCGATGTAGGCGGCGGCTTCCTTGGCGGCGTTGCTGTCGCGGGCCTTGAGCATCACGCCCTCCAGGTCGGCCAGCGAGATCTTCAGGTTGCGGATGAAGGCCGCGGCGGCGGGGAAGTCGGCGCTGAAGCCCTTGCGCGCCAGCGCATGGATGGACTCGGCGCCGCCCAGCGCCTGCTTCGGGTCTTCCAGATAGCGCAGCTTGTACTGCGAGAACATCCAGTGCGGCGACCAGGTAGTGACGACGATCCACTGCTTGCGCTGGATGGCGCGGTCCAGCGCCGAGACCATCGCCGCGTCCGAGGCGGTCATCAGCTTGTAGTCCAGGCCGTAGGTCTTGATCGCGGCCTCCGACAGCTTCATCAGGCCCGCGCCGGCATCGATGCCCTGGATCTTGCCGCCGAGCTTCTCCATGACCTCGGGCTTCTTCAGATCCTCGATGGTCTTCAGCGTGGAGACCGGGATGTCGGCCGGCACCGCCCAGCCCAGCTTGGCGTCGGTGTAGAGCGCGCCGAGGTTCTCGACCGTACCCTTGACCTTGTCGTAATAGGCCTGATGGGTGCCGGGCAGCCAGGCCATCAGCATCAGGTCGATCTGGCCACGCTCCAGGCCGGCGTACTGCAGCGCCACGTCGGTCATCACCAGCTCGACCTTCTGCGCCAGGCGCTGCTCGAGGATGAGCTTGGCGATGTTCGTCACCGCCTCGGCATCGGACCAGGCGGTCCAGCCGATGCGGATCGGCTTGGCCTGGGCCAGCACCGACAGCGGCGTGCCCGCCAGCGCCAGGGTGGTCGTGGCACCGGCCAGAAAATGGCGGCGATTCATCAGGGCCTTGTCGTCAGTCATGGAAATGCTCCAGCAAGAGAGGTAGCGGAATGGCGTGTGACCGACTCCACGTTAAGGCCGCGATGATCGCCGGGATGATCCGGGAACGACACCAAGATGTCCTGCGGCGACAAGGCCGCCACCCGCCTTCAGCGCCGGCTTTTCCACCAGCCGGTCAGCGTCAGCAGCAGCCACAGCGACTGGCTGAAGAAGGAGGAGATGTTGAAGGCGCCGATCAGCGAGACCAGCACGCACAGCGGCCCGACGACGTTGAGCGCGACGATGCGGCGGCTGCGCGGCGACTCGTGGCGCACCTGCACCAGGAAATGCGCGACCACATAGGCGCAGACGCCGCACAGCCCGACCAGGTCGAGCACGCCGAGCCGGATCATGCCGGCTCGGGCTGGCGCCGGGCCGGCAGGCCGTCGGCGCGGAACCAGGCCGCGCCCGAGCGCGGCAGCGCGGGGCGCCCCCGCACCGCGTCGGCCAGCTTCTCGGCGATCATGATCGTGGCCGCGTTGAGGTTGCCGGTGATGATGCGCGGCATGATCGAGGCGTCGATCACCCGCAGGCCCTGCAGGCCGTGCACCCGGCCCTCGGCATCGACCACCGCCATCGGGTCGTCGGCCGCGCCCATGCGGCAGGTGCACGACGGATGCAGCGCCGTCTCGGCATGCTCGCGCACGAAGGCGTCGATCTCGGCGTCGGTCTGCACCGCCATGCCCGGCTTGATCTCGCGGCCACGGAAGGCGTCCATCGCCTGCTGGCCGATGATCTCGCGCGTCAGGCGCACGCCGGCGCGGAACTCGCGCCAGTCGACGTCGTGGGCCATGTAGTTGAACTGCAGCCGCGGCGCCACCCGCGGGTCGCGGCTGGCCAGGCGCACGAAGCCGGTGCTGGGCGAGCGCATCGAGCCGACATGGCACTGGAAGCCGTGCGCCTTGACCGGGTTGCTGCCGTCGTAGTTCATCGCCAGCGGGATGAAGTGGTACTGCAGGTTCGGCCAGGCGAATTCCTCGCTGCTGCGGATGAAGCCGCCGGCCTCGAAGTGGTTGGAGGCGGCGATGCCGGTGCCTTTGAGGTACCACTCGATGCCGATGGCCGGCTTGTTGTGCCACAGCAGCGCCGGGTAGAGCGAGACCGGCTGCAGGCATTCGTACTGCAGGTACATCTCCAGGTGATCCTGCAGGTTCTCGCCGACGCCGGGGCGGTCGATCACCACCGGGATGCCCAGCGCGCGCAGCGCCGGCGCCGGCCCCACGCCCGAGCGCAGCAGCAGCTGCGGCGAGGCGATCGCGCCGCTGCTGACCAGCACCTCGCGGCGCGCGCGCGCCTGCTGCATCTCCTCGCCCTGCAGCCAGGCCACGCCGACCGCGCGCTCGCCCTCGAACAGCACCCGGTCGCTCAGGGCGCGGGTGCGCACCGTCAGATTCGGGCGCTGGCGCGCCGCGTCGAGGTAGGCCAGCGAGGTGCTGCAGCGCCGGCCGTCGGCGGTGGTGGTGCGGTCCATCGGACCGAAGCCTTCCTGGCGGAATCCGTTCAGGTCCTCGGTGCGGGCGTAGCCGGCCTGCTCGCCGGCGCGCACGAAGGCCTCGAACAGCGGGCTGATGCCGGCCTTCGGCGTGGTGACATGCAAGGGGCCCTCTCCGCCGTGCCAGTCGCTGGCGCCGCGGTCGTGGGTCTCGGCCTTGCGGAAATAGGGCAGGCAGTCGGCGTAGCTCCAGCGCTCGAGCGACTTCTCCGTGGCCCAGCCTTCGTAGTCCATCGGATTGCCGCGGATGTAGACCATGCCGTTGATCAGCGAGGAGCCGCCCAGGCCCTTGCCGCGGCCCTGGGTCATGCGCCGCCCGCCCATGTGCGGCTCGGGCTCGGTGACATAGGCCCAGTTGTAGGTGGTGCCCTGCAGCGGATAGGCCAGCGCGGCGGGCATCTGCGTGCGCCAGTCCAGCCGCCAGTCGGGGCCGCCGGCCTCCAGCAGCAGCACAGAAACATCCGCGTCCTCGGTCAGCCGCGCGGCCAGCACGCAGCCGGCCGAGCCGGCGCCGACGACGATGTAGTCGAACTCGTCCGGTGTGGCGTCCTTCTGAACCTTCGTCATGGCGCGCCCTCCTTCAGGCACCGAACCAGCCCGAGGCGGCCGGCGCGAGGTTGATGTAGCTGTGCTTGAGCTCGGTGTATTCGTCCAGCCCGACGCGCGCCAGTTCACGGCCGATGCCGCTGGCCTTGAAGCCCCCCCAGGGCGCCTCCGGGAAATAGGGGTGGTAGTCGTTGACCCAGACGGTGCCGAAGCGCATCGCCCGCGTCATGCGCGCCGCGCGCGCCAGGTCGCGGGTCCAGACCGCGCCGGCCAGGCCGTAGGGCGTGCCGTTGGCCAGGCGCAGCGCCTCGGTCTCGCCCGAGAAGCGCTCGACCGCCAGCACCGGGCCGAAGATCTCCTCCCGTGCAATCGTCATCGTCTCGGTGACGCCGGTGACCAGTGTGGGCGCCAGCCAGAAGCCGCGCCGGAAGCGTTCGCCCTCGGGCGTGCAGCCGCCGTGCAGCACCCGTGCGCCCTCGCTCACGGCCTGCTCGACCATCGCCATCAGCCGCGCGCGCTGCGCCGCCGACTGCACCGGCCCCATCTGCGTGCCGGCCTCCAGGCCGCTGCCGACGACGATGCGCGCCATGCGCGCGGCCAGCCGCTCGACGAAGGCATCGTGCACCGCGTCCTCCACCAGCAGCCGCGAGCCCGCCGAGCAGACCTGGCCGGCGTGGAAGAAGGCGGCGTCGAGCGCGCGGTCGAGCGCGATGTCCAGATCGGCGTCGGCGAAGACGATGTTGGGGTTCTTGCCGCCCAGCTCCAGCGCGACGCGCTTGAAGTTGCTGTCGGCGGCGGCCTTCATGATGTGGCGCCCGGCCGCCGCGCCCCCGGTGAAGGACACCAGGTCCACGTCCGCGCTGGCGGCCAGCTCGGCGCCGACCTCCGCGCCGCCGGTGACCAGGTTGAACACGCCCGGCGGCAGGTCCAGCTCGCCCAGCAGCCGCGCCAGGTGCAGCGTGGTCAGCGGCGTGAGCTCGCTGGGCTTGAGGACGACGGTGTTGCCCGCGCCCAGCGCCGGCGCGATCTTCCAGGCCGCCTGCAGCAGCGGATAGTTCCACGGCGTGATCAGCGCGCACACGCCCACCGGCTCGCGCAGCGTGCGGCTGATGACATGGGCCGGCGCCTCGTTGACGGCGCCGGATTCGCCCGCCACCAGCGCGCCGAAATAGCGGAAAGTCGCGGCGATGTCGCCCATGTCGGTGCGGCTCTCGGCGAGCGTCTTGCCGGTGTTGAGCGACTCCAGCCAGGCCAGGTGCTCGGCATCGCGGTCGACGAGGTCGGCGATGCGGTGCAGCAGCCGGGCGCGCTCGCGGATGCCGGTCTCGCGCCAGGGGCCGTGGTCGAAGGCATGGCGGGCGGCAGCGATGGCACGGCGGGTGTCGTCGCGGTCGGCCTCGGCGACGACGGCGATCATGCGCTCGTCGATCGGGCAGAGGATGTCGCGGGTGCCGGCGGCCGCGGCGGGCTGCCACTGGCCGGCGATGAGAAGCTGGGTAGGAGTCACGGGCAAGTCCTGGGCGCGGGGCCGGTCGAAGACGGTCGGGGTCGGCAGATCGTGGTCCGGAAGCCCGCAGGCCGGCATTCATTTTCCGACACCGATCGGGTCGAAAACGTCATCGCCGGCGATGACCAGCGCAAGAAAGAACATGTCGCCTGCAGACAAGTCCGGCCGGCCTGACCTGCAAGAGTGCAAGCACGCTCTCGCTCTCTCTTTCGCCCTCTCCTCTCGACCTCACCCAACCGGACAACCGCCATGAAGTGGATCACCCCGACCCTTGTCGCCCTGGCCAGCGCCATGACCCTGGCCGCCGTGCCGGTCCAGGCCCAGGAAGACGCCAGCTGCCGCAAGGTGCGCTTCGCCGACGTGGGCTGGAGCGACATCGCCGCCACCACCGGCCTGGCCTCGGTGGTGCTGCAGGCGATGGGCTACCAGACCAGCGTGACCGTGGCCTCGGTGCCGATCACTTTCGCCGGCATCAAGAGCCGCCAGATCGACGCCTTCCTCGGCTACTGGAATCCGAGCATGACGCCGATGATGGAGCCCTTCGTCAAGGCCGGCCAGATCCAGGTGCTGGAGCGGCCCAACCTGACCGGCGCCAAGTACACGCTGGCGGTGCCCGAATACCTCTACGACGCGGGGCTCAAGTCCTTCAAGGACATCGCGCGCTTCGAGAAGGAGCTCGGCGGGCGCATTCTCGGCATCGAGCCGGGCAATGACGGCAATGCGCTGATCGCCGGCATGATCAAGCAGAACCAGCACGGGCTGGGCAAGTTCAAGATGGTCGAATCCTCCGAGGCCGGCATGCTGGCCGAGGTGCAGCGCGCCGCGCGCGGCAACAAGGCCGTGGTCTTCCTCGGCTGGGAGCCGCACCCGATGAACGTGCAGGTGAAGATGAAATACCTCGAAGGCGGCGACGAGGTCTTCGGCCCGAACTACGGCGAGGCCAAGGTCTACACCGCGGTGTCCGTCGGCTACGAGGCGCGCTGCCCGAATGTCGCCACCTTCCTGCGCAACCTGCAGTTCACCACGACGATGGAGAACGAGGTGATGCTCGACATTCTCAACAAGGCCCGCCCGGAAAAGGCCGCGCGCACCTGGCTGGCCAAGCACCCCGAAGTGCTGGGCCCGTGGCTGAAGGGCGTGAAGACCGTCAAGGGCGAGGACGCCGCGCCGGTGGTGGCCAAGGCGCTGGGCGGCTGACGGCCCGCGCGGCGGCCCGCGTGGCCGCTGTTTCTGCCACGCCTTTTCCGACACGACAGCCCGGCCCGCGCCGGGCTGTTTTCTTTTGCAGGAACCCGGATATGTTGTCCCTGTCCGCCGCCCATGTGCACCTGACGCTGGCCATCCTCGCCGAGGTGGTCGCCACCAGCAGCCTGAAGGCCTCCGACGGCCTGAGCCGCCCGCTGCCCACCGCCATCGTCGTCATCGGCTACGCGACGGCCTTCTATTTCCTGTCGCTGGCCCTGCGCAGCGTGCCGGTGGGCCTGGCCTACGCGATCTGGTCAGGCGCCGGCATCGTGCTGGTGTCGCTGGCCGGCTGGGCGCTGTTCGGCCAGAAGATCGACCTGCCCGGCGCGATCGGCATCGCGCTGATTCTGGCGGGGGTGCTGGTGTTGAATCTGTTTTCGCGGGCGGGGCATTGAGGGTGGCCAACCACGACGCATGCCATAACTAATTAGACCAATTCACATTTACACTACTGCTTCCACCATAAAGTGACGACATCGTACCAGTTCCGTTGACACGCGAGTAAAGACGCAAAGTCTGATTTGCAGGAACATTCTGCCCAGTGAAATCAACAAACCCAGATGCATAGTTTGTCACATCAAAACACACAAGCCCAGTATTGTTGCACAGATACACCAAAAATCCAGTTGGTCGAGGCGTTTTATAATTCCACGAATAATATACCAATCCTACGTATGTACCGCTAACAGGAGTTCCGACAACTGGAAATGGCACATTATACCATAGATTCTTTGCATAAATTGTAGGTGCAACGACAGAACTACTGTAACCACCAGAAGCCGCAATGGCATTTTTACCAATAGCCGAGAAAGCCACCGCAACAGTGATCAAGCAAAAAGAAAATACACGCTTATTGATTGCCATAAAACTTTACTCCCTCTGGTTAAGTTGATGGGATTTAAATTCCTGCACACATGGAATCAACCGTCAAAAAAGCCATTTTTTTACCCTGTTTTTTTACTGACAACACATTTGCATTAGATCTAACATTGAAAAAAATTAATGCCAACCGAAATCAGTCAAACAATAAAGCAACAACAATTCGACCTCCCGTACCCAATGGAGATACCAAGTGAATATCCAAGCAAGCAGTGGAATTACAAGCTATCAACCCACCGATAGAGTGGGCCTCGCGAAGAAAATGGGCACATTAACCCAATCCACATCGGGGTCCAGCTCTTCAAGCACGAATGTCAGCATTTCTGATGCCGCTCGCAATTTTGCAAGTCAAGAAACCGTTGCCACGCAAGGCCGAACGGCCATCCAGCAAAGGGCAATAAACTCCGCAGCAGCCGATCCCCAATGGGCCGACAAAATGGCCGAAGGATTCGCAAATGTCCGCAGCCAAATTGCCTACGATATTTCTGATCAACTAGGCCCCGGCAAGCACGAATTCACCCGCAAACTATCATCAACGGGCCGCATCATCGATGATGCATTCGAGGAAAACTTCTATAAAGAAGCATCGCGCGTTGACGCCCAGAAGAAGGAAATCTACGCGGCTGAAAAGGCCAAGGGAACGCCTTCCGCAGAAATTTACGCCAAGCTGATTGACTTCACGAATACTCAATCCAGCGATTACTTGGAAGGCACCGGCTGGTGCGCCAGGACAACGGCTTAGAGCAATTGCCGACTTCTCCATCGACGGATTCAAAAAACCCCTCCCAAAACGACGCAAGGGCCCCGCAGGGCCCTTGGTTTTTGGGTGCTGGAAACAAGCCGGCGGGGATCGCTCAGCTCTCCTGCTGCCGCGCGCCGAAGCTCTCGGTCAGGCGGTCCAGGATGATGGCCAGCAGCACCACCGACAGGCCGCTCTCGAAGCCCAGGCCGATGTCCAGGCGCTGGATGCTGGAGAGCACCTCGTTGCCCAGGCCGCCGGCGCCGACCATCGAGGCGATGATGACCATCGACAGCGCCATCATGATGGTCTGGTTGACGCCCGCCATCAGCGTGGGCAGCGCGATGGGCAGCTGCACCTTCCACAGCAGCTGCATCGAGGTGCAGCCGAAGGCCTGGCCGGCCTCGACCTGCTCGCTGCTGACCTGGCGGATGCCCAGCGCGGTCAGGCGCACCACCGGCGGCATCGCGAACACGACGGTGGCCAGGATGCCCGGCACCCGGCCCAGGCCGAACAGCATCGCCGCCGGGATCAGGTAGACGAAGGCGGGCATGGTCTGCATGAAGTCCAGCACCGGACGCAGCAGCGCGTTGAAGCGGTCGCTGCGCGCGCTCAGGATGCCCAGCGGCACGCCCACGATGATGCTGATCAGCGTGGCCGAGAACACCAGGGCCAGCGTCACCGCGGTCTGGTCCCAGAAGCCGATGATGCGGATCAGCAGCAGGCTGGCCAGCGCGAACAGGCCGAAGCGCCAGTTCAGCCGCCACACGCCCAGCGCCAGGACGGCGATCATCACCAGCCAGGACGGAATCGCCAGCAGGATGATCTCGATCTGGCTGGCGAAGCCCTCGACCAGCGCGCCGATCATGTCGAAGAGGCCGCCGCCCTGCTCCAGCAGCAGCTTGACGGCGTCGTTGACCAGGGCGCCCAGCGGCAGCAGGTTCTTGCCCTCGCCGATCAGGTCTTGCAGGAAATCAGCTGGCATGTCGGGTGCTCGCGATCTTGAGAAGGAGGCTGCGGGGAGTGATGCAGCCGACAAGGCGTTCGGCGTCGTCGAAGACGCTGACGGGCTGGTCCAGGCCGAGCACGGTGTCGAGCGTCTCGGGCAAGGCGGTGGTGGCGCGCAGCCGGCCGGTGCCGCCCGCCGGGAAGGGCACGACGGTGCGGTCGACCAGGTCGGCCGCGGTCAGGTAGCGCGAGGTGTCGACGCCCTTGAAGAAGCGGCGCACATAGTCGTTGGCGGGGCTGGTGACGATCTCGTGCGGCGAGCCTTCCTGCACCAGATTGCCGCCTTCCATGATGGCGATCTTCGAGCCGATCTTCAGGGCTTCTTCCAGGTCGTGCGAGACGAAGACGATGGTGCGGCGCTGCTCGCGCTGCAGGTCCAGCATCAGGTCCTGCATCTCGGTGCGCTTGAGCGGGTCCAGCGCCGAGAAGGCCTCGTCCATCAGCAGGATGTCGGGATCGACCGCCAGCGCGCGCGCCAGGCCCACGCGCTGCTGCATGCCGCCCGAGAGCTGGCGCGGGTACTTGGCCGCGTAGGCCTTCAGGCCGACCTGCTCGAGCGCCTGCATCACCTTGTCGCGGTAGCGCTTCGGGTTTTCGCCGGCGACCTCCAGGCCGAAGGCGACGTTGTCCTGCACCGTGCGGTGCGGCATCAGCGCGAAGCTCTGGAAGACCATCGCGATGCGCTTGCGCCGCCAGCGCATCAGCTCCGGCAGCGGCATGCGCGCCACGTCGTCGCCGTCGACGACGATGGAGCCGGAGGTCGGCTCGACCAGGCGGTTGATCAGCCGGATCAGCGTCGACTTGCCCGAGCCCGACAGGCCCATCAGCACGTAGATGTCGCCGGCCTGCACATCGAAGCCGACCTTGTTGACGCCGACCACCTGGCCGGTGCGCTGGAAGATCTCGTCCTTGCCGAGCCCCTGGCTCAGCATCGCCAGGGCGGCGTCGGGCTTGGGGCCAAAGACCTTGGTCAGGTCGCGGATCTGGATCTTGGGTCTGGCCATGCGGGGCTCCCGGGCAATCGTCGAGGGTGTCGAGGGTGGAGAGAGACAGGAGAGATTCATCATCGGAATGGACAGCGGGCGAGCCCTAGCGGTCAAGCTCGAGATCCCCGAGCGGGCGGCTGCAGCACGGCAGCATCCAGCCCTGGGCCACCTCGCGCGGGCGCAGGCCGCCTCCCTGGCTCATCTGCACCTCGCCGGAGAGGCGCCGCGTGCGGCAGGTGCCGCAGACGCCGCTGGCGCAGCTGAAGGGCCAGCGCAGGCCGGCACGCCGGGCAGCGGCCAGCACCGTCTCGTCGGGCGCGCACTCGAAGCGCTCGCCGCGCTTGAGCGTGATGACAAAGGAGGGGGCCGGCTCGGCGGCAGACGCGACAGGCACCGCCGCGGGCTCGGGCGCCGAGGCCGCCGGCGCCTCGAAGCTGAAGCTCTCCTCGTGATAGCGGCTCATGTCGAAGCCGGCGTCAGCCAGCATCGCGCGCACCGCGGCCATGAAGGGCGCCGGGCCGCAGCACCAGACTTCGCGACCCAGCAGATCGGGCACCTGCGCGCGCAGCAGCGGCAGCGACAGTCGGCCGAGCAGCCCGCTGTAGCCGGGGGTCGCGCCGCGCCCCTCGCAGACCACGGTGGCACGCCAGCGTGGCAGCCGACGCGCCAGGACCGCCAGCTCGTCGGCAAAGACGACATCCTGCGGCGTGCGCGCGGCGTGAATGAACTGCACATCGGCGTCCAGCCCCAGATCGGCCCAGGCGCGCGACATCGACATCAGCGGCGTCACGCCGCTGCCTGCCGACAGGTAGAGCTGGCCGCGGGCCGGTACGGCCACCGGGCCGGCCGGAAAGCAGAACTGTCCGGCCGGCCCGGTCAGCGACAGCCGGCTGCCCGGGCGCAGGTGCGCGTGCAGCCAGTTCGACACCCGCCCGCCCGGCACCCGCTTGACGGTGATGGCCAGCGTGTCGGGCCGCGTCGGGCTGGAGCTCAGCGTGTAGCAGCGGTGCAGCCGCTCGCCGTCGATGTCCAGCGCCAGGGTGACGAACTGGCCCGGGCGGTAGCGGAAGCTGCACGCGCCGTCCTGCAGGCGCAGCACGAAGGTGCGCACATCGTGGGTCTCGTCGATCACCTGCACGCAGGTGAAGTGCTCGTCGTCCGGCACCCAGGCGTCGAACGGCGCATCGGCCAGGTCAGGAAAGGAGTCGTTCATGGGGAAAACCGTGGAGTCGCGACGTTTGCAATGAACGTGCCTGACATGCCGCAGCCCGGCATCAGCGCAAGAATCAGCGCGAGGCCGTCAGGCTGACGCGCATGCGGTCCACGTACCAGACGCAGAAGGCCTCGACCAGACCTTCGGTGAACGGCGAATAGGGACCGGGTTGGTAGGCGCTGCTGGCCACGCCGGCCTGCGAGAACTCGACCAGGCGACGGTCCTGGTCGTTGGTGGCGTTCCAGACCGCGGTCAGGTTCTCGACGGTGTAGTCCACGCCTTCCACCGCGTCCTTGTGCACGCACCAGGTGGTGCGCACCATCGTGCGGCCGGCGCTCAGCGGGATCACCGAGAAGCTCACCACATGGTCGCTCATGAAGTGGTGCCAGGAGTTGGGCTGCGTCCAGAAGGACAGGCCGCCGAGCGACTTGTCGGTGAAGTCGGCCAGCAGCTTCCTGCAGGCGACCTCGGTGTTCATCGTCTGCGATTCGCCGGCGCGGTCCAGCGGCAGGCGCTGGGTGCGGAAGCCCGTGACGCGGGTGTCGAGCTCCTCGATGCGGGCGCTGGGCAGGCCCATCGCCTCCCAGCGGGCGTGGCTGTCGCGCACGATCTGCTCGAACTGCGCGATGCCTTCGGCGTTCTGCGGCCCTGGCTGGGCGCCGAAGCCGTGCTCGTAGAGCGAGATGGTCAGCTCGGGATGGTTGCCCACGCAGTGATAGCACTCGCGGTTGTTCTCCATCGTCAGCTTCCAGTTGCCCTGCTCCAGGATCTCGACCTGGGCGGCGACCTTGCATTCGGACAGCTTGTGCGGCGCCAGGTAGGGACGCATGCGCGCGGCAACCTCCTCGAAGTCGGCCGGCGGCTCGTCGGCCAGGCAGATGAAGATCAGGCCCTCCAGATCGCGCAGATGCACCTTGTGCAGATGGTGCTGCTCGCGCAGGAAGGTCTCGCCCATGTGGTCGGCGTGGATGAGCTTGCCCTCCAGGTCGTAGGTCCACTGGTGGTAGGGGCAGACGATGTTGCCCAGGCTGCCCTGGTGCTCGTCGCACAGCCTCGAGCCGCGGTGGCGGCAGACGTTGTGGAAGGCGCGCAGCTGCATGTCGTCGTCGCGCACGATCAGCACCGAGTCCGCGCCGATGTCGACGGTGATGAAGTCGCCCGGCTCGGGCAGCTGCGGCGCCACCGCGACGAAGATCCAGTGACGGCGGAAGATGTGCTCCAGGTCGGCCTGGAAGATGTCCTCGCTCAGGTAGAACGGGGCTTCGAGGCTGTGGCCGGGCCGGCGGCGCTCCAGCAGCGTGGCGAGCATCGCGTCGGCGCGGCCGGTGCGGGGGTGCAGGGTGACGGGGGCGGTCGTTGTCGTCATGGCGGAAATCCTCGGAACGCAGGGTGCTGCAGGTCGTCGAGGCCATTGTTCGGTCAGCCGCCCCGGCGACCTTGCATGTGACGGACACGGATTTGTCTGCAGGCGACATCGGCGCGCGGCATGTCGCGATGTCGGTTTTGGGCAAATGCGTGTCCGCGGCGCACAAGCCGCAGCGGCGTCGGGCTCGAAGAATGAGGCCATCCGAGATCGCCTCTCCCGCAGCCTCTGCCCAGACGCCATGAACACTGCCGACTTCTTCTCCGCCCCGCTGGCCCAGGCCGACCCGCAGGTCGCCCGCTCGATCGACCGCGAGCTCACCCGCCAGCAGAGCCAGATCGAGCTGATCGCCTCCGAGAACATCGTCTCCCGGGCGGTGCTGCAGGCCCAAGGCTCGGTCTTCACCAACAAGTACGCCGAGGGCTACCCCGGCAAGCGCTACTACGGCGGCTGCGAGCAGGCCGACGTGGTCGAGGCGCTGGCCATCGAGCGGCTGTGCCAGCTCTTCGGCGCGCGCTTCGCCAACGTGCAGCCGCACTCCGGCGCGCAGGCCAACACCGCGGTCATGCTGGCCCTGGTCAAGCCGGGCGACACGGTGCTGGGCATGGCGCTGTCGGCCGGCGGCCACCTGACGCACGGCGCCCGGCCGGCGCTCTCGGGCAAGTGGTTCAACGCGGTGCAGTACGGCGTGCGGGAAGCCGACAGCCGCATCGACTACGACGAGGTCGAGCGGCTGGCGCGAGAGCACCGCCCCCGGCTGATCATCGCCGGCTTCTCGGCCTACCCGCGCACCATCGACTGGGCGCGCTTTCGCGCCATCGCCGACGAGGTGGGCGCGCTGCTGATGGTCGACATGGCGCATGTGGCCGGCCTGGTGGCCGCCGGCGTCTACCCCAGCCCCGTGCCGCATGCGCACGTCACCACCAGCACCACGCACAAGACGCTGCGCGGCCCGCGCGGCGGCGTGATCCTCACCAACGACGAGGAGATCGCCAAGAAGATCAATTCGGCCGTCTTCCCCGGCGCGCAGGGCGGGCCGCTGATGCATGTGATCGCCGCCAAGGCGGTGGCCTTCGGCGAGGCGCTGCAGCCGGCCTTTCAGGACTACGCCCGCCAGGTCGTCGCCAATGCACAGGCCCTGGGCGAAGTGCTGCGCGAGGGCGGCCTGGACCTGGTCACCGGCGGCACCGACAACCACCTGCTGCTGGTGGACCTGCGCCCGCTGGGCCTGAAGGGCAACCAGACCGAGGTGGCGCTGGAGCGCGCCGGCATCACCTGCAACAAGAACGGCATCCCCTTCGACACCGAGAAGCCGACCATCACCTCGGGCATCCGCGTCGGCACCGCCGCCATCACCAGCCGCGGCCTGAAGGAGGACGACTGCCGCGAGGTCGGCCGCCTGATCCTCGACGTGCTGCAGGCGCTGCGCCGCGACCCGGCCGGCGACCCGCGGGTCGAGATGCTGGTGCGCGAGCAGGTCCAGACCCTGATGAGCCGCTTCCCCATCTATCCCGCCCTCTGATCCCCCGACGCACGAAGGACCTCCGCATGAACGCCCTGCACGCCGAATCCATCGTCATCGATGGCCTGATCATCTCGAAGTGGGCCCGCCCGGTCTTCGAGGACATGAAAAAAGGCGGCCTGACCGCCGCCAACTGCACCGTCTCGGTCTGGGACGACTTCAAGGCCACGGTGCACAACATCGCCGAGATGAAGCGCCACATCCGCGACAACGCCGACCTGCTGACGCTGGCGCGCAGCACCGCCGACATCGTGGCCGCCAAGCGCGAGGGCAAGACCGCCATCATCCTGGGCTTCCAGAACGCGCACGCGTTTGAAGACCACCTGGGCCACATCGAGGCCTTCGCCGACCTGGGCGTGCGCGTGGTGCAGCTCTGCTACAACACCCAGAACCTGATCGGCACCGGCTGCTACGAGCGCGACGGCGGCCTCTCGGGCTACGGCCACGAGGTCATCGCCGAGATGAACCGCGTGGGCATCATGGTCGACCTCTCGCATGTGGGCGCCAAGACCAGCGAGGAGGCCATCCTCGCCAGCAAGAAGCCGGTCACCTACAGCCACTGCCTGCCCGCCGGCCTGAAGGCCCACCCGCGCAACAAGAGCGACGAGCAGCTCAAGTTCATCGCCGACCGCGGCGGCTTCATCGGCGTGACGATGTTCCCGCCCTTCCTGCGCCGCGGCATCGAGTCCACGGTGGACGACTATGTCGAGGCGCTGGACTACGTCATCAACCTCGTGGGCGAAGACTGCGTGGGCATCGGCACCGACCACACCCAGGGCTACGGCCAGGACTTCTTCGACCATATCACCCACGACAAGGGCCGGGGCCGGCGGCTGACGAACTTCGGCACCGTGCTCAACCCCGAGGGCATCCGCACCATCGGCGAGATGCCCAACCTGACCGACGCGATGGAGCGCGCCGGCTGGAAGCCCGAGCGCATCGTCAAGGTCATCGGCGCGAACTGGCTGCGCGTCTTCAAGGACGTCTGGGGCGCCTGAGGCGACGCAAGGAGAACACGCATGCAACCGCAACTGCCCATCGACGTCGCCCCGGACACCGGCATCTGGACCACCGACGGTCTGCCGATGATCTACGTGCCGCGGCATTTCTTCGTCAACAACCACGTCGAGGCCGAGGCCGCCATCGGCCGCGAGGTCTATGCCGCCAGCCTCTACAAGGCCGGCCACCGCTCGGCCTATTTCTGGTGCGAGCAGGAAAGCCGGACGCACGGCCTGCAGGGCTTGGCGGTCTACGAGCACTACCTCAAGCGCCTGTCGCAGCGCGGCTGGGGGCTGTTCTCCTTCGAGGAGGTCGATGCTGCCACCGGCCACGCCCGCATCAGGCTGGAGCACTCGGTCTTCGTGCTGGCCCAGGGCATCGCCGGCGTGCCGGTGACGCAGGACAAGGTCTGCTACCTGTTCGCCGGCTGGTTCTCCGGCGCGATGGACTGGGTCGGCCAGGCCACCGGCCAGACCTGGAAGACCACCAGCACCGAGACGCAGTGCGCCGCCGAAGGGCACGCGCACTGCGTGTTCACCGTCACGCCGATCGTGGACTGAGCCATGCGCTACCCGCACCTCTTCGAGCCGATCCAGCTCAACCAGCTCAAGATCCGCAACCGCATCGTCAGCACCGCGCACGCCGAGGTCTACGCCGACGACGGCATGCCCGGCGAGCGCTACATCCGCTACTACGAGGAGAAGGCCAAGGGCGGCGTCGGCCTGGCGATCTGCGGCGGCTCCAGCCCCGTCTCGCGCGACAGTCCGAGCAGCTGGTGGAGCTCGGTCAACCTCTCGCGCGACGAGACGATGGAGGGCCTGGCCAAGCTGGCCGACACCATGCACAAGCATGGCGCCAAGATCATGATCCAGGCCACCCACATGGGCCGGCGCAACGCCTGGCACGGCTTCGACTGGCCGCACCTGGTGTCCCCGTCGGGCGTGCGCGAACCCGTGCACCGCGGCAACGCCAAGACGATCGAGATCGAGGAGATCCGCCGCATCATCCAGGACTACGCGAAGGCCGCGCGCCGGGTGAAGGCCTCGGGTCTGGACGGCATCGAGATCTCGGCCGCGCACCAGCACCTGATCGACCAGTTCTGGAGCCCGCGCAGCAACTTCCGCACCGACGAGTGGGGCGGCAGCCTCGAGAACCGTCTGCGCTTCGGCATCGAGGTGCTGCAGGCGGTGCGCGCCGAGGTGGGCAAGGATTTTGTCGTCGGCCTGCGCATGTGCGGCGACGAGTTCCACGAGGACGGCCTGAACCACGAGATGCTCAAGGAGATCGCCCAGGCCATGAGCGAGACCGGGCTGATCGACTATCTGAGCGTCATCGGCTCCGGCGCCGACACCCACAACACCCTGGCCAACTGCATGCCGCCGATGGCGCTGCCGCCCGAGCCCTTCGTGCACCTGGCCGGCGGCATCAAGAGCGTGGTGAAGATCCCGGTGATGCACGCGCAGAGCATCCGCGACGCGCAGCAGGCCGAACGCCTGCTGGCCAGCGGCACCGTCGACATGGTCGGCATGACGCGCGCGCAGATCGCCGACCCGCACATGGTCATCAAGATCCGCGACGGGCGCGAAGACCAGATCAAGCAGTGCGTCGGCGCCAACTACTGCATCGACCGCCAGTACAACGGCCTGGACGTGCTGTGCGTGCAGAACGCCGCCACCAGCCGCGAGCGCACCATGCCGCACACCATCGCCAAGACCAGCGGGCCGAAGCGCCGGGTGGTGGTGGTCGGCGCCGGCCCGGCCGGGCTGGAGGCCGCCCGCGTGGCGCGCGAGCGCGGCCACGACGTGGTGCTGTTCGAGAAGGCGCCGCAGGTCGGCGGCCAGGTCAACCTGGCGGCCAAGGCCCCGAAGCGCGAGCAGATGGCCGGCATCATCCGCTGGTTCGACCTGGAGACCACCCGCCTGGGCGTGGACCGCCGCCTGGGCACCGAGGCCGACGTGGCGATGATCCTCGACGAGCGCCCGGACATCGTCGTGCTGGCCACCGGCGGCCTGCCGCACACCGGCCAGAACCCCGAGTGGGGCGTGGCCGAGGGCCTGGCGGTGTCGGGCTGGGACATCCTCAGCGGCCGCGTGGCGCCGAAGGGCAATGTGCTGGTCTATGACGCCATCAGCGCGCACGCCGGCTCCGGCGTGGCCGACTTCATCGCCAGCCGCGGCCACCTGGTCGAGATGGTCACGCCCGACGTGAAGATCGCCGACGACACCGGCGGCACCACCTTCCCGATCATCTACCGCCAGCTCTGCGCGCAGGGCGTGATCCTGACGCCCAACCACTGGCTCGACCGCGTCTACCGCGAGAGCACGCCCGAGGGCGACCGGCTGGTGGCCGTGCTGCGCCACGAGTACACAGAGGTGCAGGAGGAGCGCGTGGTCGATCAGGTCGTCATCGAGAACGGCATCCGCCCGAACGAGGCGCTGTACTGGCAGCTCAAGGACCGCTCGGTCAACCACGGCCAGACCGACATCGACGCGCTCTACGACAACCAGCCGCAGCCGGCGCTGGCCGAGCCGCTGGGCCACGGCCAATTCGCACTGTTCCGCATCGGCGACGGCGTGTCGATGCACAACATCCACGGCGCGATCTACGACGCGCTGCGCCTGTGCAAGGACTTCTGAGCATGGATGCCGTCCTGTCTTCCTCGTCGGGCTGGGTCTGGCGCGATGCCGTGACCGCGGTCTTCTGGCTGGCGGTGGCCGCGCTGACGATCGGCACCGCGCGCCGCGCGGCGCTGTGGCGCACCGGCCGCACCGCCTCGGTGGCCTGGAGCGGTCTGCTGGCCATCCCCAAGCGCTACTTCGTCGACCTGCACCATGTGGTGGCCCGCGAGCCGGCGGTGGCGCGCGCGCACGTCGCGGTGGCCGGCGGCGCCCTGGCCTGCCTGGCGCTGGTGGCGATCAACGACGGCCTGCGGCTGCGGCTGGCGGTGCTCGACATCGCGCTGGTGGCCTGTGCGCTGGTGATGCTGGCCGGCGCGGTGATGATGGCGCTGCGCCGGCGCCAGCCGGCGGTGGCCGCGCGGGTCTCGCGCGGGCCGTGGCAGCGCCTGCCGTGGACGCTGGGCGCCGGGGCGCTGGGCGTGCTCGCGCTGGCCGCCGGCGCCTTGTGGCACGAGAGCATCGCGCCGTGGTGGGCAGCGCTGTGCGTGCTGGCCCTGGGCGCGGGCGCGGCCGAGCTGGCCCTGGGCGTCGGCCTGGCCGGGCCGATGAAGCATGCGGTGGCCGGCCTGCTGCACCTGGGCCTGCATCCGCGCCCCGAGCGCTTCGGGCCGCAGCCGGTGGGCCCGGCGGCGCAGCGTCAGGCCAGCGCGCTCAAGCCCGTCGCGCTGGGCCAGGATCTGCCCGGCGCGGCCAGGCCCGCCGATCTGCCCTGGAACCGCCTGCTCTCCTTCGACGCCTGCGTGCAGTGCGGCAAGTGCGAGGCGGCCTGCCCGGCCTTCGCCGCCGGCCAGCCGCTGAACCCGAAGAAGCTGGTGCAGGATCTGGTCAGCGGCATGGCCGGCACCGGCGACGCGCACTACGCCGGCAACCCGTATCCGGGCAAGGAGATCGGCCGCCACGCCGGCGCCCCCGACCAGGCGGTGGTGCCCGGCCTGATCGACGCCGAGACGCTGTGGAGCTGCACCACCTGCCGCGCCTGCGTGCAGGCCTGCCCGATGCTGATCGAGCATGTCGATCTGGTGGTCGACCTGCGCCGCAACCTGACGCTGGTGGGCGGCACCGTGCCCAACAAGGGCGACGAGGTGCTGGCCGCGCTGCGCGAGACTGACACCCAGGGCCGCCATCCGCTGGCCGCCCGCCACCACTGGGCCAGCGACCTGGGCCTGCCGGTGATCGCCGACAAGCGCACGTCGCCGCGCACCGAATGGCTGCTGCTGGCCGGCGAGGCTGGCTTCGACCTGCGCGGCCAGAAGACGCTGCGCGCGCTGGTGACGACGCTGCGCGCGGCCGGCGTGGTGCCCGCCCTGCTGGGCGAGCGCGAGACCGACTGCGGCGACGTGGCCCGCCGCCTCGGCGACGAGGCCGGCTACCAGCGCCTGGCACGCCAGCTCATCGCGACGCTGCAGGCGCACCCGGCGGCGAACCTGGTCACCGCCGACCCGCACCTGCTGCACGCGCTGCGCAACGAGTACCCGGTGCTTGACGCCGCCTGGGCCGAGCAGCTCGCTCAAGGGCGCACCCGCGTCTGGCACCACACCGAGCTGCTGGCCGAGCTGCTCGAAGGCGGCCGGCTGCGCCCGAAGGCGGACGCCGCCGACCGCGCGCCCAGCGTCACGCTGCACGACCCCTGCTACCTCGGCCGCTACAACGGCCAGATCGAGGCACCGCGCCGTGCGCTCAAGGCCATCGGCATCCAGGTGATCGAGATGGAACGCTGCGGCCTGAACGCACGCTGCTGCGGCGGCGGCGGCGGCGCGCCGACCACCGACATTCCCGGCCAGCGCCGCATTCCCGACATGCGCATGGACGACGCCCGCGCCACCGGCGCCGAGGTGGTCGCGGTGGCCTGCCCGCAGTGCACCGCGATGCTCGAAGGCGTGACCGGCAAGCGCCCCGAGGTGCTGGACGTGGCCGAGCTGGTGGCCCGCGCCGTGGAGACCTCCGTGGAGAAGAACGCATGATCCGACGAGTCGATCCGCGCCGACCGGCGCTCATCACGCCGCAGGGCCTGCGCCGCATCGTGCTGGGCGGCACCGAGGGCGAGCGCGGCCTGCGCCTGGCCGCGGTGTCGCATGCCGCGGCCAAGCGCCCGCGCCTGGCCACGCCGAGCGAGCGCGCCGCCGGCTGCCTGCTGGTGCTGGTCCATCCCGACAGCGGCAGCCTGGACGAGCATGCCCGCGAGGCGATCGCCGCCGCCGCGCTGCTGGCCCGGCCCGACGAGGCGGTGATCGCGCTGATGCCCTGGCCGCAGGCGCCCGACGATCCCGAGGTGCAGGCCAGCGCGCTGGACGCCGCCGCGCTGGGCATCGACCGGCTGGAGCTGCTGCCGGTGAACGCCGCCACCTCGCCCGAGGCCCTGGCCGAGGCGGTCGCGGCCCGCTGGCAGGCGCTGGCGCCGCGCCTGACACTGGCCCCCGACCGCGGCGACGACGGCGAGCTGGGCCGGCGCCTGGCGGTGCGCCAGCCGCTGGCCTGCGCCGCCGGCGTGGTCGAGATCGCCGATGGCCGGGTGCGGGTGCGCGACCTCGGCGGCGTCCGTCGCGCTGCCGCAGACGCCACTGCGGCGCTCGACGGGCTGGACCTGCTGCTGCTGGCGCGCCAGGTCGCGCGCACCGAGCTGCCCTTCACCGGCCTGGGCGAGTGCCAGGTGCTGCCGGCGCCCGCGCCCCGCGCGCTGCCCGGTCTGGTCGATCTGGGCGTGATCGCCGGCCAGGCGCAGCAGGTGGCGCTGGAGGAGGCCGACTTCATCCTCGCCGCCGGCAACGGCGTGACCGACGTGCCGCTCTTCCTGGCGCTGGCCGAGGCGCTGGGCGCGGCGGTCGGCGCCTCGCGGGTGGCGGTGGACGATGGCCGCTTTGCCCGCAGCCAGCAGATCGGCGCCACCGGCCGCACGGTGCAAGCGCGCGGCTATCTGGCGATGGGCATTTCCGGCGCGGTCCAGCATCTGCAGGGCATCCGCGAATGCCGCCATGTGCTGGCGGTCAACACCGACGTGTCCGCGCCGATGGTGCAGCGCGCCGAGCTGACGGTGGTCGAGGACGTGCAGGCCCTGATGCGCGAACTGCTCGCGCTGCTGCAGGCCGAGCAGGCGGCGGCGCCGGCGGCCTCGTCCACCCCGATTCCTTCGCTCAAGGCGGCCTGACATGAGTTCCTCCTCCCTGAATGCCTCGCCGGTGGCGGTGCTGGTCAGCGTGCGCGTCGATCCGGTCAGCGGACGCTCCACCCGCAGCCGTGCCGACGCCGCCGGCACGGCGCTGGCCCTGCAGGCGCTGCAGGCCCGAGCCACGCTGCAGGGCCAGTCGCAGTCGCACGCGACCCAGCCACGGCTGCTGCACGCTGGCTGCCGCCAGACCGCGATGCCCGAGGCGGTCGCACGCGACTACCTGGCGCTGGGCGTCGACCGGCTCGAGCGGCTGGAGCTGGCCGGCACCGATCCGGAGCAGATCACCGCCGCGCTGGCCGAGGCCTGCCGCGACACCCCGCTGGTGATCGCCGGCGCCCGCGGCGAGTCCGGTCTGGCCAGCGGCCTGCTCCCGCACCGGCTGGCGCAGCGGCTGCAGCGGCCACTGATCGCCGAGGTGATCGACCTGCAGCCCGAGGCCGATGGCGGCTGGCGGGTGGTGCAGGCGCTGCCGCGTGGCGCGCGGCGCAGCTGGCGGCTCGCGCGCGGTGCCGCCGCGGTGCTGGTCAGCAGCGAGCGCCTGGCACGGCGCGAGGACCTGCGCGTGCGCCATGCCTGGCTGGCCGCGCAGCAGGGCCGCATCGAGGACCGCCGCGCCGCCTCCGGCCCGGCCGCCGGTCCGGTGGTGGCGGTGAATCCGGCCTGGACGCCCGAGCCGGCCCGGCGCCAGCGCCGGCCGCTCGCACCCGTCTCGACCGAGAGCGGCGCGGCGCGCATGGCCCGTGCCACCGGCACCGCCGCCCCGGCGCGACAGGGCGGTGCAGTACTGGCCGACGGCACGGCGCAGGACAAGGCGCGCGAGCTGCTGGCGCATCTACGCCGCCTTGGTCTGACTGCTGGCTGAAATCATTCTTCACGCCTCCATCAGCCCGGCGTTCCCGACCAGGAATGCCGGGCCTTCTTTTTTGATCATCGCAATATCAGCGTAATCACCTGTTCTGCATCAAGACCAATTACGGTGAAATCTGGCAAGCGCGGCACCGTGATGGTGCCGCATGCACCGCCAAACCTCATGCGCGACCCACCGTCGCAGGCACGATCGGGCGCCCGGATCGCAGTTTTTCCGGAACCGCCCGGCATGTCGTGGAAATTCAGCGCCGCAATGTGCTGGCACGATCGTTGCTGAATATATGAGGATTCCGGCGGCAACAGGTCCGACCGGGCAGCCCGGACCGCGGTCCCCAGCCACGAAGGTTTCACGCGATGGTTTCTTCCTCGAATCCCGATCCCCGGGTCCGGCATTTCGGATTCCTGCTGCTCGAGAATTACTCGATGATCGCCTTCGCCAATGCGGTGGAGGTGCTGCGCATGGCCAACCTGACCAGCCGGCAGACGCTCTATACCTGGAGCGTCTGTGCCGCCGGGGGGGGCGCGGCGCAGGCCAGCAATGGTCTGGGCGTGTGCGGCGCCTGCCAGCCCGAGGATCTGGACCGCTGCGATGCGGTCTTCGTCTGCGGTGGCGTCGAGGTGCAGAAATCGATTTCTGACCCTCTGATCAAGGACTTGCGTCGCCGTGCCGCGCGCGGACAGACGCTGGGCGCGCTGTGCACCGGCACGCATGCGCTGGCCGCCGCCGGCGTGCTCGACGGCTACCGATGCGCGGTGCACTGGGAAAATCTGGTCGCGCTGCGCGAATCCTGTCCGAAGGTGAATTTCGCGCTGGAGGTGTTTGTCATCGACCGCGAGCGCATCACCGCCTCGGGCGGCATCGCGCCGCTGCACCTGATGCTGCATCTGGTGCGCCATCACCACGGCAACAAGCTGGCGATGGCGATTTCCGAGCAGTTCATCGTCGACCGGGTGCGCGACCAGAGCGACCAGCAGAAACTGCCGCAGCCCGAATTTGTCGGCCCCGGCTACGAGCATCTGGTCGAGGCGGCCGAACTGATGGCCGCCAACATCGAGGAGCCGCTGCCGCTGTCGGAAATCGCCGATGCCGCCGGCATTTCGCTGCGCCAGCTCGAGCGGCTGTTCCATCGCTATTACAAGGTCACGCCGGCGCAGCATTACCTGACGCTGCGGCTGCGGCGCGCGCGGGAGCTGCTCTCGCACACCAGCGCGCCGATCATGCAGATCACGGTGGCCTGCGGATTCCAGACCGCCTCGCATTTCTGCAAGGCCTACCGGGCATTGTTCGGGCACTCGCCCAGCGAGCACCGCCGTCAGGGCGGCAGCCAGGGCCTGGTGCATGTGGTGGGCGCACCCGCGCCGGCCGTGGTGCAGCGCCGCGCCCGGATCGAGCGCGGCGCGCCGATGTACGTGTCCTGAGCGCGGCCAACGCGCTGCTCACACCCCACGGCGGCCGGGCCGGCTACAGTGCCCGGTCATGGAACTCCGCCACCTGCGCTACTTCGTCTGCGTCGCCGAGGAGCTCAACATCGGCCGCGCCGCGCTGCGCCTGCACATTTCCCAGCCGCCGCTGACCCGCCAGATCCAGCAGCTCGAGGAGGAACTCGGCGCGCTGCTGTTCCGGCGCACCTCGCGCGGCGTGGAGCTGACCGACGCCGGCCGGGTGCTCTACGAGGACGCGCGCGGCATCCTGGCGCAGGCCGAGCGCGCCGCCGAGCGCACGCACAAGGCCGCGCAGGGCCTGCTCGGCCGGGTCGACGTGGCGATCTTCGGCTCGGGCATCTTCGGCGTGATCCCGCAGCTGTTGCGGCGCTTCCGCGAGGCCTGCCCCGAGGTCAGCATCGTGCTGCACTCGCTCGACAAGGAGGCGCAGATCGACGCGCTGCACCATCGCCGCATCACGCTGGCCTTCAACCGGCTGATGCGCCCGATCGACGGCCTCACCTGCGAGACGCTGCTGACCGAGCCGCTGTGGGTGGCGGTGCCCTCGGGCACCGCGCTGGCGGCGCGCACCGCCATCACGATGCAGGACCTGCGCGAGCAGCCGCTGGTGCTGTTTCCCACCGGCTCGCGCCCGAGCTTCATCGACCGGGTGCACGAGATGTGCCGCGGCGCCGGCTTCACGCCACAGGTGGCGCAGGAGGTCGGCGACGTGGTGCATGCGGTCGCGCTGGTGGGCACCGGTTTCGGCGCCTGTCTGGCCTCGCGCTCGGCGGCCCACATGAACATGCCGGGTGTCACCTTCCGCCCGCTGCACCACCCCGGCCACGACCACATCGACCTGTGCTGCATCTATCGCCAGGACGATGACTCCGAACTGCTGCAGGCCCTGCTGCGCTGTCTGCGCGAGGGCGCCGGCACGCTCGGGGACGGTCCGCCCTGACATTCCTGATGGGTATGGCTGACCCAGTTTGATGGTATTGGACGGCATGACAGCGTCTGCCCAGAATGCGCCCGTTCCCCACTGAAACGGCAACGACTGGAGACAGACATCATGGCCCTGACTGGCGTACTGCGACCCGGACATGTTCAGCTGCGCATGCTCGACCTCGACGAAGGCGTGCGTTTCTATCGCGATGTGCTGGGTCTGGAGGAGACCGGGCGAGATGCCGCCGGCCGGGTCTACCTGAAGGCCTGGGACGAGCGCGATCACCACAGCATCGTGCTGCGCCAGGCCGACCGGGCCGGCATGGACTTCTTCGGCTTCAAGGTCGCCAGCAGCGCCGATCTCGACCGCTTCGAGGCCGAGCTGCGCGACGACGGCCTGAAGACCGAGCGCATCCCCGCCGGCGACCTGCTCGAGACCGGCGAGCGCCTGCGCTTCGAGCTGCCCAGCGGCCACCTGATCGAGCTCTACGCCGAGAAGACCTTCGTCGGCAGCCACTTCGGCCAGAAGGACCCGAAGCCCTGGACGCCGCACCAGGACCGCGGCATCGCGCCGATGCGCTTCGACCACGCGCTGCTCTACGGCCCGAACGTCGATCGGGTGCTCGACATCTTCACCCGCATCCTGGGCTTCCACCTGGCCGAGTACGTCACGCTGCCCGACAGCGACGTCAAGGGCGCGCTGTGGCTGTGCTGCTCGAACAAGGCGCACGACATCGCCTTCGTGATCCACCCGGAGCCGGGCAAGCTGCACCATGTCTCGTTCTACATGGAGTCGATCGACCGGGTCTTCCGCGCCGCCGACATCATGGCCGCGCACGACATCAAGGTCGACATCGGCCCGACCCGCCACGGCATCACCCGCGGCGGCACGATCTACGCCTGGGATCCGTCGGGCAACCGCTTCGAGACCTTCTCGGGCGGCAACTCGTCCTACCCCGACCTGCCCCCGATCGCCTGGACCTGGGAAGGCCTGGGCGAGGGCGGCGGCCTGGACGTGGCCCACCGCACGATGCACGAGACCTTCCTGACCGTGGTGACCTGAGGCACGGCGCTGCAGCGCCGCCCCGGATCCCCGAACACGAACACGCTCAGGACCGACGACATGACACGACTCATCACCAGCTTCATCGACGGCGAATTCCAGTCGCCCGACGGGGCCCGGCTTTTCGACAAGCGCTCCCCGGTCGATGGCCGGGTCATCGCCCGCATCGCCGAGGCCCCGCAGGCCGAGGTGGACCGCGCGGTGCAGGCCGCCCGCGCCGCGCTGCTCGGCGACTGGGGCCGCATGCCGATGGAAAAACGCAGCGCGCTGCTGCATGCGGTGGCCGACGAGATCACCCGCCGCTTCGACGACTTCGTCGAGGCCGAGATGGCGGACACCGGCCAGCCCGCGCATGTGATGACGCAGGTCTTCATCCCGCGCGGCGCGGCCAACTTCAAGGTCTTCGCCGACGTGGTGAAGAACGTGCCGACCGAGTCCTTCCGCATGGACACGCCTGACGGGCGCGGCGCGCTGAACTACGCCATCCGCAAGCCCAAAGGCGTGATCGGCGTGATCTGTCCGTGGAACGCGCCCTTCCTGCTGATGACCTGGAAGCTCGGGCCCGCACTGGCCTGCGGCAACACCGTCGTGGTCAAGCCCTCGGAGGAGACGCCGCTGACGGCCGCGCTGCTCGGCGAGGTCATGGCCAAGGTGGGCGTGCCCCGTGGCGTCTACAACGTCGTCAACGGCTTCGGTCCGAAGTCGACGGGCGAGTTCATCACCACGCACCCGAAGGTCGACGCGATCACCTTCACCGGCGAGACCCGCACCGGTACCGCGATCATGAAGGCCGCGGCCGAGGGGATGCGCGATGTCTCCTTCGAGCTCGGCGGCAAGAATGCCGGCATCGTCTTCGCCGACGCGGACTTCGACGCGGCGGTGGACGGCATCTTCCGCTCGGCCTTCCTGAACACCGGCCAGGTCTGCCTGGGCACCGAGCGCGTCTATGTGGAGCGGCCGATCTTCGAGCACTTCCGCGACGCGCTCAAGGCCAAGGCGGAGGCCGTGCGCTACGGCCGCCCGGAGGACCACCACAGCACCTACGGCCCGCTGATCAGCCAGGAGCACCGCGACAAGGTGCTGGGCTACTACCAGCGCGCGGTCGACGAGGGCGCCACCGTCGTCACCGGCGGCGGCGTGCCCGACATGCCGGCCGAGCTGAAGGGCGGCTGCTGGGTGCAGCCGACCATCTGGACCGGCCTCAAGGACGACGCCAGCGTGGTGCGCGAGGAGATCTTCGGCCCCTGCTGCCACCTGCGCCCCTTCGACAGCGAGGACGAGGTGGTGGCGCTGGCCAACGACAACGTCTACGGCCTCTCGACCACGATCTGGACACAGAACCTGACGCGCGCACACCGCATGGCCGAGCGCATCGAGGTCGGCATCACCTGGATCAACTCCTGGTTCCTGCGCGACCTGCGCACGCCCTTCGGCGGCAGCAAGCAAAGCGGCATCGGCCGCGAGGGCGGCGTGCATTCGCTGGAGTTCTACACCGAGACGCGCAACGTCTGCGTCAAGCTCTGAGGATCCCGCCCATGCAAGCCGATCTCATCGAACGCTGCGGCGACGAGCTGTACGACGCCTGGCGCGAGCGCCGCACGCTGGCACCGCTGCTGGAGCGCTTTCCCGACATCCGCACCGAGGATGCCTACCTGATCCAGTCGCGCTATGTGGCGCGCCGCCTGCAGGCCGGCGAGACCGTCGTCGGCAAGAAGATCGGCGTGACGAGCAAGCCGGTGCAGGATTTCCTGGGCGTGTACGAGCCGGACTTCGGCCAGCTCACCTCGGGCATGGTCTGCCAGGAGTCGGACGGCATCGACCTGAGCGGCCTGATTCAGCCCAAGGCCGAGGCCGAGCTGGCCTTCGTGCTGGAGCGCGACCTGGTCGGCCCCGACATCACCGCCATCGACGTGATCCGCGCCACCGCCTATGTCTCGCCCTGCTTCGAGATCGTGGATTCGCGCATCCGCGACTGGAAGATCCGCATCCAGGACACGGTGGCGGACAACGCTTCCTGCGGCGTCTTCGTGCTGGGTCAGGCCAAGGCGAGCCTGAAGACCTTCGACGCCGCGCTGGCCGGCATGGTGCTGCACCGCAATGGCGCGCTGCACGCGACCAGCATCGGCGCGGCGGTGCAGGGCTCGCCGGTGAATGCGGTCGTCTGGCTGGCCAACACGCTGGGCCGGCTGGGCCTGCCCTTCCGCGCCGGCGAGGTGATCCTGTCGGGCTCGCAGTCACCGCTGGTGGCGGTGACGGGCGGCGACGAGCTGGTCTGCACGATCGGCGGCCTGGGCAGCTGCCGGGCACGTTTTCATGGAAAGGCCGCACTGTGAACCTCACCCCCGCCACCGACATGCGCACCACGCTCGGCCCGGCCGACGTGCAGGCGCTCACCGACCGCATCGAGGCCGCGCAGAAGGGCGCGACCGCGATCCCGAAGCTCACCGATGACTTCCCCGCGATGACGCTGGGCGACGGCTACGCGGTGCAGATGGAATTGCTGCGCCGCTGGCGGGCCGAAGGCCGCCGCCAGATCGGCTGGAAGGCCGGCCTGACCTCGCAGGCCAAGATGGTGCAGATGGGCGTGAACGTGCCCACCGTCGGCTTCCTGCTGGCCGACATGGCGCGGCCCGAAGGCAGCGTCATCGCCACCCAGGACCTGGTGCATCCGCGCGTCGAGTGCGAGGTCGCCTTCGTGCTGAAGACGGCGCTGGGCGGGCGCGACTGCGCCCGCGCCGACGTGCTGGCCGCCACCGACTTCGTCGTGCCGGCCATCGAGGTGATCGACTCGCGCTTTGCCGGCTTCAAGTTCGACCTGCCCAGCGTGGTGGCGGACAACAGCTCCTCGGCGCGCTATGTCACCGGCGGGCGGGCGCTGGCGCCCGACGCGCTGGCGCTCGACACGCTGGGCGTCGTGCTGGAGAAGAACGGCGAGCCGATGGCGATGGGCGCCTCGGCGGCGGTGATGGGCCATCCGGCCGATGGCGTGGCGCTCTTGGTGCGGGTGCTGGCCGAGCTGGGCCACGCGCTGCCCGCCGGCAGCTTCGTCATGAGCGGCGGCATCACCGAGGCGATCGCCGTGCAGCCCGGCGACTTCGTCTGCGCGCGCTTCCAGGACCTCGGCAGCGTGGCGGTGCGCTTCGGCTGACCCAGGAATCAGGACAAGGAATTCAGATGAGCAAGAAGATCAAGTGCGCCCTGATCGGCTCGGGCAACATCGGCACCGACCTGATCTACAAGATCCAGCGCAGCCCGGTGCTGGAACCGGTCTGGATGGTGGGCATCGACCCGGAGTCCGAGGGCCTGCAGCGCGCCCGCGACCTGGGCCTGAAGACCACCCATCTCGGCGTGGACGGCCTGCTGCCGCATGTGCTGGAGGACGGCATCCAGATCGCCTTCGACGCTACATCAGCCTACGTGCACGCCGAGAACTCGCGCAAGCTCAACGCGCTCGGCGTGCTGATGATCGACCTGACGCCGGCGGCCATCGGCCCGCTGTGCGTGCCGCCGGTGAACCTGAAAGAACACGCCGACCGCGTCGAGATGAACGTCAACATGATCTCGTGCGCCGGTCAGGCGACGATTCCGATCATCCACGCCATCAGCCGCGTGCAGCCGGTCGAGTACGGCGAGATCGTCGCCAGCCTGGCCTCGAAGTCGGTGGGCGCGGGCACCCGCGCCAACCTCGACGAGTTCACCTACACGACGTCGAGCGCCATCGAGCGCGTGGGCGGCGCCAAGCGCGGCAAGGCGCTGGCGATCATCAACCCGGCCGAGCCGCCGATGATCATGCGCAACACCATCAACTGCCTGTGCGAGACCGAGCCGGATCAGGCCCGCATCATCGACTCGGTGCTGGCGATGATCGAGGAAGTGCAGAAGTACGTGCCCGGCTACCGGCTGGTCAACGGCCCGCTGTTCGACGGCAAGCGCGTGGCGGTGTTCATGGAGGTCAAGGGCCTGGGCGACTACCTGCCGACCTACGCCGGCAACCTTGACATCATGACCGCCGCCGCCTGCCGCACCGCCGAGATGTTCGCCGAGGAGATCCTCGCCGGCACGATCACGCTCAAGCCCACCGCCCCGGCGCTGGCCGCCTGACGCCCGAAGGAGAACCCCCATGACGACGAACCTGAAGGGCCGCAAGGTCGTGCTGCATGACATGTGCCTGCGCGACGGCATGCACGCCAGGCGCGAGCAGATCTCGGTCGACGAGATGGTCAAGGTCGCCACCGCGCTGGACGCGGCCGGCGTGCCGCTGATCCAGGTCACGCACGGCGCGGGCCTGGGCGGCAACTCGCTGCAGCACGGCTTCGCGCTGGCGAAGAACGAGGAGTATCTGCGCGCCGTCTGTCCGCTGATGAAGCAGGCCAAGGTCAGCGTGCTGCTGATCCCAGGCCTGGGCACGATGCGCGAGCTGCAATCGGCCTTCGACTGCGGCGCGCGCAGCGTCCATGTGGCCACGCATTGCACCGAGGCCGACACCGCGCCGCAGCACATCGCCTTCGCCCGCAAGCTCGGCATGGACACCACCGGCTTCCTGATGATGGCGCACCTGAACAGCCCCGCCGGGCTGGCGCAGCAGGCACTGAAGATGGAGAGCTACGGTGCGCAGACCGTCTACATCACCGACTCGGCCGGCTACATGCTGCCCGACGACGTGACGGCCGCCGTGACCGCGCTGCGCGAGGTGCTCAAGCCCGAGACCGAGATCGGCTTCCACGGCCACCACAACCTGGGGCTGGGCATCAGCAACTCGATCGCCGCCATCGCCGCCGGCGCCAGCCGCATCGACGGCTCGGTCGGCGGCCTGGGCGCCGGTGCCGGCAACACGCCGCTGGAAGTCTTCCTGGCGGTGTGCGAACGGATGGGCATCGAGACCGGCGTCGATCTGTTCAGGCTGATGGACGTGGCCGAGGAAATCATCCTGCCGATGATGGCCGAGCGCATCGTGCGCGTGGACCGCGACTCGCTCACGCTCGGCTTTGCCGGCGTCTATTCCACCTTCCTGCTGCACGCCAAGCGGGCCGAGGCGCGCTTCGGCGTGCCAGCACGCGACATCCTGGTCGAGCTGGGTCGCAAGAAGATGATCTCCGGCCAGGAGGACATGATCGAGGACACCGCGATGACGATGGCCAAGGAGCGCGGCCTGCTCAAGGACGTGGTCCGCACGAAGGCGGCGGCATGAACGCACCGGTGCGTGAACTGGCGGTGGTCGTCGGCGCCACCGGCGCCTTCGGTCAGGCCATCGTCGAGCGGCTGATCCGGCGCGGCCTGACGGTGCTGGCGGTGGCGCGCAGCGCGCAGAGCCTGGCCGGCCTGGCCGAGCGCTTCGGCCCGCAGATCCAGGTCTGCGCCGCCGACATCGCCGACGACCGCGCGGTCGAGGCGATCCGCGCCGCCGTCGCCGCGCAGGCGGCGCCGGTGCGCATGGTGGTGCACGGGCCCGGCGTGGCCGTGGCCGGCGGCATCGCCACCGTGCCGACCGCGGCGATGGTCGATGCGGTCAACATCAAGGTCGGCGGCCTGCTGCGGCTGGTGCGCGCGGTCGATGCGCAGCTGGTGCGCGGCGCGCGCATCGTCGCCATCGCCGGCCACTACGGCCTGGAGCCGACCGCCTATGCGGCCGCCGCCGGCGTGGCCAACGCGGCGCTGTTCAACGTCATGCGCCAGATCAGCCTGCACCTGGGCGAGCGCGGCGTCACCGCGCACACGCTGGCGCCGGGCCCGGCCGACACCGAGCGGCTGCACCGTGTCGCCGCCGACCGCGCCGCGCTGCAGGGCACCACGCCCGAGGCGGTGCTGGACGCGATGCGCGCCGACTCCAGCCTGGGTCAGCTCACCACGCCGGCGCAGGTCGCCTGGGCGGTGGCGCTGCTGCTCGACCCGGAGGCCGACGTGCTGACCGGCTCGACGCTGATGCTCGATGCGGGTCGCCGACGCGGCCTGCCCTGATTCCCCTGCCCCCTGCGAGGACCCCACCATGCCCCTGGCCCACATTCATGTGCTCGCCGGCCACCCGCGGCCGGTGCTCAAGACGCTGGTGCGCGAGGCCGCCGCCACGCTCGCGCGGGTGATCGACGCGCCGCCCGAGCGCCTGCAGGTCTGGATCACCGAGGTCGATCCCGAGCTCTACGCAGTCGCCGGCGTGCCCGCCGACGAGGTGCTGGCCGAGCGGCCACGCGCCGAGGTCGAGATCCCGCTGGTGCGCCTGGCGCTGATGGACGGCCGCCCGGTCGAGACGCTGCACCGCGTCATGGCCGAGATGAGCGCGGTCACCGCACGGGTGCTCGGTGGCGATCCGCAGCGGGTGCGGGTGATGATCGATCCGGTCCACCCCGACCGCTGGGCCATCGGCGGCGTGCCCGCCAGCGTCGCCCGCGCGGCGGAGCTGGCAGCGCGGCGCTGATCGGCGCGCCCGCCTTCCCCGAATGTTCCGAGGTACCCCGGCGATCCAGACCGGGCCTCTTTCCCACGAGGAGACAAGCATGAACTTCACCCGCACTGCAGCCGCCGTGCTGCTGCTGGCCCTGAGCGCCGGCGCCCACGCCACCGAGAACGGCCTGACCACCGCCGCCGCCGGCGCCGAGGGCTTTCTGGCCGGCGCGCTGCCGCCCGCGGGCCTGTACGGCCTGGTCTATGTCAACCACTACAGCGCCGACCGCTTCAACGACGGCGACGGCAACCGCCTGATTCCCGGCTTCAAGGTGCGCGCCAACGCGGTGGTCGGGCGCCTCGTCTACATGAGCGACACCAGCGTGCTGGGCGGCCAGCTCGGCGCCTATGGCGTGCTGCCGCTGGTCGATCTGCAGGTCGAGGCGGGCGGCGCCCGCAGCAGCCACACCGGCCTGGGCGACCTGGAGGCCGGCCCGCTCGTCGCCTGGCACCACAGCCCGCAGCTGCACACCGCCGCCGCGCTGGTCGGGGTGCTGCCGACCGGCGACTACGACAAGAACCGCCTGGCCAACACCGGCAGCCACATCACCACGCTGCGCGGCGTGTACGTGGCGTCCTATCTGGGCGAGTCGGTCGATGCCTCGACCAAGCTGACCTACTCGATCAACCAGAAGAACAGCGCCACCGACTACCGCAGCGGCCAGTATCTGCATGCGGACTGGAACCTGGGCTGGCGGGTCGCGCCGACCTGGCAGATCGGCCTGCAGGGCTACCTGATCCACCAGACCACCGACGACCGGCAGGCCGGCGCCACCGTGGGCGACGGCTTGCGCACCCGCGTCTTCGCCGCCGGCCCGGCCGTGCGCTGGCAGGGCGCGCCCACCAGCCCCTCGCTCGAGATGCGGGTGCTGAAGGAAAGCGGCGCGCGCCATCACTCCAGCGGCACCTCGCTGTGGCTGAAGGCCGTCTTCCCGCTCTGAGCCGGGAGCCGCCATGGCCGAGTCCGGCGCCTGCCGGCTGCAGCCGCACGGCTGCGCCTGCGAATCCCTGAGCCCGACCGACGAGCTGGTCTCGCGGCTGCATTTCGATGCCGCCGAGGGCCGCATCTGGCTGGGCGAGCAGCGCATGCTGCTGCTGCACAACAGCACGATGGGCGTGCTGCGCCAGGAGCTGATCGAGGGCCTGGGGCTGGACCGCGCCCGCGGCCTGATCACCCGCATCGGCTACCACTGCGGCGCGCATGACGCCGAGCTGGCGCGCCACCTGCACCCGCAGGGCGCCTCGGCCGACGCGGTCTGCATCGGGCCGCAGCTGCACATGCTCGAAGGCGTGGCGCGGGTCGAGAAGGTGCGCCTGGAGGTCGACCAGGAGGCCGGCCATTTCCTGGGCGAGTTCAACTGGCACGGCTGCGCCGAGGCCGAGGCGCATGTGCAGGCCTACGGCATCGGCAGCGACACCGTCTGCTGGCAGCAGAGCGGCTACGCCAGCGGCTTCGTCAGCCGCTTCATGGGCCGGCCGGTAGTCTTTCGCGAGATCCAGTGCCGGGCGCAGGGCGCGCCGCACTGCGTCATCGTCGGCCGCCCCGCCGAGGCCTGGCAGGACACGGAGGATGCGCCAGGCGCCGAGGCCGACCTGGCGCGGCTGCGCGCCGACGAGCTCAGCCTGGGCGTGGCGGCGCGCGGTGCGCGCTCGCCGCTGGACGACCAGGCGGTGGTCGGCGTCTCGGCCGCCTTCAACGCCGTCTGCCACATGGTGCGTCGGGCCGCGCGCACCCAGGCCACCGTGCTCTTCCTGGGCGAGAGCGGCGTCGGCAAGGAGGTGCTGGCGCAGGCGCTGCACCGCATCGGCCCGCGCGCGGGCGGCCCCTTCGTCGCCATCAACTGCGCCGCCATCCCCGACGAGCTGATCGAGAGCGAGCTCTTCGGCGTCGACAAGGGCGGCTACACCGGCGCGATGGCGACGCGCCCAGGCCGCTTCGAGCGCGCGCACGGCGGCACGCTCTTTCTCGACGAGATCGGCATCCTCGGCTGGACCGCTCAGGGCAAGCTGCTGCGCGCGCTGCAGGAGCGCGAGATCGAGCGCGTCGGCGGCACGCAGACGGTGCGGGTGGATGTGCGGGTGGTGGCGGCGACCAACCTCGATCTGAAGCGCGAGGTCGAGGCCGGGCGCTTCCGCGCCGACCTCTACTACCGCCTGAACGTGCTGCCGGTGCGCGTGCCGCCGCTGCGCGAGCGCCGCGAGGACATCCCGGTCTTCCTGAACCATTTCCTGCACCGCTTCAACCAGCGCGATGGCCGGCGCGTCACCGGCTTCACCGGCCGGGCGATCGACGCGCTGCTGGCCTACGACTGGCCCGGCAACATCCGCGAGCTGGAAAACCTGGTCGAGCGCGGCGTGGTGCTGGCCAGCGACGACGGCGCGATCGACATCGCGCACCTTTTTGTCGGCGACGAGGCGCTGCCGGCACGCTGGCTGGCCCTGCAGCGCGACGGCAGCCTGCGCCTGCAGGCCGCCAACGATCCGGCGACGCCCGAGGTCGACGGCACGACGAGCGCCCACGGCGACAGCGAGCGCCTGGCGCGCCAGGTGCAGGCCTTGCTGACCGGCCAGGCGACGCCGGGCGCGGCCGCGCGGCTCTCGCTCGAGCAGCTGGAGGCCGCGCTGGTGCGCGGCGCGATGGCCGCCACCGGCGGCAACCAGTCGGCCGCCGCGCGCCTGCTCGGTCTGAGCCGGGCGCAGCTGATCTATCGGCTCAAGGGGCTGGAGGCGGCCTCGGACGGCTGAGGCGCAGGGGCCGTGCCCGCGCCCGCGGCGTCGGCGCGCTTCTTCAGCCGGTAGTCCATCTGGCCGCGGCCGACCTGCAGCAGCCGCGCCGCCGCCGAGACATTGCCCTCGCAGCGCTGCAGCGCACGGTCGATCAGCAGCTGCTCGATCGCGTCGAAGGACGGCAGCGTCTCCAGCAGCTGATCGACCAGCCGGCGCGCGCGCGGATCGGTTGGCGGCTCGGCCGGTCCCGGCGTCGGCGGCTGCTCCAGCGCACCGCCGCGGCCGAGCCGCCAGATGCGCCCGCGCAGCCGCTCGCCGCCGGCAAAGAGGTGCTGCACCTCGATCACGCCACCCTCGTCGGCCAGGATCACGCCGCGCTCGATCATGTTCTCCAGCTCGCGCACATTGCCGGGCCAGTCGTAGTCGTGCAGCGCGCCGGCGGCCTGCGGGCTCAGGCCCTGCAGCGTCTTGCCGAAGCGCCGGCTGCTGCGGGCCAGGAAATGCGCCACCAGCAGCGCGATGTCCTCCGGACGCTGGCGCAGCGGCGGGATCTCGATCGGAAAGACGTTGAGGCGGTAGAACAGGTCGCGGCGGAAGCGCCCGGCCGCCACCTCCTCGCGCAGGTCGACATTGGCTGCCGCGACGATGCGCACATCCACCCGGCGCAGCTCGGTGCCGCCCACCCGCTCGAACTCGCGCTCCTGCAGCGCGCGCAGCAGCTTGCCCTGCGCCGCCAGCGCCAGGCTGGAGACCTCGTCGAGAAAGAGCGTGCCGCCGTGCGCGCGCTCGAAGCGGCCCGGGCGCGAGCGCTCCGCGCCGGTGTAGGCGCCGCGCTCGACGCCGAACAGCTCGGCCTCGACCAGATCCGGCGGAATGGCCGCGCAGTTCACCGCGATGAAGGGGCCGGCCGCACGCGGGCTCACCGCGTGCAGGGCACGCGCGAAGCATTCCTTGCCGACGCCGCTCTCGCCGCGGAACAGCACGGTCGAGTCGGTCGGCGCGACCTTGCGCACCAGGTGGGCCACCGCATTGAAACCGGCCGAGGCGCCGACGAAGCCCGCCAGCCCAGGCGCGGCCGCACCGGTCGTGTCCGGCGCGCTGACGAAGCTGTCGGCGCGCAGGTAGGCGCTGGGATCGGCCTCGGCGTCATGCGCCTGCCAGTCGGCCAGCGTGCGGCCCTCGACCCGGCAGCAGGCATGGCCCATCGCGACGCACTCGACCTCGCGCCAGTGGATCGGCACGCCGGTCACCGCGGTGCTGTAGCCGTCGGCATAGCCGGTCACCGTCCAGCAGACCGGCTCGCTGCCCGGACCGCAGTGCGCCAGATGCGCCTGCGCCTCCCAGCTGTCGTGCCACAGGAAGTCGCCCCAGAAGCGGCCGTGCTCGACATCGAGCTGCATGGCCTCGACCGGCTGATGGCGCACGAAGCCCTCGATCTCGCGCAGGCGCGGCCCCATCGCCAGGGCCTGCGCCACCGCCTGCGGCGTGCGCGCGTCTACCATCTGACGCACCCGCTGCCCGTCCTCGAAGCCCTGCTGCCAGCCCAGGCGCATCAGCAGCTCGCGGGCCTGCGCCCGTCCCAGCCGCGCCACCAGCTCGCGGCGCAGCCCAGCCAAGGCGCCGGCATGCATCAGCAGCATGCGCTGGTCGAACAGCCGGATGTGGCCGGACTCCGGCGCGAAGTGCAGATGGGCCGCGAGCGCGCGGGTGTCGCCGCTGGGCGTGATGGCTCGGATCATCGTCGGGGGGCCTTGCTTGGATTCATGAAACGCCCGCGGGCCGCGGCTGCGCCAGATCATGAAGCGCGGCCGGCGCCGCGGCCATCCGCACTGCTCCTCATGTCTGGGAATCGACAGCGGCGGCCCGTCTCACCCCGCTGGCCCGCGGCTTGCAGAAGGACGGCCACACCGGAACACCGGGACCCTGACGGAGACAAAGCCCATGCCCCTCGATCCAGCGCAGACGCTGACGCTGCGCGTCAGCCGGCGCGAGCCCCTGTGCGACGACATCGTCGCCTTCGAGCTGCGCGCGGCCGACGACCGGCCGCTGCCCGCCTTCGAGGCCGGCGCGCACATCGACCTGCACCTGCCGCCCGCCCGGCCGGGCCAGGCGCCGCGCCGGCGCAGCTACTCGCTGTGCAACCCGCCGGGCGAGCGCGACCGCTACCTGATCGCGGTGCAGCACGAGCACGCCGGCCGCGGCGGCTCGGCCTGGCTGCACGCGCAGCTGCAGCCGGGCGACCGCATCGACGCCAGCGCGCCGCGCCAGCTCTTCGCGCTGCAGCCGGCGCCGCACCACCTGCTGCTGGCCGGTGGCATCGGCCTGACGCCGCTGCTGGCGATGGCCGAGACGCTGTGGGCGCAGGACCGCAGCTTCGCGCTGCAGGTGCGGGTGCGCAGCCGCACCCGGCTGCCCTTCGCGCGTCGGCTGCAGGACGCGCCCTGGGCGCAGGCGGTGCAGGTGCTGGCCGACGACGAGGCACAGGCCAACACGGAGACGCTCGACCAGCTGATCGCCGTGCAACCGGCCGGCACCTGGATCTGGACCTGCGGCCCGGCCGGCTTCATGGCGGCGGTGCGCGCGGCCGCGACACGCGCCGGCTGGAGCGCCGACCGGGTCGTCTCCGAGCATTTCGCCGCGCCGGGGGCTGAACCGCCGGCGGCACCGGTCGCGGCCGGCGGCTTCGAGATCGACTGGGCGCCCACCGGCCAGCGCCTGGCGGTGGCGCCGCACGAGAGCGTCGCCCAGGTGCTGCAGGCCGCCGGCATCGCCGTGGCGCTGAGCTGCGAGCAGGGCATCTGCGGCCAGTGCTGCGTGCAGCACCTCGACGGCCCGGCCGATCACCGCGACCTGGTCTACGGCGCGCACGAGCACCAGGTCGAGCGCCGCTTCACGCCCTGCTGCTCGCGGGCGCCCGCCGCCAGCCGGCTGGTGCTGGCGCCGCTGGGCTGGACGCCGGCCGCCTGAATTGCCTCACCCCGATGTCCAGCGAGACATCACGACATCACGAAGGAGACAGACGATGAACACCCAGACCCCTGCCAGCACCGCCCCCGCGCGCATCCTGCTGCATCCCTCGGGCAACCCGGTCGGCAAGCCGGACACGCCTTACCTGCTGAACTGCTGGTACGCGGCGGCGCTGTCGCGCGAGGTTCCGGCCGAGGGCATGCTCTCGCGCCAGCTGCTCGACACCGGCGTGCTGCTCTACCGCCGCGCCGACGGCACGCCGGTGGCGCTGCATGACCGCTGCCCGCACCGCTTCGTGCCGCTGTCGATGGGCCGGCGCGAGGGCGACGAGGTGGTCTGCCGCTACCACGCGCTGCGCTTCGACTGCAGCGGCGCCTGCACCCACAACCCGCACGGCCACGGCCGCATCCCGGCCGCGGCCCGGGTGCGCAGCTTCCCGCTGCTGGAGCGCTGGGGCTTCGTGTGGATCTGGATGGGCGACGCGCCGGCCGATCCGGCGAAGCTGCCGGACTTCAGCCCGCTCGACGACGGACCGGCCAGCGGCATCGGCCACACCAGCATGTCGATGAAGGCGAACTACGAGCTGATCATCGACAACGTCATGGACCTCAGCCATGTCGACCATGTGCACGGCGAGATCATCTCCACCCGCGGCCAGCTCACGCCGCAGATCCCGCCGGTGAAGGAGGAGAACGGCACCGTCGGCGTGCGCTGGGAATGGCAGCAGACGCCGCCGATCCTGATCCTGGCCAACTTCCTGCCGGACCCCGCGGCCTCGGCTCGCCACTTCGTCACCGTGACCTGGCATGCGCCGGCGACCATCCAGCTCAGCATCGGCGCGACCCAGGACGCCGACGCCGCGCTCGACCTGGCCCACACCCAGGGCCAGTACGACCTGCACACCTGCACCCCGGCCAGCGCCACCGAGACGCACTACTTCTTCGCCACCCGGCGCAACCATCTGGTCGACGACGAGGCCTACAACCAGATGAAGATCGAGGCGATGCACGGCGCCTTCGTCGGCGAGGACGGCCCGATCATCGAGGCCGCCCAGCGCGAGATGAACACCCGCGACTTCTTCGCGCTCGACCCGGTGCTGATCACCAGCGATGTCGCACCGGTGCGGGTGCGCCGGCTGCTGGCGCGCCTGATCGAGCAGGAGGGGCGCCACGCCTGAAGGCGGCAGGCGGACGGGCGGGCAGACCCCGTGGTCTCAGATCCGCACCACCAGCCGCCCGCGCACCCGCCCGTCGAGCAGCTCCGGCGCCAGCGCGACCGCCTCGTCCAGCGCGATCTCGCGCAGCAGGCGCTCGAGCAGCGCCGGGTCGAGGTCGCTCGACAGGCGCGCCCAGGCCTGCTGGCGCGCCTCGATCGGCGCCATCACGCTGTCGATGCCCGCCAGCGTGACGCCGCGCAGGATGAAGGGCGCGACCGTCGCCGGCCAGCTCATGCCCCCGGCCAGGCCGCAGGCGGCGACCGTGCCGCCGTAGCGCATCGCCGCGCAGACGCTGGCCAGCACCTGGCCGCCGACGACATCGACCGCGCCGGCCCAGCGCTCCTTCTCGAGCGGGCGGCCGGGCCGGTCGAGCTCGGCGCGGGCGATCACCTGCGAGGCGCCGAGGCCGCGCAGGAAGTCTTCCTCCTGCGGCCGGCCGGTCAGCGCGACCACCTCGTGGCCGCGCCGCGCCAGCAGCGCCACCGCCACGCTGCCGACGCCGCCGGCCGCGCCGGTCACCAGCACCGGCCCCTGGCCCGGCGCCAGGCCGTGGCGCTCCAGGGCCAGCACGCACAGCGCCGCGGTGTAGCCGGCGGTGCCGATGCCCATGGCCTGGCGCGCGTCGAAGGCCGCCGGCAGCGCAATCAGCCAGCGCCCCGGCACGCGCGCACGCTCGGCCAGGCCGCCCCAGCGGGTCTCGCCGACGCCCCAGCCGTTGAGCAGCACCGCGTCGCCGGGCTGCCAGGCCGGGTCCGCCGAGCTCTCGACGACGCCGGCGAAGTCGATGCCCGGCACCATCGGGAAACGCCGCACCACCGGCGAGCGGCCGGTGATCGCCAGCGCGTCCTTGTAGTTCAGCGTCGACCAGGCGACGCGCACGGTGACATCGCCCTCGGGCAGCGACGCCTCGGACAGGTCCTGCACGACGGCCGTCTGCGGGCCGTCCTGCTTGTCGATGAGCAGACCTCGGAACATGGCGGGACTCCTTGTCGGGTTGGGGATGGAACGGATGATCGGCCCATCATTGGCCGCTTCCCGCTGCCTGTCCAGCCACCGGCCCGGCCGTGCAGGAATCCGCAGCCACCGCCCGCGGACCTGGCGGATTCCAGACACCCCGACCTCGCTGCCGTGTCGCGCACCGACGCCAAGAGCCCCCAGGACGCCCGTGCGCGGTCGCCCCGAGCCGTCCGACTCAGGATCTACCCTGATCTTTGGCCCATCCGCGGCCTTCTCGCCGTGTTCTGGCACGACCTTCGCGCCAGAGGAGCCAGCCGGGCGCGCTGCATCAGCTTCGACAGCTCCCCCGCCCGGCATCCGAGACGACGCACGCCCAACCGTGGAGACCTGCCCGATGCCTGATCCGACCGCCACCGACCTGCCCCGCTGGGTGCGGGTGCTGGAGCACCGACCCGACGGCTTCGTCGAGTTCGCGTTCTCGATCGGCGATCCGGCGCTGGCCGTCGAGCTGATCCTGCCCGGGCAGGCCTTCACCGCGTTCTGCGCCGAGCAGCGCGTCCGGACCTGGCCCCTGAACGAAAACCGCGAGGAGACACGCCCATGACCGTCGAGATCCGGGTGCAGAGCGTCAAGCCGCTGCGCCACACCTTCGGCCACATCGCCCGCCGCTTCGGCGACAAGCCAGCCAGCCGCTACCAGGAGGGCACCTACGACCTGCAGTCGGAGGTCAACCACCACTACAAGCCGCTCTGGGACCCCGAGCGCGAGATCTACGACCGGCGCCGCACCGCCATCGTGATGCGCGACTGGTATGCGCTGAAGGACCCGCGCCAGCATTACTACGGCAGCTGGACCATCGCACGGGCCCGCCAGCAGGAATCGGTCGAGCGCCAGATCGAGCTGGTGCGCGAGCGCGACTGGCTGCGCCAGCTCGGCGAGGAGGCGCGCCAGAGCGTGATCCTGGGCCTGCTGCCGCTGCGCCATGTGGACTGGAGCGCCAACACCAGCTTCAGCCTGGTGGCCGCCTACGGCTACGGCACCGCGCTGACCCAGGCCGCGGCGATGGCGATGATGGACCGGCTCGGCCTGGCGCAGCAGATCTCGCGCATCGGCCTGCTGCTCGACGGCCAGACCGGCACCAGCCTGAAGGCGGCCCGCAGCGCCTGGCTGGAGGACGCGGCCTGGCAGGATCTGCGCCGCGAGGTGGAAAACCTCTTCGTCTGCCGCGACCCGATCGAGGTGCTGGTGGCGCAGGCGCTGGTGCAGGACGCGCTGGTCGATGCGCTGGTGCTGCGCCGCTTCGAGCCGGCCTGGAGCGGCCCGGGCGGCGACGCCGCGGTGATGGCGATGCTGCTGGACTTCCCCCGCCGCTGGCACGAGGAGTCGGCGCGCTGGGTCGATGCGCTCGTCAAGGTGATGGCCGCCGAGAGCGAGGACAACCGCGCCCGGCTGCGCGACTGGGCCGAGCACTGGCGCGGCGCCTTCACCGCCGCGCTGCGCCCGCTGGCGCGCCGGGTGCTGGGCGAGGCGGCCGGCGACGCCGCGCTGCGGGAGGCCGACACCGCGCTGCAGGCCCGGCTGGCCCGCCTCGGCCTGGCGCCGGCCCTCCGCTGACACGCACCGAGGATTCCTGATGGACACGATCTCCCACCCCAGCGCGCCCGCGCCCGCCACCGCCCGCGCGCCGGTCTTCATCGCGCTGCAGGCCAACCACGACACGCTGCCGATCGTCGAGGCGATCCGCGCCGACAACCCGCACGCCGAGGTGATCGAGTACCCCGGCATGGTCAAGATCAACGCCCCCGGCGTGCTGGTGATCCGGCGCGAGTCGGTCGAGGCGCAGATCGGCCGCGCCTACGACCTGCGCGAGATGCAGCTCAACCTGATTTCCCTCTCCGGCGAGGTCGACGAGACCGAGGATCACTTCACGCTCGAATGGAAGAACGCATGACCGCCACCGCCGCCCCCACCGCCACCGCCCCCGCCCGCAAGCTCGGCCTGAAGGAAAGCCACGCGCTGCTGACCCAGGACCTGGGCTGGACGCCGAGCTACCAGCCGCCCGAGGCGGTCTATCCGCTGACCGCCTTCGAGGGCATCCGCATCCACGACTGGAGCGGCTGGGAAGACCCGTTCCGGCTGACGATGGACGCCTACTGGAAATACCAGGGCGAGAAGGAGCGCAAGCTCTACGCCATCATCGACGCCTTCCAGCAGAACAACGGCCAGTTCAACGTCAGCGACGCGCGCTACATCCAGGCGCTCAAGCTCTTCGTCAACGGCGTCATCGGGCTGGAATACACCGCGCACCGCGGCTTCGCGATGATCGGGCGCGAGCTGCCGGGCACCGGCGCGCGCATCGCCGCGCAGATGCAGTCGATCGACGAGCTGCGCCACGCGCAGACGCAGATCCACGCGCTCAGCCACTACAACCGCTTCTTCACCGGGATGGCGGAGTTCCCGCATCAGTTCGACCGCACCTGGTACCTGTCGATCCCGAAGTCCTTCTTCGAGGACGCGATCAGCGCCGGCCCCTTCGAGTTCATCGTCGCGATCAGCTTCTCCTTCGAGTACGTCCTGACCAATCTGGTGTTCATGCCATGGATGTCGGGCGCGGCCTACAACGGCGACCTCTCGACGGTGAGCTTCGGCTTTTCCGCGCAGAGCGACGAGGCGCGCCACATGACGCTGGGCATCGAGGTGATCAAGTTCCTGCTGGAGCAGGACCCGGCCAACGTGCCGATCGTGCAGGGCTGGATCGACAAGTGGTTCTGGCGCGGCTACCGGCTGCTGACGCTGGTGGCGGCGATGATGGACTACATGCTGCCCAAGCGGGTGATGAGCTGGCATGAGGCCTGGGAGATCTACTTCGAGCAGAACGGCGGCGCGCTGTTCAAGGATCTGGCGCGCTACGGCATCCGCATGCCGGCGCACTGGGAGGTCACCGTCGAGGAGAAGGCGCACGCCAGCCACCAGCTCTGGAGCACCTTCTACCAGTACCGCCACGCCGCGGGCTTCCCCGTCTGGCTGCCCTCGGCCGAGGAGATGGACTGGCTGTCGGTGAAGTACCCGGACAGCTTCGACCGCCTCTACCGGCCGCGCTACGCGCACTGGGCGCGCATGGCCGCCGAGGGCCGGCCCTTCGTCAACGGCACGCTGCCTCAGCTCTGCCAGGTCTGCCAGTGGCCGATGCTGTTCACCGAGCCGGGCGACCCGACGCAGATCTGCCACCGCGAGGAGAAATACCTCGGCGAGACCTTCCACTGCTGCTCCGACGGCTGCCGCGACATCTTCCGCCGCGAGCCGCAGAAGTACGTGCATGCGCATCTGCCGGTCCATCAGATCTACCAGGGCACGCAGTTCCACCCGGACAGCGACCCCAGCGCGCCCGACTTCAACCCGCATGTGGCGGCGCTGCGCTACATGGGCATCGAGCCGGGCGTGGACGGCGGCGACTTCGACACCCACGCCGACGCGCGCCACTGGACCGAATGGACCGGCCGCCCGGCCAGCCTGCACGGCCCGGCCGCCTGAGCCCGCCGCGCCCCAAGAAGGAGACACGAATGAGCGTCAAAGCGATCACCCCCGACTACCACGGCGACATGAAGGACAGCGTCGATCACTACCGCGGCCAGCAGCTGCTCTACATCGGCTGGGACCGGCACCTGATGTTCGCCGCGCCGCTGTGCATTCCGGTGCCGCCGGAGATGCCCTTCGGCGCGCTGCAGGCGGCGGTGCTGCCGGGCCTGTACGGCCAGCATCCCGACTTCGCGCGCATCGACTGGGACCAGGTGCAATGGCTGCGCGGCGGCCAGCCCTTCGCGCCGGACCCGGCGGCGAGCCTGGCGGCCAACGGCATCGGTCACAAGACCTCGCTGCGCCTGCGCACGCCGGCCCTGCCGGGCCTGGCCGGCGCGGCCTTCTGAGCGCGCAGGAGGCAGCCCCATGAGCTTCGAGCTGCGCATCGAACCGACCGGCCAGACCGTCGAGGTCGCGCCGGACCAGACCGTGCTGGACGCCTGCCTGCGCGCGGGCCTCTGGCTGCCGCACGCCTGCTGCCACGGGCTGTGCGCCACCTGCAAGGTGCGCGTGCTCGACGGCGAGGTGGACCACGGCGAGGCCTCGCCCTTCGCGCTGATGGACTTCGAGCGCGAGGAAGGCCAGACGCTGGCCTGCTGCGCGACGCTGCAGTCCGACGCGGTGATCGAGGCCGACCTCGACATCGACCCGGATGCGCGGACGATTCCCGTGGAGGACTTCCGCGCCACCGTGCGGGCCACGCGCGCCCTGACGCCGACCATCCTCGGCATCGAGCTGCAGCTCGACCGGCCGATCGACTTCCAGGCCGGCCAGTACATCAACCTGGCGATTCCGGGGCTGGCGGCGCGGCGCGCCTTCTCGATCGCCTCGCCGCCGTCGCTCGCGCGTGACGAGGCGCGCATCGCGCTGCAGGTGCGCCGCGTGCCCGGCGGCGCGGGCACCGGCTGGCTGCACGACACGCTGCGCCCGGGCATGACGCTCGACCTCGCCGGGCCCTACGGCCGCTTCTTCGTGCGCAGCTCGGCCGCGCGGCCGATGCTGTTCATCGCCGGGGGCTCCGGCCTGGCCAGCCCGCGCAGCATGATCCTGGATCTGCTCGAACAGGGCGACGGCCCGCCGATCACGCTGGTCGTCGGCCAGCGCTGCCGCGAGGAGCTCTACGAGCATGAGGACTGGATCGCGCGCGCCGAGGCCGACCCGGCCCGGCTGCGCTACCTGCCGGTGCTGTCGCACGAGCCCGAGGGCAGCGGCTGGCGCGGCCTGCGCGGCTGGGCGCACGAGGCCGCGCGCGAGCTGTTCGGCGGCGATTTCCGCGGCCTGAAGGCCTACCTCTGCGGCCCGCCGGCGATGGTGGAGGCCTCGGTCTCGGCGCTGATGCAGGGCCGGCTGTTCGAGCGCGACATCCACACCGAGCAGTTCCTGTCGGCCGCCGACGCCCAGCGGGTGCGCAGTCCGCTGTTCCGTTCGGTCTGAGCGAGCGGGCCCAGCACTGCTGCGCCGCAGCATACCCGCCGGGCATCGCGGCGGACCTTTTCGGTATTGGACAGGCGGGAAGGGGTCTGGCTATCGTCCTTCCCGCCAGGAAAACAGACAGAGACAGGAGACACACCATGGCGATGAGCACACCCCCGACCGCGCGCTTCGCGGTGCGCATCGAAGACACCGGCGAGACCTACCGCTGCGCCGACACCCGCTCGCTGCTGGAGGGCATGGAGGCGCTGGGCCGCAAGGGCATCCCGGTGGGCTGCCGCAATGGCGGCTGCGGCGTGTGCAAGGTGCAGATCCGCGACGGCCACTATGCCTCGCGCGTGATGAGCCGCGACCATGTCAGCGAGGACGACGAGCGCGACGGCCGGGTCCTGGCCTGCCGGGTCCGCCCTTGCAGCGATCTGAGCCTGAGCGTGATCGGGCTGATGCGCAAGAGCGTCTGCCGCAGCGATGCCGGCTCGGGCCGAGCGGCAGAATCGCATCATGAACGCCCTGCCTCACGCCCCGACTGACCCCGCTGATCTGATCGACCGTCATCCCGAACTTCCGATCCTCCAGGCGCGCCAGCCGCTGCTCTGGGCCAATCCTCGCCAGGCGCCGGCCGCCCAGGCGCTGGCCGATGTCGGCCTGGGGCCGCAGGATGTGGCGGCGGCCAGCGCGCGCTTCAGGCGCTTTGCGCCGCTGATCGCCGAGCTGTTTCCGGCCACCGCCGCGGCCGGCGGCCTGATCGAGTCGCCGCTGCGCGAGGTGCCGCGGCTGCAGGCGGCGATGGCGCGGCGCCTGGGGCGCGATGCCCTGCCCGGCCGGCTGTGGATGAAGCTCGACAGCCACCTGCCGGTATCGGGCTCGATCAAGGCGCGTGGCGGCATCCACGAGGTGCTGCAGCATGCCGAGGCCCTGGCGCTCGCGGCCGGGCTGCTGCGGCAGGACGACGACTACCGCCGGCTGCTGGCGCCCGACGCGCGCGCCTTCTTCGGCCGCCACCGGCTGGCGGTGGGCTCGACCGGCAACCTCGGGCTGTCGATCGGGCTGATGGGCGCGGCGCTGGGCCTGCAGGTCACGGTGCACATGTCGGCCGACGCGCGCCCGTGGAAGAAGGAGCGGCTGCGCGCCGGCGGCGTCACCGTGGTCGAGCACCGCGCCGACTACGGCGCCGCGGTCGCCGAGGGCCGCCGCCAGGCCGAGGCCGATCCGCTGTGCCATTTCATCGACGACGAGAACTCGCGCCACCTCTTCCTCGGCTACGCGGTCGCGGCCGAGCGGCTGCTGCCGCAGCTGGCCGAGGCCGGCATCCGGGCCGATGCCGCGCATCCGCTGCATGTGCACCTGCCCTGCGGCGTGGGCGGCGGCCCCGGCGGCGTGGCCTTCGGGCTCAAGCTGCTGCTGGGCGACGCGGTGCATTGCTGGTTCGCCGAGCCGGTGGCCGCGCCCTGCATGCTGCTCGGGCTGATCACCGACCTGCACGAGGCCGTCTCGGTGCACGACATCGGCCTGGACAACCGCACCGCCGCCGACGGGCTGGCGGTGGCGCGCGCCTCGGGCTTCGTCGGCCGGGCGCTGCGCCGGCTGATCGCGGGCGGCTTCACCGTGCAGGACGACGAGCTGTTCGCGCTGCTGGCCCTGGCCGAGCGCGAGGAAGGGCTGCGGCTGGAGCCCTCCGCGCTGGCGGGCGTGCCCGGCATCGCCCGGCTGGCCGATCACCTGCCGCCCCAGCAGGCCGCGGACGCCACCCACATCGCCTGGGCCACCGGCGGCAGCATGGTGCCGGACGAGGACATGGCGGGCTATCTGGCACGCGGGCGGTGACAGCGAGGCGGCAGGACCATATACTGCCCGGGAGTACAGGAGAGCCCCATGCCCAACTCGCCGGAAGACCGCAGGAAGGCCGTGGCCCGGGTGCGTCGCATCCGCGGCCAGGCCGAGGCCCTCGAGCGCGCGCTCGAGGCCGGCGATGACTGCGCGCCGATCCTGCAGCAGCTCGCGGCGATGCGCGGCGCGGTCAACGGCCTGATGGCCGAGGTGATGGCCGCACACATCCGCGACGAGCTGGCCGCGCCTGACGACCCCGAGGCGCTGGCGCGCGACCTCACCGCGCTGGTGCGCTCCTATCTGCGCTGAACCCCACTCCCCCACCCGCCCCGAGCAAGGACCCCTGCCATGAAGTCACGAGCCGCCGTCGCCTTTGCTGCCGGCCAGCCGCTGCAGATCGTCGAGATCGATGTCGCCCCGCCGCAAAAAGGCGAGGTGCTGGTCAAGATCACCCACACCGGCGTCTGCCACACCGACGCCTTCACCCTGAGCGGCGACGACCCCGAGGGCCTGTTCCCGGTGGTGCTGGGCCACGAGGGCGCCGGCATCGTCGTCGAGGTGGGCGAAGGCGTCACCAGCGTCAAGCCCGGCGACCACGTCATCCCGCTCTACACCGCCGAGTGCGGCGAGTGCCTGTTCTGCAAGTCGGGCAAGACCAATCTGTGCGTGAGCGTGCGCGCCACCCAGGGCAAGGGCGTGATGCCCGACGGCACGACGCGCTTTTCCTACAACGGCCAGCCGATCTACCACTACATGGGCTGCTCGACCTTCAGCGAGTACACCGTGGTGGCCGAGGTCTCGCTGGCCAAGGTCAACCCGGACGCCAACCCCGAGCAGGTCTGCCTGCTGGGCTGCGGCGTGACCACGGGTCTGGGCGCAGTCAAGAACACCGCCAAGGTGCAGAAGGGCGACACCGTGGCGGTGTTCGGCCTGGGCGGCATCGGCCTGGCGGTGGTGCACGGCGCGCAGATGGCCGGCGCGGGCCGCATCATCGCGGTCGACACCAACCCGGACAAGTTCGATCTGGCGCGCACCTTCGGCGCCACCGACTGCGTCAACCCCAAGGACTTCGACAAGCCGGTGCAGCAGGTGATCGTCGAGATGACCGGCTGGGGCGTGGACCACAGCTTCGAGTGCATCGGCAATGTCAACGTGATGCGCGCGGCGCTGGAATGCGCGCACCGCGGCTGGGGCCAGTCGGTGGTGATCGGCGTGGCCGGCGCGGGCCAGGAAATCTCCACCCGCCCCTTCCAGCTGGTGACCGGCCGCAAGTGGCTGGGCACGGCCTTCGGCGGCGTCAAGGGCCGCAGCGAGCTGCCCGGCATGGTCGAGGACGCGATGGCCGGCAAGATCCGTCTCGAGCCCTTCGTCACCCACACCATGGGCCTGCCCGAGATCAACGAGGCCTTCGAGCTGATGCACTCGGGCCAGTCGATCCGCAGCGTGGTGCATTACTGATCGCCGACCAGACGCTGGGAGACATGCCATGGAACGCATCGAGCAGCACGCCAGCTTCGGCGGCCGCCAGGAGGTCTGGACCCATCACTCCGAGGCGCTGGGCGGGCCGGCGCGCTTCGGCGTCTACCTGCCGCCGGCGGCGCTGGCGGGCGAGCGCTGCCCGGTGCTGTACTGGCTCTCGGGCCTGACCTGCACCGAGCAGAACTTCATCACCAAGGCCGGTGTGCAGCAGCATGCGGCCGCGCACGGCCTGATCGTGGTGGCGCCCGACACCAGCCCGCGCGGGGCCGAGGTGGCCGACGATCCCGCCTACGACCTGGGCCAGGGCGCGGGCTTCTACCTGGACGCCACGCAGGCGCCGTGGTCGGCGCACTTCCGCATGGAGACCCATGTGGTGCACGAGCTGCCGGGCTGGATCGAGGCGCATTTCCCGGCCAGCGACCGGCGCGCGATCAGCGGTCACTCGATGGGCGGCCACGGCGCGCTGAGCCTGGCGCTGCGCCATCCGGGCCGCTACGCCAGCGTCTCGGCCTTCGCGCCGATCGTCGCGCCCCGCCAGGTGCCGTGGGGGCAGAAGGCCTTCGCCGCCTACCTGGGTGACGATCCGGCCGCCTGGGCCGCGCACGACACGGTGGCGCTGATCGCGCAGGCCACCGAGCGCCTGCCGCTGCTGGTCGATCAGGGCGAGGCCGACGACTTCCTGAGCGTGCAGCTGCGCCCGGAGCTGCTGCGCGCCGCCTGCGAGGCCGCCGGCCACCCGCTGACGCTGCGCATCCACCCCGGCCACGACCACAGCTACTACTTCATCGCCAGCTTCATCGGCGAGCATGTGGCCTGGCATGCGCGGGCGCTGGGCGCCGCCAGCCACGTCAGCTGAGGGCCGAAAAGCGCACCTGTCCGTCGCGGAAGAAGGCCTCCAGGTTGTCGATCACCCGGTCGGCCATGGCCTGGCGGGTCTCGCGGGTGGCGCTGGCGACATGCGGCGTCAGCACCACCGAGTCGAGCGCGCGCAGCGCCTCGGGCACCTGCGGCTCGTCGGCGAACACGTCCAGCCCGGCGCCGGCGATGCGCCCGGTCTGCAGCGCCTCCACCAGCGCCGCCTCGTCGACCACGCTGCCGCGCGAGACATTCACCAGGAAGCCTTCGGGGCCGAGCGCGTCGAGCACCGCGCGATCGATCAGATGCCGGGTGGCCGCGCCGCCGGCGGTGATCACCACCAGCACGTCGGCCCAGGCGGCCAGCGCGTGCAGCGAGGGCTCGTGCGGACAGGCCGAGCCCTCGACCGGACGGCGGCTGTGGTAGCGCACCGCCATATCGAAGCCACTGGCCCGGCGCGCGATGGTCTGGCCGATGCGGCCGAAGCCGACCAGGCCCAGCCGCGCGCCGCTGACCCGCCGCGACAGGCCGAACGGCCCGGCCGGCCAGGCGCCGCGCCGCACGAAGCGGTCGGCCGCGCTGACCCGGCGCATCGTGTCGAGCAGCAGCGCGAAGGCCAGATCGGCCACGCAGTCGTCGAGCACACCTGGCGTGAAGCCGACCTGCACGCCGCGCGCCACTGCCGCCGCCAGGTCGATGCGGTCCAGCCCGACGCCGAAGCTCGACACCACCCGCAGCTTCGGCAGCTGCGCCAGCCGCGCCGCGTCCAGCCCCATGACCGCCGAGGTGACATAGCCGTCGAAGTCGGCGCCGTGGGCGGCCAGGAAAGCCTGCGGGTCGGCCTCGTCGCTCAGGCGCTGCACCGCGTAGCGCGCGACCAGCGCCTGCTCCAGAGCCGGCAGCAGCGGCCCGGCCTGCAGCAGCCGATGGCGATGGGGCTGCGCCGGCGCCGTCATTCGGGCTTGACGCCGCCCTGCGCGACCACCTGGGCCCAGCGGCGACGCTCCTGCTCGAAGAAGCCGCCCAGCTCGGCCGGCGTCATCGTGCGCACCTCGGCGCCCTGCGCGACCAAGCGCTCGCGCACCTCGGGCGAGCGGATGATGCGCGTCAGCTCGGCCGAGAGCTTCTGCACCACCGCCGGCGGCGTGGCAGCCGGCATCATCACGCCCTGCCAGGTGCCGGACTCGAAGCCCTTGACGCCCTGCTCGGCGATGGTCGGCACCTGCGCCAGCAGCGGCACGCGGGTGGCCTTGGACACGCCCAGCACCTTGAGCTTGCCCGACTGGACCTGCGGCAGCGTCGCCAGCATGCCGTTCATCAGGATCTGCGTCTGGCCGGCGATCGTGTCGCTGATCGCCTGCGAGCCGCCCTTGTAGGGGATGTAGTTCCACTGCGCGCCGGTGGCCTTCTCGACGGCAACACCCGCCAGGTGCGGCGCGCTGCCGATCGCGGTGACGGCGAAGTTCAGCCGCTCGCGCTTCGACAGCGCCACCAGCTCGGCCAGGTTGTTGGCCGGCACCGAGGGATGCACCACCAGCAGGTGCGGCGAGTAGGCCAGCATGCCCACGCCGCGCAGGTCGCGGCTCGGGTCGAAGGGCAGCTTCGGATAGACCGAGGGCGAAATCGCCAGCGCGCCGACATCGCACAGCAGCAGCGTGTGGCCGTCGGTGGCCTTGGCCACCGCGTCGGCGCCGGTGTTGCCGTTGGCGCCGGCGCGGTTGTCGATGATCACCGTCTGGCCCAGCGCCTGCGACAACGGCTGCGCGATCGCGCGGGCGATGATGTCGGATGATCCGCCCGGCGGATAAGGCACGACGATGCGGATCGGCTTGTCCGGCCAGGCTGGCGCCTTCTGGCCTTGCGCCAGCGCGGTTCCGGTCGGCATCAGCGCAGCGCCCAGGCCGCCCAGCGCCAGGGCGAGGGTTCGGGCACCGGCGGCCCGGCGGTTCATCGTCATGCTTGTCTCCTTCAGCGAGTTTGAACGTTCAAACCGGTCGGCCCTGACGCCCGACCAGCCAGGCCGGCGCGTCCTGCAGGCACACCGGGCGCAGGAAGCGCACGAGGGCCGCGTCGCCCACCGAGGTGCTCTCGGGGCGCGTGCTGCTCGGCCACGGGCCGCCGTGCTGCTGCGCGGCCGTCACCGCCACGCCGGTGGGCACGCCGGCGAACAGCACCCGCCCGGCGATCGCCATCGCGCCGCGCACCAGCGCCCGCGAGCGGTCGCCGTCCTGCTCGACGCCCCACAGCGTCACCGTCAGGCTGCCGCCGACGGCCTGCAGCACCTGCAGCGCCTGGCTCAAGCTGGCCGCGCGCACGATCAGACTGCTCGGGCCGAAGACTTCTTCCCGCAGCGCCGCGCGGGCGATGAACTCGATGGCGCTGACCTGCGCCAGCACCGGGCGCGGCGGCTGGCCGGCGGCGGCCGACTCGCGCAGCAGCAGCTCGGCGCCGGCCTCCTCCCAGTGCGCGACGCCGGCCTCGAAGGCGCCGCGCATCGTGCGGGTCAGCATCGCGTGCGGCTGCTGGCCGCCCAGCGCCTCGCGCAGCTGGGCCACGAAGCGGTCGTTGATCGCCTTGGCGGCCACGCCGGGCTGCAGCTCGTCGATCAGCAGGATCAGGCCGGGGTTGGTGCAGAACTGGCCGCAGCCCAGCGCGATCGAGCCCGCCAGCGTGGCCGCCAGCGCCGCGCCGTCGGTCGCGAGCCGGTCGGGCAGCGCGATCACCGGATTGACCGAGCCCAGCTCGCCGAAGAAGGGGATGGGGCGCGGGCGGGCGGCGGCCTCGGCGGCCAGCGCCGCGCCGCCCTGGGTCGAGCCGGTGAAGGCGCCGGCGGCGATCGCCGGATGGCGGATCAGCCGCACGCCGATGTCACGCCCGCCGCCCTGCACCAGGCCGATCAGGCCGGCGGGTAGGCCCAAAGCGGCCAGCGCCCCCTGCACCAGGCCGAACACCCGGTTGGAGAGCTGCAGGTGGCCGGTGTGGGCCTTGACGACGACGGGGCAGCCGGCGGCCAGCGCCGAGGCGGTGTCCCCGCCCAGCACCGAGAAGGCGAAGGGGAAGTTCGAGGCCGAGAACATCGCCACCGGGCCCAGCGGCACGCTCCAGCGCTGCATCGCCGGATGCCCGGCCGGCGGCGCGCCGGCCACCGCCGGATCGTCCACGAAGGCGAAGGGCTCGCCACGTTCAGCAATGTCCGCGAAGCGGCGCAGCTGGAAGGCGGTGCGGTCCAGCTCGCCGTTCAGGCGCACCGGGCCCAGCGCGGTTTCCTGGTCGGCCAGCGCCACCAGGCCTTCGCGGTCGGACTCGAGCGCGGCGGCCAGCGCGCGCAGCAGCGTGGCGCGCTCGGCGCCGGCGGCGGCCTGCCACAGCGGGAAGGCGGCGGCCGCGGCCTCGCAGGCGGCGTCGAGCTGGGCGGGCGAGGTCGCCGGCAGTTCGGCCAGCAGCGCGCCGGTGCGGGCGTCGAAGGAGGAAAGCATCTGGCTCATGGGAAGATCAACTCCAGGAAATCGTTTCGTGCCCTGTCAGGCGGCTCAGGTGGCGCCGTGCGCCTCGAAATGCATCGCGTACAGCGAGTGGCAGCTGGCCATGTAGAGGCGGTTGTTCTTGGGACCGCCCCAGCACAGGTTGGCGCAGCGCTCGGGCAGGCGGATGTGGGCCAGCGGCTTGCCAGCGGGGTTGAAGACCATCACGCCATCCAGATCTTCGGGACGCCCCTTGAGCTGGAAGACCTTGCGGCCACCGACGTCGCTGGGCTCGGCCTGCAGCGCGCCATTGCTGCCCCAGCCGCACCACAGGTTGCCGTCGCGGTCGACACGGAAGCCGTCGAGCGCGCCCTGGTCGGCCGCATCGATCAGCTTGGTCTTGTTGGAGACGCTGCCGTCCGGGTTCACGTCGAAAGCCCAGATGCTGCGGTTGGGCGTGCCCTTCCACTCCACCACGTAGAGCTTCTTCTCGTCGGGGCTGAAGGCCAGCCCATTGGGGTTGACGATGTCGGTGATGACGGCCGTGATCTGCCCGTTCGGGTCGATGCGGTAGACGTTGGTGGTGGCCTGCTCGGGCTTGGCCTTGAAGCCTTCCCACTCGCCGTTGATGCCGAACAGCGGGTCGGTGAACCAGACGCTGTCGTCGCTCTTGACGACGATGTCGTTGGGCGCGTTCAGGCGCTTGCCCTCGAAGCGATCGGCCAGCACGGTGATCTTGCCGTCCTTCTCGGTGCGGACGACCCGGCGAGTGACCGAGTGCTCGCAGGTGAGCAGGCGGCCCTGGCGGTCGCGGGTGTTGCCGTTGGCCCAGTTCGACGGGCTGCGGAAGACGGTGAAAGCCCCCGTCTTCTCGTCGAACTTCATGATGCGGTTGTTGGGAATGTCGCTCACCAGCACATGGCCGGGAGCGCCGTTGTCACCGGGAAAGTACACCGGGCCCTCGGCCCAGCGCATGCCGGTGGCGACCTGCTCCAGCGTGCTGCTGTAGATGCGGTACCTGGCGAAGGACGGGTCCAGGATCTGGACGGCCGGGTCGGGGTAGCGCGCATTCGGGCTGAAGGCGATGGACTGCGCCAGTGCCGGGGCGCCGAGCGCGGCCAGACCGGTGCTGGCGGCCACCTTCAGGATCTGGCGGCGGCTGGGGGTCGTGTCATTCATGGTCATGTCTCCTCCGGCCGGCGCGCTCAACGCACCAGGCAGGGTCGCTTGTTGTCGAAGGTCCAGCCCGGAATCAGGTACTGCATGGCGATGGCGTCGTCGCGCGCGCCCAGGCCGTGCTGCAGGTAGAGCTGGTGCGCCTTCTCGACCTCGACCATGTCGAGCTCGACGCCCAGGCCCGGCTTCTTCGGCACCTGGACATGGCCGCCGACGATCTGCAGCGGCTCCTTCGTCAGGCGCTGGCCGTCCTGCCAGATCCAGTGGGTGTCGATGGCGGTGACCTTGCCGGGCGCGGCGGCGCCCACATGCGTGAACATCGCCAGCGAGACGTCGAAGTGGTTGTTGGAGTGCGAGCCCCAGGTCAGGCCCCAGTCGCGGCAGGTCTGCGCGACGCGCACCGAGCCGGCCATCGTCCAGAAATGCGGGTCGGCCAGCGGGATGTCCACGCTTTGCAGGCTCAGCGCGTGGGTGAACTGGCGCCAGTCGGTGGCGATCATGTTGGTGGCGGTCGGCAGGCCGGTGGCGCGGCGGAACTCGGCCATCACCTCGCGGCCGGAGAAGCCGCCCTCGGCGCCGCAGGGATCTTCGGCGTAGGCCACCACGCCGCGCATGCGCTGGCCCAGGCGGATCGCGTCCTTCAGCAGCCAGCCGCCGTTGGGGTCGAGCGTCACGCGCGCCTCGGGGAAGCGCTCGTGGATGGCGGTGACCGCGTCCACCTCGGCGTCGCCGGCCAGCACGCCGCCCTTGAGCTTGAAGTCGTTGAAGCCGTACTTGGCGCGGGTGGCCTCGGCCAGCCGCACGATGGCCTCCGGCGTCATTGCCGCCTCGTGGCGCAGACGGAACCAGTCGTCATCAGAGTCCGGCTCGCTGGCGTAGGGCAGATCGGTCTTGCGCCGGTCGCCGACGAAGAACAGATAGCCCAGCATCTCGACCGCGTCGCGCTGGCGGCCCTCGCCGAGCAGGTCGCACACCGGCAGGTCGAGGTGCTGGCCGAGCAGGTCGAGCATCGCCGACTCGACCGCCGTCACCGCATGGATGGTGGTGCGCAGGTCGAAGGTCTGCAGGCCCCGGCCGCCCGAGTCGCGGTCGGCGAAGGCCTGCTGCACCTCGCGCAGCACCCGCAGGTGGTCGCCCACCGCCTGGCCGACGACCAGCGCCCGCGCATCCTCCAGCGTCTGGCGGATCTTCTCGCCGCCAGGCACCTCGCCGACGCCGGTCCGACCCGCGCTGTCGGTCAGGATCAGCAGGTTGCGGGTGAAGAAGGGCGCATGCGCGCCGCTCAGGTTCAGCAGCATGCCGTCGCGGCCGGCGACAGGCACGACGCGCAGCGAGGCGATGCGCGGCAGCGCGGACAGGCCGAGGGTCGAGGAGGTGGTCATCGTGGGGCGGAGGGTGAGGATCGGGGAGAAATCAGTCGGCCGTGATCTTGCGCGTCTCGATCAGCTGCTTCCAGCGCGCGCTCTCGCGCTGCTGGTAGGCGGCGAACTGCTCGGGCGTGTTGGCGACGATCTCGAAGCCCAGCGCGGTGAACTGCTGGCGGATCTTCGGATCGTTCATGACCGCCACCAGCGCCTCGTGCATCTTGGCGCGGATGTCGGCCGGCAGGCCCTTCGGGGCCGAGACCGCCTGCCAGGACTGCACGTCGGCGCCCTTGACGCCCGACTCGGCCAGCGTCGGCACGTTGGGCAGCACCGGCGAGCGCTTCTCGCCGGTGATCGCCAGCACCTTGAGCTTGCCGGCGTTGATGTGGCTGAGCACCGAGTTGATGTTCATGAAGCCGGCATCGACCTGGCCGCCGAGCAGGTCGGAGATGGCCGGGCCGCCGCCCTTGTACGGGACGTGCGTGCCGCTGGTGCCGGTCTGCAGCCAGAACAGCTCGGCCGTCAGGTGGTCGGACGAACCGTTGCCCGAGGAGGCGAAGGTCATCTTGTCCGGATTGGCCTTCAGGAAGCTCAGCACGTCGGCGAGCGACTTGTGCGGCGAGCTGGCCGGCACCACCAGCACATTGGGCGCCTGCACCAGCACCGAGAGGTGGTCGAAGTCCTTCGTGGCGTCGTAGGGCACCGACTTCATCAGGTGCGGCGCGATCACCAGCGGACCCAGCGAGGTCACCAGGAAGGTCTGGCCGTCCGGGGCGGCGCGCTTGACCTGCGCCGCGCCGATCGTGCCGGTGGCCCCGGCCCGGTTGTCGACCATGAAGGTCTGATTGAAGCGCTCCTGCAGCTTGGTGCCGATGGTGCGCGCCACCATGTCGGAGGCGCCGCCCGGCGGGAAGGGCACCAGCAGGGTGACCGGCTTGGCGGGCCAGGCCTGGGCCTGGGCGGCGGCGGCCAGCAGCGTCAGGGCGCAGGCCGCAAGGAGCTTCTTCGCGATCTTCATGGTCGGATGTCTCCGGGAAGGTAGGTTCTTCTGGTGGGGGACGGAAAGAAGTTCAGCCGATCAGCCAATCAGCCGATCACTGGGCGCCCAGCGGCGCCATCAGCGCGCGCAGTTCTTCCACCTCGGCGGGCAGCATGTCCGACAGCGGCGGGCGCACCGGACCGGCCGAGTGGCCGGCGATCGCGGCCCCGGCCTTGACGATCGACACCGCATAGCCTTCGCCCTTGTTGCGCAGCGCGATGTAGGGCAGGAAGAAGTCGCGGATCAGGCGGTCGCAGGTGGCGGTGTCGCCGGCGGCGTGGGCGTTGTAGAACTCCATGGCGGTCTTCGGGATGAAGTTGAAGACGGCCGACGAGTAGACCGGGCAGCCCATCGCCTTGTAGGCGCCGGCGAAGACTTCCGCCGTGGGCAGGCCGCCCAGATAGGCGAAGCGCTCGCCCAGGGTCTGGCGGATGGCGACGAACTTCTCGATGTCGCCGATGCCGTCCTTGAAGCCGATCAGGTTCGGGCAGGTCTCGGCCAGCACCAGCAGGCTCTTGGGCGTCAGGCGGCAGGCGCCGCGGTTGTAGACCACCACGCCGAACTTCACGCTGCGGCAGACGGCCTGCACATGGGCGATCAGGCCTTCCTGGCTGGCTTCGGTCAGGTAGTGCGGCAGCAGCAGGATGCCCTGCGCGCCCAGGCGCTCGGCTTCCTGGGCGTACTGGATCGCCACGCGGGTCGGGCCGCCGGCGCCGGCCAGGATCGGGGTGCGGCCGCGGCAGGTGTCCAGCGCCACCTTGATGACCTCGCTGTACTCGCCCGGCTCCAGCGAGAAGAACTCGCCCGTGCCGCCGGCGGCGAACAGCGCCGAGGCGCCGTAGGGCTGCAGCCACTCCAAACGCTCGGCATAGCCCTTGGGCTCGAAGTTCAGCTCGGCGTCGAAGTCGGTCAGCGGGAAGGACAGCAGGCCCGATTCGAGGACAAGCTTGAGCTCTTGAGGCGACATGGTGATTGGCTCCGTGGGGGGTGACAGGGATCGCTATCGATCAGCGTTGACAGTCATCGTACAACTAGCCCTCCCCAATGCCCTAGCAGTGAAAACCCTTAGCCCTACACGATCAGTGCTATTTTGGCGCCATGCTGCTTGCGGCAATTGCATGTTGTCGTACAACAAGGAACAATCACACCTCTCATTCCCCGGATCCAGGTCTGCCCATGAACGACAACGCCGCCCCGGCCCCGCGCGCTCCGCTGACGCTGCGCATGCACCCCGACGACAACGTCGCCATCGTCGCCAACGACGGCGGCCTGCCCGCCGGCACGGCGCTGGCCTGCGGCCTGGTGCTGCGCGAGACGGTGCCTCAAGGGCACAAGGTCGCGCTGCGTGATCTGGCCGAGGGCGAGGCGGTGCTGCGCTACGGCGTGCCGATCGGCTACGCGCTGCAGCCGCTGCCCGCCGGATCATGGGTCAACGAGCGCCGGCTGCAGATGCCGGCCGCCCGCGAGCTCGAGGGCCTGCCGATGGCCACCGTGCGCCGCGAGCCGGCCCCGCCGCTGGAAGGCTTCACCTTCGAGGGCTACCGCAACCCGGACGGCTCGGTGGGCACGCGCAACCTGCTGGCGATCACGACGACGGTGCAGTGCGTGGCCGGCGTGGTCGATCACGCGGCGCGGCGCATCCGCGAAGAGCTGCTGCCGCACTACCCGAACGTCGACGGCGTGGTGGCGCTGGAGCACGGCTACGGCTGCGGCGTGGCGATCGACGCGCCCGACGCGATCATCCCGATCCGCACGGTGCGCAACCTGGCGCTGAACCCCAACTTCGGCGGCGAGGTGCTGGTGGTCAGCCTCGGCTGCGAGAAGCTGCAGCCCGCGCGGCTGCTGCCGCCCGGCTCCTTCCCCATCCACGACGGGCGCGACCCGCAAGGCGGCCCCGACACGGTGTGCCTGCAGGACGAGGCCCATGTCGGCTTCATGTCGATGATCGAGGACATCGTCGAGCGCGCGAAGCCGCATCTGGCGCGGCTGAACGCGCGTCGGCGCGAGACGATTCCCGCCAGCGAGCTGGTGGTGGGCGTGCAGTGCGGCGGCTCGGACGCCTTCTCCGGCGTGACCGCCAACCCGGCGGTGGGCTTTGCCGCCGACCTGCTGGTGAGCGCCGGCGCCACCGTGATGTTCAGCGAGAACACCGAGGTGCGCGACGCGGTCGAGCAGCTCACCTCCCGCGCGGCCACGCCCGAGGTGGCCGAGGCCATCGTGCGCGAGCTGGGCTGGTACGACCGCTATCTGGACCGCGGGCGCGTCGACCGCTCGGCCAACACCACGCCGGGCAACAAGGCCGGCGGCCTGTCCAACATCGCCGAAAAGGCGATGGGCTCGATCATCAAGAGCGGCTCCTCGGCCATCTCGCATGTGCTCTCGCCGGGCGAGAAGCTGCGCGCCGACCAGCGCGGTCTGGTCTTCGCCGCCACCCCCGCCAGCGACTTCATCTGCGGCACGCTGCAGCTGGCCGCCGGCATGAACCTGCATGTCTTCACCACCGGCCGGGGCACGCCCTACGGCCTGGCGCAGTGCCCGGTCATCAAGGTGGCGACCCGCTCGGACCTGGCGCGGCGCTGGCACGACCTGATGGACGTCAACGCCGGGCGCATCGCCGACGGCGAGCAGACGATCGAGGAGGCCGGCTGGGCGATGTTCCGGCTGATGCTCGACGTCGCCAGCGGCCGCAAGACCTGGGCCGAGCACTGGAAGCTGCACAACGCGCTGGTGCTGTTCAATCCGGCGCCGGTGACCTGAAGCACCGTTCCTGCGCCCGGATCGACCCAGGGCAGTGCGGCCGATCCACCCGATCGGTGCACGGCCTGGCCGTGGCGCCACGCACCGGCATGGCATGGCGCCTGCTTGTATACCAGCTGAAATCCCAACCAACAGCTGGAGTCCGCCATGCGTTCCCTCCCCCGCCACCCGAACCGCCGCGACTGGCTGCGCACCGTCGGCCTCACCGGAGCCGGCCTGGCCGCCTCCGGCGTGCCCGGCCTGGCGCTGGCCCAGAAGCCGCTGACCGTCGGCTTCGTCTATGTCGGCCCGAAGGACGACTTCGGCTACAACCAGGCGCACGCTGAAGCGGTGGCCGTGGTGAAGAAGATGGCCGGCATCAAGGTGGTCGAGGAAGAGAACGTGCCCGAGACCAACGCCGTGCAGAAGACCCTGCAGGGCATGATCTCGCAGGACGGCGCCACGCTGCTGTTCCCGACCTCGTTCGGCTACTTCGACCCGCACATGCTGGCGGTGGCGGCCAAGAACCCCGACGTGCGCTTCGCCCACTGCGGCGGCTTGTGGAGCGAAGGCAAGCACCCGAAGAACACTGGCAGCTTCTTCGGCTACATCGACGAGGCGCAGTACCTCAACGGCGTCATCGCCGGCCACATGAGCAAGTCGAAGAAGCTCGGCTTCATCGCGGCCAAGCCGATCCCGCAGGTGCTGCGCAACATCAACGCCTTCACGATGGGCGCCCGCTCGGTCGACCCGACCATCACCACGCAGGTCATCTTCACCGGCGACTGGTCGATGCCGGTCAAGGAAGCCGAGGCCACCAACAGCCTGGCCGACCAGGGCGTCGACGTCTTCACGATGCACGTCGACGGCCCGAAGGTGATCGTCGAGACGGCGGCCAAGCGCGGCAAGTTCGTCTGCGGCTACCACGCCAGCCAGGCCAAGCTCGCCCCGAACGCCTACCTGACCGGCGCCGAGTGGAACTGGGTCACCGCCTACACCCAGATCATCGACGCGGCCAAGACCGGCAAGCCGCACCCGAACTTCGTGCGCGGCGGGCTGAAGGACGGCTTCGTCAAGACCTCGCCCTATGGCGCGATGGTGCCGGAAGGCGCGCGCAAGGCCGCCGACGGCGTCAAGGCGGCGATGGTCGCGGGCAAGTTCGACATCTTCAAGGGCGAACTCAAGGACAACACCGGCAAGGTCGTCATCCCGAAGGGCAAGGTCTACAAGCAGACCGATGTCGAGCTGGAGTCGATGAACTACCTGGTCGACGGCGTCATCGGCAAGGTCTGAGGCGAGGCCGCCATGAGCACGCTGGCCGCTGCCACCTCCGCTTCTGCCCAGTCCGACGCCGACGGTCACTGGCGCGAATCCGCCGAGGCGGTGGCGCTGCCGGTGCTGGCCCTGACCGGGGCGCTGCTGGCGTTTGGTGTGTTCGTCTGGCTGTCGGGCCGTGACCCGGTCGAGGCCTGGGTGCTGCTGTTCAAGGGCGCGTTCGGCGACAGCTTCTCGTGGCAGAACACGCTGCAGCGCGCCGCTCCCCTGATGCTGACCGCGCTGGCGGTGGCGCTGCCGGCGCAGGCGGGGCTGACAGTGATCGGGGGCGAGGGCGCGCTGGTGCTCGGGGCGCTGGCGTGTGCGGCGCTGCCGATGCTGGCGCCGTCGCTGGCGGGCTGGCCGGGGAGCGGGCTGATGTTGCTGACGGGGGCGCTGGCCGGGGCGGGCTGGGTGGCGCTGGCGGGCTGGCTGCGGCAGGCGCGCGGGGTGAACGAGACGATTTCCAGCCTGCTGCTGGGCTACCTGGCGATCGCGCTGTTCAAGCATTTTGTGGAAGGCCCGCTGCGCGACCCCGCCAGCCTGAACAAACCGTCGACACCGCCGGTGGCCGAGTCGCTGCGCATCGGCGGCCTGCCGTGGGACGGCGCGGTGACGGACGTGCATTGGGGGCTGGCCTGGGGCGTGCTGCTCTGCCTCGCGGCGGGGGTCTGGCTGACGTTCACCGCCTCGGGTTTCGCGCTGCGGGTGGTGGGCGGCAATGTGCGGGCGGCGCGGCTGGTCGGGCTGCCGACGCTGGGGCTGATCCTGGCCGGGTGTGCGCTGGGCGGGGCGGCGGCGGGGCTGGCCGGCGCGATCGAGGTGCTGGCGGTCCACACCTCCGCGAACGCCTCGCTGATCGCCGGCCTGGGCTACACCGGCATCCTGGTGTCCTTCGTCGCACGCCACAACCCGTGGGCGATCCCGCCGGTGGCCATCCTGTTCGGCGGTTTTGGCGCGGCGGGGAGTCTGCTGCAGCGCCGGATGGACCTGCCCGACGCCTCGGTGCTGGTGCTGCAGGGCTTTGCGTTCGTGCTGATCCTGGCGGCCGAAGCCGGGCGTGGCCGGCTGTTCGGTGGTTCCGGTGGTTCTGGCGGAGGTCGATGATGTCGATGACGGGCACAGGTGAATTCCTCGGGTTCGACGTGCTGCTGGCCGTGCTGGGCGGGGCGGTGCGTGTGGGAACCCCTTTCCTGTTCGTCAGCCTGGGCGAGTGCCTGACGGAGAAGTCCGGGCGCATCAACCTCGGGCTGGAGGGCGTGCTGGTGCTGTCGGCGATGGCCGGCTTCGGTGGCAGTTACTGGAGCGGCTCGCCGTGGATCGGGCTGCTGATCGCGGGGGGGAGCGGGGCGGCGCTGGCGTTGCTGCACGGCCTGCTGTGCTCGCTGCCGCGGGTCAGCGACGTGGCCACCGGCATCGCGCTGATGCTGTTCGGCGCGGGGCTGGCCTTCTACCTCGGCAAGCCGCTGATCCAGCCCCAGGCGGCGCAGATCCCGGTGATCGCGCTCGGCGGCTGGAGCGATTCGCCCGCCGTGCAGTCGGCGCTGTCGATCAACGCGCTGTTCCCGCTGGGCGTGGTGCTGGCCGTACTGTTGCAGTGGGGGCTGGCGAACACGCGCTGGGGCCTGATCGTGCGCATGGTGGGCGACTCGGCCGATGCGGCGCGGGCGCTGGGCTACCCGGTCAACGGCGTGCGCATCGCGGCGACCACCGCGGGCGGCTTCATCGCCGGTCTGGGCGGCGCCTCGCTGACGCTGGTCTACCCGGGGAGCTGGAACGAAGGCCTGTCGAGCGGCCAGGGCCTGATCGCGGTGGCGCTGGTCATCTTCGCGCGCTGGCGCCCGCTGGCCTGCCTGGGCGCGGCGCTGCTGTTCGGCGGCGCGGGCGCGCTCGGGCCGGCGCTGCAGTCGGTCGGCGTCACCGGCCACTACTACCTGTTCAACGCGGTGCCGTATGCGCTGACGCTGCTGATCCTGGTGCTCACCTGCTCGCCCGACCGCAGCCTGCGCGGCGCGCCGGCCGAGCTGGGCGTGCAGCGCTGACACCTCTCCGGGAGACCGACATGCCTGTCCATCTGAACTCCGTGCCTTATCCCTGGCCCTGCGACGGCCAGTTCACGCCGGCCAACACCGCGCTCGTCATCATCGACATGCAGACCGACTTCTGCGGCGTCGGCGGCTATGTCGACACGATGGGCTACGACATCAGCCTGACCCGTGCGCCGATCGAACCGCTTCAGCGGCTGCTGGCCGAGGCCCGTCGCACCGGCCTGCATGTGATCCACACCCGCGAGGGCCACCGGCCGGACCTGTCGGACCTGCCGGCCAACAAGCGCTGGCGCAGCCAGCGCATCGGCGCCGGCATCGGCGACCCCGGCCCGTGCGGGCGCATCCTGGTGCGTGGCGAACCCGGCTGGGACATCATTCCCGAGCTCTACCCGATCGCTGGCGAGCCCATCATCGACAAGCCCGGCAAGGGCAGCTTCTGCGCGACCGACCTGGAGCTGATCCTCCACACCCGCGGCATCCGCAACCTGATCCTGACGGGCATCACCACCGACGTGTGCGTGCACACCACGATGCGCGAGGCCAACGACCGCGGCTTCGAGTGCGTGATGCTCGGCGACTGCACCGGCGCCACCGACCGCGGCAACCACGAGGCGGCGCTGAAGATGATCCAGATGCAGGGCGGCGTCTTCGGCGCCGTGGCCGACTCGGCCTCCGTGCTGGCGGTGCTCGCGGGCTGGCCGGACCCCACCGGCTGAGCGCTGTGCAGACCGCTGGCCCGTCGTCCCCACGCCACCACGCCCTTCCGTCTCCCTGACCTCCGAGGCTTCCATGACCGCATCCCGACCGACCCGCCGCCAGATCCTGCAGACCGGACTGGGCGCCGCCGGCGCGCTGGCCCTGCCGCCGCAGGCCCGCGCCACCGACGACAAGATCCTGATCGGCTACTGGCCGATCGCCTCCGGCCTGCCGCTGTATGTCGCTCTGGAGAAGGGCTTCTTCAAGGAGGCCGGCCTGAACGTCGAGGGCGCCAAGTTCGCCAGCGCGCAGCAGGTGGCCGAGGCCATGATCGCCGGGCGCATCCACGGCTCGGCCAACGGCACGGCCTCTGCCGTGCTGGCCCTGGCCGAGATCACCTCGCCGGGGCTGTTCAAGATCATCTGTTCGAACCCGTCGAACCACAGGCTGGTGCTTGACCAGTTCCTGGTCGCCAAGGACTCGCCGATCAAGACCATCGCCGAGCTCAAGGGCAAGCGCATCGCCTCCGGTCCCGGCATCCAGAACGTGACGCTGGCCAGGATCATCCTGGAGAAGAACGGCATCGCCAGCCCGCAGGTCACCGAACTGCCGGTGGGCCAGCATGTGGCGGCCCTGGCCGCCGGCCAGGTCGACGCGGTCTACACCCTGGAGCCCACCGGCACCGCCGGCCGGCTCAAGGGCCTGACGCGCGTACTGGAGAACGGCGTGATCTCCAAATACGTGCTGGGCGATGCGGAGGCGCCCTGGTTCGGCGGCTCGGCCAGCCTGACCACCACCTTCCTGAAGGAGCGCCCGGCCGACGCGAAGAAATACATCGCCGCCTACGCCCGCGCGGTGGAGCATGTGCGCAAGAACCCCGAGGAGTCGCGTCGCCACCTCGACGGCTTCACCGCCATCGAGGAGTCGCTGGTCAAGGAGGTGCCACTGTCGGGCTTCACGCTGTACAACGAGTTCAAGCCGGCCGACATCGCGCAGTTCCAGAAGTTCTTCGATGTCTTCCTCGAGCGCAAGATCTTCTCGCGCCGGGTCGATGTGGCCTCGCTGCTCTACGCGGGCTGAGCGGAGCGGCTCGCATGATCGCCCCCTTGCGCACCCTGGTGGCCGAGCGGCGCTGGCTGCCCCTGATCGGCCCGCTGCTGCTGCTCGGTCTGTGGCAGCTGATGATCTCGGCGCACTGGGTCAAGCCGGTGCTGCTGCCCCCGCCGGGCGAAACGCTGGGCCACCTCTGGGGCACGCTGGTCAGCGGCGCCATCTGGCCGGACCTGCAGTCCACCGTCTGGCGCACGCTGGCCTCCTTCGCGATCGCGGTGGTGGTGGGCGTGCCGCTGGGCGTGGCGCTCGGCAGCGCCGAGGGCGCCTACCGCAGCGTGGAGTTCCTGATCGACTTCTTCCGCTCCACGCCCAGCTCGGCGCTGATCCCGCTGTTCCTGCTGATCTTCGGCATCACCGACATCAACAAGATCGCCATCGCCAGCTTCGGTGCGACGCTGATCGTGCTGTTCAACAGCGCCTATGGCGTGATGAACGCGAAGAAGACCCGCGTGATGGCCGCGCAGATCATGGGCGTGAGCCGCTGGCATGTGTTCAAGGACGTGCTGCTGATGGAGAGCCTGGCGCAGACCTTCGTGGGCCTGCGCAGCGCAGTGTCGATGGCGCTGGTCATCGTCATCGTGGCCGAGATGTTCATCGGCTCGGAGACCGGGCTGGGCCACCGCATCATCGATTCGCAGCAGGTGTTCAACGTCAAGGACATGTACGCGTCCATCCTCGTCACCGGCGCGCTGGGCTATCTGCTGAACCTGGTGTTCCTGCTGGCCGAGAAGCGCCTCATCCACTGGAGCGGCAAGGCATGAACGCTTCCCTGTCTCCCTCGTCCGAGGCCCCGCACACGGTGCTGACGCTGCCGCCGGCGCCGCGCACCCATGTCACGGTGCGCGGGCTGTCGAAGGCCTTCGCCGGCAGCCCGCTGTACACCGACTTCAACCTCGACCTTCCGCGCGGCCAGATCGTCTCGATCTTCGGCCCCAACGGCTGCGGCAAGTCGACGCTGATGAACATGATCGCCGGCCTGATGCCGCCGGACGCCGGCGAGATCCTGTTCGACGGCAAGACGCTGCGCGAGACCCGCATCGGCTATGTGTTCCAGAACTACCGCGACGCGCTGTTTCCCTGGCTGAGCGCCTGGGACAACATCGCCTATCCGCTGCGGCGTGGCGGCATGAAGCCAGCTGCTGTGCGGGCCCGCGTCGAGCAGCTGATGGCGCTGTTCGAGATCCGCTTCGACCTCGCCCGCTACCCCTACGAGCTGTCGGGCGGCCAGCAGCAGACGGTGTGCATCATGCGCGCGCTGGCCACCGAGCCGGAGGTGCTGTTCCTCGACGAGCCCTTCTCCGCGCTGGACTTCGAGATGACGCTGTTCATCCGCGCCAAGCTGCAGGAGGCCCACCTGGCCACCGGCGTGACCATGGTGATCGTCTCGCACGACCTGGAGGACGCCGTGTTCCTGGCCGACCGCATCCTGCTGCTGACGCGCCGGCCCACGCGCATCGCCGAGATCGTGCCCTTCGATCTGCCGCGACCGCGCAGTCCGGAGGTGATGAGCGATCCGGAGTTCGTGCGCGTCAAGGCCCGCACGCTGGAGGTCTTCCGCCGCGAGGTGGCCGCATGACCGCCCCGCTCGATCCCCGCCTCGCCCGTCCGCCGCGCCAGGGCGCGCTCGCGCTGGAGACGGTGGGCCTGACGCGCCGCTTCGGCGCCTTCACCGCGCTGGACGATGTCTCGCTGTCGGTGCGGCCGGGCACGGTGCATGCGCTGCTGGGCGAGAACGGCGCCGGCAAGAGCACGCTGGTCAAGTGCGTGGTCGGCTATCAGCCGCCGAGCGACGGCGCAGTGATGATCGACGGCCGCGAGGTGGGCATCACCTCGCCCACGGTGGCGCGCGATCTGGGCATCGGCATGGTCTACCAGCACTTCACCGTGGTGCCGGGCATGACGGTGGCCGAGAACCTGCTGCTGGCGCGTGGCCGGCTGTCGGCGGTGGTCGACTGGCGGGCCATGCGCGCCGAGCTGGCGGCCTTCCTCGAGACCACGCCGTTCCGGCTCGACCTGGACGCCACGCCGACCGATCTGTCGGCCGGCGAGAAGCAGAAGCTGGAGATCCTCAAGCAGCTCTACCTGCGCCCGCGGCTGCTGATCCTGGACGAGCCGACCTCGGTGCTGACGCCGCAGGAGGCCGACGAGGTGCTGGGCGCACTGCGCGAGCGCGCACGGTCCGGCGACTGCAGCATCGTGCTGATCACCCACAAGTTCCGCGAGGTCGCCGCGCATGCCGACGATGTCAGCGTGCTCAGGCGAGGTCGCCTGGTGCACACCGGCACGGTCGCGCACAGCAGCGCCGGCCAGCTGGCCGCGGCGATGATCGGCACGGCAGCGCCGGACACGCCCGCGCCGGCCCTGGTCAGGCCCGAGCCCCGGCCGGAGCAGACGCCTGCGCAGAAACAGACACAGACACGGACACAGGCAAGACCACGACTGTCGATCCGTGGGCTGCAGGTGAGCGGCGACCGCGGCGAGCGGGCGGTCGCCGGCCTGGACCTGGCGGTGCACGGTGGCGAGATCGTCGGCATCGCCGGCGTGTCGGGCAACGGCCAGCGCGAGCTGATGGAGGCGCTGGTCGGCCAGCGCGGCCGGCTCGGCGGCCGGGTGCAGGTCGAGGGCGAGGACTACCGCGCCAGCCGGGAACAGAACCGCCGCCTGAAGGTGCGCAGCCTGCCCGAGGAGCCGCTGCGCAACGCCTGCGTCGGCACGATGAGCATCGCGCAGAACCTGGCCCTGCGCGGCTTCGATGCCGCCCCGTTCGCCTGGGGTGGCTGGGTGCGCTGGGGTGCGCTGCGCGCCCAGGCCCGACGCTGGATCGGCGAGTACGGTGTGCGCGCCCGCAGCGAGCAGGCGCCGATCCGCACGCTGTCGGGCGGCAATGTGCAGCGCGCGGTGCTGGCGCGCGAGCTCTCCGACGGCGCGGATCTGCTGCTGGTCTCCAATCCGGTGTTCGGCCTCGACTTCGCGGCCGTCGAGGAGATCCATGCCCGCCTGCGTGCCGCGCGCGACCGCGGCGCGGCGGTGCTGCTGGTCAGCGAGGATCTCGACGAGCTGCTCGCACTGTCGGACCGCATCGTCGTGATGAGCGCCGGGCGCCTCGTGTTCGAGACCCCGGCGGCCGATGCCGACCGCCAGCGCATCGGCCACCACATGGGCGGCCACTGACCGGGAGACTTCTTCATGCCGGATTCCTCCATCCTGACCGTGCCGGCCCGGCCTGGCCCCTTCATGCTGCCGCTGCGGCATGCCGCGCTGGTGGTGATCGACATGCAGCGCGATTTCGTCGAGCCGGGCGGCTTCGGTGCCAGCCTGGGCAACGACGTGACGCGGCTGCAGGCGATCGTGCCGGCGCTGCAGCGGCTGCTGGCGGCCTGGCGCGCAGCCGGCGGCGCGGTGGTGCACACCCGTGAGGGCCACCGGGCGGACCTGTCGGACTGTCCGCCGGCCAAGCGGCTGCGCGGCTCGCCGGGCCTGCGCATCGGCGACACCGGCCCGATGGGTCGCCTGCTGGTGCAGGGCGAGCCCGGCCACGCGATCATTGCCGAGCTGGCGCCGACCGAGGGGGAGCGGGTGATCGACAAGCCCGGCAAGGGCGCCTTCTTCGGCACCGACCTGCAGGCCTGGCTGGCCGCACGCGGCATCAGCCATCTGGTCTTCACCGGCGTGACCACCGAGGTCTGCGTGCAGACCAGCATGCGCGAGGCCAATGACCGCGGCTTCGACTGCGTGCTGATCGAGGATGCCACCGAGAGCTATTTCCCCGAGTTCAAGGCCGCCACGCTGGCGATGGTGCGCGCGCAGGGCGCGATCGTCGGCTGGACCGCCACCTCGGCCGACCTGATCGCCGCCCTGGCTGCGATGCGCACCGAAGGACCCTGCCCATGACGACGCGGCCCCATGCCCTGCCGGTGACGATCGCGGACTGGCTGGCCGCCTACCGCGACGGCGCCCAGGCCCACGCGCTGATCCCGGCCCTGGCGGCGCAGCTCGATGCCGGCGATCCGGCCTGGATCCTGCGCTGCGACGCCGCCCATCTGCAGGCCCAGCTCGATCGCCTGGCAGCGCTGCAGCGCCAAGGCCATGTGCTGCCGCTGGCGGGCGTGCCCTTCGCGGTCAAGGACAACATCGACGTCGCCGGCCTGCCGACCACCGCGGCCTGCCCGGACTTCGAGCGTCGCCCTGACCGCCATGCCAGCGTGGTGCAGCGCCTGCTCGATGCCGGCGCCATCCTGATGGGAAAGACCAATCTCGACCAGTTCGCCACCGGGCTGGTCGGCACCCGCTCGCCGCACGGCGCGGTGCCCTGCACGCTGGACCCGACCCGCATCAGCGGCGGCTCCAGCTCAGGCTCGGCCTCGGTGGTGGCGCGCGGACTGGTGCCGTTCGCGCTGGGCACCGATACCGCCGGATCAGGCCGGGTGCCGGCTGGATTCAATCATCTGGTCGGATTGAAGCCCACGCCAGGCCGGGTCGGCATGAACGGGGTGCTGCCGGCCTGCCGCACGCTGGACGTGGTCTCGGTGTTCGCGCTGACGGTGGCCGATGCGGCGCAGGTCATGGCGATCATCGAAGGCGACGATGGCGGCCCGGTCTTCCACGCCGCCGTGCCACGACCGGCCTGGCTGGGTCGGCAAGGACAGCCGCTGCGGGTCGGTGTGCCTGCCGAGCTGTCGGCGCTGGACGCTGCACTCGGCTATCCGCAGGCCTGGGGCGCAGCGCTGGCCCGGCTGGCGACGCTGTCGCCGACAGCCGCCGGCGATTCGCCCGCCTGGGCCGGCGAGGGCGTGACGATCGTGCCCGTCGACATGGCGCCCTTCGATGCGGTGGCGGCGCTGCTCTACGACGGCCCCTGGGTGGCCGAGCGCCACAGCGTGGTGCGCACGCTGATGGACCAGCAGCCCGAGGCACTCGATCCGACGGTGCGCCAGGTCATCGAGCGCGCCCGCGATTTCGACGCGACTGCCGCCTTCGAGGCGCGCTACCAGCTCGCCGCGCTGGCTCGCCGGACCGAGGCGGTCTGGCAGGACATGGACGTGCTGCTGGTGCCGACCGCGCCGACGCATCCGACGCTGGCCGAGGTGGCGGCCGAACCGGTACGACGCAACAGCGCGCTCGGCCGCTACACCAACTTCGTCAATCTGCTCGGGCTGGCCGCGCTGGCGGTGCCGGCCGGCGAGACCCCCAGCGGCCTGCCCTTCGGCGTGACCTGGGTCGCGCCGGGCGGCAGCGACGCCGCGCTGGCCATGCTGGGCGCCTGCTGGCAGCTGGCCGCACCGCCGGGCCGGCAGCCCGCAGGCGCGGGCCTGCCCGCACCGGCCCCCGACGCGCTGCGTCCGCTGCAGCTGCCGGCCAGCGCACCGACGATGGCGCTGGCCGTCGTCGGTGCGCACCTGCAGGGCATGCCGCTGCACGGGCAGCTCGTCGAGCGGGGCGCCCGGCTGCTGGCCCGCACCCGGACCGCACCGCGCTACCGCCTGCATGCGCTGCCCGGCACCGTGCCCCCGAAGCCCGGGCTGGCACGGGTGGCCGACGACGAGACCGGACACGCCATCGAGGTGGAGGTGCACGAGATCGCGCTCGACCAGATCGGCAGCTTCCTGGCGCTGATCCCGCCGCCGCTCGGCCTGGGCACGATCGAGCTGGCCGATGGCCGCCAGGTCAAGGGCTTCATCTGCGAACCGGCGGCGCTGCGCGGCGCCCCCGATGTCAGCCGCTTCGGCGGCTGGCGCGGCTACATGGCTGCGGCCGGCGGGAGCCAGGCGCCGGCGCCATTGCACACCGCACCACCGCCTGCAGCAGGCCTGACGCCGCAGGCCCTGGACCTGCCATCCACCCATGCCGAGCTGCCTGCGCTGTTCGAGGCCTACGAGGCGGCGCTGATGGCCAACGACATCGCGGCGCTGACCGGCTTCTTCTGGGACGACGAGCGCGTGACCCGCTACGGCATCGCCGACAGGCAGTGGGGCGCGACCGCGCTGGCCGCCTGGCGCGCCGGCGTGCCCAGCCCGGACTTCAGCCGCCGGCTGCAGCACCTGCGCCTGCTCGGACTGGGTGCGGACGTGGCCGTCATCCAGGTCGAGTTCCTGCGCAGCGACAGCGTGCTGCGCGGCTTCCAGACCCAAGTCTGGGCCCGGCTGGCCGGGCAGGGATGGAAAATCGCGGCCGCACACGTCAGCATGATCGAATGGACGCCTTTCCCCGACTGAACCCGCCCCCCTCGCTGGCCGAGCAGGCCTACGCGGCCGTCAAGGCGCTGATCTTCGACTTCATGCTGATGCCCGGCGATCACTTTTCCGAAAGCGATCTGGCCCGGCAGCTCGAGGTCAGCCGCACGCCGCTGCGCCAGGCGCTGCAGCGCCTGCAACGCGAAGGATTCCTCCAGGTCTTCCCGAAGCAGGGCTGGCAGGTCGCGCCGCTGGACTTCGACGCCTTCGACGAGCTCTACGACCTGCGCGTGCTGCTGGAGTGCGCCGCAGTGCAGCGACTGTGCGACCTGGAAGATCGCCCCGGCTTGCAGGCGCTGGCCGCGCTGTGGCTGCTGCCCGAGAACGAGCGCCTGCGCGACGGGGTGCAGGTCGGCCTGCAGGACGAAGCCTTCCACCGGGCGCTGGTGGCCGGCAGCGGCAACCGCGAGATGGTGCGGGTGCATGCCGAGATCACCGAGCGCATCCGCATCATCCGGCGCCTGGACTTCACCCAGACCGCGCGCATCGCCGCGACCTACGACGAGCATGCGCGCATCCTCGGCGCCATCACCCGCCGGCGCAGCGACGAGGCGCAGCGCCTGCTGCGAGCCCACATCGCGCAGAGCAAGCTCGAGGTGCGACGCATCACGCTGGAGCGGCTCTACCGGGCCCGCGAGCAGGCCGGCCTCGGCTGCAAGCTCGCCCGTCAGGCAGACGGCTCGCTCGCGTAGCACCCAAGAGTCACGCCCGAACTCCCACATCCGCCAGCCAACCGGCCGGCGGCTCGAAGCGGTAGCCCACGCCGTAGATCGAGCGGATCGGCTCCACGCCAGGGCTGACCTGCTCGAGCTTGCGGCGCAGGTTCTTGACGTGGCTGTCGACGGTGCGGTCGCTGAGCGCACGCTGGTCGTCATGCAGCCGGTCGAGCAGCTGGTCGCGCGAGAACACCCGGCCCGGCGCAGCCGCCAGCGCTGCCAGCAGCCGCAGCTCGACCGGCGTCAGGTCCAGCGTCTGGCCGTCGAAGCGCGCCCGGTGGCTGTCGAGGTCGATCTGCAGCCGCGCGACCGGCAGCGCCGCCGCCGGCTCGAGCAGCGCAGCGCGCGCGGCAGCCCCCTCGACCGACGGCGGCACCGCCCGCCAGCGCCGCAGCACGGTGCGCACCCGCGCCACCACCTCGCGCGGGCTGAAGGGCTTGCAGATGTAGTCGTCGGCGCCGCTCTCCAGCCCGATCAGCCGGTCGACCTCCTCGACCCGCGCGGTCAGCATGATGACCGGCGTGTCGCCGTGCGCGCGCAGCTCGCGGCACACCGCCAGGCCGTCCTGGCCCGGCAGCATCAGGTCGAGCAGCACCAGCGCCGGCACGCGCTCGCGCACCGCCGGCATCACGTCCAGGCCGTTGTCGATGATGCGCGTGTCGTAGCCGGCGGCCTTCAGGTAATCGGCCACCAGCCGCGACAGCCGGGGTTCGTCCTCGACGACGAGGATGAGGTCGGACAAAGACATGCCGCCACTCATGCACCGGCGCTGTCTCGCCCTGCGTCCTGCGCCTCGTCCTGCGCTTCTGCTTCTTCCTGCGCGGAACGCCATCTGGAATAGAAGTAGGCTCCGCCGGAGATCACGCCCGCAGCGGTGGCGGCCGCACCCAGAACGGGGGCGGCGGTCACGATCAGCGGTGCGCTGGTGATGCCCAAGGCCACGCCGACGGCGCTCAGCCCGGTTGGCGCCGCGATGGCTGCACCAGCCACCGCCACGCCGGACGTGATGCCCAGCCCCATGGAGACCGCTTCCGCCTTGTCCGCCACGGCCTTGTGGCTCAGGTCGACCTCCTTGACCTTGTCGATGACCTGTCCGGTCAGCCTGCTGGTTTCGGCCAAGGCGGTCTCCGAGATCGATCGAACCTGCCGCATCGCCGCTTGTGCATGCTCCTGCTCCAGCAGATTCAGGGCCTGGGCGCCCAGCTCCTGACCTGTATCCCGAATCGCCGTGCCGGCCTTGCCGGCCGCAGACAAGGTCGTTGCCGTCGCCTCCTTGAGACGATCGAACGAGATCTTCATCTTTCATCACTCCCGAAGCTGAGGGCCCAAGGGCCGATGACAGGGGCAGAAGTCTACAAGCCCGTACCGCGCTCGGTCTCGACGGGCAGCGCCACCCGAATCTTCAGCCCGCCCAGCGGCGAGGCCTCGGCGTGGATGCGCCCGCCGTGGGCCTCGACGAGGCTGCGGCAGATGGCCAGGCCCAGGCCGGAACCACCGCCGGCACGCCCGCGCGAGGACTCGACGCGGAAGAAGCGCTCGAACAGGCGCGGCAGCAGCTCGGGCGCGACGCCGGGGGCGGAATCCTCCACCGTCAGGAGCAGCTGCGCGGCGGCCGGGTCATGGGCCAGGGCGACCCGCAGCTCGCCGCCGGGATCGGTGTAGCGCACCGCGTTGTCGAGCAGGTTGTGCAGCAGCTGGCCGAGGCGGTCGGCGTCGGCCAGCAGCGGCGGCAGCAGCGTGGCGGCCGCCTCGGGCAGATCGACGATCAGCCGCAGCCGGCGCTCGGCACAGCGCGCCGCAAAGGCCTCGGTCTGGGCGCGCACCAGCGCGGCCAGGTCCAGCCGCTCATGGCGCAGGCGCAGCGCGCCGACATCGGCCAGCGCGAGCTGGTGCAGATCGTCGACCAGCCGGGTCAATGCGCTGACCTCGCCGTGCAGCAGCCCGAGCGCCTGCGGCGTCAGCGGGTGGATGCCGTCCTGCATCGCCTCGATCTCGCCGCGCAGCACTGCCAGCGGCGTGCGCAGCTCGTGCGAGATGTCGGCCATGGCCTCGCGGCGCAGGCGCTCGTTGCGCTCGAGCGTCTGCGCGAGCAGGTTGAAGTCCTGCGCCAGGCGGCCCACCTCGTCCTGGCCGCGCACCTCGACGCGGGTGTCGTGGTGACCAGCGGCCAGCCGGTGCGTGGCCTGCGCCACCGCGCGCACCGGGGCCAGCAGCGCGCGCGCCACCCACCAGGCCACCAGCGCGGCCAGCAGCAGGGCCAGCACGGCGGCGACCAGCGTGGCACGCAGCTGCTCGGACTGGAAGCGCAGCGCCGCCGCATCGGTCACCGACTGCACCGGCGCCAGCACGATCCAGCCCAGCGTGCGCCCGGCCTCGTCGACGATCTCGCGCTCCTCCGAGTTGGCCAGGATGCGCGGGAAGCCGATCACATGCTGACGCTGCGCATCCAGCAGCGTCAGCCGCCGGCCGTAGCCCAGCAGGCTGGGCGCGAGCTGGGCGGTGTCGATCGCGCCCAGCTCCTGATGCGGATCGCCGCGCGGCAGATCGTTCTCCACCAGCCGGAACCAGGCCCCGGGCCGGCCGGCGACGAAGTCCCAGCTGCCATGCTCGGCGTGGGCATCGCGCAGCCGCGGCACGGCCGCTTCCATGCGCTCGACCGCCTGGCGATTCAGGTAGCCGAGAAAGCCGCGGTGAAAGCCCAGCTGCGCGGCCAGACCGATCATCACCGCCACCAGCACCGCCACCGCCAGCACCGCAAAGAACAGCCGCACCGTCAGACCAGGCCGGGGCCAGGGCGGGCGCAGGCGGGAGAGATTCAGCTTCATCATGATCATGGCCTGGCGAGCGTCGCACCGGACGCAGGCGAAGGCAAGTCGTCGCCGACCGCACCGGCCAGCGCGGCGGACATCCAAATTTCCTGCACATTCGGGCGCGATGCTGACGCCATCATGCCAACACATCGCATCCGTCATGCCCTCGTTGCCCTGCTGGCGGCGCTCACCCTGCTGTGGCTGCTGGCCGAACCCAGCCCCTGGCCGCAGCCGCTGACCTGGTTCTCCTTCCGCGCGGTCTTCGTGCAGTACAGCGGCGTCATCGCCATCGGCGTGATGAGCGTGGCGATGCTGCTCGCGCTGCGCCCGCGCCGGCTCGAGCCGCACCTGGACGGCCTCGACAAGATGTACCGCCTGCACAAATGGCTGGGCATCGCCGCGCTGAGCACCTCGGTGCTGCACTGGTGGTTCGCCAAGGGCACGAAGTGGATGGTGGGCTGGGGCTGGCTGGAGCGCCCGGTGCGCGGGCCGCGTCCGGCCGGCGTCGAGCGCAGCTATCTTGAGGCGCTGCTGGGCAGCCAGCGCGGCCTGGCCGAAACGGTGGGCGAGTGGGTGTTCTACGCCGCCGCGATCCTGATGATCCTGGCGCTGGTCAAGCGCTTCCCCTATCACCTCTTCGCCAAGACCCACAAGTGGCTGGCCGCGGCCTATCTGGCGCTGGTCTTCCACTCGGTGGTGCTGGTGAAGTTCTCCTACTGGACCCAGCCGGTCGGGGTGATCCTGGCGCTGCTGATGGCCGGCGGCACGGTCGCGGCGGTCCTGGTGCTGGCGGGCCGCGTCGGCGCCCGCCGCAAGGTGCGCGGCACGGTGGTCGAGACGCGGCGCTATCCCGGCGTCGATTCGCTGGAGACGGTGATCGAGATGGCCCCGGGCTGGCCGGGCCATGCTGCGGGCCAGTTCGCCTTCGTGACGGTCGACGCGAAGGACGGCGCGCATCCCTACACCATCGCCAGCGCCTGGGACGCGCAGTCGCCGCGCCTGAGCTTCATCACCAAGGCGCTGGGCGACCACACCCGTGCGCTGCCCGAGCTGCTGCGCCCGGGGCGAGCGGTGACGGTCGAGGGCCCCTACGGCCGCTTCGACTTCGAGGATGGCCGCGCGCGCCAGATCTGGGTCGGCGCGGGCATCGGCATCACGCCCTTCGTCGCACGCATGCAGCAGCTCGCCCGCCGCGGCGGCCCGCACGCGCAGGTCGACCTCTTCCATGCCACCGCGCAGCGCGACGAGGCGGCGCTGGCACGGCTGCGCGCCGACGCCGAAGCCGCCGGCATCCGCCTGCATGTGCTGGTCGATGCCGAGGATGGCCTGCTCGACGGCGAGCGCATCCGCCGCCTGGTGCCCGACTGGGCCCAGGCCAGCCTGTGGTTCTGCGGCCCCGGCGGCTTCGGCCGCGCGCTGCACGCCGACTTCGCCGCCCGGGGCCTGCCGGCCCGGGCCTTCCACCAGGAACTGTTCCAGATGCGCTGAGCCGAGCGCGCGGCCCCACTCTCTGCCCCGACTCTCTCCGGAGCTCCACCGATGATTCCCCGCAAGACCCCCCGCCGCCCTGCTGCAGCCCTGGCGGCCAGCCTGCTGGCGGCCGCACTCGGCAGCGGCCTGCTGGCCGGATGCCAGAAGAACGATGCCCCGGCCCCCCCGTCCGCAGGAGGCGCTGCAGCCGGCGGCGCCGGTGGTGCAGCAGGCGCCAAGGCCCCCGCCGGCCCGACCGCAGTCGGCGTGGTGGTGCTGCAGACCGGCCGCGCCAGCCTGTCGACCGAGCTGCCCGGCCGGGTCAGCGCCGCCCGGGTGGCCGAAGTGCGCCCGCAGGTGCGCGGCCTGATCCGCGAGGTCAGCTTCACCGAGGGCGCGCTGGTGCGCGCCGGCCAGCCGCTCTACCAGATCGAGCCCGACAGCTACCGCATCGCGCTCGACAGCGCCCGCGCCAGCGTGGCGAAGTCGCAGGCAGCCGTCGAGACCGCCCGACTCACCGTGCAGCGCCGCGCCGAGCTGCTGAAGATCGACGCGGTCAGCCAGCAGGATCTGCAGGACGCGCAGGCCACGCTGAAGCAGGCCGAGGCCGATCTGGCCAGCGCCCAGGCCGCGCAGGCCGCCGCCCAGCTCAACCTGAGCCGCACCACGGTCACCGCGCCGATCTCCGGCCGGGTCGATCTGTCGGCGGTCACGCCGGGCGCGCTGGTCACCGCCGACCAGGCCACCGCGCTGACCACCGTGCGCCAGCTCGACCCGATTCAGGTCGACATCAGCCAGTCCAGCGCCGAGCTGCTGCGGCTGCGGCGCGACCTGGCCGCCGGACGCTTCCAGAAGATCGGCGGTGACGAGGCCCGCCTGCGGCTGCTGCTGGAAGACGGCAGCAGCTACCCGCTGCCCGGGCGCATCGGCTTCTCGGGCGTCTCGGTCAACACCGCCACCGGCGGGGTGACGCTGCGCGCGCGCTTCGACAATCCCGAGGGCGTGCTGATGCCGGGCATGTATGTGCGCGCGGTGCTGGAGACCGGCACCGTCGAGCAGGCGCTGCAGGTGCCGCAGCAGGCGCTGCAGCGCGACGCACGCGGCGCCGCCAGCGTGATGGTGGTCGACGCGCAGGACAAGGTCGAGCGCCGCGCGGTGGTCGCCACCCGCGCCTTCGGCAACGCCTGGCTGATCGGCGAGGGCCTGAAGGCGGGAGAGCGCGTCATCGTCGAGGGCCTGCAGAAGGTGCGCCCGGGCGACACCGTCAAGCCGCACGAGGTCGACACGGCCGCACTGTCGGCACCGGCCGGTGCGCGCGCGGCCTCCGCCGCCGCGCCGGCTTCCGCGCCCTCGGGCCCGGCCCGCTGAGCAGGAGCGCACCGCCATGGCCCGCTTCTTCATCGACCGCCCCATCTTCGCGTGGGTGCTGGCCATCATCGTGATGCTGGCCGGCGCGCTGGCGATCACCACGCTGCCGCTGGAGCAGTATCCGAACATCGCGCCGCCGCGCATCTCGGTCAGCACCACCTATCCCGGCGCCTCGGCCAAGACGCTGGAAGACTCGGTCACCCAGGTCATCGAGCAGCGCATGAAGGGCCTCGACGGCCTGCAGGCGATGTCCTCGACCAGCGCCTCGTCCGGCCAGGCCAGCGTCTCGCTGACCTTCAATGCCGGCACCAATGTCGATGTCGCGCTGATGCAGGTGCAGAGCAAGGTGCAGCAGGCGCTGTCCCAGCTGCCCCAGGCGGTGCAGAACCAGGGCGTCACCGTCACCAAGACCGGCACCGACTACCTGATGATCGTCGCGCTGTACTCGGCCGACAACAGCGCCACCAACATCCAGATCGGCGACTACATCACCTCCAGCCTGGCCGACGTCATCAGCCGCATCGACGGCGTGGGCGATGTGCAGACCCTGGGCACCGGCCACGCGATGCGGCTGTGGCTCGACCCGGCCAAGCTGGCGGCCTACGGACTGATGCCCTCGGACATCGCCAGCGCGGTCAACGCGCAGAACGCGCAGATCTCCGCCGGCCAGGTCGGCGGCCTGCCGGCGCCGCCGGGCCAGCAGCTCAACGTCACCATCACCGCGCGCAGCAAGCTGCAGTCGGTGCGCGAGTTCCGCGAGATCGTGCTCAAGACCGCCAGCGACGGCAGCGCGGTGCGCCTGGGCGATGTCGCGCGGGTCGAGCTCGGCGGCGAGAGCTACAACGTCGTGACCCGCTTCAAGGGCCGGCCCTCGGCGGCGATGGGCGTGCGCCTGGCCGAAGGCGCCAACGCGATCGCGGTGGCCGACGCGGTCAAGGCCCGGCTCGCCGAGCTGCAGCCCGGATTCCCCTACCAGCTGCAGACCGCGCTGACCTACGACACCAGCCCCTTCGTGAAGGTGTCGATCGAGGGCGTGGCCCACACCCTGCTCGAGGCGGTGGTGCTGGTGGTGCTGATCATGTACCTGTTCATGCAGAGCTGGCGCGCCACCCTGATCCCGGCGATCACCGTGCCGGTGGTGCTGCTGGGCACCTTCGGGGTGCTGGCGGTCTTCGGCTACTCGATCAACAGCCTGACGATGTTCGGCCTGGTGCTGGCCATCGGCCTGCTGGTGGACGACGCGATCGTGGTGGTCGAGAACGTCGAGCGGGTGATGGCCGAGGAAGGCCTGCCGCCGCGCGAGGCCACCCGGCGCTCGATGCAGGAGATCACCGGCGCGCTGGTGGGCATCGCGCTGGTGCTGTCGGCGGTGTTCGTGCCGATGGCCTTCTTCGGCGGCTCGACCGGGGTGATCTACCGCCAGTTCTCGATCACCGTGGTCACGGCGATGCTGCTGTCGGTCGCGGTGGCGATGAGCCTGACGCCGGCGCTGTGCGCCACGCTGCTCAAGCCGCTGCCGCCGGGCGCGCATCATGCGCCGCACCGCGGCCTGCTCGGGCGCTTCTTCGGCGGCTTCAACCGGGGCTTCGACCGCGGCACCCACGGCCTGACCGCGCTGACCGGCACGCTGGTGCGCCGGGGCGGACGCATGATGCTGCTGTACGCGCTGATCGTCGCGGCGATGGCCTTCATGTACCGCCAGCTGCCGACCTCCTTCCTGCCAGCGGAAGACCAGGGCGTGCTGATGGTGGAGGTGCGCCTGCCCTCGGGCGCCACCAGCGAGCGGCTGATGAAGTCGATGAACGCGCTCGAGAACTGGCTGGGCCGCCAGGACGACATCGAGGGCTACACCACCATCCTGGGCTTCTCCGGCGACCAGGCCACCGGTCGCGCCTTCATCCGCCTCAAGGACTGGAGCGAGCGCACCGGCGAGAACCAGGGCGCCGCGGCGATCGCGCGGCGCGCCAACCGCGAGCTCGCCAGCCTGCGCGACGCACGGGTCATCGTGATGCAGCCGCCGACGGTGCGCGGCCTGGGCTCGAGCGGCGGCTTCACGCTGCAGCTGCAGGACCGCGCAGGCCAGGGCCATGACGCGCTGGTGCGCGCCCGCGACCAGCTGCTGCAGGCCGCGCGCCAGCGCCCGGAGCTGGCGCAGGTGCGCTCCAGCGGCCTGGACGACGCCGCGCAGCTGGGCATCCGCATCGACGACCGCAAGGCCGGCGCGCTCGGCCTGTCCACCGCCGACATCAACAGCACGCTGTCGGCGGCGCTGGGCGGCCAGTACGTCAACGACTTCATCGACCAGGGCCGGGTCAAGCGGGTCTACCTGCAGGGCGACGCGCCCTTCCGCAGCGCGCCCGACAGCATCCTGCAGTGGCAGGTGCGCAGCAGCAGCGGCGCGATGGTGCCCTTCTCGGCCTTCGCGAGCACCGACTGGACCTTCGGCGCACCGCGCCTGGAGCGCTACAACGGCATGTCCTCCTACGAGATCGTCGGCGAGGCCGCCGCCGGCGTCAGCTCCGGCACCGCGATGGCGGTGCTCGAGGAGCTGGTGGCCGCGCTGCCGCCGGGCTACGGCATCGAATGGGCCGGCCAGTCCTACCAGGAGCGGCTGTCGGGCGCGCAGGCGCCGATCCTCTACGCGGTGTCGGTGCTGTTCGTCTTCCTGTGCCTGGCCGCCCTCTACGAGAGCTGGTCGGTGCCCTTCTCGGTGATGCTGGTGGTGCCGCTGGGCGTGATCGGCGCGCTCGGGCTGACCCAGCTCGCCGGGCTGTCCAACGATGTCTATTTCCAGGTCGGCCTGCTGACCACCGTCGGCCTGTCGGCGAAGAACGCGATCCTGATCGTCGAATTCGCCAAGCAGCTCCAGGAGCAGGGCATGGACCTGATCGAGGCGACGAAGCAGGCGGTGCGACTGCGGCTGCGGCCGATCCTGATGACCTCGCTGGCCTTCATGTTCGGCGTGCTGCCGCTGGCCCTGAGCACCGGGCCGGGGGCCGGCAGCCGCCGCGCCATCGGCACCGGCGTGCTCGGCGGCATGGCCAGCGCCACCGTGCTGGGCCTGCTGTTCGTGCCGGTCTTCTTCGTGGTGGTTCGCCGCCTGATGGCGCGTCGCGCCGCCCCGACCCCGGAGACGCCGTGATGATCTCCACGACCCTGAACCCGACGAGCATGAAGACGATCCGCCCGGGCCTGCGGCCCCTCGCCCTCGCCGTCGCCGCCGGCCTGCTGCTGGCGGGCTGCGCCTCCGCGCCGCCGCGCGCCGAAGCCCCGGCGCTGGAGCTGCCCGCCGCGCGCTGGAGCGATGCCGCCGCCGTGCCGGCCGCCAGCGCCGCGGCCCTGCCCGCCTGGCGCGATCTGGTGCGCGATGCCCGGCTGCGCGAGGTGATCGCGCTGGCGCTCGAGCACAACCGCGACCTGCGGGTGGCGCTGCTCGGCATCGAGCAGGCTCGCGCCACCTACCAGGTGCAGGACGCCGCCCGGCGCCCGACGCTCAACGCCACCGGCAGCTCCAGCGCCTCCTTCACCCCGGCCGAGGCCAGCAGCGCCGGCCGCGACACGCTCAACCGCAGCTACAGCGTCGGCGTCGGGATCAGCGCCTGGGAGCTGGACCTGTTCGGCCGGGTCGCCAGCATGCGCGACTCGGCGCTGCAGAGCTGGCTCAACACCGAGGCGGTGCAGCGCGCCACCCGGCTGACGCTGATCGGCGATGTCGCCACCGCCTGGCTGACGCTGGGCGCCGACCGCCGCCAGCTCGCGCTGGCGCGACGGACGCTCGCCAGCCAGCAGGACACCCTGCGCCTGACCGAGCGCCGCCAGGCGCTGGGCGCCGCCTCCGGCCTGACGCTGGCGCAGACCCGCACCACGGTCGAGACCGCACGCGGCCAGGTGGCCGTGCTCGAGAGCCAGGTGCAGCGCGACCGCAACGCGCTGGAGCTGCTGGTCGGCCGCGCGGTGCCCGAGGTGCTGCTGCCGACCGACGCCGACACCGACGAGGCAGCCGCGCTGGTCGGCCTGCCCGACGCGCTGGCCTCCACCGTGCTGCTGCGTCGCCCGGACGTGATCGCCGCCGAGCACCTGCTGCAGGCCTCGCGCGCCGATCTGGAGGCCGCACGGGCGGCGCGCTTTCCGCGCATCAGCCTGACCGCCTCGGCCGGCACCGCCAGCCGCCAGCTCGGTGACCTGTTCGCCGGCGGCGCCTGGAGCTTCGTGCCCTCGGTGAGCTGGCCGATCCTCGACGGCGGCACGATCGAGGCAGGCGTGGCCCGCGCCGAGGCCACCCGCGACATCCGCCGCGCCACCTACGACAAGGCGGTGCAGACCGCCTTCCGCGAGGTGGCCGACGCGCTGTCGGTGCGCGCGGCGCTGGCCGAGCGGCTCGACGCGCAGCGCGCGCTGGTGCAGGCCTGGAGCCGCAGCCTGACGCTGGCCGAGGCCCGCTTTCGCGCCGGCGCCGACAGCTGGCTGACGGTGCTGGACGCGCAGCGCTCGCTCTACGCCGCGCAGCAGGCGCTGATCACGCTGGAGCTGACCGAGCAGAGCAACCGGATCACGCTCTACAAGGTGCTCGGCGGCGGTGGGGATGCGGACCGCTGAGGCGCCGCCGCGCCGGCGCACGCCACCAGCAGCTCGCGCAGCCAGCGGTGCATCGGGTCATCCTGGTGGCGCTGGTGCCAGACCATGTACATCGTCAGTCCTGGCGCCGGCTGCAGCCAGGGCAGCGGCGCGTCGGCCAGGCCACGCAGCACGCCGTGGCGCAGCCGGCCGGGCGCGGTCGCCAGCCGCGTGCTGCCGGCCAGCAGCGCGGCCAGGCCGGCGAAGACCGGCACGGTGGCGACGATGCGCCGCTGCAGGCCCAGGCCAGCGATGCGGTCGTCGATGTCGAGCGTGCGCAGCCGCCCGTCATGCGCCACCGTCAGGTGCTCGGCGGCCAGATAGTCGGCCTGGTCGCGCGGAGCCTGACGCGCCTGCGGGTCGAAGAACACCCGGTACTCGTCGTCGAAGAGCCGGCGCTGGAGAATGTCGCCCGCCTCCGGCGGCCGCGGGGTGAGCACCAGCGCGCAGGCTTCGTCGCGCAGCAGCTCGGGCGTCGGCGCGCCCGCCGGGATCACGCGCAGCAGCACGCCCGGGGCTTGTGCACGCAGCCGCGCCAGCAGCGGCGGCAGCAGCAGGTCGCGCTGCAGGTCGTTGGCGGCGATCGTCAGCGTGCGACGCAGCTGTGCCGGATCGAAGGCACCTGCCTGACCGAAGTCGCGCAGCTCGGCGAGCAGGCGCCGCGCGCCCACCACCAGCGCATCGGCCCGCGCGGTGGGCACGATGCCACGGCCCGAGCGCACGAACAGCGCATCGCCCGTGATGGCGCGCAGCCGCTCCACCGCATGGCTCACCGCCGACTGCGTCAGCCCGAGCCGCTGCGCCGCACGCGTGAGCGAGCCCTCCTCATGCACCGCCACCAGCGCCTGCAGCAGCCGGCCGTCGAGCTCGATCCGGCCTGAATCATCGATATCGTTCATGTCAGCCATCAGCATGCATCTGTTTATCGAATGATTGCAGATCGGGACACTGAGGTCATCGCCTCACACCCTCCCTCGTTGCCCCGCACGGAGACTTTCCCGATGACGATGCCCGACATCTTCGGCACCACGCTGTTCGACGGCCGCATGGCCCGCCGCGGCTACGCGCTCAACCGCATGTGCTACTCGTTCAACACGGCCGAGAACCGCGCCGCCTTCGTGCAGGACGAGGACGGCTACTGCGCCCGCCACGGCCTGAACGCCGAGCAGCGCGAGGCCATCCGCCAGCGCAACGTGCTCGCGCTGATCGCCGCCGGCGGCAATGTGTACTACCTGGCCAAGTTCGCCGGCATCTTCGGCCTGGACGTGCAGGACCTGGGCGCACAGCAGACCGGCCTGAGCAAGGACGAGTTCAAGGCCAGGCTGCTGGCCGCCGCGGGCTGAAGCCCCATCCCGCCCGACCCTCGCCCGACCTTCCTCAGCTCACCAGGATTTCCCCATGGCCCACATCATCGGCGGCATCAACACCTCGCACGTCCCGGCCATCGGCCGCGCCATCCACCGCGGCCTGCAGGACGACCCGTACTGGAAGCCCTTCTTCGACGGCTACCGCCCGGTCCAGCACTGGCTGGCCGAGGCCCGCCCGGACGTGGTGGTGGTCTTCTACAACGACCACGGCCTGAACTTCTTCCTCGACAAGATGCCGACCTTCGCGATCGGCACCGCCCCGAGCTACAGCAACGCCGACGAGGGCTGGGGCATCCCGCAGGTGCCGGCCTTCACCGGCGAGCAGGACCTGTCGTGGCATCTGGTCGAGTCGCTGACCGAGGCCGAGTTCGACCTGACCACCTGCCAGGAGATGGTGGTCGACCACGCCTTCACGCTGCCGATGGCGCTGCTGTGGCCCGACCAGGCCTGGCCGGTCAAGGTGGTGCCGATCTGCATCAACACGGTGCAGTTCCCGCTGCCGACGGCCGCGCGCTGCTGGAAGCTGGGCCAGGCGGTGGGTCGGGCGATCCGGTCCTGGGCGTCCGATGCGCGCGTCATGGTGCTGGGCACCGGCGGCCTGTCGCACCAGCTCGACGGCGAGCGCGCCGGCTTCATCAACAAGGCCTTCGACCTGCAGTTCATGGACAGCCTGGTCCAGGACCCGACCTGGGCGACGCGCCTGAGCATCCACGAGCTGGTCGAGAAGGCCGGCACCCAGGGCATCGAGCTGCTGATGTGGCTGGCCACCCGCGGCGCGCTGGGCGAGTCGGTGCGCGAGCTGCACCGCAATTACCACATCCCGATCTCGAACACCGCCTCGGGCCTGATGCTGCTGGAGCCGGTCGCCTGAGCCGCCGCGCGCGGTATGCTCACGGCCCCATGAACGAACCCGTCCGTCCTGCCCCCGCCCCGCGCCGCCGCCGCGCCGCGAAGACCGCCTCCGCCGCCGACACCCCGGCCGCGGAGACCGGTCGCACCAACGATCCCGAAGCCACGATGGCCGACATTCTCGATGTCGCCACCCGGGAGTTCGCGGCCAAGGGGCTGGCCGGCGCGCGCATCGACGAGATCGCCGCCGCGACCCGCACCAGCAAGCGGATGATCTACTACTACTTCGGCAGCAAGGAGGGGCTGTATGTCGCGGTGCTGGAGGAGGCCTACCGGCGCATCCGCCACATCGAGACCGACATGCATCTGGAGGATCTCGAGCCGGAGACCGCGCTGCGCCGTCTGGTCGCCTTCACCTGCGACTACCAGCGCAGCAATCCCGACTTCATCCGGCTGGTGATGAACGAGAACATGCACCACGGCGAGTTCCTGGCGCAGTCCCGGCTGATCCAGCAGCTCAACGTGCCGGCCATCAACCTGCTGCGCTCGGTCTACGAGCGCGGCGTGCGCGAGGGCGTCTTCCGCTGCGGCATCGATCCGATCGACCTGCACATGTCGATCTCGGCGCTGTCGGTGTTCAACGTCTCCAACCGCCACACCTTCTCGCTGATCTTCAAGCACGACTTCGACGACCCGGCCGCGATCGAGGCCCGGCGCGACAGCATCGTCGAGATGATCGTGCGCTTCGTGCGCGCCTGAGGACATTCCCGAAACCTAGGGTTCTTACTAGGTTTGTAAAACTAACCAGTTCGTACATTACTGCTCTTGCGATGACAAGGAGAGCCGTGATGGCCAAGGTTCTGGACAATTTCTGCCGGCTGCTGGAAGCCGTGATGGGGCTGCTGCTGGCGGCGATGGTGGTGCTGGTGTTCGGCAACGTGGTGCTGCGCTATGTCTTCAAC
>NZ_FTMZ01000016.1 GCF_900156335.1 Sphaerotilus natans
CGTCGAGGCCGACCTGGACCTGGCGATCTGCATCACCGAAGGCATCCCCGTGCGGGACATGCTGGAAGTGCGCAACAAGATGAAGGCCAAGGAAGCCGCCGGCGGCAAGAAGACGCTGCTGCTGGGCCCCAACTGCCCCGGCCTGATCACGCCCGACGAGATCAAGATCGGCATCATGCCCGGCCACATCCACCGCAAGGGCCGCGTCGGCGTCGTCTCGCGTTCGGGCACGCTGACCTATGAAGCCGTGGCGCAGCTGACCGAGCTGGGCATCGGCCAGTCGTCGGCCGTGGGCATCGGCGGCGATCCGATCAACGGCCTGAAGCACATCGACGTGATGCGCGCCTTCAACGACGATCCGGACACCGACGCCGTCATCATGATCGGCGAGATCGGCGGCCCGGACGAGGCCGAGGCCGCCCGCTGGGTCAAGGACCACATGAAGAAGCCGGTCGTCGGCTTCATCGCCGGCGTCACCGCGCCTGCGGGCAAGCGCATGGGCCACGCCGGCGCGCTGATCTCCGGCGGCGCCGACACCGCCGACGCCAAGCTCGCCATCATGGAAGAGTGCGGCTTCAAGGTCACCCGCAACCCGTCGGAAATGGGCCGCATCCTGAAGTCGCTGCTGTAATCAGCCGCCGCTTTCAGCGCATGCGAGAAGGCCGCCCCGAGGGGCGGCCTTTTTCATGGGGCTGGCGATTCTCGTGGGCACCCGCTTTCGCGGGTGTGACGAGGAGAGGCGGGGTGGCGGGAGATGACTCCGGCGTCAGCCTTGCTTGACCGGCAGCTTCGGTGCGGTGCGCACGCTCAGCCACATCGTGAAGGCCAGGATGCCGATCACCGCGCCGAGCGAGGCAAACACCGGGATCTTGACGATGTCGATCAGCAGCATCTTGGTGCCGATGAAGGCCAGGATCACGGCCAGACCGTAGCTCAGCAGGTGGAACTTCGAAGCCATGGCCGCCAGCAGGAAGTACATCGCACGCAGACCCAGGATCGCGAAGATGTTCGAGGTCAGCACGATGAACGGATCGCTGGTGATCGCGAAGATCGCCGGAATGGAGTCGACCGCGAAGATCACGTCGGTGATGCCCACCAGCGCGATGACTAGCAGCAGCGGCGTGGCGATGCGCTTGCCGTTCTCGACGGTGAAGAACTTCTCGCCGTCGAAGTTCTTGCTGACCGGCATCACACGGCGCAGCAGCTTCAGCGCCGGGTTGCTCTCCAGGTCAGGCTCCTGGCCGGCCGCCCACCACATCTTGATGCCGGTGATCAGCAGGAAGGCACCGAAGACATACAGGATCCAGTGGAACTTGGCGATCAGCCAGGCCCCCACCAGGATCAGCACCGTGCGCAGCACCATCGCGCCGATGATGCCGATCATCAGCACCCGCTTCTGGTACGACGGCGGCACCGCGAAGTAGGTGAAGATCATCAGGAAGACGAAGATGTTGTCGACGGCCAGCGACTTCTCGATCAGGTAGCCGGTCAGGAATTCGAGCGCGCGCGTGTTGGCGATCTCGGTACCATGCTCGCGCCAGGTCGCCCACCACAGCAGGCCGTTGAAGGCCAGACTGAGGGCCACCCAGACGATCGACCAGTTCAACGCCTCCTTGACGCCGACTTCATGCGCGCCCTGCTTGCGCAGAACGACAAAGTCCACGAACAGGGCCAGCAGCACCACCGCCACGAAGAAAAGCCAGAGCCAGTCTGGCGCCATCGAGTTCATCAGCATGAAGAGCACTCCACAGGTTGCGATCCAAGTATCAGTGAAGACATGACTCGGAGCGGCCTTCGGCACGGTCTGCGCAGCCCTGAAGGGCGCTCCGTACCGAAAGGTCTTGCGACGCACCGCACGGCAGTTGCCGAGCAACGGTTCGTCCGCGAACCCGGGTGGTCGGCTGTCGGGCCGATCACCGTACTGACGGGATGTCGCGAGGGTCGGGCGACCCTCTGCTACTCCCCTTTCGATGCCGCGGATTCTGCATGAACTCTTCTTTTCCCTCGACATCACAGGGTTGAACAGTCGGGTACCAAGACCGCCCGATGCGTGTATCCTTTCACGCATCATGCTGAAGCTGTTCGCTCGCTGGTTCCTGCTTGCTGCCGCGCTGCTGCTGGTGGCGACCCTCTATCCCGGTCTCGAGGTGCGGGGCTTCGGCGCCGCGCTGATGGCGGCGCTGATGCTCGGCCTGCTCAATGCGGTCGTGCGCCCGCTGCTGGTGGTGCTGACGCTGCCGGTCACCGTGGTGACGCTGGGACTGTTCCTGTTCGTCATCAATGCCGCGGTGTTCCAGTTCGCGGCCTGGATGCTCGACGGGCTGCAGGTGGCTGGGTTCGGCGCGGCCCTGATCACCTCGCTGCTGTACAGCCTGTGCGGCATGGTGATCGACAGCGCGCTGCAGCGGCTGTTCCGGGAAGAAGACTGACGAGCCGCGCCACGGCGCGCGTCAGTCCTCCTCGCCGCGGCGCTCGCGCTCCAGCTCGGCGCGGCGCTGCTGCTCGAGCGCCTTCAGCCGCGACTCGATGACCACACCCTCCATCGACTCGACCGCACCGCTGCTGCGCGAGAGCCGCTGACCGGCGCGCAACCGGTCGACCGCGCCGGCCAGATCGCCCTGAGCGGCCTGCGCCTCGGCTTGGGCGCGCAATGCAGCCAGCGGCTGACCGAGCCGCTCCATCACCCGTGCCAGCGCCTGCCACGCGCCGACATCGCCAGGCCGCACGGTGACCCAGGTCTGCAGATCCTCGCGGACCCGACTGGCCTGCGCCGCATCGGCCTGCGGCAGCGCAGCCAGCCGGGCCGACAGCATCAGACCGGCGCGGCTGCCGTCGAGCAGACCGCCCGAGAGAAGCCGCGCCGCCTCGGTCGCCTGACCGCGGTCGAGCATCGACTCGATCTGGATGACCTGCACGGCCCGCTGCACCGGTGCGCCCTGCCCCGCTGCCAGCGTGCGTGCGCGGGCCAGCGCAGCATCGGCCGCACGCCAGTCCTTCAGGCGTGTGGCGGCCAGCGCGGCGGCACAGGCGGTCGACAGCGCCTCCGGCGTGCTGGCCACCGCTGCAACACCGGGTACGCCACCACCGGCCAGCCGGCTGAGCGTCTCGCCGCGTCCGTCCATCAGCGCGCGGGCGCGGCCCTGCATCGCCGCATGCAGCCAGCGTGCCGCGTCCGGCGCCGCGCTCGACCCGCCCGGATTCACGCCCAGACGCGAGCGCGCCTCGGCGATGCGCTCGCCGGTCAGCGGGTGCGAGCGCAGGTAGGGGAACTGGCCGCTGTCGTTGAGCCGCGAGGCGCTCTGCAGCCGATCGAACATGCCGGCCATGCCCTCGGGCGCGAAGCCCGCCGCCTCCAGCACGCCGAAGCCGATGCGGTCGGCCTCGCGCTCCATGTCGCGCGAGAAGTTGAGCTGGCCCTGCGCGGCGACCGCCTGTCCGCCGACGATCATCGCGTTGGCCGCGTCTCCGCTGCGCGAGGCAGCTAGGATGCCGGCGATCATCGTCGCCGCACCGATCAGCGACTGGCGCCGGCTGGTCGCGATCGAGCGCGCGATGTGGCGCTGCGTCACATGCGAGAGCTCGTGCGCCAGCACCGCGGCCAGCTCGTCGCGGGTGGAGGTGATCGCGATCAGGCCCAGATGCACGCCGACATGGCCGCCCGGCAGCGCGAAGGCGTTGACGCTGCGGTCGCGCACCAGGAAGGTCGCCCAGGCGAACTGCTCGCGCTGCTCGTCGGGCAGATCGCCGCGGGCACGGGCGGCGGCCAGCAGCGGCTGCCATAGCGCGTCGACATAGTCCTGCAGCAGCGGATCGTCGAGCAGGTCCGGATCGCGGCGCAGCTCCTTCATGATGCGCTCGCCCAGCCGGCGCTCGGCGCCGATGCCCAGCTCGTCGGCACCGGCGTCACCCAGCGCAGGCAGCGTCGGCGCGTTGGCGGGCGTGGCCGCCTGCGCCGGTGAGGCCGGTGCCAGGGCCAGCGGCATCGTCAGGCCCAGCAATGCGGCCAGCAGCAGCGGAGTGGTCTTCATCATCTTCCTGGAACGAGGCTGCGTATCATGCCGCCACCCTGGCGCCGGCGTGTATCTCCCTGCTGAGGCCCGGATGCCAGCCTTGCGCCCTCCCGCTCCAACCGACTGCCGCCCTCCTGCGATGAACTCACCGCTGACCCATTTCGATGCCCACGGCCAGGCCCACATGGTCGACGTGTCCGGCAAGACGCCGACGCACCGCGTGGCCACCGCCACCGGCACGATCCGCATGCAACCGGAAACCCTGGCGCTGATCGCCCGCGGCGAGGCGAAGAAGGGCGACGTGATCGGCATCGCGCGCATCGCAGCGATCCAGGGCGCCAAGCGCACCGCCGATCTGGTGCCGCTGTGCCATCCGCTGCCGATCACCCGGGTGGCGGTCGACTTCCACCTCGACGAGGCCGCCTCGTCGGTGCACTGCGAGGCCACCGTCGAGACGCTGGGCCGCACCGGCGTCGAGATGGAGGCGCTGACCGCCGTCCAGGTCGGCCTGCTGACCATCTACGACATGTGCAAGGCGGCCGAGAAGGGCATGGTCATGACCGACATCCGCCTGCTCGAGAAGCGCGGCGGCAAGTCCGGCGACTGGCTCGCTCAGGACCAATAATCCGTCCTGCCCCGTCCCGTCACCGTCATCCTCGCGAAGGCGAGGACCCACCCCCACCACAGAAGCAAGCCCATCGTGGCCGCCCACCTTCGCGGGCATGACGGGGACGTTCGGGCGCAGGCTCCGGCTCAGGGCCGCATCAGCGCGGCCGGCAGCTCCGGATCAGGCAGACACTGGAAGGGCGTGGGCCGGCGGTCCGAGCCCGGCGCATCGCAGACCGAGAAGAATTCGGCCGAGGCCGGATTGCGGAACTCGCGCAGTCGCGCCGCCACATGCGCGGCGCGGGCCGTCTCGCCGCGGCCCTCGAGCGCCCGGGCGTAGGCGATCATCAGCCGGGTGTCGGCCAGATGGTGCAGCGGCCGGTCGAAGGCGTCGAAGACCTCCTCGGGCGCCTTGGCCATCGTCGCGCGGGCATAGTCGGCATGATGCCCCCACAGCACGCTGCGCCGGCCGCGCTCGATGCGCGCCGACAGCGGCTCGGCCTCGCCGAAGGACAGCTCAGGCTCGAAGATCACCGACACCGTCCAGTACTCGACCGTCGACCAGACCGAGGCGACCAGCGCCAGGGCGCCGGTCACGCTCCACAGCCACGGCCCCAGGCGCAGGCGCCAGCCCGGCGCGGCCGCCGGCGGCCGTGCCGGCTCGACCGAGGCCGGCACGCTGCCGGTCAGCCACCCGGCCAGCATCATCGCCGGCAGCAGGAAGTAGACGTACCACAGCGGATACTCGAGCAGGCTGTGCACGCCGACCATCACCAGCATGAACAGCGCGGTCCGGGCGTCGCGCGCGCGGTCCTCGTCGGCATCGACCAGCGCCCGGCGCGCACGCCAGCCGGCCCAGGCCACGCCGGCCAGCACCGCGCCGGCCAGCGGCAGGCCGGACTCCACCGCCAGCTGCAGCGGCAGGTTGTGGCTGTGATCGAAGAAGGCGACCGGCCGGCCGGGAAACGGCGTCATCGACCAGACGAAGTTGAAGGCGCCGACGCCGACGCCCGTCCACGGATGCGCCTGCACCAGCGCCCAGGTGTTGGCCCAGATGCGCCCGCGCGAGCTGCTGGCGTCGCCATGCAGCGTCTTCTTGAGCTGGTCGTCGCCATAGAACATCACGCCGTGCGAGGCCAGCCACTGCTCCAGCCCGACCCAGCACAGCGCATAGAACGGCACCATCGCCAGCAGCAGGCCGCGCACCGGTGCCGGCAGGCGGCGGTCCAGCAGCCCCCACAGCGCCAGCAGCACCACGCCGACCAGGCCGGTGCGCGAGGCGGTCATCGCCACGCCGAAGACCAGTGCGGCCAGCACCAGCGCCAGCTGCACGATCGAGCGACGCTCGCGCAGCGACAGCCAGACCGCGGCAGCCGCCGCCCACAGCAGCAGCGTCGAGAGCTGGTTGGGCTGGCGCATGTTGCCGATGGCGCGCCCGGGTGTGGTCGCGAAGGCGACCCAGCGGCCGTCGGCCAGCTCGGGCGCGAAGACCTGCACCGCGCCGATCACCACGCTGAGCAGCCCGGCCGTCAGCAGCGCGCACATCAGCGGCAAGGTCCAGTCGCTGCCCCGTCCGTCGCGGCAGCTGCGCGCCACCGCATGCATCAGCGCGCCGCCCAGCAGCAGGCAGCCCAGCGGCGCCAGCCTCTGCCCCCAGGGCGCGGAGGACAACGCGGTGGCCAGCAACAGCAGCACGCCCACGCCAAGCAGCCAGCGGGTCGCTGCGGAGGATCCGGCCGTACCGGGTCGGGTGCCCAGCGCCCAGACCATCAGCCACAGGCCGCAGCCACCGAAGGCCAGCGCCTGGTTGAAATAGGTCGAGGTCGGCGGCGCGCTGCCGGCAATCAGGAAAGGCAGCGCGACGGCCAGCAGGGCCAGCGGCAGGAAGGCGTTGCGGTCAGCGGAAAGCGGCGGCGTCATGCGCGCCGATCATAGCGAGCCGAGCCGCTCGCCCCGGACAAGCGCCAGCGGCTTCAGCTGCCGCGGCACTCCGCCGGCACATGGCGCGGCGACAGCCCGCCGCTGGAAGGAATGCGGCAGGACCAGCGGATGCTGCCCGAGGCGGCCTCGGGCTGCAGCAGCAGGCTGCCGTCCTGCACGCGCGAATTGAAGCGGATGGTGATGATGCCGGCGCTGCCCACGGTGACCGAGCTGACGCTGTTGCCGGCGATCTTCTCAGGCTCCACCAGGCCGACAGCCTCGTTACTGTCTGGCCAGCGCGAGTTGGTGCCGTAGAACTCGGTCACCATGTCGCGGGCTTCCATGCTCAGGCGCAGCCCCTCGGAGACGCGGGCGCGCAGCGCATAGTCCTGGTAGGCGGGCAGCGCGATGGCCGCCAGCACGCCGACGATCGCGACAACGATCATCAGCTCGATCAACGTGAATCCGGGCGAGGGCCTGACTGCTCTCCCCCCCGGGACGACAGCGGCGGTGTGGCACATGGCGTGGCATTCCTGCGGAAAACTGCTGCCGTTGTAGAGAGTCCGCCACCATTCACCAAGGAACAAATTCGTTTTAGGGCGTCAGAAACGCAAGATGCGCCCGCAGGCGCATCTTTACCCCTCAAACAAGGGGGTGTCAGCTACGGCATTCGGCCGGGACGTACTTGCCCTTGATCGAGCCTGCGTTACCCGACTTGCCAGAGCCAGTCGAGCCAGCAGACAGGCAATTCCAGGTGATCGAACCTTGCTTCGGCACAGTCCCGCTCACCAGCGCATCGCCGGCAATGCCGCCATCACGCGGAGACAGCACCAGCGTGGCACCACTGTCGATTGCAGTGGTAAAGGTGATGGTGATTTCACCGTTGGTCGGGCTGATGGCAACACTGGCGACATTCTTGGTCGCAGCTGGCTGCTGGAAACCGGAATCGAATGCCGCACCGTTGGCCGCATTTTCAGCCACCGTCGCCTTGGCACCGGCCGCCAGCGCCAAGCCTTCCGAAACCTTCGCACGGACCGTGTAGTCCTGATAGGCCGGCAGCGCCACCGCGGCCAGGATGCCGATGATCGCCACGACGATCATCAGTTCGATAAGGGTAAAACCTTGTTGCACGCGCTTCATGGAAGGATCCTCCGTCAGGTGAGTAGACGGCAAGGAATGTGCAGACTTCGTGCCAGCCCTCAAAGCCCCAACAGCCCGGGCGGAGCGGCGCTGATGCGGCTCAGGAAGTGACATTTCTTGGCCGACAAGGTCGACGGCGACGACAAGAAATGTCAGATCCTCACGCGGACGGCCAAGATTTGTCACCCGGATGCGGGGGATGAATCGGCCCGGCGTGCCTGACTTCACACGCAATTGCTTGCAGAAATGAAAAAAGGGTGGCTTGACAGCCACCCTTTCCTTTCGACGCCGCAGCGTCGTGTCGTCGAGCTCAGGTCAGGCTCGGCAGGATCACATGTCCATGCCCATGCCGCCCATGCCGCCCATGCCGCCCGGCATGCCACCGGCCGGAGCGTCGTCCTTCGGGGCTTCGGCGACCATGCACTCGGTGGTCAGCATCAGCGAGGCGACGGACGCGGCGTTCTGCAGCGCGGTGCGGGTGACCTTGGTCGGGTCCAGGATGCCCATGTCGATCATGTCGCCATAGGTGTCGTTGGCGGCGTTGAAGCCGTAGTTGCCCGAACCGGCCAGGATGGCGTTGACCACCACGCTCGGCTCGCCACCGGCGTTGGCGACGATCTCGCGCAGCGGGGCTTCGATCGCCTTCAGGACCAGCTTGATGCCGGCGTCCTGGTCGGCGTTGTCACCCTTGATCTCGCCAGCGGCCTGACGGGCACGCAGCAGGGCGACGCCACCACCGGCGACGATGCCTTCTTCCACCGCAGCGCGGGTGGCGTGCAGCGCGTCTTCCACGCGAGCCTTCTTCTCCTTCATCTCGACTTCGGTGGCCGCACCGACCTTGATGACGGCGACACCGCCAGCCAGCTTGGCCACGCGCTCTTGCAGCTTCTCGCGGTCGTAGTCGCTGGTGGCTTCCTCGATCTGGATGCGGATCTGCTTGACGCGCGCCTCGATGATGTCGGCGGTGCCGGCGCCGTCGATGATGGTGGTGTTTTCCTTGCCCACTTCGACGCGCTTGGCCTGGCCCAGGTCAGCCAGCGTGACCTTCTCCAGCGACATGCCGACTTCCTCGGCGATGACCTTGCCGCCGGTCAGGATGGCGATGTCTTCCAGCATGGCCTTGCGGCGGTCGCCGAAGCCCGGCGCCTTGACGGCGACGACCTTCAGGATGCCGCGGATGGTGTTGACCACCAGGGTGGCCAGCGCCTCGCCGTCGACGTCTTCGGCGATGATCAGCAGCGGACGGCCGGCCTTGGCGACCTGCTCCAGCGTCGGCAGCAGGTCACGGATGTTCGACACCTTCTTGTCGTACAGCAGCACGAACGGGTTGTCGAGCAGGGCGGCCTGCTTTTCCGGGTTGTTGATGAAGTACGGCGACAGGTAGCCGCGGTCGAACTGCATGCCTTCGACGACATCCAGCTCGTTGTTCAGGCTCTTGCCGTCCTCGACGGTGATGACGCCTTCCTTGCCGACCTTGTCCATCGCCTCGGCGATGATGCCGCCGACGTCCGCGTCGGAGTTGGCCGAGATCGTGCCGACCTGGGCGATTTCCTTCGAGGTGGTGGTGGCCTTCGAGGCGGCCTTCAGCTGCACGACCAGCGCGGTGACCGCCTTGTCGATGCCGCGCTTCAGGTCCATCGGGTTCATGCCGGCGGCCACGTACTTCATGCCTTCGCGCACGATGGCCTGGGCCAGCACGGTGGCGGTGGTGGTGCCGTCACCGGCGTTGTCCGAGGTCTTGGAAGCGACTTCCTTGACCATCTGGGCGCCCATGTTCTGCAGCTTGTCCTTCAGCTCGATTTCCTTGGCGACCGAGACACCGTCCTTGGTCACGGTCGGGGCGCCGAACGAGCGCTCCAGCACCACGTTGCGACCCTTGGGGCCCAGGGTGACCTTGACCGCGTTGGCCAGGATGTTCACGCCTTCGACCATGCGGTGACGGGCGTCTGCACCAAAAATGACGTCTTTTGCAGCCATGTTCTAGCTCCGAATACTTGAAATCTGGGAATGGGGGAGGTGTGCGGGAGAAGGCGCCGGACGGCGGCTTACTTCTCGACCACGGCGAAGAGGTCTTCTTCGCGCATCACCAGCAGCTCGTTGCCGTCGACCTTGACGGTCTGGCCGCTGTACTTGCCGAACAGCACGCGGTCGCCAACCTGGACGTTCAGCGCGACGAAGTCACCCTTGTCGTTGCGCTTGCCCGGGCCGACGGCCAGCACTTCACCCTGGTCCGGCTTCTCGGCCGCGTTGTCCGGGATGATGATGCCCAGGGCGGTCTTGGTCTCGTTTTCCAGACGCTTGACGATCACGCGGTCGTGCAGGGGACGAAGATTCATGGCGACTCCTAGAAACAGAGCTTGGATCGGACAGAAAAGGTGGGATGCAACAGGGCAGGACGCTGCCCCTCGCGATCACTAGCACTCACCACCAGCGAGTGCTAACGGAACTGATTATAGGAACGCGATCGCGGCTTTCAAGAGGGGGAGGCCCGAGAAACCCCACGGAAAGCCGTTACGCTCGAGGGGCAGTACGCGCCCGACCGTCCACTTCTGCCGACTTCGCCCCTCCGATCCCGCGATGACCGACGCTCTTCCGCCCTCGCCTTCCCCCACGCGCAGCGCGCTGCCGCCCGACGACCAGCAGCGCGCGCTGCTGCACAACGAGGTCCACGCCCGGCCGACCGCGCGCATCCGCCTGCCCGCGCTGGTCGTCTATGTCGCGGTGCTCAACGAGGGCATCAGCCGCGAGCAGGAGCTGGCGCACCTGCGCCTGCTGCCGGGCCAGCAGGATCTGCCGCCGGAGGTGCTGCACGACCATTTCGTGCGCCTGCGCCTGGGCCCGTGCACGCTGAAGTGGGAGCGCCACAGCGAGTACACCCGCTACTCGATCGTGCAGTCGCTGCCCGAGGGCGCCGGCCTGGAGGCCGAGAATCCGCCGCTGGACGCGCTGGCGATCGACCCGGCCTGGCTGGCGGCCATTCCTGGCAAGACCATCACCGCGATCAAGCTGGCGATGGTCATCGGCGACATCGCCAACGCGCCGGAGGCGGCCAAGCGTGGCCAGCGCTGGCTGGGCGGGCGCAGCGTGGTGGCCTCGATCATGGGCACCTACGGCCACTCGATCGCGGTCACCTCGTTCCGGCTGCGCGACGACGGCTTCGAGCACATGCTGGTGATCGCGCCGGAGCGCACCACCGAGACGCGCGCGGGCCGCATCTCGCAGCGCCTGCTCGAGCTGGAGACCTACCGGATGATGGCGCTGCGCGGGCTGCCCGCGGCCAAGGCGCTGTCGCCGATGCTGGCCGAGGCCGAGTCGCGTCTGGCCGAGATCACCGCGCGGCTCGAGAACAAGGCCGCCACCGACCAGGAGCTGCTCGACACGCTGGTGGCGCTGGCCGCGCGGGTCGAGCGCGCCACCGCCGAGAACCAGTACCGATTCGCCGCGACCCAGGCCTATGACGCCATCGTCAGCCAGCGCATCCAGGAGCTGCGCGAGAAGCCGATCTCGGGCACGCAGACCATCAGCGAGTTCATGCAGCGACGCCTGTCGCCGGCGATCCAGACGGTGGCGGCCACCGCGCAGCGCCTGAGCGGCCTGTCGCAGCGCATCGAGCGCACCAGCGCGCTGCTGCGCACCCGCGTCGACATCGCCACCGAATCGCAGAACCAGCAGCTGCTGGCGCAGCTCACCCGCGGCCAAGACCTGCAGCTGCGCATGCAGATGACGGTGGAGGGTCTGTCGATCGCGGCGATCTCGTACTACGTGATGAGCCTGATCTACTACGGCGCCAAGGCGGTCAAGGTCGCCGGCGCCCCGATCAGCCCGGAGCTGGTCGCCGGTGCGCTGATTCCGGCGGTGCTGTGGGGCGTCTGGCGCACCAACCGGCGCATCCACGAGAAGCTTCACGCCGAGCAAGGTCACTGAAAAGGCCAACGCGCAGAATCGGCTCAGGCTCGCCGGTCCGGGCGGGCCGGTCCACCCACGACACGAGGAGACTCGCCGATGAAGCCGATGAAGCTCGAGACCCTGGCCGTTCACGCCGGCTACCAGCCCGACCCGACCACCAAGGCGGTGGCGGTGCCGGTCTACCAGACCGTCGCCTATGCCTTCGACAGCGCCCAGCACGGCGCCGACCTGTTCGACCTGAAGGTGCAGGGCAACATCTACACCCGGATCATGAATCCGACCCAGTCGATCCTCGAGGCGCGGGTGGCCGCGCTCGAGGGCGGCATCGGCGCGCTGGCGCTGGCCTCCGGCATGGCGGCGATCACCTACGCGATCCAGACGATCGCCGAGGCCGGCGACAACATCGTCTCGGCCAGCACGCTGTACGGCGGCACCTACAACCTGTTCGCGCACACCTTCCCGCAGATGGGCATCACGGTGCGCTTCGCCGACCCGCGCGATCCGGCCTCCTTCGCCGCACTGATCGACGAGCGCACCAAGGCGGTCTTCTGCGAGTCGGTCGGCAATCCGCTGGGCAACGTCACCGACCTGCGCGCGCTGGCCGACGTGGCGCACGCCGCCGGCGTGCCGCTGATCGTCGACAACACCGTGCCCTCGCCGGCGCTGTGCCGCCCGATCGAGCATGGCGCCGACATCGTCGTGCACTCGCTGACCAAGTACATGGGCGGCCACGGCAACAGCGTCGCCGGCGCGATCGTCGACTCGGGCAAATTCCCCTGGGCCGAGCACAAGGCGCGCTTCCGGCGCCTGAACGAGCCCGACGTCAGCTACCACGGCGTGGTCTACACCGAGGCGCTGGGCGCGGCCGCCTACATCGCCCGCGCCCGGGTGGTGCCGCTGCGCAACACCGGCGCGGCGATCTCGCCGATGAACGCCTTCCTGATCCTGCAGGGCATCGAGACGCTGGCGCTGCGCATGGACCGCATCTGCGACAACGCGCTGGCGGTGGCACGCTTCCTCGACGATCACCCGAAGGTGGCCTGGGTCAACTACGCCGGCCTGCCCGAGCACCCCGACCACGCGCTGGTGCAGTCGCAGATGGGCGGGCGCGCCTCGGGCATTCTCAGCTTCGGGCTGAAGGAAGGCGGCCGCGAGGCGGGCGCGCGCGTGCTCGACGCCTTCCAGCTCTTCACCCGGCTGGTCAACATCGGCGACGCCAAGTCGCTGGCCACCCACCCGGCCTCGACGACGCACCGCCAGCTCGACGCGGCCGAGCTGAAGAAGGCCGGCGTCAGCGAGGACATGCTGCGCCTGTCGGTCGGCATCGAGCACATCGACGACCTGATCGCCGACCTGGCGCAGGCGCTCGACGCGGCCTGAACCGCCTGAGCTGCCCGAAGGCGCGCCGCCGGCTCAGCGCGCCGGCTGGGCGGCGGTCGCGGCGGTCGGCGCCTTCATCACCCGGGTGCGGCCGCCGGTGGTGACCAGCACCACCGCCTCGCCCGGCGCGAAGCTCTCCTGCGCCTTGGCCTGCACCAGCGCCCGGCGCTCGCCGCTGGGCAGCTGCAGCAGGATCTCGACCGCCTCCTCGCGGGTGCCGAAGCGCTCGACGGTGTTGCCGATCACCGCACCGGCCACTGCGCCGAGCACGCCGACTGCCGCCGCCTCGCGCCGACCGCCCACCGAGCCGCCGGCAATGCCGCCGATCACCGCGCCGGAAACGCCGCCGACGCCGCTCTGCTGGCCCTCGACGACCACCGGCCGCACATTGAGCACCACCGCGTCCTGCACCGTCGACAGCCGCTGCGCGTCGCCGGGCCGGATCACGTCCGGGCTGGTGGTGCTGCAGGCGCCCAGCAGCAGGGAAGCGGCGACGGCCGCCGCGAGGAAAGCGGTTTTCATGATGCGGATCCCGGGAATCTCGGTGCTCAGCCGTGCAGCCGGCTGTGTCGCGGCACGCTCGCCAGCAGGAATTCCATCTGGTCCGCCAGGATGCGCCGCCCCTTGAGGATCATGTCCTCGTGCAGATTGGGAATGTAGGGCAGGTAAAGGAGTTCCATGCCGGCCTCGTGCAGCAGCCGGTTGCCCTTGCGGCCGTTGCAGCTGCGGCAGGCGGTGATGCAGTTCATCCAGCTGTGGGTGCCGCCGCGCGAGGTCGGAACGATGTGCTCGCGGGTCAGGTGCTCGCGGGGCTCGCGCAGGAAGCGCTGGCCGCAGTAGGCGCAGGTGTGGCGGTCGCGGGCGAACAGCTTCGGGTTGGCGATCGCCGGCACCTCGCGCCAGGCCCGGCTGGGCACCGCGCCGCGCACCGCGATGATCGAATGCAGCTCGACACGCGACTGCAGGCCGCTGGCGCGCTGGATGCCTCCGCGCATCACCAGGCAGGGTTCACCGATCGTCCAGGCGACTTCGCCGGCGACATAGAGCGTCACGGCGTCCTTCGGCGAAATCCAGGCCTGAGGGCGCCCCGAGACATCGAGCTGCAGCACATCCATGGCAAGGTCCTTGCGTGAAGCAAGCTTAGACCAGAGCGGCCTCCGGCTTCAATCTCGGGCCCTTGACGAGTCAGATCCTGCCAGGCGTGCAGGTCGCGGCGTGCCCGGACGTGACGCGCGACCGCCTGCCACCGACTAGAGTTTCAACTCTAGGACTTTCAGGGCGCACCCGACTTGCCCTGGACGGGACTTCGATCAGAATAGAACGATCGTTCGTTTTACAGCCACCGTGACCCCTCATCCTCTCGAACCTCGGCCGACCCGCAGCGGCTCCCGCGCGGCCCACAAGGGCCAGCAGACCCGCGCGTCCATTCTCGATGCCGCCCTGAACCTGGCATCGCAGAAGGGGCTCGAGGGCCTGTCGATCGGCCTGCTGGCCGAGACGACCGGCATGAGCAAGTCGGGCGTGTTCGCGCATTTCGGCTCCCGCGAGGAGCTGCAGATCTCGGTGATCCGCGAGTACCACGCCCGCTTCGAGGAAGAGGTCTTCTACCCCTCGCTGCGCGAGCCGCGCGGCCTGCCACGGCTGGAGGCGATGTACCGGCGCTGGCTCAAGCGCGTCAGCGTCGAGATCGACTCCGGCTGCATCTACATCAGCGGCGCGGTCGAGTTCGACGACCGCCCCGGCCCGGTGCGCGATGCGCTCGCCGACATGGTCCGCACCTGGCACACCGGCCTGGTGCGCTCGATCACGATGGCGCGCGAGGAAGGCCACCTGCAGGCCGACACCGACGCCCGGCAGATGCTGTTCGAGCTGCACGGGCTGGTGCTGGCGCTGCACCACGACGCGCGCTTCCTGCGCACGCCCGGCGCGGTGCAGCGCGCCGAGCAGGGTTTCCTGAACGTGCTCGATCGCTACCGCGCCGCACCGAGCGGCTGAAGCCCGGCGCAGCCCCTCCCGATATCCCGGCTGCGCCCCTCCCTGTTCCGTCGACCGATTCCGACTGTTCTCGATCTGAAGGAGACACAGATGCCCCGCTACGTCCCTCCGCTGCGTGACATGCAGTTCGTCCTGCATGAGCTGGTCCAGGTCACCGAGACCTTCAAGGAGATCCCGGCCCATGCCGAGGTCGATGTCGACACCGTCAACGCGGTGCTCGAGGAAGGCGGCAAGTTCGCCGCGCAGGTGGTCTTCCCGCTCAACCGCAGCGGCGACGAGGAAGGCTGCACCCACGACAAGACCACCCGCGAGGTGCGCACGCCCGCTGGCTACCCCGAGGCCTACGCGAAGTATGTCGAGGGCGGCTGGCCCTCGCTGAGCTGCGACCCCGCCTACGGCGGCCAGGGCCTGCCGCATGTGGTCAACCAGTGCTTCTACGAGATGCTCAACAGCGCCAACCAGGCCTGGACGATGTATCCGGGCCTGTCGCACGGCGCCTATGAAGCCCTGCACGCGCACGGCACGCCCGAGCAGAAGGCCACCTATCTGCCGAAGCTCACCAGCGGCGAGTGGACCGGCACGATGTGCCTGACCGAGCCGCACTGCGGCACCGACCTGGGCCTGCTGCGCACCAAGGCCGAGCCGCTGGCCGACGGCACCTACAGGATCAACGGCGCGAAGATCTTCATCTCCGCCGGCGAGCACGACATGGCCGCCAACATCGTGCACCTGGTGCTGGCGCGTCTGCCGGACGCACCGGCCGGCTCCAAGGGCATCTCGCTGTTCGTCGTGCCGAAGTTCCATGTCGCGGCCGACGGCAGCCTGGGCGCGCGCAACGGCATCTTCTGCGCCGGCCTTGAGCACAAGATGGGCATCCACAGCAACGCCACCGCGCAGCTGGTGCTCGAGGACGCGATCGGCACGCTGGTGGGCGAACCCCACAAGGGCCTGCAGGCGATGTTCGTGATGATGAACGCCGCGCGCCTGGGCGTCGGGATGCAGTCGCTCGGCCTGACCGAAGTGGCCTACCAGAACGCGGTCGACTACGCGAAGGACCGGCTGCAGATGCGCGCGCTGACCGGACCGAAGGCGAAGGACAAGCCGGCCGATCCGATCATCGTGCACCCCGACGTGCGCAAGATGCTGCTGACCGCACGCGCCTACGCCGAGGCCGGCCGCGCGCTGTGCGTGCACACCGCGCTGATGCTCGACAAGGAGCTGAGCCACCCGGACGCGGACGTGCGCCGCGAGGCCGCCGACGAGGTCGCGCTGCTGACCCCGATCGTCAAGGCCTTCCTGACCGACAACGGCTGGATCGCCACCTCGGCCTGCATGCAGGTCTTCGGCGGCCACGGCTACGTGCGCGAATGGGGCATGGAGCAGTACGTGCGCGACGCGCGCATCAACATGATCTACGAGGGCACCAACACCATCCAGTCGCTCGATCTGCTCGGGCGCAAGGTGCTGGCCGACAACGGCAAGAAGCTCAAGGCCTTCGGCCGCAGGATCGCCGAGTTCGCCGAGGACGCCGGCGTGCGCGAGGACATGCAGGAGTTCATCAACCCGCTGGCCGACCTGGGCGACAAGGTCACCAAGCTGACGACCGAGCTGGGCATGAAGGCCTTCGGCAACGCCGACGAGGTGGGCGCGGCGGCGGTGGACTATCTGCGCGTGGTCGGCCATCTGGTCTTCGCCTACTTCTGGGCGCGCATGGCGCAGGTGGCGCTCGACCGCATCCAGGCCGACGGCGACGCGGTCGATCCGTTCTACCGCGCCAAGCTGCACACCGCGCGCTTCTACTTCGCCAAGCTGCTGCCGGAGACGGCCAGCCTGATCCGCACCGCGCGCTCCGGCCCGGCCTCGCTGATGGCGATGGACGAATCCCTGTTCTGAGCGGAGGCCGCGCGATGCAACGCTCCCTGATCGCGCTGGCGCTGGCCGGCGCCGCGCTCGCCCTGCCGGCGGGCGCGCTGGCCCAGGCCACGCCCGCCGGCCTGTGGAAGACCATCGACGACGACGGCAAGACCGAGAAGTCGCTGGTGCGCATCACCGAGGCCGGCGGCGTCTTTTCGGCCAAGGTCGAGAAGGTCTTCGACCCGGCCAAGCAGGACGCCCGCTGCGAGAAATGCAGCGACGAGCGCAAGGACCAGCCGGTCGTCGGCCTGAGCATCGTGCGCGGCGTCAAGGCCAGCGCCTCCGACCCGACGCTGTGGGACGGCGGCGAGATCCTCGACCCGAACAACGGCAAGACCTACAAGGTCCGCATGAAGCCGGTCGACGGCGGCCGGCGGCTGGAGGTGCGCGGCTACATCGGCGCGCCGCTGCTGGGCCGCACGCAGACCTGGGTCCGCGTCGACTGACGCCGGGCCCCGCGACGACATTTCCCCGGAGACAAGGAAGCACTCATGAGTCGATTCAATGTCCGCCAGGTCGCCGTGCTCGGCGCCGGCGTGATGGGCGCGCAGATCGCCGCCCATCTGGTCAACGTGAGCGTGCCGGTCGTGCTGTTCGACCTGCCCGCACCGGCAGGCCAGCCCGGCCCGAAGAGCGCCATCGCGCTGAAGGCGATCGAGAACCTGAAGAAGCTCAAGCCCGCGCCGCTGGGGCTGGCCGCCGAGGCCGCGCGCATCCGCGCCGCCAACTACGAGGACGATCTGGCGCTGCTGGCCGAGTGCGACCTGGTGATCGAGGCCATCGCCGAGCGCCTGGACTGGAAGCACGCGCTCTACGCGAAGATCGCGCCGCACATCGCGCCGCACGCGATCCTGGCGTCGAACACCTCGGGCCTGTCGATCACCGCGCTGTCGGAGCCGCTGCCCGAGAGCCTGAAGCCGCGCTTCTGCGGCATCCACTTCTTCAACCCGCCGCGCTACATGCAGCTGGTCGAGCTGATCCCGACGCCGACCACCGCAGCGCCGTATCTCGACCAGCTCGAGACCTTCGCCACCACCACGCTCGGCAAGGGCGTGGTGCGCGCCAAGGACACGCCGAACTTCATCGCCAACCGCGTCGGCATCGCCGGCATGCTCTCGACCATGATCGAGGCCGAGCGTTACGCCCTGCCCTACGACCTCGTCGACGACCTGACCGGCAAGAAGCTCGGCCGCGCCAGCTCGGGCACCTTCCGCACCGCGGACGTGGTGGGTCTCGACACGATGGCCCACGTCATCCGCACGATGCAGGACCAGCTCGGCCCGGACCGCGGCAACGACCCCTTCCACCCGAGCTACGCCACGCCCGCCGTGCTGGCCACGCTGATCGCGCAGGGCGCGCTGGGCCAGAAGGCCGGCGCGGGCTTCTACAAGAAGGTCGGCCGGGACATCCAGCGCCTGGATCCCGCCAAGGGCGACTACGTCGCGTCGGGCGCCAAGGCCGAGCCGATCATCGACCGCATCCTCAAGAAAGCCCCGGCCGAGCGGCTCAAGCTGCTGCGCGAGTCGAGCAATCCGCAGGCGCAGTTCCTGTGGGCGATCCTGCGCAACGCCTTCCACTATGCGGCGGTGCACCTGGGCGCGATCGCCGACTCGGCGCGCGAGGTCGATCTGGCGATGCGCTGGGGCTTCGGCATGCAGCAGGGCCCGTTCGAGCTGTGGCAGGCCGCCGGCTGGCAGCAGGTCGCCGGCTGGGTGAAGGCGGACATCGACGCCGGCAAGACGCTGTCGAGCGCGCCGCTGCCCGACTGGGTCTTCGACGGCCGCACCGGCGTGCACACGCCCGAGGGCTCGTGGTCGGCGGCGCAGGGCACGTACCTGCCTCGCCCGGCGCTTCCGGTCTACCAGCGCCAGCATTTCCCCGAGACCGTCGTCGGCGAGAACGCCGTGCCGGCGCTCAAGAGCGGCACCGAGGTCTTCCGCAACGAGGAGGTGCGCGTCTGGACGCTCGACGGCGAGGTGCTGATCGCCAGCATCGACTGCAAGCTGCACCTGATCAGCCCGACCGTCACCGCCGGCCTGCTCAAAGCGGTGGAGCTGGCCGAGGCGAGCTATCAGGGCCTGGTGATCTGGTCGCCGGACGACGTGTTCTCGGCCGGCGCCAACCTCGAAGCCCTGATGCCGGTCTTCATGAAGGCCGGCGCCAAGGGCATCGCGCCCGAGGAGAAGAAGCTGCAGGACCTGATGCTGCGCATCCGCTACGCCGGCGTGCCGGTGGTGGCGGCGATGCGCGGGCTGGCGCTGGGCGGCGGCTGTGAGCTGGCCGTGCACTGCGCGCGCCGGGTCGCGGCGATGGAGAGCTATGTCGGGCTGGTCGAGGTCGGCGTCGGGCTGATTCCGGGCGGCGGCGGGCTGACCTCCATCGCGCGCCGCGCCGCCGAGAAGGCCGCAGCCGCGCCGGGCACCGACCTGCTGCCCTTCCTGAAGGACGGCTTCCAGGCGGCGGCGATGGCCACCGTCGGCACCAGCGCGCTGGAATCGCGCCAGCTCGGCTACCTGCAGGACGCCGACGTGATCGTCGCGCACAAGGACGAGCTGCTGCACGTCGCGCTCGGCCAGGCGAAGGCGCTGGCCGACGCCGGCTACCGCCCGCCGCAGAAGTCGCTGATCCCGGTGGCCGGGCGCAGCGCCATCGCCACCATCCGCGCCAGCCTGGTGGGCATGCGCGACGGCGGCTTCATCAGCGCGCATGACTTCCACATCGCCGGCCTGATCGCCGAGGTGGTCTGCGGCGGCGAGGTCGACGCCGGCACGGTCGTGACCGAGGAATACCTGATGGCGCTGGAGCGCCAGCGCTTCTGCGCGCTGCTCGAACACCCCAAGACCCAGGAACGCATCATGGGCATGCTGCAGACCGGCAAGCCGGTGCGCAACTGACGCGGCGACACGGAGAACCCCACATGAGCAAGCAACTGCAGGACGCCTACATCGTCGCCGCCACCCGCACGCCGATCGGCAAGTCGCACCGCGGCTTCTTCCGCCACACCCGCCCCGACGACCTGCTGGTCGCGGCGCTGCGCGGCGCGCTGGCCCAGGTGCCGACGCTCGATCCGGCCGCGATCGAGGACGCCATCATCGGCTGCGCGATGCCCGAGGGCGCGCAAGGGCTGAACATGGCGCGCATCGGCGCGCTGCTGGCCGGGCTGCCGAACACGGTCGGCGGCATCACCGTCAACCGCTTCTGCGCCTCGGGCCTGTCGGCCATCCAGATGGCTGCCGACCGCATCCGCGTCGGCGAGGCCGACGTGATGATCGCCGGCGGCGCCGAGAGCATGAGCCTGGTGCCGATGAGCGGCTTCAGCCCGAGCTTCAACCCCTCGATCTTCGAGCGTGACGAGAACGTCGGCATCGCCTACGGCATGGGCCTGACCGCCGAGAAGGTCGCGCAGCAGTGGAAGGTCAGCCGCGAGCGCCAGGACGCCTTCGCGCTGGCCTCGCACCAGAAGGCGCTGGCGGCCCAGGCGGCCGGCGAGTTCGACGCCGAGACCACGCCGGTCGAGGTCACCGAGCGCACGCCCGATCTGGTCAGCGGCGAGCTGCACATCAGCACCCGCACGGTCAGCCGCGACGAGGGCGCGCGGCCCGACACCTCGCTCGAAGGCCTGGGCAAGCTCAGGCCCGTCTTCGCCGCCAAGGGCAGCGTGACGGCCGGCAACAGCTCGCAGACCAGCGACGGCGCCGGCGCCCTGATCCTGGCCAGCGAGCGTGCGGTGCGCGAGCATGGCCTGACGCCGCTGGCGCGCTTCGTCAGCTTCGCCAGCCGCGGCGTGCCGCCCGAAATCATGGGCATCGGCCCCATCGCGGCGATTCCGGCGGCGCTGAAGTCGGCCGGGCTGCAGCTCTCGGACATCGACTGGATCGAGCTGAACGAGGCCTTCGCGGCGCAGGCGCTGGCGGTGATCGACACCGTCGGGCTCGATCCGGCCAAGGTCAATCCGATGGGCGGCGCCATCGCGCTGGGCCACCCGCTCGGCGCCACCGGCGCGATCCGCGCCGCCACCGTGGTGCATGCGCTGCGTCGTCGCCAGATGAAGTACGGCATGCTGACGATGTGCGTCGGCACCGGCCAGGGCGCGGCCGGCCTGTTCGAGCGCGTCTGATCCTTTCGCCGGCTGTGGCCGGCCCGTGCTGGCCGCCGCCTCCGAGGGATCGGATGCGGCGGCCGCGTCTTTTCCAGCCCGGGAGCTTAAGATTCCCGATTGCCCAGGAGACTTCGATGAGCATCCCCACCATTCGCACCGCGACGCTGAACGGCGTGGCCACGATCGAGATTGCACGCCCCGAGAAGAAGAACGCGCTGACGCTGGCGATGTACGAGGCGATGGCCGAGGCGCTGCGCGCCGCGCAGGCCGAGCCGTCGGTGCGTGCGGTGCTGATCTGCGGCCAGCCCGGCATCTTCACCTCCGGCAACGACCTCGAGGACTTCATGCAGCGCCCGCCGCAGGGCATGGACTCGCCGGTCTTCCGCTTCATGGAGGCGCTGCTCGACTGCGACAAGCCGGTGGTGGCGGCCGTCACCGGCGCGGCCATCGGCATCGGCATGACGATGCTGCTGCACTGCGACTTCGTCTACGTCAGCGACGAGGCCCGGCTGGCGATGCCCTTCGTCGGCCTGGGCCTGGTGCCGGAGTTCGGCGCCAGCCTGCTGGTGCCGCAGCGCCTGGGCCCGATGCGCGCGGCCGAGAAGCTGCTGCTCGGTGACCCCTTCACCGGCTCGGAAGCCGCCGAGCTGGGTCTGGCCAACGCGGTGCTGCCCGCCAGCGAGGTGGTCAACCAGGCCCGGCGCGTGGCCGAGCGCTTCAACCAGCTGCCGCCGGGCGCGGTGCGCGAGAGCAAGCGCCTGATGCGCGCGCCGCAGCGCGAGCAGCTGCGCGCGGTCATCGCCACCGAGGCCGAGCTGTTCGCCACCCGGCTGCGCAGCCCCGAGGCGCAGGAGGCCTTCCAGGCCTTCTTCCAGAAGCGCCAGCCGGACTTCTCCCGCTTCGCCTGAGGCCCGCCGCCCCGATGCCGATGCTGGCACTCGCCCGGATCCTGCTCGCGCCGCTGCTGCTCTGGCAGGGGCGGCAGGTGCGGCGCCAGGTGCCGAAGCTGCCGGAAGCCAGCGGGGCGCGACTGGGGCTGATCGGCTCGGACCATGCCGGCCATGCGGTGCCCCGGCTACGGCTGCTGATCGTCGGCGATTCCTCCGGGGCCGGCGTGGGCGCGGCCACCCAGGACGAGGCGCTGGCCGGTCAGCTCGCCCGGACCCTGGCGCGCCGGCTGCAGGCGCCGGTGGCCTGGCAGCTGGTCGCCCAGACCGGCTGGACCACGCCCGAAGCCACCGCAGCGCTGCGCGCGCTGGCCGCGCAGGGGCGGCTGCCGCCGGCCGACGTGATGGTGACCGCACTGGGCGTCAACGACACGATCGCCGGCACCTCGCCCGCGCGCTGGATGCGCCAGATGAGCGCGCTCGAGGCCTGCGCGCGCGATCTCGCCGGCGTGCAGCTCAGCGTGGTGTCGGCCGTGCCGCCGATGGCGCGCTTTCCCGCCCTGCCCCAGCCGCTGCGCCGCGTGCTGGGCGCCTCGTCGCAGCGGCTGGACCGGGCGCTGCAGCGCTGGGCGGCCGATTCGGGCGCGCGGCTGCATGTCGAGATGCCGGTCGCGGTGCGGCGGGAGTCGCCGCAGGCCCTGATGGCCGCCGATGGCTTCCATCCCGGCCCGGCGCTGTACCGCGTCTGGGCCGAGGCGCTGGCGACGCAGATCGTCGCGGACTGGCCCTCGAGCCCGGTGCTGCCGGGCGCTCAGCCGCCGCTGGCCGGGGCTGCGGGAGGCGCAGGCACCGCCACGGGCAGCGGCCTGGGCCGGCCCTCGCGGTCGATCGCGACATAGGTCAGACTCGCCTCGGTCACCTTGACCACCCGGGGCTCGGCCGGATTGCGCTCGGCGTAGACCTCGACCTGGACCGTCACCGACGTGGTGCCGATGCGGGTCACGGTGGCGTAGAAGCTCAGCAGGTCGGCCACCGAGACGGCGTTCTTGAAGACGAACTGGTTGACCGCCACCGTGGTGATGCGCCCGCGCGCGATGCGCGCCGGCAGCACCGCGCCGGCGATGTCGACCTGCGCCATGATCCAGCCGCCGAAGATGTCGCCGTTGCCGTTGGCGTCCGACGGCATCGGCATCACCCGCAGCACCAGCTCGCGCTGATGCGAGCCGGGGGCGCCCCCCAGGCCAGGCGGCTCGCCCGCACCGGCCGGGCCGGCGGCGTCAGGGCAGGAAGTCCTCGTTTCAGTCACACTCATTCATTTCACCTCGCCGGTATTGTCCCGGATCGAACCCCGATGCGCCGCGGCACCCTCGACCCCTCCCCCGCAGAGTCCTCCGCCTCCTCCGCCCCGCCCCGCAGCGACTGGACCACGCTGCGCCGGCTGGTGCCCTATCTGTGGGACTACCGCGCGCGCATGGCGCTGGCGCTGATCTTCCTGGTCGCGGCGAAAGCGGCCAATGTCGGCGTGCCGCTGCTGCTGAAGGAACTGGTGGACCAGCTCGCGCTGCCGGCGGGCGACCCGCGCGCGCTGGTGGTCGTGCCGCTGGGCCTGCTGCTGGGCTACGCGGGCCTGCGCTTCTCGACCACCGTCTTCACCGAGCTGCGCGAGCTGGTCTTCGCCAAGGCGACCCACGGCGCGGCGCGGCGCATCGCGCTGGAGGCCTTCGAGCACCTGCACGCGCTGAGCCTGCGCTTCCACCTCGATCGCCAGACCGGCGGCATGAGCCGCGACATCGAGCGCGGCACCCGCGCGCTGCAGTCGCTGGTGAGCTACTCGCTCTACACCATCGTGCCGACGCTGGTCGAGCTCGGCCTGGTGCTGACGCTGCTGGGCACGCGCTTCGACCTGGGCTTCGTCTGGATCACGCTGTCGGCGCTGCTGGTGTACGGCGCCTTCACCATCGGCGTGACCGAGTGGCGCACACGCTTTCGCCGCGAGATGAACGAGCTCGACTCGAAGGCCAATGCCCGCGCGGTCGATGCGCTGCTGAACTACGAGACGGTCAAGTACTTCAACAACGAGGCCTTCGAGGCGCGCCGCTACGACGAGGGCCTGGACGCCTACCGCCGCGCGCAGATCAAGTCGCAGGGCACGCTGTCGCTGCTCAACGCCGGCCAGCAGCTGGTCATCGCCGCCAGCCTGGTGGCGATGCTGTGGCGCGCCACCGGCGGCGTGGTGGCCAAGGAGCTGACGCTGGGCGACCTGGTGATGGTCAACGCGCTGCTGATCCAGCTCTACATCCCGCTGAACTTCCTGGGCGTGCTCTACCGCGAGATCAAGCAGAGCCTGACCGACCTGGGCCGGATGTTCGGCCTGCTCGAGCGCGAGCGCGAGGTCGCCGACCGGCCGGGGGCGCCAGCGCTGGCCGTCACGCAGGGCACGGTGCGCTTCGAGCAGGTCGGCTTCGCCTATCACCCGGAGCGGCCGATCCTGCATGGCGTCTGCCTGGAGATTCCCGGCGGCAAGACGGTGGCGGTCGTGGGCCCGTCAGGCTCGGGCAAGAGCACGCTGGCGCGCCTGCTCTACCGCTTCTACGACCTGCCGCAGGGCCGCATCACCATCGACGGCCAGGACATCCGCGAGGTCACGCAGGACAGCCTGCGCCGCGCCATCGGCATCGTGCCGCAGGACACGGTGCTGTTCAACGACACCATCGGCTACAACATCGCCTACGGCCGCCCCGGCGCCAGCCCGGCCGAGGTCGAGGCCGCCGCCCGCGCCGCGCACATCCACGACTTCATCGCCGCGCAGCCCAAGGGCTACGGGACGGCGGTGGGCGAGCGCGGCCTGAAGCTCTCCGGCGGCGAGAAGCAGCGCGTGGCGATTGCGCGCACGCTGCTGAAGAACCCGCCGATCCTGATCTTCGACGAGGCGACCTCGGCGCTGGACTCGGCCAACGAGCGCGCGATCCAGGCCGAGCTGGCCAGCGCCGCACGCGGCAAGACCGCGCTGGTGATCGCGCACCGCCTGAGCACGGTGGTGGACGCGCACCGCATCGTCGTGCTGCAGCACGGCCGCATCGCCGAGCAAGGCACGCACGCCGAGCTGCTGGCGCAGGACGGCGTCTACGCCCGGATGTGGCGACTGCAGCAGCAGGGCAAAGGCAGCGACTGAGCTGCGGGCGGCTGTCCCCGCAAGACCTTGCCTGCGCAGGGCACGCAGCAGTCCAGCGAGACACCCCGCTACACTGCCGCGGTGGAGACCAAATGGCTTGAAGACTTCGTCAGCCTGGCCGAGACGCGCAGCTTCTCGCGCTCGGCCCAGCTGCGGCATGTGACCCAGCCGGCGTTCTCGCGCCGGATCCAGGCGCTGGAGGCCTGGGCGGGCATCGACCTGGTCGACCGCTCGTCCTATCCGACCCGCCTGACCTCGGCCGGCCAGACGCTGCTGCCGCAGGCGCTGGAGATCCTGGGCAGCCTGCAGGCCGCGCGCAACCTGATGCGCGGCCACCAGACCTCGAGCCAGGACATGATCGAGTTCGCGGTGCCGCACTCGCTGGCCTTCACCTTCTTCCCGCATTGGGTGATGGAACTGCGCCAGCGCTTCGGCGCGTTCAAGAGCCGGCTGGTCGGCATGAACGTGCATGACGCGGTCATGCAGCTCACCGAAGGATCCTGCGACCTGCTGCTGGCCTATCACCATGCCTCGCAGCCGCTGCAGCTCAACCCGCAGCGCTACGAGCACCTGAGCCTGGGCACCGAGACGCTGGCGCCCTACGCCCGCGCCGGCAGTGACGGCGAGCCGCTGTTCCGGCTGCCCGGCCGCCAGAACGACCGCGTGCCCTATCTCGGCTATGCCTCCGGCGCCTACCTGGGCCGCATGGTCGACCTGCTGCTGAAGCAGTCCAGCGATGCGCTCTACCTCGAGCCGATCTACGAGACCGACATGGCCGAGGGCCTGAAGGCGATGGCGCTGGAAGGCCACGGTCTGGCCTTCCTGCCGGCCAGCTCGGTGCGCAAGGAAGTCAGCGTGCGCCGCCTGGTGCCCGCCGGGCCGCGCCAGGCACAGCAGGCCTTCGAGGTCACCATCGAGGTGTGGCTCTACCGCGAGCGCCCGGAGGTGTCGCGCCACAACAAGCCCGCCGCGCAGGCGCTGTGGGACTTCCTGAAGCTGGATCTGCAGCGCCGCCAGGCCTCGCCCAACAGCTGACAACGCCCGGAACAGCGCCCGGCGATAGCCCTTCAATCCCGACTCCCGTCGAGCACGCGCGCGCCGGCCTTGGGCGAGAATCCGGGGTGATGAACACGACCGCCCTCCCCCCGACCGCCGCCGCGTCGCTGACGCTCACCCGCCCTGACGACTGGCACCTGCATGTGCGCGACGGCGCCGCGATGGCTGCGGTCGTGCCGCACACCGCGCGCCAGTTCGGCCGCGCGATCATCATGCCCAACCTGAGGCCGCCGGTGACCACCGCGGCGCAGGCCGTGGCCTACCGCGACCGCATTCGCGCCTGCGTGCCCGCCGGGGTCGACTTCGAGCCGCTGATGACGCTCTACCTGACCGACAACACGCCGCCCGACGAGATCCGCCGCGCCCGCGAGGCCGGCGTCGTCGCGCTCAAGCTCTATCCGGCCGGCGCCACCACCAACAGCGACGCGGGCGTCACTGACATCCGCAAGACCCACGCGACGCTGGAGATGATGCAGCGCGAGGGCCTGCTGCTGCTGGTGCACGGCGAGGTGACCGATCCGTCCGTCGATGTCTTCGACCGCGAGGCGCGCTTCATCGAGCAGGTGATGGAGCCGCTGCGCGACGCCTTCCCCGAGCTGAAGATCGTCTTCGAGCACATCACCACCCGCGAGGCGGCGCAGTACGTCGCCGAGGCCGGCCCGAACATGGCCGCCACCCTCACCGCGCACCATCTGCTCTACAACCGCAACGCGATCTTCACCGGCGGCCTGCGCCCGCACTACTACTGCCTGCCGGTGCTCAAGCGCGAGGAGCACCGCCGCGCGCTGGTGGCCTCGGCCACCTCGGGCAGCCCGAAGTTCTTCCTGGGCACCGACAGCGCGCCGCACGCCGCGCACCTGAAGGAGCACGCCGCGGCCTGCGCCGGCTGCTACACCGCGCTGTCGGCCATCGAGCTCTATGCCGAGGCCTTCGAGCGCGCCGGCGCGCTCGACCGCCTGGAGGGCTTCGCCAGCCTGCACGGCCCGGCCTTCTACGGCCTGCCGGTCAACACCGGCACGATCACCCTGAAGCGCGAGCCCTGGCAGCTGCCCGAGACCCTGCCCTACGGCGATGCCGAGCTCAAGCCGATGGGCGGCGGCGAGACGCTGAACTGGCGCCTGGTGGACTGAGCGTCGCCTGAAAGGCATCCACCCGCCCCTTGACAGCGCGAGGGCACGGCCGCAGATGATGTTCCAGACCCCGAGGAGTCCCGAGTGAAACGCATCGTCCTGTTCCTGCTCACCAACCTGGCCGTGATGCTGGTGCTCGGCATCGCCTCGAGCGTGCTGGGCATCAACCGCTATCTCGACGCGCAGGGGCTGAACATCGGCATGCTGCTGGTGTTCTCGCTGTTCATGGGCTTTTCCGGCGCGATCGTCTCGCTGCTGATGAGCAAGCCGATGGCGAAGTGGAGCACCGGCGCGCAGGTCATCAACGACTCGAACGATCCGATGCACCGCTGGATCGTCGGCACGGTGGCGCGCTTCGCGCAGAAGGCCGGCATCGGCATGCCCGAGGTCGCGATCTACGACGGCGAGCCCAACGCCTTCGCCACCGGCGCCTTTCGCGACGCGTCTCTGGTGGCGGTCTCCACCGGGCTGCTGCAGAGCATGACCCGCGAGGAGGTCGAGGCGGTCATCGGCCATGAGGTCGCCCACGTCGCCAACGGCGACATGGTGACGCTGACGCTGATCCAGGGCGTGGTCAACACCTTCGTGGTCTTCATCTCGCGCATCGTCGGCTATGTGGTCGACCGGCTGATCCTGAAGAACGAGAAGGACGCGCCCGGCATCGGCTACATCGCCACCACGATCGTGATGGACCTGGTGCTGGGCGTGCTGGCCTCGATGATCGTCGCCTGGTTCTCACGCCAGCGCGAGTTCCGCGCGGATGCCGGCGCCGCCAGCCTGATGGGCGACCGCCGCCCGATGATGCATGCGCTGGCCCGCCTGGGCGGCCTCGATCCGGGCGAGATGCCCAGGAGCCTGGCGGCGATGGGCATTTCCGGCCGGCCGAGCGGCTTCATGGCGCTGTTCTCCAGCCACCCGCCGATCGAGGAGCGCATCGCCGCGCTGCAGCAGATGAAGGCGCGCCGCTGAGACATCCGCCCCGGCCGCCTCAGTAGCGGCCGGTCACCCCGGCCACGCGCAGATAGACATGCGCGATCCAGGCCACCAGCGCGCGCTGCATCATCACCAGCCAGCGCCCGGAGCGCAGCCGCTGCGGCGTGACCGGCTCCGCGACCGCGATGGCGCGGCCGATCTCGCGCGCCAGCTCGGCGCCAAACGCCTCGTCGCGCACGATCAGATTGGCCTCGAGATTGAGCAGCAGCGAGATCGGATCGATGTTGGACGAGCCCACCGTGGCCCAGTGCTCGTCGACCAGCATCACCTTGGCATGCAGGAAGGCTGGCGTGTACTCGTGGATCTCGACGCCGCAGGCCATCAGCTCGTCGTAGAGCACCCGCGCGGCCATCGCGGCGATGCGGTAGTCGGGCTTGCCCTGCATCAGCAGGCGCACCTGCACCCCGCGGCGCGCAGCCCGGCACAGCGCGCGCCGGAACTCCTGCCCGGGGTAGAAGTAGGGCGAGATCAGCCAGATGCGCTCGCGCGCCTGGCGGATCGCGTCGATGTAGGCGCGCTCGATGGTGCGGCGCTGGCGGATGTTGTCGCGCACCACGAAGGCGGCCTGCACCGGCGCGAGCGTCTGCTCGAGCAGCGGCAGCTGGTGCTGGCTGCGGCGGGTCAGCCGCATCTGCCGGAGCAGCGCACGCGCCCGGCGCACCGGATGGCCGGCGAGCAGCAGCGAGCGCAGCTCCTGCTGCCAGTCGCGGCCGAACCAGGCGCGCGACCACATCGCCCGGGTCGCATGCGCCATCGCCTCGGCCAGCGGGCCGCGCAGCTGCACCGCGAAGTCCAGGCGCGGCAGTTCGGTGCGGCCGTGATGCAGGTCGATGCGATCGTCGATCAGGTTGATGCCGCCGACGAATCCGGTCTCGCCGTCGACCACGCACAGCTTCATGTGCAGCCGGCGCAGCTGCCCGGGCTGCAGCCAGTGCGTCCAGCGCGACAGCGGCCGGAACACCGCCACCGCGACGCCGGCCGCGCGCAGGCGCGGCTCGATCGGGTCCAGGCTGTCATGCGAGCCGAAGCCGTCGATCACCACGCGCACCCGCACGCCGCGCCGCGCCGCCTGCACCAGCGCCCGCTCGACCGCCCGCGTGGCCACGTCATCGTGAAAGATGTAGGTGGCCAGCCAGACCTCGTGGCGCGCGCGCTCGATCGCGCGGATCATCGCGGGAAAGAGCTGGTCGCCGCCACGCAGCAGCTCGACCTGGTGGCCGCCGCGAAACAGCGGCCGGGGCACCAGGTACCAGGACAGCGCCTCCGACAGGCCCATCGTCAGGCCGGCTCCAGCTCGACCAGCAGCGGCAGATGGTCGGACATGCGCACCCAGGCCGGCCCGCGCGGCACCGTGACGGTGCGGCAGCGCAGCCCGCGGGTGTAGACCCGGTCAAGCGAGAACAGCGGCATGCGCGACGGAAAGGTGCGCATCGCCCGCACCGAGCCCTCCGGCGCACAGGAGCGCGCCAGGCCGGCCTGACCGAACAGCGGATCAAGCCGCTCGCCCCAGTCGTTGAAGTCGCCGGCGACGATGACCGGCGCGCCGGCCGGAATGCGCTCGTTCACATACTGGCCGAGGCGCTGCGCCTGGCGCACCCGGCTGGCATGGATCAGACCGAAATGCGCGACGATCGCATGCAGCTCGGTGCCCTGCCAGCGCACCCGCACATGCAACAGGCCGCGCTGCTCGAAGCGGTGGTCGGACACGTCGGCATGCTCGACATCGCCCACCGGCCAGCGCGACAGCAGCGCGTTGCCATGCTCGCCGTCCCGGGTGACCGCATTGGTGCGGTAGGCGGCCTCGTAGCCCTCCGGCGCGAGAAACTCGGCCTGCCCCTGCTCCGGCCAGCCGAACCAGGTGTGGTCGAAGCGGCGCGCGTCGCCATGATGGAAGAGCCGCACTTCCTGCAGGAAGACCAGGTCCGCGTCCAGCGCGGCCACGCCGGCGCCGAGGTTGTGGATCTCCAGCCGGCGCCCCGGCCCCAGGCCGCGCACGCCCTTGTGGATGTTGTAGGTGGCCACCCGCAGCGTGCCGGCGCGCTCGGGCAGCACCGACTGGCGCCACGGCCCGCCTGACAGCGACCGGGTCATCACCGCATCCTCCCGAGACGCTGCGGCAGCTGCAGGATGGCCTCGGCATTGCTCGGCGAGAAGCAGCGGTCGGCCGCCTCGCGCCAGGGCAGCCAGACATGGGCCAGATGCTCGCGCGGCGCGAGCTGCACCGGCGTGCCCGCCGGCACCGTCAGGCCGAAGACATGCTCGGTGTTGTGCGTCACGCCGGGGGCGTAGCGGTGGCGCCAGACCGGATAGATCTCGTAGACATTGCGCAGGTCCCAGTCGTGCAGCGCCTCGACCGGCACGCCGGGCGCGCCGAGCAGGATGCCGGTCTCCTCATGCACTTCCCGCGCGGCCGTCGCGTGCGGCGGCTCCTCGGGAAAGTCCTTCGAGCCGGTGACGCTCTGCCAGAAGCCGGGGCGGTCGGCCCGCTCGATCAGCAGCACGTCGAGGGCCGGCGTGTGGATCACGACCAGCACCGATTCGGGAATCTTCGGCGGCCGGGGCTGCGTCTGCGCCGTCGCCTGGGTCATCGTCGTCATGCGGACAAGCATAGCGGCAAGCCAGGGACACGACTTCGTACCGGACTCTTCGGTGTCACCGCAGCATCAGCACCTGCAGGAAGGCGCCTGCCAGCAGCAGGCCGTGCGCGATCGCGCAGACCAGCGTCAGCACGATGGCCGGGCGCAGCCGCTCGGGCTCGCGCGCATGGCGCAGCAGCAGCGCGGCCGCGGCCAGCCCCGGCGCCAGCGACAGCAGCGCCTGCACCGCCGTGCCCGGCAGCCACAGCCGCCACCACCAGAACAGCAGCCAGCCGTGCGCGGCCAGCATCAGCAGCAGAAAGCCCCAGGCCGCGGCGACCGGGCCCAGACGCACGACCAGCGTGCGCTTGCCGACCGCGGCATCGGCGCGTGCATCGGGAAACTCGGCGATCCACAGCACCGCCGCGATCAGCAGCGCCGGGCTGACGCCGGCGATCATCGCGATCTCGCCGAAGGCGCGCCGCTGCACGAAGTCGGCGCCGACCACCACCAGCCACCAGCCCGCGGCCACCGCCAGCTCACCCCAGCCGCGCGACATCAGCGCCAGCCGCGGCTGCGAGTAGGCCCAGCCCAGCAGCAGCCCGGCCAGGCCGATGAGCAGCAGCCCGGGGCCGGAGCGGGCCGCCAGCAGCAGCCCGCCGCCCGTCACCACGATCGCCAGCATCTGCACCGCGGTCTTGAGCTGCTCGGGCGTGAACACGCCGTCCTGCACCACCCGCGAGCCGCCGGTGAACGGCCCGATGCGGCCGGTGTTGAGCGCATCCGAGCCGATCAGCGCGTCGCCCCAGTCGTTGTGCAGATTGACCGCGGCATGCGTCAGCAGCGCCAGCACGACGGTGGCCAGCGCCTCGGGCCAGCGCGGCGTCGCCCCGCAGGCCAGCGCCGAGCCGATGCCCACCAGCGTGGCCACCAGCGTGACGACCAGGAATCCGGGACGGCTGGCGGCGAGCCAGCGCAGGGCGAGCGAGGGGGAGGACATGAAGCGCAGCGTGCCGGGCACAGGGTGCACCTGCCTTGCGAAGCATCAAACCTGACAGCGGAACAGCAGAGCAGCAAGCATCAGCCGAAGGGGCTTCCATCATGCCGTTGCGCCCCGGCCAGCAGCTCTCTTACACTGATGCTTCGCCCCGTGGTTGGTTGAGCTTGCGGCTTTGGCACCCTTGGTGCTTCATGCGCAGGCAAGGTTCCCAGCGGGGCGTTTTCTATTTCGACGGCCTGAAGTGCATGCAGGGTTTCGCCCTGGGCGACAACGGCCGCAAACGACTTGACCGTCCACTTGATCCTGTAAAGCGCACCGCGGATCTCGAGGGCCGCGTAAAGCCGATGGATGGCCAGCACCTGCGGATTGCGATGCTCGACATCCCCATGGGTTTCCGCCAGCACGGCCTGCTCGACCAACCTCTCGATACCCGCAATCGCCCGCGACTCGACCGGCGTGAGCTGCGGGTTATCACCCATCTTCGATCGGCCAGCCTTGTTGATCCGCAGCGTCCAGCCTGTGTCGGCATTGAACAGCCCAGCCGACTGCTGCAGGCCGCGCAGCTTGTGATCTGCCGCCTTCGCCAGCGCCTTGCGTGACAGGTCAGAGCCGAACTCATCACCATGCAGCATGCAGATGGGACGAGAAGGCAGATCGAACAGCCCCGCGCGCTGGCCAAATTCCCACACGAGGCGAGGACTGCTCGTCATGCCCGGCAACGCTGCAGCTCTTCAAGAAGCAAGCGCTGGAAAGCCTGGTTGCCAGGCTGCAGGACGCACCCCTTGAACAGCTCGATCACGATGTCCCTGCGATCAGGAGCAATGTGCCGGACAAGTTGGGCGGCCGCAGCCGCTCCCGGATCGGGTGCACGGGGCCGCCACAGCGGCCCCTCGCCGCTCAGCCTTGCTGCGCCTGCGCCGCCTGCGCGTTGCGCAGACGGATGTGCAGCTCGCGCAGCTGCTTCTCGTCGACCATCGACGGCGCGCCCGTCAGCAGGCACTGCGCGCGCTGGGTCTTCGGGAAGGCGATGACGTCGCGGATCGACTCGGCCTTGGTCATCAGCGTGATCAGGCGGTCCAGACCGAAGGCCAGGCCACCGTGCGGCGGCGCGCCATACTGCAGCGCGTCCAGCAGGAAGCCGAACTTGATGCGCTGGTCTTCCGCGCTGATGTTCAGCGCCGAGAACACCTTGGCCTGCACCTCGGCACGGTGGATCCGCACCGAGCCGCCGCCCAGCTCCCAGCCGTTCAGGACCATGTCGTAGGCCTTGGCCACGCAGGCGCCCGGATCGGTGTCCATCAGGTCCTCATGGCCGTCCTTCGGGCTGGTGAACGGGTGGTGGCAGGCGTTCCAGCGGTTCTCGTCCTCGTCGTGCTCGAACATGGGGAAGTCGACCACCCACAGCGGCGCCCAGCGGTCCTCGAAGAGGCCGCTCTTCTTGCCGAACTCGCTGTGGCCGATCTTCAGGCGCAGCGCGCCGATGGCGTCGTTGACCACCTTGGCCTTGTCGGCGCCGAAGAACAGCAGGTCGCCGCTCTGCGCGCCGGTGCGGCTCAGGATGTCGCTGAGCGCCTGGTCGTGCAGGTTCTTGACGATCGGCGACTGCAGGCCCTCGCGGCCCTTGGCGATGTCGTTGACCTTGATCCAGGCCAGGCCCTTGGCGCCGTAGATCTTGACGAACTCGGTGTAGCCGTCGATCTCGCCGCGGCTCATCGCGCCGCCGCCGGGCACGCGCAGCGCGACCACGCGGCCGCCCTTGGTGGTGGCCGGGGTCGAGAAGACCTTGAAGTCCACCGTGCCCATCACGTCGGTCAGCTCGGTGAACTCGAGCTTGACGCGCAGGTCGGGCTTGTCCGAGCCGAAGCGGAACATCGCCTCGCTGTAGGGCATGACGGGGTAGTCGCCCAGCTCGACGTTCATCGTCTTGCGGAAGACGTGGCGGATCATGCCCTCGAACATCGAGCGGATTTCCTCCTCGCCCAGGAAGGAGGTCTCGATGTCGATCTGCGTGAACTCGGGCTGGCGGTCGGCGCGCAGGTCCTCGTCACGGAAGCACTTGGTGATCTGGTAGTAGCGGTCGAAGCCGGCGACCATCAGCAGCTGCTTGAACAGCTGGGGCGACTGCGGCAGCGCGAAGAAGTGGCCGTCGTGCACGCGACTGGGCACGAGGTAGTCGCGCGCGCCTTCCGGGGTCGACTTGGTCAGCATCGGCGTCTCGACATCGATGAAGCCGTTCTCGTCGAGGAACTTGCGCACCTCCATCGCCACCTTGTAGCGCAGCATGAGGTTCTTCTGCATCGCCGGGCGGCGCAGGTCCAGCACGCGGTGCGTGAGCCGCGTGGTCTCCGACAGGTTGTCGTCGTCGAGCTGGAACGGCGGCGTGACCGACGGGTTCAGCACCTCGAGCGTGTGGCACAGCACCTCGACCTTGCCGCTGACCAGGTTGGCGTTCTCGGTGCCGGCCGGACGCGCGCGCACCAGGCCGGTGATCTTCAGGCAGAACTCGTTGCGCACGCCCTCGGCGGTCTTGAACATCTCCGGGCGGTCCGGATCGCAGACCACCTGCACCAGACCTTCGCGGTCACGCAGGTCGACGAAGATCACGCCGCCGTGATCGCGACGACGGTGGGCCCAGCCCATGAGGGTGACGGTCTGGCCGGTCAGTGCTTCGCTGACCTGGCCTGCGTAGCAGGTGCGCATGGTGGTGACTTTCTGGAGCCTTGTGAGCTCGGGACTCAGTGGGGGGTGCTCGGCGGGGCGACAACCCCCATCGAGATGATGTATTTGAGCGCCTCGTCGACGCTCATGCCCAGCGGACGCACGTCGGCGCGCGGCGCCATCAGGAAGAAGCCCGATGTCGGGTTCGGTGTGGTCGGCACATAGAGGCTGACGAACTCATGCTGTGGACCGACCGCCTCGCCCAGGCGGAGCGCGACCTCGCCCGAGGGCCGCCCGGTGACGAAGGCGATGGTCCAGCTGTCGCGGCGCGGGTACTCGACCAGCACCGCCTCGCGGAAGGCCTGGCCACTGCTGGAGAACAGCGTGTCCGAGACCTGCTTGACCGAGGTGTAGATCGACTTGACGATCGGAATGTTCGACAGGATGCGGTCCCATTGCCGCAGCCACCACTGGCCGACGATGTTGGCGACGAACACGCCGGTCAGCAGCATCATCGTCAGCAGCGTCAGCACGCCCAGCCCGGGAACGGCCGAGAGCCGGTCCAGCAGGGCATGCGCGCTGGCCGGCAGCACCGCGGTGGCGGCGCCCAGCAGGGTCTGGAACACGCTGTCCATCAGCCCCAGGATCCACAGCAGGACCCAGATGGTGATGGCCAGCGGCAGCCAGACCAGCAGGCCGGCGATGATGTATTTCTTCACGACGATCCGTTCGGTCCGTGTTCAGTGGCAGGCACAGGAGCCGCCGCAGGGCGTCGACGACGCCGAGGACGCGCTGGAGCCGCTGTCGGCCGACGAGGTCGATGCCCCGCTGTCGGCGGCGGCAGCGGCAGGTGCGGCCGCCGCGGCGGTGGCGGCCGTCGCGCCCCCGGTCGCACCGGTGGCGGCGCCGGAGCCACCACGGAAATCGGTCACGTACCAGCCCGAACCCTTGAGCTGGAAACCGGCGGCGGTCACCTGCTTGGAAAAGCTCTCGGCCCCGCAGGCCGGGCAGGTGGTGAGCACCGGATCGGACATCTTCTGCAGCACGTCTTTCGCGTGCCCGCAGGAGGAACAACGATAGGCGTAGATCGGCATCGCTAAACCCTTGATTCGAAACAGGAATTATAGAGCGCAGACAAGCAGGTCGCGTGCCCGGTCTTGCGGCAGGTCTTGCAGCGCGTCTTCAGAGCATCATCCAGCGCACCAGAAGCGCGGCGGAAACCACGCCCAGAAGGAAGCCGGTGACCAGCCAGCCCGCGGTCTGCAGCATCCGGTTGGTGCGGCGCTGCTCGGCCAGCAGCGCCTGCAGCAGCTCGCGGCTGGCCGGATCGGCGCTGCCGCTGCCGGCCGCCTGCGCCTTGAGCGCATCATGCAGCAGCCGCGGCAGCGCCGGCAGGTACTGCGCGTAGCGCGGCGCCTCCTGGCGCAGCTGATGGGCCAGCGCGCGCCAGCCGATCTGCTCGTTCATCCAGCGCTCGAGGAAGGGCTTGGCGGTGCTCCACAGGTCGAGCTCGGGGTCGAGCTGGCGGCCCAGGCCCTCGACGTTGAGCAGCGTCTTCTGCAGCAGCACCAGCTGCGGCTGGATCTCGACGTTGAAGCGGCGCGAGGTCTGGAACAGCCGCATCAGCACCTGGCCGAGCGAGATGTCCTTGAGCGGGCGGTCGAAATGCGGCTCGCAGACGGCGCGGATCGCGCCTTCCAGTTCATCGGCGCGGGTGGTGGGTGGCACCCAGCCGGACTCGATGTGCAGCTCGGCCACGCGGCGGTAGTCGCGCTGGAAGAAGGCGAGGAAGTTCTGCGCCAGGTATTCCTTGTCGCGCGCGTCGAGCGTGCCGACGATGCCGAAGTCCAGCGCGATGTAGCGCTGGAAGGTCGCCGGCGCCAGCGACACCATGATGTTGCCCGGGTGCATGTCGGCGTGGAAGAAGCCGTCGCGGAACACCTGGGTGAAGAAGATAGTCACACCGTCACGCGCCAGCTTCGGGATGTCGACGCCGGCCTCGCGCAGCCGCTCGACCTGGCTGATCGGCACGCCGAACATGCGCTCCATCACCAGCACCTCGGCCGAGCTGAGGTCCCAGATCATCTCGGGCACCATCAGCAGGTCCAGGCCGTCCATGTTGCGGCGCAGCTGCGCGGCGTTGGCGGCCTCGCGGCCGAGGTCAAGCTCGTCGTGCAGGTACTTGTCGAACTCGGCGACCACCTCGCGCGGGCGCAGGCGCCGGCCGTCGGCCGACAGGCGCTCGAGCCAGCGCGCACCGGTGCGCAGCAGCCCCAGGTCGGCGTCGATCACCTCGAGCACGTCGGGGCGCAGCACCTTGACCGCCACCTGGCGGCCGTCGTGCAGCACGCCGAAATGCACCTGCGCGATCGAGGCGCTGGCCACCGGATCGGCGTCGAACTGCGCGAACACCGCCTCGATCGGCCGACCGAGCGACTTCTCGATCAGCTGGCGCGCCAGCGCGCTGGAAAACGGCGGCACGCGGTCCTGCAGCTTCGCCAGCTCGTCGGCGATGTCGGGCGGCATCAGGTCGCGCCGGGTGGACAGCACCTGACCGAACTTGACGAAGATCGGCCCGAGCCGCTCGAAGGCCAGGCGCAGGCGCACGCCGCGCGGCGCATCGAGCCGCCGGCCGACCGACAGCACGCGCGCGAGCAGGCGCAGCAGCGGGTGGCTGAACTGCGTCAGCACCAGCTGGTCCATGCCGTGACGCAGCATCACCCACGCGATCAGCGCGAGCCGGGGCCAGTTCCTCATGATGGATGCGGCAGCAAATCGGATCAGGCCGGGCGGCGCACGCGCTGCACGAAGGCGCCGACCGTCTGCGCCAGACCACCGCCCAGGCGGCCGAGCAGGCGCGCCGGGCCGTCGCCGATCACGCGGGCCAGATCGTCCTCGAGGTCCCAGCGCAGGTTCTCGGCCAGCCAGGCGACCTCGGCGGCGAAGGCGGCGTCGCCGCGAATGTCCATCGGCGGGCGCCCCGCCATGCCGGCCAGGCCCCAGCGCAGCATCTCGCTGCCGTCGAGCGTGACCACCAGCGTCTCCTCCTCGCCGACGCCGACGGGCACCAGCAGCAGGTCTTCATCCAGTTCGAGCAGGCCGGCCGGCGTCACGCACCAGACCGCGCGCGGCGGCGCCGGCAGCAGGGCCGGCCACTGGCGCCACTGCACGCCAATCGAGCGCCCGACATGGCCGAGCAGACGGCGGGTGGCCTCCGGCTCGGCGGCCAGCACATGGTTGAGCAGCAGCGTGACGCGGCCGAGGGCCTCGCGACCGAGGGGTTCGAGCAGGGCTTGCAACATGGCGGCGATTGTAGGCGGGGCGGTCTGCGCCCCGGCGTCAGGCCGGGACATCGCGGGTCAGACGCCAGGCATTGACCCGCCCGTCCAGCAGCGCATCGCGCCGCAGCGTCCAGCCCGGCACCTGCAGGTCCTCGGCACGGATCGCCCGCTCGGGCCGGCGGGTGCGCGCCCACAGCGACAGCACCCAGGCGCCGCGCCCCAGCGCCGGCCCGAGGCGGGCCCGCAGCGCCGCGGCGGCCTGCGGCGTCATCGACGCGTCGGGCTCGACCAGCAGCAGCGTGCCGCCCTCGGCGACCCGCGCCAGCAGCCGCCGCAGACCGGCCGCCCGGTCATCCAGCACCACCAGCAGCGACGCGGCCGAGACCACCTCGAAGCGCGGCCCCGCGCCGCCGCCGGGCGGATCGGCCAGCAGGTCGGCAGCCTCGAAGGTGGCGGCGGAGCCCGCACGGCGGGCCTGGCGGCGCGCCTGCGCGACCATCGCCGGATCGAGATCGGTGCCCAGCACGCGGTAGCCGCGCTCGGCCGCCAGCCGCGCGACCAGTCCGGGGCCGCAGCCGACATCGAGCCAGCGCGCGCCCGGTGACGGCGCGGGCAGCAGCGCCACCGCCTCGCGGTGCAGCGCGCGGTAGAAGTCCGCCGCCTGCACCTGGGCGAAGAACCAGGCCGAGAACGCACTCATCGGCGGCCCCGGCAGCGCGGCGACACGAACAGGACAGCAAAGGTCGGCATGGGCATCCTCATCGCCGGCAGGACAGGCCGGTGATTTTGCGCATCCTGCCGGATCGATGCGCACCGGCGCTCAGAGCCAGATCATCGCCCCGCCATGCGGGTTTGCCACAATCGGCGCTGTCGGGACCGGGCTGGCGAGCGGCACGGGAGGAGCCCGACGCCAACGCCACTGCGAGCTGAACACATCCCATGACGACCATCCTGCTGACCGGAGCCACCGGCTACATCGCCTCCCACACCTGGATCGCACTGAAGGAGGCCGGCTTCCGTGTCCTCGGCGTCGACAACTTCGCCAACAGCTCGCCCGTCGTGCTGAAGCGCCTGGAAGCCCTGCTGGGCGAGAAGCCGGTCTTCGAGGAGGCCGACGTCAACGACACCGACCGCATGGCCGACATCATCGCGCGCCACGGCGTGCAGGGCGTGGTGCACTTCGCCGCGCACAAGTCGGTGGGCGAGTCGGTGGCCAAGCCGCTGGAATACTTCCGCAACAACCTCGGCGGCCTGGTGAGCGTGTCCACCGCGATGGAGCGCTGCGGCGTCAAGACGCTGGTCTTCAGCTCCTCGGCCACCGTCTACGGCCAGCCCGAGCGCCTGCCCATCACCGAGGACTGCGCGCTCTCCAGCACCAACCCCTACGGCATGACCAAGCTGCTGGGCGAGCAGATGCTGCGCGAGCTCGAGCGCTGCACGCCGGGCTGGGCGATCGCCTACCTGCGCTACTTCAACCCGGTGGGCGCACACGCCAGCGGCACCATCGGCGAGGACCCGCGCGGCATCCCGAACAACCTGATGCCCTACGTCACCCAGGTCGCGGTGGGCAAGCGCGAGTTCCTGCAGGTCTTCGGCGGCGACTACGACACGCCCGACGGCACCGGCGTGCGCGACTACATCCACGTCTGCGACCTGGCCCAGGGCCATGTCGCGGCGCTGCGCCACCTGATCGAGGCGAAGACCTCGGTCACCGTCAACCTCGGCACCGGCCAAGGCTACAGCGTCATCGACGTGGTGAAGTCCTTCGAGAAGGCCAGCGGCCGCCCGGTGCCCTACCGCATCGTCGACCGCCGCCCCGGCGATGTCGCCTCCTGCTACGCCGACCCGGCCGCGGCCGAGAACATCCTCGGCTGGAAGGCGCAGTTCGGCATCGACCGCATGTGCGAGGACAGCTGGCGCTGGCAGTCGACCAATCCGGACGGCTTCAAGGACTGAGCGCGCCGGCGCCGCCACGTCACGCCGCTGACATCGCCCCCGCGCAGACTGGGGGCATTTGACGCGAGCGGCACATCATGACGGCGCCACACCTCCCTGCGACCTCGGTCTCTCCCGCGATCGATCCCGGCTGGGATCCGGCGGTCTGCGAGCCGCTGATCGAGCGGCTGTGGGCGCTGCGGCGCCAGATGACCGCGCTGGCCGACCGCCATGCCGACCGACTGGCGGCCATCGACCCGGCCCACCAGGCCGGCGCGCGCAACCTGCTGCACTACCTGGCGCTGCGCTCCGGTGACCTGAGGCCGCTGCAGCTCGAGCTCTCCCGGCTCGGGCTGTCCTCGCTGGGCCGCGCCGAGCCGCATGTGCTGGCCTCGATCGACAAGGTGCTCGGCCTGCTGCACCGGCTGAGCGGTCGCGACTGGACGCCGCGCGACCCGGACGCGCCCATCGACAGCCGCGCCAGCACCCAGGCCCTGCAGCGGCATGCGGTGGCGCTGCTGGGCCGCACGCCGCCGGGACGCGACGTGCGCATCATGGTGACGCTGCCGGGCGAGGCCGCCGCCGATCCGGGCCGGATCGACGCGATGGTGCAGGCCGGCATGGACATCGCGCGCATCAACTGCGCGCACGACACCCCGGCGCAATGGCAGGCGATGGTCGAGGCGGTGCGGCTGGCTGCGCGCCGCGCCGGCCGCGAGGTGCGGGTGCTGATGGACCTGGGCGGCCCGAAGCTGCGCACCGGCCCGATCGAGAGCGGCCCGGAGGTGGTGCGGCTGCGCCCGCGCCGCGACGAGCTGGGCCGGGTGATCGCGCCGGCACGGCTGGCGCTGCGCCCGGCCGGCTCGACCCGCCCGGTCGGCGCCGAGGCCGATGCGGTGCTGGGCGTCGACCCCGACTGGCTCGCGCCGCTGAAGGTGGGCGATCTGATCTCGCTGAAGGACGCCCGGCGCGCGCAGCGCCAGCTCGAGATCGTCGAGCGCCATGCCGACGGCGTGATCGCGGCCCTGAGCCGCAGCGCCTACCTGACCGCCGACGTGGTGCTGCGCCACGAGCCGCACCGCGATCGCCGCAGCGCGCTGCATGACCTGCCCGCAGCGCAGGGCCTGCTGCATCTGCGCCGCGGCGACCGGCTGCAGCTGCTGCCCGAGGGCCTCGGCCACGAGGCCCGCCCGGTCGGGCGCGGCCGGCGAGCGCAGCCGGCCAGCGTCTCCTGCACCTTGCCCGAAGCGCTGGCGGCGGTGCGGCGCGGCGACCGCATCTGGTTCGACGACGGTCGCATCGGCGGCGTGGTGCGCAAGCGCCTGGACGGCGGCGGCGTGCTGGTCGAGATCGGCTCGGCCCGCGAGGGCGGCGAGAAGCTGGCCGCCGACAAGGGCATCAACCTGCCCGACACCGCGCTCGACCTGCCGGCGCTGACCGCGCAGGACCTGCAGGACCTCGACACCGTCGTCGCCACCGCCGACCTGGTCGGCCTGTCCTTCTGCCAGTCGGCCGACGATGTGCGCCGGCTGCGCGCCGAGCTGGCCGCGCGCGGCGCCAGCACGCTGGGCCTGATGCTGAAGATCGAGACGCAGCGCGGCTTTGCCGCCCTGCCCTCGATCCTGCTGGCGGCGATGGAGGGGCCGACCGCCGGGGTGATGATCGCGCGCGGCGACCTGGCGGTCGAATGCGGCTACGAGCGGCTGGCCGAGGTGCAGGAGGAAATGCTCTGGGCCTGCGAGGCCGCGCACCTGCCGGTGGTCTGGGCGACACAGGTGCTCGAGACGCTGGCGCGCACCGGCCGGCCCTCGCGCGCCGAGATCACCGACGCGGCGATGGGCGAGCGCGCCGAATGCGTGATGCTCAACAAGGGCCCGCACATCATGGACGCGATCCGCATGCTCGACGACATCCTGCGCCGCATGCAGGAGCACCAGTCGAAGAAGCGCCCGCTGCTGCGCGCGCTGCGCGCCTGGCGCGGCGCGCTGGATGGACAGGGAGCCCCGGGCTGAGCGATGCTCGCGGGCATGAAGATCGACTTCGTCTCCGATGTTTCCTGCCCCTGGTGCGCGATCGGCCTGCATGCGCTGGAGCAGGCCCTGGACCGGGTCCGTGCCGACGGCATCAGCGCCACGCTGCATCCGCAGCCCTTCGAGCTGAATCCGGCGATGCCGCCGGAGGGCGAGGAGATCGTCGGCCACCTGACGCGCAAGTACGGCATCACGCCCGAGCAGGTCGCGGCCAACACCGAGGCCATCCGCCAGCGCGGCGCCAGCGTCGGCTTCACCTTCGGGCTGGGCAAGCGCAGCCGGATCTGGAACACCTTCGACGCGCATCGGCTGCTGCATCACGCCGGGCTGATCTCGCCCGAGGCGCAGCGCCGGCTCAAGCACGCGCTGCTGCGCGCCTACTTCACGCTGGGCCAGAACCCGGGCGCCCGCGACGTGCTGTGGCAGGCCGCGGCCGAGGCCGGGCTGGAAGCCGCCGAGGTCGACGCGGTGCTCTCGAGCGACCGCCATGCCGACGCGGTGCGCGAGCGCGAGCTGTTCTACCAGCAGCACGGCATCCGCTCGGTGCCGGCGATCATACTGAACGAACGCCACCTGATCTCCGGCGGCCAGCCGGTCGAGGTCTTCGAGCGGGCGCTGCGGCAGGTGGCGGCGCTGGAGGGCTGAGGCCCGCACACCCGGCCACCCTCTGCCACAATTCCACGCATGGACACGCCCGACACGCTCGCCCCCCAGGACATCACCGCCTACATGAACCGGGTCGGCGCTGCCGCCCGCAGCGCCGCCACCGCGATGGCCGCCGCCTCCACCGCCGCGAAGAACCGCACGCTGCTGGCGCTGGCGCGGCTGCTGCGCGAGAGCGGCCCGGCGCTCGACGCCGCGAACGCCCGTGATCTGGACGCGGCCGCGGCCGCCGGCCTCTCCGGCCCGATGCTCGACCGCCTGAAGCTCGGCGCGAAGGTCATCGCCACCGTGGCCGAGGGCTGCGAGCAGCTCGCCGCGATGCCGGACCCGATCGGCGAGATCACCGGCGTCAAGCGCCGCCCCACCGGCATCAGTGTCGGGCAGATGCGCGTGCCGCTGGGCGTGTTCGGCATGATCTACGAGAGCCGCCCGAACGTGACGATCGAGGCCGCCTCGCTGGCGATCAAGAGCGGCAACGCCTGCATCCTGCGCGGCGGCTCCGAGGCCATCCATTCCAACCTGGCGCTGTGGCGTCTGGTGCAGGCGGCGCTGGTCGAGGCCAGCCTGCCGGCCAGCGCGGTGCAGCTCGTCGAGACCACCGATCGCGCGGCGGTGGGCCGGCTGATCGCCATGCCCGAGTTCGTCGACGTCATCATCCCGCGCGGCGGCAAGGGCCTGATCGAGCGCATCTCGGCCGAGGCGCGCGTTCCCGTCATCAAGCACCTCGACGGCAACTGCCACACCTACATCGACGCGCAGGTCGACGTCGCGCAGGCGCTGGTGGTCACCGACAACGCCAAGACGCAGAAGTACAGCCCCTGCAACGCCACCGAGTCGCTGCTGGTGCATGCCGACCAGGCGGCGATCTTCCTGCCGCGGATCGGCGCGATCTTCGCCGCCAAGGGCGTGGAGATGCGCGGCTGCCCGCGCGCCAAGGCCATCCTGGCCGACGTGCCCGGCGCGACGGTGGTCGACGCGGTCGAGAGCGACTGGGCCGAGGAATACCTGGCGCCGGTGATCAGCGTGAAGGTGGTCGATTCGCTCGACGAGGCCATCGCCCACATCAACCGCTTCGGCAGCCACCACACCGACGCGATCCTGACCACCAACCACCCGAACGCGATGCGCTTCCTGCGCGAGGTCGATTCGGCCAGCGTGATGGTCAACGCCAGCACGCGCTTCGCCGACGGCTTCGAGTACGGCCTGGGCGCCGAGATCGGCATCTCCACCGACAAGTTCCACGCCCGCGGCCCGGTCGGCCTGGAGGGGCTGACCTCGATGAAGTGGGTGGTGCTCGGCCAGGGCGAGATCCGCCAATGAGCGCGCTGACGAACGCCGCGCGCGACCCGCGCACCGCGCTGGTGCTGTTCTCCGGCGGCCAGGACTCGACCACCTGCCTGGCCTGGGCGCTGGAGCGCTTCCAGCGGGTCGAGACGCTGGGCTTCGACTACGGCCAGCGCCATCACATCGAGATGGACTGCCGCCTGACGGTGCGCGAGGAGCTGCGTGCGGCCTTCCCGCACTGGGCCGCGCGCCTGGGCGAGGACCATGTGCTCGACCTGAGCCTGATCGGCCAGATCTCCGACACCGCGCTCACCACCGAGCGCGAGATCGAGCTGCAGGCCAACGGCCTGCCCAACACCTTCGTGCCCGGCCGCAACCTGCTGTTCCTCGGCTTCGCGGCGACGCTGGCCTACCGGCGCGGCGCCTCGGTGCTGGTGGGCGGCATGTGCGAGACCGACTACTCCGGCTACCCGGACTGCCGCGACAACACGATGAAGGCGCTGCAGGTGGCACTCTCGCTCGGGCTGGACACGGCCATGACGCTGGAGACGCCGCTGATGTTCCTGACCAAGGCCCAGACCTGGGACCTGGCCGAGCAGCTCGGCGGCCAGACGCTGGTCGAGCTGATCGTCGAGCACACCCACACCTGCTACCTGGGCGAGCGCGGCGCGCGTCACCCCTGGGGCCACGGCTGCGGCCACTGCCCGGCCTGCGAGCTGCGCCGCAGCGGCCACGCCGCCTGGCTGGCCGACGCCTGAGCGCGACCGGCCCGAGCCCGACCATGTCGATCCCCGTCCTGATCGTCGCCGCGCTGCTGTTCTTCTGGATCATCGGCGCGGCCCAGCGCCTGAAGCGCCTGCGCAGCGCCGCCACGACCCTGTTCGCGCCGCTGTCGAGCGACCTGAGACAGCGCCACGCCATCGCGCTGGCGCTGGCGCATGCCTCGCGGCCAATGCTCGGCGACGAGCATGCGCTGATCGTGCGACTGGTCGAGACCGCGCAGGCGGCCGGACACACGCTGGACGCCGCGCAGGCGCGCAGCATGCGCGGCACCGCGCTGCAGGCCATCGGCGAGGCGGAAGTCGCGCTGCTGCAGGCCCTGGACGCGCTGGCGCTGCATCTGCAGGACCTGACCTCCGGCAGCGGCCCGGTGGCCGCCATCACCGAGCTGCTGCGCCAGCGCGACACGCTGCAGGAGCAGCTCGCCGCCGACCGCCATCTCTACAACCATGCCGCGCAGACCTACAACGACGCGCTGCACCTCTTCCCGACCACGCTGGTGGCGACGCTGCTACGCCTGCGCGACGCTCCGCTGCTGGCCAGCGGCGCCGCGCCCTCCCGCGGTGGCGTGCTTGTCAGCCGCCCGACGCCGATGATCTGAGCTGCGATGCCGCAGCGCGGGAGTGATACCGCCGCGTGCCGTTGCGGTGCGGAAACGCACCTCTGAAAAAAACAATTCCCGGCTGGACAATCCCGTGTTCAAGGGGGCAAAGTGAGAAAAATTGCTGAATATGCAAGTTTTGTCTCACGATGCAGCACACCCTGACACGCGTTCAGCCTGAACTGGATGCCGACGGCCTGGCGGTCTGGCAGCAGCTCGGGCGCCTGTCCGGACCGGGCGAGCGCCAGGCTGCGGCGCTGGCGCTGCTGCTGTGGCCCGGCAACGATGCCGAGCGCCGCGCCTGGGACGAAACGGTGCGCGGCGTGCAGGGCGCCGCCTCGCTGCGCGATCGCATCGGCCGCCTGCCGCCTGCCGCCCGGCTGCCTGCGCTGGAGCGGCTGCTGCTGCGGATCACGCTGGAGCAGCCGCTGGAGGACCGCCAGATGCTGCTGCAGTCGGCGCGGCGGGTGATGTGCGCCGACGGTAGCGTCAGCGCGCTCGACCGACTGGCCTGGCTGGCGATGCGCCATCTGCTGGGCGGGCCGGTGCGGCTGCACCGCGGCGGACTGCGCGAGGACAACGAGCTGTCGCAGCTGCCGCTGGCGATGCGACAGGCCATCGCCAGCCTGAGCGCCTACCTGGCGCGCATGGTGCCCGAGCCGCCGCGGCGCGAGCGGGTCGATGCGGCCGGCGCCGCCTGGCATGACCGGGTGGTGCATGAGGTCTGGGGCTCGGCCTCCGTGCCGCCGCCCTGCCAGGTGCCCGATGTCGACCAGCTCGGCCGCGCGCTGCAGACGCTCGCCGGCTTGGGCTGGGTGCACCGGCCGCTGCTGGCGCGGGCCTGGGTCGATGCCGCCAACACCCGCCCCGGTCTGCGGACCCGGCTCGACGAGCCGCTGCCGGTCGCCGCCGAGGCGCTGCGCCTGGCCTGCGTGCTGATCGACACGCCGCTGCCACCGGTGCTGGCGGCGCACTTCATCCGCGAGCCGGCCTGAGACAGACTGCGGCGGACTGCGGCAGCCGCGTAGACTGCCGACCGTGAGACACGATTCCCCCTCCCCTGCCGGCGCGGCCTCGCCGGCCTCGCTGCCGCTGTCGCAGCTGCTGCACCACACTGCCGACACGGTGGCGGCCGTGCGCGCCGGCCGCTCGCTGTCCGATCTGCTGGCCGCCTGCCCGCCCCAGGCCCGCCCCGGCACCCAGGCGCTGAGCTTCCATGTGATGCGCTGGATGGGCGGTGCCCAGGCCGCTCGCGAGCGGCTCGCGCCGCGCCGGCCCGCCCCGGCGGTCGACGCGCTGCTGATCACCGCGCTGGCGCTGCTGTGGCCCGAGGCCGAGCCGCCCTATGCCGAGCACACGCTGGTCGACCAGGCGGTGGCCTGCGCGCGCCGGCGCACTCCGGCCAGCGCCGGCTTCGTCAACGCGGTGCTGCGCCGTTTCCTGCGCGAGCGCGAGGCGCTGGTGCCGGCGCTGCGGCAGGAGGTGCCGGCGGCAAGGCACCAGCATCCGCGCTGGTGGATCGATCAGGTCCGGCGCGACTGGCCCGACCGCTGGGAGGCGCTGCTGGACGCCGCCAACCAGCCCGGCCCGATGATGCTGCGGGTCCACGCCCGCCACGGCAGCGCGGAGAGCTATGTCGCCGCGCTGGCCGAGGCCGGGCTGCAGGCCCATGCCGTCGGCGCCCGCACGCCGCAGGCGGTGCTGCTGGAAACGCCGGCGCCCGTGCAGGCGCTGCCCGGCTTCGCCGACGGGCGGGTGTCGGTGCAGGATCTCTCGGCGCAGCTGGCCGCGCCGCTGCTGCTCGGCGGCCTGCCCGGCAGCGAGCTGCCGGCGCTGCCGGCCGGCGCCCGGGTGCTCGACGCCTGTGCCGCGCCCGGCGGCAAGACCGCCCATCTGCTCGAGCTGGCCGACCTGGACGTGCTGGCCCTCGACGCCGACGCCAGCCGCCTGAAGCGGGTCGACGAGACCCTGGCGCGGCTGGGCCTGCAAGGCCGCACGCTCGCCGCCGATGCGCGCGACACCGCCGCCTGGTGGGACGGCCAGCCCTTCGACGCCATCCTGCTCGATGCGCCATGCAGCGCCTCGGGCATCGTGCGTCGCCACCCCGACGTGCGCTGGCTGCGCCGCGCCAGCGATATCACCGAGCTGGCACGCACCCAGACCGGCCTGCTCGAGGCGCTGTGGCCGCTGCTCAAGCCGGGCGGCCGGCTGCTCTACGCCACCTGCTCGATCTTCCGGGCCGAAGGCGCCGGGCAGATTTCATCATTTCTGCAACGCCATCCAGAGGCGCGTGCGCTGCGCGCGCCCGGCCATCTGCTGCCGCTGCCCGACAATCGGGCCGAAGCAGCCGGCGCGACATCGTCGCCGGCTGCCGGGTCGGGCGACGGATTCTTCTACGCCCTCCTGCACAAGTCACCCGCGTCCTGATCGACCTGACGGCCCGTGCCGAGACCGCCTGAACTTCGACTGCACCGCCGCCGGCTGCTGGCGCTGGCGGCCGCCGCGCTGCTGGCCGGGCATCTGCCGGCCCGGTCGGCGGCGCTCGACCTGGTGCGGCTCGATGCGCTGCGCAGCGACCAGGGCGTGCTGCTGAACTTCGAGACCCGATTCGAGCTGCCGCCGGCGGTGGAAGATGCGCTCAGCCGCGGCATCGCGCTGCATTTCTCGGCCGAGGCGGTGCTGATGCAGGCGCGCTGGTACTGGCGCGACAAGGAGCTGGCCCGGGTCAGCCGCACCTGGCGGCTGGCCTACCAGCCGCTGACGCTGAGCTACAAGGTCAGCCAGGGCGGGCTGTCGCAGAACTACCGCTCGCTTGGCGAGGCGCTGCGCGCGATGCAGCGCCTCACCCACTGGCGCATCGCCGATGCACAGACCGCCGACGAGGACCGCATGCGCCTCGAGTTCACCTACCGGCTCGACACCGAGCAGCTGCCGCGCACGATGCAGATCGGCATCGGCAGCCAGCCCGACTGGAACCTGCGTGCCAGCCGTTCGGTGCCGGTGTTCGATCTGCCACCCTCGGGCGGCGGAGCGCGACCTTGAGCCGCAGCTCGCTGCGCTGGACCGTCCTGATCGCGCTGCTGGCGATCGGGGGCACCGTGCTGGTGCTGGCCTTCCTGCTGTCGATCGCCACCAACAACCGGGTGCTCTACGAGCGCCACTACGAGTGGCTGCTGTGGGTCAACATCGGCGTGGCAGCCTCGCTGGGCCTGGTCATCGTCGCGGCGCTGGCGCAGCTGGTGCGGCGCATGCGCCACGGCAAGTTCGGCAGCCGGCTGCTGGTCAAGCTCGCGGCGATCTTCGCCTTCGTCGGGGTGGTGCCGGGCATGCTGATCTACGGCGTGTCCTACCAGTTCGTCTCTCGCTCGATCGAGAGCTGGTTCGATGTCGAGGTCGAGGGTGCGCTGGAGTCGGGCCTGAATCTCGGCCGTACCACGCTGCAGCTGCTGGTCAACGATGTGGCCGCCAAGACGCGACAGGCCGCCGAGACCAGCGCCGAGAGCGGCGCCGACCCGGGCAGCCGGGTGCAGCTGCTGATGCTCGAGCGGCTGCGCGAGCAGCTCGCCGCGCAGAGCGTGGCGGTGCTCTCGGGCAGCGGCCAGGTGCTGGCCAGCGCGGGCGGCGCCGTCGGCGCGGCGATGCTGCCGGATCGGCCCAGCCCCTCGCTGCTGCGCCAGGCGCGCAGCCAGCGGGTCTTCGCGCAGCTCGAGGGCCTGGACGCCGACACGCCGATCGACGGTGCGATCACCTCGGGCGGCCCGGTGCGGGTGCGGGCCATCGCCTGGATGCCTTCCACCTCGCTGAGCCTGGACAGTGCCGACCGCTATCTGCAGATCACCCAGACGGTGCCGCAGGAGCTGGTCGGCAACGCGCTGCGGGTGCAGCAGGCCTACAGCGAATACCAGGAACGCGCGCTCGGGCGCGAGGGCCTGAAGCGCATGTACATCGGCACGCTGACGCTCACGCTCATCCTGGGCATCTTCAGCGCGCTGCTGATGGCCGCCGGCCTGGGCCACCAGATCGGCCGACCGCTGGTGATGCTGGCCGAAGGCGTGCGCCAGGTCGCGCGCGGCGACCTGCGCCCGACCGCCGTCTTCGCCTCGCGCGACGAGCTCGGCGGCCTGACCCGCTCCTTCGCCGACATGACGCAGCAGCTCGCCGACGCGCGCGGCCTGGTGCAGCGCAGCCTCGCCGAGGCCGAGAGCGCCAAGGCGCACCTGCAGACCATCCTGGACAACCTCAGCTCCGGCGTGATCGTCTTCGAGGCCGACGGCCGCATCGACACCGTCAACCCCGGCGCCGCGCGCATTCTCAGCCTCGACCCCTCGGCCTGGACCCGGCATCCGATCGACCGCCTGCCCGGCCTGGAGACCTTCTCCGCCGCGGTGCTGGCGCGCTTCGAGGCGCATCTGCGCGACCTCGAGGACACCGGCGACGAGCCGGCCGGCGACGCGCACTGGCAGGAATCGCTCGAACTCGGCAGCACCGAGGCGCCGCAGACGCTGCTGGTGCGCGGCGCGCTGCTGCCCGAAGGCGCGCGGCTGCTGGTCTTCGACGACATCTCCGACGTGGTGGTCGCGCAGCGCAGCGTCGCCTGGGCCGAGGTGGCACGCCGGCTGGCCCACGAGATCAAGAATCCGCTCACGCCCATCCAGCTCTCGGCCGAGCGGCTGCAGCACAAGCTCGAGGCCAAGCTGACCGGCACCGACCAGCAGATGCTGGTGCGCTCGGTGGGCACCATCGTCACCCAGGTGCAGGCGATGAAGACGCTGGTCAACGAGTTCCGCGACTACGCGCGGCTGCCCTCGGCCCGACTGGAGCCGCTGGACCTCAACGCGCTGGTCGTCGAGGTCCTGGGCCTGTACGCGGCGCAGCAGGAAAGCGGCCGGCTGCGCGCCGAGCTCGCGCCTGAGCTGCCGCTTCTGGCCGGTGACGCCAGCCAGCTGCGCCAGGTCATCCACAACCTGGTGCAGAACGCGCTCGACGCGGTGGCCGATCTTCCGGACGGTCTGGCCATCGTCTCGACCGAGTGCACCCGACCGGATGACGGCCAGACGCGTGCCATTCGCCTCAAGGTGATGGACAATGGCCCCGGTTTCTCGGAAAAAGTTCTCAAGCGTGCATTCGAACCCTATGTCACCACGAAGGCCCGCGGCACCGGCCTGGGGCTGGCCGTGGTGAAGAAGATCGTCGAGGAACACGGTGCGCGCATCCGCCTGGGCAACCTCGCCGACGAGGCGCAGGACCCGGCCGCGGGACCGGCGCGGACCGGCGCCCAAGTTTCGATATCATTTTCGCGATGGGCCCGAGGCGGGGGAACGCCTGCGGGCAACGAGCCCGGACGCCACCGAATCCCACCCTCCCCCGACGTCAGCGCGTCCTGATCACTCATGGCCAACATACTTGTCGTCGACGACGAAATGGGCATCAGAGCCCTGCTGCAAGAGATCCTGACCGACGAAGGTCACTCCGTCGAGCTGGCGGAGAACGCCGCGCAGGCGCGCATGCTGCGCGAGCGCCAGCGTCCGGATCTTGTCCTTCTTGACATCTGGATGCCCGACGTCGACGGCATCACGCTGCTGAAGGAGTGGAACAGCGGCGCGCAGCTGACGATGCCGGTCATCATGATGTCCGGCCACGGCACCATCGACACCGCGGTCGAGGCAACCAAATACGGCGCGATGGCCTTCCTGGAGAAGCCGATCACGCTGCAGAAACTGCTGCGCGCGGTCGAGCAGGGGCTGGCCAAGCCGCAGCCGGCCCGCACCGGACCCGGAGAAGTCACCGCCAGCCTGGCGCCCCAGCGCCTGGACCGTATCGACCTCCCTGGCAGCGAGCCGGTGGCGGTCAGTGCTGCACCGGCTCACGGCGGCTATGTGCCAACGATCCAGAGCCTGAACAGCCACGCGCATCAGGCCGTCTCTGCCGGCATCACGATGGCCAGCGGCCCACAGGCCGATCAGAGCTTCAACCTCGACCGCCCGCTGCGCGAGGCGCGCGACGCCTTCGAGAAGGCCTACTTCGAGTTCCACCTGGTCCGCGAGAACGGCAGCATGACCCGCGTGGCCGAGCGCACCGGCCTGGAGCGCACCCACCTCTACCGCAAGCTCAAGCAGCTCGGCGTCGACCTCAGCCGCAACAAGCGCGGCGCAGGCTGAACACGGTCAGAAAAAAATCTCGCCGAAACGCTTGCAACCTCGGAAGAATACGTGCCATAATTCCCTTCTCGACGGCCAAGTAGCTCAGTTGGTAGAGCAGCGGATTGAAAATCCGCGTGTCGGTGGTTCGATTCCGCCCTTGGCCACCAGAACAAGAGAAGCCCGCTTGATTTCAAGCGGGCTTCTTGCTTTTCCGGTTCGATTGTTCGATTCGCCTGTGCCTGTGCCCGCATGAGATCCCCGATCCACATCGTCGACGTCGATCGCCTCGAGACCTGGACGCGCTGGCGCGCCGGCCTGTGCGACCGCTGCGCGGCCAACTGCTGCACGATGCCGGTCGAGGTGCGGCTGCCCGATCTGGTGCGCCTCGGTCTGGTCGACCCGTTCGAGGCCGAGCACGAGGAGCCCCGCCTGATCGCCCGCCGGCTGGTCAAGGCCCGCCAGGTCGAGCGCTACAACCAGAAGAACGGCATCTTCACGATGGCGCGCCGCGCCAACGGCGACTGCCAGTTCCTCGACACGAACACCCGCCGCTGCACTGTCTACGAGAACCGCCCGAACACCTGCCGCAAGCACCCGCAGGTCGGACCGAAGCCGGGGCACTGTCCCTACGGTGCGCGCCGGACCGAGAGCAAGGACAGCCATTTCCGAAAATCCTGACCGGCTCCGCGCTCTTCATGCCGGCTTGAGCACGAATCGCACCTTCGCTACCGCGCTTTTCGGCTGCTGGAGTGCGCCGACGCTCGCCAAGATGCGCACCTGACTCATCACGCACGGGATTCAACGATGAAGATGCGCTCCCAGATCATCGCGCTCGGCTTGGCCGGCGTGGCGGCGGCCGCGGCGACCGGAGGCATCGGCCTGCTGTCCGGGCGTCACATGAGCGGCACGCTCAGCGACGTGATCGGCACCAGCCAGGCCCTGCAGCACAGCCAGGCGGCCGACATGATGCATGACGCCGTGCGCGGCGATGCCCAACTGGCGGCGCTGGGCGCGCTGCAGAACGACCCGGCGCGCATCGACGAGGCCCAGAAGGATCTGCGCGAGCACGGCCAGAACTTCGATCAGCGGCTCAAGGCGCTGCGCGCGCTGCCGCTGAATGCGGCGACGCTGGCTGCGCTCGACGCGGTCGAGCCTAAGGTGCGGGTCTATCTGGACACCGCCAGCCGGGTGGTGACCGGCGCGCGCAGCAATCCGGCGGGCATGCAGCAGGATCTGCAGGCGCTGGAGACCAGCTTTGAGGCGCTGGAAGATGCCATGGAAAAGCTCTCCGACAGCATCAACAGCAGCCATCATGCGCAGAACGAGGCCGCCGGCGCTGCCGTGGCCCGGACGCAATGGCTGATCGCCGCCACGCTGCTGGTGACTGGCGCGCTGCTGGCCGGCGCGGCCGTCTGGCTCAGCGGCCAGATGACCCGGCCGATGCGCTCGGCGGTCGAGGCGGCCGATGCGCTCGCCGCGGGCGACCTCAGCCGCCGCATCGAACCCGAAGGCAACGACGAGACCCGCCAGCTGCTCGACGCGATGGCGCGCATGCGCGACAGCCTGCGCGACATCGTCCAGCATGTGAAGTCCAACGCCGACGAGGTGGCCAACGCCAGCCTGCAGATCGCGCAGGGCAACCAGGACCTGAGCCGCCGCACCGAGGAGCAGGCTTTCGGCCTGCAGCAGACCGCCTCGACGATGGACCAGCTCAACTCGACCGTCAGCCACAACGCCGGCAACGCGCAGAAGGCCAATGCGCTGGCCAGCAGCGCCGCCTCGATCGCCGTGCAGGGCGGCCGGGTGGTCGACGAGGTGGTCGAGACGATGCGCGGCATCAACGGCAGCTCGAAGAAGATCGCCGACATCATCGGCGTGATCGACGGCATCGCCTTCCAGACCAACATCCTGGCGCTGAACGCGGCGGTGGAAGCCGCACGCGCCGGCGAGCAGGGCCGGGGCTTCGCGGTGGTCGCCACCGAGGTGCGCAACCACGCGCAGCGCTCGGCCGCGGCCGCCCGCGAGATCAAGACGCTGATCACCGGCAGCGTCACGCAGGTCGAGCAGGGCACGCACCTGGTCGATCAGGCCGGCCGGACCATGCAGGAGATCGTCAGCTCGATCGAGCAGGTCAGCCAGATCGTCGCGCAGATCAGCCACGCCAGCGCCGAGCAGAGCGTCGGCGTCAGCCACATCGGCGAGGCGGTGACGAAGATGGACCAGGCCACGCAGCAGAACGCCGCGCTGGTCGAGCAGTCAGCCGCCGCGGCCGACGGCCTGAAGCGTCAGGCGCAGGACCTAGTGGGCGCGGTCGCCGCCTTCAGGCTCGACCACCACGCCTGATCGGCCCGGGCGCGGCCTCAGCCGCGCCGGCGCGCGCTCCAGCGCGTCACCCGTGCCGCGCCCTGGTGGCCCGGGCCCTCATCGAGCATCACCTCGCCCTGCCAGCCCGACATCTCCTCGCAGAGCCCGCCGAAGTCGGCGCGCAGATCCTCCAGCGTGCAGAGCATGTCGAGGTCGCGCGGCCCGCCGCTATCGCGGCCGAGCTGCGTGGGATGAAAGGCCTCGACGATCACCCGCCCGCCCGGGCGCAGCCCCTGCGCCAGCCGGCGATGCACCTGGGTGCGCCAGGCCGAGGGCAGATGCACGTAGATCAGCACCAGCGCGTCCCAGGCGCCCGGCACCGGCGCCCAGACCTCCAGATCGCCCAGCTCGACATCGAGGTCGACACCGCGCTGGCGCGCCAGCAGCAAGGCCTTGTCGAGCCCGACCGGCGAAGCATCGACCGAGCAGACACGGTGCCCCTGCTGGGCCAGCCACACGCCATTGCGCCCTTCGCCGTCGCCGGGCACCAGCACGCGCGAGCCCGGCGCCAGCCGCGTCGCCTCGGCGCGCAGGAAGGCGTTGGGCTCCAGGCCGTACTTGAAGGTCTCGCCCGCGAAGCGCTGATCCCAGAACTGGCGTGCGCTCATGAGCCGCTCCCGGCCTGGCCAGCCGGCGCAGGCGCCACCATCGGCCAGCCCCGCCCGGCCCAGCCGCTCATGCCAGAACTGACATGGCGCACATTCGTGTAGCCGCGCTCGTGCAGCAGCGTCGCCACCCGGGCGGAACGGTTCTGGGTATTGCAGATCAGCAGCACCGGCTGGGCGGGATCACGCGGGATCTCGGCCAGCCGCGCCTCGAGCTGGCTCATCGGCAGCAGCCGCATGCCGGCGGCGACCCCGGTGGCATGCTCGTGCGGCTCGCGAATGTCGAACACCAGCGCACGACCGGCATCGAGCTCGGCGCGGGCAGTCTCGAGCGAGACCGGGGCATCGGGGCCACCGGCCGGCGAACAGGCCGTCAGCCAGGACAGCGGCAGCGCGGCAGCCAGCAGGCCCAGCGCCCGCCGGCGGGATCGGATCGGAAGATTCGGCATGAGCGGCGTTATACCCGGGCCGCTGCGCGCCGGACGTGCGCAGGATCATGCCCTGCCCGCCTCGCCCGAGCGGGCGACTCGCTACAGTGCGGCCTCATGGCTGCCGCACCCGCACTGAAATTCCTCTCCCCCGCCTGGTTCTCGATCGTCATGGGCCTGTCCGGGCTGGCGCTGGCCTGGCGGCGCGCGGTGCCGCTGATGGGCGAGCCGGCGCTGGCGCTGTCGATCGCGCTGGGCGGGCTGGCGGCGGCGGTCTTCCTGGTGCTGGCCGGCCTGAGCGTGCTGCGGCTGCAGCGCCACCCCGAGGCCTGGGCGGAGGACCTGCGCCATCCGGTGCGCCATGTCTTCCTCGCGACGCTGCCGGTGTCGCTGATCCTGCTGGCGACGCTGGGCGTGGCGCTGGACGGGCCCGGCGCGCTGGCCTCGGCCGTCTGGTGGACGGGCAGCCTCGGCCAGCTCGCGGTGACCGTCTGGGTGCTGTCGCGCTGGTGGGCCGGCAACCGCGCCGGCGGCCTGCAGTGGGCGACGGTCACGCCGGTGCTGATCATCGCGGTGGTCGGCAACGTGCTGGTGCCGCTGGCCGGCGTCGAGCTCGGTCATGCCGAGTGGGCGGCGGCGCAGTTCGGCATCGGGCTGCTGTTCTGGCCGCTGGTGATGGCGCTGCTGCTGGTGCGCATCGCCTCGCAGGGCCTGTGGCCGGAGCGGCTGATGCCCGCCAACTTCATCCTGGTGGCGCCGCCGGCGGTGATCGGCCTGTCGGCGCTGGCGCTGGGCGCGCCGGCGCTGGTCGGCTGGATGGCCTGGGGCGTGGCGCTGGCCTGCTTCCTGTGGGTGGCGACGCAGGGCCAGCGCATCGTCTCGCAGGCCTTCTCCGTCGGGCACTGGGCGGTGTCCTTCCCGCTGGCGGCCTTTGCCGGGCTGACGCTGGAGCTGGGCCGCCACGGCAGCGGCGGCCCCATGCCGGTGCTGGGCCCGCTGCTGCTGGCCTTCGCGTCGGTGATCGTGCTCGGGCTGTCGATGGGCACGGTGCGCGGCCTGCGCCAGCGCACCCTGCTCGCGCCGGAGCCGGTCGCGACGATCACGCCGATCTCAGGCTGAGGCGCGCCGATCCGCCCAGGCCGCGCCGGGCACGTCGAAGCGGTCGGCGTTCATCACCTTGACCCAGGCGGCGACGAAGTCGCGCACGAACTTCTCGCGGCTGTCGTCCTGGGCATAGAGCTCGGCATAGGCGCGCAGCACCGAGTTCGAGCCGAAGACCAGATCGACCCGGCTCGCCGTCCAGCGCACCGTACCGGTGGCACGATCGCGCAGCTCGTAGCGGTTGCGGCCCACCGGCGTCCAGGCGAGGCCCATGTCGGTCAGCTGGACGAAGAAGTCGTTCGACAGCACGCCGACCCGGTCGGTGAACACGCCGTCACGGCTGCCGCCGTGATTGACGCCCAGCACGCGCAGGCCGCCGACCAGCACCGTCATCTCGCAGGCGCTCAGCCCCATCAGCTGCGCGCGGTCGAGCAGCAGCTCCTCGGGCATGACCGCGAAGTCCTGCCGCATCGCGTTGCGGAAGCCATCGGCCAGCGGCTCCAGCACCGCGAAGGAGGCCGCATCGGTCATCGCGTCGGTGGCGTCGCCGCGGCCGGGCAGGAAGGGCACGGCGATGTCCACGCCCGCCGCCTGCGCCGCCTCCTCAACGCCCAGGCTGCCGGCCAGCACGATCACGTCGGCCACGCTGGCGCCGGTGTCGGCGGCGATGCGCTCGTACACCGCCAGCACCCGCGCCAGGCGCTCAGGCTCGTTGCCGGCCCAGTCCTTCTGCGGCGCCAGGCGGATGCGCGCGCCGTTGGCGCCGCCGCGCTTGTCCGAGCCGCGGAAGGTGCGCGCGCTGTCCCAGGCGGTGGCGATGCGATCGGCCCGGCTCAGGCCGCTGGCGCGGATCTGCGCCCGCACCGCGTCCAGGTCGATGTCGCTGCGGCCCGCCGGCACCGGGTCCTGCCAGATCAGGTCATCGGCCGGCACGTCCGGGCCGAGGTAGCGCACCTTCGGGCCCATGTCGCGGTGCGTCAGCTTGAACCAGGCCCGGGCAAAGACCGCGCTGAAATGCGCCGGGTCGCGGTGGAAGCGCTCGGCGATCGGCCGGTAGAGCGGATCCATCTTCAGCGCCATGTCGGCGTCGGTCATGATCGGATTGCAGCGGATCGAGGCGTCCTCGACATCGACCGGGCGGTCCTCGTCGCGGATGTCGACCGGCTCCCACTGCCAGGCGCCGGCCGGGCTCTTGCGCAGCGTCCATTCGTGGCCGAACAGCATGTCGAAGTAGCCGTTGTCCCACTGCGTCGGATGGGTGGTCCAGGCGCCCTCGATGCCGCTGGTCACCGCATCGCGGCCGATGCCGCGGCCGCTGCGGGCGTTCCAGCCCAGGCCCTGCTCGTGCAGCTCGGCGCCTTCCGGCGCGGGGCCGAGCTGCGCGGCGTCGCCGTTGCCGTGCGCCTTGCCGACGGTGTGGCCGCCGGCGGTCAGCGCCACCGTCTCCTCGTCGTCCATCGCCATGCGGGCGAAGGTCTCGCGCATGTCGCGGGCGGTGCGCAGCGGGTCGGGCTGGCCGTCGACGCCCTCCGGGTTCACGTAGATCAGGCCCATCATCACCGCGGCGAGCGGGTTTTCGAGCGTGCGCTCGCCCTCAGCGCTGCCGGCGTAGCGGCTGCCCTCGCTGCCGGTGGGCGCCAGCCAGGCCTGCTCCGAACCCCAGTAGATGTCCTTCTCGGGATGCCAGACATCCTCGCGGCCGAAGGCGAAGCCGTAGGTCTTCAGCCCCATCGACTCGTAGGCCATGTTGCCGGCCAGGATCATCAGATCGGCCCAGCTGATGCGCCGGCCGTACTTCTTCTTGATCGGCCAGAGCAGGCGCCGCGCCTTGTCGAGGTTGCCGTTGTCGGGCCAGGAGTTCAGCGGCGCGAAGCGCTGGCTGCCGCTGCCAGCGCCGCCACGGCCGTCGGCGATGCGGTAGGTGCCGGCCGAGTGCCAGGCCATGCGGATCATCAGGCCGCCGTAGTGGCCCCAGTCGGCCGGCCACCAGGGCTGGCTGTCGGTCATCAGCGCCTTCAGGTCGCGCTTGAGCGCCTCCACATCGAGCTGGCGCAGCTCGTCGCGGTAGCTGAAGCCCGCGCCCATCGGGTCGGTGCGGGTGTCGTGCTGGTGCAGGATGTCCAGGTTCAGCGCCCGCGGCCACCAGCGCATCGCGCCGGCTGACTGGCCGGCGGAGGTCGGGCTGCCGTGCATCACCGGGCACTGCCCGCTGCGCGTCGTGGGGCTCGTCGGGCTCGTGGGGGTCGAAGGGGTGCTCATCGGGTCTCTCCTGGGGGACAGGCAATGCGGGCGCCGGAAAGCACCCGCCGGGATGAAGAGACTTTAGATGTCGGCCATCAATCGATCCATTTGAATAGATTCATTTCATCGATAGCCTTCAGCTCATGCGCTGCGCCATTCGACGCGCGCCTGCCGGATCACCGCCACCGCCGCCGACAGCGCCAGCCCGCCCATGACGCCGGCGACGATCAGGTCCGGCCAGCCCTGGCCGGTGCCGAAGACGCCCAGCGCGGCGGCCATCACCGCGACATTGCCGATGGCGTCATTGCGGCTGCACAGCCAGACCGAGCGCATGTTGGCGTCGCCCTCGCGCCAGGCGTAGAGCATCGCCGCCACCGCGACATTGGCCAGCAGCGCCAGCGCGCCGACCGCGCCCATCGTCGCCGCCTCGGGCACCGTGCCCTGCGAGAAGCTCCACAGCGCGCGGCCCAGCACCACCAGGCCGAACAGGCCCATGCTCGCGCCCTTGAGCAGCGCCGCCCCGGCGCGGTGGCGCAGCGACAGGCCCAGCACCCACAGCGACACGCCGTAGTTGGCCGCGTCGCCCAGGAAATCGATCGCATCGGCCAGGAGCGATACCGAGCCCGAGCGCAGGCCCGCGCCGATCTCGACCGCGAACATCGCCGCGTTGATCAGCAGCGCCACCCACAGCACGCGGCGGTAGCGCCCGCCGGTCGGCGCCGGCGGCGGGGAGCAGGCGTGGCCATGGCCGTGGCCGCAGCAGGAATCGCTCATCGGGGACATCTCCATCATCAAGGGTCGGGATGGAGGCATTGCAAACCCTGCAGCGGCTTCAGGGTCAAGCCCTGACGGAGTGCCCCGCACATGCGAGCATCGACGCATGAAGATCAGCGAACTCGCCCGCGCCACCCGCACGCCGGTGGGCACCATCCGCCACTACGAACGCGAGGGCCTGCTGCCCGAGCCGCCGCGCCAGCAGGACAACGGCTACCGGCGCTACGGCCCGGCCGATGTCGAGCGGCTGGGCCTGATCCGCCAGGCGCGCGCGCTCGACATGTCGCTGGACGAGATCCGCGTGCTGCTGGCGCTGCACGACACGCCGCAGGCGCCGTGCGACGCGGTCAACGCGCTGCTCGACGAACACATCGGCCATGTCAGCGCGCGCATCCTGGAGCTGCAGCAGCTCGAGGCGCGGCTGCGCGCGCTGCGCGCTCGCTGCGAGCGCGCCAGCGACGCCGGCCACTGCGGCATCCTCGCCGGGCTGGCGGCAGGCGACGGCCAGGGCGCCGCGGACGCGACGGGTGCAGCGGGCGTTCACGCCGGCGTGCATGTCGGCGGCTCGCACCGCGGCCACGGGCATTGACCCGGATCTGACCCGCGGGTGACAGCGCCCGCCCCGCCTGGCGTGTTCTTCTGCGGTCGCCCGGACTGCCCGGACGCTGACGAGGAGACCCCGATGAGCCACGCCGACACCGATCCCGCCGCCTCTCCGGCCGATTCTCCCGCCGCCACGCTGGCGCGCTGGCTCGACGACGAGCAGCGGGTGCGCGCCACCCTGGGCCCGCCCGGCGTCGCCCGGCCCGCACAGATCGCGCATCTGAGCGGCATGGAATGGTTCGCCGCGATCAGCCGCGGCGAGCTGCCCTCGGTGCCGATCGGCGCGACGATGGACTTCCTGCCGATCGAGTTCGAGCCCGGCCGCTTCGTCTTCCAGGGCCGGCCGGACCTGCGCCACGCCAACCCGATGGGCACCATCCACGGCGGCTGGATCGCGACGCTGCTGGACTCCTGCGTCGCCTGCGCGGTGCACACGATGCTGCCGGCCGGGCGCGCCTACACCACCGCCGAGCTGAAGATCAGCTATGTGCGCGCGCTCACGCCGCAGGTCGAGCGGGTGCGCGCCGAGGGCCGGGTGATCCATGCCGGCCGCCAGGCCGGCTTCGCCGAAGGCCGCCTGTTCGGCCCCGACGGTCGCCTCTACGCGCACGCGACGACGACCTGCATCGTGCTGTCGACCCGCGCGGCGGAGGGCTGAGATCGCGGCGCATCGTGGGTCCTCGCCTTCGCGAGGATGACGGAGGAAAAGCCGAGGATGGCGGAGGAAAGGCCGAGGATCACGGAGACTCTGCCGTCATGCCCGCGCAGGCGGGCACCCACGCACGCACCAACGTGCCGACCCGAGCCCTCACTCAGCCCTCAGCGTTCGTCCTTCAGCCGCTCGCGCAGACCCCGCGCCGCCGGCCGCAGCGGCGTGCGGCTCGCGGTCCAGCCGGCCTGCCACGGCGGCGTGAAGCCGCGCAGCCGATGCGCCATGCCAGTCAGCGTGCCGTAGAGGCCCGGACTGGCGTTGACCTTCGCCCAGGCCTTCCAGGCCAGCGCCTCCTTCCAGTCCTTCGCGCTGGCCTGGCCGGCCAGCGGCGCGTGGCCCGGCTCGGCATCGTGCTTGGCGGCGTGGCGCAGCTGCATCAGCAGCTCGGGGATCGGAATGCCGACCGGACAGACCTCGGCGCAGGCGCCGCACAGGCTGCTGGCGGTGGGCAGGTCCTGCGTCGGCTCCAGCCCGAGCAGGTGCGGCGAGATGATCGAGCCGATCGGCCCCGGATAGGTCGTGCCGTAGGCCAGGCCGCCGATGCGCGCATAGACCGGGCAGTGGTTCATGCACGCGCCGCAGCGGATGCACTGCAGCGTCGGGCGGAAGTCGGCATCGCGGTAGGCCTGGGTGCGGCCGTTGTCGAGCAGGACCAGGTGCAGCTCGCGCGGGCCGTCGAGCTCGCCCTCGCCTTCTGGCCCCCCCTCGCGGCGCGGCCCGGTGATGACGTTGAGGTAGGTCGTGATCGCCTGGCCGGTGGCCGAGCGGGTCAGCAGGCTGTAGAGCGGCAGCACCTGCTCGAAGGTCTCGACCACCTTCTCCAGGCCGGTGATGGCGATGTGCACGTCGGGCACCGTGGTGCACATGCGCCCGTTGCCCTCGTTCTCGACCAGCACCAGCGTGCCGGTGTCGGCGACCATGAAGTTCACGCCCGACACCCCGATCGGCGCGTCGCGGAACTGGTCGCGCAGCACGCGCCGGCCGATGGCGATCAGCGCGTCCACGTCCTCGGTGTAGGGCGTGTCGGGAATCTTGTCCTCGAACAGCGCGGCGATCTGCTGCTTGGTCTTGTGGATCGCCGGCATGATGATGTGGCTCGGGCGCTCGCCGGCGAGCTGGACGATGTACTCGCCCATGTCGCTCTCCAGGCAGTCGACGCCGTGCTCCGCCATGCGGTGGTTGAGCTCGATCTCCTCGCTGACCATCGACTTGCCCTTGACCATCGCCCGCGCGCCGTGGCGCTGCGCGATCGCCAGGAAGATGGCGTTGGCGTCCTCGGGCGTCTGCGCCCAGTGGACGTGCACGCCGCGCGCCGTGAGGTTCGTCTCCAGCCGCTCCAGCAGCTCGGGCAGCTTGGAGAGGCTGTACTGGCGCACCGCCTCGCCGACGCCGCGCAGCGCCTCGAAGCCGTCGCGGTCGCTGAAGTGGCCGGCGCGCTTGGTCTGCAGGAAGTCCATCGCGCTGCGGAAGCTCGCGCGCAGGTGGTCGTCATCGACCGCAACGCGGGTATTGGCCTTGAACTGGCGCGGATCGACGAAGGTCAGCGGGGCTTCATGGGCGTGGGCAGCGGTCATGGCGAGACCTCCAGGTCGTTGACGAGCACGATCACCAGCGCCTTCGGGCCATGCGCGCCGAAGGCCAGCACCTGCTGGATGTCGGCGGTCTTGGACGGGCCGGTGACCAGCACCAGATTGGTCGGCATGCCGGTGGCGGCCAGGTCCTGCGCGGCAATCGCCGCGGGCAGGCTGGCGAACAGATCGCTGGCGCGCAGCACCGCCACATGCAGCGGCGGCACCAGCGACAGCGTGCGCGGCTCGGCCGGCCCTGGGCGCAGCACCAGCGTGCCGGTGTCGGCGATGCCGGCGCGCGCGGTGGTCAGGCCGGCGTCGATGCGGTCGAACAGCTCGGTCTTCCAGCGCTCCAGCGGCCGGTCGAAGCGGCAGGTCTCGACCTCGGCCAGCGCCGCCGCGAAGCCGGGATCGGCGGCCGGCCCGCGGCCGATGGCCACGCGGCGCGCGCCGTGCTCGGCCAGCACCGCGCGCACCACTGCCGGCCAGTCGGCGGGCGTGGCGTGGCACACGTCGGCGCGCCAGCCGCGCGCGGCGGCCTCGAACGGAGCGATCAGCGTGGCCGGATCGATGCGCGCGCCCAGGCGCCCGCGGCCGAACGGCCCGGCGTGATAGGCCGCCAGCGGCGGCACGGGCAACGGCTGCGACGGCGCGCTCTGGCGCAGCCGGGCGAGGATGGCGCCACGGGCGGCGCCGGTGTCCGGCAGGGGCTGGGACGGGGTCGTGCTCATGGATCGGGGCTCCGGGTTCAGTCGGTGACCTGCTGCGCCGCGCCCGGCAGGCCCAGGCGCTCGCGCAGGAAGCTGCCGATGTGCACGCAGCGCGGCTCGCCGGCGGCGCAGCCGCCGCGCTTCTGGGCAGCGTGGTGCAGGTTGAGCAGGCAGCCGCAGTCGGCGCTGACGATGACCTCGGCACCGGTGGCGCGCACGCTCGCCAGCTTGTCCTCGACCATCGCGCCCGAGATCGCCGGATGGCGCGCCGAGAAGGTGCCGCCGAAGCCGCAGCACTCGGCCTCGCGCGCCTGCGCCACCACCTCGACGCCGGGCAGCGCGTCCAGCAGCGCGCGGCTGGGCACCTGCACGCCCATCTCGCGCCGCGCCGAGCACGAGGTGTGCAGCGCCACCTTCACCGGCCGGCTGGACGGCGCCGCCGCCAGCCGCGCGCCCAGGCCCAGCACGTCGCGCACGAAGGTGCTGAACTCGACCACCCGCGCGCCGATGTCGCGCGCCTTCGCCAGCCGCCCGGAATCGTCAGCGAACAGCCGCGGCCAGTGGTGCACCATCATCCCGGCGCACGAGCCCGAGGGCACGACGATCGGCCAGGCCTCGGGGAACAGGTCGAGCTGGGCTGCCGCGACGGTGCGCGCCTCGTCGGTGTAGCCGCTGGTGTAGGCCGGCTGGCCGCAGCAGCTCTGCGCCTGCGGAAACTCGACCCGCAGGCCGGCGTCGCGCAGCAGCGCGATGGCGTCCATGCCGGCCTGCGGCGCCATCAGGTCGACGACGCAGGTGGCGAAGAAATAGACGGAAGAAGGCTTGGGCATGGCGGTCGGGCGGCGGCGGATCCGGTGGGGCGCAGGGGAAGCCGATGATGCGCGTGCGCCCGTCAGGGCCTACAGTGGTCAGACCAATTCCCGATCACGTTCCGATGAAGCACGCCCTCGCCGCCCGTCTGCCCGACCAGCTCGCCTCGCGCCTGGAGCGCGCCATCCTGGCCGGCGAGCACCGCCCGGGCGAGCGCCTGCCGCCCGAGCGCGACTGGGCGGCGCGGCTGGGCGTGTCGCGCGCGGCGCTGCGCGAGGCGCTCGGGCAGCTGGCCGAGCGCGGGCTGGTGATCCGCCGCCACGGCGCGGGCACCTTCGTCAGCGATCAGCCCGACGCGCGCCGCGCCGACGCCTGGACGCAGCTGCTGCAGCGCCAGCCGCTGATGCAGGCCGACCTGCTGGAATTCCGCGACATGCTCGAGGCGCGCTGCGCCGAGCTGGCCGCCGAGCGCGCCGACGAGAGCGACCGGGCGCGGCTGGCGGCCTGCCACGCGGCGGTGGCCGCGGCCTACGCCGGCCGCGACCGCCCGGCGCAGGTGCGCGCCGACGTGGCCTTCCACCGCGCCATCGCCGACGCGACCCGCAACCCCGTCTTCTCCTACCTGGTGGCGACGCTGCTGGCGCTGCTGCACGAGCATGTGAACCTCAGCATCGCCGACCTGGCGCCGGACTCGGACGAGGCGCGTGCGCTGGCCGCGCAGCACGAGGCGCTGTGGCGCCGCATCGAGGCGCGTGATCCGGCCGGCGCCGCCCAGGCGGCGCGCCGCCACATCGACTTCGTGCGCCAGCGCTGGCAGCGCGCGCTGGACGACGCCAGCGCCCGCTGAGCCCGGCTCAGTGCGCGCCGCCGGCGTCCACCGCCGCGGCGCCCGCACGGCGCGGCGGGCGCCGCGTCAGCCAGACCATCGGCACCAGCAGCAGGAAGATCGCCGCCGAGGCCAGGAAGACATCGTCGACCGCCAGCGTGTAGGCCTGCTGGCTCACCAGCCGGTCGAGCTGCGCCAGCGCCTGCCCCGGCTCCAGACCGCCGGCCTGCATCTGGCGCAGCGCCTCGTCGGCGGCCGGCACGCCGGGCTGCAGGTGCTCGACCAGCTCGGCGTGATGGGTGATCGCGCGGTCCTGCCACAGCGTCGTCGCCACCGAGGTGCCCATCGCGCCGGCGGTGATGCGCACGAAGTTCGACAGCCCCGCAGCCGAGGGCACCTTGGCCGGCGGCAGCCCGGCCAGCGTCAGCGTCGTCAGCGGAATGAAGAAGAAGGACAGCGCCGCGCCCTGGATCAGCGTCGGGATCAGGATCGAGGTGAAGTCGTTGCCGGTGGTGAAGCGGCTGCGCATCCACAGCACCAGCGCGAACAGCAGGAAGGCGCCGGTGGCCATGCGGCGCGGATCCCACTCGGCCACCTTCTTGCCCACCAGCGGCGTCAGCAGGATGGCCAGCAGCCCCACCGGCGCCATCGCCATGCCGGCCCAGGTCGCGGTGTAGCCCATCCACTGCTGCAGCCACATCGGCAGCAGCACGACATTGCCGAAGAACAGCCCGTAGGCCACCGACAGCGTCAGCGACCCCCACAGGAAGTTGCGCCCGGTGAACAGCCGCAGGTCGACGATCGGATGCGCCTCGGTCAGCTCCCAGGCCAGGAAGAAGGCGAAGCCCAGCACCGCCACCACCGCCAGCGCGATCACCTCGCCCGAGTGGAACCAGTCGAGCTCGTGGCCCTTGTCGAGCATGAGCTGCAGCGCGCCGACCCAGATCACCAGCAGCGCCAGCCCGACGCTGTCGATCGGCAGCCGGCGCGTGGGCGTCTCGCGGCGGCGGTAGATGCGCCAGGTGATGCCCGCCGCCAGCAGGCCGAAGGGCACGTTGATGTAGAAGATCCACGCCCAGTGGATGTGGTCGGTGATCCAGCCGCCCAGCAGCGGCCCGACCACCGGCGCCACCAGCGTCGTCATGCCCCACAGCGCCAGCGCGGTGCCGGCCTTGGCGGCGGGGTAGCTCGACAGCAGCAGCGTCTGCGACAGCGGGATCATCGGCCCGGCCACCAGGCCCTGCAGCACGCGGAAGGCGATCAGCAGCTCCAGCGTCGGCGCAAAGCCGCACAGCCACGAGGCCAGCACGAACAGCATCACGCTCCAGGTGAAGAGCCGCACCGCGCCGAAGCGCTGCGTCAGCCAGCCGGTCAGCGGCACCGAGATCGCGTTGGCCACGCCGAAGCTGGTGATGACCCAGGTGCCCTGCGACGGGCTCACGCCCAGGTCGCCGGCGATCGCCGGCAGCGACACGTTGGCGATCGAGGAGTCGAGCACGTTCATGAAGGTCGCCAGCGACAGCGCCAGCGTGCCCATCGCCAGCGCGCCACCCGAGAGCGGAGCGGGAGCCGCGGCGCCGCTCGCGCCGGCCGGCGCCGCGCTCATGCGCTCGGGCTCCGCAGCGGCGCCAGCGTCAGCGGACGCGCCGCCGGGCGCGAGGCGGCCACGCCAGGCAGCGCCGCGCCGCGGTGGGCGGCGATGATGCGCTGCACGTCGGCCTCGGCCTCGCGGTCCAGGTCGTCGTAGACGCGGGTGCGGTCCTCGGGGCGGGCGGGCGCGCTGACCGGCGCCAGCACCGCGCCGTCCTGCTTCTCGACATCGACGGTCACGTTCATCGACAGGCCCACGCGCAGCGGGTGCGCGGCGACTTCCTTCGGATCGAGCTCGATGCGCACCGGCACGCGCTGCACCACCTTGATCCAGTTGCCGGTGGCGTTCTGCGCCGGCAGCAGCGAGAAGGCCGCACCGGTGCCCGCCCCCAGGCCGGCGACCCGGCCGTGGTAGACCACCTGGCTGCCGTAGACATCGGCCACCAGCTCGGCCGGCTGGCCGATGCGCAGATTGCGCAGCTGGCCTTCCTTGAAGTTGGCATCGACCCAGACGCCGGCCAGATCGACCACCGACATCACCGGCGCGCCGGCCTGCAGGCGCTGGCCGAGCTGCACGCTGCGGCGCGCGACATGGCCGTCCAGCGGCGCCGGCAGCTCGGTGCGGCGCAGCGCGATCCAGGCCTCGCGGACCTTGGCGGCGGCGCGCTGCACCTGCGGCAGCGTCTCGATCGGGCCGCCCTCGACCAGCACGCCGCTGCCGCGCTGCTGCTCGCGCGCCGTGGCCAGCGCGGCGCGGGCCGACTCGACCGCGCTGCGCGCGGCCGCCAGCTGCGCGGTGGCGTGCTGGAATTCCTCGCGGCCGACCGCGCCGCTGTCGACCAGCCCGGCGCGGCGATCGACATCGGCCTGGGCGCGCGCCATGTCGGACTGCAGGCGCTTGAGCTCGGCCTCGCGCAGCGTGATCTGCGCCGTGAGCGCGTCGCTGCCGCTGTGGATCTGGCGCACCTCGCGCACCGTCTGCGCGAGCTGGGCCTGAGCCTGTTCGAGCGCAAGCCTGGCGTCGGTCGGATCGAGCTTGAGCAGCCTCTGGCCGGCGCGCACATGGTCGGTGTCGTCGGCCTCGATGGCGACGACGGTGCCGCCGGTCTGCGCGGTGACCTGGACCACGCGGGCCTGGACGTAGGCGTTGTCGGTGCTCTCGCTGTGGCGAGCCACCAGCGACCACCAGGCGGCGTAGGCGCCGCCGGCCAGCAAGGCCGCGGCGGTGATGCCGATCAGCGCCCGGCGGCGCGTGGCGGGCGCGGCGGCCGGTGCGGCCGCGGCGGGAGAGACGGGAGGTTGGCTGCTCATCGGGTCGAGCTCCGGGTGGGATCGAGTTCGGCGGTCGCGCGCGGCGCGTCCGGCGGAAGCACGGGCGCGGCATGGCCGCCGCCCAGCGATTGCATCAGCTGCGCCTGCGTGTCGAGCACGCGGGCCTGCAGGTCGACCGCGGCGCGGCGCTGCGCCAGCAGCTGCTGCTCGGCCGACAGCACGGTCAGGTAGCCGGCCAGGCCGGCGTCGTAGCGGCGCTGCGCGGCGTCGAAGGCCTGCTCGACGCCGGCCAGCGCACGAGCCTGCTCCTGGCGCTGCGCCTGCACCGCGCGGCCCGAGGCCAGCGCATCGGCCGACTCGCGCACGGCCTCCAGCACCGCGCCGTTGTAGGCGGCCACCGCCGCGTCGATCTCGGCGGCGCGCACCTGAAGCTGCGCACGCAGCCGCCCGGCGTCGAACAACGGCAGGCGCAGCGCCGGCGCGATGCCGGCCTGGCGGCTGTCGAGCTGCAGCACGCGGTCCAGCCCGAGCGCGCTCAGGCCGACGAAGGCGCTGATCTGCACATCCGGGTAGAACTGCGCGCGCGCCTCGCGGGCGTTCTGCGCCGCGGCCTCGACGCGCCAGCGCGCCGCGACGATGTCGGCGCGACGCCCGAGCAGGTCGGTGCTGACGCGCCCGTCCGCCAGCGGCGCCGGCTGCAGCGCCGCCAGGCGGGGCGCCAGCGCGTCCAGCGCCTCGGGTGGCTGCTGCGTCAGCGCGGCCAGCGCGTGGCGCGCCAGCGTGATCTGCTCGTCGAGCATCAGGCGCTGCGTGCGCGCATCGGGCACCGCGGCCTCGGCCTGATGCAGCTCGACCTGGGTGTCGAGGCCGCTGCGCACCCGGGCGCGCACCAGCTCGAGCGTGCGCTCGCGCAGCTGCACCGCCCGGTCGGCGACCTCGCGCTGGCCGAGCAGCCGCGCCAGCGCGACGTACTGGCGCACCACCGCGGTCGCCAGCCCCTGGCGCGCATGGGCCAGCTCGGCCTCGGCCGCCAGCTCCTGGCCGACGGCGGCCGCCAGCGCGGCGCGGTGCCGGCCGAAGAAGTCCGGCGACCAGCTGCCGCCGAGCTGGATCGTGCCGGTATCACGTACCGTGCCGGCCACCGGTGCCGGCACCATGCCATTGGCGGTGTAGCGCTGGCGGGCGGCATCGACCGACAGGCCCGCCTGCGCCTGACCGGCCGCATCGACGCCACGACCGGCGGCCTGCGCCCGCGCCAGCCTCGCCGTGGCCGCCTGCACGCCGGGATGATCGGCCACCGCACGCTCGACCAGCGCATCCAGCCGCGCATCGCCAAAGGCCTTCCACCAGCCCTCGGTGGCGCTCAGCTCGGTCGCGCCGGCCTCGGCGACGCTCAGACCGATCCGGGCGGGCTCGACCGGCGCCAGCAGCAGGCGCGACGGCCCCGGACTGGCGCAGCCGGCCAGCACCAGCGCGCCGGCCAGCAGCGTCAGGGTCAGGCTCGTGCGCCGTCTCATGCCGGGTCTCCCCCGGCGCGGGCGCGCATCGCCTCGCCATTGGCCAGCATGCGCTGCAGCAGCGACATCAGCATCTCGAACTCCTCGGGCCGGAAGCCCGCCAGATGGGCATTGAGCACCTCGACCAGCACCGGCGGCACCTTCTCGGCCACCTCGCGGCCCGCCTCGGTCAGCGCCAGCTGCACGACGCGTCGGTCGGTGGTCGAGCGCTCGCGCCGCACCAGGCCCTTGGCCTCGAGCCGGTCGAACATGCGCGTGATCGCGGCCGGATCGACATCGAGATCGCGCGCCAGCACCGCCGCGGTCACGCTGTCCGGACAGCCCTTGAGCAGCTTGAACAGCGGCATCCACTGCGCATGCGTCAGGTCGTGCTCGGCCAGCCGCCGGTCGGCCTCCATCAGCACCGAACTCAGCACCCGGCGCATCAGCAGGCCCAGGCTGCGGTCGGGGCTGTAGGTGCTGCAGTCGTAGATCGGCGGCAGCGCGCCGGCAGGATCGTGCCCGGTCTCATGGTCATTCATGGGTCGCGATTTTCATTGACCAATCAATGATTGACCAGTCAATACACTATGACCCTGATGATCACGAGGATTTCTCATGCACCGGGCTCATGCACCCGGCGCATGTCGATCCTCGAATCGATTCGTTGGCCGCGGAAGGCGCGCTGCCTAGCATCGACGCTCATCACCCCCTGCCCCGAAAGAGACGAACCGATGCGCCGCCGCCCCACTCTGCACGCCCTGTCCCTGGCCCTGACTTTCGCGCTGGGCGCCGGTGGGATGACGCTGGCGCCCCAGGCACAGGCCCGCGACTTCACGCTGCTCAACGTCTCCTACGATCCGACGCGCGAGCTCTACCAGGACTTCAACAAGGCCTTCGCGGCGCACTGGAAGGCCAGGACCGGCGACAACGTGACGGTCAAGGCCTCGCACGGCGGCTCGGGCAAGCAGGCCCGCTCGGTCATCGACGGGCTGGAGGCCGACGTGGTCACGCTGGCGCTGGCCTACGACATCGACGAGATCTCGGACAAGGCCAAGCTGCTGCCCACTGATTGGCAGAAGCGCCTGCCGCACGCCAGCTCGCCCTACACCTCGACCATCGTCTTCCTGGTGCGCAAGGGCAATCCGAAGGGCGTGAAGGACTGGGCCGACCTGGCCCGGCCGGGCGTCTCGGTCATCACGCCCAACCCGAAGACCTCGGGCGGCGCGCGCTGGAACTACCTGGCCGCCTGGGGCTGGGCGAAGAAGACCTACGGCTCCGACGCGAAGGCGCTGGAGTTTGTGCAAAAGCTCTTCGCCAACGTGCCGGTGCTCGACACCGGCGCGCGCGCCTCCACCGTCACCTTCGTCGAGCGCGGCATCGGCGACGTGCTGCTGGCCTGGGAGAACGAGGCGCTGCTGGCGCTGAAGGAGCTGGGCCCGGGCAAGTTCGAGATCGTGGCCCCCGCGCAGTCCATCCTGGCCGAGCCGCCGGTGGCGGTGGTCGACAAGGTGGTCGACAAACGGGGCACGCGCGCGGTCGCGCAGGGCTATCTGGAGTACCTCTACTCGGCCGAAGGCCAGGATCTGGCCGGCCAGAACCACTACCGCCCGATCGACCCGAAGGCCGCGTCCAAGTACGCCGCGCAGTTCCCGAAGATCGAGCTGTTCCGCCTCGACGACGTGTTCGGCAGCTGGCGCGAGGCCCAGAAGACGCACTTCAGCGACGGCGGCACCTTCGACCGCGTCGTCACCCGGCGATGAAGGCCGCAGACGGCCTCGATATGCGATCAACGCATAAGCAACCAACAAAAAATGCGTTGTACGCAGAACGCGCCGGTTCTACGATCCGCAGCCTCCCCGCCCATGAGCCCGACATGAACCACACGACCCGTCGCCACCTTCTGCGCCACGCCGCCGCCGCCCTGACCGCCGTCGCCGGCCTGATGCCGGCCGGTGCCGCGCTGGCCGCGCCGCCGCTGCTCAACGTCAGCTACGACGTCTCGCGCGAGTTCTACAAGGACTACAACAAGGCCTTCGCCGCGCACTGGAAGAAGACCACCGGCGAGGACATCGTGCTGAACCAGTCGCATGGCGGCTCGAGCAAGCAGGCGCGCGGCGTCATCGAGGGTCTGGAGGCCGATGTCATCACGATGAACCAGGCGCTCGACATCGACGTGGTCGCCGACAAGGGCCTGATCGCCGCCGACTGGGCCCGGCGTCTGCCCAACAATGCCGCGCCGACCAGCTCGCTCACCATCTTCCTGGTGCGCAAGGGCAATCCGAAGGGCGTGAAGGACTGGGCCGATCTGGCCCGCCCGGGCACCTCGGTCATCATCCCGAACCCGAAGGTCACCGGCAACGGCCGCTACGGCTACCTGGCCGCCTGGGGCTCGGTGATCAAGGCCGGCGGCACGCCGGCGCAGGCGCGCGATCTCACGCAGAAGATCTTCGCCAACGTGCCGGTCTTCGACGGCGGCGGCCGCGCCGCCACCACGACGTTCGCGCAGCGCAACATGGGCGACGTGCTGGTGACCTTCGAGAGCGAGGTGCAGTCCATCGTCGAGGAGTTCGGCAAGAACTTCGACATGGTCTATCCGAAGAGCACCGTGCTGGCCGAGAACCCGGTCGCGGTGGTCGACAAGGTGGTCGACCGCAAAGGCAGCCGCAAGCAGGCCGAGGCCTACCTGAAATACCTCTGGAGCGAGGACGCCCAGGAGATCGCCGCCAAGCACAACCTGCGCGTGCGCGACCCGAAGGTGACCGCGAAGTACGCCAAGGATTTCCCGACCGTGCCGACCTTCACCGTCGACGAGATCTTCGGCAGCTGGAAGAAGGCGCAGGCCGAGCATTTCAACGACGGCGGCGTCTACGACCAGATCCTCGGCGCCGGCCGCAAGTAAGCCTCACCGCCCCTCCCCGCCATGCTGTTCTCCCGCGCGCTGCTGCGCCGTCACAGCGTGCTGCCCGGCTTCGATCTCGCGCTGGGCTTCACGCTGCTCTATCTGAGCCTGATCGTCCTGATCCCGCTGGCGGCCGCCTTCCTGAAGGCCGCCTCGATGACCTGGCCGGCCTTCTGGGACGCAGTCTCCTCGCCCCGGGTGGTCGCGTCCTACCGGCTGACCTTCGGCGCCTCGCTGGCGGCGGCGGCCATCAACGCGGTCTTCGGGCTGATCATCGCCTGGGTGCTGGTGCGCTACGACTTCCCGTTCAAGCGCCTGGTCGACGCGCTGGTGGACCTGCCCTTCGCGCTGCCGACCGCGGTGGCCGGCATCACGCTGACCGCGCTCTACGCCGAGAACGGCCTGATCGGCCAGTGGCTGCCGTTCAAGGTCAGCTTCACGCCGATCGGCGTCTTCGTCGCGCTGCTGTTCATCGGCCTGCCCTTCGTGGTGCGCACGCTGCAGCCGGTGCTCGAAGACCTGTCGAAGGAATACGAGGAGGCCGCCGCGACGCTGGGCGCCGACCGCTGGCAGACCTTCCGGCTGGTGATCCTGCCGATCCTGCTGCCAGCGCTGACCACCGGCTTTGCGCTGGCCTTCGCCCGCGCGCTGGGCGAGTACGGCTCGGTGATCTTCATCGCCGGCAACCTGCCGATGGTCAGCGAGATCACGCCGCTGATGATCATCAGCAAGCTCGAGCAGTACGACGTGCCCGGCGCCACCGCGATCGCGGTCGTGATGCTGCTGATGAGCTTCGTGATGCTGCTGGTCATCAACCTGCTGCAGGCCTGGACGCGCAAGCGCCAGGGCCAGTGAAACGAGAACCTCATGAGCGGACCCCTGATGTCTTCCCGCGCCGAAGGGCGCAATGCCACCGCCGAGCCGGCCTGGGTGCGGCGCACGCTGATCGCGGTGGCGCTGCTGTTCCTGGCGCTGTTCCTGTTCGTGCCGCTGGCCACCGTCTTCTTCGAGGCCCTGAAGAAGGGCTGGGAGGTCTACCTGGCGGCGCTGGTTGAGGACGACGCACGCTCGGCCATCTGGCTGACCCTGATCGCCGCGGCCATCTCGGTGCCGCTGAACCTGGTCTTCGGCGTGGCCGCGGCCTGGTGCATCGCCAAGTTCGAGTTCCGCGGCAAAAGCCTGCTGCTGACGCTGATCGACCTGCCCTTCTCGGTCAGCCCGGTCATCGCCGGCCTGATCTTCGTGCTGGTGTTCGGCCTGCAGGGCTGGTTCGGCGAAGCCTTGCGCGACCATGACCTGAAGGTGATCTTCGCGGTGCCGGGCATCGTGCTGGCGACCGTCTTCATCACCTTCCCCTTCGTCGCGCGCGAGCTGATCCCGCTGATGCAGGCGCAGGGCCGCGAGCAGGAGGAGGCCGCCGTGGTGCTGGGCGCCAGCGGCTGGCAGGTGTTCCGCCGCGTGACGCTGCCCAACATCAAGTGGGCGCTGCTCTACGGCGTGATCCTGTGCAATGCCCGCGCGATGGGCGAGTTCGGCGCCGTCTCGGTGGTGTCAGGCCACATCCGCGGCCAGACCAACACGATGCCGCTGCACATCGAGATCCTCTACAACGAATACCAGTTCGCGGCGGCCTTTGCGGTGTCGTCGCTGCTGGCCGGACTGGCGCTGGTCACGCTCGGACTGAAATACCTGGTCGAACGGCGGGTGAAGGCGCAGCTGAGCAGCGCCCGCCAGGACGACACGCACTGAACCGCCACCGCGAGACGCCATGAGCATCGAGATCCGTGATCTGAACAAGCGCTTCGGCGCGCTGACCGTCTGCGACAACGTGAACCTGACCATCGGCTCGGGCGAGCTGGTGGCGCTGCTGGGCCCGTCGGGCTCGGGTAAGACCACGCTGCTGCGCATGATCGCCGGCCTGGAGGTGCCCGATGCGGGCCAGGTGCTGTTCCAGGGCGAGGACGCCACCGACGCCCATGTGCGCGAGCGCCAGGTCGGCTTCGTCTTCCAGCACTACGCGCTGTTCCCGCAGATGACCATCTTCGAGAACGTCGCCTTCGGCCTGCGCGTGCGCCCGAAAGCCACGCGCCCCAGCGAGGCGGCCATCCGCGCCAAGGTCACCGAGCTGCTGAAGCTGGTGCAGCTCGAAGGCGTGGCCGAGCGCTACCCGCACCAGCTCTCCGGCGGCCAGCGCCAGCGCATCGCGCTGGCGCGCGCGCTGGCAGTCGAGCCCAAGGTGCTGCTGCTCGACGAGCCCTTCGGCGCGCTCGACGCCAAGGTGCGCAAGGAGCTGCGCCGCTGGCTGCGCCGGCTGCACGACGAGATGCACGTCACCAGCGTCTTCGTCACCCACGACCAGGAGGAGGCGATGGAGGTGGCCGACCGCATCGTCGTGATGAACGAGGGCCGCGTCGAGCAGGTCGGCAGCCCCGACGAGGTCTACGACCGCCCGGCCACGCCCTTCGTGCTGCAGTTCCTCGGCGACGTCAACCTCTTCCACGGCCGGCGCGACCATGCGCCGGGCGAGGTCAGCTACGTGCGCCCGCACGAGATCGACATCGTCGCCGCGCCCGAGCCCGGCAGCTGGGCCGCCACGCTGGCGCATGTGCTGACGGTCGGCCCCAACACCCGGCTGGAGCTGCGCCGCCAGGGCGACGAGGCGGCGGTCGACGTCGAGCTCTCGCGCGAGACCTGGACGCGGCTGCGCGAGCGTCTGGCGCTGCGCCCCGGCGACACGGTGCACCTGAAGCCGCGCCGCCTCACCCGCTTCGACGCCAGCGGCACGAACGTGGCGGACGATCCGGCCGCGGCGATCTGAGGATCAGATCTCGAACCCGCCGTCGTCACCGCCGGCGGCGGCCTCGCGCATCGCCCGCTCGACCAGCGCCGGCGTCAGCGGCGAGGCAAAGCAGCGGATGAACTCGTAGGCGTAGCGGCGCAGGTAGCTGCCGCGGCGCAGCGCCAGCCGGGTCATGCTGGCGGCAAAGAGGTGGCGCGTGTCGATCGCACGCAGGCCCAGGTCGCGGCTCTCGTCATAGGCGATCGAGGCGACGAGGCCGACGCCCATGCCCAGCTCGACATAGGTCTTGATGACATCGGCGTCCATCGCCGCCAGCACGACGTCGGGCTTCAGGCCGTGGCGCGCGAAGGCCTGGTCGATGTGCGAGCGGCCGGTGTAGCCGCCCTCGTAGGTGATCAGCGGAAAATCGGCCAGCCGGCGCAGCGTGAGCGTGCGGCCCTGCTCGGCTTCCCGCGCCAGCACATGATCCGGCGGCACCACCACCACATGAGTCCATCGGTAGCACGGCAGCGCCACCAGGCCGGCGGTCTCGGCCAGCACCTCGGTGGCGATGCCGATGTCGGCCTCGCCCGAGAGCAGCATCTGCGCGACCTGCTGCGGCGAGCCCTGGTGCATCTGCAGCACCACCTGCGGATGCGTGGCGCGGAAGTCGCGCACCGCCGGCGGCAGCGCGTAGCGCGCCTGCGAGTGGGTCGCAGCGATGACCAGCGTGCCGCGGTCCTGCGCGGCGAAGTCCTCGCCGGCGCGGCGCAGGTTGTCGGCATCGCTCAGCAGCCGCTCGACGATCGGCAGCACCACCTCGCCCGGCGCGGTCAGGCCGGTCAGGCGCTTGCCCGCGCGCACGAAGATCTCCACGCCCAGCTCGGTCTCGAGCTCGCGGATCTGGCGGCTGACACCGGGCTGCGAGGTGTGCAGCGCCTGGGCCACCTCGGTCAGATTGAAGCCGCGACGCACGGTCTCGCGGACGGAACGCAATTGCTGGAAGTTCACCGCGGCGATTGTTGGCCGGCCCGCTTGTGCGATCAACCAACGATTGCTTGGATCGTCATGCGCAAAACGAATAAGAGGCCACGGCGGACCGCTCTGGCACACTGCCGCCATGACGTCCGCCGAACCGACCGCCGCCACGATCTCCGTCGTCTGCCTGTGCGCCGGCTGGTGCACCACCTGCCAGGCCTACGGCGCGACCTTCGCGCAGCTGGCGCGCGACTGGCCGCAGGCGCGCTTCGCCTGGATCGACATCGAGGAGCACAGCGACGCGCTGGGCGACGCGGCGCTCGACATCGCGAACTTCCCCACCGTGATGGTGCTGCGCGGCGCGCGGCCACTGTTCTTCGGCACGATCCTGCCGCATGCGGGCACGCTGGCGCGACTGGTGCAGTCGGCGCTGGAGGGGGGCGCCACGCAGGCGGTGGACGCCGGCGGCCAGGCGCTGGCCGCGCCGGTGGCGGCGCTGCTGGCTCAGGGCGTCGGCGGCGTCGAGGGCACCGGGGCCGCGGCGTAGCGCACGCTCAGCGACACCGTCGAGGGCTGGGCCGGCAGGCCGGCCAGATGATCGGTCTCGCCCCAGGCGTCGATCGACAGCACGCCGGCCTGCCAGCGCAGCCGGTTCAGGCCGGCATTCGGGATCGCGCAGGCCCGCGCGCTCGACAGCGGCTGGCCGCTGACGCGGCGCCAGAGCATGTCGAGCACGCCGCCGTGCGTCACCACCAGCACCCGCGCGCCGGCATGGCGCGCCGCCAGCGCATCGAGCGCACCGTTCACCCGCGCCGAGAAGGCGCGCACGCTCTCGCCGCCGGGCAGCGCGAAGTCGGCGTCCTGGCGCAGCCACTGCTGCCACAGCGCGGGATGGCGCGCGATCACCTCCTCGGCCGTCAGCCCCTCGAACAGGCCGAAGCCCTGCTCGCGCCAGACCGGATCGACCTCGGGCCGGGCCGCGCGCCGGGCCAGCAGCGGCGCGGCGGTCTGGCGCACCCGCAGCAGGTCGCTGCTGACGACCTGGTCGAACGGCTCATCGGCGAGGCGCTCGGCCAGCCGCTCGGCCTGCAGCAGACCGGTCGCATTGAGCGGCACATCGAGCTGGCCCTGGAAGCGGTGGACCCGGTTCGAATCGGTCTCGCCGTGGCGGACCAGCGTGAGAAGCGTCGGCGGCGTGCGATGAATCATGGTCGGCCAGTATGCGGGCTGGCCACACCGGGACGACAGGCCCGACGCTGCATAATCTGCCGGCCCTGCGACCGGCGTGCACTATCGCCGTCCGGCCGTGGCCAGGCAGACTCGATCCCATCCGATTCCCTTCCTTCCATCACCACCGAGACCCGATCATGGCCGACATTCAAGACGCGCAACCCGTTTTCCAGATCCAGCGCGTGTACCTGAAGGACCTGTCGCTGGAGCAGCCGAACTCGCCGCAGATCCTCGTCGAGCAGGGCCAGCCGTCCGTCGACATCAACCTGGCCGTCGAGGTGCAGCCGGTGGTCGAGGGCATCTACGAAGTCGCGGTGACCGCCACCGTGACCACCAAGCTCGGCGACCGCACCCTGTTCCTGTGTGAGGCCAAGGAAGCCGGCATCTTCGAGATCCGCAACATCGAGGAAGACCAGATGTCGCCGATCCTGGGCATCGCCTGCCCGGGCATCGTCTACCCCTACCTGCGCGCCGTCGTGGCCGACACCGTCACCCGCGCCGGCTTCCCGCCGGTGCATCTGGCTGAAGTCAACTTCCAGGCGATGTACGAAGCCCAGCAACAGGGCAACGGCGCGCTGAACGCCTGACGATGCAGATCTCGGTGCTCGGCGCCGGAGCGTGGGGCACCGCGCTCGCGGCGCAGGCGGCCACCCGCCACCCGACCCGGCTCTGGGCCCGCGATCCGGCCCAGGCGGCAGCAATCGCCGCCAGCCGGCGCAATGCGCGCTATCTGGCCGATGTCGCGCTGCCCAGCGCGCTGGAGGTCACCGCCGACCTGGCCGACGCGCTGGCGCATGCCGGCACCGACGGCCTGCTGATCGTCGCCACGCCGATGGCGGGCCTGCGCGAGATGCTGCAGCGCCTGCCCGACGGCGCGGCGGTGCTGTGGCTCAGCAAGGGCTTCGAGGCCGGCAGCGGCCGGCTCGGCCACGAGATCGCCCGCGAGGCGGCGCCGCAGCTGCGCGCGGGCGTGCTCAGCGGCCCGAGCTTCGCGCTCGAGGTCGCGCGCGGCCAGCCCACCGCGCTGGTGGCGGCCAGCCAGGACGCGGCGCTGTGCCAGTCGGCCATCACCGCGCTGCATGGCCCGACGCTGCGCATCTACTCGTCGAGCGATCCGGTCGGCGTCGAGGTGGGCGGCGCGGTCAAGAACGTGCTGGCCATCGCCACCGGCATGGCCGACGGCATGAATCTGGGCCTGAACGCGCGCGCGGCGCTGATCACCCGCGGCCTGGCCGAGATGACCCGGCTGGGCCTGGCCCTGGGCGGCCGTGCCGAGACCTTCATGGGCCTGTCCGGCCTGGGCGATCTGGTGCTGACCGCCACCGGCGACCTCTCGCGCAACCGCCGCGTCGGCCTGAAGCTGGCCGAGGGCCAGACGCTCGAGCGCATCCTGGTCGAGCTCGGCCATGTGTCGGAAGGTGTCTACAGCGCGCGCACCGTGCTGGAGCGCGCCACCGCGCTGGGCGTGGAGATGCCGATCACCCGCGCGGTGGTCGGCGTGCTGCAGGGTGACTGCACGCCGCGCGAGGCGGTGCAGGCACTGATGCAGCGCGAGGCCCGCTCCGAAAGCTGAACAACGCGGGACGCGCGCCGCTCAGGCGGCGCCGGCGTAGCCGTTCTGCCGCCAGGCCTCGAACACCGTCACCGCCACCGCGTTGCTCAGGTTCAGGCTGCGCTGCTCGGGGCGCATCGGCAGGCGCACCCGCTGCCCTGTCGGGAAATGCCCGTCGCGCAACGCCGGCGGCAGGCCGCTGGTCTCGCAGCCGAAGACCAGCCAGTCGCCCGGCTGCCAGGCCACCTCGGCGAAGGGCCGGCTGCCGCGGGTGGTCATCGCGAACATGCGTGCCCGGTCGGGCTGGCAGGTCTCCAGCAGCGCCTCCCACGAGGCATGGCGCCGCACCGGCGCGTACTCGTGATAGTCGAGGCCGGCACGGCGCAGCAGCTTGTCATCCATCGAGAAGCCCAGCGGCTCGACCAGATGCAGCTCGCAGCCGGTGTTGGCCGCCAGGCGGATGACGTTGCCGGTGTTCGGCGGGATTTCGGGGTGGACGAGGACGATGCGGAACATGCCCGGATCATCGCCGATCGGCATGCGCCACCACCCAGACCTGCACCTCGCGCGCACCGGCCTGTTGCAGCACGGCCGCCAGCTCGGCGGCGGTGGCGCCGGTCGTCAGCACGTCGTCGACCAGCGCGACCGAGGCGCCGGCCAGCAGCCGGCGGCCCGCCGGCGTGAGCGCGAAGGCGCCCTTCAGATTGCGTCCGCGCGCCTGACGGTCCAGCCCGACCTGGTGCGGGGTGTCGATCAGCCGCTCGACCAGATCGGCGCGCGCCTGCAGGCCCAGCGGCGGCGCCAGCCGGCGCGCCAGCTCCCAGGACTGGTTGTAGCCGCGCTCGCGCAGGCGTGGCCGGGCCAGCGGCACCGGCAGCACCCAGTCCGGCCAGCGCAGCCGGTCCGCGTCGGCCGCCTGCTGCAGGGCCTGGGCCAGCAGCGCGGCCAGCGGCGTGGCCAGCTCGCAGGCGCCGCCGTACTTGAAGTCGGCGATCAGCGTGCTCCAGGGCGGCTGGTAGGCGAGCGCGGCATGGCCGATCAGCCCGGCGTCCGACAGGACCACCGGCGGCTCGGCCGCGAAGGCGGACTGGCAGCGGGCGCAGATCACCTGGTCCTGCCAGCCGGCGCAGACACGGCAGCGGCTGCCCAGGCCGCGCAGCAGGCGCGACCATCGTCCCAGCGGAGAAACCGATCCGGTGCTGCGCGCGGCCATGGCCGGCTCACTATACTGCGCCGGCATCATGCAAGACGCCTCTTCCCCCGCCGCTGCCGATGCCCCGCGACTGCGCGCGCCGCGCATCGCCCCTGCCGCCCTGGCCCGCCATCTGGCGCAATCCGCGAAGCGCCCGCCCCCGTGGCTGCACGAGGAGATCGCTCGCCGCATGGACGAGCGCCTCGGCCTCATCCTGCGCCAGCCGGCGAGCCTGATCGACTGGTGGAGCCCGACCTCGGGCGGCGCCGCGCTGCTGCAGGCGCGCTATCCGCAGGCGCGGCTGCTGCGCACCGGCCTGGACGGCCGCCCGCTCGAGGACGAGGCCCGCGACGAGGGCCGCTGGTGGCAGCGCCTGCTCGGTGCCGGCCGCGCCCGCCCTGCCAGCGAGAGCGAGGCGCCCGCCGAGCTGCTGTGGGCCAACATGATGCTGCACTGGATCGACGACCGGCCGGCGCTGCTGGCGCGCTGGCATGCGCTGATCGCGGTCGACGGCTTCCTGATGTTCTCCTGCTTCGGCCCGGACACCCTGGCCGAGCTGCGTGCGATCTGGGCCGAGGCCGGCTGGGGCGCGCCCGGCAGCGACTGGATCGACATGCACGACCTCGGCGACGATCTGGTGCAGGCCGGCTTCGCCGATCCGGTGATGGACATGGAGCGGCTGACGCTGACCTGGGACTCACCGCAGGCGCTGCTGGCCGAGCTGCGCACGCTCGGCCTGAACACGCACCCTGCTCGACAACCCGGATTGCGGGGCCGGCAATGGCGCCGGACACTGGAATCGACCCTCACCGACCGGCTGCGCGGCCCCGACGGACGCCTGCATCTGGGCTTCGAGATCATCTACGGCCATGCCTTCCGTCCGGTCGCCCGCCCGCGTGTCGAGGCCCGCACCGAGATCTCCCTCGACACGATGCGCGAGATGACCCGCCGTCGACCGGCCTCGCCCTGAACCGATCCGGGCTCAATCCTCACGGCCTGCGGCAGCCCAGTCCAGGACCCGCCCTCCGACGCCGGCTGTCGGCAAGCCTCCATCGCGACTCTCTGTTGATGCAGATCATTCATTCCACGAAAACCACTGATCCGCATCAAGAAAAAATTCACTGAAATCGCTTCCAGACCATCGGGACTTGTCGGGATGTCCGAAAGACCCGCTCGGCGTCATGCTTTGACTCAGCCCTCGCGGCCGACCGTCCGGTCCAGCCTGCGCGTGGCCTGACAAGAAGAGCAGAACACGAGACAACGCCCAAGCCGACGCGATGGCCGGCTGGAGAGAAAGCGAGCGCAGAGATGTCGAGCATTTCCCCTTGGCTGGGTGCAGGCCGCGCCGGTCTGACTGGCTGGATCCTGCTGGGCGCCACCGCAGCGCAGGCGGTCAATGACCTGCCCGGCGGCCCGGCCGTGCGCCAGATGAGCTACGCCAAGCCCGCCACCCAGATCGCGGCCCAGATGGACTGGCTGCACTCGGTGATGATGGTCATCTGCGTGCTGATCTGCATCGCGGTCTTCGGGGTGATGTTCTATTCCATCCTGAAGCATCGCAAGTCGCGCGGCCACAAGCCGGCCGACTTCCACGAGAGCGTCAAGGTCGAGATCGCCTGGACGGTGGTGCCCTTCCTCATCGTCATCGGCATGGGCGCGATGGCCACCAAGACGGTGGTCGCGCAGAAGGACACCACCAATGCCGACATCACCATCAAGGCCACCGGCTACCAGTGGAAGTGGGGCTACGACTACCTGAAGGGCGAGGGCGAGGGCATCAGCTTCCTGCAGACGCTCGACACCAGCCACCGCGCGATGTCGGACGCCGGCCAGCCCGCCGGTGACGACTACCTGCTGAAGGTCGACAACCCGCTGGTGGTGCCGGTCGACAGCAAGATCCGCATCATCACCACGGCCACCGACGTCATTCACGCCTGGATGATCCCGCAGTTCGGCGTCAAGCAGGACGCGATTCCCGGCTTCGTGCGCGACACCTGGTTCCGTGCAGACAAGACCGGCGACTTCTACGGCCAGTGCGCCGAGCTCTGCGGCAAGGAGCACGCCTACATGCCGATCCACGTCAAGGTCGTGACGGCGCCCGAGTACACCGCCTGGGTCGAGGCCGAGAAGAAAAAGATCGCCGCCCGCGCCGACGATCCCAAGAAGGAATGGAAGCTGGCCGACCTGGTCGCCCGCGGCGAGAAGGTCTATGCGGCCAACTGCGCCGTCTGCCACCAGGCCAACGGCAAGGGCGCCGGCCCGATCAAGGCGCTCGACGCCTCGGCCGTCGTGCTCGATGCCGACAAGGGCCGCCAGATCGCGGTGCTGCTCAACGGCCAGAACAACGGCGCGATGCCGGCCTGGAAGCAGCTCTCCGACACCGAGATCGCCGCCGTCATCACCTACACGAAGAACGCCTGGTCCAACCGCACCGAGCAGATAGTGCAGCCGGCCGACATCGTCGCCGCCCGCAAGTAAGAAGGACGACCCAGCATGAGCGCAGTTCTCCACCCGGGCGGTCACGGCCACGACGCTGCCCACGACGATCACCACCACGCGCCGCACGGCTGGCGGCGCTGGGTCTTCGCGACCAACCACAAGGACATCGGCACGCTGTACATGCTGTTCAGCTTCGCGATGCTGATGGTCGGCGGCGTGCTCGCGCTGCTGATCCGCGCCGAGCTGTTCCAGCCGGGCCTGCAGTTCGTCAACCCGGAGCTGTTCAACCAGCTCACGACGATGCACGGCCTGATCATGGTGTTCGGCGCGATCATGCCGGCCTTCGTCGGCTTCGCGAACTGGATGCTGCCGCTGCAGATCGGCGCCTCCGACATGGCCTTCGCGCGGATGAACAACTTCAGCTTCTGGCTGATGATCCCGGCGGCGCTGGTGCTGGTGATGTCCTTCTTCATGCCCGGCGGCGCGCCGGCCGCCGGCTGGACGCTCTACGCGCCGCTGACGCTGCAGATGGGCCCGTCGATGGACGCGGCGATCTTCGCGATGCACATCATGGGCGCGTCGTCGATCATGGGCTCGATCAACATCATCGTGACCATCCTCAACATGCGCGCGCCCGGCATGACGCTGATGAAGATGCCGATGTTCGCCTGGACCTGGCTGATCACCGCCTACCTGCTGATCGCGGTGATGCCGGTGCTCGCCGGCGCGATCACGATGACGCTGACCGACCGCCACTTCGGCACCAGCTTCTTCAACCCGGCCGGCGGCGGCGACCCGATCATGTACCAGCACATCTTCTGGTTCTTCGGGCACCCCGAGGTCTACATCATGATCCTGCCGGCCTTCGGCATCGTCAGCCAGATCATTCCGGCCTTCGCGCGCAAGAAGCTGTTCGGCTATGCCTCGATGGTCTACGCCACCGCCTCGATCGCCATCCTGTCCTTCATCGTGTGGGCGCACCACATGTACACGACCGGCATGCCGCTGACCGGCCAGCTGTTCTTCATGTACGCCACGATGCTGATCTCGGTGCCGACCGGCGTGAAGGTCTTCAACTGGATCGCGACGATGTGGCGCGGCTCGATGACCTTCGAGACGCCGATGCTGTGGGCGGTGGGCTTCATCTTCGTGTTCACGATGGGCGGCTTCACCGGCCTGATCCTGTCGATGGCGCCGATCGACATCAACCTGCAGGACACCTACTACGTCGTCGCGCACTTCCACTACGTGCTGGTGGCGGGCTCGCTGTTCGCGCTGTTCGCCGGCGTCTACTACTGGGGCCCGAAGTGGTCGGGCGTGATGTATTCGGAGACGCGCGGCAAGATCCACTTCTGGGGCTCGCTGATCACCTTCAACATCACCTTCTTCCCGATGCATTTCCTGGGTCTGGCCGGCATGCCGCGTCGCTACGCCGACTACCCGATGCAGTTCACCGACTTCAACATGCTGGCCTCGATCGGCGGCTTCGGCTTCGGGCTGATGCAGGTCTACTTCTTCCTGTTCATCGTCGTGCCGATGATGCGCGGCCAGGGCGAGAAGGCCCCGCAGAAGCCCTGGGAAGGCGCGGAAGGCCTGGAGTGGGAAGTGCCCTCGCCGGCGCCCTTCCACACCTTCGAGACGCCGCCGAAGCTCGACGCCACCGCCACCCGCGTGATCGGCTGACCCTGGAGAATCGCCATGAACGAACAGCCCACCTGCTCGCCCGACGACGACCGGGCCGCCGATCGCCGCAGCGCCAATGTGCGCCTGGCGCTGATCCTGGCCTCGGTCGCCACCGTCTTCTTCGTCGGCTTCGTCGCGAAGATCGCGCTGCTGGGCGGCGCCTGAGCTCGCCCCGCCCCAACCCGGACCCGAGATGAGCGCCCGCCACGCCCCGCCCGGCACCGCCGCAGCCGACCCCACGCTGCGGCGCGACAACCGGCAGCTGCTGGGCAAGCTGTGCCTGATCGCGGCCGTGATGTTCGGCTTCGGCTATGCGCTGGTGCCGATGTACGAGGCGATCTGCACCGCGCTGGGCATCAACGTGCTGACGCTCAACGAGCAGCGCACCTCGGCGCATGCGGCCCGCGCCGACCGGACCAACACCCAGGTCGACACCAGCCGCACCATCACCATCGAGTTCGACGCCAACGCGCGCGGCCCCTGGGACTTCCGCCCGGCGCAGCGCTCGGTCACCGTGCATCCGGGCGAGGTCGCCACCGTGATGTACGAGTTCCGCAACATCCAGGACCGCACGATGGCGGCCCAGGCCATCCCGAGCTACGCCCCGAAGCAGGCCACCGCGCACTTCAGCAAGCTCGAGTGCTTCTGCTTCAACGAGTACGTGCTCAAGCCGGGTGAGTCGAAGACCTGGCCCGTGGTCTTCGTCATCGACCCGAAGCTGCCGAAGGACGTCACCACCATCACGCTGTCCTACACCTTCTTCGAGGTCGGCGCCAAGGTGCCGGCCGCGCCCGGAGGGGGCTCATGAGCACGCCGCAGGATCCTCGTCGCGACCCGGCCCCGGCCTCGCCGCGCACCTCGGCCGACGAGCTGCGCGAGGTGGTGGCCCGCAAGGGCTCCTTCGTGCAGACGCTCAAGGCGGTGGCCTGGTCCTTTCTCGGCATCCGTCGCGGCGCCGGCTGGCAGGAGGACATCAGCCGGCTCAACCCGGTGCATGTCATCGTGGCCGGCCTGATCGGCGCGGCGCTGTTCGTCGGCGCGCTGGTGCTGCTGGTGCGCTGGATCGCCGCGTCCTCCCCGGGCTGAGGCCGCATCCCGCTCGGACCCTCTTTCCGCCCCCCTTTCCCGGCAACCCCCAGAACACCCGGCTCCAGGAGACCCATGATGTCGGCAAGCACCCCGGGCCACGCGCCCTACTACTATGTCCCGGCGCCCTCGCGGCATCCGGTGATGATGTCGATCGGCCTGTTCTTCGTCGTGTTCGGCGCGGGCCAGTGGGTCAACGCGCATGCCTGGGGCATGTACTCGGTGCTGTTCGGGATGCTGTGGTGCGCCTTCGTGCTGCGCCAGTGGTTCGGCGAGGCCGCCGCGGAGGCCGAGGGCGGTCTGCTCAGCGACCGGGTCGACATCTCCTACCGCTGGAGCATGGCCTGGTTCATCTTCTCGGAGGTGATGTTCTTCGCCGCTTTCTTCGGCGCGCTGTACTGGGCCAGAGTGCACTCGGTGCCCAGCCTGGGCAATGCGGAGAACGCGCTGCTGTGGCCGGACTTCAAGGCCGCCTGGCCCAGCTCGGTGGCCGGCGCCACCGCCTCGCCGGCCGGCACCGTCGAGCCCTTCCGGACCATGGGCCCGTGGCCGCTGCCGACGATCAACACCGCGCTGCTGCTGACCTCGGGCGTCACGCTGACCATCGCGCACCATGCGCTGATCGCCGGCCGGCGGGCCTCGACCATCCTGTGGATGTGGATCACGGTGCTGCTGGGCGTGGTCTTCCTCGGCTGCCAGGCCTACGAGTACATGCACGCCTACCGGGACCTGAACCTGAAGCTGTCCTCGGGCATCTACGGCTCGACCTTCTACATGCTGACCGGCTTTCACGGCTTCCATGTGCTGGTGGGCACGCTGATGCTGCTGGTGATCACGATCCGGCTGATGAAGGGCCATTTCACCCCGGAGCGCCACTTCGGCTTCGAGGGCGCCGCCTGGTACTGGCACTTCGTCGACGTGGTCTGGCTCGGCCTCTACTTCATCGTCTACTGGATGTGAGCTGGCGCTGCGGAGGCCTGAGGGGCGGGCCTCAGCGGCCCGCCGGGATGCCGGTCGGCTCGATCCAGCCCATCAGATAGCCCAGCAGCACGAACAGGAACAGCGCGACCGACACGCCGACCCGGATGGCCAGCGCGCGCGCCATCCGCCCCTTCGGTGCCGCAGCACCGTCCGGCCCCCGGCGCAGCATGAACAGCCCGGCCGCCGCCAGGGCGAGCAGGATCAGGACCAAGGCAAGCGCGATGACGATCTTCATGGCCCGCGATTGTTCCAGCGCCCCCGCAGGCGCGACAGCGCAGGAACCCGGTGCCCGGCACCGGTCGGGCCGGGTCGCGATCGTCGCGGGCCTGCTGATGATCGCGCTGACCGCCCGGCTCGGCTTCTGGCAGCTCGACCGCGCGGCGCAGAAGCAGGCGCTGCAGACGCAGCAGGCCCAGCACGCGCAGCTGCCGGCCCTGGATGCCGCGACGCTGGCCCGCACGCCCGAGCAGAGCGCCGCGCAGCTGCAGCGCACGGTGCAGCTGCAGGGCCGCTGGGCGCCTGCGGCGACCGTCTTCCTCGATAACCGGCCGATGGCCGGCCAGGTCGGCTTCCATGTGCTGACGCCGCTGCGGCTGGACGACGGCAGCGCGGTGCTGGTGCAGCGTGGCTGGGCGCCACGTCACCGGCTGCAGCGCGATCTGCTGCCACCGGTGCACACGCCGGACGGCCCGGTGAGCCTGCAGGCGCGGGTGATCGCCGAGCCGTCGCGGCTGCGCGAGCTGGGCGCGGCCGTGCCGGCCGGTCCGATCCGCCAGAACCTCGACCTCGCCACCGCCGCCCGAGAGACGGGCCTGACGCTGCGCCCGCTGGTGCTGCTGCAGCTCGATGCGCCCGGGCAGCCGCCCGGCACCGACGGCCTGCGCCGCGACTGGCCGGCGCCGGACTTCGGCATCGAGCGTCACCACGGCTATGCGCTGCAGTGGTTTGCGCTCAGCGCGCTAGGCTCCGGGCTGCTGCTGTGGTTCGGATGGCTCCGGCCGCGCCTGTCCTCCCGCAACGATCCCGAGACCTGACGACGACCCGCCATGACCGATGACGCCCGCGCCCAGCCGCTGACCCTCGCGGTCCACGGCCTGCCCAGCCCGGAGGCCGCGCTGCAGAGCGCCGACCGCCGCACCCGCCTGGGCCGGATCAAGATGCTGCTGGTGCTGCTGGCCTGTGCCGCACCGGTGATCGCCTCCTACTTCACCTACCACGTCATCCGGCCGCAGGCCCGCACGCACCACGGTCAGCTGATCCAGCCGCCCCGCGAGCTGCCGGGCGCAGCCGAGCTGCCGCTGCAGGATCTCCAGGGCCGCGCGGTCGATCCCCGCACGCTCAAGGACCAGTGGCTGCTGGTGGTCGTGGCTGACGGCGCCTGCGACGCCGTCTGCGAGCGGCTGCTGTATGCGCAGCGCCAGCTGCGCGAATCGCTCGGCCGCGAGAAGGACCGGCTCGACCGGGTCTGGCTGGTCACCGGCGAGACCCCGCCGCGCGCCAATCTGCTGCCGGCGCTGGCCGGCGCGCAGGTGCTGTCAACCCCGCGCGCGGCGCTGGGCCGCTGGCTGCGGCCGGACGAGGGCCAGCCGCTGTCGGCCCATCTTTACCTGGTCGACCCGATGGGCATGTGGATGATGCGACTGCCCGCCAACTTCGAGCCGGCCAAGGCCAAGCGCGATCTCGACCGGCTGCTGCGCGCCTCCAGCTCCTGGGACCGGGCCGGCCGCGATCCGGCCATCGTCGGCGACGGAGCGGCACGGTGAGCGCGGCCCGCATCGACCTCGATCCGCTGCTGCCGATGCTGGGCTTCGGCGCTGCGCTGGCGCTGCTGGCGCTGGGCTGGCTGCTGTGGCGCCACCGCGGCGCCAGCACGCCGCAGCGGCTGCGCGCGCTGACGCTGCTGACGCTGGTGCTGACCTTCGACCTGGTGCTGTTCGGCGCCTTCACCCGGCTGAGCGACTCCGGCCTGGGCTGCCCGGACTGGCCGGGCTGCTACGGCAGCGCCAGCCCGCTGGGCGCGCACGCCGAGATCACCGAGGCCCAGACCGCGATGCCCACCGGTCCGGTCACGCACCGCAAGGCCTGGATCGAGATGATCCACCGCTACCTGGCCACCGGCGTCGGCGCGCTGATGACGGTGCTGATGGTCTGGAGCGCACTGGCGGTGCGGCGGCTGCGCCGCAGCGATCCGGCCGCGGCCGCACGCATCGCGCCGGGCTGGGCGGCGCTGGGCTTCGTCTGGGTCTGCCTGCAGGGCGCCTTCGGCGCGCTCACCGTCACGATGAAACTCTATCCGGCCATCGTCACCGCGCATCTGCTCGGCGGCATCGTCCTGCTGGTGCTGCTGGCGGTGCAGATGCAGCGCCACGATCCGCAGCCGCTGCGCTTGCCGACCGCGCTGCGCCATGCCGCCTGGGGCGTGCTGGCGCTGCTGGTGCTGCAGGTCGCGCTGGGCGGCTGGGTCAGCACCAACTATGCGGTGCTGGCCTGTCAGGACATTCCGACCTGCCAGGGCCGGTGGTGGCCTGCGATGGACTTCGAGTCCGGCTTCACGCTGCGCCGGCCGCTGGGCCATCTGCCCGACGGCAGCGTGCTGCCCTTCGAGGCGCTGACCGCCATCCACATGGCCCACCGGCTCGGTGCGGTGGTGGTGCTGACGGCGCTGCTGGCCTTCGGGCTGGCGCTGCGCCGCCAGCCTGGCGCCACGGGACCGGCGCGCGCGCTGCTCGGCCTGGCTGCGCTGCAGCTGCTGACCGGGCTGTCGAACGTGGTGCTGGACTGGCCGCTGCTGGCCGCCCTGCTGCACACCGGCGGCGCGGCGCTGCTGACAACCCTGATGGCGGCGCTGGTCGCGCGCAGCCATGCTCGACAGCATCGCAGCGCACCACGCGCCGTTCTCGACCCGCAGCTGATCCGCACCTGATCCGCGCCTGATCCGCACCGCATTGCCGTTTCCCGGGAGATTCGCCATGAGCTCGACCACCCTGCCCCCGAGCGCCGCCCCGCTGACCCGCTGGCGCCAGTACACCGCGCTGACCAAGCCGCGGGTGATCCAGCTGATCGTGTTCTGCGCGCTGATCGGCATGCTGCTGGCGGTGCCGGGTGTGCCGGGCCGGCACGAGCTCGGTCTGGCGCTGGCCGCCTCGGTCGGCATCGGGCTGGTGGCCAGCGCGGCGGCCGCCTTCAACTGCCTGATCGAGCAGCACATCGACGCCCGCATGAAGCGCACCGCCTGGCGCCCGACCGCACGCGGCGATCTGAGCCGCGGCCAGGCGCTGCTGTTCTCGGCCGGGCTCGGCGGCGCCGGCATGGTGCTGCTGCACCAGGCGGTCAACCCGCTGACCGCCTGGCTCACGCTGGGCACCTTCGTCGGCTACGCGGTCGTCTACACCGTGATCCTCAAGCCGCTCACGCCGCAGAACATCGTCATCGGCGGCGCCTCCGGCGCGATGCCGCCGCTGCTGGGCTGGACGGCGATGACCGGCGAGGTCAGCCCCGAGGCGGTCGGCCTGTTCCTGATCATCTTCCTGTGGACGCCGCCGCACTTCTGGGCGCTGGCGCTGTACCGCGCCGAGGACTACGCGCGCGCCGGCCTGCCGATGCTGCCGGTCACGCACGGCAGCGAGTTCACCCGGCTGCAGATCCTGCTCTACACCATCGTGCTGGTGCCGGCAACGCTGCTGCCTTTCATCCAGGGCCTCAGCGGCCTGCCCTATCTGTTCGCGGCGCTGGTTCTGGGCGCGCTGTTCATCGCCCGGGCGTGGAAACTCTGGCGCGGCTACAGCGAATTGCTGGCCCGCAAGACCTTCCGCTTCTCGATCTGGCATCTTTCGCTGCTGTTCGGCGCCTTGCTGATCGACCATTACCTGAGACCCTGGCTGTGACCGCGACCTCTGACCGACGCCCTGAACAACACGCCCTGCCCTCCTCGCCCTGTTCCTCGCGACGCCGGCTGCTGCGCCGCGCCCCGGCCGCGCTGGCGCTGCTGGGCACGGCCGGCGGCGCCCTGCTGGCCGGCTGCGAGCGCAGCGCCTCGCCCATCGCCTTCAAGTCGCTCGACATCACCGGCGCCGACTACGCGCGCCAGCTCGCGCTGACCGACGCACGCACCGAGCAGCCCTTCCTGCTGTCGAACCTGAAGGGCAAGATCGCGGTGGTCTTCTTCGGCTTCACCCAGTGCCCGGATGTCTGCCCGACCACGCTGGGCGCGCTGGCCGAGACCCGCCAGCTGCTCGGCGCGGAGGGCGACAAGCTGGTGGGCGTCTTCGTCACCGTCGACCCGAAGCGTGACACCGCCGCGCTGATGAAGGCCTATGTCGGCAGCTTCAGCCCGGACTGGGTGCCGCTGCGCGGCTCGGCCGACGAGGTCGCCGCCGCCGCCAAGGAGTTCAAGATCTTCTACCGCGAAGTGCCGGGCAAGACCGAGAGCAGCTACACCATCGACCACACCGCCGCCTCCTACGTCTTCGACACCCAGGGCCAGGTGCGGCTCTACGTGCGCCACAACACGCCGCCGGCGGACCTGGCCGCCGACATCCGCACGCTGCTGGCTCAGGCGGGCTGAACGGCAGCCGGGCGCCCGTCAGGCAGCGACGCGAAAGCGCGCCACCGCATCCACCAGCTGCTCGGCCTGGGACTTGAGCGTGCCGGCCGCGGCCGCCGACTGCTCGACCAGCGCGGCGTTCTGCTGCGTGGCGCGGTCCATCTGGGTGACGGCCTGACCGACCTGGGCCACACCGGTGCTCTGCTCGGCGCTGGCGGCGCTGATCTGCGCGACGATGTCGCTGACGCGGCGGATCGACGCGACCACCTCGCCGACCGAGCGGCCGGTCTGGTCGACCAGCGACACGCCCTGCTCGACGCGCTCGACGCTGGCCGAGATCAGCGCCTTGATCTCGCGCGCGGCCTCGGCCGAGCGCTGCGCGAGGTTGCGCACCTCGGTGGCGACCACCGCGAAGCCCCGGCCCTGCTCGCCGGCGCGTGCGGCCTCCACCGCGGCGTTCAGCGCCAGGATGTTGGTCTGGAAAGCGATCGAGTCGATCACGCCGATGATGTCGCCGATCTTGCGCGAGGCCTCGCTGATGCCGCCCATCGTGCCGACCACCTGCGACACCATCTGGCCGCCGCGCGAGGCCAGCTCGGAAGCCTCCCGGGCCAGGCCGTCGGCCTCGCGGGCATGGTCGGCGTTGTGGCTGACGGTCGAGCCGAGCTGATCCATCGTCGCGGCGGTCTGCTGCAGCGCCGCGGCCTGCTGCTCGGTGCGCGAGCTCAGGTCGATGTTGCCCTGCGCGATCTGCGCGCTGGCGGCGGCGACGCTGACCGCGTTCTCGCGCACCGTGCCGACCACCTCGGTCAGCGACAGGCGCATCGCCTCCATCGCCTGCATCATGCGGCCGAGCTCGTCCTCGCTGGTACGCAAGGGCTCCGGCGAGAGATCCCCGGCGGCGATGCGTTCGGCCATGCGGCGTGCGTCATCGGTCGCCTGCAGGATCGAGCGCACGATCGAGCGGGCCAGCAGACCACACAGCCCCACCATCAGCACCGACAGGCCGATCACCAGCCACTCGTTGCGCTGCAGCCGCTCGGTGCGGTCCTGCAGCGCAGTGGCCAGCGCCTCCGACGCCAGGCCGTGCACCGCAAAGACCTGGTCGATCACCTTCGTGGTGGCCTGGAAATACTCGGCCGAGGGCAGGGTCAGCACCTCGGCCTCGATCAGCTCGGTGCGCAGCGTCTCGCGGGTGCGCTCCACCCCGGCGCGCGCCTGCTCGATCGGGCCGGTCATGCGCTCGCGCAGCGCCGGATCATGCTCGAGCGCACGCTCCAGCGTGGTCAGCAGCTGGTGCATCTCGCCACGCGCCGACTCGCTCAGGCCGCCCAGCATCGCCCGGTCGGCCACCGTGGCCTGCCCGCGCGCCAGGATGCCCGAACCGCTGCCACGCAGCTTGCCAAGCTGCTCGGTGAGCTGAGGCAACTGCGTCATCGTCGCGATCACCAGGTGATAGGACACCGGCTCGGGATCGAGATCCAGGCCGTAGTGCGAGACGAGACGACCATGCAGGTCCAGCTGCAGCTCGACCAGCGCGGAGTGGCCGGCAAAGCTGGCGGGCGCCGCCAGCTGCCGCTGCGCGACCTGGGCGGACAGCGTCTTCCATTGCTGCTGCGCCTGCTGCCAGCCCTCGGCGAACTTCGGATCCTCGATGCCAGCGGCCAGCGCGGCGAACTCGCCCAGCGCCTGGTCGACCTCGCGCTGGCGCTCGGCGCGCTGGCCTTCGGCCTCCGCCTTGCCGCCGAGCACCGTGGCGGTCAGGCCGCGGTGCTGCTGGGTCAGCCGGATCAGCTTCAGCAGCGCCGCCGAAGGCTGCAGGCCCGCCACCTCCTGTCGGGTGTACGCCAGCTCCGCCTCGGCATCGACCAGGTAATAGGTCATCGGCGGCGCCAGCATCAGTGCGCCCAGCAGCGCCAGCAGGCCGAACTTGTGCGACAGACGCAGCCGGTGGATCAGATTGCTCATCTTGAACTGCTCGTGAGGTCATGACCGACGCCTGCGGGACGGACCCCCCGTCCGCCTCCCTGGCCGGCACCGCGGATTTATCGGTTCGAGCGCGAGCATTCAGCAAACGGAACAGCGGCCTTTGCACCAGCCATCACCGCGGACTGCCGGGCCCAGTTCATGCAGCGCCCACCACCGACACGCACGACCAGCGATCTGGCTGGCGATGCGCGCTCTTTTTGCACTTAAGTCCGGCCAGGGGCTGCCTAGCATCGGTCCCATGCTGTCCCAGACCCGTCCGCACCCGACCTCCCGCCCGCGCCGCGGGGCCTGGGGCGTGATGCGCGACGTGCTGTTCGCGCTGTTCCTGCGCGAGCTCAAGACCCGGCTCGATGGCCGCTGGACCACCGCGCTGTGGGTGATCGGCGAGCCGCTGGCCGGTGCGCTGCTGATGCTGGCGCTCTACACGCTGATGCGCACCCGCGAGATCGCCGGCGTCGACACGGTGCTGTTCCTGCTGAGCGGGCAGCTGTCCTTCATGCTGCTGCGCTCGCTGGTGCTGCGGCTGATGGAGAGCATCGACGCCAATCTGGGTCTGTTCGCCTACCGGCAGGTGCGTCCGGTCGACGCGGTGCTGGCCCGCGCCGGGGTGGAGCTGGCGATCTTCGGCGGCATGGCGCTGCTGATCCTGCCGGGCGCGGCCTGGGCGGGCCACGGCCTGCTGCCGCACGACCCGCTCGGGCTGCTGCTGGCGCTGCTGCTGCTGGCGCTGCTCGGACTGGCCGGCGGACTGCTGGCCGCCGTCGGCACGCATGGCGCGCTGGCGCTGCTGCGGCCGGTGCTGAAAATGGCCTTCATGCCGCTCTACCTCGGCTCCGGCGCGATCGTGCCGCTGGCGCATCTGCCGCAGGGCCTGCGGGAGTGGCTGCTGCTCAGCCCGCTGCCGCACCTGATCGAATCGATCCGCATCGCGCTGTTCGGTCCGGCCTATGCGGCGCCCCAGGGCATCGGCCTGACGCTGCCCCTGGTCTGGGCCGGCCTGGCCACGCTGCTGGCGCTGCTGCTGCTGCAGCTGCGCGGCGACCGTCTGCAGGTGGCCTGACCATGCTGGAGATCATCGGCCTGTGCAAGAGCTATCCCGGACGGTCGGGGCTGCGTCCGGTCTTCCGCGACTTCAGCCTGTCGGTGCCGGACGGGCTGAGCATCGGCCTGATCGGGCCGAACGGCGCCGGCAAGTCGACGCTGATGCGCCTGCTCGGCGGCCTGGAGCGGCCCGATCGCGGCCGCATCCTGACCGACGAGCGCATTTCCTGGCCGATCGGCCTGGCCGGCGGGCTGCAGGGCTCGCTGACCGGGCGCGACAACGTGCGCTTCGTCTGCCGCATTCATGCCAGCGACCACGCCGAGCTGCGCGAGCGCGAGGCCTTCGTCGAGGACTTCGCCGAGATCGGCGAGGCCTTCGACCTGCCGGTCAAGGGCTATTCCTCGGGCATGCGCTCGCGGCTGATGTTCGGCCTGGCGATGGCCTTCGACTTCGACACCTATCTGATCGACGAGGTCACCGCGGTCGGTGACGCGGCCTTCCGCGCCAAGTCGCGCCGGCTGCTGGAGGCGCGGCTCGGCCAGGCACGCGTCATCTACACCAGCCACAACATGGACGAGATCGCGCGGCTGTGCCAGCGGGTGGTGCTGCTGCGCCCCGGCGCGGCGCCGACGCTGCACGAGAGCGTGCGCGAGGGCATCGCCGCCTACCAGCAGCTGGGGCGCGAGCAGACCCGCTCGCCCGTGGCGGTCCACGGAGAAGCGGCATGAGCGCCCCGCCCCGTCTGGCCGCTCGGCTGACCCCGGCTCGGCTGGCGCTGCTGCTGATCGGCCTGCCGATGCTGCTGGCCTCGATCTACTTCGGCCTGATGGCGCAGGACCGCCATGTCAGCACCTCGGTGCTGACGGTGCGCCGCGCCCATGACGAGCCGGCCGGCGCAGGCGGCCTGGCCATGCTGCTGGGCGGCGCGGGCGGCGCCGCGCAGGACGATGTGCGGCTGCTGCGCGACTACATGCTCTCGGAAGGCCTGCTGCACCAGCTCGACGCCCGCTTCGGGCTGCGTGCGCACTACGGCGCCCCGAAGCGCGACCTGCTCTACCGGCTCCGGCCCGACAGCCTGCGCGAGGATCTGGCCGACTACTGGCGCGCCCGCACCTCGGTGCGTCTCGACGAGATCAGCGGCCTGCTGACAGTGCAGGTCCAGGCCTTCGACCCGGTGATGGCGCAGCAGCTCAACGCCGCGCTGCTGGCCGAGTCGGAGCGCTTCGTCAACACGATCTCGCAGCGCATCGCCACCGAGCAGATGGGCTTCGCGCAGCGCGAGCTCGAGCGCGCCGAGCAGGCGCTGGCCACCGCACGCGCCGAGCTGCTGGACTTCCAGGCCCGCCACCAGGTGATCGACCCGCTGGCCGACGCCCAGGCCAGCGGCGCGCTGGCGGCCGAGCTGCGCGCCCAGCTGGCGCGGCTCGAGTCGGAGCTGAGCACCAAGCAGACCTATCTGAATCCGGAAGCGGCCGAGCTGGTGACGCTGCGCGCCCAGGTCGCGGCGCTGCGGCTGCAGATCGAGCGCGAGTCGCGTCTGGCCACCCGCGCGGGCCGCCAGCCGGACACCACGCAGACGCTGCACCGCCTCGCCGCCGACTTCCGCGAGCTCCAGGCCCGCCATGCGCTGGCCGAGGCGCGCCAGCGCAGCGCGCTCGGCTCGGTCGAGGCCATGCGCATCGAGGCCGGGCGCAAGGTCCGCAACCTGGTCGTGATCGAGCCCCCCACCCGGCCCGAGCGCGCCGAGTACCCGCATGCCGCCGCCAGCCTGCTGACGCTGCTGCTGAGCTGCGTGGTGCTCTACGGCATCGTGCGCCTGACGGTGGCGACCGTGCGGGAACACCAGGACTGATCCGGACCGGACCGCACACGAGACGCCGATGAAACGCCACCTCCTGTCCACCGCCCAGCCCACCCTGCTCGCGCTGCTGGCGACGTTGCCGCTGCTGCTGGCACTGCCGGGTGCCGGCGCACAGACGCCCGCCCCCGCTGCGCCAGCCACACCGGTGCCGGCATCGACGCCGGCCGCCTTCGGCTGCGCGCCGGTCTTCGGCAGCCAGCTCTTCGGCGGACGCTTCGCGCAGCAGTCGCTCGGCGGCTTCAACCCCGACTACCGCATCGCGCCGGGCGACCGGGTGACGCTGCGGCTGTGGGGCGCCTTCAGCCTCGACACGACCCAGGCGGTCGACCCGCGCGGCCATCTCTTCCTGCCCAGCATCGGCCCGGTGCGGGTGCAGGGCGTGCGCAATGCCGAGCTCGACGCGGTGGTGCGCGAGCAGGTCGCGCGCACCTACCGCGCCAATGTGCACAGCTACGCCAGCCTGGAGGCCGCGCAGCCGGTCAAGGTCTATGTGACCGGCTTCGTGCGCCAGCCCGGCCTGTACGGCGGCCTGTCGTCGGACTCGGTGCTGCGCTATCTCGACCTGGCCGGCGGCATCGATCCGGAGCGCGGCAGCTTCCTGGCGGTCGAGCTGCTGCGCGCCGGCGAGCTGCGCGCACGCATCGATCTCTACCGCTTCCTGCTCGAAGGCCGCATCGAGCCGCTGCAACTGCAGGACGGTGACACGCTGCTGGTGGCGCCGCGCCGCGCCAGCGTGAAGGTTTCCGGCGAGGCGGCCAACGCCTGCGCCTTCGAATTCGACGGCCCGCGCCTGCCCGGCGCGGCGCTGATGGCGCTGGCCCGCCCGCGTCCCGGCGCGACCCACATGGCGGTGGTGCGCCAGCGCGGCCCCGAGCGCCGCAGCGAATACCACCCGCTGGCCGAGGCTGGCGCGGTGCTGCTGGACGACGGCGACGAGGTCAGCTTCACCGCCGACCGCATGCCCGGAACCCTCCTGGTGCGCATCGAGGGTGCGCACCGCGGCGAGCGCACCCTGGTGCTGCCCTACGGCGCGCGGCTGTCGGATGCGCTGGCGCGGCTGCGCCCGGCGCCGCTGGCCGATCTGGGTGCGCTGCAGCTGCAGCGCCGCTCGATCGCGCAGCGCCAGAAGGAGATGCTCGGCCAGGCGCTCGACCGGCTGGAGGCGCAGGCCCTGACCGCCCGCTCGGCCACCAACGAGGAAGCCCAGCTGCGCGGCCGCGAGGCCGAGCTGGTGCTGCAGTTCACGGGCCGCGCCCGCCAGATCGAGCCGCGCGGCCAGCTGGTGCTGCCCGACCCGACCCGCGCCGGCGACACCCCGCTGGAGGACGGCGACACGCTCGTCGTGCCCGAGCGCTCGGCGCAGGTGGCGGTGCATGGCGAGGTGCTGTTCCCGATGGCCATCGGCCACGACCCGGCACGCCGCGTCGACGACTACCTGCGCCTGGCCGGCGGCCCGTCCCAGCAGGCCGACACCAGCCGGGTGCTGCTGCTGAAGAGAAACGGCACCGTGGTCGAGACCCGCGGCGATGTCGTGCCCGCCCCCGGCGACGAGCTGATGGTGCTGCCCAAGGCCGAGACCAAGCGGGTCGAGGTGGCGCGCGGCATCACGCAGGTGCTCTACCAGATCGCGGTGGTGGCGAAGGTGGCGCTGGGGCTGTGATGGACTATCTGCTCGTCGACCCGTTCGGTCAGGTCACGAGCGGCGTCACCAGCTACAGCCTCGCGGCCTGCGACAGCCTGCGACGGCTCGGCCTGAAGGTGGCCATGATCACCCGCCGTCCAGACGAGAGCATCGAGGACATGCGGCGCCGTCTGCCCGGCGAGGTGGAGCGTCTGGCCGGCCCGTCCACGCTGGTCGAGGCCCCGGAGACGCTGGCGGTGACGCGTGACCTGCCCTCGGGCACGCGCCTGCACATCCGGCTGCACGGCTCGCGCCATTTCGGCGCCTGGCTGCAGGATCGGCATCGGCCGCGCGACGAGGCCGGCATCGCGGCAGAGCAGCACGAGATCGGACGTGCGCACCATGTGTCGGCCCCGTCGCTGGCAGCGCTGCGCAGCCATACCGACCACATGGGCCCCCTGCCCGAGGCCACGACGATCCATCCCCACCCCTGTCCGAGACCGGATCCACCGGTGTCCGCCGATGTTCACCCCGACGTCGACGTCCTGTTCCTCGGTCGCTGGCAGGATCTGAAAGGGCGCAGCTTCCTGCTCGAGCTGCAGCGCCGTCTTCCGCATCGTCGCTTCGCGGTCGCCTGCGGCGAAGAACGCCCCGCCAGTCTGCCCGCCTCGATCCGGCATCTGGCGGCCGCCACGCCCGTCGAGCGGGCCGCGGCGCTGGACCGGTGCCGGCTCGTCGTGCTGCCCAGCCTGTTCGAGACCGTGTCGATGGTCGCGCTGGAGGCGTGGTCGCGCAGCCGACCGGTGGTGGCATGGAACCATCTGGGCATTGCCGAATATGCGGGCTCGCCCTTCCTGCATGGCGCCCGGCCGTGGCGAATGGACGATCTGGCTCGCCGCACCGAAGAAGCGCTCGAATCCAGCCTCTGTTGCGACTTCAGTTTCCTGACCCGCTCTCTAGACTGGGATTTCCAGCAGTCGACACGTGCACTGATCGACGGCCAGCCGCTCAGCTCGACCCGTCTGCGCCCCCCAGCCGACTGCGCCGACCTCGCCCAGGTCCTCGACACCATGCCTGCCCTGCCTCACCCCGACACGATGCACCTTTTCCAGCGAAGGATGCGCAAGCTGCTGCGCGATCCCGCGGCCTACTGGCGGGATTCGGCTCTGCGCCGGCAACTGGCACGACTGCGGCCAAGAGCCCCCTCGACGCCGACGGCACACGCCAGCATCGAACAGCGGCCCCAACCGCAACCCGCCGCTCCCGAGCCACCGGGCGAGCCTGTGGTGGCGCTGCTCGCACAATCTGCACCCACTGCACCGGCCCTCCGTCGGCCAGGCGTCGCCATCGGACACATCGGCCCGTCCGGCCTGGTCAAGCTCAAGACGCCCGCCAAGGGCGTGGAGGGCTGGCGCATCGCGCTGCTGCATGCGCACGACCAGCCGGAGCAGGCGGACACGCTGATCGAGCACCTGTCCAGCTTCGAGGATTTCGCGCCGACCCGCGCCGACCGCATCAGCGTCATCTCGTTCGAGATCGATCCGCATGAGTCCTCCGTCTCGCTGATCAACCGGATCGACCAGAAGAACAAGGAACTGATCGGGCAGATCGACCACCTGGTGATGCTGGATGCACCGGTGGCCCTGGCGCGGGCGCTGCGCTGCTGCAGCCCGAGACTGCGCACGCTGATGATCTCGACCCACGGCGACGATCTGCCCGGGCCGGACGATGCCGACATGCATGTGTGCATCGATGCAGCGGCAGAGAAAGGCGAGTCCGCCTCATGGCGGCGGGAGATCACGATCGCCTCGGCGGATCGGCTCCCCCTGACCGTGATGCGGCTGCTGCGCGAAACCGGGCCGAAGTCGCTGGACATGCTGCTGCAGATCCTGGGTGAGCCGGTCTTCGATGCGGCCCTGCATGACGTCGACACCCGGCGCTTCCAGGGGCTGATCCGCCTGGACGGCGCCCCCCCTCCTCCGGCCGAGACCATGCACGAGTTCATCGCGGCGCTGTGCCCGCGCATCAGCAGCCTGTACGTGTCCGAGTCGGTCTACATGCGCTACCGCAGCCTGTGCGCCCCCATCGAGGCCGGCGGCGACCCCGCCGCCCTGATCGAGGCCTGCCTGCACGACGGAGTTCTGTTCGATGTCGCTTAAGGTCCTGCATCTGTCGCCCACGCCGCTGGTAGCGGCCCCAGGCAAGCTGTCGCGCGCGCTGCGGCAGGCCGGTCACGACTCGCTGTGCGTCGCGCTGAACGACTATCCGAAGAACGGCCCGCTGCATGGCAAGTTCATCGACGACGTGACGCTGCTGGCCGAGGCCAGCAGCGAGGTGAAGGATCTGGTCGACGGCTTTGCCCGTGCCGCCGACGTGATCCACATCCACAACGACCTGCCGGCCAGCACGGTGCAGTGGCTGCGCGAGCTGTCGCCACGTGCGCGCTTCGTCTATCAGGTCCACTCCCCGCTGCGCGAAGGCCCGCTGTACTTCGAGCGTGCGCCTGCGCTTGGCCTGCCCATCAGTCGCCATCTGGTCGTGGGCCAATACCAGCCCCGCCACTATCCCGACTACCTGGCCGTGCCCAATCTCGTGCTGGACGAGCCCTTCTTGGCGCCCCGCCGCGACGACGAGCCGCTGCGGGTCCTGTTCAGCCCGACGCACAGCCGCACCGGCCGCTGGAACGCGAAGTATTCCGAGCGGCTCGAAAAGGTGCTGCGCACGCTGCATGACCTCAAGCGCGTCGAGATCGTCTGGCCGACGGCACCGCTGTCGCCGTCGACGCTGATGGCGCTGCGCCGTACCTGCCATGCCTCGATCGACGAGATCGTGACCGGTGCCTTCCACCAGGTCTCGATCGAGGGCCTGTGCGCAGGCAACGTGGTCATCAATCGGGCCGACTTCTTCTCGAAGTCGATGATGGCCTGCTGCGCCCGGGCGCCGGAGCTGCCCCCGTTCGTGCACGCCGACGAGAGCTCGATCGAGGACGTGCTGATCGATCTGGCGCTGTCGCCGCGGCGCACCGCGGAGCTGCAGGCAGCCTCGTTCCGCTATTTCGACGCCCATCTGCGCGCCGACCGTCTGGTGAACCGATTCGTGCACATCTATGAGACTCTTCACTGACCCCTGGGCGCACCTGCGCGGCCGCCATGGCGGCGAGACGGCCTTCATCCTGGGCAACGGCCCCTCGATCTGCCGCGAGGACCTCTCCCGGCTGCGCGGCCGGCTGAGCATCGGCATGAACGCCTCGACCCAGCTGGAGGTGGCACACGGCTTCGTGCAGACCTACTACACCGTGTCGGACCGGCGCTTCCTGACACATCCCGACAAGCGCCGCTGGGCCACCGGCGACCTGAATCCCGGCACGGTGCGCGTGCTGCGCGCCGACCTGCGCCCCGACGACGATCCCGGCCCGAACCGGACGCTGTACACCCCGCACATCCGGCGTGACGGCTGGTCGCGCGATCTGGGCATCGGCTTCCACTACGGCTGCACGACGACGATGCTGGCGGTGCAGCTGGCCGCCCACCTCGGCTGCAGACGCATCTGCCTGCTCGGCGTCGACCTGCGCTATGCCCCGGAATCGCCGCGCTTCTATGCCGAGGTCGATCCGCAGGTCGAGGATGCCTTCACCTCGGTGCAGATCTGGAACCTGTCGAACGCAGGCAGGGTACTGCGCGCCGAAGGACGCGAGCTGATCAACTGCAGCGAGTCCTCGCTGCTGCGGCCCTATCTGCCCTTCGTGCGCTTCAGCGAGCTGGCCGACCTGCCAGCCACGGACGACCCGGCCGTGAAGATCGGCACGCGGGACACCGACACAGCCTGCTGCGCAGGATGAGTGCCCGCCTGCTGCCCGCACGCTGGCGCGAGCTGCGCGAGTCGCTCGCGCTCGAGCCGGACATGATCGACCCGGGCGGACCTCTCGACGGCGTGATCGGGAAGATCGAGGCCTGGCTGGCACGCGTCGCACCCGACGTGTCCGCCGGCACCGCGCGACGCCTGGTGCTGCAGCTGGCCGGCCACCTCTTCCCGGCCCAAGCCCGGCCGAACACCGCGGACATCGTCGATCTGGCCGTCCACCGCTGTCTGCAGCCCGGCGCCCCCCGCCCTCCGGCCCATGCGACCTATGCCGACTGGAAGGCCGTCACGGATCCCTGGCTGGCCGACACATCGTCCGCGGTCGCACCGGCCCTGGCCGGCGCGCTGCCGCTGCGTGACGAGGTCTGCAAGCTCGTCTTCGCGATGCTCGCAGGCCGCATGCCGTTCTCGCGCGAATATGTGCTGAAGCACTATGAGCGGACGCTGCACGGCAAGCCCTTCCTCCTCTTTCCGGCCCCGACTGGAACCGTGCGTCGGCTGGTCGTGCTGTTCTCCGGCTTTGCAGGTCGCAAGACCTTCAACCGCTACTCCTGGTACTGGGACGAAAGCGAGGCCTGGCAGGGCGACACCGCACGGCTCTTCCTGTGCGACGAATCCAGCCACTGGTATGTCGGTCCCGCGGACAGGGATGAGCGAGGCGTCTGGCGCGACATCATCCTGTCGACGCTGAAGTCGCTGGGCCTGCAGCGCTCGCAGGTCATCACGCTGGGAGGGTCGATGGGAGGCTACGGTGCGCTGCGCCTCGCGATCGAGCTCGGCCTGCGGGCAGCCATCGCGGTCAACCCTCAACTCGATCTGCGCTCCGCGCTGCGCTACAAGGAAGACTCCTGGGAACGGCAGATCAGGGCCTGCGGACCAAACTTCCAGGACATCGCCGACCTGATCCACCGGCACGAAAGCTGCCCTGTGCTCTATCTCGAGCACAGCCAGAGCCCCTGCGACAGCAGCGGCGTGACCGAGGTGCTCCAGGCCCTGCGCGAGCACGGCGGCCTGGTCATCGAGCACACCACGTGCGACCGCCACCACCAGAGCGACCGACCGAGCCGGGAACAGATCGAGTCGCTGATCCGCTTCGTCGAGAGCTTCCCGCAGGCATGCGCCGGTCCGACCACCACTCCGACAGACCTGGCCCGATCCTGAACCGCCACACCACCCTCGCCACACCCCACAACGCCCTCGTCGAACATGTCCAGATCCACGCCCCTCGCCCAGGCCCGTCGCGTCATCGCGATGGAAATCGACGCCCTCTCGGCCATGTCGGCCCGGCTCGGACCCGAGTTCGAGCGGGCGGTCGCGCTGATCCTGCGCTGCGCCGGCCGCGTCATCGTCTGCGGCATGGGCAAGTCCGGCCACATCGGGCGCAAGATCGCCGCGACGATGGCCTCGACCGGCACCGCGGCCTTCTTCGTGCATCCGGGCGAGGCCTTTCACGGCGATCTCGGCATGATCCTGCCGGAGGATGTCGTGCTGCTGATCTCCAACAGCGGCGAGACCGACGAGCTGGTGCGGCTGCTGCCCTTCCTGCAGCAGCAGGGCAATCCGATGGTGGCGATGACCGGCCGGGCCGACTCGGCGATCGGGCGCGCGGCCGACGTGGTGCTCGACATCGGCGTCGGGTGCGAGGCCTGCTCGAACAACCTGGCGCCGACCAGCTCCACCACCGCGACGCTGGTGATGGGCGACGCGCTGGCCGTCACGCTCTCGGTGCTCAAGGGCTTCCGGCCGGAGGACTTCGCGCGCTTCCACCCCGGCGGCAGCCTGGGCCGGCGCCTGCTCACCCGCGTGTCCGACGTGATGCAGCGCGAGCGGCTGCCCTTCTGCGCCGAGAGCGCCAGCTTCCGCGAGGTGGTCCACGCCATCACCCGCGGCCGGCTGGGTCTGGTGCTGGTGGGCACACCGGCCGCGCTGGCGGGCATCATCACCGACGGTGACATCCGCCGCGCCTTCGAGCGCCATGCCAATCCGATGAATCTGAGCGCCGCCGACATCATGAGCGCCCGCCCGCGCACCGTCGACGCCGACACCCGGCTGGCCGAGGCGGAGAGCTGGATGCGCGAGCTGCGCGTGCAGGCGCTGGTCGCGCTGGATGCGCGCCAGCAGGTCTGCGGCGTGGTGCAGCTGCTCAGCCAGGAGCCGGGCTGGAGCGCACCGGCTCCCGCGCCCGATCTCGCGCTCGAGACCCGCGGGCCGTGACCCTCGCCGATCGCCTGCTGCCTGCGCAGGGCGCCCACGATCCGCGCCCCGGCCTGGCGCGCCTGACCGTCGGCCTGCGCCGGGTGCCCACGCTGGCGGCGATGCTGCCGGAATGGCGCATGGTCGACCGGCGCGCGCCCGCCGACGTCGCCGCGGTCATGGCCTGGGGCCACCGCCCCAGCGCCGAGGTGGCTGAGGCCTTCGCCGCGCGCCACGGCCTGCCGCTGATCCGCGTCGAGGACGGCTTCCTGCGCTCGGTCGAGCTGGGCAGCCGCTGTCCGCCGCTGTCCATCGTCGTCGACGATCTGGGCGGCATCCACTACGACCCGCACCGGCCCTCGCGGCTGGAGCAGCAGATCCTGCAGTCGCACGACGGCGCGGCGGTCGCGCGCGCGCTGGCGCTGCAGCAGCAGTGGGTCGAGGCGCGGGTGTCGAAGTACAACCACGTACGCGACGGCCTGCCCGGCGCGCTGCGCCACGAGGCGGCCCGCGCTCCGGTGCTGGTGATCGACCAGACCGCGGGCGATGCCTCGATCGCCGGCAGCGGCGCCGACGCGGCCAGCTTCCGGCACCTGCTCGAGGCCGCGCTCGACGAGCATCCGCACGCGCCGATCTGGCTGAAGGTGCATCCGGACGTGATCGCCGGGCGGCGCCGTGGCCATTTCGAGGCGCTGGGCGCGGCCACCTCGGCGCGGGTCACGCTGATCGCCGGCGACGTGCATCCGCCGGCGCTGCTCGAGGTCTGCCGCGCGGTCTATGTCGTCAGCTCGCAGATGGGCTTCGAGGCGCTGCTGCACGGCCGCCCGGTGCGCTGCTTCGGCCTGCCCTTCTACGCCGGCTGGGGCCTGACCGAGGACCGCCTGCCCGCGCCCGAGCGCCGGCGCGGCCAGCCGCGCACGCTGGCCGATCTGGTCCATGCCGCGCTGATCGCGCATCCGCGCCATCTCGACCCCGAGACCGGCCGGCGCTGCGAGCCCGAGCGGCTGATCGAGCACCTGGCGCTGCAGCGGCGCATGCGCGCGCGCTGGCCGGCGCAGGTGCAGGCGCTGGGCTTCTCGCACTGGAAGCGGCCGATCGTGCAGGCCTTCCTGCAGGGCAGCACGGTCGAGCCGGTGCGCCAGCCGCAGCAGCTCGACCCGGCGCGGGCGGTGGCGGTCTGGGGTCGGTGCGACCTGCCGGGCCTGCAGCCGGGCACGCCGGTGCTTCGGCTGGAGGACGGCTTCGTGCGCTCGGTCGGCCTGGGCGCCGAGCTGGTGCAGCCGCTGTCGTGGATCGTCGATGACCTGGGGCTGCACTTCGACGCCAGCCGCCCGAGCCGGCTCGAGCAGCTGCTGCAGCACCACGCCTTCGACGAGCCGCTGCGCCGGCGTGCCGCCGTCCTGCGCCAGGCGCTGATCCAGGCGGGACTCACGAAATACAACGTCGGCCAGGGCGACTGGCGCCGGCCCGAGGGCCCGCGCCGGGTGGTGCTGGTGCCGGGCCAGGTCGAGACCGATGCCTCGATCCTCTGGGGCTGCGCGCAGGTGCGCGACAACGCCGCACTGCTGGCTGCGGCGCGCCGTGCCGAGCCCGGGGCCTGGCTGGTCTACAAGCCGCATCCGGACGTGCTCGCCGGCCTGCGCCGCGGCGAGCGCGACACGGTCGTGCCCGGCCGCGACTGCGACGAGGTGGTCACCACCGCCCCGATGCACCGGCTGCTCGACCAGGTCGACGCGGTGCATGTGATGACCTCGCTGGCCGGCTTCGAGGCGCTGCTGCGCGGGCGCGAGGTCATCACCTGGGGCCTGCCCTTCTACGCCGGCTGGGGCCTGACCGACGACCGCGCGCCGCCCGAGTCGCCGGCGCTGCGCCGGCGCCAGCGCCGGCTGCAGCTCGACGAGCTGGTCGCCGCGGCGCTGATCCTCTATCCGACCTACGTCAGCCGCCGCTCGGGCGCCTTCACCACGCCGGAGCGGGCGCTGCGCGAGCTGATCGAGTGGCGCGACACGCCGTCCACCCGCGGCGAGCGGCTGCAGCGCCTGCGCCGCCAGCTGCGGCTGAAGCTGCTGGGCACGCTGGCGCGGCTGCTTGGGCGCTGAGCCCCCCTCATGCCCGGGGCGGCATGAACGGGATTGACCGCCGGGCGGCGCACTTATCCCGCCTTTCCCGCCGCGCGGTCTGCGCTGAAATCTCGGCAGAGATTGCCGATCCCGACCCCACCCGATGCCCGCCCCCACGTCACCGCCCGCCCCCGAGGTCGACGCCACCACCCCGGCGGTCTGGCCGACCGCCCTGCGTGCCCTGGCCAGGCACCGCCGCACGCTGATGCTGCAGGGACCGATCGGCTGGTTCTTCGATCGGCTCGCCCGGGTGCTGCAGCAGCAGGGCCAGAGCGTCACCAAGGTGCATTTCAACGGCGGCGACGAGCTGTTCTGGCGCCATCCGGACGCACTGCGCTTCACCCAGCGCATCGAGTCGCTCGACGGCTGGCTGCGCACGCTGGTGCGCGCCCGCCACATCGACGCGATCGTGCTCTTCGGCCAGATGCGGCCGGTGCACTGCATCGCCCGGCAGGTCGCGCGCGAGCTGGGCATCGAGGTCTTCGTGCTCGAGGAAGGCTACCTGCGTCCGGACCATGTGACGATCGAGCGCCGCGGCGTCAACGCGCTGTCGCGGCTGCCGCGCGCGGCCAGCTTCTATGCCCAGCACCAGCCGGAAGCCGAGCTGCCGCCGCTGCCCGCAGCGCTGCCGACCGACCAGCGCATCGGCCGCACGGCGGGGCTGGCGATGCGCTATTACCTGGGGGCGCTGCTGCGCCACTGGCGCTATCCGAACCGGGTTCATCACCGCTCGCTCGATCCGGTCGCCGAGGGCTGGCGCTGGTTCACCGGCGGCCTGCGCAAGCCGCTGCACGCCTGGCGCGAGCGCGGCCTGCAGCAGCGGCTGTGCAGCGCGCCGCTGTCGCGGCGCTGGTTCCTGGTGCCGCTGCAGGTGCATGACGACAGCCAGATCCGCCATCACTCGCGCTTCGCCGGCATGGAGGACTTCATCGAGGAGGTGATGGTGTCCTTTGCCACCCAGGCCGCGCCCGACCTGCACTTGGCGATCAAGCACCATCCGATGGACCGCGCCTATGTCGACTACCGCCGGCTGATCGATGCGCTGAGTCACCGGCTCGGACTGGACGGCCGGGTGCACTGCCTGCACGACCAGCATCTGCCGACGCTGCTCGACCATGCGCTCGGGGTGGTCACCATCAACAGCACCGTCGGCCTGCAGGCGCTGCACCACGGCACACCGGTGATGGCGCTGGGCGACTCGGTCTACGGCATTCCGGGCCTGGTGCACGCCGGACCGCTGGCCACCTTCTGGCAAGACCCCGGTCAGGTCGACCAGGCGCTGTACCGCAGCTTCCGGCGCCATCTGCTCGAGCACACCCAGCTCAACGCCAGCTTCTACGCACGCATGCCGGCGCTGGACAGCGCGGTGCCCCCCCTGCCGGCCGAACCCGCGCCCGGGCAGACCGTCAGACCGGGTACGTACCCGGCATCAGCAGCGCCGGGCTGATGCGATCGACCGAGGTGCAGCCGCACAGCGCCATCGTCAGCTCCAGGTCCTCGGCGAGGATCTGCAGGCAGCGGTCGACACCCGAGCGGCCCTGCGCGGCCAGGCCGTAGAGCCACGGCCGCCCGACCAGCGCGGCCTGCGCACCCAGCGCCAGCATCTTCAGCACGTCCTGGCCGGAGCGGATGCCGCTGTCGACCCAGACTTCCGGGCCGGTCTGCCCGGCGGCACTGACCGAGCGCGCCGCCTCGACCGCACGCGGCAGCACCTCGACCGTCGCCGGCGCGCCGTCGAGCTGGCGCCCGCCGTGGTTGGACACCACCACCGCCGCCACGCCCAGCCGCGCCGCCTGCGCGATGTCCTGCGGATCCATCAGGCCCTTGAGGATCAGCGGCCCGCCCCACTGCCGCATCACCCACTCGACGTCCTGCCAGGACAGCGTCGGGTCGACCTCGAGGTTCTTCCAGTTCGTCAGCGTCGACAAGTCCTTCACGCCGGGCGCGTGGCCGATGATGTTGCCGAAGGTGCGCCGGCGGGTGCGCAGCATGCCCAGGCACCAGGCCGGATGGCGCATCAGGTCCAGCGCCACGCGCGGGCGCCAGAACTGCGGCGGCGTCGACAGGCCGTTGCGCACGTCCTTGTAGCGCCGCCCCAGCAGCGGCGCGTCGACCGTCAGGATCAGCGCCGAGCAGCGCGCAGCCTTCGCGCGCTCGATCAGGCTGGCCGAGAAGCCGCGGTCGCGCAGCAGGTAGAGCTGGAACCAGAACGGCGCCTTCGTCGCCGCGGCGACATCCTCGATCGAGCAGATGCTCATCGTCGACAGCGCGAAGGGCACGCCGAACTGCTCGGCCGCGCGCGCGGCGTGAATCTCGCCGTCCGGATGGAAGATGCCCGCCAGCCCGGCCGGGCCGAGCGCCACCGGCATCGCCACCGGCCGGCCCAGCATCGTCGAGCGGATCTGCCGGCCCTCCAGGTCGACGGCGACGCGCTGGCGCAGCCCGATCGCCGCCAGCCGCTCGGTGTTGGCGCGGTAGGTGCGCTCGGTCCACGAGCCGGCGTCGATGTAGTCGTAGAACATGCGCGGCAGGCGGCGCTGCGCCAGCTGGCGCAGGTCCTCGATCGACGGGGCGAAAGGCACGGGCGGTTCTCCTCGGACGGCGGTCCAGGCGGGTTCAGGCAGGTTCAGGCGACAGCCGGCATCCTAGCGAACAGGATGCGCCAGGATGCGCGCATCGACCGTGTCGATCGCGGTGTGGCCGCAGAAGGCCATCGTCAGGTCGAGTTCCTTGTGCAGGATCTCCAGCGCCTTCGTGACGCCGGCCTCGCCCATCGCGCCCAGGCCGTAGAGAAAGGCGCGGCCGATCATCGTGCCGCGCGCGCCCAGCGCCCGCGCCTTGAGCACGTCCTGCCCGGAGCGGATGCCGCCGTCCATCCAGACCTCGATGTCGCGCCCGACCGCCTCGGCGATGGCCGGCAGCGCCTCGATCGCGCTGGGCGCGCCGTCGAGCTGGCGCCCGCCGTGGTTGGACACCACCAGCGCGTCGGCGCCGGAGCCTGCCGCCAGGCGCGCGTCCTCCGGCTCCATCACGCCCTTGAGGATCAGCGGCCCGCCCCAGCGCTTCTTGATCCACTCGACGTCGGCCCAGCTCAGGCGCGGGTCGAACTGCTGCGCGGTCCACTGGCCCAGCGAGCTCATGTCGTCGACCCCGTCGACATGGCCGATGATGTTGCCGAAGCCGCGCCGCGACGTGCCAAGCATCCCGAGGCACCAGCGCGGCTTGGTCATCATGTCGAGCAGGTTGGGCAGCGTCAGCTTCGGCGGCGCCGACAGGCCGTTCTTCAGGTCCTTGTGGCGCTGGCCGAGGATCTGCAGGTCCAGCGTCAGCACCAGCGCGCTGCAGCCAGCCGCCTTCGCGCGGTCGATCAGTCGCTCGACGAAGGCGCGGTCGCGCATCACGTAGAGCTGGAACCAGAACGGCTTCGTCGTGGCCGCGGCCACATCCTCGATCGAGCAGATGCTCATCGTCGACAGCGTGAAGGGCACGCCGAACTTCTCGGCCGCGCGCGCGGCCAGGATCTCGCCGTCGGCATGCTGCATGCCGGTCAGGCCGGTCGGCGCGATTGCCACCGGCATCGCCACCGGCTGGCCGATCATCGTCGTGGCGGTGCTGCGCCCGTCCATGTTCACCGCCACGCGCTGGCGCAGCTTCTGGCGGCGGAAGTCGTCCTCGTTGGCGCGGTAGGTCGATTCGGTCCAGGAGCCGGAATCGGCGTAGTCGTAGAACATGCGCGGCACGCGGCGCTGCGCCAGCCGGCGCAGGTCCTCGATGCAGGTGATGACGGTCATCGTGGGGGCTCTCCTCGTGCCGCCGATTCTGCGCGATGCCCGGCCGTATCGGTCTGCATTGCCGGATCGGCCGCAAGACGAGTACAATCGAAAGCTTTTCGGAAATTTCCGAGCGCTCTGCCATGGGCAAACGCCTTCGAGCACGGCAGCGGAAGAAGTTTTCGGAAATGTCGTAACTTCAAACGGGAACAAGTTACCCATGCCTACCATCAACCAGCTGGTGCGCCAAGGCCGTGAGGTCGAGGTCACCAAGTCCAAGTCGCCTGCGATGCAGAACTGCCCGCAGCGCCGGGGTGTCTGCACCCGCGTCTACACCACGACCCCGAAGAAGCCGAACTCGGCGCTGCGGAAGGTCGCCAAGGTGCGCCTGACCAACGGTTTCGAGGTCATCTCGTACATCGGCGGTGAAGGCCACAACCTGCAGGAACACAGCGTCGTGCTCGTGCGCGGCGGCCGTGTCAAGGATCTGCCGGGTGTTCGCTACCACATCGTCCGCGGCTCGCTGGACCTGCAAGGCGTCAAGGATCGCAAGCAGTCCCGCTCCAAGTACGGTGCGAAGCGCCCGAAGAAGTGATCGGTTCGCGGATCGTTCACTGACTCGTCATCGACTCGTCACCGCCCGCCCTCAGGCTGGCGTGTCGGCGGGCCCCGCGGCAGCATGCCGACGCCAAAGAGCGCGGATGACTGTCGAGTAAGCGGATGTCCAGGCTGCAAGTGACATCCCCGGCGACCGCAAGGTCAGCCAGCTGAAGCCCTGAAAGGAATTGAAATGCCTCGTCGTCGCGAAGTACCCAAGCGCGAGATCCTGCCGGATCCGAAGTTCGGATCGGTCGATCTGTCCAAGTTCATGAACGTCATCATGGAATCGGGCAAGAAGGCCGTCGCCGAGCGCATCATCTACGGTGCCCTCGAGCAGGTCGAGAAGAAGGCGGGCAAGGACCCGCTGGAAATCTTCCTGACCGCCCTGAACAACGTCAAGCCGGTCGTCGAAGTCAAGAGCCGCCGCGTCGGTGGTGCGAACTACCAAGTTCCCGTGGAAGTTCGTCCCGTCCGCCGCATGGCCCTGGCGATGCGCTGGCTGAAGGACTCGGCCCGCAAGCGCAGCGAGAAGTCGATGGCCCAGCGTCTGGCCAACGAGCTGCTCGAGGCCTGCGAAGGCCGTGGCGGCGCGATGAAGAAGCGCGACGAAGTGCACCGCATGGCTGAAGCCAACAAGGCGTTCTCGCACTTCCGTTTCTGATCGGGCCCGCCCGACACTGACCCCTGACTGCCCCGTCCGGCCTTTCCTGGCCGTCTGGGGCTTTCTGCCTATCTGGAGTGACACATGGCTCGTCAGACCCCCATTGAGCGGTACCGCAACATCGGCATTTCCGCGCACATCGACGCCGGCAAGACCACCACGACCGAGCGCATCCTGTACTACACCGGCGTGAACCACAAGATCGGTGAAGTCCACGACGGCGCGGCCACGATGGACTGGATGGAACAGGAACAGGAACGCGGCATCACCATCACGTCGGCCGCGACGACCTGCTTCTGGAAGGGCATGGACCGGAACTATCCGGAACACCGCTTCAACATCATCGACACCCCGGGACACGTGGACTTCACCATCGAAGTCGAGCGCTCGATGCGCGTCCTGGACGGCGCCTGCATGGTGTACTGCGCGGTCGGCGGCGTTCAGCCCCAGTCGGAAACCGTCTGGCGCCAGGCCAACAAGTACAAGGTGCCCCGTCTGGCGTTCGTCAACAAGATGGACCGCACCGGCGCGAACTTCTTCAAGGTCGTCGACCAGATGAAGACCCGCCTGCGCGCGAACCCGGTCCCCATCGTGATCCCCATCGGCGCCGAAGAGAACTTCAAGGGCGTCGTCGACCTGATCAAGATGAAGGCCATCTTCTGGGATGAAGCGTCCCAGGGCATGAAGTTCGAATACACCGACATTCCGGCCGACCTCGTCGAGGTCGCCAACGAGTGGCGCGAGAAGATGGTCGAGTCCGCCGCCGAAGCGTCGGAAGACCTGATGAACAAGTACCTCGAGTCGGGCGAACTGACCGAGGAAGAGATCAAGCTGGCGATCCGCACCCGCACCATCGCCACCGAGATCCAGCCGATGCTGTGCGGCACCGCGTTCAAGAACAAGGGCGTGCAGCGCATGCTCGACGCGGTCATCGACTTCCTGCCCTCGCCGGTGGACATCCCCCCGGTCTCGGGCACCGACGAGGACGACCAGCCGGTCACCCGTCAGGCCGACGACAAGGAAAAGTTCTCCGCGCTGGCGTTCAAGCTGATGACCGACCCGTTCGTCGGCCAGCTGACCTTCGTGCGTGTGTACTCGGGTGTTCTGGCCTCGGGCGCTTCCGTCTTCAACCCGATCAAGGGCAAGAAGGAACGCATCGGCCGAATCCTGCAGATGCACGCCAACCAGCGTGAAGAAATCAAGGAAATTCTGGCCGGCGACATCGCCGCCTGCGTGGGCCTGAAGGACGTCACCACGGGTGAGACTCTGTGCGACCAGGACGCCATCATCACGCTGGAAAAGATGGTCTTCCCGGAGCCGGTGATCTCGCAGGCCGTGGAGCCGAAGACCAAGGCCGACCAGGAAAAGATGGGCATCGCGCTGGGCCGTCTGGCTGCGGAAGATCCGTCGTTCCGCGTGCGCACCGACGAGGAATCGGGTCAGACCATCATCTCGGGCATGGGCGAGCTGCACCTGGAAATCATCGTCGACCGCATGAAGCGCGAATTCGGCGTGGAAGCCAACGTCGGCAAGCCGCAGGTCGCGTACCGCGAGACCATCCGCTCGAAAGTCGAGAACGTCGAAGGCAAGTTCGTGCGCCAGTCGGGCGGCAAGGGCCAGTACGGTCACGTCGTGCTGTCGATCGAGCCGCAGGAGCCGGGCACCGGCTTCACCTTCGTCGACGCGATCAAGGGCGGCGTGGTGCCGCGCGAGTTCATCCCGGCGGTGGAAAAGGGCCTGATCGACACGCTGCCGAACGGCGTGCTGGCCGGCTTCCCCGTGGTCGACGTGAAGGTCACGCTGACCTTCGGCTCGTACCATGACGTGGACTCGAACGAAAACGCGTTCAAGATGGCCGCCTCGATCGGCTTCAAGGACGGCTGCCGCAAGGCCTCGCCGGTGATCCTGGAGCCGATGATGGCCGTGGAAGTCGAGACCCCGGAAGACTACGCCGGCTCGGTGATGGGCGATCTGTCCAGCCGTCGCGGCATGGTCCAGGGCATGGACGACATGGTCGGCGGTGGCAAGATCATCAAGGCCGAAGTCCCGCTGTCGGAAATGTTCGGCTACTCGACCACGCTGCGTTCGGCCACCCAAGGCCGCGCGACGTACACGATGGAGTTCAAGCACTACAGCGAAGCTCCGCGCAACGTCGCCGAACAGATCATCACGGCGCGCGCCAAGTGATCTGAAGCGCGCTAGAATCCTGCGCGCTACTGCTGCCACCCTTGCGGGTGGCGGCTTCTTTTTTGTCTCCGGAGAACCTGCCCGCCCTTGCCGGTGGAGGCGGCCTTTCAGGGCTCCGAGAGACGTAAAACCACGCACCGGCAATGTTCTTTGATCTGGAGATCAGACATGGCAAAGGAAAAGTTCGAGCGGACCAAGCCGCACGTCAACGTCGGCACCATCGGTCACGTCGACCATGGCAAGACCACCCTGACGGCAGCCATCACGACCGTTCTGTCGAAGAAGTTCGGCGGTCAGGCCAAGGCCTATGACCAGATCGACGCCGCTCCGGAAGAGAAGGCTCGCGGCATCACGATCAACACCGCCCACGTCGAGTACGAGACGGCCAACCGCCACTACGCTCACGTCGACTGCCCGGGTCACGCCGACTACGTCAAGAACATGATCACCGGCGCCGCCCAGATGGACGGCGCGATCCTGGTCTGCTCGGCCGCTGACGGCCCGATGCCCCAGACCCGCGAGCACATCCTGCTGTCGC
>NZ_FTMZ01000003.1:0-65674 GCF_900156335.1 Sphaerotilus natans
CGCCTCCTGGACCGTGAACGCCGGGTAGCCGCGCGGCACCGGCACGTCGAACTGGCGCAGGATTTCCTTGCCTTGGTATTCGTGGATCTTCATCGGGGCGATCTCCTCGATCTTCAGGTGGTGAATCTGTGGGATGGGGTGGGGCGGGTCTTCTCTGCGGGCCAGGGACGGCAGGCTGCGCAGGCGCTGCGCGGCACTCTGCGGTCCCAAGCTGACCTCAGGGTGACGCAGCCTCCAGGCCGTTCTCGAAGTGCTGGCGCATCAGCCGGCTGGCGGCCTCGGCATCGCGGCGCTCGAGCGCTTCCATCAGCGCGCGGTGCTCCTGCAGCGATTCCTCGGGGCGGCCCATCTTGAACAGCGAGTGATGTCGGTTGAGCTTCATGACCTTGCGCAGGTCGGTGACGATCTGCTGGCGCCAGCGATTGCCCGACAGCGCCAGCAGCTGCATGTGGAAGGCCTCGTTGGTGGCGAAGAAGAACTCGCGCTGGCCGACCTCGCGCTCGAGCCGCTCGTGCAGCGCACGCAGCGTGGCCAGATCGGTGCTGGCGGCCGAGCGCGCGACCTCGCCGGCGGCGTCGCTCTCCAGCAGCGCGAGCAGGTGATAGACCTGGCGCACATCGTCGGTCGACATCTCGGTGACATAGGCGCCGCGGCGCACCTTCATCGTCACCAGACCTTCGACCGCCAGCACCTTCAGCGCCTCGCGCAGCGGCGTGCGGCTGATGCCGTACTCGGCCGAGAGCTTCTGCTCGTCGATCCAGCTGCCGGGCTCGAGCTCGCGGTTGAAGATCTGCTGGCGCAGCCGCTCGGCCACATCCTGATAGAGGGCGCGAGGCGCCAGGGCATGTTCGGGGTCGTGGGTGGGCAGGCGCACGGTGGGCATCATTCGGAATTCGGTCGGGATGATAGCGGACCGGGCTGCGGTCTTGAATTCATAATTATGCATCATGTATCATGGCGATGCACTGCGTCAGGAACCCCGCAACATGTCGAACTCCCCCGAATTCCAGCCCGCCTCGATGGAACAGTGGCTGAAGGCCGCTGCCAAGTCCGCGCCCGGCGGCAATGTCGAGGCGCTGAACTGGGTCACGCCGGACGGCATCACCGTCAAGCCGCTCTACACCGCGGCCGACGTGGCGGGGCTGCCCTTCACCGACACGCTGCCCGGGTTCGAGCCCTTCATCCGCGGCCCGCAGGCCACGATGTACGCGGTGCGCCCGTGGACCATCCGCCAGTACGCCGGCTTCTCGACCGCCGAGGAGTCGAACGCCTTCTACCGCAAGGCGCTGGCCGCCGGCGGCCAGGGCGTCTCGGTCGCCTTCGACCTGGCGACCCACCGCGGCTATGACTCGGATCACCCGCGCGTGACCGGCGACGTCGGCAAGGCCGGCGTGGCGATCGACTCGGTCGAGGACATGAAGATCCTTTTCAACGAGATCCCGCTCGACAAGGTCTCGGTCTCGATGACCATGAACGGCGCGGTGCTGCCGGTGCTGGCGGGCTACGTGGTCGCGGCGGAAGAGCAGGGCGTGTCGCAGGACAAGCTCAGCGGAACCATCCAGAACGACATCCTCAAGGAGTTCATGGTCCGCAACACCTACATCTACCCGCCGGAGCCGTCGATGAAGATCATCGGCGACATCATCGAGTACACGGCGCAGAAGATGCCGAAGTTCAACTCGATCTCGATCTCCGGCTACCACATGCAGGAAGCGGGCGCGAACCAGGCGCTGGAACTCGCCTTCACGCTGGCCGACGGCAAGGAGTACGTCAAGACTGCCATCGCCAAGGGCCTGGACGTGGATGCCTTCGCCGGCCGCCTGTCGTTCTTCTGGGCGATCGGCATGAACTTCTATCTGGAGATCGCCAAGATGCGCGCCGCGCGCATGCTGTGGACCCGGATCATGAAGGGCTTCGACGCCAAGAACCCCAAGAGCCTGATGCTGCGCACGCACTGCCAGACCTCGGGCTGGTCGCTGACCGAGCAGGATCCGTACAACAACATCGTGCGCACCACGATCGAGGCGATGGCCGCGGTCTTCGGCGGCACGCAATCGCTGCACACCAACGCGCTGGACGAAGCGATCGCGCTGCCGACCGCGTTCTCGTCGCGCATCGCCCGCAACACGCAGCTCATCATCCAGGAAGAGACCCACATCACCAACGTGGTCGATCCGTGGGCGGGCTCGTACCTGATGGAGTCGCTGACCCAGGAGATGGCCGACAAAGCGTGGGCCATCATCGAGGAAGTCGAGGCGATGGGCGGCATGACCCGGGCCGTCGATTCCGGCTGGGCCAAGCTGAAGATCGAGGCCTCGGCGGCCGAGAAGCAGGCCCGCATCGACTCCGGCAAGGACGTGATCGTCGGCGTCAACAAGTACAAGCTGACCAAGGAGGATCCGGTCGAGATTCTCGAGGTCGACAACATGAAGGTGCGCGACGCGCAGATCGCTCGCCTGCAGCAGATCCGCGCCACCCGCGACACTGCGGCGGTGCAGGCCGCGCTGGCGGCGCTGACCGACGCGGCCCGGACCGGCCAGGGCAACCTGCTGGATCTGGCGATCCAGGCGGTGCGCCTGCGCGCCACGGTCGGCGAGGTCTCGGACGCGCTGGAAGCCGTCTACGGCCGCCACCGCGCCGACATCCAGAAGGTCACCGGCGTCTACGCGGCGGCCTACGACTCGGCCGAAGGCTGGGAGAAGCTGCAGGGCGAGATCGCGGCGTTTGCCGAGACCTACGGCCGCCGCCCGCGCGTGATGATCGCCAAGCTCGGCCAGGACGGCCATGACCGTGGCGCCAAGGTGGTGGCCACCGCCTACGCCGATCTCGGCTTCGACGTCGACATGGGCCCGCTGTTCCAGACGCCGGAAGAATGCGCCCGCCAGGCCATCGAGAACGATGTGCATGCGGTCGGTGTCTCGACGCTGGCGGCCGGTCACAAGACCCTGGTGCCGGCGATCATCGCGGAACTGAAGAAGCAGGGCGCCGACGACATCATCGTCTTCGTCGGCGGCGTCATTCCGCAACAGGATTACGATTGCCTGTTCGAAGCCGGCGTGAAGGGCGTCTATGGTCCCGGCACGCCGATTCCGGCCTCGGCCAAGGATGTTCTGGAGCAGATCAAAGCCCATGTGTCTGCGGCCTGAGGTGCGCCCATGACCTATCGGTGATCCATGCAACCTCCCTCAGCCGCTTCTGCCACGTCTGCCGCCGGCACACCGCATCTCCAGCTCACCCCCGCCGGTGAGGATGATTTCGAAGCCCTGCTGTCCTTGCGGATGGCGGCGATGAGGGAGAGCCTGACGCGGCTTGGCCATTTCGATCCGCAGCGGGTGCGCGAGCGGCTGAGCCGGGGCTTCAACCCGGCGCATGCGCGTCACATCCTGCGCGATGGCGATCTGGTGGGCTTTGTCGTGGTGATCCCGCGGCCCGGCGACATGCTGCTCGATCACCTCTACATCCACCCGAGCGCGCAGGGCGAGGGCATCGGTGGCTGGGTGATGCGGCGGGTGCTGGCGGAGGCCGATGCGCGGGCCATGCCGATGTCGGTGACCGCGCTGAAGCACACCGCAGCGGCGCGCTTCTACGAGCGCCACGGCTTCATCCTGGAGGCCGAAGGCGAATGGGACCTGTATTTCCGAAGGCCGGCGCATCCGGCCAGCGATCACTAGCGATCACACCGGGCGATCACTCGCCTCTTTCGATGACCGACGACTTCTCCCACCTGCCTGCCACCGAGCAGGCCCTGGCTGCCGGCATCGCCGGCACGCAGCCGGCGGTGCAGCGGCGCGCGATGGCCAAGGCGATCACGCTGCTCGAGTCGACCCGGGCCGACCACCGCGCCCGCGCCGACGCGCTGCTCGACGCGCTGCTGCCGCGCACCGGCCGCTCCTTCCGGCTCGGCATTTCCGGCGTTCCCGGCGTGGGCAAGTCGACCTTCATCGAGACGCTCGGGCTGCACCTGATCGGCCTGGGCCACCGGGTGGCGGTGCTGGCGGTCGATCCGTCGTCGACGGTCTCGGGCGGCTCCATCCTGGGCGACAAGACCCGCATGGAGCGGCTGTCGGTGCACCCGGACGCCTACATCCGGCCGAGCCCCTCCTCGGGCACGCTCGGCGGTGTCGCCGAGAAGACCCGCGAGGCGATGCTGGTCGCCGAGGCCGCCGGCTACGACATCGTCATCATCGAGACGGTCGGCGTCGGCCAGAGCGAGACCGCGGTCTCGGGCATGACCGACATGTTCTGCCTGCTGCAGCTGCCCAATGCCGGCGACGACCTGCAGGCGATCAAGAAGGGCGTGATGGAGCTGGCCGACCTGGTGGTCATCAACAAGGCCGACATCGACCCCGACGCCGCCACCCGCGCCCGCGCGCAGATCACCAGCGCGCTGCGCCTGCTGGGCATGCACGCCCAGCACGGCCATCCCGACCGTGGCCATGAGGGCGCGAGCCTGTGGCTGCCGCGCGTGATCCAGATCAGCGCGCTCAAGGGCGCCGGGCTCGACGATTTCTGGAGCGCGGTCAGCACCTTCCGCGAACTGCAGCAGGCCAGCGGCCGGCTGGCGCTGCGCCGCCAGCAGCAGAACCTGGCCTGGATGTGGGAGCGCATCGAGTCCGGCCTGCGCGAGCGTTTCCGCGCGCACCCCGAGGTGCGCGGCCAGCTCGGCGAGCTCACCGCCCAGGTGCGCGAGGGCCGCACCGCCGCGTCGGTGGCCGCGCGCCGGCTGCTCGACCTGATGACCTGATCGCCCCCGCCGACCTTTCCCGATCCGAACCGATTTCGAATCACGGACCCACCCGAGGAGATTCCCATGCATGACATCCAGCAGATGCTCGAAGCCAAGCGCGCCAAGGCGCGCCTGGGCGGCGGGCAGAAACGCATCGACAGCCAGCACGCCAAGGGCAAGCTGACCGCGCGCGAGCGCCTCGAGCTGCTGTTCGACGAAGGCACCTTCGAAGAGTGGGACATGTTCGTCGAGCACCGCTGTGCCGACTTCGGCATGCAGGACAACAAGATCACCGGCGACGGCGTGGTCACCGGCTACGGCATGATCAACGGCCGCCTGGCCTTCGCGTTCAGCCAGGACTTCACCGTCTTCGGCGGCGCGCTGTCCGAGGCGCATGCCGAGAAGATCTGCAAGATCATGGACCAGGCGATGAAGGTCGGCGCGCCGGTGATCGGCCTGAACGACTCGGGCGGCGCACGCATCCAGGAGGGCGTGGCCTCGCTCGGCGGCTATGCCGAGGTCTTCCAGCGCAACGTCATGGCCTCGGGCGTGATCCCGCAGATCTCGATGATCATGGGCCCGTGCGCGGGCGGCGCGGTCTACTCGCCGTCGATGACCGACTTCATCTTCATGGTGAAGGACTCGAGCTACATGTTCGTCACCGGCCCCGAAGTCGTGAAGACCGTGACGCACGAGGAAGTGACCGCCGAGGAGCTCGGCGGCGCGGTCACCCACACCGCCAAGTCCGGCGTGGCCGACCTGGCCTTCGAGAACGATGTGGAAGCGCTCTTGATGCTGCGCCGCTTCTTCAACTACCTGCCGCTGAACAACAAGGACAAGCCGCCGGTGCGCCCGAGCGGCGATCCGGCGCTGCGGCTGGACCCCTCGCTCGACACGCTGGTGCCGGACAACCCGAACAAGCCCTATGACATGAAGGAGCTGATCACCAAGGTGGTCGACGACGGCGACTTCTTCGAGCTGCAGCCCGACTACGCCGCCAACATCGTCATCGGCATGGCGCGCATGGAAGGCCAGACGGTGGGCATCGTCGCCAACAACCCGCTGGTGCTGGCGGGCTGCCTGGACATCAAGAGCTCGATCAAGGCCGCGCGCTTCGTGCGCTTCTGCGACGCCTTCAACATTCCCGTCATCACCTTCGTCGACGTGCCCGGCTTCATGCCCGGCACCGCGCAGGAGTACGGCGGCATCATCAAGCACGGCGCCAAGCTGCTCTACGCCTACGCCGAGTGCACCGTGCCGAAGGTCACCGTCATCACCCGCAAGGCCTATGGCGGCGCCTATGACGTGATGAGCTCCAAGCACCTGCGCGGCGACGTGAACTTCGCCTGGCCGAACGCCGAGATCGCGGTGATGGGCGCCAAGGGCGCGGTGGAGATCATCTTCCGCGAGGAGAAGAAGGATCCGGCCAAGCTGGCCGAGCGCGAGGCCGAGTACAAGGCCCGCTTCGCCAACCCCTTCGTGGCCGGCGCGCGCGGCTTCATCGACGACGTGATCCAGCCGCACGAGACGCGCAAGCGCATCTGCCGCTCGCTGGTGATGCTCAAGGACAAGAAGCTGGACAACCCGTGGCGCAAGCACGGCAACATCCCCCTCTGATCACGCGGCGCGAAAGCAAACCATCATGTTCAAGAAGATCCTGATCGCCAACCGCGGCGAAATCGCCTGCCGCGTCATCGCCACCGCCCGCAAGATGGGCATCAAGACGGTGGCCGTCTACTCCGAGGCCGACCGCGACGCACGTCATGTCGAGCTGGCCGACGAGGCCGTGCTGCTGGGCCCGGCGCCCTCGCGCGAGTCGTATCTCGTCGCCGACAAGATCATCGCCGCGTGCAAGGCCACCGGCGCCGAGGCGCTGCACCCCGGCTACGGCTTCCTGTCCGAGAACGAGGACTTCGCCCGCCGCTGCGAGGAAGAAGGCATCGCCTTCATCGGCCCGAAGCACTACTCGATCGCGGCCATGGGCGACAAGATCGCCTCGAAGAAGCTGGCCAACGAGGCCCGCGTCTCGACGATCCCGGGCTGGAACGACGCCATCGAGAGCCCGGAGCGCGCGGTCGAGATCGCCCGCGACATCGGCTATCCGGTGATGATCAAGGCCTCGGCCGGCGGCGGCGGCAAGGGCCTGCGCGTGGCCTTCAACGACCGTGATGCCTTCGACGGCTTCGCATCGTGCCGCAACGAGGCGCGCAACAGCTTCGGCGACGACCGCGTCTTCATCGAGAAGTTCGTCGAGCAGCCGCGCCACATCGAGATCCAGATCCTGGGCGACGCCCACGGCAACGTGGTCTACCTGCACGAGCGCGAGTGCTCGATCCAGCGCCGCCACCAGAAGGTCATCGAAGAAGCGCCGAGCCCCTTCATCAGCGACGCCACCCGCCAGGCCATGGGCGAGCAGGCCGTGGCGCTGGCCAAGGCGGTCAAGTACCAGTCGGCCGGCACGGTCGAGTTCGTCGTCGGCAAGAACCAGGACTTCTACTTCCTGGAGATGAACACCCGCCTGCAGGTGGAGCACCCGGTCACCGAGTGCATCACCGGGCTGGACCTGGTCGAGCAGATGATCCGCGTGGCCGCCGGCGAGAAGCTCGGCTTCACGCAGGACCAGATCCCGCGCCAGGGCTGGGCGATCGAGTGCCGCATCAACGCGGAAGACCCGTTCCGCAACTTCCTGCCGTCCACCGGCCGTCTGGTCAAGTACCAGCCGCCGGCCGCCGACCTGGTGCAGGGCAGCGAGACGCTGCAGGGCGCGGCCTACGAGGCCGGGCGCTTCGGCGGCGTGCGCGTCGACACCGGCGTGGTCGAGGGCGGCGAGATCCCGATGTTCTACGACTCGATGATCGCCAAGCTGATCGTGCATGGGCGTGACCGCGACGACGCGATCGCCAAGATGCGCGCCGCGCTCAACGGCTTCGTGATCCGCGGCATCAGCTCGAACATCCCGTTCCAGGCCGCGCTCTTGGCGCACCCGAAGTTCGTCAGCGGCGACTTCAACACCGGCTTCATCGCCGAGCACTACGGCAAGGGCTTCGACGCCGCCGACGTGCCGCACGACGACCCGCTGTTCCTGGTCGCGCTGGCGGCCTTCGTGCGGCGCAAGGCGCGCGAGCGCGCCGCCGGCATCAGCGGCCAGCTGCCCGGCCATGGCGTGGCCCATGCGGCCGCGCTGGTGGTGGTGCAGCTCGGTGCCGACGGCCAGAACGTCTATCACGACGTGCAGCTCGGCGACTTCGACGCGGCGCACGGCACGATGAACGTGACCGTCGGCGGCCGGGTCTACGCGATCCGCAGCACCACCAAGCTCGGCGACATCCTGATGAGCGGCTCGGTCAACGGCCAGCCCTTCAGTGCCCAGGTCGAGCGCGGCTCGGCCAAGCGGCCGCTGGCGATGCGCATCGCGCACGACGGCACCGCGATCGAGGCGCTGGTGCTGCAGCCGCGCGCCGCCGACCTGCACAAGCTCATGCCCTACAAGGCGCCGCCCGACACCAGCAAGATGCTGCTGTCGCCGATGCCGGGCCTGCTGGTGCAGGTGCCGGTGGCGGTCGGCCAGAAGGTGCAGGCCGGCGAGCGCCTGGCGGTCATCGAGGCGATGAAGATGGAGAACATCCTCGTCGCCACGCAGGACTGCGTGGTCAAGGAGATCCGGGCCACGGTCGGCGAGAGCCTGAGCGTGGACCAGCAGATCATCCTCTTCGAGTGAAGCCGGGAGCCACGATGCAAGCCAAGCCCTTCAAGATCCTCGGCATCCAGCAGATCGCCATCGGCGGGACCGACAAGCAGCGGCTCAAGACGCTCTGGGTCGACATCTTCGGCCTGTCGGTCAAGAGCACCTTCGTCAGCGAGCGCGAGAACGTCGACGAGGACATCTGCGCGCTGGGCACCGGCCCGACCGCGGTCGAGGTCGACCTGATGCAGCCGCTCGACATCGAGAAGAAGCCGGCGGTGCACGCCACGCCGCTGAACCACGTCGGCCTGTGGGTCGACGATCTGGCCCGGGCGGTCGAGTGGATGAGCGCCAACGGCGTGCGCTTCGCGCCGGGCGGCATCCGCAAGGGCGCGGCCGGCTTCGACATCTGCTTCATCCACCCGAAGTCGAACGACGAGTTCCCGATCGGGGGTGAGGGCGTGCTGATCGAGCTGGTGCAGGCGCCCCCTGAGGTGATCGCCGCGCTCGGTTAAGCTCCGAGCCCCTGGCGGCCCGGTGTCCGTTGTCCACGGATGTCGGGCCGTTGTCGTTTGGATTTGCCATTTTCCATGCTGATCGATCACCTGAGCCAACAGCTGCAGCAGCGCCGCGCGCTCGGCCTCGAGCGGGTGCGCCGCATCGCCGAGGGGCCGTGCGCGCCGCAGCTGCCGGTGAGCCTGCCTGGCACGGGCGCAGATGCGGATGCGGCGCAGCCGATGCTGGCCTTCTGCAGCAACGACTACCTGGGCCTGGCCGCGCATCCGGCGGTGGTCGAGGCGCTGGCCGAGGGCGCGCGGCGCTGGGGCGCCGGCAGCGGTGCCTCGCACCTGGTCAGCGGCCACAGCCGTGCGCACGAGCAGCTTGAGCAGGCGCTGGCCGAGTGGCTCGCGCCGCTGTGGCCCGAGGGCGCGCGGGTGCTGGGCTTCGGCACCGGCTATCTGGCCAATCTGGCGCTGGTGACCGCGCTGGGCGAGGCGCGCGCCACGCTGTTCACCGACCGGCTCAACCACGCCTCGCTGATCGACGGCGCGCAGCTGGCGCGCGCCGAGGTGCGCCGCTATCCACACAACCGCGTCGACCGGCTGGAGGCGATGCTGGCCGACAGCAGCACGCCGCTGAAGCTGATCGTCACCGACGCCGTCTTCAGCATGGACGGCGACCTGGCGCCGCTGGAGCGGCTGCTGGCGCTGGCCGAGCGCCATGACGCCTGGCTGGTGGTCGACGACGCGCACGGCCTGGGTGTGCTCGGCGAGGCCGGACGCGGCAGCCTGGCGCATTTCGGCCTGCGCGGGCGCCGGCTGATCCTGATGGGCACGCTGGGCAAGGCCTTCGGCGTGGCGGGCGCCTTCGTGATGGCCGATCCGGTCATCGTCGAGTGGCTGCTGCAGACCGCGCGCCCCGGCATCTACACCACCGCCGCGCCGCCGGCGCTGGCCGAGGCGACGCGCGCCAGCCTGGAGATCCTGCGCGGGCCGGAGGGCGACGCGCGCCGTGCGGCGCTGCAGGCGCGCATCCTCCAGCTGCGCGAGGGGCTGGCGGCGCTGCTGGCCGCGCATCCGGACTGCGGCTGGTCGCTGCCGGCGTCCGCCACCGCGATCCAGCCGCTGCTGATCGGCGACAACCACCGCGCCGCCGCGCTGGCCGAGCGGCTGCGCCAGGCCGGGCTGTGGGTGCCGGCGATCCGCCCGCCGACCGTGCCCGAGGGCACCGCGCGGCTGCGCATCACGCTCTCGGCCGCGCACCGGCCGGAGGAGGTCGCGCGGCTGCTGGCGGTGCTGGGCCAGGCGCTGCAGGACCCGGCCGGAGGCCCGCGATGAGCGCGGTCGTGCTGCAGCCTGGCGCGGCCGATCCGCATCCGGCCTATGCCGCGCTGCGCCAGGCCGGCCCGATCCACTGGAGCGAGGATTTCTTCGGCGGCGCCTGGGTGCTGACCCGCCATGCCGATGCCGAGCAGGTGCTGCGCGATCCGCGCTTCTCGGCCGCGCGCACTGGCGGCTGGGTGCGCCGGGGCGAGACGCAGCGGCGCGAGGCCGGCGCCTTCCAGCGCCTGTTCGCGCGTGCGCTGCTGTTTCTGGACGGGCAGGACCATGCGGCGCTGCGTCGGCTGATGATGGCCGGCTTCGATGGTCAGGCGATGGCGGCGCTGCGCCCCTGGATCGAGCAGCGCTGCACCGCGCTGATGGACGCGCTGCAGGCCGAGCAGGCCGCCGCACCGGCGCGGCCGGTCGACTGGATCGCCGGCGTGGCGCGCCGGCTGCCGGCCGGGGTGATCTCGCGGCTGCTGGGCCTGCCGGCCGAGGACGAGCCGATGCTGGTGGGCTGGTCCGACGAGATCGCGCCCTTCCTGGGCGCGGCCGATCCCGCGCCCGAGCTGACCCGCCGGGCCGAGCGTGCGCTGGTGGCGATGGCCGGCTATTTCCGGGGCCATTTCGCCCGCGCGCCCGGCGCGGCGTCCCCAGCGCCCGCGGGCCTGCTGGACCGGCTGCTGCAGGCCCATCGCCAGGGCCAGGCCGGCCTGGACGACAGCGTCGGCTTGCTGGCGCAGGCGACGATGCTGCTGTTCGCCGGTCATGAGACCACCCGCCATCTGCTCGGCAATGCGGTGCAGCTGCTGCTGACGCATCCGGCACAGTGGCAGGCGCTGCGCGCCGATCCGGGCCTGGCGCCGGCCGCGGTGCGCGAGGCGCTGCGCCATCAGTGTCCGGTGCAGTACAGCGGCCGGCGGGTGGTGACGCCGCTGGAGCTGCACGGCCAGCGCCTGGAGCGCGGCGATGGCGTCATCGTGCTGATCGGCGCGGCCAACCGCGACCCCGAGCGCTTCGAGCGGCCCGACGACTTCGACATCCAGCTGCCGCGCCGCGCCTCGCTGGCCTTTGGCAGCGGACCGCATGTCTGCATCGGCGCGGCGCTGACCCGCCTCGAGGGCGAGATCCTGCTCGGCCAGCTCGCGCGGCGCTGGCCGCATCTGACACTGGCGCGGCCCGAGACGCCCGACTGGGTGCCTGACCAGCCGCTCTACCGCGGTCTGCGCTCGCTGCCGCTGTGGCTGCAAGGCCCGCCGGCCTGATCCCGGTCAAGAATTTCCCGGGCGATCGCTGACGGCAGGCGCGGCTGACAGCGAATTGACAGGCGGACGTCAGGCGTGTCATTTTGAATTATGAATTCAGCCGGACCCTCAGGATTCAGGAGACAAGCGCATGACCGCCTACGCCGACTTTCACCGCCGTTCCATCGAAGACCGTGACGGCTTCTGGGGCGAGCAGGCCCAGCTGATCGACTGGCACAAGCCCTTCGATCAGGTCTGCGACTACTCGAACCCGCCGTTTGCCAAATGGTTCGCCGGCGGCGAGACCAATCTCTGCCACAACGCGGTCGATCGCCATCTGGCCACCCGCGCCGACCAGAACGCGCTGATCTTTGTCTCGACCGAGACCAACACCGAGAAGGCCTACAGCTACCGCGAGCTGCACGCCGAGGTGCAGCGCATGGCCGCGATCTACCAGTCGCTCGGCGTCAAGAAGGGCGACCGCGTCCTGATCTACATGCCGATGATCGCCGAGGCGGCGTTCGCGATGCTGGCCTGCGTGCGCATCGGCGCGATCCACTCTGTGGTGTTCGGCGGCTTCGCCAGCCACTCGCTGGCCAGCCGCATCGACGACGCGCAGCCGACCGTCATCGTCAGCGCCGACGCCGGCATGCGCGGCGGCAAGTCGGTGCCGTACAAGCACCTGCTCGACGAGGCGATCAACCTGGCCAAGCACAAGCCCGCCAAGGTGCTGATGGTCAACCGCGGCCTGGCCGACTTCGCCCGGGTCGAGGGCCGCGACGTTGACTACGCGACGCTGCGCGAGCAGAACCTGGACGCGGTCGTGCCCTGCGAATGGGTCGAGTCCACCCACCCGAGCTACATCCTCTACACCTCCGGCACCACCGGCAAGCCCAAGGGCGTGCAGCGCGACACCGCCGGCTACACGGTGGCCCTGGCCGCGTCGATGAAGCACATCTACCTGGGCAACCCGGGCGAGACCTACTTCAGCACGTCGGACATCGGCTGGGTGGTGGGCCACAGCTACATCATCTACGGCCCGCTGATCAACGGCATGGCCACGATCATGTACGAGGGCCTGCCGATCCGCCCGGACGCCGGCATCTGGTGGAGCCTGGTCGAGAAGTACAAGGTCACGGTGATGTTCTCGGCGCCGACCGCCGCGCGCGTGCTCAAGAAGCAGGATCCCGCCTTCCTGACCAAGTACGACCTCTCGTCCCTGAAGGCGCTGTTCCTGGCCGGCGAGCCGCTCGACGAGCCCACCGCCACCTGGATCGGCGGCGCGCTGAACAAGCCCATCATCGACAACTACTGGCAGACCGAGACCGGCTGGCCGATCATGGCCATCTGCAACGGCGTCGAACCGGCGCCGACCAAGTTCGGCTCGCCCGGCAAGGCGGTCTACGGCTATGACGTGAAGCTGATCGACGAGACCACCGGCGAGGAGATCACCGAGCCGAACAGGAAGGGCGTCATCGCCGTCAACGGCCCGCTGCCGCCGGGCTGCCTGCAGACCGTCTGGGGCGACGACAAGCGCTATGTCAGCACCTACTGGTCGAGCATCCACAACAAGGTCATGTATTCGACCTTCGACTGGGGCGTGAAGGACGAGGACGGCTACTTCTTCATCCTCGGCCGCACCGACGACGTCATCAACGTCGCCGGCCACCGCCTGGGCACCCGCGAGATCGAGGAGAGCATCTCCAGCCATCCGAACGTCGCCGAAGTGGCGGTGGTGGGCGTGGCCGACCCGCTCAAGGGCCAGGTCGCGGTCGCATTCGCGGTGCTGAAGGATCCGAGCAAGGTCGCCGGTCCGGACGACGCCAAGGCGCTGGAGGCCGAGATCATGAAGGTCGTCGACGGCCAGCTCGGCGCGGTGGCGCGTCCGGCCTCGGTGCGCTTCGTCTCGGTGCTGCCGAAGACCCGCTCGGGCAAGGTGCTGCGCCGCGCCATCCAGGCGGTCTGCGAAGGCCGCGATGCCGGTGACCTGACGACGATGGAAGACCCGGCCGCGCTGGCACAGATCAAGGATCTGGTGTCCTGACCCTGAGCGGATCCTGATCCGGGATCCGCGTCTTCGATCCGCGCTGAACCGCAGGGGCCCCGTGGCGACACGGGGCCCCTTTGTCTTGTCCCGCCTTCATCGGATCTTCAGAAAGGCTTGTGAACTCTGTCACATCTGATTACATAATCAGCGCCATGCCGCGCATTCACATCATTGCCGGCCCGCCGGGAGCGGGCAAGACCACCTTCGCCAAGGAGTACCTGCCCCAGGAGGCGGCCTGCCGCAACTTCGTCGATGCCGATCTGATCGCCGAGGGGCTGTCGCCGTTCTCGCCCGAGCGCATGGCGATGCGTGCGCACAAGCTGATGCAGATCACCATCGGCGACCTGCTGCGCCGCCATGAGAGCTTCGGCTTCGAGACCACGCTGCGCAGTCGCGAGGTGTCCAGCCAGATCCCGGAGTGGCGCCGCCAGGGCTATGTGGTGCAGCTGGTCTTCCTGTCGCTGAGCAGCCCGGAGCTGGCGATCCAGCGCGTCGGCGAGCGGGTGCGCCAGGGCGGGCACAAGGTGGCGCCTGACGCGGTGCGACGGCGCTTCGAGGCCGGGCTGGACAACTTCCACACCGTCTACAAGGACCTGGTGGACCTGTGGGTGCATTTCGACAACTCGGGGCCGGCTCCGAGGCTGATGGACTGGAGCGGCGCATGAGCATCTTCGGCAAGGACCGATCGGGCCGCAGCGACCGCCAGCCCGGCAACGAGCCGGTGGCGCCGGAAGTCCGTGGCATGCTGGCCGCCCTGCGCCGCTCGACCGAGATCGCCCGGCAGATCGCCTATCTGACCGGCACCGACGTGATCCTGGCGCGTGAGGGCCGTCTGGTGCGCGAGGCCGGATCGGAGAGCTACGATCTCGATCCGGACCCGCGCAGCCGACCGCTGCCCGGCAATGTCAGGCCACTGAACCGGCCGACGCGCTGAGGCTGCCGCGGCGGGCGGCACATGCCGCCTGCAGGCACGCGAGCTGCTGCGCGATCGGCGCGGGCACCGGCTGGCGGCCGGCGAGCACCTCGCGCAGGTGCGCGGCGGTGGTCGCGGCGTCGATGCCGGCGGGCAGCACCGGCAGCTCGACCAGCACGCCGTCCTGCGGCGCCAGCGAGGCCTCGGCATCGATCCGGCCGTCGCGGAAGACCTGCATGCGCGGCTGGCGGCGCGCGTCGGCGACCGGCTCGCCCTCGGTGCCGCGCATCAGCACCGCGCAGGCCTGGGTGTCGGTGAGGTACTGCGTCAGGCTGACCGCGTATTCCGGGTGCGTGTGGTTGACCACCCGCAGCGCGCCGGGCAGCGCGGGCAGGATCTTCGCGACGGTGTGGCCGCTGTTGCGCAGGCCCAGCACCGGCCGGATCGCCAGCAGGCTGGCCAGCGGCCGGTTCAGCGTCTCGATGGCGATGAAGGCCGGCTGGCCGGCGGCCCAGCGTGCGGCCACCGTGGCGGCGTCGGGGCAGGGCGGCAGGCCCAGCTCGGTGAAGATGGCGGCGCTGGTGATGCGCCCGGTCGGGTCGGCGACCATGCCGTGCACCAGCACCGGCACGCCCTCGCGCGCCAGCAGCAGCGCCAGCAGCGGCGTCAGGTTGGGCAGGCGGCGCGCGCCGTTGTAGGACGGCAGCAGCACCGCCAGCCGGCCCGGATCGGGCAGGGCCAGCGTGTGCGCCATCGTCGCGTCGACGAAGCCGGCGAGCTCCTCGGGCGTCTCGCCCTTGATGCGCATGGCCAGCGCGAAGCCGCCGAGCTCCAGGTCGGTGACGCGGCCGTCGAGGATGCGCGACATCAGGTCGTGCGCCTGCTCGCGGCTCAGCGAGCGGGCGCCGTCCTTGCCGCGGCCGATTTCCTTCAGATAGGGGGCGATGCTCATGGGCCGGATTGTCGCCCGGCTCAGCCGGCCACCGGCACCAGCGGGATCGAGGCCCGCACCAGCCCGCGCAGCACCGGCAGGCAGGAGCCGCAGTTGGTGCCGCACTTCAGCGCGCCCTGCAGCTGCTGCAGCCGCGCCTCGGCGCTGCCTTCGCAGTGGCCGAGCTGCTCGACGATCTGCGGTTCGGTCACGTTGAAGCAGGTGCAGACCTGGCGGCCGCGCTCGGCGATCGCCACCGGCGGCGTGGCGCTGGCGGCCAGCAGGCGCCGACCGTAGGCCTGCGCAGGCAGCTCGTCCTTGACCAGCGTGCGGAGCCAGGATTCGGCCCGGGTGTCGCCTGCCAGCAGCACGCCGCGCAGCCGGCCGCCGTCCAGGCGGGCGCTGCGGAACTGGCCGCGCTCGGCGTCCTCGTAACGCATCGCGGTGGGGGCGTCCAGGCCGAGCAGCGCGGCGATCTCGGCGATCAGACTGGCCTCGGCCGGCGTGGCCGCCGAGGCGCGCCAGATCACGCCGCCCAGCCCGCCGTCATGGGGCTCGCGGCCGAAGGGCAGCACCATCGCGTGGGCGAAGCGCGGCATCAGCGCGCGCAGGTGCTCGCGCACCCGCAGGATCTCGTCCTGCGGCAGCCAGGCCAGGCCGACCATGCGCCAGGGCAGATCGGCCTTCACGACCGAGACGGCCGCGTGCTTGAGCTCGGGCTGCTTCGATCCTGGGCAGAAGGTCGGCAGCGTCAGGCCGTTGACGCCCCGGCGCGGCGTGCCATCGGCATCGGTGCCGCCCAGCACCTCCTCGCCCCAGTGCATCGGGATCGAGACCTGACCCCGAGCGACCGCCCCGCCGGCCTGCGCAGCCAGCACGACGCTGCCGCGGCGCGAGCGCACCTCGACCAGATCGCCGTCCTTCAGGCCCAGCGCGGCCAGGTCGGCGGCGTTCATCTCGACCCCCGGCTCGGGCACATGGCCGAACAGGCGGCCCAGCGTGCCGGTGCGGCTCATGCCGTGCCACTGGTCGCGCAGCCGGCCGCTGATCAGCGAGAAGGGGTAGAGCGCATCGACCGGCTCGGCCACCGGGCGGAAGCTCACCGGCGCGAAGCGGGCGCGGCCGTCCTCGGTGGGGAAGACGCCGTCCTCGTAGAGGCGGGGTCGGCCAGCGCGGGCGCCCTCGGGCATCGGCCACTGCTGCGGGCCGTGCTGCTCGAGGTGCGCCCAGCTCAGGCCGGTGATGTCGAGGTCGCGGCCGCGGGTGCTCTCGCGGTGCTCGTTCCAGATGGATTCGGCGTCTGCGTAGGGGAATAGCGTGGCCTGGCCGTGCAGGCGCTCGGGCAGGCGCGCCTCGATGCGGCGGGCCACGTCGATGGCGATCTGCCAGTCGTGGCGCGCCTGGCCGGGCGCGGCCACCGCCGGGCGCACCCGGCTGATGCGCCGCTCGGAGTTGGTCACCGAGCCGATCTTCTCGCCCCAGGTGGTGGCCGGCAGCAGCAGGTCGGCGTAGGCGGCGGTCGCGGTGGTGGCGAAGGCTTCCTGCACGATGACGAACTCGGCGCGCTCAAGCGCGCGGCGCACCATCGCCTGGTCGGGGATGGACTGCGCCGGGTTGGTGCAGGCGATCCACAGCAGGCGGATCTCGCCGTCGGCGGCGGCCTCGAACATCTCGATGGCGCTGCGCCCCGGCGTGGCCGGCACGTCGGGCAGGCCCCACAGCGCGGCGACCTCGGCGCGGTGCGCCGGGTTGGCCAGGTCGCGGTGGGCGCTGAGCAGGTTCGACAGGCCGCCGACCTCGCGTCCGCCCATCGCGTTGGGCTGGCCGGTCAGCGAGAAGGGACCGGCCCCGGCGCGGCCGATCTGGCCGGTGGCCAGGTGCAGGTTGATCAGCGCGGCGTTCTTGTCGGTGCCGGCGGCGCTCTGGTTCAGGCCCATGCAGTACAGCGACAGCGTGGCGCCGCCGGGGCGGTCGGCCTGCGCGAACCAGCGCGCGGCCTGGATCAGGTCGGCCTCGGCGATGCCGCAGACCTCGGCGGCGCGCGCCGGGGTCCAGTCCTGCACCACCTCGCGCAGCGCCGCGAAGCCGGTGGTGTGCGCGGCGATGTAGCGCGCGTCGGTCAGGCCCTCGGCCAGCATGACGTGCAGCAGGCCGTGGTAGAGCGCCACATCGGTGCCCGGGCGGATCTGCAGGAACAGGTCGGCGGTCTCGGCCGTCTCGGTGCGGCGCACGTCGACGACGATCCAGCGCTGGCCGGGGCGCGCGGCGCGGGCGTCCTCCATGCGGCGGAACAGGATCGGGTGCGCCCAGGCGGTGTTGCTGCCGGTGATGAAGACGGTGTCGGCGTGCGCGACGTCCTCGTAGCTGCACGGCGGCGCGTCGGCGCCGAGCGTCTTCTTGTAGCCGGCAACCGCGCTGGACATGCACAGCCGCGAGTTGGTGTCGACGTTGTTGGTGCCGAGCAGCCCCTTGGCGAGCTTGTTGAAGACGTAGTAGTCCTCGGTCAGCAGCTGGCCCGACAGGTAGAGGCCGACCGCGTCGGGGCCATGCTGGCGCACGACGTCGGCGATGCGGTCTGCTGCGGTGTCCAGCGCGTGGGTCCAGTCGATCGGCTGCGGGGCGGCGTCGCGCTGGAGCCGCTGCATCGGCTGCAGCAGCCGGCTGCTTCGGGTGATCGCCGCGCTGGCGGTCAGGTGCAGCGTGCTGCCCTTGGTGCACAGCCGGCCGAAGTTGGCCGGATGCTCGGGATCGCCGCGCACGCCGGTGATCTGCGTGCCATCGGACTCGATGATCACGCCGCAGCCGACGCCGCAGTAGGGGCAGGTGGAACGGGTCTGCATCATGGCGGGGAGCCTGTCTCGGGTTCGGTGTCTTGGGGTGTCAGGTCGCGGCGTCAGGCCAGCGCGGATTCGGCCTCGGCACGGCCGAACATCAGCCGCTCGCGCATCTCGCCCAGCGTCGCGCCTTCCCGGATCAGGTCGAAATACCAGCTGCCGTCCGAGGTGTCGCCGTACAGGCAGGCGCCGACCAGGCGGCCCTCGCGCAGCACCAGCTTGCGGTAGACCCCGTCGACCGGGTCGGACAGCAGGATCTGCTCGCTGTCCTCGTCGCCCATGAAGTCGCCGGCGGAGAACAGGTCGATGCCGGTGACCTTCAGCCGGGTCGCGGTCTGGCTGCCGGTGTAGCGGCCGATGCCGGTCTCGCCCAGATGGGCGGCCAGAACCCGGGCCTGCTCGTACAGCGGCGCGACCAGGCCGTAGGCGATGCCGCGGTGGCTGGCGCATTCGCCCACCGCCCAGATGCGCGCGTCCGTCACGGTCTGCATCGTGTCGCTGACGCGGATGCCGCCGCGGCCGTCATGGTCGCACAGCAGACCGGCCGCGCGCGCCAGCGCGGTGTTCGGGCGGATGCCGGCGGCCATCACCACCAGGTCGGCCGGGATCTCGCGGCCGTCCTTCAGCCGCAGCGCGCGCACCCGGCCGGACTGGCCGTCCTCGGCATCGCCCAGCAGCGCCTCGGTCTGCGCCCGCAGCGCGAAGCGCAGGCCGCGCGCCTCCAGCGCCTGCTGCAGCAGCCGGCCGGCGGTCGGGTCGAGCTGGCGGTCGAGCAGCCACGCGCCCAGATGCACCACCGTGACCTCCATGCCGCGCAGCTTCAGGCCGTTGGCGGCTTCCAGGCCCAGCAGGCCGCCGCCGACCACCACCGCGTGGCGGCGGGTGCGCGCGGCCTCGATCATGGTCTCGGTGTCGGCGATGTCGCGGTAGGCGATGACGCCTTCCAGCCGGTGGCCGGGCACCGGCGGGATGAAGGGCGTCGAGCCGGTGGCCAGGATCAGCCGGTCGTAGTCGGCGCGGATCGTCGTGCCGTCGGCCCGGGAGGCGATGACCTGGCGACGGGCCCGGTCGATCGTGGTGACGGTCGTGCCCAGGTGCAGCGTGATGCCGTGCTGCGCGTACCACGACAGCGGGTTGAGCACGATCTGGTCGAGCGTCTGCTCGCCGGCCAGCACCGGGCTGAGCATGATGCGGTTGTAGTTCGGGTACGGCTCGGCGCCGAACACGGTGATGTCGTAGCGATCCGGCGCGATCTTCAGCAGCTCCTCGAGCGCGCGCGCGCCGGCCATGCCGTTGCCGATCATCACGAGCTTCATTCTGGGCATTGCGAACTCCTGGCTGCGGGAGACCCGTTCAGGGTCTTCCCATGCAAATTCATGTGGAACAAGTTGCATTCCCATTCACAATGCGGCCGCATGAGCTTTGATGTCGACATCGGACACACCAGCGCCAGCGGGGTGCGGGAACGCAACGAGGATTTCGCCGCTGCCGTGCGCGCCGGTGCGCAGGAGCCGGGTCGCGGCCTGATCGCGGCCGTGGCCGATGGCGTGTCGGCCGGCGGTCTGGGGCGCGAGGCCGCCCAGACCACGGTGACGAGCCTGGTGCAGGATTTCCATGCCGCACCGGCCACCTGGGAGACGACGGTCGTCCTTGACCGTCTGATCGGCGCCCAGAACGCCTGGCTGGCCGACCACAACCGGCGCCGCAGCGGACCCGGCGGCGATCGTGCCTCCGGACTGACCACGCTGACGGCGCTGGCTCTGCAGGGCCACACCTGGACGCTCGCCCACGTCGGCGACACCCGGGCCTGGCTGCTGCGCGGGGGCGAGCTGCAGCAGCTCACCCAGGACCATGCCATCGATCATCCCGACTTCCGCAGCCAGCTCACCCGCGCAGTCGGCCTCGACCTGGCGGTGCGCGCCGACTACCTCCAGGGCGAACTGCAGACCGGCGACATCTTCATGCTCACCACCGATGGCGTGCATGGCGTGCTCCGGCCCGAGCAGATCCGCGCGCTGCTGGCCACCGCGCCGGCTCAGCGGGCCAGCGAGGCGGTCGTCAAGGCCGCGCTGGAGGCGGGCAGTCAGGACAACGTCACGGCATTGGTCATGCAAGTTCTGGGCCTGGAGCCGGTGCGGCTGCAGGACACGCTGCTGCAGGCGCGCCAGCTGCCGGTGCCGCCGCGCATGCGCCCGGGCGACACGCTCGACGGCTGGAGCATCACCGCGCTGGTGGCCGACACCGGTGTGCACCGGCTCTACCAGGCGCGTGATCCGGCCAGCCGCGAGCTGGTGGCGATCAAGACGCTGCACGAGTCGCGCGCCAGCGACCGCGAGGAACAGGCGATGCTGGCGCACGAGGCCTGGCTGGGCCTGCAGGTGACCGACAGCGGCGCTCCCGGCTTCGTGCGGGTGCGTCAGGTCAAGGCGCCGAGCGCCTTCTACACCGTCTTCGACTGGCACAGCGGCCACACGCTGGAGCAGCTGCTGGCCGAGGAGGCGCGCCGCTTCGCGATCCCCGAGGTGGTGCAGGGCGGGCTGGCGGTGTGCCGCGCGCTCGGGCGGCTGCACCGCATTGGGGTGATCCACCGCGACATCAAGCCCGGCAATCTGCATCTGGGCGAGGACGGCCAGTGGCGGGTGCTCGACCTGGGCGTGGCGGTGTCGGGCCGCGAGCCGGCCTCCACGCGCACGCTGCACGCCGGCACGCCCAGCTACATGAACCCGGAGCAGTGGGAGGGCGCCGAGGGTCGGCCGGCCGACGCCGGCAGCGACCTGTTCGCGCTGGGCGTGACGCTCTACCAGTGGCTGACGGGGCGGCTGCCCTACGGGGAGATCGAGCCGTGGCAGACCGCGCGCTTCCGGCGCGATCCGGTCGCGCCCTCGCGCCTGCGCCCGGAGGTGCCGATCTGGCTCGACCATGTGGTGATGAAGGCGATCGCGCGGGATGCGCGCCAGCGCTTCGAGACCGCCGAGGAGTTCGCGCTGGCGCTCGAGCGCGGTGCCTCCAGGCCGCTGAACGCGCCCCAGGCCACGCCGCTGGTGCGGCGCGATCCGGCCTGGGCCTGGAAGGTCACCTGCGTGATCTCGCTGATCTTCAACCTGATGCTGGTGATCTGGCTGCTGTTCCTGCCGCGCTGAGCGGCAGGGCCGGGCCGAGCTCAGGCAGCCCGGCGCGCGCCCGAGGTGCCGACGGTGGTCGGCGTGCTGCGGGCACGGCCCCCCTTCTCGGCCCAGGTGCGGGTCCAGCGGATCTGCACGATGCGCAGCATCACCAGCATCGCCACCGCCAGCACCGCGAAGGCGACGAAGCCCCACAGGTAGGTGCCGCTGTGCTGCTTGGACAGGCCCATCGCGTTGGGGATGAAGCCGCCGCCCAGGGCGCCCACTTCACCGATCATCGAGCCGGCCACCGCGGTGGTCAGCGGCCAGCGCAGCGGTACCAGCTGGAACAGCGCGCCGTTGCCCGCGCCCAGCGCGGCGAAGCACAGCATGAACAGCAGCGTGGTCACCGCCAGCGAGCTGCCGGCGAAGCCGCAGGCCACCAGCGAGATCGCCACCAGCACCAGCACGCCGCTGAGGGTGTTGATGCCGCCGACGCGGTCGGAAATGTAGCCGCCGACGACCCGCACGCCCGAGCCCATCACGGTGGCCAGCATCGTCAGCTGGCCGGCCTCGATCTTGGTGACCTTGAACTGGTCGTAGAAATAGGTCGGCAGGAAGCTGGCCAGACCGATGAAGCCGCCGAAGGTCACGACATAGATCAGGCTGAAGGACCAGCCGTCCTTTTCGAACAGACAGGAGATGTGCTCGCGGAAGGACTGGTGCTCGACATCGGGCGGCTCCTTCGCGGCGAACCACATCACCAGCATCGGCAGGATCATCGTGCAGGCCGCCAGGCCATAGACGGTCTGCCAGCCGAACTTCGCCGCCAGCGGGGGCGCGAACAGCACCGCCAGCACGGTGCCGGAGTTGCCCGCGCCGGCGATGCCCATCGCCAGGCCCTTGTACTTCGGCGGATACCAGCCCGAACCGAGCGACAGCGCCACGCCGAAGGAGGCGCCGGCGATGCCCAGCAGCACGCCCATGGCCAGCACCTCGTCGTAGGTGTCGACCATCGTGTAGCCGAAGGCCAGGGCGGCCACGATCAGGCTCATCTCGACCATGGCCGCGTTCTTGCGGCCGATGTACTGCGCCAGCACGCCCAGCGGAAAGCGCATCAGCGCGCCGGCCAGGATCGGCACCGAGATCATGAAGCCCTTCTCGGCGGCGCTCAGGTTGAAGCTCTCGCTGATGAAGGGCGCCATCGCGCCGTTCAAAACCCAGATCGCAAAACAGAAGTCGAAGTACAGGAAGGAGGCCGCCAGGGTCGGCCAGTGGCCAGCCTTGGCGAAGGACTTGAAGTCGGACATCGGAGTGGAGGGGGCGTGGGGGTGGGACGGCTCCGTCGCGGAAGGGGCCACAGCAGCCTGAGCGCGGAGGGTCGATGCGAGGTGCTCTGGCGGCACCATGCGGTCCGGCGGCGGACCGGGGCCGGCATGCGGCGCCGGCAGATCGCGGCTGTGCGATCGTGATGGGCCATCAAGCATCTTCCATGCCGGCACCCGGACAGTGCATGCCTGGCGTGGTGCGTGCTTAGTCTTCCGTCACAACAATGATGACCCCCTCCTGGTTCAAGACGTTCAAGACATGCTGAAGATCCTTGCCGTGGCTCCGGCGCAGCCCGATGCGCCGACCCTCGTGACCGACCTGGAGTCCAACGGACTGCAGGTCTGTGCCCGCTGCACATGCGCCGCCATGGTGCGTGAGGCGGTGCGTCATGCACCAGACATGGTCATCGTCTGGGATCCGCACCCCGGCGAGGAGCTGTTCGAGGCGGCGCGGCTGCTCGAGTCGGCCGCGCCCGCGCCGGTGCTGGTCTTCACCAGCGACGTGCGCGCCGAGACGATGGAGACCGCGATCGCCTCGGGCATCGACGGCTGGGTGGTCAACGGCTATGCGGCCGGGCGGCTGCGGCCGCTGATCCAGTTCACCAGCGCGCGCCACCGCCAGATGCGCCAGATGCGCGAGGAGCTCGGCGACCTGAAGCGCCGGCTCGAGGAGCGCAAGCTGGTCGACCGTGCCAAGGGCATCCTGATGAGCGCGCGCCAGATCAGCGAGGACGAGGCCTTCCGGCTGCTGCGCTCGGCCTCGATGCACGCGAAGCTGCGCATCGGCCAGGTCTCGCAGCAGGTGATCGACTCGGCGCACTATGCCGAGGCGATCAACCGCGCCGGCCGGCTGCGCATGCTGTCGCAGCGCATCGTCAAGCTCTACGCGCTTGCCGCGGCCGGCGTCGAGGCGGCGGGATCGCGCGCGCTGCTGGCCGATTCGGTCACCCAGGTCGAGCAGAGCCTGTCAGTGCTGGCGCGCACCCTGTCGCAGCCGACCTTCGGCGATCTGCTCGGCGCGGTGCAGGGCACCTGGGCGACGGTGCAGGCCGGGCTGGGCGGCCTGCCGGTGAGCTCGCGCACGGGGGTGCTCGACCAGGAGGCCGAGCGGCTGCTGGAGCTGTCGGACCGGCTGACCCAGGCGCTGGAGAATGCCGGGCTGACGCCGTCGCTGCATGTCATCAATGTCTCGGGGCGTCAGCGCATGCTGGTGCAGCGCCTGGCCAAGCTGGCGCTGCTGCGCAGCGGCCCGGCGATCGCGCCTGCAGAGCCGCTGCCGGTCGATCTGGCGCCCACCGCCGAGGCCTTCGAGCGCGGCCTGGCCTATCTGCACGAGATTCCGCTGTCGACGCCGCTGATCCGCGAGGGCCTGGCCCGCGCCGAGGCGACCTGGCGCGACATGCTCGCCGCGGTGCGTGCCGGCGCGCAGCAGGGCGCGCGCATCACGCTGGCGGCCAGCAGCGAGTCGCTGCTGGAGCTGTTCGACGCGCTGACCCGCGAGTACGAGCAGAGCATGCAGATGCTGATGGGGTGATGGGTTGATGGTGATGCCGGTGAGGCTTCACGGCCGGCGCTGATCCGCGTCAGCGTCGGCTGGGATGCGCTGCTTATCATCTTCGGATGAGCATTTCCGCGCTGTCCGACCTCTCCGATGCCGTCGTGGCTCCCGTCGCACTGAACGAGGGCCTTCTCGATCTGCTGCTGATCGACGGCGCGATGGCCACCCTGAAGCGGGCCGCGGACGGCCGCCATGTCTGGGCCAGTCCCTCCTGGCAGGACTGGGTCGGCGGCGAGGCGCCGCTGCCGCAGCCGGTGGCCAACGCGATCCAGGCGGCCGATGTCCGCGCGCTGGCCAGCGGGCAGCCGATGTCGGTCGATGACCATGTGTTCGAGCGCGCCGGCGGGCGGCGGGTCGAGCTGCGTGCGGTGCGCCGGGTGCTGCACGGCCTGGCCGGCGAGCCGCTGCTGCTGACGCTGTGGCGCGACGTGACCGCGCTGCGGCGCGAGTCGCTGCAGCTGCAGCAGGCGCTGGGTCAGATCGAGCGGCTGCAGCAGGCCATCGAGGCGATGCGCCGGCAGCATGAGCAGGGCCTGGATCGGCCGGGCGAGCTGTTCCGGCGCGAGCATTTCGAGGAGCACCTGCGCCGCGAGGCCGCGCTGTCGCAGCGCGAGCACCGCGAGTTCGCGCTGGTGCTGCTGGCGATCGACCGCATCGAGGCGATGCGCCAGAGCCACGGCGAGGCGGCGGTGCAGCGCATCGTCGAGATGATGGGCCACCTGATGCGCACCAACACCCGCGCGATGGATGTGCTGTCCCAGCTCGGGGAGGGCCGCTTCGCGATCCTGCTGTCCGGCGTCGGCCTGGCGACCGCCCATGCGCGGATGGAGCATCTGCGCCGCGCCTGCGCCACCCAGGTGGTGGTGCAGGATGGCCGCAGCCTGGGCTTCGAGATCTCGATCGGCATCGCCAGCTTCCCGCACACCGCCGCGACGCTGGCCGAACTCAGCCAGGCCGCGGTGCGGGCGCTGACCGATGCGCGGCTGCGCGGGGGCAACCGCATCGCGCTGGCCTCGATCCGGCTGCCCGAGGCCTCGGGGGTCTGAGCGAGGATCAGTCGGTCGCGGCCTGGCGCAGCGTCTCGCTGACCGGCCGCTGCAGCACGCCGCGCAGGCTCCACCAGCCCGCCAGCGCGGCCATCAGCGCCCCGGCTGCGGTGCCGGCCAGCGGCACCCAGGGCGAGGGCGTCCAGGCGAAGCCGAACACCTGGCGCGCCAGCGCCCAGCTCACCGCCACCGCCGCCACGGCCGCCAGCAGCCCCGCCAGCGCGCCCAGGCCGAGCAGCTCGGTGCGCTGCACATGGCGCAGCAGCGCGCTGCCGGCACCCATCGCGCGCAGCAGCGCGAACTCCCGGGCGCGTGATTCGCGGGTGGCGCTGACGGCGGCGAACAGCACCAGCAGGCCGGCCGCCAGCGTGAAGCCGAACAGGAACTCGACCGCGCGGATCACCTGATCCAGCACCTTCTGCACCTGCGCGATCTGCTGCGACACATCGACCACGGTCAGGTTGGGATAGTCGCGCGCCAGCTGGGCGTCGAATCCGGCCTGCGCAGGCGCCCGCAGCGCCGAGATGTAGGTCGCCGGCAGCTCCGGCATGGCCGCGCGCGGGAACATCACGAAGAAGTTGACCCGCATCGAGCCCCAGTCGACCCGGCGCAGGCTGGTGATGCGGCCCTCCACCACCGTGCCGGCGATGTCGAAGCCCATGCGGTCGCCCAGCTTCAGGCCGAGCGTGCGCGCCAGGCCTTCCTCGACGCTCAGCCCGTCGGCCTCGTCGGCCTGCCAGCGCCCGCCCGCCAGCGTGTTGTGCGTCGGCAGCGTCGCGGCATGGCTGAGGTTGAACTCGCGCTCGACCAGGCGCTGCGCCCGGTCGTCGGAGAAGCTGGCCGGGCTGACCGCCCGGCCGTTGATCGTGGTCAGCCGGCCGCGGATCATCGGGTACCAGTCGTAGCCGCTGACGCCGGCCTGCTCGACCGTGCGGCGGAAGTCCGTGGCCTGGTCGGGCTGGATGTTGATGATGAAGCGATTTGGCGCATTGGCCGGCGTGGCGGCGCGCCAGCTGTCGACCAGATCGGTGCGCATCAGCACCAGGACCATCAGGGCCATCAGGCCGATGGCCAGCGCGCTGACCTGCAGCACCGCCAGCGCCGGGCGGGCGCCGATCTGGCGGGTGGCCAGCGCCAGCCAGCGCGGCGCGCCGACCTCCGGCACCGCGCGGCGCAGCAGGCGTACCGCCAGCCAGGCCACGCCGGCGAAGAGGGCCCAGGCCGCCGCGAAGCCGCCGACCGCGATCGCACCGAGCTTGGCGTCGTCGGCCACCGACATCAGCAGCGCGGCGTAGCCGGCCAGCCCGGCGCCGAGCACGCCCAGCGAGGTCGGCCGCAGTCCGCCCAGATCGCGGCGCAGCACCCGCAGCGGCGGCACGCGCGCGAGCTGCAGCACCGGCGGCAGCCCGAAGGCCGCCAGCAGCACCAGGCCGGTGCCCAGGCCGAACAGGCCCGGGCGCAGGCTGGGCGCGGGCAGGTCGCTCTCGACCAGTCCGGCCAGCAGCCGCACGAAGACCTCATGCACCGCCAGGCCCAGCAGCACGCCCAGCACGCTGGCGGCCAGGCCGACCATCAGCAGCTCCAGCGCATAGATGGCGGCGATGCGCCGCTGCGACAGGCCCAGCACCCGCATCAGTGCGCAGGCGTCCAGGTGACGCGCCGCGAAGCCGCGCGCGGCGATGCCGACCGCCACCGCCGCCAGCAGCGCCGCCAGCACCGCCACCAGCTGCAGGAACTGGCTGGCCCGGTCCAGCGCCTGGCGCATTTCCGGGCGGGCGTTCTCGATCGACTCGATGCGCACGCCGCGCAGCCGGCCCGCCTCGATCGCGGTCTCGGACCAGGCGACGAAGCCGCGCACCGCAGTCTGGCGTCGCTCGCCATCGGGCGCGGCCACCGCCAGGCGCCAGCTCACCCGGCTGGCGGGCTGGATCAGGCCCGTCGAGTCCAGATCGGCTTCGGCCATCAGCACCCGGGGCGCGAAGCTGACGAAGCCGGCATCGCGGTCTGGCTCGGCGCGCAGCAGCGCGCCGATGCGCAGGCCGCGCTCGCCCAGCATCAGCGTGTCGCCGACCGTCAGCCCCAGGCTGTCGAGCACCGCGGCCTCGACCCAGACCTCGCCGGCCTGCGGGCCCTGGCGGCGGATCTCGGTCGGACCTTCGGCGCGCAGCGCCACCTGCAGCTCGCCGCGCAGCGGATAGGTGCTGGCCACCGCCTTGACCGAGACCAGCCGGATCGCGCCGCCGCGCTCGTCGGGCGCGCGCGCCATGCTGGGGAAGCGGGCGCTGGTGGCGCGCTGCAGGCCCATGCGCCGTGCGGTGTCGTCGAAGGTCGCCGGCAGGGGCTGGTCGCTGGCGATGACCGCGTCACCCCCGAGCATCGTCAGCGCGTCGCGCGACAGTCCGGCCGCCAGCCGGTCGGCGAAGAAGCCGACCGCGCACAGCGCCGCCACCGCCAGCGCGACAGCCACCAGCATCAGCCGCAGCTCGCCGGCGCGGAAGTCGCGCAGCAGCTGGCGCCAGGCCAGGGTGGTGACCGCCGGCGGGCGGGGAGGGGGGACGGTCGCGGGGCGGGCGGGCAGGGCAGTGGCGCTCATGGTGCTCCGGACCTTACACCAGGGTTCGAGCCGCTTCAGAACGCAGCGTGCAAAGTCGCAGAACATCACGGGGTGCCGGCCATGCTGCAATGGATTCACCATGAACACCTCGCTGCCCACCCTCTATCTGTCCCACGGCTCCCCGATGATCGCGATCGAGGATTCGCCGGCGGCCCGCTTCCTCGACCGGCTTGGCCCGGTGATCGAGCGCACCTTCGGCCGGCCGCGGGCGGCACTGGTGGTGTCGCCGCATTCCTCGACCCGCCAGCCGATGGTGCTGGCCGGTGCGCGCCATCCGGCGATTCACGACTTCGGCGGCTTTCCGGCCGAGCTGTACGCGCAGCGCTATGACGCGAAGGGCGCGCCGGCTCTGGCGCTTCAGGCCTCCCGGCTGCTGGCCGCGGCCGGCATCGAGGCGCCGGCGGTCGAGGCCGAAGGTCTCGATCACGGCATCTGGACGGTGATGAAGCGCGCCTGGCCGGGCGCCGAGGTGCCGGTGGTCCCGCTGACGCTGGTGCCGACGGCCTCGCCGGCGCAGCAATGGGCGATCGGCGCGGCGCTGGCGCCGCTGGCCGCCGAGGGCGTGCTGGTGATCGGCAGCGGCGCGATGACGCACAACCTGCGCCGCTTCTTCGGCCTGCGCGGTGCGGTCGATCCGGCTGCCGCCGATGTCGTCGCCTTCCAGGACTGGGTCCGTGACCGCGCCGCCGTGCGCGACTGGCCGGCGCTGTTCGACTACCGCCGCCAGGCGCCCGAGGCCGCACAGCAGCATCCGACCGACGAGCACTGGCTGCCTTTCTATGTCGCGGCCGGGGCCGGCGGCGACACGCCGGGCGTGCGCATCCACGACAGCGTCGATGCCGGCGTGCTGGCGATGGACGGCTACGCCTTCGGCCCGCAGGCCGAGCGGCTGAAGCAGGCGCTGCAGGCCGCCTGAGCGACGCTTCCGGCCCGGCCCCGACGCGATCAGGCCGGATTGTCCAGATCGATGAAGCGGTGCTGCAGGCCGAACTCGGCCGCGAGCCGCTCGCCCAGCGCGCGCGCGCCGTAGCGCTCGGTGGCGTGGTGGCCGCAGGCGAGAAAGGCGCAGCCCGTCTCGCGCGCGATGTGCGCCTGCGGCTCGGAGATCTCGCCGGTCAGGTAGACATCGGCGCCGGCGGCGATCGCCGCCTCGAAGTAGCCCTGGGCGCCGCCGGTGCACCAGGCCACCCGCCGCACCGGCCGGCCGTCGCCGGGCGCGACCACAGGCGCGCGGCCCAGCGTGGCCTGTACGCGCGCCGTCAGGTCCGCGAGCGCGCAGGGGCCGCCCGCCGGCGCGCCGATCAGCCCGAGCGCCTTGTCGCCGAAGCTGCCCTCCACCGTCAGGCCCAGCTCGGCGCCCAGCCGGGCGTTGTTGCCGACCTCCGGGTGCGCGTCCAGCGGCAGGTGGTAGGCGTAGAGGCTGATGTCGTGCGCGAGCAGCGCAGCCAGCCGGCGCTTCATCCAGCCGGTGACCCGGCCGTCCTGGCCGCGCCAGAACAGGCCGTGGTGCACGACGATCGCGTCGGCGCCCTCGGCTGCGGCGGCCTCGATCAGCGCCAGGCTGGCGGTCACGCCGCTGACGACGCGCCGCACCCGGCGCCGGCCCTCGACCTGCAGGCCGTTGGGACCATAATCCGAAAATCGACCGCTTTCGAGCAGTCGGTCCATCCAGCCTGCCAGCGCATCGCGGTCCGCGCCGGCGTCGTCGGTCATCAGGTTCTCAGCCAATTCTCTCTCCGGTTCTTCCATGCGCAGGCTCTGGCTCATATTCTCGCAGGCCGTCACGGTGGCGCTGGCTGCCGTCTTCGTGCTGGCCACGCTCAAGCCGCAGTGGCTGGGCGGGCGCCCGGGCAGTGCGCCGGTGCAGTTCAGCATCATCCAGGCGGCCCCCCTGCCGCTGGACGGGGCCAGCAGCCCCGGCAGCTACGCGCCGGCCGCACGGCGTGCCTCGCCCTCGGTGGTCAGCGTGATGACCTCGGCGGCCGAGGGCTCGGCCAGCGCCAGCGACGCCCTGCGCCGCCATTTCGGCGACCCCGACGGCGGCAGCAGCGCCGGCACCGGCTCGGCGGTCATCGTCTCGCCGGACGGCTATCTGCTGACCAACAACCATGTCATCGACAACGCCGAGCAGATCGAGATCGGTCTGGCCGATGGTCGGCGGGTCGCCGCCAAGGTGGTCGGCACCGATCCGGACAGCGATCTGGCGGTGCTGAAAGTCGATCTTGGCGGCCTGCCGGCGATCACCTTCGGCGATGCCGACGCGCTGCAGGTCGGCGACATCGTGCTGGCCATCGGCAATCCGTTCAATGTCGGCCAGACGGTGACCTCGGGCATCGTCAGCGCGGTCGGCCGCAGCGGCCTGGGGCTCAACACCTTCGAGAACTTCATCCAGACCGATGCGGCGATCAATCCGGGCAACTCGGGGGGCGCGCTGGTCGACATCAACGGCCAGCTGCTGGGCATCAACACCGCGATCTACTCGCGCTCGGGCGGCAGCATGGGCATCGGCTTCGCGATTCCGGTGGCCACCGCTCGCCAGGTGATGGAGGGCCTGATCACCGAGGGCGTGGTCACCCGCGGCTGGATCGGCGTACAGCCCAGCGATCTGACCCGCGACATGGCCGAGTCCTTCGGGCTGGAGGTCGAGCGCGGCGTGCTGATCACCGGCGTGCTGCAGGACGGCCCGGCCAGCGCGGCCGGCGTGCAGCCGGGCGACGTGGTGGTCAAGGTGGCCGGCACCCCAGTGATGAACACCGCGCAGCTGCTCGATGCGGTGGCCGGGCTGAAGCCCCAGACGCAGGCGGTGCTGTCGGTGCACCGCGGCCGCCAGCAGCTCGAGCTGACGGTGCGGGTGGCGCAGCGGCCCAAGGCGCGGACCGCGCGGGGATCGTCCGGCTCAGGACGCTGAGGAGTCCGGGGCGGCCGAGTACTTCAGGAAGAAGCCCGCCGCCCAGATGCCGACCTCGTAGAGCAGGCCCATCGGCACCAGCAGCGCGATCATCGACACTGCGTCTGGCGGCGTCACCAGACCGGCCACCGCCGCGGCGGCGACCCAGAAGTAGCGCCGCCACTCGCGCAGCTGCTCGACGGTTACCACCCCCAGGCGCGCCAGCACCACCACCGCCACCGGCACCTCGAAGGCCACGCCGAAGGCGATGAACATCGTCAGCACGAAGTCGAGATAGGCCTCGATGTCCGGGCTGACCGCCACCGAGGCCGGCGCCATCTTCTGGATCGCCGGAAAGGCCTGGCCGAAAACGAAGAAGTAGCAGAAGGCCACGCCAAGGTAGAACAGGATCGTGCTGCTGGCCACCAGCGGCAGCACCAGACGCTGCTCATGGCGGTACAGGCCCGGGGCCACGAAGGCCCAGACCTGGTAGAGCACCCAGGGCAGCGCGACGCCGAAGCCGGCCAGCAGCGTGACCTTGATCGGGATCAGGAAGGGCGAGACGACGCCGACGGCGATCATCTTCGAGCCTTCCGGCAGCGACTTCACCAGCGGCAGCGCCAGCAGGTCATAGACCTGGGACGGGCCGGGATAGAGGCACAGCAGGATGAAGATGGCGCCGACGCCGTAGACCGAGTGCAGCAGGCGGTCGCGCAGCTCGATCAGGTGGCTGACGAAGGGCGCTTCGGTCCCGGCGAGCTCGTCGGGTTGGGGGTCAGGGCTCGAACTCACGATGGGGTGGGGGCGCAAGGAGAAGTCCCGCCGGGCGGGACGGATGATCAGACGCTGCGGCGCGGCGGACGAAAGCGCGCGACCCGCGCGGCGCCGGACTGCACATGCCGGCGCACGCCTTCGCGCTGCTTGTACCACTGCGGAATGGCGCCACGCTTGACGCGCCATTTCTTGCGCGGGTGCACATAGGTCGGCACCGCCGGCGAGCTGTCCCACTCGTAGGGCTCGTAGGTCGGGGCGCCGTCGTCGTCCGTGCCGGTGCTGCCCGGGCCGCTCAGGGCCGCGTTGATCTGGCCGGTGGCCGAGTCCAGGCTCGAGGAGACCGACTGGCCGACATCGCGCGCGGCGGTCTCGAACTCGCGGCGCACCTTGTTGAGCTCGTCGAGCTCCATCGAGCGGTTGACCTCGGCCTTGACGTCGGCGACATAGCGCTGCGCGCGGCCGAGCAGCGTGCCGGCCATGCGCGCGACCTTGGGCAGCCGCTCCGGACCGATCACGACCAGCGCGATGCCGGCCACCAGCATCAGCTTCGAAATGCCTATGTCGAGCATTCAGGGGTTCCCGAGGAGATCCGGTTCAGCGGATCACTGCTTGGTGCGGGCCTCGACGTCGATCGCCTGGCTGTTGTCGACGCGCTTCTCGGCGACCTGCGCGGTGGCGGTCGTGGTCGGCTGGGCGGCTGCGTCGGCGGCCGGCTTGTCGCCGTCCTTCACGCCATCCTTGAAGCCCTTGACCGCCGAGCCGAGGTCGGAGCCGATGTTCTTGAGCTTCTTCGTGCCGAAGACCAGCACGATGATGACGAGGAAGATGATCAGGTGAGTGGTGGACAGGCCCATGAGGGTGCTCCGTGAGTGCTGCGGGTGCGGTGGGTGGTCGGGATTCTAGGTGGGGCGCCTCAGCCCTGTTTCCAGGGGCGCGGACCGCCCATGACATGCATGTGGAGGTGGTAGACCTCCTGGCCGCCGTCCGGGCCGGTGTTGATCACCGTGCGGAAGCCGTTGTCGGCGCCATGCTCGCGCGCCAGCTTCGTCGCCAGCAGCGCCATGCGGCCGAGCAGCGCCTGGTGGCGCGGCTCGGCGTCGGCCAGCGTGGCGATGTGCTCGCGCGGGATGATCAGCAGATGCACCGGCGCGGCCGGGCGGATGTCCTTGAAGGCGATCAGCTCGTCGTCCTCATGGACCTTCTGCGCGGGAATCTCGCCGGCGGCGATGCGGCAGAAGATGCAGTTCGGGTCGTGGCTCATGGCGGCAGCTCCGTCGATGCGTGAAAGGGGCGGTGTGCGGCTCAGCGCGGCCGGCTGGCGAACTCGGTCAGGCCCGACAGGCCCTCGCGGCGCTCGAGCTCGGCGATCACCTGCGCCGGCGTCAGGCCGAACTGCGCCAGCGCGACGATGCTGTGGAACCACAGGTCGGCGACCTCGTAGACGATCTTGGCCGGATCGCCGTCCTTGGCGGCGATGACCACCTCGGTGGCCTCCTCGCCGACCTTCTTCAGGATGGTGTCGGTGCCCTTGTGGAACAGGCGCGCGACATAGCTCTTGTCGGGGTCACCGCCGCGGCGCGAGGCGATCACCTCGGCCAGACGGGCCAAGCTGTCGCGAGAGGGGTCGAGGGGGTCGGTCATCGGGTCGGGAACGCGAGTGCTCATGAGCGGTAGATGGTGGCGGGATCCTTCAGGACCGGATCGACCGCCTGCCACGCCTTTTGACCGTCGGCCGTGGTGTGCAGTTCCTCGAAGAAGCAGGAATGGCGGCCGGTGTGGCAGGCGATGCCGGGCTCGTGGCCGAGCTGGGTGATGCGCAGCAGCACCACGTCCTGGTCGCAGTCGATGCGGATCGAATGCACCTTCTGCACATGGCCCGATTCCTCGCCCTTGTGCCAGAGGCGATGGCGCGAGCGGCTCCAGTAGACCGCCTCGCCGAGCTCGGCGGTGCGCGCCAGCGCCTCGCGGTTCATCCACGCGAACATCAGCACGTCGCCGCTGTCCTTCTCCTGCGCGATCACCGGCACGAGGCCGTCGGCAGTCCAGGTGATTCTTTCCAGCCAGTCCATGGCGGTGGAGTGTAGCAACCGTCACGAAGCGGTCCGCGACGAGTCCATGACAATCGGGGCATGACGACCGATCTGCACACCGCCGCCGCTTCCTTTTCCTCTGCACCTGTCCGCCCGCTTGCCCTGACGCTGGGCGACGCGCTGGGCATCGGCCCGGAGATCATCGTGCGCGCCTGGCGCGAGGGCCGCGTCGGCGCGGGCGTGGTGGTCATCGGCGAGCCCGCGGTGCTGCGCCGGGCCGCGCGGGCGCTGCGCCGCCTCGACGATGTGCCCGAGGTGCCGATCGCGGTGATCGACACGGTGGCCGATCTGGCCGAGGTGCCGCCGGGGGCGCTGCCGGTGCTGCTGCCCAGCCACCGCGAGCCCGCGCTGGCCCAGGCGCCGTGGGGCACGGTCGACGCGCGCGCCGGCCGGCTGGCGGCGGCGTGCATCCGCGACGCGGTCGCGCTGGCGATGCGCGGCGAGATCGCCGGCCTGGTCACCGCGCCGATCCACAAGGAGGCGCTGGCCGCCGCCGGCGAGCCCTTTCCCGGTCACACCGAGCTGCTGGCCGACGAGAGCGCGCGCCACGGCCGCCCGGCCGACGTGCGCATGATGCTGGCCAACGAGGAGCTGCGCACGGTGCTGGTGACCATCCACTGCGCGCTGCGCGAGGCGATCGACCGGGTGAGCTTCGACGCGGTGCTCTCGACGCTGCGCATCAGCCACGCCTCGGCGGCGCTGTGGGGGCAGCCGCGCCCGCGCATCGCGGTGGCGGGGCTCAATCCGCATGCGGGCGAGGGCGGGCTGTTCGGCCGCGAGGAGATCGAGATCATCGCGCCGGCGATCGCCGCCGCCCGCGCCGAAGGCATCGACGCGCAGGGGCCGTTCCCGCCCGACACCATCTTCATGCGCGCGCGCCGCGGCGAGTTCGACCTGGTGCTGGCGATGTACCACGACCAGGGCCTGATCCCGGTGAAGTACCTGGGCGTCGAGCAGGGGGTGAACGTCACGCTGGGCCTGCCCTTCGTGCGCACCAGCCCGGACCACGGCACCGCCTTCGACATCGCCGGACAGGGCCGCGCCGAGGCCGACAGCCTGGTGGCGGCGCTGACGATGGCGCGCCGGCTCGCCGCAGGGGTTGCGGGCTGATCAGCGCAGCGCCAGATCCAGCACGTAGCCGGCGAAGACCGCGAAGCCCACCCAGTGGTTCTCGCGGAAGGCGCGGAAGCACCCCTCGCGGCTGCGGCCCCGGATCAGCGTGAAATGCCAGCCCACCTGCGCGGCCGCCGCGGCGATGCCCAGCCAGAAGGCGCCGCCCAGGCCGGCCTGCAGCGCCGCCCAGGACCAGATCGCCAGGTACAGGCCGTAGAACAGCATCACCGCGGCGACGTCGGCGCGCCCCAGCGTGATCGCCGAGGTGCGGATGCCGATCTTCAGGTCGTCGTCGCGGTCGACCATCGCGTACTCGGTGTCGTAGGCCAGCACCCAGAACAGGTTGCCGATCACCAGCGCCCAGGCCAGCGGGTCGACCGTGCCGCGCACCGCGGTGAAGGCCATCGGGATGCCGACGCTGAAGGCCACGCCCAGCACCGCCTGCGGCATCGCGACGAAGCGCTTGGCGTAGGGGTAGGCCATCGTGATCGCCAGCGCGGCGAACGAGATCGCGATGGTGGGCGCGTTGGTCGTCAGCACCAGCGCGAAGGCGACCAGCGCCAGCGCGGCGCCCAGGCCGAGCGCCTCTTTCACGCCCATCGCGCCGGAGGTGATCGGGCGCTGCGCGGTGCGCTTGACATGGCGGTCGAAGTCGCGGTCGGCCACGTCGTTGATGCAGCAGCCGGCACTGCGCATCAGGATCGTGCCCAGCGTGAACACCAGCAGCAGGTGCAGCCCCGGCCAGCCGCCGGCGGCCAGCCACAGCGCCGAGAGCGTCGGCCACAGCAGCAGCAGCCAGCCGGCCGGGCGGTTCCAGCGGATCAGGTCGAGGTAGAGCGGCAGGCGGGAGGCGAGGGCGGTCATCGCGCGGCGAGGCAGAGGCGGTCGGGCAGGGCCGCCATTGTCGCCGCTCGTCGCTGTTCGTCGCTGTTCGTCGCCTTTCAGATCAGCGTTTCCGGCAGCGTCTGCGGCAGTGCGGCAGTCTCGGTGTTGGCCAGGTCGAAGTCGCGCGGGCGGTCCGGGCGGTGGCGCTCGCCCCAGTTCAGCACGAACTCGAGCACGTCGCGGGCCGGCATCGGCCGCGAGGCGTAGTAGCCCTGCACCATGTCGCAGCCTTCGGCCTCGAGCACGCTGACCTGCATCGGCTCCTCGACGCCCTCGGCCACGGTGGACATGCGCAGCGACTGCGCCAGCGCCAGGATGTTGCGCACGATCGAGCGTGCGTCGCGGCTGATCAGCAGCTCGCGCACGAAGGCGCGGTCGATCTTCAGCGTGTCGAAGGGGAAGCGGCGCAGGTAGGCCAGCGAGGAGTAGCCGGTGCCGAAGTCGTCCAGCGCGATCTGCACGCCCAGCCGGCCCAGCGCATGCAGCCGCTCCACCGTGCCGCGCGTCTCGTTGATGAAGACCGATTCGGTGATCTCCAGCTCGAGCCGGTGCGGCGCCAGGCCGCTGCGCTGCAGCGCGCGCTGCACCGCGTCGGGCAGGTTCTGCGCCATCACCTGCACCGGCGAGATGTTGACCGCCACCTGCAGCGGATCGGGCCAGCGCGCCGCCTCCAGGCAGGCCTGGCCGAGGGCCCACTCGCCCATCTGCAGGATCAGGCCGCTTTCCTCGGCCACCGGAATGAACTCGACCGGCGAGATCGGGCCGTGCTCCGGATGATTCCAGCGCAGCAGCGCCTCGAAGCCGGTCACCGTCCAGTCGCGCAGGCTGACCTTGGGCTGGAAATGCAGCTCGAGCTGGCCGCGCTCGATGGCTTCGCGCAGGTCGCGCTCGAGCACCAGGCGGCGGCGCACCTGCTCGCCCAGCCGCGCGACGAAGAAGCGCACCGAGCCGGGCGCATGGCTCTTGGCGTCGTACAGCGCCAGGTCGGCGTGCTGCATCATCTCGTCGACCGTCATGCCGTCCTGCGGGAAGCGCGCGATGCCGACGCTCACCCGCACCGGCACCGCCGCCCCCATGACCTCGCAGGGCGCACGCATCGCCTCGATGATGCGCTGGCCGGCCGCCCCGATCTCCTCGTCCTGCCGCACCGAGCGCATCAGCACCGCGAACTCGTCGCCGCCGAGCCGCGCCACCACCTGGCCGCGTCCGGCTGCCTCCTTGAGGCGGCGTGCCACCTCGACCAGCAGCGCGTCGCCGGTGGCGTGGCCCAGGGTGTCGTTGACATTCTTGAAGCCGTCCAGGTCCAGGCACATCACCGCGCCGCAGTGCGGCGGGCCGCCGGCCTGCTCGCGGGCCTTGGCGCCGCCGAGCACCTTCTCCAGCAGCACCCGGAAGTGCGCCCGGTTGGTCAGGCCGGTCAGGGTGTCGTTGTGCGCCAGCCAGGTCAGGCGCCGATCGGCATGGCGGGCCTGGGTGACGTCGCGGGCCACGCCGCGCCAGCCCACCGGCGTGCCGCGTTCGTTGACCAGCGGCTTGGCGGTCATCGACCACCAGCGCTGCTGGCCGCCGACCATCATCGGCAGCAGCACGTCGCGGAAGGGCTGGCCCTCGGTGAGCCGCTCATGGAGCTGACCGGCCGATTCCCGCTCGCTCTCGGGCAGATCCTTCTGCAGCTCGGCCAGCAGGCCCAGCAGCGAGCGGTCGTTCAGCGTGGCGGCCTCGCGCCCGAGCGCCTCGGCCAGATGGCTGGAGACATGGCAGAGGCGGCCGCCGGCGTCGATCTCCCAGATCACGTCGCTGCCCTGCTCCTCGAAGTCGCGCAGCAGCAGGCCGACCAGCTGCATCTGGTGATCGGACTTGACCTCGGCGCTGACCCGCGCATGCAGGTTGCGCTGCACGCCGCGGCTGCTGGCGATCGCGATGCCGGCCAGCAGCAGCCACTGCAGCAGCAGGCTCCAGGCCGGCAGCCCGCCTTGCAGGCCCGCGCCGATCACCGGACCCAGGCTGAGCAGGCCGAGAAAGGCATGCAGCGCCCGCGGCATCGACAGCAGGGTCAGCGACCCGGCGCACAGCACCGTCATCAGCGTGGCGCCGCCGACCACGCCCAGGGTCGCATCCCCGCCGAAGGCCATCAGCACCGGCGGAGCGCTCCACAGCAGCCCGGTCAGGCCGGCCTGCAGCTCGTAGGCACCGATGCGGCGGCGGTGGATGTGCAGCGGCCGACCTTGGCGGCGGCACTGGTGCCAGAACTGCAGATGGCCGAGCGTCAGCACCATCAGCGCCACCAGCCAGCCCCACAGCGGTGCCTGAGGCACGGTCGGGGGCGCCGCTGCGGCCACCGACAGCGCGCCCAGCGCCGACATCACCGACATCCACGGCAGCGCCCGCACCACCGCTGCATGCTGGCGCAGCCGCACGCGGGCCTCGATCGCCTCGTCGGAGGCCTGCAGCGTGCGCCGCCGATCTTCGCGGCGGCGGTCGGAGGCCGGGCGCGCAGGGCGCGGTGTCGCACGGGCCGGCACACGCGGCGAGGCGCGGGGCGCAGAGGACGAGGAGCGGTGGGCGGTCTTCGGTGCGGGCATCAGCGGGGGCGCGAAAGCGGAGAAATGGACATCCGGAGATGTCCTGTTCCCGGCTTTCGGCATCCGTGCGCCGTGCCTTGAGCTGAGCGCCGTGCGGGCAGGGGGCCAAAGGCCCCCAGGTTTCGGTGTCAGTCGGTGATGCGCCGCACGCCCTCGAGCGGGCAGCTCATGATCGCGTTGCGCAGCGCCGCGATCGCCTCGTAGCGGGTGAAGGATCGGCGCCAGGCCAGCACCACCCGGCGGGTCGGCACCGGATCGGCGAAGGGCAGGTAGCGCACCAGCGCATCGCGGTCGGTGCCGGCGCCGGGCGGGATCGACAGCTGCGGCACCACGGTCAGCCCCATGCCGGAGGCGACCATGTGACGGATCGTCTCCAGCGACGAGCCCTCGAAGCTCTTGCGGATGCCCTCCGCGTCGCTGGCGAAGCGGGCGAACTCCGGGCAGACCTCGAGCACATGGTCGCGGAAGCAGTGGCCGGTACCCAGCAGCAGCATGGTCTCCTGCTTCAGCTCCGCCGAGGAGATGCGCTCGCGCGTGGCCAGCGGATGATCACGCGGCACCGCGACCATGAAGGGCTCGTCGTAGAGCGGCGCGATCGCCAGGCCGGTGTCGGGAAAGGGCTCGGCCAGCACGGTGCAGTCGAGCTCGCCGGTGCGCAGCATCTCGAGCAGGCGCACGGTGAAGTTCTCCTGCAGCATCAGCGGCATCTGAGGCACCTGCGCAATCGTGTTGCGCACCAGGTCCGGCAGAAGATAGGGGCCGATGGTGTGGATCACGCCCAGTCGCAGCGGCCCGGCCAGCGGGTCCTTGCCGCGCCGGGCGATCTCCTTGATCGAGGCGGCGCTCTCCAGCGTGACCTGGGCCTGGCGCACGATGTCCTCGCCCAGCGGCGTGACCGAGACTTCGCTGCCGCCGCGCTCGAAGATCTTGACCTCGAGTTCTTCCTCGAGCTTCTTGATGGCCACCGACAGGGTGGGCTGCGAGACGAAGCACGCCTCGGCCGCGCGCCCGAAATGTCGCTCGCGCGCGACCGCGACGATGTAGCGCAGTTCGGTAAGGGTCATGCCGCCGATTGTGCGGAAAACCCGTACCGGTGTCATGGCCCTCTTTTGGTTGGTGCGCTGCATTTCCGTGCAGCCGACCGAAGGGTTTTCACTATCCGTCAGCGCTGCCTGCTGCATTGATCCGTATCTATAATCGATCAAACTTCATTGATCGGCATCAAACCGTTGCCCATCCATTGCCATGATCCCTTTCCTTCACGCCGCGACGGCCTGTGTCCTCGCCACGATGGTTCTTGGTGCACAGGCTCAGGATGTGACCGGTGATCCGGCCGCCGGCCAGCGCAAGGCGGCGATGTGCATCGGCTGCCACGGCATCCCGAACTATCGCGCCAGCTTTCCCGAGGTCCATCAGGTGCCGATGATCTCCGGGCAGGGCGCCAAGTACATCGCCGCGGCGCTGAACGGCTACCGCAGCGGCGAGCGCCGCCATCCGACGATGCGTGGCGTGGCCGGCTCGCTGACCGATCAGGACATCGCCGACCTGTCGGCCTACTACGCCAGCCACCCGCCGGCGGCCAGCACTGCCGCCGCTGCCGCCCCGAGCGAGCAGGTGGCCGAGCTGCTCAAGCGTGGCAACTGCATGTCCTGCCACGGCGAGAACCTGAACAAGCCGATCGACGGCAGCTACCCGAAGCTGGCCGGCCAGCATGCCGACTACCTGTTCGTCGCGCTGAAGGCCTATCAGGGCGGCAACGGCCGCAACACCGGGCGCGGCAACGCGATCATGGCCGGCATGGCCAAGCCCTACAACGCAGCCGAGCTGAAGGCGATGGCCGATCACATCGCCGCGCTGCCGGGCGACCTGCGAACGGTCACCCAGGGTCGCTTCCGCTGAGCCGGTTCTTCAGCGCTTGTCCAGGCCTGGACCCGGCCGCCAGCGCGACAGCAGCAGCGCATTGCTGATGACGCTGACGCTGCTGGCGGCCATCGCCGCGCCGGCCACCACCGGGCTCAGCAGCCCGGCCGCCGCCAGCGGAATGCCGACGATGTTGTAGACGAAGGCCCAGAACAGGTTCTGGCGGATCTTGCGCGTGGTGCGCCGCGAGATGTCGATCGCGTCGGCCACCGCGCCGGGGTCGCCGCGCATCAGCGTGATGCCGGCCGCATGCATCGCCACGTCGGTGCCGGTGCCGTCGCTGTGGGTGATGGCCAGGCCGACGTCGGCCGCGGCCAGCGCCGGCGCGTCGTTCAGGCCGTCGCCGACCATCGCCACCTTCCGGCCACCCTCGCGCAGGGCCTGGATCACGCCGGCCTTGTCGCCGGGCAGCACCTCGGCGCGCACCTCGTCGATGCCCAGCAGCCGCCCGGCGGCCTCGACCGCGCTGCGGTTGTCGCCGCTGAGCAGCAGCGTGTGCAGGCCCATCGCGCGCAGGCGACCGATGGCCTCGACGGCGCCCGGCTTGAGCGTGTCGCCGAAGGCCAGTGCGCCGAGCAGGCGCGGCGGGCCGTCCGGCACGATCTCGGCCAGCCAGGACAGCGTGCGGCCTTCGCCCAGCCAGACCTGGGCCTGCGCGTGCAGCGGCGCGGTGGCCACGCCCAGCTCGTCCATCCAGCGCTGGCTGCCCAGCCGCAGCGCGCGGCCCTCGACCGTGCCGGAAACGCCGCGGCCGGGCTTGGCGCGCAGGTCGGCGGCGGTGCTCGCGGGGGCGGCGGCCGAGGCTTGCGCCCGAGCGGCCTCGTTCACCGCGCGCGCCAGCGGATGCTCGCTGCCCGACTGCAGCGCCGCGGCCAGGCGCAGCACTTCCTGCTCGCTCAGGCCGGGGGCCGGCGCGCAGCCGGTCAGCGCGGGCTTGCCCGCCGTCAGCGTGCCGGTCTTGTCGAAGGCCACGACCCGCACCGCCTGCGCCACCTCCAGCGCCTGCGCGTCCTTGATCAGGATGCCGTGGCGCGCCGCCGCGCCGGTGCCGACCATGATCGCCGCCGGCGTGGCCAGACCGAGCGCGCAGGGGCAGGCGATCACCAGCACCGCCACTGCCCGCAGCAGCGCGACCTCCCAGTCGCCGCCGACCCAGCCCCAGCCCAGCAGCGTCAGCAGCGCCAGCACGATCACCACCGGCACGAAGACCGCGCTGACCTGATCGACCAGGCGCTGGATCGGCGCCTTCTTCGCCTGCGCCGACTCGACCAGCCGCACGATGCGCGCCAGCGTGGTCTCGGCGCCGATCGCTTGTGTGCGCACGATCAGCCGGCCTTCGCCGTTGACCGCGCCGCCGGTGACGCGCTGGCCGGGCTCGCGCGCCACCGGCAGGCTCTCGCCGGTCAGCAGCGACTCGTCCAGGTGGCTGGCGCCCTCGACGATCTCGCCGTCGACCGGCACCCGCTCGCCCGGCCGGATCACCACCCGGTCGCCGACGCGCACTCGCGCCAGCGGGCGCTCCTGCTCGGAGCCGTCGGGCGCGATCACCCGCGCGGTCTCCGGCGCGAGCGCTCGCAGCGCGCGGATCGCCTCGACGGTGCGGTGCTTGGCGCGCGACTCCAGCCACTTGCCCAGCATCACCAGCGTGATGACGACGGCCGCGCTCTCGAAGTAGAGATGGTGGCCGTGGCCCGTCATCAGCAGCCACAGTGACAGCGCATAGGCCGCGCTGGTGCCCAGCGCGACCAGCAGGTCCATGTTGCCGCTGCCGGCGCGCAGCGCATGCCAGCCGGCGCGGTAGAAGCGTGCACCCAGCCAGAACTGCACCGGCGTGGCCAGCAGCGCTTGCCAGCCGCCGGGCAGCATCGCCTGCACGCCGAAGGGCTCGAGCAGCATCGGTGCCACCAGCGGCAGCGACAGCAGCGCCGCCAGCAGCACCCGCCGGCCCTCGCCCAGGAGCGGCTCGCGCGGCGCGACCGCCGGCGCGTCGGGCGCGGCCTCGTCGGGCACGCCGAAGCCGGTGCGGCGGATCGCCGCGGCCAGCGTCTCGCGTGCCACCGGATCGCGGGTGTGCACGGTGGCCTGCTCGGTGGCCAGGTTGACCTCGGCCTCGGTCACGCCAGGCACCTTCTTCAGGGCCTTCTCGACGCGGGCCACGCAGGATGCGCAGGTCATGCCGTCGATCGGCAGGGTGAATTCGGTCTGGGGGCGCGCTTGCATCGTCATGACTGTGCCTGGGTATACGCCAGGGTGATTGAGCATTGTCAATCTGCCATGGTTCGAATGAGGCCGACTTTCGGCAGTCTTTTCGATTCTGCACTTTCGGGTCGGGTGTGGCAGCGCCGGATCTTGCCGGCTCCGGGCGTGAATACCTGTCGCTTCGGGGCGCTTATCGGCCTCAAGCCGTGCGGCGGCGTCGCAAGAATGGCGAATCCTGTTCCTCTGAAACCGCTTCCTCCCGCACGATGTCCGACGGCTCGCAAGACAAGCAGCTACCCGCCACCCCCAAGCGGCTGGAGAAGGCGCGCAAGGAAGGCCAGATTCCGCGCTCGCGCGATCTCGGCCATCTGGCGGTGATCGCGGCGGCGCTGGGCGTGATCGCCGCGACCATCGGGCCGGTCACCGAGCGGCTGCGCGACCTGATGGCCGCGGCGCTGCGCTTCGACGTGGTCACGCTGAAGTCCCCGGAGCGCATGCTCGAGCGCCTGCACGACATGGGCCTGTCGGTGCTGCCGATGGTGCTGATCTTCGGCCTGGTGACCGCGCTGGCGGCGCTGGCCGCGGCGGTGGGCTCCGGCGGCTGGGTGTTCACGATGCAGGTGCTCGAGCCGAAGTTCAGCAAGATCAACCCGCTCTCCGGCCTGGGGCGCATCGTCTCCAAGGCGCAGGTCGGCGACATGCTCAAGGCTTGTCTGCTGGCGCTGGTGCTGGGCATCGTCGGCGCCGTCTACCTGTGGCGACATCACGAGGACTTCGTGCGGCTGCAGTCGGGCGGCGGGCTGGCCCAGGGCTTCGCCGACGCCGGCGAGCTGCTGGTGTCCGGCCTGTGGCTGCTGGTGCTGGTGCTGGCGCTGTTCGCGGTGGTCGACGTGCCGCTGCAGCGCTTCCTGCATGCCTCCCGGCTGAAGATGAGCCATCAGGAGGTCAAGGAGGAGTTCAAGCAGCAGGAGGGCAACCAGGAGGTCAAGGGCCGCATCAAGGCGCGCATGCGCGAGGTCTCGCGGCGGCGCATGATGGCCGCGGTGCCCCAGGCCGACCTGGTGGTGATGAACCCGACCCACTACGCCGTGGCGCTGAAGTACGACCCCGACGGCCCCGGCGCGCCCCGGGTGGTGGCCAAGGGTACCGACGATCTGGCCATGCGCATTCGCGACGTGGCCGGAAGCGCCAAGGTGCCGGTGCTGCAGGCGCCGCCGCTGGCCCGCGCGCTCTATGCCACCACCGAGCTTGACCACGAGATCCCGATGCCGCTGTACAGCGCGGTGGCCCAGGTGCTGGCCCATGTCTACCGGCTGCGCGAGGCGATGGCCGGCCGCGCGCCCTATCCCGGCTCGCTCGAGGACATCGCGGTGCCTCCCGAGCTCGATCCCGCCGATCCCCGGCATTCTCCGAGGGCCGCCCGCCGAGGCGCCGCCACCCCATGAACGCCCAGATCCTCCAGCTCAAGCGCCTGTTCGGGGCGCCGGACGCCGCCCTGCTCAGCGGGCTGGCTGCGCCGCTGCTCATCATCATGGTGCTGATGATGATGGTCCTGCCGCTGCCGCCGCTGCTGCTGGACCTGCTGTTCACCTTCAACATCGCCACGGCGCTGATGGTGATGGTGGTGGCGTCCTACATGGTGCGGCCGCTGGACTTCGCGGCCTTTCCCGCGGTGCTGCTGCTGACGACGCTGCTGCGGCTGTCGCTGAACGTGGCCTCGAGCCGCGTCGTGCTGATGGAGGGCCACAACGGCCCCGGCGCGGCCGGCGCGGTCATCGAGGCCTTCGGGCATTTCCTGATCGGCGGCAACTTCGCGGTCGGCCTGATCGTGTTCGCGATCCTGGTGGTCATCAATTTCATCGTCGTCACCAAGGGCGCCGAGCGCATCGCCGAGGTCGGCGCGCGCTTCACGCTCGATGCCATGCCCGGCAAGCAGATGGCGATCGATGCCGATCTGGGCGCCGGCCTGATCGACGAGAAGGAGGCCAAGCGCCGCCGGCTGGAGGTCGGCAACGAGGCGGAGTTCTTCGGCTCGATGGACGGTGCCTCCAAGTTCGTGCGCGGCGACGCGATCGCCGGCATCCTGATCCTGTTCATCAACATCATCGGCGGCTTCGTCATCGGCGTGGCCCAGCACGGCCTGAGTGCCTCGCAGGCGGCCAACTCCTACATCATCCTGGCGGTGGGCGACGCGCTGGTGGCACAGATTCCCGGCCTGCTGATCTCGGTGGCCGCGGCGATGGTGGTCTCCCGGGTCGGCAAGGAAGAGGCGGTCGGCTCGCAGATCGCCGGGCAGATGTTCCGCTCGCCGCAGTCGGTGGGCATGGTGGCGGCGGTCATCGGCCTGCTCGGCCTGGTGCCGGGCATGCCGCATCTGGTCTTCCTGGGCAGCGCCGCCGGCCTGGGCTGGCTGGCGCATCACCTGGCCCGCAAGGCCGAGCGCAAGGCCGCCGAGCCGAGCGAGGCCGAAGTTGCCGCCCAGGCGCGTCCGCAGCCGGGCGAGGAGGCCAGCTGGGACGATCTGCAGCCGGTCGATGCGCTGGGCATGGAAGTCGGCTACCGGCTGATCGCGCTGGTCGACAAGGAGCGCGGCGGCGACCTGCTCGCGCGCATCCGCGGCGTGCGGCGCAAGTTCGCGCAGGAGGTCGGCTTCCTGCCGCCGGTGGTGCATGTGCGCGACAACCTCGAGCTCAAGCCCAGCATGTACCGCCTGACGCTGCGCGGGGCGGTCATCGGCGAGGGCGAGGCCTATCCGGGCATGTTCCTGGCGATCAATCCGGGCCATGTGCAGATCCCGCTGAACGGCCAGAGCGGCACCGATCCGGCCTTCGGGCTGCCGGCGATCTGGATCGACGAGCGTCAGCGCGAAACAGCCCAAATGGCTGGATACACGGTTGTTGATTGCTCGACCGTGGTGGCGACCCATCTTTCACACTTGATGCAACAACACGCAGCCCGCTTGCTGGGCCGCGCCGAGACCCAGGCTCTGGTCGATCATGTGACCAAGCTGGCCCCGAAACTCATCGAAGACGTGGTTCCCAAGATGATTGGCATCGCTCCACTGCAGAAGATCCTTCAGATGCTGCTGGAGGAGGGCGTCCACATCCGGGACATGCGCTCGATCATCGAGACGCTGGCCGAGCATGCCTCCGCCGGCGTGACCGATCCGCACGAGCTGACGCGCCGGCTGCGCGTGGCGCTGGCGCCGGCGGTGGTGCAGCAGATCTACGGCACGGTGCGCGAGCTCGACGTGATCGCGCTGGAGCCCGAACTCGAGCGGCTGCTGACGCAGGCGCTGATCTCGGCCAACGGCCCGGCGCTGGATCCCGGCGTCGCCGAGCAGCTGACACGCGGCGCGATCGACGCCGCCCGTCGTCAGGAGGATCTGGGTCAGCCTGCCTGCCTGCTGGTGCCTGACCCGCTGCGGCCGTCGCTGGCGCGGCTGCTGCGCCGTGCGGCGCCCCGGCTGAAGGTGCTGGCGCACAGCGAGATCCCTGATACCCACTCGATCCGCATCGGTTCGATCATTGGAGCCCACTCATGAATGTGAAGCGCTTTTTCGGGCGCAACTCGCGCGAGGCAATGCAGAAGGTTCGTCAGGCCTTCGGCGACAACGCGGTCGTGCTGTCGACCAAGCCCAGCAGCTCCGGCATCGAGATCGTGGCGATGCCGGCCGAGAGCATCGATGCGATCGAGCGCTTCGAGTCCGGCCCGGCCGTCCAGGCCGACGAGCGCTTCGAGGATGATCTGCACGAGGCCGAGCCGATGCTCGACAACTTCGATGCGGGGTCGACCGACGCCAGCGCGCAGGTCCAGGAAGATGTCGGCACGCTGGCGATGAGCACGCTGTCCTTCCAGGACTATGTGCGCGAGCGCATGCTGAAGAAGCGCCAGGCCGAGATGAAGTCGCGCGGCGATGGCGACGATGATCTGGCTGCCCCCGCCTCATCCGCTTCAGGGGCTGTCGCGCAGGCGCAGGCGGCATCGGTCGGCCAGCCGCGGCCGATGCCTGCACCGGCGCGTGCCAGCGAGAGCCGCCGCGAGGCCGGCGCCGGCGGTGCGCGGTCCGGCGAGACCACCATGCCGGGCATGTCGCAGCCCCCGGCCACCTATGCCGACTGGATGCGCCAGCAGGAGCGCGACGAGGCGGCCGCTGCCGCCGCTGCGGCGGCTGCAGCGACCTCCGAAGATCGCTCCTATCCGCCGGTCATGAGCCTGCATGACGACGAGCAGCTGTCGACCTCGGATGCTGATCTGTACGACAGCACTCTGATGCCGAGCCTGGACGTGCCGGCGCATTCTGCGCCGATGAACCCGGCGCCGGTGCGCGCTGCCGCGGGTCCGCGGGGCATCGATCCGGCCGACTCGATCCTTCCTTCGTCGATGGAGATGCTCAACGAGATCCGAGCCATGAAAGGCATGATCGAGGAGCGCTTCAACACGATGGCCTTCATGGACCGGCTCAACAACAGCCCGCGCCATGCCCAGCTCACCACCCGGCTGCTCGACGCCGGCTTTTCTCCCGGCCTGATCCGCAAGCTCTGCGACAGCCTGAGCGAGGATGTGACCGACGAGATGGTCTGGGCCGCCGACGTGCTGCAGCGCAATGTGCTGACCGGCGAGAACGAGCCCGACATCGAGGACCAGGGCGGTGTCTACGCGATGATCGGTTCGACCGGCGTCGGCAAGACCACCTCGACCGCCAAGCTGGCGACCTCGTTCGCGACCCGCCATGGCGCGGCCAATCTCGGTCTGATCACACTCGATGCCTACCGGGTCGGCGCGCACGAGCAGCTGCGTGCCTATGGCCGCATTCTCGGCGTGCCGGTGCACACCGCACATGACCGCGCGGCGCTGGAGGATCTGCTCGACTTGCTGTCGGGCAAGAAGATGGTTCTGATCGACACCGCGGGCCTAGCACAGCGCGACGCGCGCACCCGCGACCTGCTCGACATGCTCTCGCACCGCAGCATCAAGCGGCTGCTGGTGGTGAACGCCGCGCAGCAGGGCGAGACCATCGAGGATGTGCTCAATGCCTACTCGGCCAACCAGGCGCGCGGCATCATCCTGTCCAAGCTCGACGAGGCGGTGAAGCTCGGGCCGGCGCTCGACGCGCTGATCCGCCAGCATCTGAAGGTGGTGGCCATCTCGAACGGCCAGCGTGTGCCCGAGGACTGGCACCGCCTCAGCGCCCAGGCCCTGGTGAACCGGGCGCTGCGCAGCGGCGGCCCCCAGGCCTGGCGCCTGAACACGGGCGACGTCAACCTGATCTTCTCCCGGCCCGCCTCGGCCGCGACCGAGCCTGCGCCGGCTGTCAAGCCGGTGGCTCCAGCCGCAGCGAACGCATCGGTCCCCCCCGCACGTCGCCAGCCGTCCGCGGCGGCGCGTGACCTGGGCGCCTGAGCGGCCCGCCCCAGACCGCAACGGAGCACGCGATGGCCTTTCCCAGCGATTTCCGCCAGGCGCAGCCGGCCGATCAGGCCGATGGGCTGCGCCGCCTCTTCTCCGTGCGCTCCGTCCGCTTCATTCCAGTGGTGTCCAACCCGTTTGTCCAGCACCAGGACCAGCTGCTGCACCGCATGATGGTCGCGCTGGAGTCGCTGGGGCTCTACACGCTGATGGTGGACGCTTCCGAGCGCTCACCGCGGGTACGTGAGGGCGGCTTCGACGGTCTGGCGAAGTTCATCGAGCCGCGCTCCGACCGCCGTGCCTATCTGGCCGCGCGGGGTCTGCCCGAGCGCTGGTCCGAAAGCGTGGCCGGTCCGCGCGGCTTCCTGCGGGCGATCATCGATGCGGCGCCGCTGTCGCAGGCGGTGCTGCTGCATGCCAGTGCGGCCGAGCTGGCTCGCCTGCTCGGCAGCGGCGAGCAGGGCCTGAGCCGGCCGCGCCCGCTGGTGCTGTGCGACGAGCGCGCCGATGCGGTCACCCATGCCTACGCCTCGCTGAAGCGGCTGGCCACCGAGGTCGGCTGGCGCGAGCACGACATGCTGATGAGCGCCGAGATCGATGCGCCGGCCTCCTGGCATGTGCCGGGGCGGCTGGCGCAGTGCGCCGACCTGTTCTTCGGGGGCGTGCAGAACGACTGTCTCGAGATCGTTCCGACCCGCCCGGCGACCTGGCGAGCGGCCGAGGCGCTGGCCGCCTTCATGGACAGTGCCCTGCAGGCCGGGGCGGCCTTCGTGCCCGCCAGCCAGAGGCGTCCGCGTCCGGGTGCAGCTCCGCGCCCGATTTCATCCCCCAGTCTGCAGCCGATGGTCTGACCATGTCACGGAGCCAACCGATCTACAACTCCAACGGCCAGCTCGACGCCAAGACCATGCTCGAGCAGTACAGCTCGCTGGTGCGGCGTCTGGCGCACCAGATGATCGCCCGGCTGCCGGCGAACGTCGAGCTCGACGACCTGATCCAGGTCGGCATGATCGGGCTGACCGACGCGATGAGCCGCTTCGACATCAAGCAGGGCGTGCAGTTCGAGACCTTCGCCACCCAGCGCATCCGCGGCGCCATGCTCGACGAGCTGCGCGGCGGCGACTGGATGAGCCGCAGCGGGCGCAAGCACCAGCGCGACATCGAGGGGGCGGTCCACAAGCTCGAGCAGCGCCTCGGCCGGGCGCCGCACGAGAGCGAGATCGCCGCCGAGATGGGCCTGTCGCTACCCGACTATCAGGATCTGCTCAACCGGGTCCGGGGCACGCAGCTGGTCTATCTCGAGGACATGAGCGGCGACGAGGGCGACAGCGACTACCTGGATCGCCATGTCGCCGACACCGATGCCGATCCGCTGGCTCGGCTCAACGACCGCCGCATGCGCGAGGCGCTGGTCGAGGCGATCAAGGGCCTGCCCGAGCGTGAGCAGTACGTGATGAGCATGTACTACGAGCACGACATGAACCTGAAGGAAATCGCCGCAGTCCTGGGCGTGACCGAGTCGCGGGTGTGCCAGCTGCACAGCCAGTCGATCGCCCGGCTGCGCGCCAAGCTGCGGGCCTGGTGAGATTCAGGGCACCTCCATCGAGGTGCCCTTCAGCCGGAAATCCGAGATGTGGAAGCTGTTGCATGGTCGGCGTGCTGATGCCGACAAGGCCCTGAACCCGGCGTCCGACGGGCCGGCGATGCCGCCGGTGTTGTCCGAGAAGGGGGTGGTCCAGCGCATCGCTGCCCAGGTGTCGAACATCGGCCGCGATGCGGCCGAGACCCGCGGCGTGATCGAGGATGCCAAGCGCGATGCAGCCACCCATCTGGCCTCGCTGCAGCAGCTCGAGCAGTGGCTGCGCGAGGTCGAACAGTCCCAGCGTGCGATCGGCGAGGCCTCCGGGGCCACCCGAGACGCCGTGGTGCGGGCACGCACCGAGGTCGAGCAGGTCGCCGGCGAGGTGTCGAGCATCGTCGAGGTGCTGCGCCAGGTGGCCTCGGCCGCCAGCGACATCGGCCAGATCGCGCTGCAGACCCGGCTGGTCGCCTTCAATGCCTCGGTCGAGGCCAAGCGCGCCGGCGAGGCCGGGCGTGGCTTTGGCGTGGTGGCCGATGCCGTCAAGGATCTGGCCGGCCGGGTGGAGACTTCCTCCCGGACGATCATGAGCACGCTGACCGACCTGGACCAGCGCATCGAGTCCTTCTCGCGTGAAATCCGCTCGGGCGGGGAGGGTGCGGCCCAGGGCGCGATCCACCGTGCTTTTGCCGAGGTCGAGGTCTCAGTGGGGCGGATCGACGAGACCGCCGGGCGCAGCGCCACCACCGTCCAGCAGGTCTGCGAGCGCTCCCAGCAGCTCTCCAGCGGCATCAGCCATGCTTTCGATGGCCTGGACGTGGCGCTGGACTGCAGCGACCGTTTTCTGTCGGTGTCAGAAACCCTGATCGACGAGCTGGCCGGCTGCGGTGTCGAGACCACCGACACGCCGATGATCGCGCAGGCCCAGCGTGCGGCCGCCGACATGTCCCGGCTGCTCGAGCAGGCCGTCCAGCAGGGGCATATCTCGGCGCAGGCGCTCTTCGATGTGCGCTATCAGCCGCTCGAGGGCACGCAGCCCGAGCAGTTCCTGGCGGCCTTCTCGCCGTTGGCGGAAAAGCTCTTTCCGGCGATCCAGGAAAAGGTGCTGGGCAGCAGCGACAAGATCGCCTTCTGCATTGCGGTCGATCGCAACGGCTATGTGCCGGTGCACAACACCATCTACTGCCAGCCGCAGCGTCCCGGCGATATAGCTTGGAATACCGCCAACAGCCGCTATCGGCGCATCTTCAATGACCGAACCGGTCTGGCCTCGGCGCGCAACGAGCGGCCCTTCCTGGTGCAGACCTACCGCCGCGACATGGGCGGGGGCAAGCATGTGATGCTCAAGGAGGCCTCGGCACCGATCATCGTGCAGGGCCGCCACTGGGGCGGCCTGCGCATCGGTTACCGGTTTTGAGGCGACTGCAGCGCGCCCAGCCAGTCGCAGCGCAGCAGGCCGCGCTGGTGAAGCTGGCGCCGCGCTGCGGCGTAGAACGAGGGCGTCAGCGTCATCAGCAGCGACACCGGCATCATTTCCGGCGCATCAATGACAGCCAGGGCCAGCAGCAGCGTCCAGCCTGCCGCCCAGATACAGAGCACCAGATCGCACAGGGCTGCTTCCATGGCGCGACCGCCAGGATGATGGCGGTGCCATTGCTTGAGATCTTGCAGCTGCTGCAGTGTCATGGGCTGACCTGGGTACGGGCGGTGGGTGGCAGAGGGTGTGGGTCTTGCAGCTTTGCTGCTATGCAGCAATTTTAGGGTAAACCCGCGAGATTGCCCATGGGAAATGGGTCGGAAAGCACACCCCGGAAAAGGGGTGCCGAAAAGAAAAAAGGGCCCTGCAGGGCCCTGGGTCACGTCGCTCCGGCGGCAGGCGCCGCCGGGCGGGGTGTCGATCCGATCAGCGCTGGTCCAGCGGCTTGACGTCGCGGCGCTCGGCACCGACGAAGAGCTGGCGCGGACGGCCGATCTTGTACTCGGGATCGGCGATCATCTCGTTGAGCTGCGCGATCCAGCCGACGGTGCGGGCCAGCGCGAAGATCGCGGTGAACAGCTGCACCGGGATGCCGATGGCGCGCTGCACGATGCCGGAGTAGAAGTCGACGTTCGGGTAGAGCTTGCGGGCGACGAAGTAGTCGTCTTCCAGCGCGATCTTCTCGAGTTCCATGGCCAGCTTGAACAGCGGGTCGTTCTGCAGGCCCAGCTCGTTCAGCACTTCGTGGCAGGTCTCGCGCATCAGCTTGGCGCGCGGGTCGTAGTTCTTGTAGACGCGGTGACCGAAGCCCATCAGCTTGACGCCGCTGTTCTTGTCCTTCACCTTCTCCATGAACTCGCCGACCTTGGCGACGCCGCCATTGGCCTGGATTTCCTCGAGCATGTTCAGGCAGGCCTCGTTGGCGCCGCCGTGGGCCGGACCCCACAGGCAGGCGACACCGGCGGCGATCGCCGCGAACGGGTTGGTGCCCGACGAGCCGCACAGGCGCACCGTCGAGGTCGAGGCGTTCTGCTCGTGGTCGGCGTGCAGGATGAAGATGCGGTCGAGCGCGCGCTCGATCACCGGGTTGACCTTGTAGTCCTCGCACGGCGTGGCGAACATCATGCGCATGAAGTTGCCGGCGTAGGACAGGTCGTTCTTCGGGTACATGTACGGCTGACCGACCGAGTACTTGTACGCCATCGCCACCAGCGTGGGCATCTTGGCGATCAGGCGGATCGCCGCGATCTCGCGGTGCTGCGGGTTGTTGATGTCGGTGCTGTCGTGATAGAAGGCCGACAGACCCCCCACCAGGCCGGTCAGGACCGCCATCGGGTGCGCGTCACGACGGAAGCCACGCAGGAAGAACTGCATCTGCTCGTTGACCATCGTGTGGTTGGTCACGCGGGCGTGGAAGTCCTGGCGCTGGGCCTCGTTGGGCAGATCCCCGTACAGCAGCAGGTAGCAGGTGTCCAGATAGTCGCAGCTCACCGCCAGCTGCTCGATCGGGTAGCCACGGTACAGCAGTTCGCCCTTGTCGCCATCGATGTAGGTGATGGTCGAGTTGCACGACGACGTCGACAGGAAGCCCGGGTCGTAGGTGAACTTGCCGGTCTGCGCGTACAGCTTGCGGATGTCCAGGACATCCGGGCCGATGGTGCCCTTGTAGATGGGCAGGTCCATCGACGCACTGCCGTCGGAGAACGAGAGTGTGGCCTTCACGTCGGAGGGGATCATGGCTGTTTCCTCGGTAGGTCGGTTGGTATGGGGGTGGAGTCCTGGGTTCCGGTCGCCTGGGAATGCTCAGGGCCGCTGACGCAGCATGGCGAGCACGTCCCGGACGTCCGGACGATCGATGTCACCCTCGGGCTCTTTCCTGCACAGCAGCAGGTCGAGCAGATCGTTATCGGCCAGATCCATCAGCACCTCGAGGCCGCCGGCCTGACGAACGGTCAGGCTGGACTCGAAGCGCTGGAAGAACCGCTCGATGAACAGATCGTTTTCCAGCAGGCCACGCCGGCAGCGCCAGCGCAGCTTGCTGAGTGCACGCTCGTCGAGCAGAGTGTCCATTGCAGTTCTTTCAGAGGTCTGACCGCGGACGGTGCCATGCCGGGGTGGAAGGCAGGGCCCGCGCCGCGGTCGACGGATCGCAGGATCAGACGGCCCGGCGGACCATCAGCTCCTTGATCTTGCCGATCGCCTTCGTCGGGTTCAGACCCTTCGGGCACACGTCCACGCAGTTCATGATCGTGTGGCAGCGGAACAGGCGGTACGGGTCTTCCAGGTTGTCCAGACGCTCGGCGGTTTCCTGGTCACGGCTGTCGGCGATGAAGCGGTAGGCCTGCAGCAGGCCGGCCGGGCCGACGAACTTGTCCGGGTTCCACCAGAAGCTCGGGCAGCTGGTCGAGCAGCTCGCGCACAGGATGCACTCGTACAGGCCGTTGAGCTCGTCGCGCTCCTCGGGCGACTGCAGGCGCTCCTTCTCGGGCGGCGGCGTGTCGTTGACCAGGTAGGGCTTGATCGAGTGGTACTGCTTGAAGAACTGCGTCATGTCCACGATCAGGTCGCGGATGACCGGCAGGCCCGGCAGGGGCTTGAGCACCACCACGCCCGGCAGGTCGCGCATGTTGGTCAGGCAGGCCAGGCCGTTCTTGCCGTTGATGTTCATCGCGTCCGAGCCGCACACGCCTTCGCGGCAGGAGCGGCGAAACGACAGCGTCGGGTCGACCTTCTTCAGCTTGACCAGGGCGTCGAGCAGCATGCGCTCGTTGCCGTCGAGCTCGACCTCGATGGTCTGCATGTACGGCTTGGCGTCCTTGTCGGGATCGTAGCGATAGATCTGGAAACTGCGCTTCTGGGCCATGTTGTTTCTCCTTGGGCGCTTCTTAGAAGGTACGGACCTTCGGCGGCACCGACTCGACGGTCAGCGGCTTCAGGTTGACGGACTTGTACGACAGCGAGTTGGTGGCACTGTCCCACAGGGTGTGCTTCATCCATTCCTTGTCGTTGCGGCCCAGCGGGAATTCCTTGTCGTCGGCACCGCGCTCGTAGTCCTTGACGGTGTGCGCGCCACGGCATTCCTTGCGGGCGGCGGCCGAGGTCATCGTGGCCTGGGCGGCTTCCATCAGGTTGTCGACTTCCAGCGCCTCGATGCGGGCGGTGTTGAAGACCTTCGACTTGTCCTTGAGGGTGATGTTCTTCACGCGCTCGCGGATGGCGTTGATCTTGACGACACCTTCGTCCATCGTCTTCTGGGTGCGGAACACGCCGGCGTGCTGCTGCATCGCCGAGCGGATGTCGCCGGCGACGTCCTGGGCGTATTCGCCGGAGGTGCTGGCGTCCAGACGGGCCAGGCGCGCCAGCGAGCGGTCGGCGGCGTCCTTCGGCAGGTCCTTGTGCGACTTCGGCGCCTTCTGGTGCGACTCGATGATGTGGTTGCCGGCCGACTTGCCGAACACCAGCAGGTCGAGCAGCGAGTTGGTGCCCAGGCGGTTGGCGCCGTGCACCGACACGCAGGAGCATTCGCCCACCGCGTACAGGCCGTTGACGATGGTGTTGACGTCGTTCTGCGTCGTCACGACCTGGCCGGTGATGCCGGTCGGGATGCCGCCCATCTGGTAATGGATGGTCGGCACCACCGGGATCGGCTCCTTGGTGATGTCGACGTTGGCGAAGTTGTGGCCGATCTCGAACACCGAGGGCAGGCGCTTCAGGATGGTGTCGCCGCCCAGGTGGGTCATGTCGAGCACGACATAGTCCTTGTTCGGACCGCAGCCGCGACCTTCCTTGATCTCCTGGTCCATGCAGCGCGAGACGAAGTCGCGCGGCGCCAGATCCTTCAGCGTCGGGGCGTAGCGCTCCATGAAGCGTTCGCCGTTGACGTTGCGCAGGATGGCGCCTTCGCCGCGGCAGCCTTCGGTCAGCAGCACGCCCGCGCCGGCCACGCCGGTCGGGTGGAACTGCCAGAACTCCATGTCCTGCAGCGGGATGCCGGCGCGCGCGGCCATGCCCAGACCGTCGCCGGTGTTGATGAAGGCGTTGGTCGAGGCGGCGAAGATGCGGCCCGCGCCACCCGTGGCCAGCAGCACGCTCTTGGCCTCGAAGATGAACAGCTCGCCGGTCTCCATCTCGAGCGCGGTCACGCCGACCACGTCGCCTTCGGCGTCGCGGATCAGGTCGAGCGCCATCCACTCGACGAAGAACTGCGTGCGCGACTTGACGTTCTGCTGGTACAGCGTGTGCAGCATCGCGTGACCGGTGCGGTCGGCGGCGGCGCAGGCGCGCTGGACGGGCTTCTCGCCGTAGTTGGCGGTGTGGCCGCCGAACGGGCGTTGGTAGATGGTGCCGTCGGCGTTGCGGTCGAACGGCATGCCGAAGTGCTCGAGCTCGTAGACGACCTTCGGCGCTTCGCGGCACATGAACTCGATGGCGTCCTGGTCACCCAGCCAGTCCGAGCCCTTGATGGTGTCGTAGAAGTGGTAGTGCCAGTTGTCTTCCGACATGTTGCCCAGCGAGGCGCCGACGCCACCCTGGGCGGCGACGGTGTGCGAGCGGGTCGGGAAGACCTTGGTCAGGACGGCGACGTTCAGGCCGGCGCGCGCGAGCTGCAGCGAGGCGCGCATGCCCGAGCCACCTGCACCGACGATGACGACATCGAACTTGCGGCGCGGCAGGGAACCAGAATAGCTGGCGGAAGTAGCGATCGACGCCATCAGAGTCTCCAGAGAACTTGCACTGCCCAGCCGGCGCAGCCGACGAGCCAGACGACCGTGGCCACCTGCAGGGTCAGGCGCAGGCCGACCGACTTGGTGACGTAGTCCATGTAGATGTCGCGCACGCCCACCCAGGCGTGCCAGGCGAGGGCGACGATCACCGTGAAGGTGAGCGTCTTCATCCATTGCGCTGCGAAGATGCCCGACCAGCTGTCATAGCCCAGCGGGCCGCCGAACAGCACCTGCACCAGCAGCACGATGGTGAACAGCGCCATCAGCACCGCGGTGACACGCTGCGCGAGCCAGTCGCGCAGGCCGTAGTGCGCACCGGTGACGATGCGCTTGGAACCGTAGTTCTTGGACATGGGAAAAAGCGTCTCTCGACGTCTCTAAAGGGCGGACGGGCTCAGAACAGGCCGAACAGCTTGGCGCCGAGGGCGACGGTCAGCAGCAGGCTGATCGCGAAGCTGACGACGGCCGAGGACTTGCCCTGTTCCTTGGTGACGCTGTGGGTGGCGTCCATCCACAGGTGGCGCACGCCGGCGCAGAAGTGATGCAGGTAGGACCAGATCAGGGCCAGCACCACCAGCTTGACGAACACCCCGGGGAAGGGACCGAACCCGTGCGTGAAGACCGCAGTGAAGTCCTCGTAGGAGGCTTCCGAGCTGACGCTCTTGTCGAACATCCAGATGATGAACGGCAGCAGCACGAACATGATGATGCCGCTGGCGCGGTGGAGGATCGACAGCTTCGCCGCGAGGGGAAGCCGGTACTGGGTCGCGTCGATGAGACGCATCGGGCCTGGCCGCTGTTTGAGGGTGTCTGCCATGAGATGCCTTTGTAATTACGAAGAAACCGCGGAATTTTATTGCAACGCAGCAGTCAAGGCACGGGTGCCGACACTGCCAGCCGCTCTTTTCAGTTCAGCTCGTTGCGATAGTGATGCGTCGAGGTGTCGTAGAAGCCCCGGCGCAGTTCCACAGGCTTGTCACCATACGTGAACGACAGTCGTTCGACGCTGAGCAGGGGACTTCCCGCGTCAACACCGAGCACGCCTGCCACCTCACCGTCCGCCGCCACGGCCCGGATCTTCTCCTCCGCACGGATCATCCGGACTCCGAACTCGGACTCGAACAGGCCGTACAGGGGCCCCTTGTAGTCGCCCATGCGCTGCGCCGTCAGTCCCTTGAAGAGGCTGGCCGGCAGCCAGATGTCGTCCAGCACGATCGGGCGCCCGTTCTGCGACAGGGTGCGACGGACCTCCACCGCCATCTCGCCGGCCCGCAGCGCCAGCGCGCGGGCGACGTCGGCTGGCGCGGGAATGCGGCGGCAGTCCAGGAACTGGCGCTGCATCGGCACCGGCTCGCCGCCGCCCTCGGGCTGCAGTCGCAGGAATCGATACTGGATCTTCTGCTCGCTGTGGGTGGCGACGAAGGTGCCCTTGCCCTGGCGGCGAACCAGCAGATTCTCGGCGGCCAGTTCGTCGATAGCCTTACGCACCGTGCCCTGGCTGACGCGAAAGCGCGCGGCCAGCTCCAGCTCGCTGGGAATCGCCTCGCCGGGCTTCCACTCGCCGGCCTGCAGGCCGCGCATGATCAGCGCCTTGATCTGCTGGTAGAGCGGGCTGAAGGAGGGCGCGCCGCCACCATCCCCCGCGGTGTCCGAGGAGGCATTCATCGGCGTTGATGAAGGGGCGGGTTGCGGCATGGCCGGCATTGCAGCACAAGCGGGTGTCGGGTTGCAACGCTGTTCTACAAGATGTCTTATATAAGACATAAGATCGTTGACAGTGCCCGGGTCGGCACCTAGACTGCGCGGTGTTTTTCAAGTAGACCCCACCCCGGCAGCACTCTCGCCGTACCCCATTCCAGGAGCCTCGCCCATGAGCAAGTCCCCCGTTCGCGTCGCCGTCACCGGCGCTGCAGGTCAGATCGGTTACGCCCTGCTGTTCCGCATTGCCTCGGGCGAAATGCTCGGCAAGGACCAGCCGGTCATCCTGCAACTGCTCGAAGTGCCGATGGAGAAGGCCCAGGAAGCGCTCAAGGGCGTGATCATGGAGCTGGAAGACTGCGCGTTCCCGCTGCTGGCTGGCATCGAGGCACACAGCGACCCGATGACCGCCTTCAAGGACACCGACTACGCCCTGCTGGTCGGCGCGCGTCCGCGTGGCCCGGGCATGGAGCGTGCCGACCTGCTGGCCGCCAACGCCCAGATCTTCACCGCCCAAGGCAAGGCCCTGAACGCGGTCGCTTCGCGCAACGTCAAGGTGCTGGTCGTCGGCAACCCGGCCAACACCAACGCCTACATCGCCATGAAGTCGGCCCCGGACCTGCCGGCCAAGAACTTCACCGCCATGCTGCGCCTGGACCACAACCGCGCCGCGTCGCAGATCGCGTCCAAGACCGGCAAGGCTGTCGCCGACATCCAGAAGCTGGCCGTGTGGGGCAACCACTCGCCCACCATGTACGCCGACTACCGTTTCGCCACCATCGGCGGCGAGTCGGTCAAGGACATGATCAACGACGACGTGTGGAACCGCGACGTGTTCCTGCCGACCGTCGGCAAGCGCGGCGCCGCGATCATCGCCGCCCGTGGCGTGTCGTCGGCCGCCTCGGCCGCCAACGCCGCCATCGACCACATGCGCGACTGGGCCCTGGGCACCAACGGCGCCTGGGTCACGATGGGCGTGCCCTCGAACGGCGAATACGGCATCCCGGCTGAAACGATGTTCGGCTATCCGGTCACCTGCGAAGGCGGCGAGTACAAGATCGTCGAGGGCCTGCCGATCGATGCGTTCTCACAAGAGTGCATCAACAAGACCCTGGCCGAGCTGGAAGGCGAGAAGGACGGCGTCAAGCACCTGCTGTGATCTGACACGGCACGGCCCCTGTCCGTGAGACGGGTGCGTCAGCATCCCCGGCGGTGTCGGGGGTGAAAATTCCGGAAGGCCGGCCTCGTCGTTGAGGTCGGCCTTTCCTGCTTTGCGAGCCTGACCTCATGCCTTCATCGACATCTTCTCCGAACCCGCTCCACCCGCGCGACGCGCTGTTCGATGCCGGCGAGCTGCTGCCGGCCGACCTGCCGGTCTGCGACCACTACGCTGGCGTCGAGGTGCGCATGCGCAAGAGCCTGGAGCTGCAGGCTGAGATGGGGCCGGTCTTCGACATCACGCTCGACGGCGAGGATGGCGCGCCGGTCGGCGGCGAACTCGAGCATGCGCAACTGATCGCCGAGATGATCGACTCGGGGGCCAACCGCTTCGACCGGGTCGGCGCGCGGGTGCAGACCGTCGACCATCCGGCCTTCGAGGCGATGGTCGACGCCATCGTCGCCCGTGCCGGCGCGCGGGTGGCCTACATCATGGTGCCCAAGCCGCGCGGCTTGGCCGATGTCGAGCGCGCGGTCGCCGCGATCGACGATGCCATCGCCCGCCACGGCATCGGGCGGGCGATTCCGGTGCATGCGCTGGTCGAGACGCACGGCGCGCTGCGCGAGGTGCAGGCGCTGGCGGCGCATCCGCGCATCGAGTCGCTGTCCTTCGGCCTGATGGACTTCGTTTCCGACCACCGCGGCGCCATCCCGCAGAGCGGCATGTCGGTCAAGGGCCAGTTCGAGCATCCGCTGGTGATGCGCGCCAAGCTGGAGATCTCCGCGGCCTGCCACGGCTGGGGCAAGGTGCCCTCGCACTGCGTCGTCACCGAGTTCAAGCATCTCTCGGCGCTCGAGGCGGCGGCGACCCAGGCCTGCCGCCAGCTCGGCTACACCCGGATGTGGAGCATTCACCCGGACCAGATCCGCACCATCGTCGACGCCTTCTCGCCCACCACCGCCGAGGTCGATCAGGCCGCCGAGATCCTGCTGGCCGCGCAGGCCGCCGGCTGGGGGCCGATCCGCCATCGCCACCACGGCCAGGACACGCTGCACGACCGCGCCAGCTTCCGCTATTTCTGGCATGTGCTCGAGCGTGCGCACCGCACCGGTCCGCTGCCGGCCGAGATCGAGCGCCGGTTCTTCGCTCGCGCTTGAGCGAATGCGCCGTGGCCGGTCGGGCGCCTGTCACGCCCGGTCGCGTTCCCGGCTGTAAAGCGCGGATCGACCCGGGCGGGCTTGGGCACAATGCCCGCCTTTGAACCTGCCTGTTCCGGAGCTCGTGATGTCCCTGTCCCTTTCTTCCCCCCGTTCTCTCGTCCTGGCCCTGTTCGGCACCGCCTGCCTGATCGGCAGCCTGCCGGCCAGCGCCTCCACCGCCGCGAAGAAGAAGCCGGCCGCGCCGGTCGAGGCGCCGCTGGCCGATCTGGCGCCCGAGCAGGTCGCCAACGCCGAGCGCGTGCATGTCGGCGATCAGGACTGCGAGTTCCGCCAGCAGGTCAAGGTGCAGCGCCACCACGCCAAGGATGGCTATTTCCACCTGAACTTCAAGGGCAAGCAGTACACGATGGCGCCGGAGCCGACCACCACCGGCGCGGTCCGCCTCGAGGACAAGAAGAACGGTCTGGTCTGGATCCAGATTGCCAACAAGTCGATGCTGATGAATGCCCGCGCCGGCCAGCGCCTGGTCGACGAATGCGTGCATCCGAACCAGAAGATGCCGCCGGCAGCGCCGGTCGATCCGGTCACTTCGGCGGTCTCGACGGCTGAACCGGTTGCGCAGGCCCGCTGAGGTGTTGCAGTGACACCCGTCGATCCCGATCTGGTACATCCCGCCTCTTGGCAAGTCTTATATAAGACATAAAATACCGGACTAACCCCAGCCCAGGGTCACCCGGCCCGACAGTCGGCCGGGGCACCGCCACACCGCACGGAGCTCTTCATGCTGCAAGCCTATCGCCAACACGTCGCCGAACGCGCCGCCCTCGGCATTCCGCCGCTCGCACTCGATGCCAAGCAGGTCGCCGAGCTGATCGAGCTGATCAAGAACCCGCCGGCCGGCGAGGAGGCGTTCCTGGTGGAGCTGCTGACGCACCGCGTGCCGCCGGGCGTGGACGATGCCGCCAAGGTCAAGGCCAGCTTCCTGGCTGCGGTCGCTCATGGCGAGCTGGCCGTCGGTCTGGTCTCGAAGGCCAAGGCCACCGAGCTGCTGGGCACCATGGTCGGTGGCTACAACGTGCAGCCGCTGATCGAGCTGCTCGATGACGCCGAGGTCGCTGGCATCGCCGCCGACGGTCTGAAGAAGACCCTGCTGATGTTCGACTACTTCAACGACGTCGCCGCCAAGGCCAAGGCGGGCAACGCCAAGGCGCAGGAAGTGATGCAGTCGTGGGCCGACGCCGAGTGGTTCACCAGCCGCCCGGAAGTGCCGAAGTCGATCACCGTGACCGTGTTCAAGGTGCCTGGCGAGACCAACACCGACGACCTGTCGCCGGCCCCGGACGCCACCACCCGTCCGGACATCCCGATGCACTATCTGGCGATGCTGAAGAACACCCGTCCTGACGCGGCCTTCAAGCCGGAAGAGGACGGCAAGCGCGGCCCGATCCAGTTCATCGAGGACCTGAAGAAGAAGGGCAACCTCGTCGCCTACGTCGGCGACGTGGTCGGCACCGGCTCCAGCCGCAAGTCGGCCACCAACTCGGTGGTCTGGGCGACCGGCCAGGACATTCCCTTCGTGCCGAACAAGCGCTTCGGCGGCGTGACGCTGGGCGGCAAGATCGCGCCGATCTTCTTCAACACCCAGGAAGACTCCGGCTCGCTGCCGATCGAGGTCGACGTGTCGAAGCTGGAAATGGGCGACGTCATCGACGTGCTGCCCTATGACGGCAAGATCACCAAGAACGGCGAGACGGTGGCCGAGTTCTCGCTCAAGAGCGACGTGCTGCTCGACGAAGTGCGCGCCGGCGGCCGCATCAACCTGATCATCGGCCGCTCGCTGACCGCCAAGGCCCGCGAGGCGCTGGGTCTGCCGGCCTCGACGCTGTTCCGTCTGCCGAAGGCTCCGGCCGCCAGCACGGCCGGCTTCACGCTGGCGCAGAAGATGGTCGGCCGCGCCTGCGGTCTGCCGGAAGGCCAGGGCGTGCGCCCGGGCACCTACTGCGAGCCGAAGATGACCACCGTCGGCAGCCAGGACACCACCGGCCCGATGACCCGCGACGAGCTGAAGGACCTGGCCTGCCTGGGCTTCTCGGCCGATCTGGTCATGCAGTCCTTCTGCCACACCGCCGCCTATCCGAAGCCGGTGGACGTGAAGATGCACCGCGAGCTGCCCAAGTTCATCGCCAACCGCGGTGGCGTGGCGCTGCGCCCGGGCGACGGCGTGATCCACAGCTGGCTGAACCGCCTGCTGCTGCCCGACACCGTCGGCACCGGCGGCGACTCGCACACCCGTTTCCCGATCGGCATTTCCTTCCCCGCTGGCTCGGGCCTGGTGGCCTTCGGCGCCGCCACTGGCGTGATGCCGCTGGACATGCCTGAATCGGTGCTGGTGCGCTTCAAGGGCACGATGCAGCCGGGCATCACGCTGCGCGATCTGGTGCACGCCATTCCGCTGTACGCGATCAAGGCCGGTCTGCTGACCGTCGAGAAGAAGGGCAAGAAGAACGTCTTCTCGGGCCGCGTGCTGGAGATCGAAGGTCTGCCGGACCTGAAGGTCGAACAGGCCTTCGAGCTGTCGGACGCCGCCGCCGAGCGCTCGGCCGCCGCCTGCACGGTGCAGCTCAACCCCGAGCCGATCGCCGAGTACCTGCGCTCGAACATCGTTCTGATGAAGAACATGATCGCCGACGGCTACGCTGACGCCAAGACGCTGGCCCGCCGCATCGAGAAGGTCGAGCAGTGGCTGGCCGATCCGAAGCTGCTGAAGGCCGACGCCGACGCCGAGTACGCCGCCGTCATCGAGATCGATCTGGCCGACATCAAGGAGCCGATCGTCTGCTGCCCGAACGACCCGGACGACGCCAAGTTCATGTCCGAAGTCACCGGCACCCAGATCGATGAAGTCTTCGTCGGTTCGTGCATGACCAACATCGGTCACTTCCGCGCCGCCGGCGAGATCCTGAAGGGCAAGAAGGACATCCCGGTGCGCCTGTGGGTGGCTCCGCCGACCAAGATGGACGCCTCCGAGCTGACCAAGGAAGGCTACTACGCCACCCTGGGCGGCGCCGGCGCGCGCATGGAAATGCCGGGCTGCTCGCTGTGCATGGGCAACCAGGCGCAGATCAAGGAAGGCTCGACCGCGATGTCGACCTCCACCCGCAACTTCCCGAACCGCCTGGGCAAGAACACCAACGTGTTCCTGGGCTCGGCGGAGCTGGCCGCGGTGTGCTCGAAGCTGGGCCGCATCCCGACGGTCGAGGAGTACATGGCCGAGATCGGCGTCGTCACCAAGAATGCCGACAAGATCTACAAGTACATGAACTTCGACCAGATCGAGGAATATGTCGAGAATGCCAAGGGCGTGAACGCCTGAGTCGCGTTCTGTGCGGATCGCTGAGGTCCGCCTGATCGACACGACGGCCCTGCGGGGCCGTTTTTCATGGGCCGGACGAACCGGCCAGGGAGAACACGGTGAAGCTGCTGCCGCTGGGTGATGCGGCCTGGACGCTCGAGTTCGGCCGCCACCTCGATCCGGCGCTGGCCGAGCAGGTGGCGCGGCTGGCGGCGCGGGTGCGGGCGGCCTGCCTGCCCGGCGTGGTCGATCTGGTGCCGACGCTGCGCTCGCTGACGGTGCATTTCGAGCCCGAGGCGGTCGAGGCCGAGCTGCTGGGCGCGCAGCTGCTGGCGCTGGCGGCCGACGACGATGCCGCCGACGCGACCGGGCGCTGCTGGCGGCTGCCGATCTGCACCGAGCCGGCGCTGGCCCCCGATCTGGCGGAGCTGGCGGCCCGGGTCGGTCTCGCGCCGCAGGCGGTGCGAGCGCTGCTGTGCGGCACGACGCTGCGGGTCGGGCTGATCGGCTTCATGCCTGGATTTCCCTACCTGATCGGTCTGCCGCAGGCACTGCACCTGCCGCGCCGCGCCACGCCGCGCACCCGGGTGCCGACGGGCTCGGTCGCGCTGGCGGCCGGCCTGTGCGGCGTCTATCCCTGGGACAGTCCGGGCGGCTGGTGGCTGGTCGGGCATCTGCCGCTGCCGCTGTTCGAGGCAGATCATCCGCAGGCGCCGGCCTGGCTGGCGGCCGGTGACCGGCTGTGCTGGCAGCCGGTCGATGCCGCGACCCACGCGGCGCTGGCGGCCGATTGGGCCGCCGGGCGGCTGCGGCGCGAGGACTTCCTGATGCCGGAGGAGGCATGAGGCGGGAGGCGCACGACGGCGGCCTCGAGGTGATCCGGGGCGGCATCGGCTGCACGGTGCAGGATGCCGGCCGCGTCGGTCATCGGCATGAGGGCGTGGCGCTGTCGGGCTGGCTGGACGGCTGGATGGCGGGCGCGGCCAATGTGCTGGCGGGCAACCCGCCGCAGGCGGCCTGCCTGGAATGGCGCGGTCCTGCGCTGCGGCTGCGGGTAGCGCAGGGGCCGGTGCGGGTGGCGGTGGCGGGCGGCGCCGCCGCCTGGGCAAGCGATGCGCAGGCGCGCCCGCAGCCGCTGCCGCCCTGGCAGAGCGTGCTGCTGGAGGCGGGCGCGGTGCTGGATCTCGCGGCGCTGTCCGGTGGCTGCGCCTGGATGGCGGTCAGCGGCGGGGTGCAGGTGGCGCCGCTGCTGGGCAGCCGCGCGACCCATCTGCGCACCCGCATGGGTGGGCTGGACGGGCGCATGCTGCAGCCGGGCGACCGCCTGGGCTGCGCGGCGCTCGCTTCGGAGGACCGGCGGCTGTGGTGTGCGGCGTCCGCGCCGGACTGGCTGGAGAGCGGGCCGATCCGCGTGCTGCCCGGTCCACAGCAGGATCACTTCAGCGCCGAGGCCTGGGCGCGGCTGCTGGCAAGCGCCTGGCAGGTCACGCCGGCGCTGGACCGCATGGGCCTGCGGCTGGCCGGTCCGGCGCTGGCGCATGTCGACGCGAGCGCGGCCGACATCGTCTCCGACGGCGTGGTGCCCGGCGCGATCCAGGTGCCGGCCGACGGCCAGCCGATCGTGCTGCTGGCTGACGCGCAGACCGTCGGCGGCTATCCGAAGATCGCCTGCGTCATCCGCGCCGACCTGCCGCGGCTGGCGCAGGCGCGGCCGGGCGACCGGCTGGACTTCGCGGTGGTGGACGGCGCGGGCGCCCGCGCGGCGCTGCAGCGGCTGCGCGCGCGCTGGCAGGCCTGGTGCGCGGCGCTGCGGCCGGCGCGCCCGCCCGGCGGCATCGACGAGCAGGCGCTGCACCGCGACAACCTGATCTCCGGCATGCTGCGCGCCGAGCCCTGAATCTTCTCCTTCCCCGATCCGACCGACCATGAACCTGCCTGCCTGCGTGGACCTGAATGCCGATCTCGGCGAGAGCTTCGGCGCCTGGACGATGGGCGACGACGACGCGATGCTGGCGCGGGTCAGCAGCGCCAACATCGCCTGCGGCTTCCATGCGGGCGATCCGCTGGTGATGCGCCGCACGGTGCGCCGCGCGCTGGCCGGCGGCGTCGCGCTGGGCGCGCATCCGTCCTTCCCGGACCTGCAGGGCTTCGGCCGGCGCCGCATGGACCTGGCGCCGGACGAGCTGGAGGCGATGCTGATCTACCAGATCGGCGCGCTGCAGGCGCTGGCCGCGGCCGAGGGCGGCCGGGTGCGCCATGTGAAGCCGCACGGCGCGCTGAGCAATCTGGCCTGCGCGGACGAGGCGCTGGCCGACACGGTGGCGCGCGCGGTGCGCACGCTCGACCGTGATCTGGTGCTGCTGGCGCCGGCCTGCTCGGCGCTGGCGCGTGCCGGCGAGCGCGCCGGGCTGGCGGTGGCGCACGAGATCTTCGCCGACCGCGCCTACCGGCCCGACGGCCAGCTGGTGCCACGCCGCCAGCCCGGCGCGATGATCCACGGCGCCGAGGCCTGCCGCGTGCATGTGCTGGCGATGCTTGAGGCCGGCGCGCTGATCGCGATCGACGGCCAGCGGCTGCCGACGCCGATCGACAGCATCTGCGTGCACGGCGACGGGCCCGATGCGGTGGCCGCCGCCGACGCGATCCGCGCCGGTCTGGCGGCCGCTGGCGTGGCGGTGCGCGCCTTCTAGCGGATCGTCAACAGCCTGCGGTCCCCACCGTCCAGCCCCCGCCATCGCTACCGTCATCCTCGCGAAAGCGAGGACCCACGCCAGCCACAACCGCATGTCCATCGTGGGTGCCCGCCTTCGCGGGCATGA
>NZ_FTMZ01000003.1:65949-343698 GCF_900156335.1 Sphaerotilus natans
ATCGTGGGTGCCCGCCTTCGCGGGCATGACGGGTGGGGGGGAGGCGGCCGTGCTGGCCGTCAACGGCCTGCGGTCCCCACTGCCCCCGCCACCGCCATCGCTACCGTCATCCTCGCGAAAGCGAGGACCCACGCCAGCCACAACAGCATGTCCATCATGGGTGTTGATCGTAGGTGTCGATCGTGGGTGCCCGCCTTCGCGGGCATGACGGGTGGGGGGGGAGGGGGCCGTGCTGGCGCGGGCTCAGCGCGCGCCCTGCAGCCGCAGCGTCTCGCCGTGCTTCAGCACGGTGAAGGCCGCGTCGGCCAGACCGAGCTGGCGCCGCGCCGCGGCCAGGTCGCGCGGCGCCTGGTCCAGCGGCTCGTCGCACAGGCCCTCGAAGGTGCCCCAGTGCACGCCGACCGAGCGCCTGGCGCCCAGATCGAGGTGGATCTGCGCCGCGTCGGCCGGGTTGACATGCTGGCCGCGCATGAACTCGCGTGGCTCGTAGCAGCCGACCGGGATCAGCGCCAGGTCGAAGCCGCCGCGGGCGGCGAAATGCTGGCGGATGTCGGTGAAGTCGCGGCTGTAGCCGGTGTCGCCGGTGTAGATCAGCCGGAAATCGGGCGCCAGCACCGCGAAGCCGCCCCAGAGCGTCTGCTGCCGGTCGAAGGGCGTGCGGCTGGACCAGTGCTTGGCGGGCGTCAGCACGAACTCGACGCCGCGCTCGGCATGCGACTGCCACCAGTCCAGTTCGATCACCCGCAGCCCGGCCAGGCCCAGGTCGTCGAACCAGGCCTTAAGCCTCAGCGGCACGATGAACAGCGGCGCGCCGCCCGGCTGCGCCGCCAGCGCCCGCACCGAGGCCTCGTCGAGGTGGTCGTAGTGGTTGTGCGAGACCAGCACCACGTCGATGTGCGGCAGCTGTGCCGGCGTCAGCGGCAGCGCGACAACGCGCTTCGGCCCGGCCCAGGACACCGGCGAGGCGCGCTCGGAGAACTGCGGGTCGGTCAGCACCGCCAGGCCGCCGAGCCGCGCCAGCACCGTCGAGTGGCCGATCCAGGTGATGTTGGGCTCGGGCGACTGCAGGTCGGGCGCGACCACCGGCAGCGGCGGCTGCGGGCGCGGCGGATCCTGGCGGCTCAGCTGCCAGCGCCAGACCTCCCACTGCGACTTGTCGATGGTGCTGCCGTCGCGGTTGCGAAAGCCCTCGGCGGTATGGTGAGCAGGCCGTGCGGCGGCGGCAGGCGCGTGTTCCCGGTCGCTGGCGGTGGCCCACCAGGCCGAACCCAGGCCGAGTGCGGCCAGCAGCGCCAGACCGGCCGGCCAGAGCCGGCGCCGGCGGCGCTGCACGAAGAGGAGGCGCTTCATCGGGCGCAGGCCGGAACCGCGCCGGATCACAGCATGCGCGCGATCAGCGCGCCTTCGCTCGGACCCTCCAGCGGCACCCAGACCCGCACCGGGCTGCCCGGCGCCACCTCGACCGGTGCGCCCTCCAGGCTGGTCATGCGCTCGAGCCTGACGCGGCGGTTGCCCGCGGGGTGGATGACCTCCAGCGTGTCGCCGACCGCGAAGCGGTTCTTGGTCTCGACCTCGGCCCAGCCGTCCTCGCGAACGCTCTTGACCTCGCCGACGAACTGGCTGCGGTGCGCCACCGAGTGGCCGGTGAGGTAGTTCTGGTAGTCCTGGCTCGGGCGGCGCTCGAGCAGGCCGCCGGTGTAGCCGCGGTTGGCCAGGCCTTCGAGCTCGAGCAGCAGCTCGGGGTTGAAGGGCCGGCCGGCCACCGCGTCGTCGATGGCGCGGCGGTAGACCTGCGCGGTGCGCGCGACGTAGTAGAGGCTCTTGGTGCGGCCCTCGATCTTCAGCGAATCGACACCGATCTTCGCCAGCCGGGCCACATGCTCGACGGCACGCAGGTCCTTGCTGTTCATGATGTAGGTGCCGTGCTCGTCTTCCATGATCGGCATGAGCTGGCCGGGGCGCTCTTTTTCTTCGAGCAGGTAGACGCGATCGGCCAGCGGGTGGCGCGAGCCGCCGCCGCAGGTCGAGGTGGCGGCGAAGGCGCTCTCGGCCTCCTGCTGAGCGGCGGCGAAGTCGAAGTCGCTCTCCAGCTTCGTCGGCTGGGCGTCGCCGGCGTCGCTGGCCTGGTCGTCGGCGGCATGGGTCTTGTAGTCCCAGCGGCAGGCGTTGGTGCAGGTGCCCTGGTTGGGATCGCGGCGGTTGAAGTAGCCCGACAGCAGGCAGCGGCCCGAGTAGGCGATGCACAGCGCGCCGTGCACGAAGACCTCGAGCTCCATGTCCGGGCAGTCCTGGCGGATCGACTCGATCTCGTCGAGGCTGAGCTCGCGCGACAGGATGATGCGGCTGATGCCGGCGCGCTGCCAGAACTTCACCGTCGCCGAGTTGGTGGTGTTGGCCTGGACCGAGAGGTGGATCTGCACCTCGGGCCACTTCTCGCGCACCTGCATGATCAGGCCGGGGTCGGCCATGATCAGCGCGTCGGGCTTGAGCGCGATGACCGGCTCGATGTCGCGCAGGTAGGTGCGCACCTTGTCGTTGTGCGCGATCAGGTTGCTGGTGACGAAGAACTTGCGGCCCCGGGCATGTGCCTCGGCGATGCCCTGGCCGATCTGTTCGAGCCGGAACTCGTTGTTGCGCGCTCGCAAGGAGTAGCGCGGCTGGCCGGCATAGACGGCGTCGGCGCCGAAGTCGTAGGCGGCGCGCATCTTGGCGAGCGAGCCGGCGGGGAGCAGCAGTTCGGGGGAGAAGGCGGTGTTCACCCCGCCATTGTCCACGCTGCGCGGGCCTCGGGGACCCGCAGGGCTGTCAGGCCGGCTGGCGGCGCTCGTCCTCGTCGGCCACCGGCGGGACGGCCGCCGCGGCCGAGGCCGGGGCGCTGCGGGCCGGCGCCAGCCGCGCCCAGGACGGCCGCTCGTACAGGAAGCCCAGGCCGAGGCGGCGGGCGATCTCCGCCATCAGCACCGCGCCGCCGATGCAGCCCACCAGCGCCAGCGTGCCCACCAGGCTGTGCTGCTGACCGATGGCCGAGCCGCGCAGCAGCGGCACCAGCACGATCATCGGCAGGTAGAAGCCGAGGTAGACGGTGATCGAGGTGCGTCCCAGGTACTTCAGCAGGCCGGCCCAGCGCTGCTCGCTCACCAGCGCGCTGATGACGACCACCGCGCTGATGCCGGCAAAGCCGAGCACGGTGGTGGCCAGGATGCTCTCGGTGAGCTGCAGCTTGACCAGCGTGCCGTTGATCAGCGCCCAGACGAGCACGATCGCCACCGCACGGCGCCGGTGCGCACGCGCCCAGTCGGCCAGCGCGAAGAAGCGGTCGGCGAAGACATGGCCGGCATAGAAGTAGCCGAAATAGACCCCGAAGCGGTCGACATGGTAGATGCCGGTCTGCAGCGGGAACAGCATCAGCAGCAGGGCCGCAGGCATCAGCAGCCAGACCGGCACCCGGCGCAGCAGCCGGGTGGCGACGAAGTAGACCGACAGCATCATCACGAACCACAGCATCTGGAAGGGGTCGTAGAGCCGCCAGGCCAGATCGGTCAGGGCTTCGGTCGCGCTGGCCGGCGTGTCATGGCCGAGCAGCCAGGTCGCCGGCACCACGATCAGCGTCCACAGCACGAAGAAATACAGGTAGTGGACGACCTTGGTGTCCAGATAGTGGCGCCAGGGACGGTCGATCACCCGCGACAGGAACAGGCCCGAGATCAGGAAGAAGTCGGGCATCCGGAACGGCTTGGCGAAGACCGCGAAATAGCCCAGCCAGCCGGCCTCGCCCCGGTTGACATAGCCCTGCATCTCGCCGACCACCCACATCGTCACCACCGCGACGATGCAGAACCCCTTGGCGAAGTCCACCCAGTCGTGACGACTGCGATGTCCGCCCGACGTGTTGCCATTGCCCTGTCCAGCCATCTTTTCTCTCCCGGCGCTGCGGCCATCGGTTCCAGTCCGAGGCCGAGTCTAGGAGTCGAAATCCGTGGGGATCACTTCGCCCGCAGGGTCGGTGGGTGAGATAGATGTTTCCGCAAGTGATTGATCCGCCGGGGTTTTTCAGGCCAGAGTCAGAACGGCTTCAGCTTGGCTTCAGCTTGATTTTTTCTGGTACTCGATGGTGTCGTCTTGGTGTGCCGGAAGTGGCAATAGCGCTCCCGATACGCAAAATTGCCACGTTGCAAAAAGACGCAAATGTTTCTCGGTTCTTGTGTGTACCCCTGAATTTCAGGGGGTGCGAACGACGCGAGAAAGCCACACCGCCATGCCCTGGGCATTGAGATCGATGTCGAGCGCGAGCAACTCGCGGGCGCGCTCGGCGCTCACCGGGCTGCCGGCGGCCAGCGCGGACGCGACCAGCGTCGCGGCGACCTGCTCCTTCAGCGCAGCCAGCCGGGCGGGCGCGTCGTCGGGCAGGCGCGCCAGCAGGGCCAGACCGTCGGCCTCGAGGCGATCCAGCGTGGCGAGGAACTGCGCCGCCAGCCGCTCGACGCCGTCGACCCGGCCGAAGTGGGTCGGGTACAGGCACTGCGGCTGCATCGCCATCATTCGCTGCACCGAGGTGCGCAGCGCCTCGGGCTCGAACTGAACCGGCGTCGTGCTCGGGAAGATCCAGGCGCCATCCGCGCTGTCGAACTCGCGGTAGCTGATGCCGAAGGTGTCGCCGGTGAACCAGCCGCGGCTGCGCTCGTCCCAGATGCCGTGGTGGTGGCGGGCATGTCCGGGCGTGTCGATCAGCAGCAGCTCGCGCGAGCCGAGCTGGATGCGCAGGCCATCATGGCTATCGACGACGCGCTCGGCCTCGATCGGCTCGATCACGCCGTAGGTCTGGCGCATCACCTCGTCGCCGTAGACCGCACGGGCGCCCTCGACCAATGCAGCCGGATCGATCAGATGGCGTGCGCCGCGCGGATGGATCAGCGCCCGCGCGACGGGCAGATGGCGCATCAGCAGGCCGGCGCCGCCGGCATGGTCCAGATGCACATGGGTCGGGATGACCCAGTCGACCGCCTCGCGCGGCAGGCCGAGCGCGTCGAGCGCTTCGAGCAGCCGCGGCACCGCGGCGTTGTGGCCGGTGTCGATGAAGGCGGCGCGGCCCGCGTCGACGATCAGGTAGGCGGCGTCGAAATTCTCGCGCTCGAAGCCGGTGTCGATCGCGAAGATGCCGTGGCCGAGGTCGGTGGTGTGCGTGGGCAGGGTCATGGGTGGGCGGCGGAGGTGACTGTTGAAACAGCATGCCACGCACCCGCCGGCGCGGCTGTCACCCTCGCTAAGCTGCGGGCATGAAGCTGTTTTTCCGTGCTGTGCCGTCGATCCTGATGCTGGTGGCCGGTGCCGCCGTGGCCACGCCGCCGGGCGATGTGCCCCATGCCGCCGAGGTCGGCGCGGACGCTGGCGTGAAGGACTGGCAGGGCACGCCCTACCAGAGCGGCGGCGACGGCGCCGAGTCGCGCATGGTGCTCGATCGCCGGCTGCGCCAGTTCAATCTGCGCATCCTGCTCTCGGAGGGGCGGCGCTCGGCCTATGTCGCCGGTGCCGAGCTGTCCATCGTCGATGGTCGCGGGCAGGAGCGGCTGCGCCTGACGGACGCCGGCCCCTATGTCGATGTGCGCCTGCCGGCCGGGCGCTATGTCGTGCAGGCCCGCACCGGCGGCCACAGCCGCCAGGCGGTGGTGCAGATCGGCACCGCCGCGCTGGCGCGGGTGCATCTGCACTGGCCGGAATCTCAGGACGAGGCTGCGCCCGCGGCCGGCCCGGGCGCGCTGCCCTGATCCTCGCCGGCCGCGGGAACCGGCCCGAGCTGCAGCTCGATCTCCAGCCGTGCCGCCACATCGCGGCCGTCCCGCCGCGCGGGCAGGAAGCGGGTGGCCTCGAACATGCGCTGCAGCGCCGGCAGCGCGACCGTGTCGATCGGCTCGATCTGCAGCACCTCCAGTCCGACCAGCCGGCCCGAGGCGTCGATGTCCAGCGCCAGGCGCAGCGGCAGGCCGCTGAGCGGCTGCGCGGCCAGCGTCTCGAGCAGCGTGGTGTCGGGTGCCGAGACCGGGCGAGGCGGGAGGTCGATGTCCTCGGCCGCTGTGTCCGATGCGGCGTGGCGTGGTGCTGCGGCGACTTCTGGCGGCGGCCCCTGTCGCGGGGCGCGCTCGGGCGGGGCAGGTGGCTGCGGCGCGGCCAGCCGGATCTGCAGTGGCCTGGGCACGGCGGCCGGTCCGCTCGGCAGCGGCCGGTCCGGCAGTCCTTGCAGCAGCAGCAGATGCAGCAGCAGCACCGGCGCGCCCAGCAGCAGGCCGGGCAGTCTCATTGCTGCATCGGCACTTCGCGCCAGTTCAGCCGGCGCAGCGTGCCACCGCGGCCGAAGGTGCCGGGCTGGTTGCTCACGCCGCCGCCGCTGCGTCCGGCCACCAGCCGCACCTTGCCGCCGATGTTCTTGAAGCTGATGTCCGAGGCCAGTCCGTCGCTCGCGGCGCTCAGCGCGACCGCGTTGCCGCTGCTGTCGGTCAGCATGCTCTTGCCGTCGGCGAAGCTGACCGCCAGCACCCGGCTGCTGCCGGAGGGCGAGCAGGCATCGCCGCCGGGCAGGTTCAGCGCCACGCCGACCAGGCCCTGGGTGACGGTCGGTGCGATGGTCACGCGCTCGGCGATGCCGCCGGAGCCGCTGCCCAGGTCGACGTACCAGCCCATCGGCTGCGTCGGCGCGCTGCCGATGCCGACGAGCAGATCGGTGTTGGCGGCCAGCTTCGCGCGGGTCACGGGCCAGCTCACGCCGCTGGGCAGCGTCGAGTCGGTGTACATCGCGCTGGCGGTGCCGTCGATGAGCGCGTAGAAGCTCTGGGTCTGGGTGCTGGCGATGTCGCTGTCGGCCAGCAGCCGGCCGGTGCCGACCAGCAGGTAGCGCTTGCCGGAGTTCGGCTCGATCATCACCCGCACCGGCGTGGTCACCGGCTGGCCGGTGCCCGCGGCATCGGTCAGCCGGGCGAACTTCAGCGCCGCCGGATAGCTGCCGTTGGCGCGGCTGACATCGATGCGCCAGAGGTTGCCCTGCAGGTCGCCGGCGTAGAGCGCGGTGGCGGTGTAGTCGGTCAGGTCCGGGATGAAGGCGGTGACATGCGCGACGTCGTAGGGCGCGGCCAGCGTGCTGCCGGAGAGCGTGATCTTTTCGTAGAGCGCGCCGGTCTTCGGGTTGAGCAGGTGGATCGAGGCGCTGCCGTCGGGCGTGTTGTAGCCGGAGGCGATGACCACGGTCCAGCCGTACTTGGCGGTCTTGACCACCCGTGCGTCGCCGTGACCGTAGCCCAGCGAGGCGTCGGTGTATTCCCACAGCACCTTGCCGGCCATCGTTTCCTCGCTGGTCCAGCTGTCGGGCTGGGTCACGTCGATCGCGTAGTAGCCGCGACCGCCGCTGCCCAGGCCGCCGATCAGGACCGTGCGCCAGTCCGAGGTGCTCGCTGCCGGCTTGGCACCGCCGACGCGGGCGAAGTCGACATCGAAGGCCAGCGGCGTGGCGTCGACATACGGGCGGTGCTCGTAGGACGGGTTGCCCAGCGCCGCCAGGCCGCGGGTGGCGGCGGTGCTGCTGTCGCCATAGACGAAGCTGGGCACATAGGCGAACAGCTCGCTGCCGGCGGTGGTGCCCGACAGGCTGCCGTCGAAGGCATGCATCATGCCGTCGTTGGCGCCGACATAGACGACGGTGCGCCGTCCCGAGAGGCTGCGCCGGAAGGTGTTGTAGCCCGGATTGCTCGCGTCGAAGTAGGGCGCCGAGGGCGCGCCGACCGCGTTGACCTTCGAGTTGACGATGTCGCCCAGCACCGCGCTGCGGCTGCGGTACACGCCGCCGGCGGACTGCTCGCGGGTGCGGTCGCCGCGCAGATAGTCCAGGAAGTTCGCCGCCGACTGCGCGGTGGCCTCCACCCCCGGCACCGCGGCGAACGAGGCGTAGTGGGTGCGCGGCGACAGGGCCGCTGCGCTCAGGCTGGCGCTGCGAAAGGGCAGGGCGGCGCCGGTGGCGGTGCAGCAGGTGACGATCCTGCGGTTCGTCGGCAGGGTCGAGGCCAGCCGCGTGCGTGCGTTCCAGACCTCGGTGGACGAGGGCGTGCCATCGCTGGCGTAGCTGACCGACAGCCCCAGCAGCGTGCCGGTCCAGGTGCTCGGGTCGTAGCTGGCCGCATAGCTGGCGTTGCCGCTGGCCGCCTCGTTCAGCGAGGTCGACGCGAAGGCGGTCGAGGTGGCGGCCGAGGCCTGCTGGGCGATCTTCGCGAAGGCCTTGGTCAGCCCGGAGACCATCTGCGCGGCCAGGCCGCCGGTGTAGTAGTTGTCCGGGCGCAGGTTCGCGCCGACGGTGTCGGTGTTCGTGTACCAGGCGCTCTGCGGGATCGTCGTGCTCGAATTGGTGCTGGCGTAGGGCTGGAAGCCGCCGGGCACCTCGAAGCCGCCGTACTTGGCGGCCAGCCAGAACTGGTTCCTGGGCAGGTAGTACTGGTTCTCCAGCACGTCGACCCAGAAGGTGTTGATCGTCTGCGCGCCGCTCAGGTCGCTGCGCAGGTCGTTGGTGTGTGCGTGGTAGGCCAGGCCGGCGATGAAGTAGCTGTTGTTGCGCCCGGACGAGTAGCTGCCCAGATTGGCGATGCCCTCGAGCTGGCCGACCATGTCGGTGGCCTTCTTCACGTCGATCGCGGTGTCGGCGGCGACCTCGGTCGGCATCGACGGCTCGGCGCTGGTGCGGATGGTGCTGCCCTGCAGGTTGGCGTCGTTCCAGGTGTTGACGTCGCCGATGCCGATGATGAAGTTCTTCTGGCAGCTGTAGACGATCGGGTCGTCCCAGCGGGTGATGACCGGAAAGCCGTCGATCACGTTGTTGAGCGCGGCCGTCGTGCCGATGCCGCTCAGGCTGCTGTAGGACGCCACCGGGCCGAGCTTGCGGTAGTAGCGCAGCCCGGCGTAGTAGAGCTCGCCGAGCGGGTCGTAGCTCTTGTAGACGCCGGTCGCCGAGCCGAAGCGGTTGAGGTAGTTCATCACGCCGCTGTGCTGCAGCGTCGGTGTCAGTCCGGTCTGTGCCTGCGCGAAGGCGATGGTGTCGCTGGTGTCGGCGGTGTCGGGGTTGGCCAGCATGATGCCGGTGCTGCCGTCCCACTCGGCCACGCTGTTGCCGATCGCGCTGGAGCCCGGCACCGGCTGGGTCGGGCCGATGTATTTCATGCGCGCGCGCATCACGCCGCCGTCGCGGTAGTAGCCGTCGTTCAGATAGCCGAAGGCCGAGTAGCGCAGCTTCGAGGCGTACTTCTGCATCAGGCCTTCAGGCTTGTAGATGGGGCTGGCGGTGGTGCCGTACTTCGTGCAGTTGCTCTCCAGTCCGACCAGCGGATCGCAGACCTTGGGCTGGATGTAGATCCGGTAGGGCGTGCGGCTGGCGATCGTGCCGCCCAGGCCGGACTGGTTGCTGTAGTCGACGGTCGCGGCCAGCGGGGCGCTGCAGCTGTTGTAGACCGATCCGCCGGTCGAATGGGTCAGCGCCGCGCCCGAGCAGGTGGTGACGCTGCTCTGGGTGTTGGTGCAGACATGGGTGTAGCTGGCGCCGCCGTTGCTGGTGCTGCGGCTGCAGCTCAGCGTGGTCTGCGGTGTGGTGGTGTTGACCGAGCAGGAATTGCCCGTGGCTGCGATTCGGCAGTAGGGCGAGGAGGCGCCGGTGCCGCACCAGACATCGGTGGTGCGGTCGGCGTTCAGGCCAAAGGTGCATTCCAGCGGCGCGTCGGTGCTGACCGTCATCGCCACGCCGTGGCCGTTGATCGCGGTGACGACCGCGGCCGAGGTGAAGGGCGTGGCGCCGCTGACGCTGGCCACAGTGGGCGTGACCTTGTCGGGGAAGTAGCCCCAGCCGGGATGGCGGGTCTTCTGCAGGATGGTCTGCGTGCTGGTGTCGACCTTGCGCGTGCCGCCGGTCATGGCCCAGCGGAAGGCGTCGAGCGTCTGGGTCGAGGCCCAGTTCAGCCAGTTGCCGCTCCACAGCGGCAGCAGCGCGGTCGAGACGCAGGTGCGGGTGCTCGTCAGGCTGTGGGGGGCGAAGTGGCTGTCGGCCGGTGTCGTCGCGTTGTGGATGTAGCGGTAGCACTTGCCCGGATCGAAGTAGCCGATGTAGCTGGTGGCGCTGCTGTAGGCGCTGGTGTTCAGATAGGCCGGCGTGCTGGCGGTCGGCCACTCGACCGACAGCGCCAGCAGCAGGTTGCCCGGCACGCTGGTCGAGGAGAACAGCGGCGCGTCGGCCAGATCGATGGCGCGTGCGGGTGCGGGGGCGAGCAGCAGGGCCAGCATCTGCAGCGGCGCGAGCAGGGCCGGTGCGATGCGGCGCCACCAGCGCGGGAATCGTTCGGCGGACATCATGGGGGGCTCCGGAAAGGGCGGGTAGGTCAGCGGTTCAGCGGTGTTCAGCGTGTCATTCAGCGCGTCAGGGTAGTCTGGAAGAAGGCCTGGGTGCCGCGCGGGCCGGTGGCGCGCACGCTCACCCGCAGCACCGGCCGCACCTCGGACTTGACCAGGCGGTAGCGGTCATCGGCGGCGCTGTCGAGCAGGCTGCTGTCGATCGCGCAGGCGGTGGCCAGCACCTCGCCCTCGGCCAGGCAGAGCCGGTCGATGACCCAGCGCACCGTCACGCCGCTGGCGCTGTCGACCAGATCGGCGCCGGTCATGCCGGCCGCGGCGAAGGCCGCGTCGCTCAGCAGCAGCGTCGGAATGCCCTGGGCATTGCTGGCCAGACGGCGGGCGGAGTAGTTGGCCGAACCCAGCGAGCTTTGCCGGGCCGCCTCGGTCGACAGCGCGCCGCTGGCCAGCAGCAGCCGCGCCTGCGCGAAGCCGCGCTCGGCCTGGTTGATCAGGTCGCGGCGCTGGCCGTACTGGCCGGCCTGCAGCAGCCCGACATCCAGCGCGCGGATCAGCGACAGCGCGCCCGCCAGCATCACCGCCAGCGCGATCAGCGTGAACAGCAGCGCCAGGCCCCGCATGCGGCGGCCAGGAAGACGGGGGCGGGCCTTCATGGCAGCATCAGCAGGTTGCGCATCGGCACGGTGATCTCCAGCGTGCGGTAGCGGAAGAGCCGCTCGGCCTTCGTCAGCGAGAGCGTCTGGCTCAGGCTGCCGCCCAGATCGGCGAACAGGGTCAGCGTGGCGTCGGTGGGCGGCTTCTTCTCGTCGGCATCCGGGTCGGGGCGGGCCGAGCGCATCACCAGGCCGACACGCATCGCCACGATGGTGCGCAGTCGTGCGTTGGCGGCGGCCGAGCCGTCCATCAGCGTGGCGATGGCGTAGTCGCCGCTGGCGGTGGTCCAGCGGTCGAGCACCCGGTCGCCATCGGTGTCGATGCCGTAGCGCGCGTGCAGCGCGAACACGCCGTCGGCCAGGGCCTGCAGCGCCGGCGTGCTGGCCTGCAGCAGGTCGTAGGTGGCCAGCAGTCCGCCGTCGCCGACGCCGACGAGCAGCATCAGCGGCGGATTGCCGTTGCCGACATGGCCGATCGCATGCGCGGTGGCCGAGGTGGAGAAGCTGGTCAGCGCTGCGCTGTCGACGGTGGCCGCGTAGTAGGTGCCGGCCAGCGGCACGCTGCCGCGCCCGGCGCTGGCGTCGAAGCTGGCGGAGACCTCGCTGATCAGGCAGGGTGCGGTGCCGGTGGCCGCCGGCTGGCGGTCGCCGATCAGCAGCATCTCGCCGCTGCTCAGGCCCACGGTGCTGTCGAGGTTCAGGGTGGTGGCGCTGGCATCGCCGGCAAAGCCCATCGGCATTTCCGACTGGCCGCTCTGGCCGCTCATCAGGATCAGCACGTCGGAGGCGCGCCCGCTGAGGTCGGGCGTGGTCTGGCCGGCGGCGATCAGCGCCGGTGCGAGCCGGAACACGCCGCTGCTGCCGGTGCTGACCGCGGCGAAGGGCGCCGGCAGCGGCGAGCCCGACGGCCGCGGCAGGATCTGGGTGCCCGATCGCACCGCATGCAGCCGGCAGCCGAACAGGTGCGAGGCCGACTGCGCATAGCCCGAGCCGGCGCTGCGCAGCATCCGGTCGAGCTGCGACATCGCATGTGCGCCGACCTGCAGGGTGTCGCCGCCGTCGAGCGTGCGCCGACGGCTGGTCTCGCTGGCGCCCAGCACGCCGACCACCGCCAGCGTGATGAAGGCGCCGATCAGCAGCGCCACCAGCAGCTCGACCAGCGTCAGGCCGGCCTGATGCCCGTGTTGATGCCCGTATCTCGGCCTCATGGCAGCACCACCCGTGTCTGGTACTGGTGGCTGCCCAGCGCCGCATCGCGCGAGGGCGGCCGCCAGCGCACGGTGATGGTGACGCCGCCGCCGCTGTCGGGCGTGCCGACCGTGCCGGTCGCATTGGGCAGGCCGTGGGTGGCGCTGTCCTGCACCTGGGCCTGCCAGGTGGCGATCACGCTGGCCGGCAGGCTGACGCTGCCGCGCAGCCACATCTCGCTGCCGAGGCGCTCGGCCAGCAGCGCCGCGCGCAGCCGGTCCTCGGCGTCGACCGCATGCTGCAGCGCCCGGCCATGCAGCGCGGCCAGCCCGAGCACGCCGATCGACAGCACCAGCAGCGCCACCAGCACCTCGATCAGCGACACGCCCCGGGCCGGACGCCGCCATCTCGTGCCGGGGCGAGGGGAGGGGGTCGCGGAAGACATCGTCCTGCTCCTTCCGGTCGGCTCAGCAGCCGTCGGTCTGGCCGGCCGCCAGGGAGCGCGCCGGGTCGCAGACGCGCACCCGCCCGCCGGCGAAGACATGCACCTCGAGCGGTCGATCGGCGCCGGCGGCGCTGGCGCGGTAGACGATCGGGCTGTCCAGCGCGGTCGGCGCGCTGCAGTTCGCGCCCAGCCCGGTGCTGCTGCTGCTGACCGGCCGGCCGATCATGTTGAAGCACACGAGGGCCGGGCCGCTCAGCGTGACCTGCTCCTGCCGGGCCTGCGAGCTGCCCAGGATGAAGAGCGTGCTGTCGCCGGTCGCCTCGCCGGCCAGGCGGGGCAGGGCCTGCGCGAACCAGGCGCTGCCATCCGCGCCAGGCGCGGCGCCGAGGTCGGGCACGCCGGCAGTCAGCGCGAACACCGTCAGCCGGTTGCGCCGCAGCGCTTCGGCCTGGGTCAGGCGCAGGTCGTTGCCGATCCGCTCGGCCACGCCGCGTACCCGTGCATTGGCCGCCCAGGTGGCCAGCGGCGGGGTGGCGGCCAGCAGCAGCAGCGCCAGCACGCCCAGCGTCACCAGCAGCTCCACCAGCGTGAAGCCGCCGGGCCGGGCGGGCCCGCGTCGGTGCGCGGAGGGCTCAGGCTTCAGCATGTTCTCCCGGCGCGCAGGATCCAGCAGCCCGCGGGGGCCGTGCCCCAGTCGGCCGGCAGCGCGGTGCTGCGCTCGCGGCCGTTCTGGTCGAGGGTGTAGGCGAAGCCGGCGGTCGGGCCGCTGCCGGTGGCGGTGAGGGTGTAGCTCGAGGCGCTGGGCGCGCTGGCGCAGGCCACCGTGAAGCTGGCGACCGTGCGGCTCTCGGTGCAGGGGCCGCCGGCGTAGCTGCCGTTGCTGAGGAAATGCTGCTCCATCGCCGCACGCGCCTCGGACAGCGCCCGGGTGGCCTGGGCCACCTCGCCGCGCTGCACATGGCGGCGGTAGCTCGGGTAGGCGAAGGCCGCGAGGATGCCGATCACGGTGATGACGATCATCAGCTCCACCAGGGTGAAGCCGCGCGGCACCCCCTCGGGCGCATCGGGACGGGAAGGAACAGGGCTCACGATCACGGCTCTCCGGGCAGGCTGCGAGCGCGGGGCTCGTCCCGGGTTTGCGGCTGTCCGGGCTCCGAACTTGAGCGGAAGGAAACGCCTGCGTGCCGCGCTTATCCCGGCGGTGCCCGCCCGGCGTGGCGCTTAGCCTCGGGCCGTTTTCTCGTCGTCTTGTTTGTCTTCAGCGGAGCCTCCTGGATGAACCCGAAGCCCCCCCGCGGGCGCTGGCTGCATGGCTGGCGCTGGCTCGCGCTGGCCGTCGCGGCCCAGCCCTGGGTGCTGTGCGCGCAGCCCGCGCCCACAGGCGCGCGGGTGCTGTCGAGCGGTGGCGATGGGCCAGGGGCCTCGGTCGCGCTGGGCGGATCGATGGGCGAGCAGGTGGTGCTGATCATCGACGGCCGCACCCGGGTGGTCCGGGTGGGCGAGACGGTCGACGGCATGGTGGTGCGCCGCGCGCCCGGCGGTGCGCTGCTGCTGGAGACCGGCCCGGGCCAGGCACTGCAGCGGCTGGGCAGCACGCCGGTGCGGGTGGGCGGCGCGCCCGTGCGCGGCACACTGACGCCAGAGCGGCTGGTGCTGCAGGCCGGCGGCGACCGGCTCTACCGCGGCGAGGGCGAGATCAACGGCCGCGCGATCAGCGGCGTGGTCGACACCGGTGCCAGCGTGATGGTGGTGCCGGCGGCGCAGGCGCGCCGGCTCGGTCTGCCGGAGCGTGGCGGCCTTGAGGTCGATGTGCAGACCGCCGCCGGACGCAGCGTCGGGCGGCGGGTGAAGATCGAGCGCGTGCGGCTCGGGCCGCTGGAGGCCCGCGATGTCGACGCGGTCGTCATCGATGTCGATCTGCCCTATGTGCTGTACGGCAACAGCTTCCTGCAGGACTTTCACCTGCAGTGGGGGCAGGGGCGGCTGACGCTGTCGGTGGCGCCGCCGCCCTGAGACCAGGCCTGAGACCAGGCCTGAGGTCGATCAGCTGCCGATGCGGCCGCCGTCGTTCTTGGTGATGACGATGGTGGCCGAGCGCGGGCGCTTGCCGGCGCCATAGCCGGCGTTCGACGGCCACTGGCTGGTGTACTTCGTCGGGTCGGCCACGTCGGCCATCTTCGTGCCTTCGCCCGGGTGCTGGATGTTGATGAACATCGTCTTGCCGTCCGGCGTCTCGGCCAGGCCGGTGATCTCGCAGTCCTTCGGGCCGACCAGGAAGCGCTTGAGCGTGTCGGCGGTCGGGGCCTTGCCGATGAAGGTGTCGACGCTCAGCGCGGTGCTGTGCGGCAGCGTCTTCTTCGCGCCGTCGCCGACGGTGCCGGGAATGCCCGCCAGCATCATGCAGTTGGTCACGTCGGTGTAGGCGCCGTCGTCGGTCTGGATCCAGCAGATGCCGGTGGACTTGCTGAACTTCAGGCCGTCCGGGCTGGAGAAGTCCTGGTCGGCGGTCAGGCTGGAGAGGTTGATCAGGCCGGTGTCGGCGTCGGCCTGGGCGCCGAACAGGTAGATGTCCCAGGTGAAGGTGGTGGCCGCGGCACTGCCGGCGGCTTCCTTCACGCGCAGGATGTGGCCGTTGGGGTTGCCCTGCTGTGCCGTCGTGCCCTTCATGTCGGTGTAGGCGCGCGGGTTGGCGCTGTCGGGCACGAGCTGGGTGCTGCTGCCGGCGGTCGGGCTGACGCGGCGGTTGCTGTTGTTGGTCAGCGTGAAGTAGATCTCGCCGCTGGTCGGGTGGGTGGCGCACCACTCCGGACGGTCCATCTTCGTGGCGCCCACCGCGTCGGCGGCCAGGCGGCAGTTGACGCGGATGTCGGCCTCGTCGGCGAAGGCGTAGGTGGTGTAGGTCGAGGGGATCGCGGCCTTGTTCAGCTCGATCCACTGGCCGGTGCCGTCGCTGGCGAACTTGGCGACATACAGCTTGCCGCTGTCGAGGTACTTCGCGCCGGTGGCCAGGCGGTCGGTGGGGTTGGCGTCGGCGGCTGCCCAGGCAGCGTCGGAGACGAACTTGTAGATGTACTCGTTGCGCGAGTCATCGCCCATGTAGACCGCGAGCTTCTCGCCGGCCTTCGGCAGCGAGAAGACGGCGCTCTCGTGCGCGAAGCGGCCCAGCGCGGTGCGCTTGACCAGGCGGCTGGTCGGCTTGTAGGGGTCCATCTCGACGATGTAGCCCATGCCGTTCATCTCGTTGCGGTAGTCGTCGCTGCCGTCGGTCGAGGTGCCGGTCTTGGCGTTGATCCAGCGGGCGTAGATGTCGGCGCTGCCGGCGGACTCCCAGCCGTGGCGCGAGGCGGCGCCTTCGGCGCGGCCGTAGCGCTTGAGCGCCACGACCGACTTGTCGTTGCCGCGGGCCAGGTCGTCACCGGCCGGGCGGGTGAAGTAGCCGAACCAGTTCTCTTCGCCGGTCAGGAAGCTGCCCCACGGCGTCTGGCCGGTGCCGCAGTTGTTCAGCGTGCCGCGGGTGCGGGTGCCGTCGACCGAGTACTTGGTCTTCAGCAGCGCATGGCCCTTGGCCGGACCGCCGATGTCGACTTCGGTCAGCGCGGTGACGCGGCGGTTGAAGCTCGAGTTCTGCACATAGGCCCAGGTGCTGCCGGTCTTCTTGACCTCGACCACCGCGACGCCGTGAATGGCGACTTCCTTGTCCACTTCCGAAGCCGGGCGAGGCAGCGTCTTGGTGCCGCCGTCGGTGTGCAGGAAGAAGGACGACAGCGTCTCGTCGGTGGTGGCCTCGTGGTTGATGGCGAGCAGGCCGCGATCGTTGGCGCTGGTCGAGGGCTGGCCGTCAGCCGACAGGCCGAACCATTCCATGCCGTCGTGGTGGTCGCCGCCGCGGTTGCCGTAGTCGGTGTCGGTGCCGTCGTTCTTGTAGGCGGCGGCCGAGGCGGTCAGCGGATCGCCCAGCGCGTAGACGACGGTGGCGCTGTAGCCGGCGGCCAGCGTCACCTGATCGGCCATGCCCTTGGGCACGGCGGTGAAGCCGAGCTTCGACAGCGCGCCGGCGTCCGGCGTGGTCGGCGCCGGGGTGTCGTCGTCGCCGCCGCCGCAGCCGGCCAGCGCGACGCTGCCGAACAGGGCGGTGGCCGCGGTGCCGACGCTGCCGCGCAGCAGGCCGCGACGGCTCAGACGCGCGTCCAGGACCGTGGCGAAATGCGGGTTGTCGCTGGTGTTGCTGTCCTCTTCGGCGCGAGCGGCGAGGTGGCTGAGGTCGACGGGCTTGTTCATGGCGGAGGGTTGCTGTCGGGTGAAGAGAGGTAACGAACGGCGCGATGGTGTGCGGCTTGCGTGAAAAAACCGTGACGGATTCACGACTGGCATGTGACGACCTCCCGCCTGGACACCAGGGCTTCACCCGCGACAATCACCCTCCTTGTCCCTGCTGACCGATCCCGCCATGAACATCGTCTTGACCTTTCCTGATCTTCGCCGCGGCCTGGCCGTGACCGCGCTCGCTGTGCTGCCGCTGACGCTGGCGGGCTGCGGCGTGGTGGCGGTGGCCGGCTCGGTGGCGGGTGCGGCCATCACCGTCGGCAGCGCGGCGGTGTCGGTCGGCGCCACCGTGGTCACCACCGGCGTCAAGGTGACCGGCAAGGCGATCGGCAAGACCATCGACGCGGTCAGCGGCGAGCCGGCCGCCGCTGCGGCCGAGGGCGGTGGCATCGTCGTGGCGCCGTTGCCGGGCGAGCCGGGTGCCAGCACACCGGCGCGCTGAACATCGCTGAACATCGCTGAATCCCGCAGAAGTCGCAGACGGCGAATTTCGGCGGCGATTCGGGGCTCCGGGCCTGGCGATCGCCCCCTGAGCGGGCGTTCCGGCGTGATCGACATGCTTCCTATGATTCGGGAAACATTTGATTACAGCTGATCGACGCACTCGCCCATGCCCTGTCTCTCGCTTGTTGGTGTCCGTTCCGGTCGCCCGGGCCCTGCCCGATTCCACCGTCTCGGCGCCCTGTCGGCCTTGGCGATCACGCTGCTGCTGGCGGGCTGCTGGGGCTCGGACGAGGAAGCCTCGTCCACCCCGACGGGCGCCTCGCCGGCCGCCACCGAGGTGGGCGCGCCGCGTGCGCGCACGATGGCGATCGATCCGGCGCGGGCGCGCTGGTCGGCGGTGCGCACGCTGCCGCTGGTGCCGGTGTCGGCGGCCAATCTGCCCGACGGGCGGGTGCTGATGTGGTCGGCCGAGGAGAAGTTCAGCTTCGGCGGGGCCGGGCGCACCTACACGCTGACCTTCGATCCGGTCAGCGGCGCGGTCGCCGAGCGGCTGGTCACCGAGACCGGCCACGACATGTTCTGCCCCGGCACCACCAACCTGGCCGACGGCCGGCTGCTGGTCAACGGCGGGCTGGACTCGGCCCGGACCTCGATCTTCGACCCGGCCACCGGCACCTGGCGCAGCGGCGCGACGATGAACATTCCGCGCGGCTACCAGGCCAACACGCTGCTGGCCGACGGCAGCGTGCTGACGCTGGGCGGCTCGTGGAGCGGCGGCGTCGGCAACAAGCACGGCGAGGTCTGGACCGAGGCGGGCGGCTGGCGGCGGCTGAGCGGCGTGCCGATCGACTCCTTCCTGTCGCCCGATCCGTCGCGCAACTTCGGCGGCGACTCGCATTTCTGGCTGATCCCGGCCGGCAACGGGCGGGTCTTTCACGCCGGCCCCGGCGTCAACATGCACTGGATCGATCCGACCGGCACCGGCGCGGTCGAGCCCGCCGGGCGCCGTGGCGACGACGAGTTCAGCGTCAGCGGCACCACGGTGATGTATGACGCCGGCCGGGTGCTCAAGACCGGCGGCGGCCCCGGCTACGACAGCGTGCAGGCCAATGCCAACACCTACGTGATCGACCTGGCCGGCGGGGCGACGGTGCGGAAAGTCGCGCCGATGGCCTACCGGCGCGCCTTCCACAACAGCGTGGTGCTGCCGGACGGCCGGGTGGTGATCCTGGGCGGGCAGACCTACGCGGTCGGCTTCTCGGATGCCAACGCGGTGCTGGCGCCCGAGATCTGGGATCCGCAGACCGAGACCTTCGCGACGCTGCCGGCGATGAGCGTGCCGCGCAACTACCACAGCATCGCGCTGCTGCTGCCCGATGGCCGGGTGCTGTCGGCCGGCGGCGGGCTGTGCGGCGCGGGCTGCGCGGCCAATCATCCGGACCTGCAGATCCTCAGCCCGCCCTATCTGTTCAATGCCGATGGCAGCGTCGCGATCCGGCCGCTCATCCAGCGCGCGCCCGAGCGCGCCGGTCATGGCGAGGTGGTCGAGGTGCAGACCGACAGCCCGGTCGAGGCCTTCTCGATCGTGCGCCTGTCCTCGACCACGCACACCGTCAACAACGACCAGCGCCGCCTGCCGCTGAATTTCCGTGCGCTGGGCGGCAACCGCTATGCGGTGGACATGCCGAGCAATCCGGGCCTGGCGCTGCCGGGCCACTGGATGCTGTTTGCGCTGAATGCCGCCGGCACGCCCTCGGTGTCGATCCGGCTGCATCTGACGCTCGACGGCAGCCCGGCGATCGCGCCGGTGGCCGACCAGAGCGCGGCGGTCGGCGCGGCGGTGGACTTCGCACCGCGGCTGACGCTGCCGGCCGGCACGGTGGCCACCTGGCGCGCCAGCGGCCTGCCCGACGGCGTGACGATCGACGCCGCCAGCGGCCGCATCCGCGGCACGCCGACGGTGGCCGGCACCTTCCGGGTCTCGGTCTTCGTCACCGCCGCCACCGGCACCGGTGCCAGCCGCACCGTCTCGACCGATTTTGTCTGGCGTGTCGGCGATCCGCGCGCGACCCGCTTCGTGCGGCTGGAGGCGCTGTCGGAGGTCAACGGCAACCCGTGGTCGTCGGCGGCGGAGATCGAGCTGCTCGGCGCCGACGGCCGCAGCCTGCCGCGCACCGGCTGGAGCGCGCGCGCCGACAGCGCCGAGACCGCCGGCGAGAACGGCGCGGCGGCGAACGTGCTCGACGGCAATCCGGCGACGATCTGGCACACCGAATGGAGCGCGACGAACCGGCCGCTGCCGCACTGGATCGAGATCGACCTGAAGCAGGGCGCGGAGGTCACCGGCCTGCGCTACCGCCCGCGCACCGGCTCGCCCAACGGCACCATCGGCCGCTACCGGGTGCTGCTCAGCGCTGACGGCAGCACCTGGAGCGCCCCGGTGGCCAGCGGCGACTTCGCCACGCTCGGCGCCGCCGCCGACGAGAAGGTGATTCACTTCGAGACCAGCGTTGCCCGCGGCCGCAGCGCCAGCCAGTCCTCGCAGTACGAGGCGGGGGCGGCGGCGCGTGCGGTCGACGGCAACACCGACGGCAACTGGGGCGCCGGCTCGGTCACCCACACCCTGAGCGAGGCGGGGGCCTGGTGGGAGGTCGATCTCGGCCTCGCCCATGACCTGCACGCGATCCGGCTCTGGAACCGCAGCGACTGCTGCGCCGACCGGCTGACGAACTTCCATGTCTTCGTCTCGGCCACGCCGATGGGCGGGCGCACGCTGGCGCAGCTGCTGGCCGATCCGACGGTCTGGCGCCAGAGCGTCGCCGGCGGCGCACCGCGCGCGCTGCGGCTGGAGGCCGCCGGCGCACGCGGCCGCTTCGTGCGGGTGCAGCTCGCCGGCACGAATTTCCTGCAGCTCGCCGAGGTGGAGGTGCACGGCCGCCCGGCGCCGGACCTGCCGCCGCCGGTGACGCTGCCGACGCTGCAGCCGATCACCGTCGCGCCGGTCGTCGCCGGCACGGCGGTGTCGTGGACGGCGCAGCCTTCGGTCGCCGGCCGCTACCAGTACCAGTGGGATTTCGGCGATGGCTCGGCGCCGGGCGCCTGGTCGGACTCGGCCTCGGCCAGCCGCAGCTATGCGGCGCCGGGTGTCTACACCGTGACGGTGACGCTGCGCACCACGGACGGCCGCACGACGACCCGCTCGTTCTGGCAGGTGGTGCAGGGCGCGGTGGTCGGGCAGGCGGGGCGTTCGTCCTCGCCGCTGGCGGTGGAGACGCGCAGCGGCGCGCCGGCACGGCTCTGGGCGGTCAATCCCGACCACGGCAGCGTCAGCGTCTTCGACCTGGCGACGAACAGCCGGCTGGCCACGATCGCCACCGGGGCGGCGCCGCGCACGCTGGCGCTGGCGCCGGATGGCCGCATCTGGGTGGTCAACCGCGACGCGGCGACGATCAGCATCGTCTCGCCGACGACGCTGGCGGTGGTGCAGACGCTGGCGCTGCCGCGCGCGTCGCAGCCCTACGGCCTGGTGATCGGCGCCGACGGCCAGGCCTGGGTCACGCTGGAGGCGGCCGGGCGGGTGCTGCGGCTGTCGGCGGCCGGCGCGGTGCAGGCCAGCGCCGAGGTCGGCCTGCACATGCGCCATCTGGCGCTGCAGGCCGACGGCCGCCGGCTGCTGGCGGCGCGCTTCATCTCGCCGCCGCTGCCGGGCGAAGGCACGGCGACGGTGGACACCACCCGCGGCGGCGGCGAGGTGGCGGTGCTGGACGCGGCCACGCTGGCGCGCCAGTCGACCGTCTGGCTGCGCCACAGCGAGCGGCCCGACACCACGGTGGGCGCCCGCGGCATTCCGAACTATCTCGGCGCGCCGGTCATCGCGCCCGACGGCCGCAGCGCCTGGCTGCCGTCCAAGCAGGACAATCTGCGCCGCGGCGCGCTGCGCGACGGTCAGCCGCTGACCTTCGAGAGCACGCTGCGTGCGGTCAGCTCGCGCATCGACCTGGGCAGCTTCAGCGAGGACACCGGCGCGCGCATCGACCATGACAACGGCGGCGTGGCCAGCGCGGCGGTCTTCCACCCGAGCGGCGGCTATCTCTTCGTCGCGCTGGAGGCCAGCCGGCAGATCGCGGTGGTCGATCCGGCCGGGCGGCGCGAGCTGCTGCGCGTCGATGCCGGACGGGCCCCGCAGGGGCTGGCGCTGTCGCCCGATGGTCTGACGCTCTATGTGCAGAACTTCCTGGACCGCAGCATCGGCGTGCATGACCTGCGCCCGCTGCTGCAGCGCGGCGAGCCGGTGCTGCCGCAGCTGCAGGCGATGGCCGCCACCGCGGCCGAGGTGCTGCCGGCGCCGGTGCTGCGCGGCAAGCAGCTCTTCTACGATGCCCGCGATCCGCGGCTGGCGCGCGACGGCTACATCAGCTGCGCCGCCTGCCACCACGACGGCAGCCACGACGGCCGCACCTGGGACTTCACCAGCCTGGGCGAAGGCCTGCGCAACACCCCGAGCCTGCGCGGCCGCGCCGGTGCCCAGGGGCGGCTGCACTGGAGCGCCAACTTCGACGAGGTGCAGGACTTCGAGCACCAGATCCGCACGCTGCAGCTCGGCACCGGCCTGATGACGGACGCGCAGTTCGCCACCGGCAGCCGCAACCAGACGCTGGGCGACCGCAAGACCGGCGTCAGCGCCGATCTGGATGCGCTTGCGGCCTATGTCGGCTCGCTCTCGAGCGCCGACCCGAGCCCGCTGCGCGCCGCCGACGGTGCGCTCACTGCCGATGCGCAGCTCGGCCGCCAGGTCTTTGCCACCAAGAACTGCGCGCAGTGCCACGGTGGAGCCGCGTTCACCGCCAGCAGCACGAGCGGCAGCCTGATGGACATCGGCACGCTGCTGCCGTCGAGCGGGCAGCGTCTGGGCGGGGCGCTGGCCGGCATCGACGTGCCGACGCTGCGCGATGTCTGGGCGACCGCACCCTATCTGCACGACGGCCGGGCCGCGACGCTGGCCGAGGCCCTGACCGCGCACCGCGGCGTGACGCTGACGCCGGCCGAGACCGCGGCGCTGGTGGCCTACCTGCCGCAGATCGGCCGCGAGGAGGCCAGCGCGCCGACCCCGCCGGTGGCGCCGCCCGCGGTGCAGGCCTCGCCGCTGTTCGGCGGCACCGGCGGCACGCCTTTCACCGATCCGGTGGCCGCGGGACAGCGCCTGACCGGAGTGACGATCAATGCTGGCTGGTGGATCGACGGGCTGCAGGCCCAGGCGACGCCGTCGGCGCTGCCGTGGCGCAGCGGCACCGGCGGCGGCCGCTCGAGCTTCACGCTGGCCAGCGGCGAGACGCTGGTGGGCGTGCGCGGCGAGATCGGCGACGGCCGTCTGGTCTCGAAGCTGAGCTTCGTCACCAGCACCGGCCGGGTGCTCGGCCCCTACGGCCTGAGCCGGGGCTTCAGCCGGGTCACGAGCTTCTCGTTCACCGTGCCGGCGGGGCAGCGCATCGTCGGCTTCACCGGCCGCTCGGCGCAGTACCTCGACGCGATCGGCGTCCTGTACACCGCCGCGCCATGAACGGGGTGTCCGCGATGGTGGCGACGCTGATGGCTCTGTCGGCCGCCCTGCCGGCGGCGGCCACGCCGCAGGCGGTCGCCCGCACGCACGGCGAGGCGCTGTGGCGCGGCGAGCGGCCGCTGGCCGGCCAGATCGCCGGGCATGCGCAGGCGATGCCGGCGGCGGCGCTGCGCTGCATCAACTGCCATGGCGGCGGCCCCGGCGCGGCGCCGGGCGGGGCGCCCCGGCTCGATGCCGCCACGTTGACCCGGCCGCTGGCGCGGCGTGGCGGGCCGCCGTCGGTCTATGACGAGCAGGCCTTCTGCCGGCTGCTGCGCACCGGCATCGATCCGGCCGCAGTGCTGCTGCCGCGCGAGATGCCGCGCTACCGCATCGACGATCATGACTGTGCCGCGCTGTGGCGGCATCTGGTGGCATCTGATGGCGACGCGCCGAGGATCACGCGATGAGGAGCTGTCGATGAGAACGCAGCCCGCCCCGATGACACGCCGCGCCTGGCTGCGCGGCCTGGGCGCACTGGCGGCCGGGACCGCCGGGTGGGTGGCCGGCGCGCCGGCACAGGCGCATGGCGAGCTGGGTCCGCTCACCCCGCCGCAGCCGCTGCCCGATCTCGTGCTGACGCTGCATGACGGCCGCCGCGTGGCGCTGGCGCCTCTGCTGCGGGGCCGGGTGACCGCGCTGCAGCTGATGTTCACCGGCTGCAGCTCGGTCTGCCCGCTGCAGGGCGCGCTGTTCGCGCAGACGCAGGCGCAGCTGTCCACCTCCACCCCGCCGCTGCCTTGGCAGCTGCTGTCGGTCAGCATCGACCCGCTGGGCGACGATGCCCGCGCGCTCGCGGCCTGGCGGCAGCGTCACGGCGCCGGCGCCCGCTGGCTGGCCGGCGTGCCGGCGCTGGCCGAGGCGGATCTGCTGCTCGACCGGCTGCGCGGCCGCAGCAGCCGCGGGCCGGATCGCCACACCTCGCAGGTCTTCGTGATCGACGCGGCCGGGCGGCTGGCCTTTCGCACCGCCGAGCTGGCCGATCCGGCCGCGATCGTCACGGCGCTGCGCGGCGTGGCGGGTGTCAGTCGTCGATCGGCGTGAGCTTGGCCACCGACAGCGCCAGCCACTTGGTGCCGTGACGGCCGAAGCTGACCTGGGCGCGGGCGTCGGCGCCGCTGCCCTCCAGCGCCAGCACCACGCCTTCGCCGAACTTGGTGTGGAAGACGCGCAGGCCCTTGCGCAGGCCCTGGCCGCTGGGGTCGGGATCGCGCCGCGGGGGCAGCGGGGCCGGGGCCGGCGCCGCGCTGCGAGCGAAGCCCGATGAGCCGCCGCCGTAGCCCCCCCCGAAGCTGCCGCCCCGGCCGAAGCCGCCGCCAAAGCCGCTGGAGAACCCGCCGCCGAACCCGCCTTCCTTCGGCGTCAGCCACTTCAGCGCCGCGTCGGGCAGCTCGGCCAAGAAGCGGCTGCGGGCGTGGTAGCGGGTCTGGCCGTGCAGCATGCGCGTCTGGCTGAAGCTCAGGTGCAGGCGCTGGCGCGCGCGGGTGATGGCCACGTACATCAGCCGGCGCTCCTCCTCCAGCCCGTCGGGCTCGGCGGCGGCGTTCTCGTGCGGGAACAGGCTCTCCTCCAGCCCGGTGATGAAGACCGCGTCGAACTCCAGCCCCTTGGCGGCGTGCACCGTCATCATCTGGATGGCGTCCTGGCCGGCCTGGGCCTGGTTGTCGCCGGCCTCCAGCGCGGCGTGGGTCAGGAAGGCGGCCAGCGGCGAGATGATCTCGCCGGTGTCGGCATCCGGCAGCAGGCCGGCGGTCTCGTCGACCGGCAGCGCCACCACCTCGCGGCCGAAGCCCTCCACCGTCACGAAGGATTCGGCGGCGTTGACCAGCTCCTCCAGGTTCTCGACCCGGTCCTGGCCTTCGCGCTCGGCGCGGTAGAAGTCGATCAGGCCGCTGGCGCCGAGCACATGCTCGATGATCTCGCGCAGCGTGCGCCCGCGGGTGTCCTCGCGCAGGCCGGCGATCAGGCGGGCGAAGTTCGCCATCTTGGCGCCCGCCGCCCCGCCCAGCGCGCCCACCGACTGGTGCAGGCTGCGCCCGGTGGCGCGCGCGATGTCCTGCAGCTGCTCGACCGAGCGCGCGCCGATGCCGCGCGCCGGAAAGTTCACCACCCGCAGGAAGCTGGTGTCGTCGTCCGGGTTCTCGATCAGGCGCAGGTAGGCCAGCGCGTGCTTGATCTCGGCGCGCTCGAAGAAGCGCAGGCCGCCGTGGACGCGGTAGGGCACGCCGGCGTTGAACAGCGTCGTCTCGATGACGCGCGACTGCGCGTTGCTGCGGTAGAGGATGGCGATCTCGGCGCGCGCGGTGCCGGCGCGGTGCAGCTGCTCGGCCTGCTCGAGCACCCACTGCGCCTCGGCGAAGTCGCTGGGCGCCTCGTGCACCCGCACCGGCTCGCCGGGGCCCGCCTCGGTGCGCAGGTTCTTGCCCAGCCTGCCGGTGTTGTGCTCGATCAGCGCGTTGGCCGCGTCGAGAATGTTGCCGAAGGAGCGGTAGTTGCGCTCGAGCTTGATCTGGTGGCGCACCCGGTACTCGCGCTCGAAGTCGGCCATGTTGCCCACGCGCGCACCCCGGAAGGCGTAGATGCTCTGGTCGTCGTCGCCGACGGCGAAGATCGCGCCGGTGGCCGCCTCGCCCAGGGCGTCGCGCTCCCCCGGCAGCGCCGCGAACATCTTCAGCCAGGCGTACTGCAGCCGATTGGTGTCCTGGAACTCGTCGACGAGGATGTGGCGGAAGCGCGCGCGGTAGTGCGCGCGCAGGTGCGCGTCGTCACGCAGCAGCTCGAAGCTGCGCAGCATCAGCTCGGCGAAGTCGACCACGCCTTCGCGCTGGCACTGGTCCTCGTAGGCCTGGTAGATCTCGGCGAGCTTCTGCGTCTGCGCGTCGCGCACCTCGATGTCCTTCGGGCGCAGACCGTCCTCCTTGGCGCCGGCGATGAACCAGGCGACCTGCTTGGGCACGAAGCGCTCCTCGTCGAGCTGCATCGCGCGGATCACCCGCTTGACGGCGCTGACGGCATCGCCCGCGTCGAGGATCTGGAAGGTCTGCGGCAGGTTGGCCTGCTTCCAGTGCGCGCGCAGGAAGCGGTTGCACAGGCCGTGGAAGGTGCCGATCCACATGCCGCGCACGTTGAAGGGCAGCATCGCCGACAGGCGCGTGAGCATCTCCTTGGCGGCCTTGTTGGTGAAGGTCACCGCCATCAGGCCGCCGGGCGAGACCTGGCCGGTCTGCAGCAGCCAGGCGATGCGGGTGGTCAGCACGCGGGTCTTGCCGGAGCCGGCGCCGGCCAGGATCAGCGCGGGATCGGCCGGCAGCGTCACCGCGGCGAGCTGTTCCGGGTTGAGGTTCGCCAGCAGGCGGGATTCGGGCGGCAGCGTGGCCGGGACGGGCGAGGACGACGGAAGCATCGCGGAATTCTACGGGGCGCCCCCTGGTCATCGGCCTCGTGGGCCGCCCGAGCTGAACGAGGGCGAAGAACGCCGGCGTTCCCGGTCGCGCCGCCCCGGATTCCCGTGTGGCGGCGCGACCCGGCCGGGGGGATGGCGGGCGGGCGGCGGGCTGAGAGCATGCCTGCCACCGGCCGATCCGTGCGATCGGTCACGAACAACCGCCCGATCCGCCCGCGCCTTTTCACCCCATGAACACCTCCGACCTGCGCCGCCTGCTGCTGTTCACGCTCCTGGGCGGTCTGATGCTGCTGCTGATGACCGTGCTGCATCTGGACCTGCCGACGCCGGATCTGCCGGTGCCGCTGGAGGGCGCTGCCCTGCCGGAGCAGGCCCGCGCCGAGCGTCTGCAGGCCGAGGGCCGGGCGCTGTGGCAGGGCGACTGGGCGATGCAGGCCCGGCTGCCCGGTGCGGCCCGCGGCCTTGACGGCCAGGCCTCGCGCTGCGTGCGCTGCCACGGCGGCACCGCGCTGCCTCGCACCCTGTTGACCCGGGTCGACAGCCAGGCCGGCCTGTGCCGGCTGCTGCGCGAGGGGGCCCGCGCCGACGGCAGCCGCATCGCGCCCGCCATGCCGCGCTATGACGCGACCGAATCCGACTGCGCCGCCCTGTGGATGCATCTGGCCACGCCAGCGCGCTGACGAATATCTCGACAACAATCTCGGCAACAGGATTTCAGGAATTTCACGATACCTTGGTACGGTTCATTCCAAAGTGGGAGTGGTCGTATATCTGATCCCGATGCAACCGGTTTTGTTCGGCTGAGGGCGGTGTTGGCATCCTGTTGCTGGCTGTCGAATCAGGTTGCATGAAAACGTGATTTCTTAGCAGAATCAGGCCTCAAGTTCGTGGCCGACATGCTGCGTGAGGGTGAAGACGCTAGCCTTCGCGCCATGCCGCTCCTGGTGGAGCCCCGGCGCAATGACTGGCTCGCGGACTGAGATATCCCTTGAAAGGAATCTCGGTCCTTCTCTGGGCGTCGAGGGTTTTCACCTATTCCTGCCCGACGTGTTGTCGGGAAGGTCTGCAGGGCGGATCCGGATCAAAAGAAACAGAAATCAAGGCTGACCTCATGCTGGCGACTTTCTGCGGCTGGCGCCGCTCTTTCCTGCGACTCTTGTCGGGTGGCGCGCTGCTGCTGGCTGCGCTGCTGCTGGCTTCGTTGCCCGTGCGGGCAGCGGCCTTCGAGTGGAACTGGGCCACCTCCACCTGCGAGGGCTCGACCGACGGCTGCCTGACCAATGGCACCCGGCGCTTTCCCGGCATCGGTTCGGGCTCGAACATGCGCGACATCCTGTTCACCCGCGTCTCGGCGGTGGGCAGCGCCACGCCGGACACGCCGCGCAGCGGCTTCGGCAGCAATTCCACCGGGCCGCAGGACCATCTGGGCGGCGAGGTGCGCGGTGACATGACGGCCGGTGCGGTGTCGCAGGTGCGCTACCGCCTGACCTTCGTCGCGCCGGGCACCAGCACGCCGCTGGCGCTGCCGGTGCCGGTCTACATGACCAGCCTGGACACCGACGGCTACAACTACCACGCCACCGGCGGCTTTCGCGAGCGCATCGAGTTCCACGGCACGCCGGCGGCCCTGCTGCCCGGCTCGCAGCTCGAGCCCGGCACCAGTCTGGGTGGCGGGCAGGCCTTCCGTCCGGTGGTCTGCACCAACGGCACCGACGCGGGCTGCACGGCCTTCGGCGCCGGTGGCTATGCCTTCTATCCCGGCTTCAACAACACCATGGCGGTGCAGGTGTCGGCGATCTATCCGGCCGGCCAGACGTCGCTGGAGTTCAGCTTCGGCATCGAGGTGTCGGCAGCCGGCCCGGGCAACTTCATCGAGTCGCGCCAGTTCGGCATCCAGGTCGGCATTCCCGATCCGGATGTGCGGCCGGTCTTCTCGAACCTGCCCACCGTCATCCGTCCGGGCCAGACCTACACCGGCCTGACGCTGAGCTGCTCCAACCCGGGCGCGACGGTCGCCGCGCTGGCCACCAGCTGTGCGCCGACGGTCTCGACCGGCAGCATCAGCGCGCTGAGCTGCAGCCCGGCGGTGCCGGCCACGGTGGCGCCGGATGCGTCGATCACCTGCACCTTCAGCTACACCGCCCCCGGCACGCAGGGGGGCACCGACGAGGCCGCCACCCAGGTCGTCTTCACCGGCACCACCGGCTCGGTCAGCGACATCAACAAGACCAACGATGTCACCACCGCCAGCGCGCCGCTGATCGACGCGCTCGACGAGAGCCTGACGACGCCGGTCGGCAGCGCCGCCTCGCTGCAGGTGCTGGGCAACGATGCCCGCGGCAGCAGTGCCGCCACCCTGGCCACCGTCTCGCTGGCCGCGGTCAGCCCGCCTACCGCCGGCTCCAGCTTCGATCCGTCGACCGGCCTGTTCAGCGTGCCGGCCGGCGCCGCGCCGGGTGTCTACAGCGTCACCTACCAGGCCTGCGCCAATCCGGCGGTGGTGCCGGCGGTCTGCGACACCGCGGTGGCCACCATCACGGTGGCCGCGGCCGACCTGTCGCCGGTCTTCACCGGCCTGCCGACGGTGCTCGGCCCCGGCCAGACCTCCACTGGCCTGACGCTGACCTGCACCAATGCCGCCAGCGCGACCACCGCGCAGGCGCCGATCTGCCAGCCCTCGGCCTCGGCCGGCAGCGTCGGCAACATCGTCTGCAGCCCGGCGGGTGCCACGACGCTGGCGGCCGGTGCGGCCATCACCTGCACCTTCGACTACACCGCGCCCTTCACGCAAGGAGGCACCGACGATGCGGCCACGCCGGTCACCTTCACCGGCACCACCGGCGCCAGCAATGACGGCAACGCCAGCAACAACACCACCACCGCGGAGGCGGTGATGATCGACGCGGTCGACGATGCGGTCGCGCGCACGCCGGGCCAGACCGGCCAGACCAGCCCGGTCGGCGGCAACGACCAGTGGCCGGCGGGCAGCAGCTTCTCGCGCATCGGCGGCAGCTGTGCCAATGCCTCGGTCTCGGCCGATGGCACCGCCACCTTCGACGTGCCGGCCAGCGGCAGCTGCACCGTGGTCTACCGGGTCTGCGCACCGGCGCCGAACGCGACGTCCTGCGACACCGCGACGCTGACGGTCACGCCCTCGGCCACCTCGGCCGACCTGTCGGTCGCGATCACCGGCGTGCCGCCGACCGCCGCGCCGGGCACGCCCGTCACCGGCACGCTGACCTGCACCAACGCCGGCCCGGATGCCGCGCTGCAGGCCACCTGTGCCGGCGGCGCCGGCACCACCACGTCGAACTGCCGGGTCGGCGGCGTGGCAGTCATGCTGCCGCTGGCCAGCCTGGCCGCGGGTCAGGCGATCGTCTGCGACATTGGCGCCACCACGCCGGCCAGCGGCCGGCTGACCGTGCCGGCCACCACCGGCGCCGCCAACGACACCAATGCCAGCAACAACAGCACCTCGGTCGAGGTGGTCGTGCTGGTCGAACCTGATCTGGCGGTGTCGAAGTCGCATGCGCCGCCGACCCTGGTCGAGGGCCAAGTCGGTCGCTACACCATCGTCGTGCGCAATGCCTCGACCAGTTCGGCCACCAACGCGAGCTATACCGTCGTCGACACGCTGCCTGCTGGCATGACGGTCGCGTCGGTGCCGATCGGTACTGGTTGGGACTGTAGCGCTACCCGCATCGGTGCCAGCGTCGCCAGCTGCACCTCTAGCCTGGTGCTGGCTGCCGGCAGCGAGGCGCCAGCGATCACGCTCGATGTCTCGGTCTCGGCCGAGGCCTGCGCGACGCCGGACGCCTCCGGCCTGTGCAGTGGCAGCGCTGCGCCGGTCAACCGGGTTTCGGTCAGCGGCGGTGGTGAGTTATCGAGTCGTCTGCAGTCGAACAACAGCTACCAGGATCCGACGCCGGTGCGCCGTGTCGGCTCGGTCAGTGGCCGGGCCTGGCTCGACGCCGACCATGACCGTGTGCAGGGCAGTGGCGAGCACGGCGTTGCCGGCCTTCGGGTGGAGGTGATCGACGCCTCCGGCGCGCAGGTCGCTACCGCGACGACCGACGCCAGCGGCGACTACCGAGTGCAGGGTCTGTCGGTGGGCAGCTACACCATCCGCTTCCGCGATCCGTCCACCGGCTCCTACTACGGCCGACCGATCTCGAAGGATCCGGCCGGCGGCAACGACCCGAGCGCTGACGCCTCGACCGGCGTCGTCGCCTCCGGTGTGATCAGCGGTGTTGTGGTGCCGGTAGGTGCCACCCGCATCAACCAGAGCCTGCCGCTGGATCCGGCTGGCGTCGTCTACGACAGCAGCAGCCGTGCGGCGCTCGGCGGCGTGGGGGTCGAACTGCTCGACGCCAGTGGTCAGGCGGTGCCGGGTGGCTGCCTGATCGGCGGCACGAATCAGGTCAGCACCTCCGGCAGCGGCGCGCTGGCCGGCGTCTACAGCTTCCTGCTGATCAATCCGCCACCATCGGGCTGCCCTGGCGCCGCCGTCTACCAGCTTCGTGTCACGCCGACTGCGGGCTACGCTGCCAGCGGCTCGATCCCGGCGCAGGCTGGAACGCTGGTGCCGCCGACTGGCTGCACCAACGGCGCTGCAGGCGGCGTCTGCACCGTGCAGACGCAGGCACTGCCGCCCTCGGGCAGCGAGTCGACCGCCTACTACCTGTCGATCCGCCTGGATCCGGCCAGTGGTCCGGACGTGATCAACAACCACATCCCGCTCGATCCCTCGAGCAGCGGCACGCTGCTGGTGGTCAAGACCGGCGACCGCACGCAGGCGGAGATCGGCGACTCGGTGCGCTACAGCATCGCGGTGCGCCGCACCGACAGCGGCGGCGCGACGCTGCCGGCGGTCGAGATCATCGACACGCTGCCGGCGGGCTTCCGCTACATCGCCGGCACCGCGATGGTGGGCGGCGTGAAGATCGCCGATCCGAGCGGGGCACCGGGGCCGGTGCTGCGCTTCCAGATCGGTGCGCTGGCGGCCGGTGCCAGCAGCACGCTGAGCTACCGGGTGCGCATCGGCGTGGGCGCGCAGCAGGGCACGGGCATCAACCGCGCCCAGGCCACCGGCACGCCGGGCGCGGTCTGCGGCAGCAGCGCCAATGCGCTGTGCTCCAACATCAGCCAGTTCCGGGTGACCGTCACCGGCGGCGTGTTCGGCGCCGAGGCCTGCGTGGTCGGCCGCGTCTTCGTCGACTGCAACCATGACCATGTGCAGGGGCCTGAGGAGCCGGGCATTCCGGGCGTGCGCTTCTACCTGAACGACGGCACCTCGCTGATCAGCGATGTCGAGGGCAAGTACAGCGTCTGCGGCTTGGCGCCGCGCACCACCGTCATGGTGGCCGACGGCTCGACGCTGCCGCGCGGCAGCCGGCTCACCACCAGCTCGAACCGCAATGCGGGCGACGCCTTCAGCCTCTTCCTCGATCTGAAGAGCGGCGAGCTGCACCGGGCCGACTTCATCGAGGGCAGCTGCTCCAACACCGTGCTCGAGCAGGTCAAGGCCCGCCGCGCCCGTGGCGAGACGCAGACGCTCGAGACCGAGAAGAAGGGCGGCCGGGTGCTGAAGTTCGATGGCAAGCCGGTCACCGCGCCGGCCCAGGCCACCGACAGCGCCCGCCAGCGCGGCACGGCCGCCGGCCAGGGCGAGGTCGGCGCGGTCAAGCCGCGCCAGGCGGTCGGCACCGCCGGCGCCGCCGGCGCCCGCACCGAGACCCGCGAGACGCTGCGCGAGCCGGTCTCGGTCAATCCGGCGTCGTCCGGCGCCACCGTGCCGTCGGCCGAGGAGGGTGCGCGATGAGCCGCCTGCTGCCCGCCGACCGAACGAACCGATCTGTCACGACTGTCACGATGCTTCCGAACCTGTCGTCGCCCGCGCCGCTGCTGAAGCCGCTGCATCTTGCCGTGCGGCATGCGCTGCCTGCGCTGGCCGCCGGCCTGGCCCTGAGCGCCGGCCTGGCCCGCGCCCAGGTCGATGTCGATCCGGTGCATCCGCTCGGCGAGGCGCCGGGCCGCTACCGCCCGCTGTTCACGTTGCCCGAGCCGGCGGGCGCGCCGCGCATCCTGCTCGACGGCCAGTACGCGGCCAATGCCCGCGTCGGCCGGCTGGCGGTCGAGGTGCATGGCGCCGGCGCGCCGGCCGACGGGGTGACGCCGGTCGAGATCGTCGTGCGGGTCTTCGACCGCGAGGGCCGGCCGCTGCGCGAGCCGGTGCTGCTCACCGTCGAGCACCGCGGCGGCGCCCGGCTGCTGCTGCCCGAGGCCCGCACCGACGAGGGCGGCGCCGACCGCCGCGACGCCGACCGCAGCGTGCCCGGCACGCAGCTGCGCGTCAGCGGCGGCGAGGCGCGCTTCAGCCTGATCGCGCCGGCCCAGCCCGAGGACGTGCTGCTGCGCCTGAGCGCCGGCGAGGCCGAGGTGGCCGGCACCATCGGCTTTGACCCGGATGTGCGCGAGATGATCGCCGCCGGCCTGATCGAGGGCGTCATCGGTCGCAGCACGCGGCGCTATGACGGCGCGGTGTCGCCGGCGCGGGTCGACGACGGCTTCGAGGCCGAGCTGCGCCACTGGAGCCGTGACTTCGACAGTGGCCGCGGCCGCGCGGCGCTGCGGGCCAGCGTCTTCCTGAAGGGCAAGATCCGCGGCGACCGGCTGCTGACGCTGGCCTACGACTCCGACAAGGACACCCGCGCGCGGCTGCTGCGCGACATCCGCCCCGAGGCCTGGTATCCGGTCTACGGCGACGCCAGCGTCAAGGGCTTCGATGCGCGCAGCGCCTCGAAGCTCTATGTGCGGGTCGACCAGGGCCGCAGCTTCGTGATGTACGGCGACTTCGCCGCCGGCGAGGGCGTGACGCCGGCGGCCGGCGGCGGGGTGGTGGCCGGCACCCGGCTGCGCCAGCTCGGCAGCTACCAGCGCACGCTCACCGGCGTGAAGCTGCACCGCGAGAGCACCGACGGCTTCCTCAATCTCTTCGCCAGCCGCGACACGCTGCGCCAGGTCACCGAGGAGATCGCCGCCAACGGCACCAGCGGTCCGTTTGCGGTCAGTGGCACGCAGGCGCTCGAGAACAGCGAGCAGGTGCAGCTGATCGTGCGCGACCGCAACAACCTCAACACGGTGCTGTCGGTGACGACGCTGGTGCGGCTGAGCGACTACAGCTTCGAGCCCTTCAGTGGCCGCATCCTGCTCACCCGGCCGATCCCGAGCCAGGATGCCGACGGCAACCCGATCCACCTGCGCATCAGCTACGAGGTCGACCAGGGCGGAGACGCCTTCTGGCTGGCCGGCGCCGATGGTCAGATCAATCTGGGCGAGCGCGCCAGCCTGGGCGGCGCGATCGTCGAGGACCGCAATCCGCAGGCGCCGTTCCGGCTCGCCAGCGTGCATGCGGGCGTGAAGCTGGGCGCGGCGACCGAGCTGGTCGTCGAGGCCGCGCAGACCGAGGCGGCACTGTCCGCGGTCGGCACCTCGCTGGTCGGCGCGCCGGTGCTGCCGGAGAGCGGCACCGCCACCGGCCGGGCCGCGCGCGTCGAGGTCCAGCACCGCGGCGAGCGCCTGGAGGCGCGGCTGCGCGCGGCGCGCACCGGTGCGGCATTCGCCAACACCGCCGCCGGCGTGCAGCCCGGCAGCGAGCAGCTCGGCGGCTCGGCGCGCTGGCAGGCCAGCGAGGACTGGGCGCTGCGCGTCGAGCTGCAGCGCGACCGCGACACCGCCACCGATGCGCGCGCCAGCGGCGCCAGCCTGGGCGCCGACTACCGCCTGAGCCCGACGCTGACCGTCGGGGCCGGACTGCGCCGCATCGAGGAGACCGGCCGCCTGCGCGGCGCGCTGGCCGGTCTGGCGGCCAATCCGTCGGCGGGCAGCTATTACGCGCCGGGCTCGGACGGCGGCTTCAGCGGCGCCGGCAGCACCACGCTGCTCAATGCCAACAGCGCGCTGGCGTCCTACGGCAGCGGCGCGGCGCCGGGCACGGTGCCCGACCTGGAGACCACCACCGCCTTTGCCGGCGCGACCTGGCGGGCCAGCGATCGCTGGACCCTCAAGGGCCTGGCCGAAGCGGCGGTCGATGGCCAGGACCGTCACCGCGTCGAGCTGGCGACCAGCTACCAGCTGGCCGAGCGCGCGCGGCTGTATGCGCGTGCCGAGCATCAGGACGGCCTGTCCTCGCGCTATGCGCTCGACGGCGCCAGCAGCCGCGGCCAGGCGATCGCGCTGGGCATCGACGGCCGCTACATGGCCGGCGGCGATGTCTTCAGCGAATACCGCCTGCGCGACGCCAGCGACGGCCGCGCCTCGCAGGTCGCCACCGGCGTGCGCAATGTCTGGCAGATGCGTCCGGGCTGGGCGATGACGACCGGGCTGGAGCGGCTGCGCATTCTCGACGGCAGCGGCCAGAACGCCACCGCCGCCACGCTGGGCTCCGACTGGACCGACAGCGAGTGGTGGAAGCTCTCCGGCCGCCTGGAGTGGCGCCGGCTGGAGGCCCGCGGTGCGTCGACGACCAGCGGCAGCTCGGCGCTGACCACGCAGGACAGCTGGCTGACGACGCTGACCGCGGTGCGCCGCCTCGACCGCGACTGGACGGCGCTGGCGCGCAACTACTACCTGGCCACGGACAACCACGGCGCGCGCGCCAACGGCTGGCAGGACCGCTTCCAGGTCGGTCTGGCCTGGCGGCCGGTCGACCACAACCGCATCGACGTGCTGGGCAAGTACGAATACAAGGTCGAGGACAACATCAACGCCACCGAGGAGTGGCGCCGGGTGCATGTCGGCGCGGTGCAGGCCAATGTGCATCCTGCGCGGGCCTGGTGGGCGTCGGGCCGGCTGGCCGGCAAGACGGTGTCCGAACGCTTCCCGGTGGCCGAAGGCGGGGTGCAGGACCGCTACCGCGCCTGGCTGGCGAGCGGGCGGCTGATCCATGACCTGAGCGAGCGCTGGGACCTCGGGCTGCAGCTCAGCCTGATGCGCGGTCAGGCCAGCGGCCAGAGCGGCGCGTCCTGGCAGCGCTCGGTCGGGGTGGAGGTGGGCTATCTGGTGCAGTCCAACCTGTGGCTGTCGGCCGGCTACAACGCCAGCGGCTTCCGCGACCGCGACCTGTCCAGCGACTACACCGCGCGCGGTGCCTACCTGCGGCTGCGCTTCAAGTTCGACGCCGACCTGTTTGCCGGGGCCGACCCGGTCGTGAACCGCGCGCTGCCGCGCTGACCCATCATGAAGAACCTTCGCGTTTCCCTCTCCACGCTGGCGGCGGCGTCGCTGCTGACGCTCGCGCCGGTGGCCGCCCGCGCCGATGCCGCCACCGATGGCCAGCTCGCCGCCGACCACGCCGCCTACCGCGCGCAGCAGCAGGCCATCGCCGAGCTGAACGCCACCGGCCGCCACCCGCTGCGCAGCTACCCGCTGGCCAAGGCGCAATGCTGGCTGGACGTGAGTTTCCACGAATACACCCGCAACGACCGCTCGGCCTTCCCGGCCGAGGCGCTGCACGAGTCGCGCCGCATCACCGGCTATCTGGCCGGCGGTGGCGTGGCCGGTGCCGAGGCCGATCCGTCGCGCCAGACGCCGCTGGTCAATGGCGCAGCGCGGCTGCGCGAGGACCTGTGGGCCCGGCTGGGCGCGCTGCGCGAGCACCGCGGCTGGGCCTGCGCCCAGCAGCTTGCCGCCTGCGCCGAGGTCGAGCTGGTGCATGCCGGCAACGAGCACCAGCAGCTCGGCTGGCGCCACGCCAAGCCCTACATCCAGATCGCCGAAGACCAGGTCGGCGATGCGGCCCGCGCGGCCGAGCTGTGCCCGGTCGATCCACCGCCCGCACCGCCGACCCCTCCGGCTCCGCCTGCGCCGCCGGCCCCGCCGGTGCCGCCGCTGGTGGTCAACGAGCGCATCGTGCTGAGCGCCAGCGTGCTGTTCGGCTTCGACCGCCGCGGCATCGACGACCTGCTGCCGGGCGGGCGCGCCCAGCTCGACCAGCTGGCGCTGCGGCTGAACAAGGTCTATGCGCGCATCGATCGCCTCGAGCTGATCGGCCACACCGACCGGCTCGGCGGCGAGGCCTACAACCGCAAGCTCTCGCAGGACCGCGCCGAGGCGATTCGCGCTTATCTGGCCAGTCGGGGCGTCGCGGTGGCGATGATCGCGACCGGCCGCGGCAGCGAGCAGCCGGTGGTCGAGTGCAGCCAGAAGAGCCCGGCGGCGCTGCGCGCCTGCCTGCAGCCGAACCGCCGCGTCGAGCTGGACATCACCGGCGTGCCGCGCTGAGGTCATCCGGCCGCGTGCATACTGCAGTGCAGCATGACTTGGCTGCGCTGTCGGCCTGCACGCGATGTTCGACCTCCCGATCCTGCGCCGGCGTGTCCGGACGCCGCTGCCGCTGAGCCTGGCGCTGCAGGGTGGCGGCGCGCACGGCGCCTATGCCTGGGGCGTGCTCGATGCGCTGCTCGAGAGCGGCCGCTTCGTGCCGCAGGCGATCAGCGGCGCCAGCGCCGGGGCGATGAACGCGCTGGTGCTGGCCGACGGCTGGCTGCGCGGCGGCCCCGACGGCGCGCGCGAGGCGCTCGACGCCTTCTGGCGCCGGCTCGGCGAGCTGCTGCCCACCCACTGGTTCGTCGTCGGCGACGAGCGCCGGCCCAGCCTGCACGGCGGCGTGCGCCTGGCGATGCAGTGGAGCCGGCTGCTGTTCGCGCCACAGCAGCTCAATCCGCTTGACCTCAATCCGCTGCGCGATCTGCTGCTCGAGCGCATCGACTTCGCGCGGCTGCGCCAGGCGGACGCGCCGCGCCTGTTCATCGCCACCACCCGGGCCGACACCGGCCGGCTGCGGCTGTTCGACAACGCCAGCCTGTCGGTGGAGGTGGCGCTGGCCTCGGCCTGCCTGCCGACGTTGCACCGCACCGTCATGATCGACGGCCTGCCGCACTGGGACGGCGGCTTCAGCGCCAACCCGCCGCTGTGGCCGCTGGTCGAACATGGACCGGCCGAGGCCGATCTGCTGATCCTGATGCTGATGCCGCTGCGCTTCGCCGAGCTGCCCGGCGGGGCCGGCGCCATCCGCGAGCGCTCGCTCGACATCGCCTTCGGGGCCGCCTTCCAGCGCGAGGCCTGGCTGCTCGGGCGCGCCTGGCAGGATGCCCGTGCCGGCAGCGGCTGGGCCTGCGGTCCTCTGGCACGTCGCTTGCGTGGCTTGCGGCTGCATCTGATCGACGAGCGCCAGCAGCTGGCCGAGCTGCCGGCCGAGTCTCGCCTGATCGCGCACCAGCCCTTTCTGATCCATCTGCGCGATCTGGGCCGACAGCGTGCCCAGGACTGGCTGGCGCAGCATCGTGAGGCGATCGGGCGACGTTCGACGGTCGATCTGACCGATGCCTTCGGCTGAGGCTGCTGCCTCCCGTATCATTTCGGACAGGCATTGGATTCGTGAAAAATGACCGCCCTAACCGGGGGGTTCCAGGGTGTGGCGCTCCGGCCGGGGCGCTGGAGAGGACACAGGCACAAGCAATGGTCGAGGGGGTCGAGACCGGTTCGGGCCGCTGGCACCAGGTGGTGCGCGAGCACATCGAGGCGAGGGCCGGCAGCCCGGACATCGCGGTGCTGTGCGACCGCTGGCGCCAGAGCCGCGATGCGCAGGGGCGGGTGCCGCTGGCGGCCTTTGCCGACGGCCTGTGGCATCGCCTGCATGGCCGGCTGATGCTGCTGCGACGTGAGCCTGCGCCAGACCCCGCGGATGGGGCGGGCGACGACTTTGTCTACGGCCACTACGGCAGCGAGATCTGCCGCCATACCGGCATCGATCGCACTGGCACGCGGCTGTCGGAGCTCGGGCCGCAGCGTGCCGCGCTGCTGGGCGCGCTGCAGACCGAGGCGCTGCAGCGTGGCCAGCCGATCTACACGGTCCATGCCGCCGAGCGCGGCCAGCCGGTCTTCACCTGGGAGCGGCTGATCCTGCCGCTGGCACCGTCCGACGGCGGCGAGTGGGTGCTGGTCTACTCCAGGCCGTTGCAGATGCGCCACGAGCTGTATGCCGATGTGGTCGACGCCAGTGGTGACGCGCTGCTGGCGCTGCGCCGGGTCGACACGCCCGATGCCGGCGAACCGCAGGAGGAGGGCGCAGGCTGGCTGGTGCTGATGGCCAACCCGCGTCTGGCCGAGCTGTTCGAGATTGACCGCGATTCGCTGGCGGGTCGGCTGGTGCACCGGGTGCTGCCGGACTGGCGGCTGCTGCATGCCGAGGAGGAATGCCTGCAGGTGATGCGCAGCGGCCGGGTCAGCCGCATCACCCGGGTGCTGATGGCCGCCGACGGTCGGCTGCGCTACCTGCAGGTGCAGATCGCACCGATGCGCGGCGGCGTGCTGCTGAGCCTGTCCGACGAGACCGACCTGCACGAGGACCGCAACCGGCTGCGCCATCTGGCCGCCACCGATGCGCTGACCACGCTGGCCAATCGGCGCCTGTTCGACGAGCAGCTGCGCGACCAGGTCGAGCAGGCCCGCACCAGCGGTCAGCCGCTGGTGCTGGTGATGGCCGACATCGATGCCTTCAAGGCCTACAACGACCGTTACGGCCACTCGGCCGGTGACGACTGCCTGCGCCAGTTCGCGCTGCTGTTCAAGGCGGTCTTTACTCGCCAGAGCGATCTGGCCGCGCGCTACGGGGGCGAGGAGTTCGCGGTGCTGCTGCCCGGCACCGGCCTGGAGGGCGCCACCGCACTGGTCGGGCGGCTGATCGAGCTGCTGCATCAGCGCCGGCTGCCGCATGCCGCCTCGCCGGTGGCCGCGCATGTGACGGCCAGCTTCGGCGCCGCGGCCTTCGATCCGGCGCGCGACCATGACGAGCTCAGCCTGCTGCGGCGGGCCGACAGCGCGCTCTACCAGGCCAAGCAGACCGGCCGCGATCGGCTCTGCGTGAATTGACCGCCTAAGGCCGGCCTTTCGCGCGATCAGGCCGTGGCACGCGTCGATAGCATCGACTGGATCCCCCCAGATGCAGGAGTTCCCGTCATGCACCAGATGCGCCTTCTTTCCGCCTCCCTTGTCCTGGCTTTCGGGCTGACTGCCTGCGGTGGCAGCGACAGCCCTGACACCCCGGTCGTGCCGGTTGCCTCGGCTTCGTCGGGCGTGCTCGTCGATGACCTGATCGCCGGTGCGACCGTCTTCTGCGACGACAACGGCAATGGCGTGCTCGACGCCGGCGAGAAGTCGGCCGTGACCGACAGCGCGGGGGCCTATGCCTTCTCCAGCGCCTGCAGCTCGCAGATCGCTTCGGTGGCCGAGACCGGCTATGACCTGACGACGCTGAAGGCGCCCAAGGGCCAGTTCATCGCGCCGGCTGGCAGTGGCGTGGTGTCGCCCTTCACCACGCTGAAGGTGGTCAGCGGCCTGTCCGACACCGAGTTCCAGGCGGTGCTGAGCGGTCTGGGTCTGGCGGGTATCGATGTCGCGACCTTCAATCCGGTCACCGACAGTGCGCGTGCGACCACCGCTGCTGCGGTGGCCAAGGTGCTGGCCGACATCGCCGAGCTCAGCGCCGAGGCTGGCGGCAGCCCGGCTGCGGCCTTCCGCGGCGCGGTGGCCGCCATCGCCACCCAGGCGCGCAGCAGCACCACGCCGGTCTTCGCCAGCGAGACCTCGCTGCGTGCGATGGTCAATGCCGCGGTCAGCGCCGGCCTGGAGGCTGGCAACAAGAACAGCAGCGGCAATGCGGTCTGGAGCGCCAGCCAGCTGGCCGCTGCGGTCGAGCTCTCCACCCAGGGCCTGACGGTGCTGGCGCAGAAGACCCGCGAGGCCGCCTCGCTGTCGGCGGCCAAGGATCTGCTGTCGAGCACCGCGGTACTGACCCTGGTCGGCTCGGTCGACCTGAGCGACAGCAGCGCGGTGGCCGCGGCCAAGACCCAGCTCTCCGACGCGACCGAGCTGACCAAGCCGCAGTACATCTACCTGAGCGACGACAGCATCGAGATCGTTCCGCTGCAGGGCGAGGAGGTCACCGCGACGATGACCCAGTTCGAGAGCTCGGCCGGTCTGACGCTGAGCGGCCAGACCCTGGCCTCGCTCGAGCATGTCTGGCTGCCGCTGACCGCCACCAGCCTGGCCCTGCCGAAGGGCGGCGCCGACCTGGTGCTGGGCATCGAGATCGAGAACACCGCCACCGGGGGCATCCTGCAGGCCCGGCTCGCCGGCGTGACGCTGTCGCGCGACAGCCAGGGCACGGTCAAGGCCATGATCGACGATGCGGCCCGGCTGCATCTCTACCTGAAGACCGGCACCGGCATCGAGATCGGCACCGGCACGAAGGCGATCACCGACATCAGCGCGAAGATCCTGTGCAGCTGCGACAGCGGCGTCGGCATCGATCTGCAGAAGATAGCCGATGGCCTGCGCAAGAACTTCCCCGACAACACCTCGCTGATCGACAAGACGCTGGCCGAGACCGGCACCTTCCGGGTGCGCATGGTCGCCACCGGCGCCGACATGCGCCGTGCCGACGGCACCCGCCTGGGCCTGTCGCGCATCGCGGTGCGCACGCCGGGCAGCAGCGCGACGGCCGCCGAGGTCGGCGGCGTCGCGATCCAGGGTCGGGTGACCTTCTGAGTCCAGCCATGAGCACAAGGGCTGGCGCCGGCTGGCTGCTGGCCCTGGCGGCCGCACCGGCCGGGGCGGTGGCGCTCGACACGCTGCCGCTGATCGACGAGCCGCCAGCCGCTGGCCTGCGCTGGCAGGTCGAGGCCGGACATGACATCGCCCGACCGCTCGGCCGGGCGATCGGCAGCGACCGCGAGGCGGCCGCCATCGAGCGGCTGTCGCTGTCCGCACGCTGGCAGGACGTGCAGGCCGGACTGACGCTGCGCGACATGACGCTGCATGACGGCGAGGACCTGCACCGGCTGCAGGGCTGGGACGCCTCGCTGCGCTGGCATCTGCCGACCGATGCGTCCGGCCTGACACGCTGGGCGCTCCAGGCCGGGGCCTGGGGACATCAGGCCGACCGGCTGTCGCAGGCCACCCGAGGCAGCCTGAAGGTCAGCGGCCTGAACGCGCAGCTGAGCCGCTTCGATGTCGAGCGCCCGCGCGATCGCCAGTGGCAACTCGACCTGCTGGGCCAGCACACGCTGCCCTGGCCCGGGCTGGTGCTGACGGCCGCGGCCGGGCTCGGGCGCAGCGAGGTGTCGAATGCCGCCCTGGGCGGCACGGCACGCGTCGGCGGCTGCAGTCACGATCTGGAATTCGGCGCCACGCAGCTGATCGCCCGACCCGGCGACGACTGTGCCCAAGCCTTCATCATCAGCGTGCCGAACCGCCTGCTGAAGTTCGACGCCCAGCGCGAGACCCGCTACCGGGCGCGCTTCATGCACCTGGGCGCGGCGCTGCACTGGCGCCAGGGCCGCTGGCTGCTGTCCGGAGGCGCCGATCTGCAGCACTGGAGCCGCCCCGGTCTCGACGACCTGTCGAGCGTGCGCGCGCCGGTCACCCGAGTGCTCACGCTGGCAACGCGGCTCGCGCATGATCTCGGCCCGGACACGCGGCTGTCGGTGCAGCTGCGCCATGCCGACCACCGCCTGGTCGGCGAAGTGCCGATGCTCTACACCGCCCGCACCGCCAGCCGCTTCGCCACCCGCCAGACCCAGGTGGAGCTGGCGCTGGCGCACCGCTTCTAGCGGATCCGGCGCCGGGCCCCGGCGCTGGGCGATCGCGCTGAAGCTACAATTGCGGGCTTCGGTTCCTCTCCGTAGTTCAATGGATAGAACGGGCGCCTCCTAAGCGCCAAATACAGGTTCGATTCCTGTCGGAGGGACCAACCCACACGGATCCCGAATCCATCCCCCAAGGCCCCGTCGCGCTCACCGCGCCGGGGCCTTGTCCTTGGCGGGCTCTGCCGGCTGGCCGATCGGCGGCAGCAGCGAGCTCGAGCCCCACTGCCAGGTCCAGATCAGGTCGAGCGCGTTCTCGGCGCCGGACTGGGCGCGCAGCGTGAAGCGCCGCGCCGCGCGGTAGATCAGCTGCCAGGTGCCGCTGGCGGCGTTGAGGCTGCGCTCGTAGCCGACATACCAGCGCTGGCTGATCTGCTTGCCCAGCGTGACCACCGTCTCGCGGCTGTCGCCTTCGCCGTCCTGGCGCACCGAGAACTGGTCCAGACCGATGCGCTCGACCAGCGAGGGCGCGTCGCTCTCGCCGGCGATCAGCGCGGTGGCGGCACGCTGCAGCAGCGCCATGTCGGTGCGGCCCAGGCCATCGGAGGCGCGGCCCAGGATCAGCCAGGACAGCCGGTCGGTGTCGCTCATCGAGGGCTCGCTGATCAGCCGGATGCGGGGCAGCTGCGCGGTGCCGGTCACGCTGATGCCGACCCGCACATCCTCCAGATCCGGCCGGATCGCCTCGATGTCCAGCCGCGGGTTGTCCGGCAGGCCGGTGAAGCTGATGACCGAGCGCTCGACGCGCAGCTTCTGGCCATAGGCGGCGTAGGTGCCGTCGACCGCGCGGATGCTGCCGTTGACCGCCAGCCGGTTGGCCGGGCTGCTCAGGCGCAGCTCGCCGGTCAGCCGGGTGCTCAGGCCGCGGCCGACCAGCTGGAAGTGCTCGCCCAGATCGACGCGCAGGTCCAGCGCGGTGCTGCGCGGGCTGCCGCGGGCGGCGGTCTCGCGCTGGCGGTTCGCGCCGCGTCCCCGGTCGACATCGACATCGTCGCCCAGGCTGGGCGCATCGGACTGGCTGAAGTCGAAGCGACCCTCGTCGACCTTCAGCGCGCCCTGCAGACGGGTCTCGGCCGCATCGACGCGCAGGTCGGCGCTGCCGCTGAGGCTGGCGCGGCGGTCGATGCGCTGCAGCGCGGCGAAGCGGTCGGCCGTCATGCGCAGCGTCAGCACCGGCCGGGCGTCGAGCGTGGTCTGGCCGCTCAGCTCGAGCGAGCCGGTGCCGCCGCGCATCGCGAAGCGCTCGATGCGCGCGGTGTCGCCGTCGAGGCTGGCGCGCAGCGTGGCATCGCGCCAGTCGATGCCCTCCAGCACATTGCGCACCGCGATGCGGTCGCCCTGCAGCTCGCCGGCATAGCGAGGCTGACCGAACGCGCCATCCAGCCGCGCCTGACCGCCGACCCGGCCGCTCAGGCGCCAGCCCGCCGGCAGCCAGCCGCCCCAGTGCTCGAGCTGCGCCACCTCCAGCGCCAGACGTCCCTCCAGCGGCGCCTCGGCCGGCGGCCACATCTTGTCGGGCGTGGTGCGCACCGTCTGGCGGCCCTCGATGTGGCCGAGCTGGCTGCCGTCGATGCGCTGGCTGAACTGCCACAGACCGCCGTCGGCCTGCATCTGCAGCGCGATCTCGCCCAGGCCGAGCCGGCGCGGTCCGGTGCCCAGTTCGGCATCCTCCAGGCTGAGATCGCCGCTGGCGCGGCGCAGCAGCGCCGACATCGTGGTGCGTCCGTCGCGGGACTGCAGGTCGAGCCGGCCGTCGAGCGTGAGGTCGCCGCTCCAGCCCAGGTCGGGCTGCAGCTTCTGCAGCACCGGCGCCAGCGCCAGCGGCTCGAGCCGGGCCTGCAGCGCGAGCCGTGGCGCGTCGGTGCTGCCGGGGGCGGCCGACTGCCACTCCAGCTGGTCCAGCGCCAGCCGGGCGTCGAGCGTCTCCAGGCGCGCGGCCCCGGCGCGGGCCGACAGGCGGCCGTCGGGCTGGCGCTGCAGGGCCAGCGGCAGCTCGGCCAGCCGCAGCAGCGGCTGAAGGGCAGGGGGGCTGGCGCTGCTGGTGTTACTGCTGCTGTTGCTGCTGCTGTCGGTCTTGCCGTTCCGGGGCGCCAGGGCGGCCGGCAGCGCGCCCAGCAGCGCGACATCGCGCAGGCGGCCCTGCCAGTCCAGCGGCGCCTCGGGTGCGGGCGGCCAGCTGCGGCCGCCGGCCGACAGGCGGCCCTCCAGCACCGCGCGCGCCTGCAGCCGGCGCGCCGGGCTGGCTGTCATCTCGCTGTCGAGTTCCAGCCGGTGCTCGGCCGGGTTGCCGCGGCCGCGCAGCGTCAGCCGCTCGAGCTGCAGGCCGGGGCGCTCGAGACCGGCCAGATCCAGATCCAGCTCGATCGGGTCGGTGGCGCTGCGCAGGCCGGCATCGACCCGCAGTCCGATCTGGCGCAGGTCCAGGCCGTCGGGCAGCTGCAGCTGGCGGCCGTCCAGGCGCGCCTGCAGCCGCAGCTGCGGCCAGCGGCCCTGCAGCGTGCCGCTGCCGTCGAGGGATCCGGCCAGCCGGGGAGCCGGGTTGCCGGCCAGCTGCAGCCAGGGCTGCAGCGCCTGCAGTGCACCGCTGCGCAGCGTGAACTGCCAGCGGTCCTCGCCGCCGGCACGGCGAGGCGCGGCGGTGGCGGGAAAGAGCTGGCCGCGCAGGCTCAGGTCGGTGGCGCCGGCCTGGCCGGCCGGGCCGGGGGCTGCGCCGACACGTGCATCCAGTTTGGCCTGCAGCATCCGGTCGGCACCGGCCCCTTGGGGCGGTCCCTTGATCTGCAGCAGGCCGGAGAGCGGCACCCCGGCCAGCAGGCTGGGCGCGATCTCGAGCCGGGCCTGGCCGTCCAGTGCCGCCAGCCAGGCGCCGGGGTCGCCTGAGGCCGGCGGCGTGGCTGGCAGGCCGAGCGCCAGATCCATGCGACCGTCCAGACGATGCGGGCCGCGCTGCCAGGCGCCTTGACGCTCGCCCGGCCACCAGAGCGACGGGTCGAAGCGCTCCAGCGTCGCCCGGCTCTGAAGCTGCCAGCGCCGGCCGGCATCGACCCGCTCGGCCCGGCCCTCGGCCTGCAGCCGCGCGCCGTCGCTGCCGATGCGCAGCTTCTCGAGGTCGATGCGTTCGGGCGTGCCGCGCATCTGCAGCTGCAACTGCAGATCGGGCAGGTCTTTGCGTTCATGGCGGCCGCGCAGGTCGGTCTGCAGGGTCGCGCGCGGGGGCTGGTCGGCACGGTCGGCGGGCGGCTGGCTCCAGCTCAGGGTCAGCGGCCCGCTCAGCCGCATCGCGGGTGCCCGCGGATCGAGCCGGGCCGGCTGCAGCTCCTGCAGCGTGGCGCTCAGCGCCAGCTCGAGCCGGCTGCCGCTGTCCGGGCCGGAGCGGCTCCAGCGGCCCTTGCCCAGCACCGTGCCGGCCGGGCCGCTGCCATCGTGCAGCACCAGGCGCAGGGTCTCGAGCGTGCCGATGTCCGGGTGCGAGGGGTCGCCGGTCGCGCCGATGCGCAGCGACTCCAGTGGCAGGCGCTGCCGATCGAGCCGCCCGGGCTGCCGGTTGAGCAGGTCGATCTGCAGCTGCAGCGGCGCGGCTGAACGGCCGCCGGCGCTGGTGCCGCCCGCGCTGCCGGTGCCGCCCGGCTCGAGCCGGGCCTCGATGCTGCCGCTCAGCGCGGTCTGCGGCAGCTGGCTCGACAGCGGCGCCAGATCGACCTCCTGCAGCCGGGCCTGCAGCCTGGAGAGCGGCTGCGGCTGCTCCGGCCGCAACTGGGCCTCGGCCTCGAGCGCCTGGCCGCGTGCGAGCAGCTTGACCTTGGCCTCCAGCCGGGCCAGCGGGCCGCTCAGGCCCAGGTCGAGCTGCCAGTCGGTCGGCAGTGCGGCGGTGCTGCGGGTGCCGGCCTCGGTGCGGGCGCTGAACTGCGCCTGCACCGGCAGCGGCGCGGCGGCGCCGATCTCGAGCTGGCCGCGCAGCTGCAGCTGATCGCGGCGCAGCGCGATCGCGTCGAGCCGGTGCCGGCCGGCCGGTCCGGCGGGCAGCGTCAGCCGCGCCGACAGATCGTGCAGCGGCTGCTCCCGCAGGCCGTCCAGCATCAGCCGGCCGATGCGGATCTCGTCGATCTGCAGCGACAGCGGCAGCACCAGCGAGCGCGGCAGCACCGTCGGCGAGCTGTCGGCGGCGCGGCCCTGCAGGTCGATCGTCTCGATCTGCAGCCGTGCCAGCCGCAGCGCCGGCGCCTGGCCACTCGGCCAGTCGAGCACCGGCAGGCGCCAGGACAGGCCGTCGATGCGCAGCGTCTGGCTCGGGCCGAGCGGGTAGCTCAGCGTGCGGATGTCCAGATCGCCGGCCAGCGGGCCGCGCAGCCCGTCGACCTGCAGCCCCGGCACCAGCGACAGCAGCCGGCGGCTGCCCGCCTCGGTCTTGAGCGCCGACAGCAGCAGCGCGCCGGCGGCCAGCGCCAGCAGCAGCAAGGCCAGCAGCACGACCAGCACGCGCCCGAGCATCGAGCGCACCGGGCGGGCGGGGGGCACAGGAACGGCGGCAGCGGCCGCGCTGTCGCTGTTCGCCTGGGCGGTCGGATCAGGCATCGGCATCCATCAATCAGTCAGTCAAGCGGTCAGTCGATCGGTCAGTAGGTGATGCCCAGGCTGAAGTGCAGCCGCAGCCGGCGCGCCTGCTGGCCATAGGCCAGGTCCAGCCGCAGCGCGCCGACGGGGCTGCGCCAGCGCAGGCCCACGCCGTAGCCGAGCACCGGATTGAAGCCCTTCCAGGAGGCTTCCGCGTTGCCGGCATCGACGAAGACCGCGCCCTGGAAGGCCGGATCGCCCCGGCGCAGCGGATGGCCGGCCTCGACGCTGGCCACCGCCAGCACCCGGCCGCCGACCGCATCGCCATCGGCGTCGACCGGGCCGAGATCCTGGCTGCCGTAGCCGCGCACGCTGTCGTCGCCGCCGGCGCGGAAGAGCAGCGTGTAGGGCACCGCCACCGCATCGCGGGCGAAGACCTGGCCGAGCTGGACCCGGGCGCTGGCGTACCAGGGCCCGAGCCGCTCGTAGCGGGTCAGCCGGCCGGTGGCCCGCGCAAACGCGCCGGTCTCGCGCGGGGTGGCGCGGTAGGACTGGCCCGCGCCGGTCAGCAGCGACAGGCTGGTGCCGCGGGTCGGCAGCAGCGCGTTGTCGAGATCGCGCCAGATCCACTGATAGTTCAGGCTCAGCGCGGTGGTGTCGTCATTGACCGAGCCGTCGTCGATCACCCGGGTGCGCACCCGCTGCCACTCCAGGTAATAGAGCCGCTCGAGCCGCTCGTCGTCCTTGCTGCGGCCGAGCCGCGCGCTCTGCGTGGTCACGGCCAAGCCGCTGGCCTCGGCATGCTGGGCCAATGCCGCGGCGACGTTGCGATAGGGGCCGGGATGCGGATGCGAGGTCAGGTCGAGCGCGGCCAGCCGGTCGGTCTGTGCCAGCTGCAGCCGGGTGCGGGCCTGCCAGCCCCAGCCGAACCAGCGCTGGTGCTGGTGCTCGAGCGTGATGCGCGGGCCGCTGGCATCGGACACGCCCAGGCCGAGCGTGGCCTGCTGCAGCGGCCGCTCGCGCAGCCGCACCGTGACCGGCATCGCCTCGGCCAGCGCCGGATCGGGCTCCATCTGCACCGCCACGGTGTCGAACAGCGACGAGCGCGTCAGCCGCGCCTGGAATTCCTGCAGCGTCTGCTCGCGCAGCGGATCGCCGGGCGCGAAGTTCTGCAGGGCCTGCACCGCGTCGATGCGCACATGGTCGAGCCCCTCGTAGCGGATCTCGCCGAAGCGGTAGAGCGGGCCGCTGTCGGCGACCAGAAAGAGCCGGGCCTGGGCCTGCGCCGCATCGACCTGCGCGACGGTGCCGCTCCAGGCCGCGGTCGCGTGGCCCTGGGCGCGCAGCAGCGCCAGCGTGGCGCCCTTGGCGCTGCTCCAGCCGTCCTGGGTGAAGGGCTGTCCCGGGCCGAGCGCCCAGCTCTCGCGCGCCTGGCGCTGCAGCATCTGTGCGCTGGTGTCACCGTTGTCGGCGGCCAGCGACAGCGCGCCCTCGAACTCGATGCGCGCGCTCTCCACCCGGGTCTGCGGTCCGGGTTCGACGATCAGGCGCAGCCGGACCTGCGGCAGCGCCGGCCCCCCCGGCACGACGGTGACCCGTTCGCCGCGGTCGCTCGCCTCGGTGCGCACCACGGCGCCGAAGCGGCCTTCGGTCTCGAGCAGCGCGCGGGCCTGGGCCGGCGCAGCCTGGCGCAGGCGCATCAGCTCGGTGCGCGGCACCTGCGCGGTCTCCGGGCTGGCCAGATAGCGCGACAGGTCGAGGTGGCGCTGCAGCAGTGCGCGCAGCGGCTCGGGCGCCTCGATCTCCAGCGTCCAGGTGACATCCTCGGGCGCGGCGGACTCCTGCACGACCGGACTGGCCGGGTTCGGGGCGGGGGCGGGTTCCTGGGCCTGGGCCGTCGCTGCGGCCAGCAGCGCCGCCACGCTCACCCCCGCCAGCCGTTGCAGGCGTCCCGTCGGTCTCGCCCGCCTCATTTCGACAGCAGCCGCATCGCCTGCTCGAGGCCGGCGACGCTCATGGGGAACATCCGGTGGCCCATCAGCTGCTCGATCATCGCGATGCTCTGGCGGTAGGGCCAGACGCCCTGCGGCTCCGGATTGATCCAGGCCGACTTCGGGAAGGCGCGTGTCAGGCGCTGCAGCCAGTCGGCGCCGGCCTCCGGGTTGTGGAACTCGACGCTGCCGCCGATCTGGGTGATCTCGTAGGGGCTCATCGTCGCGTCGCCGACCAGGATCAGCTTCCAGTCCTTGTTGTACTTGCGGATCAGGTCCCAGGTGGGCAGCTTCTCGGCGTGGCGGCGGCGGTTGTTCTTCCACACGTGGTCGTAGACGCAGTTGTGGAAGTAGTAGAACTCGAGGTGCTTGAATTCGCTTTTCGCGGCACTGAAGAGTTCCTCTACCTTCGGGATGTGGTCGTCCATCGTGCCGCCGACGTCCATCAGCAGCAGCACCTTGACCTTGTTGTGGCGCTCGGGGACCAGGCGGATGTCGAGCAGGCCGGCGTTTGCCGCGGTCGAGTGGATGGTGTCGTCCAGGTCGAGCTCGGTCTCGGCGCCCTCGCGCGCGAAGCGGCGCAGCCGCCGCAGCGCGATCTTGATGTTGCGCGTGCCCAGCTCGACCGTGTCGTCGTAGTCGCGCCAGGCGCGCTGCTCCCAGACCTTGACCGCGCTGCGCTCGCGCCCGGGGCCGCCGATGCGGATGCCGCGCGGATTGTGGCCGCCGTGCCCGAAGGGGCTGGTGCCGCCGGTGCCGATCCACTTCGAGCCGCCCTCGTGGCGCTCCTTCTGCTCCTCGAGGCGCTTCTTGAGCGTCTCCATCAGCTCGTCCCAGCCCAGCGCCTGCAGCCGGCTGCGCTCCTCGGCGGAGAGCTCGCGCTCGAGCGTGCGGCGCAGCCAGTCCTCGGGCAGCTCGCGCAGGTTCTCGGTCAGCATCTCCACGCCCTTGAAGTAGGCGGAGAAGGCGCGGTCGAAGCGGTCGAAATGCGCCTCGTCCTTGACCATGATCGTGCGGGCGAGAACGTAGAAGTCGTCGAGGCTGGGCAGGCGACGGCCTTCGTCGTCGTCGAGCACGCCGAGCTTCAGTGCCTCGAGCAGCACCAGCAGCTCGCGCACCGACACCGGCAGCCGGGCGGCGCGCAGGGTCTGGAGGAAGTCGATCAGCATGTCCGACAGTCTAGCCAGAGCCGGGCGCAAGCGGCGATCTGGCCGGGCTTGTCCCGGATGTTCCGGCGCTTGTCGATTTCAGACGGGCTGCACCGGGGCCGAAATTCCTTGGATGAACCCTGATGCGCTGTCGCTGCCATGGTCCTGCACGCCTGCGGCCCGGCCGGCGTGCGGCTTCGGCCTGATCGAGCTGCTGGTGACGATGGCGCTGGTGGCGCTGGTGGCCGCCTTCGTGCTGCCTTCGCTGGCGACGTTCGCTGCGCGTCAGCGCCTGGCGGCGGTGTCGGCGGAGTTCTCGGCCGCGCTGGCGCTGGCGCGCTCGGAGGCGGTGCGCACCGGCCTGCCGGTGCTGCTGCTGCCGCTGGCGGCCGCGCCGGCGGCCGGCAACGAGTACGGCCAGGGCTGGCAGGTGGTGGTCGATGCCGACGGCTCCGGCACCGCCGGGCCGGCCGAGACGGTGGTGAGGCGCTTTGCCGCGCCGCCGGCGCCGCTGCGCTTCGGCGGCGATGCGCCGGTCAGCTTCGCGCCCAGCGGCTTTCTCGGCCGCAGCGTCACGCTGACGATGCGCCTGTGCCCCGGCAACGGCGCGACGCAGGGCAGCGCCTTTGCCATCCAGCCGACCGGCCTGGCGGATGTGAGCCGCATCGGAGACTGCCGGTGAGACGACCGCGCCCGCAGTCTGGCTTCGCGATGACCGAGGCGCTGGTCACGCTGGTGGTGCTGTCGCTGGCGGCGCTGGGCCATGTGGCGCTGCAGCTGCGCAGCCTGGGCGTGCAGTCGGGCGCGGCCTGGATGAGCCAGGCCACCGTGCTGGCCTCGGATGCGGCCGACCGGATGCGCGCCAATCCGGCCGGCGTCGCGGCCGGGCGCTATGACGCGCTGTTGGCGCCGGCCGCGCTCAGCCCGGCCTGCAGCCTGGCCGCGCCGTGCAGCGATGCGCAGATCGCGCAGCGCGACTTCTTCCGCTGGCGTGCCGACCTGGCGGCGCTGATGCCCCAGGGCGAGGGCGTGATCTGCCGCGATGCCACGCCCGAGGATGGCAGCGCCGCCGCCCCGGCCTGCGACGGCAGCGGCACGCGACTGGCGGTCAAGATCTTCTGGCGCGAGCGCGAGCGGACCTCGCGGCTGGTGATGGTGGTGCAGCCATGAGCCTGCGGCGGCCTCTGCGACATCCGATGCGCGGCATGACCCTGGTCGAGCTGATGATCGGCCTGACGATCGGGCTGTTCCTGGTCGGCATCGCCGGGTCGCTGTTCCTGGGCAGCCGCCTGACCTTCAACGCGCAGTCGCAGGTGGCGCGGCTGCAGGAGGGCGGGCGCTTCGCGGCCGAGCGGCTCGGCACGGACCTGCGCATGGCCGGATTCCGCGGCTGCCGTGGCCAGGGCGCGGGCACCACGCTGAGCAATCTGCTGCGTAATCCGGGCGATTTCCAGATCGACTTCGCGCGGGGCCTGCAGGTCTCGCGGCATGACGGCGGATCCTGGCAGCCGGCGCTCGATGCCTCGATCTCCGGGCTGTCGCCGGCGCCGGACCGGGCGGGCGACGTGGTCACGGTGCGCCGCACCGTCGGCCCGGGCTGGGCGCTGACGGCGGCGATGGTCTCGGGCACCGCGGTGGTCAATGTGACGCCGACCTCGGTCATCCAGCGCGGTGACCTGCTGCTGCTGTCGGACTGCAGCAGCGCGGTGGTCTTCCAGGCCAGCAACGCCACGCCCGGCGGCGACGGCGCGATCGAGCACAGCGCGGCCGGCAGCCTGCAGCCCGGCAACGCCCAGGCCGATCTGGGCCGCGTCTTCCTGCAGGACGCGGTGGTGCACCGTCTGGCCACCACCACCTACTACCTGGCGCCAAGCCGGCGCCCCGGTCGCGCCGGCATGATGGCGCTGTGGTCGAACACCGTGCCGGCCTATGACGGCTCGGCGCAGCCACAGGAACTGCTGACCGGCGTCGAGCGCCTGGCGCTGCGGCTGGGGCTGGACACCAACGCCGACGGCACGGCCGAGGCCTTCGTGGCGCCGGCCCAGGTCGCCGACTGGCTGCAGGTGGTCTCGGCCGAGGTCGCGCTGCTGCTGGTGGGGGCGGACGATCAGGTCGCCACCGCGCCGCAGCCGGTGACCTTCGACGGCGTGCAGATCGTGCCGACCGACCGGCGCCTGCGCAGCAGCGTGTCCTTTTCCGCCTCGCTGCGCAACAGCAGCCGATGAGGATGCCGATGCCGATCTCCCGCCCCTGTGGCTTCTCGCTGGTCACCGTGCTGCTGCTGATCGCGGTGCTGGCCTCGCTCGGGGTCGGCGCGATGAACGCCGGGCTGCTGCAGGAGCGCATGGCCGGCCATGCCCGCGACCGCCAGCAGGCGATGCAGGCGGCCGAGGCCGCGCTGCGCGACGCCGAGGCCGACATCCAGGCCAACCTGAGCTACGACAGCGCCTTCACCACGACCTGCACGGCCGGCCTGTGCCTGCCGCCCTCGATGAGCTCGGCCGCACCGACCTCGCGGCCGCTGTGGCAGACGATCGACTGGTCGACCTCGGCCGGCCAGAGCCGCGCCTACGGCAGCGCCACCGGCGCCGCCGCGCTGCCGGGCCTGGCCGCGCCGCCGCGCTACATCGTCGAGCGCCTGCCGCCGCTGAACCCGACCTCCGGCACCTCGGCCAGCCTGTCGGCGCCGCTGGCGGACCTGCCGCAGGTGTTTCGCATCACCGCGCGCGGCGTCGGCCTGCGCAGCTCGACGGTGGTGGTGCTGCAGTCGACCTACATCAAGCGATGACGCGATGAAGACAAATCCCCGCATTGGCCTGTCCCCGCTGCCGGCGCTGCTGGCGCTGGTCGCCGGCCCGGCGCTGGCGCAGACGGTCAGCCTGGCCCAGTCGCCGCTGTATCTGGAGGCCGGGGTCAAGCCGAACGTGCTGGTCGTCTACGACAACTCGCCGTCGATGGAGTTCATGCTGCCGGGCGGGCAGGGCACCGTCCTGCTGGCGCATCCCAACACGCGGGGCAACATCGCGCGTGCGGCGCTGCGCGACATCATCGGCACCTACCGCAGCCAGTTCCGCTGGGGTCTTGCTACCTTCGAGAACCAGGGCCTCTATGGCCCGACCTACGACAGCCGGTCTTCGCTGCCGGTGATGTACTACAGCAGAAGCACGGCGGGCATGGGCCTGCTGCGCCGGGCGGTCCAGGACGATTCGGCCGCGCACCAGTCGGCGCTGCTCAGCCTGCTGGCCACGGAAACCGAGAACCTCAACACCCCGGAGATCAAGAACGGATCGATCGGTACGCCGTTGCCAGGCGCGATGCGGACCGCCTTCCAGTACTACGCCAACACACTGTCGGGCACGTCCTCTCCCATCACCAACCGCACCTGCCAGCGCAACTATGTGCTGCTGGCGACCGATGGCGATCCGACGATCCGGATCGGCGGGGCGGCCTACTCCGACCAGGACATCACGAACCAGCAGGTCAATGGCAGCTGGGTCTTCGGTCAGGCTGCCCAGGATGTGTTCACCGAGATCGGTCGCCTGCGCACGCTCACGGTGAGCGGCAATGCCGCGATCAACGGGCAGTACGACGTGCAGACCTATGTCGTCGGCCTGGGTGAGGTGGCGACCAATCAGGCCTCGATCGCCGCGATGAACCGCATGGCCACCGTCGGCGGCACGGGCAGCGCCTACATGGCCACCGACCGCGCCACCCTCAACGCCGCCTTCGCGCAGATCACCGCCGATATCCAGGCCCGCACCGCCGCCTCGGCCGGGGTGGCGATCAGCACCGGCGCCTGGAAGAGCGGCACCCAGGTCTTCCAGGCGCGCTTCAACACCGGCGACTGGTCGGGCGAGCTGCGGGCGCTGGAAATGCTCTCCAGCGGCGCGCTGGCCACCACGCCGACCTGGGAGGCCGGCCAGCGTCTGGGCCTGAAGCACTGGAGCACCGGCCGGCAGATCCTCACCTACCGCGCCGCCTCGGCGCTGGGCAGCCGCGGCGTGCCGTTTCGCTGGCCGGCCAATGCGGCCGCCCCGGGCGCCACCGAGATTCCGCTGACGCTGGTGGCCGCGCTCAATCGCAACGGCGCTGGCGTGGTCGACACCCACGGCGCGCTGCGGCTGAACTATCTGCGCGGCGACGCCAGCCGCGAGCTGCGCCGCTGCCCGGCCTGCACCGCGCCGGCGGCCTTCCGCAACCGGCCGACGACGGTGCTGGGCGACATCGTCAACTCGACGCCGCTGCTGGTCACCAGCGGTGGGCGCTTCGTGCGCGACAGCGCCGAGGCAGCCGCCTACGACACCTTCCGCCGCGCGCGGGCGGCGATGGCGCCGGTGGTCTATGTCGGGGCCAACGACGGCCAGCTGCATGCCTTCGATGCCCGCACCGGCGACGAGCTCTTCGCCTATGTGCCCGGCCTGGTCGCCGACCGGCTGGCCGCGCTGCCCGAGGCCGGCTACACCCATCAGTACAGCGTCGACGGCCCGCTGGCCGCTGGTGACGTGCACTACGCCGGCGGCTGGAAGACCTTGCTGGCGGGTACGGGCGGCGCCGGCGCCAAGGGCCTGTATGCGCTGGACATCAGCGATCCGGCGAACTTCACCGAGGCGACCGCCTCGAGGGTGGCGCGCTGGGAGATCGACGGCAGCGACACCTCGGTCGGCCACATCCTGCAGCAGCCGCTGATCGCCAAGGCGCGCAACGGCCGCTGGATGGTCTTTTCCGGCAATGGCCTCAACAGCACCGGAGGCGTCGCGCAGCTGCTGGTCATCGATGCCGAGACCGGCGTGCCGGTGCGGGTGAGCACGCGCTCCGGCACGGCCGCCAGCCCGAACGGGCTGCTGGGGCTGACCGGCATCAGCACGGCCGGTGACGGCGTGGTCGACGTCATCTATGCCGGCGATCAGCAGGGGCAGATGTGGAAGTTCGACCTGTCGGCCAGCGATCCGCTGGCCTGGAAGGTGGCCTACGGCCCGGCGGCGGCGCCCCGGCCGCTGTTCTCCACCGCCTCCGGCCAGCCGATCACCGCACGCCCGGACGTGACGCCGCATCCGGCCGGCGGCTATCTGGTGAGCTTCGGCACCGGCAGCTATCTGAGCCGCGGCGACCTGAGCTCGACGACGACACAGACGCTCTACGGCATCCGCGACAGCGGCACGACGGTGTCCGCCAATGAGCTGGTCAGCCAGTCGGTGCTGGGCACGCAGACCGGCGGCGACGGTCGCACCTACCGGTTCAGCACCTATGCGGTGGGCCGACCCTCGACGCTGTTCAGCGGCGACAACCAGCTCACCGAGACGGCCTTTCGCACCGGCAGGAAGGGCTGGCGGCTGGACCTGCCTGCCAGCGGCGAGCGCATCGTCACCGAGGTGCTGATCCGCGCCGGCAAGGTGATCGTCTCGACCCTGATCCCGAGCAGCGACCCCTGCGCCTATGGCGGCGACGGCTGGGTCATGGAGCTCGACGCCATCACCGGCAACCGCGCCGACAGTCCGGCGCTCGACACCAATGGCGACAACCGCGTCGATGCGGCCGACCGGCTCACGCTGTCGGGCCAGCTCGCGCATGTCTCCGGCGTGCGGGTCGGTGGCATCCCGTCGGCCCCGAGCATCGTGCGTGCGTCCGACCGCGCGCTCGACGACAAGATCGTCAACACCTCGTCCGGGACCACGGTGCGCATCCGCGAGAGCGGCATCACCGCGACCTCCGGCCGTTCAAGCTGGGAGCAGCTGCAATGAATGTCCATCGTCCCTGGTCCAGCCGCCGGTCCCGCGGCTTCACGCTGATCGAGCTGATGATCGCGGTGGCGGTCATCGGCATCCTGGCCGGGGTGGCGCTGCCAAGCTACCGCGAGCAGGTCGCCTCGGCCCGGCGCGCCGACGCCAAGGCCGCGCTGCTGGAGCTGGCGCAGCGCATGGAGCGGGTCTACACCGAGCAGGGCACCTACGCCAACATCCGCCTGGGCAGCGCCGCCGGCGATCTCTACCCGACGGTCTCGCCGCAGCGCCACTACACGCTGTCGATCGTGCGCCAGGATGCCAGCGGCTTCCAGATCCGCGCCACCCGCAGCGGCGCGCAGGCCTCGGACGCCTGCGGCAACTACACCTACGACCAGGCCGGCACCCGCGGTCTGGAGTCCTCGGCGCGACCGGTCGAGAAGTGCTGGTGATGCGGCCCGCGGTGCCGCGCCTCAGCGGTTGCGGCTCTGCATGAACACCAGCTTCTCGAACAGCGTCAGATCCTGCTCGTTCTTCAGCAGCGCGCCGACCATCGGTGGGATCGCCACTTTCTGGTCGGCGCTCTGAAGCGCCTCGGCGCCGATGTCCTCGGCCAGCAGCAGGCGCAGCCAGTCGATCAGCTCCGAGGTCGAGGGCTTCTTCTTCAGGCCCGGCAGGTTGCGGATGTCCTGGAAGCTCTTGAGCGCGGCGGCCAGCAGATCCTGCTTCAGGCCGGGGAAATGCAGGTCGACGATGCGGCGCAGCGTCTCGGCCTCGGGGAAGCGGATGTAGTGGAAGAAGCAGCGGCGCAGGAAGGCGTCGGGCAGCTCCTTCTCGTTGTTCGAGGTGATGAAGACCAGCGGGCGGTGCTTCGCGCGAATGGTCTCGCGCGTCTCGTAGCAGTGGAACTCCATGCGGTCGAGCTCGCGCAGCAGGTCGTTCGGAAACTCGATGTCGGCCTTGTCGATCTCGTCGATCAGCAGCGCCACCGGCTGCTCGGCGCTGAAGGCCTGCCACAGCATGCCCGGCACGATGTAGTTGCGGATGTCGCGCACCCGCTCGGCGCTGTCGGCATCGGGCATCTGGCTGTCGCGCAGCCGGCTGACCGCGTCGTACTCGTACAGGCCCTGCTGCGCCTTGGTGGTGCTCTTGATGTGCCACTGCAGCAGCGGCAGGCCGAGCGAGGCGGCCACCTGCTCGGCCAGCATCGTCTTGCCGGTGCCGGGCTCGCCCTTGACCAGCAGCGGGCGCTGCAGACGGATGGCCGCGTTGACCGCGAGCATCAGGTCGGGCGTGGCGACGTACTGGTCGGAGCCGGTGAACTTCATGCGAAATGTCCTCGTGTGTGCGCTCTTGCGCTGCGGTTCTGGGCGCGGGCCAGTATATCGAGGCGCTGCCGGGCGGCCGGGGTGGCCGGTCATGGACAATCCGCGCATCGACAGCAAGGGCCAAGGGCCGACAGGCAAGGAGAACGTCATGCGCTGGCAGGTGGCGGTGGGGTCGTCGCAGGACGCGGCGGCGGCGGTGCGGGCAGGGGCCCTGGGGCTGGATCTGCAGACGGCACCGCCCGAGCGGGTGCGGGCGATCTGCGCCCAGGTGCGCAACCAGGCCGACGGCATCGTCATCGATGCGGCCCTGCCGGCGCTGGCGGGGCCGTCGGCGCTGCAGGCCCGTCTGCAGCCGCTGCGCGATGCCGGCGTCGACCGCATCGCGGTGCCGCTGGGCGAGGGGGCCGGCGCGGTGCCGCTGCTGCGGCTGATCGCCGCCGCACGGCCCGAGGCGGGCCAGCCGCTGCTGATGCCGGTGCTGGCGCTGCCGCTGCTGGCCGGCGCGCCGCAGGCCGGTGCGGTCGACCGGCTCGAGGCGCTGGCCTCGCTGGCCCGGCAGCAGCGGGTGCGTGCGCTGCTGATCGATCTGGAGACCGGCGCGCCCGAGCCCGGCGCGATCTGGCGGCAGCGGCCGGTGGGCTCGCGGCTGCCGCTGCTGGTGCGCGACCTGCAGGCCGCCGGCATCGAGGTCGGCCTGCGGGTGGCGGTGCGGCGCGAGCAGATCGGTCGGCTGGCCGACTGGGCGCCGGACTTCGCGACGCTGGTCTGCCAGGAGCGCGGCGCCCACGGCGAGCCGGTGCTCGATGTCGACCGCCTGCTCGAGCGCCTGCGCGATCCGCGCACGCCGCAGTGCCGGCCGGCGCTGGCGGCCTGAAGCGGCGGGTGTGCAGGCCGCGATGGCGCTCGACCATCTGCTGCCGCTGAAGAAGATCCATCTTTCTCCTCATGCCCATGACGCTTCCCGGCTTCCATTCCCCCGCGATCGGCTTCGAGCAGCCCTTCGAGATGCTTGCCGCCTGCCACGAGCGGGTCGAGCGCACGCTGGCGCTGTTCGAGCGCCTGGTCGCGCATGTGCGCGCGCAGGGCCATGACGCGGCCTCGCGCTCGGCCGCCGCCGACGTGCTGCGCTACTTCGACCTGGCCGCACCGCATCACCATCAGGACGAGGAGCGCCATGTGCTGCCGCGGCTGCGTGCCTCGGGCGCGGCGGAGGCACTGGCGCTGGCCGACACGCTCGAGGCCGAGCACCGCCGCATGGAGCTGCTGTGGGCGCGTCTGCGCGAGCCGCTGCGGGCCTGGCGCGAGGCGTCCGACGGGGACGGCCCGGGCCGCGACTTTCCGCTTGAGGCCGAGCGCCAGGCCTGGGCTGCGCTCTACGCCGCTCACATCGCGGCGGAGGAGGGCCGCGCCTATCCGCAGGCCCGCGCCGGGATCGACGCGCAGCCCGCCGCCGCCGCGACGCTGGCCGGCATCGGCGCCGAGATGGCCGCGCGCCGCCGGGCGCCGGGAGGGGCGGCATGAGCGCCCGCCGCGAATGGCTGCGCCTGGCGCTCGGCGGCGGCGCCGGCCTGGCGCTGGGCTGGACCGGCGCGCGCGCGCAGCCGGTGGCGGCGCTGGAGCTGCCGCAGGAGCGTGCGGTGCCCGGCGGCGTGGTGCTGATCCCGATCGGTCCTGCCGCGCAGGAGCCGCGCGCCGAGCATGAGGGCGTGCCGCTGCTGGTCGTCGGCGACCCGATCGCGTGGACGGCGGTGCTCGGCCTGGCGCTGGCGGCCGCGCCCGGTGCCGGCGAGATCGTCGTGCGCCGCGACGATCGCCCGCCCGAGCGGCTGCCCTACCGCATCGCTACGCACCGCTACGCCGAGCAGCGCCTGTCGGTGGCGCCGCGCCATGTCGAGCTCTCGCCCGAGAACCTCGCCCGCCACGAGCGCGAACGCGAGCGCCAGGCGCAGATCGTCGCCCGCTTCAGCCGACCGCTGCCCGCCACGCTGCGCATGCGCGTGCCCACGGCCGGGCCGCGTTCGGGCTCCTTCGGCCTGCGCCGGGTCTTCAACGGCCAGCCGCGCAATCCGCACAGCGGCATGGACATCGCCGCGCCGATCGGCACGCCGGTGATGGCGCCGCTGGACGGCGAGGTGGTCGATGTCGCCGACTATTTCTTCAATGGCCGCACTGTCTGGCTCGACCACGGCGGCGGCCTGCTGTCGATGTTCTGCCACCTCTCGGCTGAGCAGGTGCGCCCCGGCGACCGGGTGCGCAGCGGCGAGCGGGTGGCCGATGTCGGCGCCACCGGCCGGGTGACCGGGCCGCATCTGCACTGGTCGATCAGCCTGAACCGCGCGATAGTCGACCCGGCGCTGTTCCTGGCATGAGCACCGAGTCCTCGCTGCTGCTGCCGCAGGCCCTGGACCTGCTGTCCGGCCTGGTCGGGCCAGTCGAGCTGGTGGCCACGCTGGCGTTTGCGCTCTCGGGCGCGATCGAGGCGGCGCGGCGCCGGCTCGATGCGGTCGGCGTGGTGGTCGCCGCCTTCCTGACCGCCTTCGGCGGCGGCACGCTGCGCGACGTGCTGCTCGACCGCCGGCCCTTCTTCTGGGTCGAGCACAGCACCCAGGTCGCGGCGGTGTTCGGGCTGTGCATCGGCGCGATGGTGGTGATCCGCGCCCGCCACCTGCGCCTGACCGAGCGGGCGATGTTCTGGCCCGACACGCTGGGCCTGGGCCTGTTCGGCGCCGCCGGCACGCAGATTGCGCTGTCGGTGCAGATGCCGGCGCTGATCGCGGTGCTGATGGGCGTGATCACCGCGGTCTTCGGCGGCGTGTTGCGCGACATGGTCTGCAACCAGATCCCGGCGACGCTGCGCGACCACCGCCCCTACGCGCTGTGCGTCTTCATCGGCGGCTGGGCGCTGGTGCTGGCCGCGCAGTGGCTGGACTGGTCGGCCGACGCGGCGCTGCTGGGCTCGGCGGCGGTCACCATCGTGCTGCGCTGGCTGGCGGTGGCGCTGGACTGGCGGCTGCCGGCGTGGCGCATGGACTGAATGGCGGTGCTAATCTCGATCCTCGACCGCCGCGACTTTTCTGCCTGATCCTTCATGCCTGCCGATTCCCGCCTTGTCTACTCCACCGATTCCGGCCGCGTCTGCCCGGATTGTCGCCAGCCGATGCTGCAGTGCCTCTGCCGCGCGGAGCTCGTCTCGGGAACGCCCGACGGCGTGGTCAAGGTCAGTCGGGAGAAGCAGGGCCGGGGCGGCAAGACGGTCACCGTGGTGCGAGGACTGGGGCTGGCGGGCGAGCCGCTGACGGCGCTGGCCAAGGCGCTGAAGGCGGCGTGTGGCAGCGGCGGCACCGTCAAGGACGGTGTGGTCGAGATCCAGGGCGACCATGTCGCGAAGGTGATCGACTGGCTGCAGCAGCGCGGCCGCACGGTCAAGCGCGCGGGAAGCTGATCCGGTCGGTCTTGCTCAGTCCAGCGGCGTCAGCCCATGGCGCAGCCGGGCGCGCGCGCAGGCCTCGTCGCCGCGGCCCAGCGGCGCGAGCATGCCGAACTCGCGGCAGGGGCCGGGGCGCCACTCGTAGATGCCGCAGCCGGCTTTTTCTCCGACGGTGCCGACCAGCGCGGCGCAGCGCGGCCGGGCGTGGTCGGTGCCGCGCATGCGCGCCAGCGTGTCGCCCAGCTCGACCGCCAGGCCGTCGGGCACGCAGCCGCCGCGCGACTGCAGCTCCTCGGGCGAGAAGTCGACCCGGAAGCTGGCGCAGCAGGCGCCGCAGGTGAGGCAGGGGTTGTCGGCGGGCGAGCTCATGGCGGGCGCTCAGCCCAGGCGGGCGTGGTGGCGGGCGATCTGCGCGCGCACCTGGACCGGCGCGGTGCCGCCCAGCGTCGAGCGCGCGTTGAGCGAGCCCGCCAGCGTCAGCGCCTCGGCCACGTCGGCGGTGATGCGCGCGTCGTAGCCCTGCAGCGTCTCCAGCGGCAGCTCGGCCAGGTCTTGGCCCAGCGCGATGGCGTCCTTGACCGCGTGCGCCACCACCTCGTGCGCGTCGCGGAAGGGCAGGCCCTTCTTGACCAGGTAGTCGGCCAGATCGGTGGCGGTGGCGTAGCCGCGCAGCGCGGCACGCTCCATCGCGTCCTTCCTGACCGTCAGGCCGCCCGAGCGCGAGCCGTCGGCCGCGACCTCGCCGCCGATCATCTCGGCCATGATGCGCAGCGTGTCGTTGACGGTGTCCACCGTGTCGAACAGCGGCTCCTTGTCTTCCTGGTTGTCCTTGTTGTAGGCCAGCGGCTGGCCCTTCATCAGCGTGATCAGGCCCATCAGGTGGCCGATGACGCGGCCCGACTTGCCGCGCGCGAGTTCCGCCACGTCCGGGTTGCGCTTCTGCGGCATGATGCTCGAGCCGGTGCAGTAGCGGTCCGAGAGGTTGATGAAGCCGAAGTTCTGGCTCATCCAGACCACGATTTCCTCGGCCAGGCGCGAGACGTGGATCATCACCAGCGAGGCAAACGCGGTGTATTCGATGGCGAAGTCGCGGTCGGAGACGGCGTCCAGGCTGTTCTGGCACACGCCCTCGAAGCCCAGCGTGCGCGCCACGCGCTCGCGGTCGAGCGGATAGCTGGTGCCGGCCAGCGCGGCCGAGCCCAGCGGCAGGCGGTTCACGCGGCGGCGCAGATCGGCCAGGCGCTCGGCGTCGCGGGCGAACATCTCGACATAGGCCAGCAGGTGGTGCGCGAAGCTCACCGGCTGCGCGACCTGCAGGTGGGTGAAGCCCGGCAGGATGGTGTCGACGTTCTTCTCGGCGACCGAGACGAGGGCGCGCTGCATGTCGGCCAGCAGCACGGCGGTGGCGTCGATCTCGTCGCGCAGCCACAGGCGCACGTCGGTGGCGACCTGGTCGTTGCGGCTGCGGCCGGTGTGCAGGCGCTTGCCCGCATCGCCCACCAGCGTGGTCAGGCGCGCCTCGATGTTGAGGTGCACGTCCTCCAGGTCGAGCTTCCACTCGAAGCTGCCGGCCTCGATCTCGGCGCGGATCTGCGCCATGCCGCGCTCGATGTCGGCCAGGTCGGCCGCGCTGATGATGCCCTGCGCGGCCAGCATCTCGGCGTGGGCCAGGCTGCCGGCGATGTCGGCGCGCCACAGGCGCTTGTCGAAGAAGACGCTGGAGGTGTAGCGCTTGACCAGCTCGCTCATCGGTTCGGAGAACAGGGCGGACCAGGCCTGGGCCTTCTTGTCGAGCTGGTTGTCGGAGGCGGGATGGCTCATCGGAGGGGCAGTCGGGAGTCCGGGCGGAGATCGACCGGAAGTGGCAGAAACGCCCGGCAGCCCCGCGCAAGCGGGCCGGCCGGGCGACAATGGCGCAGATTGTAGAGAGCGCGCGCCCGTGAGTCCGTCCCCGTCTGCCAGTGCCGGTGAATCCGCCGGTCTGCCGCCCCGTTCCGTGCCGGTGCTGTGCCAGGGCGGGCTGGTGCTGCGCACCGTGCTGTTCGTGCACGGCGTGCTGGCGCTGGGCCTGGGGCTGCGGGGCGGCGATCTGGCCGGACTGCTGGGCGAGCTGTCGGTGCTGGTGGTGGCGGTGCTGCCGGCCACGCTGGTCTGGCTGCTGGCGGGCTGTGCGCTGCGGCCGCGGCTGGCGCGCCTGGCGCCGATGCCGGCCGCCGTGCTGATGGGGCTGATCGGCCTGCTGTGCGCGCTGGGGGCCTGGGCAGAGCTGCGCTGGCTCGAGCAGGTCGAGCCGGGCGCGCTGACCGCACTGTCTGCTGCGCTGAGTGGTGTGGCGCTGGCGGTGGCGGTCTGGCAGGTGCTGTGCCTGCGCGAGCGCCTCAATCTGCCCGCCGGCACCCAGGCGCGGCTGGCCGAGCTGCAGTCGCGCATCCGGCCGCATTTCCTGTTCAACGCGCTCAACAGCGCCATCACCCTGGTGCAGATCGACCCGGCGCGCGCCGAGGCGGTGCTCGAAGACCTGTCCGAGCTGTTCCGCGCCGCGCTGGCCAGCGCCGATGCGCCGGTCACGCTCGGTCAGGAGATCGAGCTGGCGCAGCGCTACCTGGCCATCGAGCAGGTGCGCTTCGGCGCGCGGCTGCGGGTGCGCTGGCAGCTCGATGCGCAGGCGGCTCGGGCGCGCGTGCCGGCGCTGATGTTGCAGCCGCTGGTGGAGAACGCGGTCAAGCACGGCATCGAGCCCTCGACCGAGGGTGGCGAGATCGTCATCCGCACTGGCGTGCGCCACGGCATGGCGCTGCTGACGGTCACCAATCCGCTGGGCGAGGGTCGCCCGCGCCGCGGCCACGGCATGGCGCTGCGCAATGTGCGCGAGCGGCTGATGCTGCTGCATGACCTGGGCGTGCGCTTCGAGGCGGGCGCGATCGATGGCGGGCGTTTCCGGGTGCGCGTCGCCATCGCGCTGCCGGACTGAGCCGGACTGAAGGAGGGGCTGCAGAGATGGACATGACGACGCCGCTGCGGGTGCTGCTGGTCGATGACGAGGAGCTGTCGCGGCTGCGGCTGCGCACCCTGCTGGCCGACTGCGTCGATCCGGCCGCCCAGGTGGTCGGCGAGGCGGCCACCGCGGCCGCGGCGCTGCACTGGCTGGCGCTGCATGCCGCCGATGTGGTGCTGCTCGACATCCGCATGCCCGGCATGGACGGGCTGACGCTGGCGGCGCGGCTGCGCGCGATGCCGCAGCCGCCGCGGGTCATCTTCGTGACGGCGCATGCCGAGCACGCGCTGGCGGCCTTCGAGGTCGAGGCGGTCGACTACCTGACCAAGCCGGTGCGCCGGCTGCGGCTGCAGGAGGCGCTGGCGCGGGTGGCACAGCGTCTGGGCGGCGGCGGGACGGCGACCGCACCGGCGCCGCTGGCCGAGCCCGCGCCCGTGGTGCCGGTCATCGTGGTGCATGAGCGCGGCGAGCTGCTGCGGGTGCCGCTGACCGAGGTGCTCTACCTGAAGGCCGAGCAGAAATACGTGACGCTGCGCACCGCCCACCGCACGCTGCTGCTCGACGAGTCGCTGGCCGAGCTGGAGGAGCGGCTGGGACGCCGCTTCCTGCGTATTCACCGCAACGCGCTGGTGGCGCTGGATGCGGTGGCGGCGCTGGAGCGGCGGCGCTGGAGCGACGATCGCGGCGAGGCCGAGGCCAGCGAGGTCTGGGCGGTGCGCATCGCCGCCACCGACGAGTGGCTGGCGGTGTCGCGCCGCCAGCTGGCCACCGTGCGCGATCTGCTGGCGGCCGAAGGGCTGTGAGCGCCGCCCCGCCCGCCGGGCTTCAGCGCTCGGTGGCGCCCAGGTCGATCGCAGCGCCCTTGACGGTGCGCGCCACCGGCGCGTAGCTGCTGTCGAGCTGGTAGTTCACGCCGTAGGCGCTGGCCGCGCTCGGCCCGGCCTGGCCGGCATCGATGATCGTGCTCGAGGCGTTGGGCACGAAGCTGCTGGTGTCGAAGGGCGCGCTGCTGCCGGTCAGCAGGTTGGTGGTGCCGATGACCTGGCCCTTGAGCGTGTGCCACACGTCGGTGTCGGTCCAGTCGCTGCGGATCCAGTTCACGCCCAAGTTCAGGATGCCGTCGGGCGTGTAGCTGGTGGAGAGCGAGTCGTTCTCGGCCTGGCGCAGGTTCAGCGAGGTCACCGAGGCGTCGAACCAGAACACGTTGTTCCAGGCCTCGACCCGTTCCAGCGTCGTCGAGATCTGGAAGAGGCGCGCGTTCGCGCCGGTGCCGTGCACGGTGTTGTTGAAGAAGTACAGCACCCCCTGACGGAACAGCGACTCGCCCCAGTTCGCGCCAGCCGGGGCACCGAAGTGGTCGCCGCCGTAGTGGAAGAAGCTGCCGTCGTCGCCGTTCTTCTTGAACTGGTTGCCGTAGACGAAGGTGCTGCGGTAGGCCGCCAGCGCGGTCGCGGTGACGGGGAAGTCCTCGGCCTCGACCATGTCGATCGAGCGCGCGCCGCCCTCGATGCGGTTGTAGCGCACCACCAGCCCGGCCGAGCGGTCCTTGACCGCGTTGCCCAGCGCGCCGGTGCGCAGCGGCCCGTAGCGGTTGAACTCGATCACCAGCCCGACGCTCTGGGTGTAGGTGGTGTGCTCGCGGTCGCTGCCGGCGATGCCGTGGCCCCACAGGTAGTTGCCGGCGATGCGGACGTTCTTCGTGACCATGAAGTCGCCATCATCGGTCGAGCGGCTGAAGATGGCCATCTGGCAGTCGCTGATCTCGTTGTCGGCGATCAGGATGTTCTGGCCGCGGTCGATCCAGACGCAGGCGCCGAACTGCACGTAGTTCTTCGTGGCTCCGGACGCGTCGGTGAAGGTGTAGCTCGGATGGGCGGCGCGGATGTTCAGGCCGTCGATCTGGATCCAGGTCGGGTAGTCGGTGTAGGTGCCGTTGGCCAGCGCCTTGACGACGATGACGCTGCGGGTCTGGTGGATGTCCTGCGTCTCGGCGGTGTTGCCGTAGGCGTTGAGCAGCGCGCTGCGGGTGGTGGCGCCATTGCCCTCGATGATCGGGCGCTCGTTGTTCGGGCCGCGCACGCCGCAGATGCGCACCGGCGCGGTCTGCGTGCCCTGGGCCGCGACCAGGAACTTGCCCTTGTACGGCGTCGAGGAATAGAAGATGCGGACGGTGTCGCCGGCCTTCAGGCTCTCCCAGGGCACCTGGTCGAGCGCGGTGTAAGTCTTGCCCGGACCAACCTGGTAGTCGGTGCCTTTGCCGGAGGCTTCGCAGGCGCCCAGCGCCAGGGTCTCGACTGGCGGCGTCGGGGTCGGCGCGGGCGAGGGGCTCGGCGTGGTGCCGCCCGAGCTGGTGTCTTCGCTGCCACCACTGCAGCCAGCCAGGGCCGCGCCCAGCGCCAGGGCGGTGCTTGCCCAGAGCATGCGCACGCGCCGCGCCCGAGTCTTGTCCATCATGCTGTCCATGGGCCGTTTGCCTGTTTCAGTGTTCGTTGTCGTGGATCGTCCTCGCCGACGAGACGTCGGCGCCGCAGGTCCGCGACGATAGGGACGGCCGGGTCGAGCAGGGTAAGCATTTCCCGTGCATGTAACTGTCATGCACAAAATGACACCCCCCGCGAACGGGGGGTGTAAAAAGGGAATTAGTGAAACATTGATGTGATTTGCCTGCGCATCAAATCAATTTATTCGTGAATTGTTTCACGGACATCATGTCGGTCGTGTGAAGTATCTTGAAGTGTGCGGCGAGCCGCCGCGTCCCTGGGGTGGCCTGTCCGCTTCATGCCGGTACGACCTGCGGGCGGGTGCCCCTACATGAGGTTGCAACTGATCGGCCGCTGGTGGGGGGCGGGCAGCGCCGCAGCCCCGCCAGCGGCTCGGCGGAAGCTCATCGCAGGCTCATCGCTCGACCGCGCCAAGATCGTCGGTCAGGCCACTCATGCGTCGCAGCTGTGGCAGCCCAAGCGTGTCGATCTGATGGCTCAGCACCAGGTTGACCGGGGAGGCGGTGCTGCGCTTGCCCGCATCGATCAGCGCTGAGCCGGCCACCGGGCGGAAGGAGGTGGCATCGAAGGGCAGCGTCGTGTCGCCGAGTTGCGGCTCCACCAGATTGAGCTGGCCGCGCACCTTGTGCCAGAGGTCCGAGTCCTGCCAGCCGCTGCTGATCCAGTTGCGCCCGAGGTTGACGATGCCCCCGCCGATCCACGGTGCGGCCACCTCGCGGTCCATGCGCATGTTCTTCTCGCGGATGCTCGGGGCGAAGTGGATGACGTTGTTCCAGGCCTCGACCTTCTCCTCGGTGGTGGCGATGCGGAACACCCAGGCCGCCGTGCCCTTGAGCATCAGCGTGTTGTGGAAGAAGTGCAGCGTGCCCTTGCGGAAGATCGGCTCGCCCCAGGTCGCGCCGGCCTGGCTGCCGAAATGGTCGCCGCCGTAGGTGATGACGCTGCCGGTGTCGCCGGTCTTGATGATCTGGTTGCCGTAGACGAAGGTGTTGCGGTAGGCGGGCGTGGCCATCGCGGTGAGCGGGAAATCTTCGGCCTCGACCAGATCGATCGCGTGCGAGCCTTCCTCGATGCGGTTGTGGCGCACCACCGTGCCGGCCGAGCGGTCCTTGACGCCGTTGCCCAGCGCGCCCGGGCGCAGCGGCTCGTAGCGGTTGAACTCGATCACCGTGCCGATGCTCTGGGTGTAGGTGCTGTGCTGGTGCACGTTGCCGACGATGCCGTGGCCGGCGAAGCGGTTGCCGGCGATGTACAGATTGCGCGTCACCGCGAAGTCGCCGTCGTCGGTCGACTTGCTGAACACGCCCATCTGGCAGTCGGTGATCTCGTTGTCGACGATCGAGATGTTGTGCCCGCGCTCGACCCAGACGCAGGCCCCGAAGGGCAGATAGCTGCGCACCGCGCCGGCGGCATTGCGGAAGCTGCGGCTCGGATGGGCACCGGTGATCTTCAGGCCGTCGATGCGGATGTGGCGCGGGTAGGCGGTCCAGCCCTGGGCTGGGTCCGACTTGATGACGATGAGGCTGCGGTCCTGGTGAATGTCGCGGGCGTAGGTGCTCGAGCCGTAGAGGCCGGAGAGCGCGGCCCGGGTGGTGGCGCCATCGGCGTCGATGACCGGGCGTGTGCCGTCGGTGCCGCGCACGCCGCAGATGCGCACCGGCGCGTCCGCCGTGCCCTGCGCGACGATCGCGAACTTGCCCCGATAGGGCGTGCTGGAGGGGTGGATGCGCACCGTGTCGCCCGCCTTCAGGCTTTCCCAGGGCACCTGGTCGAGCGCGGTGTAGGCCAGCCCCGGTCCGACCGGAAAGTCCCGGCCCTTGCCCGAGGGCTGACAGGGCGTCAGGCCCAGCGCCGCGGCGGCCACCGTGCTGCGGGTGCTGCCGGTGGCCAGCACGCCGGGCGGCGCGGAAATGGTGCGCGTCAGCGTGCTGGCCGCCCCGGCACGGCTGGACACGACCAGGGTCTGTGTCTGCGCCTGGGCTGGCGCGGCCGCCAGGACCAGAACTGCGCTGCCTGCCGCCAGTCCGGCCAGGCCGGTCAGCAGGCCCCGGGATGCGAAATTCGCAGGGGCGAAGGCGGAATGAAACATGGAGACAACCTTTCGAGCCGGAAATGAGCCGGAGAAGACGACAGAATCTCCTGATCTGAAAAACTGTCATTTCCCCCTGATGGATGTCGGCATCTGGATGCGGGGGTTCAGTGCCGGGCGAAATTCACGGAGCGAAAGGTAGGCAGGCCGCCAGGGGCTGCCGGTAAGCAAGTTGCGTGGTGTGTAACTTCGGCGCCCTGAAACAGGGGTGGCCGGTAATGAGAAATCAGGAAAATCCCTTGTGCGCGGGTTTTTCAGCGTCGGAGACGTGTTTTCAGCTCGGTTCGGGCGGGTGTGATGCAATGCGCACCCGGCGCTGTCCGGGGCGAACGTCTGTTTCGGGGGGCGGGGCGGGGTCCTCCCGGGTTTTTCGTGTACGGGTTCTGGCCGCGTGATTACAACTGGCCGGAAATACCCCGCAATTCATTCGATCGACGATGCGGAATATTTCCGGCTTCGGCTGAGATGAATTGTTCAGATCAGCCTGTTCCTGATATTCAAGGCTGTTCGACCGCGCCCAGATCGGGGCCGCGGCCGCGCACCGGGCGTCTGGTCAGACCGCGTTCCTCCCCGATCTGGTGGCTCAGGCGCAGCGGCTGACCGGCCGAGTCGGTCGGCAGATCGCCGGCGGGCTGATCGAGACGTGCCAGCGGCGTGCGCATCCGGCCGCTGGTCGGACTGATCGCCGGCGGCGGGCCTTCGAACAGCTGCGCGCCGCTGGTGCGCACCCGCACGACCGAGTCCGGGCCGGCCTGGGCCCAGTCGCGCGAGATCCAGTTGCTGCCGGCAAACTCGACCGTGCCGGCCTGGTGGCCGACCCGCATCTGGGTGCTGCCCAGATTGACGATCAGATTGCCGGTGGCGCGCACCGTCTGGCGGGCGCCGGGCATGTCGAACAGCGCCATGTACCAGGCCTGCTGCTGGGTGCCGCTGTGGATCACGGTGTTGTGGAAGAAATGCAGCGTGCCGTTGCGGAAATGGCGCTCGTCGTTGTCGCCGCCCCAGTGGATCAGCTTGACCGAACCCGAGCCCGGCAGCGACAGGTCGTTCAGGATCAGGTTGCCGTAGACCCAGGCGTCCGGATAGTGGCGGTCCTCGCGCACCGGGCGCACGCCGCCCTCGATCTCGACCAGATCGAGCGCACGCGCCGCCGCAGTGATGCGGTTGAAGCGCACCACCGTGCCGCTGGAGCGGTCCTTCAGCGAGGAGCCGCGTGCGCCGGGAATCAGCTGGCCGATGTCGTTGCCCTCGTAGAGCGCGCGCGCGGTCTGCACATAGAGGTTGTGCTCCAGCCAGCTGCCGACGTTGCCGTTGTTCCAGATGCGGTTGTGGCGGATGAAGACATTGCGGCTGGATTCCTCGTCGGAGCGGCTGTTGACGAAGATGCCGTTGCCGTTGCCGGTGATCTCGCAGTTCTCGACCGTCAGGTCCTCGACCACGATGGCGTAGATCGCTGCGGCGCCGGCGACGTAGCGCCCGCTCTGGCCGTCCATGCCGGTGTAGCGCCGGTCCTTGTGCGCGCCGGTGAGCTTCAGGTTCTGGATGCGGATGTGGCGCGGCCGGCTGCCCCAGGCCTGCTCGCGCGACTTGTAGATGAAGATCAGGCCGTAGGGCTCGCTGTACTGCTTGCTGAAGAAGCCGCTGGCGGCGGCGTCGCGGGCGGTGGTGGCGTTCTCGCCGCTGATGACCGGGCGGCGGCACTGCGCGTCGGTGACGCCGTTGAGCACCACCGGCGCGTCGGCGCGGCCTTGTGCGCGCAGGCCGATCTTGGTGCGGTAGGGCTCGGGGCGGTGATGGATGTTGACCACGTCGCCGGCCTGCAGCGACAGCCAGGGCACCTCGTCGAGCTCGGTGAAGGTCTGGCCCGGGCCGACATGGAAGGTGCGCCCGCTGCCGGTGAGCGCGGTGCTGCAGCCGTCGGCGCTGGCCGGCTCGGACACCGGCGGCGGCCAGGGGCCGTCCTGTTGCGGTGCAGCAGCAGCCGCGCTGGCCGCCGCGACCGGCGTCTTCGGCGTGTCCGGCGTGGCCACCGGCGCGGGCGCGCTGTCGAGAAAGCGGCCGGACTCGGCGCTGGGCCAGCCGGCGGCGGGCTGGCCGCTGTGCTCGGTGGGCACGCGCACGGTCTGGGCCTGCGGCAGGCCGTGCAGGGTCAGGCTGATCAGGCCGAGGCCGAGCAGTCGGGGGGCGGGCAAGGGCATGCGGACGGTCTCCTGTCGAACCCCGATCTTGCCGCAGTGCTGCGCTAACATCCCGCGCCACAAGCACCCCCTGGCACAGGGAGAGGACAGGATTTCATGAGGCTGATGCACATCGTCGACTCGCTCGAGTTCGGCGGACTTGAACGGGTGGTCACCGATCTGGCGATCGAGCAGAAGCGCCGCGGCGACACGGTCTGCGTCTTCAGCCTGCTGGCCACCGAGGGCCTCAAGCCCGAGCTGGAGGCCGCTGGCGTCGAGGTGATCGTCGGCCACAAGCGCGACGGCCTCGACATCGGGCTGATCCTGCGGCTGCGCCGTGCCATGGCCTGGCGCAACATCGAGCTGGTGCATGCCCACAACTTCGTGCCCAACTACCACGCCGCCGCGGCGATCCGCACGATGCTCGGCGGCCCGGTGCAGGTCTGCAGCCTGCACGACATGGGCTTCCGGCTGGAGCGCGAGAAGCGGCTGCGCCAGTACTTCATGTGGTCGCTCAAGCACACCCGCGGCGTGGCGATGGTGGGCTCGCAGGTGCATGGCCGTTATGTCGGCGACGGCCTGGTGCCGGCCGAGCGCGCCACCACGGTGCTCAACGGGATTCCGGTCGAGCGCTTCCGCTGGACGCTTGAGCGCCGCCGCATTGCCCGCGAGCGCCTGGGCGTGCCCGAGGACGCGCTGCTGATCGGCGCGGTCGGCCGCCAGGTGGCGCTGAAGAACCACCGGCTGCTGATCGCGCTGATGCCGGCGCTGCTCAAGCGCCATCCCTCGCTGCATCTGGCGCTGGTGGGCTCCGGCCCGCTGGAGGCCGAGCTGCGCGCGCAGGCCGAGGCCGCGGGCGTGGCCGCGCGGGTGGTCTTCACCGGCCAGCGCAAGGACGTGGCCGACCTGACGCCGGGCTTCGACATCTTCGCGATGCCCTCGTTGACCGAGGGCCTGTCGATCGCGCTGCTGGAGGCCTGCGCGACCCGGCTGGCGATCGTCGCCACCGCGGTGGGCGGCAACCCCGAGATCGTGCGCGACGGCGAGACCGGCCTGCTGGTGCCGCCCGACCAGGGCGAGCCGCTGCAGGCCGCGCTGGAGCGGCTGCTGGCCGACGCCGCGCTGCGCGAGCGCCTGGGCCAGGCCGCCTGCGACTGGGTGAGCGAACACGCCTCGATCGGCGCGCTTTACAGGACGTGCAGCGCGTTCTATCAGCGCGCTCGGGGGCGGTGAGCACGCTCAGGGGCCGGCCGCCAATCCGTCACCCTCGCGCAGGCGAGGGCCCAGCTGCCAATCCGTCACCCTCGCGCAGGCGAGGGCCCGGCCGCCGATTCGTCACCCTCGCGCAGGCGAGGGCCCACGCATGCCGCTGCCGTGCTTTCTCGTGGGTGCCCACCTGCGCGGGCATGACGAGGGGAGATGTGGGCATGACGAGGGGAGATGCGGGCATGACGGGGCCGTGGCGCTTGCGCGTGTCGATGCACCCGCAGGCTGCGACAATCCCGTCCCCCTGTCGCGCCCCTTGCTGGACTGCCCATGTCATTTGATTCCCTCGGCCTGAAGCCGCCCCTGCAGCGTGCGCTGCGCGAACTCGGCTTCGCGGCCCCGATGCCGGTGCAGGCGCAGGCGGTGCCGGCGGCGCTCTCGGGCGCGGACCTGCAGGTCTCGGCGCCGACCGGATCGGGCAAGACGCTGGCCTTCGCGCTGGCGCTGCTGCAGGCCGATCTGGCCGCCACCCGCGCCTGGCCGCGCGCGCCGCACGGGCTGGTGCTGGTGCCGACCCGCGAGCTGGCGATGCAGACCGGCGAGCTGCTGCGCGATCTGGCGCGGCTGATGCCGGACCCGCCGCGGGTGTCGGTGCTGTTCGGCGGCGTGTCGATCAATCCGCAGATGATGGCCTTGCGCGGCGGCACCGAGCTGGTGGTGGCCACGCCGGGCCGGCTGCTCGATCTGGTCGATCACAACGCGATCCGGCTCGACCATGTGCGCACGCTGGTGCTCGACGAGGCCGACCGGCTGCTTGACCTGGGCTTCGCCGACGAGCTGACGCGCGTGCTGGCGCTGCTGCCGGCGCGCCGGCAGAACCTGCTGTTCTCGGCGACCTTCCCCGAGGCGGTGCAGTCGCTGGCCGATGCGCTGCTGCGCGTGCCGGTGCGCATCGACATCGCGCCGGGCGGCCCGGTCGCGGGCGAGGCCGGCGAGGGCACGGCGTCTGGCCATCCCGACATCCACGAGCGCGCCATCGCGCTGGACGCCGGCCGGCGCACCGGCGTGCTGCGCCACCTGCTCAAGACGCACGGCTGGGACCGGGTGCTGGTCTTCGTCGCCACCCGCCATGCCACCGAGCTGGTCGCGCACAAGCTCGGCCGCGAGGGCGTGCCCGCGCATGCGCTGCACGGCGAGCTGAGCCAGGGCACCCGCGCCGACGTGCTCGCGGCCTTCCGCGCCGGGCGCATCCGGGTGCTGGTGGTGACCGACCTGGCCGCACGCGGCATCGACATCCCGGCGCTGCCGGCGGTGGTCAACTTCGACCTGCCGCGCTCGACCGACGACTACACCCACCGCATCGGCCGCACCGGCCGCGCCGGCCTGAGCGGCACCGCGGTGAGCTTCGTCAGCGCCGCGACCGAGGCGCATTTCCGTCTGATCGAGAAGCGCCAGGGCCGGCGCGTGCCGCGCGAGCAGCTCCCCGGCTATGAACCCACCGAGACGGCCACGCCGGATCAGGCCGCCGGCGGCATCAAGGGCCGGCGCATGAGCAAGAAGGACAAGCTGCGCGCGGCCGCTGCGGCCGCCGCTTCAACCCGCGTGACGCCGGATCCGGATCAGCGCGGCAGCTGAGCCTTCAGCCACGCATAGGTGCGGCTCAGGCCTTCGGGCGTGGGCACGCGCTGCGTCCAGCCGATCTTCTTCAGACCGTCGTTGCTGTAGCGGATCGGCGTGTACATCGACTTCACGACATAGGGCGTGAAGACGGCCGGCATCTGGCCCTTGGACTTGCGGTTGTAGGCCACCAGCTTGCCCGACACCCACAGGAACAGGCTGAAGGGCAGCGTGACGACGCGCATCTTCTGCACGTTCTTCAGGTAGCCGTCGAGGTACTGGCGGCAGGTCGGGATCTGGTCGTCGACCACCGCGAAGGCGCTGCCGCTGGGCGCGTGCACCGTGGCGCGGGCGACCGCATCGGCGCAGTTCTCGACATAGGTCAGCGGCAGCAGCGCGCCGTTGCCCAGGCTGGCGAACAAGCCCATCGCCTTCAGGCCGACGCGCGGCGACAGCGCGCCGCCGCCGGGGCCGTAGATCACGCCCGGGCGCAGGATCACCGTCTCGAAGCCGTACTGCCGGGCGAAGTCCAGGAACATGTGCTCCTGGCGGGTCTTGGCGTAGCCGTAGGGGCCCTTGTCGACGCCCACAGGCTCGATCGGGGTGTCTTCGCCCAGCGTGTCGCCCGGCTTCATCGCGTCGGTCTTGTAGACCGCAAAGGAGCTGATCAGCACGATGCGCTTCGTGCCGACGCGCCCGCAGGCCTCGAAGACGTTGCGGCTGCCCATCACCGTGTTGGCGAACATGTCGGCCGCGGCGCCCTTCATGCCGGCGGCGGCATGGATCACGCAGTCCACGCCCTCGAGCATCGCGTCGAAGGAGCCGCGCGCGATCAGGTTGGCGCCTGCGGTTTCCAGTCGGGCCTGCGGGAATTCCTTCTGCAGCGACTCGATCAGGCCGGCCGGGGCGCGGTTGCGGAAGTGCAGCCGCAGGTCGTTCTGGCCTGCCATCAGCAGGCTGCGGGTGATCTGCTTGCCGAGAAAACCGCCGGCGCCGGTGAGGAGGATCTTCATGCGCGGGCCTCCGTGGCGGAGGTGGAGTTCTTCGGGTCGGCCATGCAGGCGTCGACGCCCTCGACGATCTGGTCGATGACGCGGCACACGCGCAGGATCTGCTCGGGCGGGATCGGGTCGGCGCCCCGGCCCTCGACCGCGTCGTAGAAGCGCTCCAGCAGCACGCGCATGCACTGGAAGTAGTGGAATTCGTACCTGCGGAAGCGCCCGATGTTGCGCCGGCCGTTGGCGGCAAGCTGCCTGGCCTGCGTCCAGGCCATGAACTGGCGGCCCAGCGCGCTGGGCGCGGCCCAGCGCGAGGCGCGGATCAGCGTGCGCGCGGTGTAGTCCAGCTCGACCGAGTCGGTCGTGCCGACCACCTTCAGCGTGTGCGGCACCGGGCGGCCATGCGCGCTGACGTTGCCGCTGACGGTCACGCCGCCGCTGCGCAGGATGAAGCGCAGCTCGTCGGGCATCGCGTCGACGATGGCCGAGCCGGTGGGGCCGCGGCGGCGGAAGGCCAGCACGCGGGTGTCGATCTCGTCGCCGAGGAAGGGCACCACCTTGGCCAGCACGTGGTCGAGCACGTTGTGGAACAGCTTGCCCGGCAGCCGGTGCACCCAGTGGCCGGGGTCGGTCATCACCGCCAGGCCGTAGTCGCCCGAGAGGTTGTAGCCGTAGTTGGTGTCGAGGTGGACGACTTCGCCCAGCTCGCCCTTCTGCAGCAGCGCCTCCAGCTCCAGACCGGGGGTCTCGTAGTTGTAGAGGTAGTTGACGCCTGCCTTGCGGCCGGCCTCGCGGGCCAGCTTCAGGATCTCGAGCGCCTGCGCCGCGGTCAGCGCGAAGGGCTTCTCCATGAACACATGGCAGCCCGCCGCGAAGGCCATCTTCGCCAGGAACAGGTGCGAGTCCGGCGGCGTGGCGATGTGCACCACGTCCAGACGCTCCTTGGCGAACATCTCGGCCGCGTCGTCATAGCGGCCGGGGATCTTCATGCGCACCGCCAGCTGCTCGGCCATCAGCGGCTCGCGGTCGCAGACCGCGACCACCTCGCCGCGGCCGATGGCGCGGATCTGTTCGACATGGCCGTCGGCGATCTTGCCGCAGCCGATGATTCCTACCCTCAACACATCTCGCTCCCGCAGAGAAACACGATTGTTCTGTTCGTCGAAGCCGCTCTCCGCGGCTCAGCGGCTGGTGCGGCCCCAGCTTCCGGCGTAGCGGCCGGTCGCGTAGCGCCAGGACGCGACCAGGAAGGCCCAGTTCAGTGCAAACAGGAAGGCCGCCAGCTTGACCAGCGTCGGCAGCTTCGCGCCGCGGCTGCTCATCTGCCATCCCGCCCAGGCCGCCGCATAGGCCAGCGCCTGCCCGGCCGCGTAGAGTGCCCAGCCGGTCGATCCGGTCTGCACCGCCAGCGCGACCGACGCCGCCAGCGCCAGCAGCAGCAGGTGCGGCGCGGTCCAGCGCAGCACCTTGTGCGACACATAGGCGAAGGCGGTCGCCGCCGAGGTGCGCGTCAGGTACTGCGGATGGCGCACCAGCGCCTGGAAGTTGCCGATGCCGATGCGGATGCGGCGCTTGACCTCCTCGCCGATCGCCTCGGGCGTGTCTTCCTCGGCCCAGGCCTTGGGCTCGTAGACCAGCCGGTGGCCGCCGGCCGAGACGTTCATCGCGATGACGAAGTCGTCGCAGATGGTGTCCGGGCGGATCGGCTGCCACAACGCGCGGCGGATCGCGTAGATCGCGCCGTTGGCGCCCAGCAGCGCGCCGATGCGGGCCTCGAAGAACTTCAGGAACTGCTCGATGCGCCAGTACAGGCTGTCCTGGTTGTCGCCGCCGGCGTTGCCCAGCAGGCGCAGCTCGCCGGTGACGCCGCCCACCTTCGGATCATCGAAGCGCGAGACCAGCTTCTTCAGCGCGCCGCGCTCGAAGTAGGTGTTGGCGTCGGAGAAGACGACGATCGGCTCGGTGGTGCGCGAGACCAGGTCGTTGAGCACGCTGGCCTTGCCGCGGTTCTGCTCGAAGGGCAGGGCGACGAGGCGCGGCTCGTGCGCGAAGCGGCGCATCAGCTCGGCGGTGCGGTCGCGGCTGCCGTCCGAGCCGATGTAGGCGCGCAGCCGGTCGGCCGGATAGTCGAGCGCCAGCAGGTTCTCGATGCGCGAGACGATGTGGCGTTCCTCGTTGTAGGCCGAGATGACGACGGCCACCGGCGGCCAGTCCGGCTCGGTGCCGGCGGCCGTGCGCTGCATCTCCAGCCGGCGCTCGCTCTTGCGAAAGACGAAGGCGACGTCGCGCAGGCCCTGGCTGATCGCGCCGACGACAAAGAGGGCCAGCGGGTAGAGGGCATAGGAGTAGACCACCGCCACGACCCCTCCGATCGCGACGATGGCCAGCAGCAGCTCGATCACCGCTCAGTTCCCCGCCGGCATCGGGCGGTAGCCCGGGCGCGGGATGACCAGATCGCGGTACTGGCCCGGCTCGCCGGGCAGGCCCTGCTCGGCTGCCTTGACGATGTTGTACATCTCGCGGGCGCTGACATGGTGCAGCTTCCACTCGCGGCCGTCGTTGTACTTCGCATGCAGGTGCTCGTAGCAGCGGCGCATCGGCTCGCCCAGCAGCGTGTCCATGTCGCGCTCCTGGGTGCCGTGGGTGTGGATCTTCACGAAGATCCACTCCGGCTTGCCCTCGACATGGATGCCGGTCTCGATCCAGGCGTCCACCCGGTCGGGCGTGGGCGGGCAGCTGGTGCGGATGTCGGAGTTCTCGATGCGCGGGATGATGCCGAACTTGCGGTCGTTCCACTTGAAGCCCAGCGGGCCCTGGATCAGCATCAGGTCGCCCCAGGGCTTGCCGCCGGCCTTCACCCGCATGCCGGTGTCATGCGACTTGCAGCGCTCGGGATCGTCCTTGGCGTAGTAGATCTTGTTGATCGTCGAGGTCTGGCACGGGTCCGGCGAGGCCGGGAAGGTGTAGTCGACGTAGCAGCCTTCCTCGCGCAGCACGATCAGCTCGTTGTTGACGCCGCAGCCGAAGCCGTGCGGGTGCGAGTTGTCCAGCGCCCAGTTGCCGTGAATGAAGCCCCAGCGCGGCTGCTTCGTCACCGGATCGACCGGCAGCGCGTCATGGCGATCGACCAGGATGCGGGTGAAGCGGCGCAGCTTCTCGCGCAGGCCGGCCTCGGTGTCCTTGTCATGGTGCAGGTGGATCTCGATCTCGCCGTAGCCCATGCGGCAGATCTCCACCAGGGCATCGAGATGCTCGGGGCGGTACTCCTCTTCCGGATAGAAGAAGCTGTGGATCGGGCCACGGCCGTCGGCATCGCGGAACTGGTCGCACAGCGCCGGGTACTCCTGACGCCAGCGGGCCACCCGGCGGCATTCGGTGGCGTAGTCCGGCTGCTTCCACATCGGCTCGTAGTGGTCGACGAAGCAGAACATCACATGCTTCGTGGTGCCCGGCGGCACCGGGGCGCGCCAGTCCTGCTTCAGGTAGCTGAACAGCCATTCCTGGATGTTGCGCTGGCGGATGAACAGCACGACCGCGGCGCACAGCAGCAGCAGGAGCACGACAAGCACATGGACGAGCGTCATCGGAGTCTTGGAGGAATCAAAAATGGAGTCGACAGCGTCTGACTAAAGCGCAATGCAAACGATTCGCCGAAGGCAATCGGGGCGAACTCTAGCATCGTGCGATTGCGGTTCTCCCTGCGCCACCCTTAGATGACGCGCCAACAGCGCGCCGATCAGCCGCCGCGTCCGAGTTGATGCGAGAAGACAAAGCCACGAATTGCAACAATCGTCAGGAACATGATGATGAAGGTGCTGCGAACCCAGGGAATCGTGTGAATTTTTTCGTATTTCGGTGACTCCTTGTCGGTCATGCCCGGTGCGTGGCTCGCGCACCACCAGGCTGCGACACAAAGTGCCAGCAAGAAATACAGGACCGGCTGATAGGTGCGCGACAGGAACCAGGCGCAGACCAGGAAGCCCACCAGTGAATTGCGCAGCAGCACCACCATCTGCCGGTGCGGGCTGCGCAGGGGCAGGGTCTCGACTGCCGCGCTCAGGCTCTTGAAGGTCAGCACGATCATGCCGATCCACAGGAAATAGCCGACCAGGCCGAGCTCGGCGAAGCACAGCACGAAGGAGTTGTGCGCGGTCAGATGGTGGTGGTCGGTGAAGTTGCCGTAGCCCGCGCCCCAGATCGGACGCCACTTCAGCAGCTCCAGTCCGACCGCCCAGGCCTCGATGCGCTCGCCGGCGGACTGCTCCTGCGAGGAGAAGCCGCGCCCGCCCACCGCGCTGGCGCCCAGGAAGAGCACGCCGCCCAGGCCGCCGAGAATCGCGGTGCGGGTGGTGCCCAGCCAGTCTCGCACGATGAAGAACAGCAGCGAGGCCACGCCCAGCAGCGCGCCGCGCGACTGGCTCAGAACGATCGCGTACATCATGACCGCGCCAGGCGCGACGATCAGCAGCGTGTTGCGCACCCAGGCGCGCTCGCGCCACAGCACGAACAGCAGCGGCAGGCACATCACCAGCACCTGGGAGAAGTCGTTCGGATCGTTCAGGAAGCCCTGACCGCGCACCCGCCAGAGGTACCAGCCGGTCTGGTCCTGCGCCGGCACGGCCGGCACGGCCTCTGGGGGCGCTCGACTCGGATCCTCCTCGAGCTGGGGCGAGCTCTGGCGCAGCACCAGCTGATCGGCGTACAGACCGGTGTGATAGGCCTGGATGCCGAAGAGGGCGGACACCAGCATCGACAGCACCACCGCCGCGCAGGCGAGCTTGAGCCGGCGCAGCGTGGTCACGTTGAGCGCCACCAGCAGGAACAGCATCGACGAGGTGGTGAAGTCGTTCATCGCGGTGAAGGCGCCGCCGGCCCAGCCGTTGAGCGCCAGCGACACGCCCAGCATCACCATGAAGGCGAACAGCAGCTTGAAGTCGGTGCCGCGCGCGGCGATCTCCTTGCGCACGATGGCGCGGCTGGCGGCCAGCACGAAGCCGAGCGTCCACAGCACCAGCATCGGCCGGTACTGCGCCATTTCCGGCGCGAACAGCTCGATCGGCCGGAAGAAGCTGAGGAACACATAGAGCAGGAAGACCGCGAAACTCATGATCCGGGCGACGGTTCGTGCAAAAGGTCCGATCCTAATGCGCCCGGATGACGGCGACACGCCTGCACCCCCGGCCGTGGTACCGAAGCGGCTTAATCTGAAATGACGAGGTACCGCGGTGTGTCGCGGAAACATCGTTGCGTGCCAAGGAATTGTCGATCCGGCAGCTTAAGATCCGGCCCGCGTTTGTCGCGTTTATCCGCGTTTCCGACCCTTGACGATCGACGATCCCTGCATGAACAAGCCTGCTGTCCAGCCCCTCCTGCGCCGCGTCCTCTATCACCATCGCACCCAGGGCAAGGCGGTCGAGGGCGTGCACATCCGCGGCATCACCGATGCGCTGCGCGCCGAGGGCGTGACGGTGGACATCATCTCGCTGCCCGGTGCCGACCCCTACGCCAGCCCGAAGGCGCTGAGCCCGACCAAGCAGGCCCGGCCCTGGATGAAGTGGGTCACCAGCCTGCCCGAGCCGCTGTTCGAGCTGGCCGAGCTGGGCTACAACGCGGTGGCCGGCTGGCGCATCCGCGAGTACCTGAACGCGCACAAGGACGTCGACCTGATCTACGAGCGCTACTCGCTCTACATGTTCGTCGCGGTGATGATCGCGCGGGCCCGCAAGATTCCGGTGATCCTGGAGATCAACGACTCCACCACCGTCTACCGGGTGCGGCCGCTGTTCTTCCAGCGCCTGGCCACGATGATCGAGCGCTGGGTGTTCCGCAACGCCAACGGCCTGGTCTTCGTCTCCGGCGCCTTCCGCGACCATGTGACGAAGGCGCACGGCGGCAAGATCGCGCCGACCATCGTCTCGCACAATGCGGCCAACATCGACAAGTTCAGTCCCACGCCCGAGCAGCGCGCCGCCGCGCGGGCCAAGTGGAAGCTCGACGGCAGCGTGGTCTGCGGCTACCTGGGCGCCTTCGTGCCGTGGCATGCGATCGACCAGTTCGTCTACAAGATCGCAGATCGGCTCAAGGCCAACCCGCAGCTCAAGCTGCTGCTGGTGGGCGACGGCGCCACCTTCCCCGTGGTGCAGGCGTTCGTGCAGGAGCACGGCCTGCAGGACCAGGTGGTGATGACCGGCCGCGTCTCGCACGACGAGGTGCCAGGCCTGCTGGCGGCGATGGACATGGCGGTGCTGCCGAGTGCGGGCGACTACACCTCGCCGGTCAAGCTGTTCGAGTTCATGGCCTGCGGCATCCCGCCGGTGGCGCCCGACTTCGTGCCGATCCGCGAGGTGCTGAAGGAAGACGAGACCGGCTGGATGTTCAAGGCCGGCGACCTCGAGAGCGCGGTGCAGATGGTGCTGCGCCGCAGCCAGGACAGCGACAACCTGCGCCGCGTCGGCCAGGCCGCACGCGCCTACATCGCCCGCGAGCGCCAGTGGCGCAACAACATTCTGCAGCTCGTCGATTTCCGCGAGCGGGTCAAGGGCCGCTGAGGGCAGGGGAGAGCGGGCATGAAGCTGCTGCTGTCCGACCTGCGCGCCAAGCAGGTGCTCTACGGCGAGGGCGGACCGCCCGTCTCGCTGCTGAAGGTGGTGCTGGCCGACGGCACGCTGGCCAATGCGCTGTACCGGCTGCAGGCCTGGCTGGCGCGGATCGGGCTGGCGCCGCTGGCGCTGATCCCGCACATCCTCAACAAGTGGCTCAACGGCTGCGTCATCGGCGTGAAGGCGCAGTTCGGCCCCGGCTTCGTGCTGATCCACCCGGTGGGCGTGGTCATCAACTCCAGCGTGCGCGGCGGGCGCAATGTCTGGCTGGAGAGCAGCGTGGTGATCGGCGAGAACCGCGGCGGCTTTCCGCGGCTTGGCGACGACATCTTCGTCGGCTCGGGCGCGAAGATCATCGGCGCGGTGGCGGTCGGCGACCGCGCGCGTGTCGGCGCCAATGCGGTGGTGCTGCACGATGTGCCGGCCGGCCACACCGCGCTGGGCATTCCGGCGCGCATGCGCCCGCCTCGCGCCAACTAACGCACGCCTGACAGCCTCCCCGGGGCTGGATCAACGCATTCCCTAGTGCGGCGCCGCGCCGATGGCGCTAGTCTCCACCTGTCGCTCGAAGGTTTCATCGCCCTCGTGGTCGGCGCATCAGAGCATTGACCTCCTGGCCCACATCAAGCCAGGAGGTCTTTTTTTTCGACCCTGTCCTGCATACCCCGGCGGGTTGACCTGACGCAAGGACGCCCGGCCTGGGCTGCGATCAGATGGACGCATGTTCAACCGGCCCGCGATTGTCCGCGGGCCATCGATGCGCCAAGGGGACAAGACACCATGCACGCCCTGATCGACTTCTTCTCCACCGACTACGGCCTTCTCAGCGCGCTGGTGCTTGCCACCACCGTCGGCATGCTGGTCTTCTACATCAGCTACTTCATGAAGCACATCCGCCAGGACACGGAAGCGGCCGAGCGCGCGGCTCGCGCTGCGGCGACCGGTCGCGCTTCCTGAGGCGGCTTCAGAACGGCGCCGCGTCCTCGAAGACCTGCGGCGCTCCGTCGGCCGGATGCGCGAAGGCCAGCCGGCAGGCATGCAGCAGCAGCCGGGGCGCGGCCTCGCGCCACGGCGTCGGCGCATAGAGCTCGTCGCCGACGATCGGGTGGCCGATCGACAGCAGATGCACCCGCAGCTGGTGCGATCGGCCGGTCACCGGCTCGAGCGCGAGCCGGGCGGTGCCGGCCGTCGCGTCGCGGTCCAGCACCTGCCAGCGGGTCAGCGAGGCCCGCCCGGTCAGCGGGTCGACCTTCTGGCGCGGCCGGTTCGGCCAGTCGCAGATCAGCGGCAGGTCGATCGTGCCGGCCGCCTCGGCCGGGCAGCCGGCCACCACCGCCTCGTAGCGCTTGTCGACCTGCCGGTCGGCGAAGAGCCGGCTGAGCCGGCGGTGCATCTCGGCGCCGCGCGCCATCAGCAGCAGGCCGGAGGTGGCCATGTCGAGCCGGTGCACGATCAGCGCGTCGGGCACCCGGCGCTGCACCCGCGCGGCGACGCAGTCGGCGTTCTCGGGTCCGCGCCCGGGCACCGACAGCAGGCCGGCGGGCTTGCGCACCACCAGCATCGCCGCGTCGAGGTGGATCAGTTCGATGTCGTCGTCCATCGCCGGCATTGTCGCCGGCGCTGCGCGCGCATGACAGCCTGTCACCTGGACGAGCGCGATCGGGCGGCACAATCGCGCCTCCCGACTCCATGACGCCGACCGATGATGACGACTGACCTGTCCGCCCTGGATTTCCCGACGCTGCTGGCCGCGCTGATGCGGCCGTCCTCGCTGGTCGAGCTGGCGGTGCTGGTGGTGGTGCTGGTCGCCAGCGGGCTGCTGGTGTGGCTGCTGCGCGGCATGCGTGACCGTGGCCGCGCCGGGCAAGGCGATTCGATCCCCTCGATCTGGTTCGGCACGCATCTGGTCGACGGCGTGCTGTTCCCGCTGCTGGCGCTGGCGCTGGCCTATGTGGCGCGCCGGGTGCTGCTCGAGCTGGGCCAGCCGCTGGCAGTGTTCCGGCTGGCGATTCCGGTGCTGATGTCGCTGGCGGTGATCCGGCTGAGCGTGCGGGTGCTCAGCGCGGCCTTTCCCGCCTCGGCCGTGATGCGCGCGGTCGAGCGCACGATTTCCTGGGTCGCCTGGCTGGGCATGGTGCTGTGGGTGACCGGGGTGCTGCCGGTGCTGCTCGACGAGCTCGACGAGATTCGCTGGAAGGTCGGCGCCAACACGCTGAGCCTGCGCAACATCATCGAGGGCGGCCTGTCGGCCGGCTTCGTGATGGTGGTGGTGCTGTGGATCTCGGCGGCGCTGGAGGCGCGGCTGCTGGCTGGCGCCAGCGGCGCGCAGCTGTCGCTGCGCAAGGTGGCGGCCAACGCGCTGCGTGCGATCCTGCTCTTCGTCGGCCTGCTGATGGCGCTGTCGGCGGTGGGCATCGACCTGACGGCGCTGTCGGTGCTGGGCGGCGCGCTGGGCGTGGGCATCGGCCTGGGCCTGCAGAAGCTGGCGGCCAACTATGTCAGCGGCTTCGTCATCCTGGCCGAGCGCTCGCTGCGCATCGGCGACATCGTCAACGTCGGCGGCTTCGAGGGCGCGATCACCGACATCACCACCCGCTACACCGTGATCCGTGCGCCCTCGGGGCGCGAGTCGATCGTGCCCAACGAGACGCTGACCACCACTGCGGTGCAGAACCTGTCGCTGGCCGACCGCCGGGTGCTGCTGAGCACGGTGCTCGTCGTCGGTCACGACACCGACGTGCTGCGCCTGCGCGAGCAACTGGTCGAGGCGGTGGTGGCGGTGCCGCGGGTGCTGGCCGATCCCGGGCCGGCTGCCCAGCTCAGCCGGCTCGGCAACGACGGCCTGGAAATCTCGGTGCACTTCTGGATCGACGATCCGGAGAACGGCCAGGGCAATGTGCGCTCGGAGGTCAATCTGGCGATCCTGGGGCTGCTTCGGCGCGAGGGCATCGGCCTGTCGTCGGGGCCCCAGGTGCTCCGGCTCGAGGCGCCAGCCGTGCCGCTGCCGGTCAAGGCGCCCGCAGCGGAATCCGCACGCTGAAGCGGCTGCCCTCGCCGGGGCAGGTCTCCACCAGCAGCCGCCCGCCCAGCACCTGGGTGCAGAAATGGTGGCACAGGTGCAGGCCGATGCCGGTGCCGCCGCGTCCGCGCCGGGTGGTGAAGAAGGGGTCGAAGATGCGTGGCAGCACCAGCGGGTCGATGCCGCAGCCGTCGTCGATCACCTCGATCTCCAGCTCGTCCCGGCGATCGCCGTCGCCATCGTCGTTGGCGTCGGCCGGATCGACCCGGCACAGCACCCGGATGCTGCCCTGCATCAGCCCGGGCGGCGGCGGGTCGAAGGCATGCATCAGCGCATTGCCGATCAGGTTCTCGATCACCTGCCCGAGCGGGCCGGGATAGCTGTCGAGCACCAGCCCGGCGCCCGAGGCGATGTGCAGCGACACCGGCACCGGCCGGGGCGGCGCCTCGCTGCCCAGGCGCGGCACCAGCAGCCGGCGCACATCCTGCAGCACCTCGTCGAGCTCGAAGCGGCGTCGCTCCACCGCGCCGCGGTCCACCGCGAGCTGCTTGAAGAGCCGGATCACCTGGCTGGCGCGCTCCAGGCTGTGCTCGACGATGTCCAGCCCGGCGCGCTGGCGCTCCAGCAGCCGTGCGACCGGCGCTGGCAGCGCGGCGGCGCCGAGCTCGCGCTCGGCCTCGCCGAGCCGGCGCACCAGCGTCGAGGCGGTCATGCGCGCGCTGCCCAGCGGGGTGTTGAGCTCATGCGCGACGCCGGCCACCAGCAGGCCGAGCGAGGCGAGCTTTTCCGCCTGCACCAGCTCGTCCTGCAGCTGGCGCAGCCGGCGCAGCGCATCGTCGGCGCCGGCCTTGGCCTCGGCCAGCGCGCGGTGGTTGGTCTGCAGGTCGGCCAGCAGCCGCTCGCGTTCGACCTCGGTGCGGCGCTGGCGGCGCACCAGCAGCACCGCCAGGCCGAAGGCGGCGGTGCAGGCCAGCAGGCATTGCCAGGCGCTGGCCAGGCGCAGCGGCTCGACGCTGTCGCGCGGCACATGCGCGAGGAAGAACCAGGGCTGCAGCGCCAGCCGGCCCGGTCCGGGCTCGGCGGGCAGGAAGTCCTGGAAATGCCACATGCCCGCATCCAGCTCGCGCCGGCCGCGGCCCTGCTCCTGCATCACGCGCCAGAGTTCCGGGTCACGCACCGCCAGCGGCTGCGGCTCGGCGATGCTGACGGCGCGGCCCTCGCTGTCGTACAGGCGCAGCGGGTCGAGGGCCGGCTGCTGGAGTCGGGCCAGCCGCGCCATCATCGCCTGCAGGTCATGCTGGATGACCACCATGCCGCGCAGTCGCCCGCCCGCGTCATAGACCGGCGAGGCCGCCCGCAGCGTGTGGCGCCCGCCCTCGCGCCCGAGCGGACTGAAGCGTGCCTCGGCTGGCAGCAGGTCGGCGAAATGTGTCAGCCAGGGCATCTGCGCCGGGCGGCGCAGCGTGCCCGAGGTGGCCAGCAGCGCCACGCCGTCGAGATGCTCGGTGCGCACCCGCTCCTGGCCGTTCTCGTCGATCCAGGAGATTTCCGCGTGGCGCGGCGAGGCGCGTGCATGCGCCAGCAGCGCGCTGGCCATCGCCGAGGTGTCGGCGCTGGCCGCGGCCACGCCGATGGCCGGCATCTGGCCCAGCACCAGCGCCGAGCGCGACAGGTCGGCCAGTTCGGAGCCGGTCAGCGCGATGCCCTGCTCGAGCAGGGTGCGGGCCTGCGCACGCAGCGGCGACAGCCGCAGGTCGAGCAGCCGCAGGTAGCTGAGTGCGCCGATCAGGCCGATCAGCAGCAGCCAGGGCAGCAGCCGCAGCACCAGGATGCGGCCTTCGCTGGCGCGGGGGCGTCTGTCGAGCGCCATCCGGCACTCACTGCGGCAGCGACAGCGGCTGCGGCAGATGGCCCTGGGTGCGCAGCCAGCCGGGCAGGTCGCACATCGGCATCGGCCGGCCGATCAGCATGCCCTGCGCGGCCTGGCAGCCGCTGCGGGTGAGCCAGCGCCGCTGCGCGTCGGTCTCGACACCCTCGGCCAGCGACTTCAGCCCGAGCTGGCGCGACAGCGACACGATCATGCCCGGCAGCGTCTCCTCGTCCGGGCGCTGGCCGATCTCGCCGAGAAAGGCGCGGTCGATCTTGATCCAGTCGAGGTCGAAGCCGCGCAGCCGCGCCAGCGACGAGAAACCGGTGCCGAAGTCGTCCAGCGCGATCTCGAAGCCGAGCTGGCGCAGCCGGTCGAGCTGCAGCGTGGCGCCGTCGGCGTCGACCATGACCGCGCTCTCGGTCACCTCCAGCTCGATCGCCTCGGGCGGCACGCCGGCGGCGCTGCAGCGCGCGGCGATGTCCTGCGCCAGCGCCGGATCGGCCAGCTGCAGCGCCGACAGGTTGACCGCGATGCGCAGATGGCCCAGGCCGAGCGAGTCCAGCAGCCGCCAGGCCTGGCAGGACTGCTCCAGCACCTGGTTGAACAGCGCCGAGATGTGGCCCGAGGCCTCGGCCAGCGCGATGAAGGTCAGCGGCGGGATCTCGCGCCCGCGCCGGTCGGTCCAGCGCGCCAGCGCCTCGAAGCCCTTGAGCGAGCCGTCCTGCAGCCAGACCTGGGGCTGCAGCGCGATGCGGATCTCGCCGGCGCGCAGCGCCTCGTGCAGCGCCTGGCCGAGGCGGTAGTTGTCGCGCGCCTGCGTCTCCATGCCGGGGCGGTAGCAGACCTGCTGGCCCCAGCCGTGGCGCTTGGCGTCGTTGAGCAGGTAGCGCGCGGTCGCCAGCGTCTCCTCGGGCGGGCCGCTCACCAGCGAGAGGTCGACCTGCGCGCCGGTCAGGTGCAGCACCGCCGAGAAGTGGCCGTCGCTGACGGTGATGCCCTCGGTGCGGTCGCGGTACATCTGCGCGACCATCTGCCCGGCCGGGCCGAGCAGCGCGAAGGTGTCGTTGTCCACCCGCGCCACCATCACGTCCGGGCCAGCCTCCTCGCGCAGCCGCTCGGCCAGCGCCTGCAGCAGCCGGTTGGCGGTCTCGAAGCCGAGCATCAGGTTCAGGTTCGAGAACTGGTCGACATCCTCGAACTGCAGCACCATCGACGACAGGCGCTCTCCGGCCGCATGCATGCGCCGCAGCAGGCCGTTGCGGTTGGGCAGGCCGGTGAGCTCGTCCTGGTAGGCCAGGCGGTCGAGCTGGGCGATCAGGTCGAGGCGGCGCATCTGCGCGCCGACATTGGTGGCGAGCAGGCGCACCATCTCGCGCTCGGCCTCGTCGGGGGGCTGCGGGCGCGGCACCCACAGCGCGAACAGCGTCTGCTGCGCGCTGTCGGTGGCGCCGGGCCGCACCGAGTGCAGCAGCGGGCCGGGGTGCAGCGGCAGCAGCAGATCGTGCAGCTCGCTGTCGTCCGGCGCGCTGGCGGGGGCCGGTGCGCCCAGCGCGTGCTCGATGCGTGCGGCCAGCCGCGGCGTGGTGCCGGTGTCGGTGCCGCCTGCGGCCAGCGTCAGTCCCTGCAGCGGCGCCTGTGCGCCGGCCGCGCCGATCACCAGCGGCCCGGTGGTGTGCGGCGGCCACATCGCCACCAGCCCCGCCGGCTCGGTCTCGAGCAGCGCTGCCACATCGTCGAGCAGCTGGCGCGCCAGGCCGGTCAGGTCCTGGCCCCGGCTGGCGCGGTCGACCGCCTGCAGCAGCCGCTCGAAGCGCCGCCGGCCCTGCTGCTCGCGCAGGATCGACTGGTGGCTGCGCAGGTTGGCGTTGAGCAGCGCCTCGAGCCGCTCGCTGCCCAGCTCGGTCTTGTGCCAGTACTCGTCGACATCGAGGTCGCGCATCACGTCGTGCATCGGTGCCATCCCGGGCTGACCGGTCAGCAGCACGATGCGGATGTCCTGGCGGTCGAGCTCGCCGCGCAGCTGGCGCACCAGCCGCAGGCCGGCGTCGTCATGCTCCATCACCACGTCGAGCAGGATCACGCCGATGTCCGGATGGCGCGCCAGCTGCTCGAGCGCCTCGGCGCTGCTGCCCGCCAGCAGCAGCTCGACGTCCTGCCCCTGGAAGCGGTAGCCGTCGAGCGCGAAGGCGACCGAGCGGCGGAAGACCGGGTCGTCGTCGACGGCCAGGATCCGGGGGTGAGGGGTTCCGGCGAGGGAGGGCGAGGGCGGCAGGATCAAGAACGGCTCCGGGCGGCGGGCCGGCGTCCGGAGCGGGAATGCCCGGCCCGCCGGGGCCGCGTGCAGTCTGGCGCAGTGTGCGATTGTTGGCAATTCCTCAAGCCGGAACCGGCAAGGCCGATATGGCAACGAACTGTTTTTGCCGGTCACGGCTTGTCGATCATGGCTTCTGCGCTTCCTCCGTCGCGTGCCTGTGCTTGCGCTTGTGGGTCGGGTGCGGCATCGCGCCGCCAGGCCGGGTTGACGCTGGTCGAGCTGATGCTGGTCATCGCGCTGCTGGGCGTGCTGCTGGCGCTGGCGCTGCCGATGTGGAAGAGCCACCGCGACCGCGCGCTGCAGCGCCAGGCCGCCCAGGAGCTGGGCGCGATGTCCGCGGTGCTGGCCCAGTACCGGCTCGACAACCAGGGCTCGCCGGCTTCGCTGGCCGCCGTCGGCATGGCCGGCCGGCTCGATCCCTGGAAACGTCCCTACGTCTATTACAACCTGGAGACCGGTACGCCCAGCGAGGCGCGCAAGAACCGCTCGCTGACGCCGGTCAACAGCGACTTCGACCTCTACAGCCTCGGTCCTGACGGCCAGAGCGAGCGGGCGCTGACCGCTGCGGCCTCTCAGGACGATGTGGTGCGGGCCAACAATGGCCGCTTCATCGGCGTGGCCTCGGGCTTCACCGACTGAAGGAGCAGGGCCGGCCTGTGACTGATCCGTCGTCGTCGCTTGCCGCGCCGCGCCGTCCGCGCTGGCGGCTGCCGCTGCTGGGCAGCCCGCTGGCGCGGCGCATCCTGCTGCTCTTCCTGATCGCGGCCACCGTGCCGCTGCTGCTGCTGGGCGCGGGCAGCAGCCGGATGCTGGAGCTGCTCGAGCGCCAGGCCGGCCAGCGCGAGCAGGAGCTGCTGCTGCGGGGTGTGGCGCTGCAGGTGCGCGAGCGCCTGCTGGTGGCGCGCGACCAGATGCGCAGCTGGCCGGTGCCGGCGGGCGAGGCGGCCGCGCTGCCGGCGCTGCCCGGGCTGGGCCGACAGTTCGTGCGGGTGCTGCACCTGGACGGCCGCGGCGCGCGCCTCGCCGGCGACGAGCTGCTGCGCGAGATGGCCGCGCCGCTGCCCGCGATCGTGCCGGACCGCGCGCAGCTGCTGGTGCGCGAGCGCAACGGCCGCACCGTGCTGATGATCCTGCTGCCGGCCGAGCCGGCCGGGCTGTGGCTGGCCGAGCTGTCGCCGGCCCATCTGTGGCAGCCGCTGCTCGATGCGGGCCTGGATGGTGCCGCCTGGTGCGTGCAGGACGGCCAGGGCCTGATGCTGCACTGCCCGGCGGTGCCGCAGACAGGCGCACAGGCCTCCGCGCAGGCCGCACGCCTGCATGCGCGCTGGCCGCTGTTCCTGGAGGGCGATTTCCAGCTGGCGTCGGTCGGCGACTGGATCTTCGATCTGAGCGCGCCGGTCGAGCCGGTGCTGCTGGCCGGGCAGTCGATCCGGCGCCTGGTGGCGGGCACGCTGGTGGGCACGCTGCTGCTGGTGGTGCTGCTGAGCATCGGCATGATCCGGCGCACGCTGGGTCCGCTGCAGCAGCTGCGCCGCGGCGTGCGCCAGGTGGCGCAGCTCGAGGCCGGCGCCCGGGTCGAGGTGGGGGGCAGCGACGAGTTCGCCGAGCTCGGCCGGGCCTTCAACCGCATGGCCGAGCGCATCGCCGACCAGTTCGTGTCGCTGGAGCTGCTGGCCTCGGTGGACCGCGACATCGTCGGCCGGCAGCCGGTGGACGAGCTCTTCCGGCGCATGCTGGTCGAGGCGATCGGCCGGCTCGACGCCCGCACGATGGCGCTGGCGCGCATCGAGCCCGGCCGCATGCCGCGGCTGCTGCTGCAGTGGAACGACCGCCAGCATCTGCACAAGATCCGCCGCAGCGTGCGGGTGCTGACGCCGCCGGAGCACCAGATGCTACTGGCGCTGCAGGACGACGGCGCCTGGCCGCAGGCCTGTGCCTGGAGCCAGGCGCTGGGCGATGATCTGCAGGCCTTTCCGCTGCGCTGGCAGTCGCGCACGCTCGGGGTGATGCTGCTGGCCTGGCCGCGCGAGCCCGGCGCGCTGGCACGGCGCCGCGCCACCGATCTGCGCGACCGGCTGGCGGTGGCGCTGGCGGCCGAGCTGCGCGAGCGCGAGCTGACCTGGCAGGCCGGGCATGACGACCTGACCGGCCTGCTCAACCGCAACGGCCTGCACCAGCTGCTCGACGCCCGCCTGGGCGACCCGGAGGCGCCCGCGCCGGTCGAGCTGGCGCTGCTCTTCATCGATCTGGATCATTTCAAGTCGGTCAACGACAGCCTGGGCCACGGCCTGGGCGACGAGCTGCTGCGCCAGGCGGCCGACCGCATCGAGGCCTGCGTGCCGGCGCGCTCGCCGGTGGCGCGCCCGGGCGGCGACGAGTTCGTGGTCGTGCTCGAGGTGGCGGATGCGGCCGCCGCGGCCGAGGTGGCCACGGCGATCTGCCGGCGCATGGCGCTGCCCTTCCAGGTGGGGGGGCGCGAGCATTTCCTGGGCGCGAGCATCGGCATCGCATTGGCGCCGCTGCACGGGCGCAGCCGCTCGGTGCTGATGCGCCATGCCGACATGGCGATGTACAGCGCCAAGGAGGGCGGCCGGGGCCGTCACGCGATGTTCGAGGAGCCGCTGGACGCGCGGCTGCACGAGCGTGGCGCGCTGCTGGCCGATCTGCGCCAGGCGGTGGCCCGGCGCGAGCTGCTGCTGCACTATCAGCCGCGGGTGGCCGCGGCCGACAGTCGCATCCGCTCGGCCGAGGCGCTGGTGCGCTGGCAGCATCCCGGCCGCGGCCTGGTCCCGCCGGGCGTCTTCATTCCGCTGGCCGAGGAGTCCGACCTGATCGAGTCCATCGGCAGCTGGGTGCTCGACGAGGCCTGCCGCCAGCTGGCGCTCTGGCGGCGCCAGGGCCGGGTGCTGGAGCGGCTGTCGGTCAATGTCTCGCCGCGCCAGCTGCAGTCGGGCCGGCTGGTCGAGGAGGTGGAGGCGGCGCTGCTGCGCCACGGCGTGCCGTGGCGCCAGCTCGAGCTGGAGGTCACCGAGAGCCTGCTGGTGGGGGATGCCCGCCAGGCCAGCGCGCAGCTGGCCGAGCTGCGCCAGCGCGGCGTGCTGATCGCGCTGGACGACTTCGGCACCGGCTACTCCTCGCTGGCGACGCTGCGCGACCTGCCGATCGACGTGATGAAGGTCGACCGCGCCTTCGTGCGCGACCTGGGGGCCGATGCCTCGGCGCAGGCGATCACCCGGGCGATCCTGACGCTGGCGCAGTCGCTGGGCAAGCACTCGGTGGCCGAGGGCATCGAGGGCGAGGCGCAGGCCGCCGCGCTGCGCCAGCTCGGCTGCGACGAGCTGCAGGGCTATCTGTTTGGTCGGCCGATGCCGGCAGCCGAGTTCGAGCAGCGGCTGCCGCACGTCTCTGCGGCGGTGGCACCGGTCATGGACTGAACTTTTCGTGGGCGCATCATTCTCAATCCGGCCTCCGCCACGTCTGTCCATCCCTGCTTGTCATGATCGAATCGTTGCGTCGCCTGCTGCCTACGCCCGAGGCCGCCGCCTCCAACCGCTGGTTGCGCTGGCTGGGACCGGCACTCCATCATCCGCGACTGTGGCGAGCCAGTCGCCGTGCGGTGGCGCTGGGGGCTGCGATCGGGGTGTTCTTCGGCTTCCTGATCCCGATCGCGCAGATTCCGGTGTCCGCCGCGGTGGCGGTCATGCTGCGTGCCAATGTGCCCAGCGCGATGGCCAGCACGCTGGTGACCAATCCGATCACCTTTCCACCGGTGTACTACGCGGCCTGGCAGGTCGGCGGCTGGATGCTGTCCGAGCCCGTGCCTGGCGACACGGCCCTGCCCGAGGCCCAGGCCGATGAGACCGCCGCCGCACCCGCCGAGGATCTCGGCTGGTGGGACCGGATCACCGGCGTGGGCAAGCCGCTGCTGCTCGGGCTGACGGTCTTTGCCTGCGGCTTCGGGGCCCTGGTCTATCTGGGCGTCGGCTGGATCTGGCGCTGGCGGGTGCTGTCCCGCCGGCGTCGCCGTCTCAGTGGGTCGAGCGGCAGATGATGTTGCAGATGCGCGCCGGCCTGAGCTGATCGGGGCACCACCGGGGTGGTGCGTTGCGCCGATCAGCCTTCGACGACCGGGATCTTGCCGATCTTGGCCTGCCAGGTCTTCGGGCCGGTGATGTGGGCGCTGGTGCCGCCGGCGTCCACCGCCACCGTCACCGGCATGTCGACCACGTCGAACTCGTAGATCGCTTCCATGCCCAGATCGGCGAAGCCGACCACCTTGGCGCCCTTGATCGCCTTGGACACCAGGTAGGCCGAGCCGCCGACGGCCATCAGGTAGGCGCTCTTGGCGTCCTTGATGGCTTCGATGGCGACCGGGCCGCGCTCGGCCTTGCCCACCATCGCGATCAGGCCGGTCTTCTCCAGCATCATGCGGGTGAACTTGTCCATGCGGGTCGCGGTGGTGGGGCCTGCCGGGCCGACGACCTCGTCACGCACCGGATCGACCGGGCCGACGTAGTAGATGACGCGGTTGGTGAAGTCGACCGGCAGCGCTTCGCCCTTGGCCAGCATGTCCTGGATGCGCTTGTGCGCGGCGTCGCGGCCGGTGAGCATCTTGCCGTTGAGCAGCAGCGTCTGGCCGGGCGTCCAGCTGGCCACTTCGGCCGGGGTCAGGGTGTTCAGGTCCACGCGCTTGGACTTGTTGTAGTCCGGCGCCCAGTTGACGTTCGGCCACAGGTCCAGGCTCGGCGGGTCCATGTAGACCGGGCCAGAGCCGTCCATCACGAAGTGTGCGTGGCGGGTGGCGGCGCAGTTCGGGATCATCGCGATCGGCTTGGAGGCCGCGTGCGTCGGGTAGGTCTTGATCTTGACGTCCAGGACCGTGGTCAGGCCGCCCAGGCCTTGAGCGCCGATGCCCAGCGCGTTGACCTTCTCGTACAGCTCGATGCGCAGCTCTTCGAGCTTGTTCTGCGGGCCGCGCTCGAGCAGCTCGTACATGTCGATGTCGTCCATCAGCGCTTCCTTGGCCAGCAGCGCGGCCTTCTCCGCGGTGCCGCCGACGCCGATGCCCAGCATGCCCGGCGGGCACCAGCCCGCGCCCATCGTCGGCACGGTCTTCAGCACCCAGTCGACGATGTTGTCGCTCGGGTTGAGCATGTAGACCTTGGACTTGTTCTCCGAGCCGCCGCCCTTGGCCGCGACCGTGATGTCGAGCTTGTCGCCCGGCACGACCTCCATGAAGACCACCGCCGGCGTGTTGTCCTTGGTGTTCTTGCGCTCGAAGATCGGGTCGGAGAGGACCGAGGCGCGCAGCTTGTTGTCGGGGTTGTTGTAGCCGCGGCGCACGCCCTCGTCGATGGCGTCCTGGATCGAGCCGGTGAAGCCTTGCCACTTCACGTCCATGCCGATCTTCAGAAACACGTTGACGATGCCGGTGTCCTGGCAGATCGGGCGACGGCCCTCGGCGCACATGCGCGAGTTGGTCAGGATCTGCGCGATCGCGTCCTTGGCGGCCGGGCTTTCCTCGCGCTCGTAGGCGCGCGCCAGGTGGGCGATGTAGTCGGCCGGGTGGTAGTAGCTGATGTACTGGAGGGCGGCGGCGACCGATTCGATCAGGTCGTCCTGGCGGATGATGGTCATGGCGGACTGGGGCTTTCTGGGTCGGGGTGACGGGCTGGCATCGACTGGGCCGCGATCCTGCGCCATCCGACTTGCATCAATCTGGCACAGTCGGCGACACGCTCGGGCGTCGCCGGGCGGGGTCCGGTCAGACCGGGGAGTTTACTCAAGCCGATCCGCCGCCCCTTGCACGCGAGCGATTCCGAAAAAGGCGACGGTTCCCGATCTGAAACGCGCCTTTCGGGGGGCTCTTCCCTTCGTGGTTCCAAAAAGTACTCAGGTATGCTGATCCGGCGTGTTCTGGTTCACGGAATGCGCCGGGCCGACGCTCGTTCCTGCTCTTGCTCCGGCAATCCTCTTGTGCGAATGGCATCGACGCGATGCATCTCTCATGACTCCAGGCGAAGACGACAGCTCCCGTTCCCCTGCCGCTGGCGAGACCGCGCCAGCCCCGGTGCCGGCTCCAGCCCCGCCCGGGCGACGCTGGCCCGGGATCCTGGCGCGCTGGGGCACTGCGGCGGTGGTGCTGGCCGGCCTGACGCATGTGGCGATGTGGGAGATGCGCACCTCGACGCTGCAGGCGCGCTTCTTCGCCGACTGGGCGGCGCAGCTCGATCATCAGGTCCGCACCGAGCCGGCCGCCGGCAGCCGCTATCCGCGCACCGGGCCGAGCGACATCCGCATGGGCTACACCCGCATGCCCGAGTTCCTCGACGGCCTGGCCGGGCGCGGCTATGTGCTGACCGCGCAGGCGCAGCAGTCGCCCGCGCTGCAGGACTTCATGGACCGTGGCTTCTTCCCGCCCTATCCCGAGCGGGTGCAGGCCGGCCTGCGGGTGCTGGACTGCCGCGGCGAGCCGCTGTTCCGCTCACGTTTCCCGCTGCACACCTATGCCACCGAGGCGGAGGTGCCGCCGGTGGTGGCGCGCATGCTCGGCTTCATCGAGAACCGCGAGGTGCTCGACGAGAGCGAGCCGCTGCATAACCCGGCCATCGAGTGGACGCGGCTGGGCAAGGCGGTGGTCGACCAGGTCGTCGCGCTCGCCGACGAGGACCATGCCGCCGCCGGCGGCAGCACGCTGGCGACGCAGACCGAGAAGTTCCGCCACTCGCCGGAGGGGCGCACCGCCTCGGCGCATGACAAGTACCTGCAGATGGTCTCGGCCTCGGTGCGGGCCTACCGCGACGGCGAGAACACGGTGGCGGCGCGCCGGCGCATCCTGCTCGACTACCTCAACAGCCTGCCGCTGGGCGCGCAGCGCGGCTGGGGCGAGGTGCATGGCGTCAACGATGGCCTGCAGGCCTGGTACGGCGCGGATGTCGCGGCCAGCAACCGGCTGCTGGCCCAGCCCTCCGACCAGGCCGAGGGCCTGGCCGAGCGCGGCCTGGCGCTGCGGCGCATGCTCAGCCTGCTGATCGCGCAGCGCCGCCCGGCGCACTTCTTCGGACCGGGCCACGAGCAGCTGATGGCGATGACCGCCAGCTACCTGCGTCTGCTCGCGGCCGAGGGCATCATCGGGCCGGGCTTGCGCGATGCGGCGCTGGCCGCGCCGCTGCAGGTGCAGCCCGCCCATGCCGGCGCGATCCCGAACCTGGAGTTCGGCGAGCGCAATGCCTCCTCGCTGCTGCGGGTGCAGCTGTCGGGGCTGCTGAACACCCCGCGCCTGTACGAGCTCGACCGCTTCGACCTGAGCGCCTCGAGCCCGCTCGACGGCCATCTGCAGCGCGAGATCACCGAGCGGCTCCACAAGCTGCGCGATCCGGCCTTTGCCCGCGAGGCCGGCCTGCTGGGCTTCCAGCTGCTGGAGAAGGGCGATCCGGCCAAGCTGCTCTACAGCTTCACGCTCTACGAGCGGGGCGAGGGCGCCAACTTCGTGCGGGTGCAGACCGACAACCTCGACCAGCCCTTCGACATCAACGGCAGCGCCAAGCTCGAGCTGGGCTCGACCGCCAAGCTGCGCACGCTGGCGACCTATCTGGACATCATCGCCGAGCTGCACCGCCAGTACGCCGGCATGAAGCGCGCGCAGCTCGCCCAGGTCGAGATCGGCGCGAAGGACCGGCTGAGCCGCTGGGCCGTCGACTGGCTGTCGAGCACCGAGGACCGCTCGCTGGCGGCGATGCTCGAGGCGGCGATGCAGCGCCGCTATTCCGCCAGCCCGGGCGAGCGCTTCTTCACCGGCGGCGGCGCGCACAGCTTCTCCAACTTCAATGCCGCCGACAACGGCCGGCTGGCGACGCTGCACGAGTCGCTGCGCGATTCGCTCAATCTGCCCTTCATCCGGCTGATGCGCGACATCGTCTACCACCACATGCACCACGCCTCGAGCGATGCCAGCGACATCCTCGAGGGCGACGACGACAATCCGCGCCGCCAGGAACTGCTCAAGCTCTTCATCAACAAGGAAGGGCGGCAGTTCATGCGCAAGTTCTACCAGCGCCATCACGGCAAGGCGCCGGCCGAGGTGCTCGATCGCCTGGCCGAGAGCGTCAACCGCACCGCGCCGCGGCTGGCGGTGATCTACCGCTCGGTCGAGCCGGAGGGCTCGCAGGCCGACTTCTCCGCCTACATCCGCCGCCATCTGCCGGGCGCGGCGCTGAAGGACGACTACCTCGAGACGCTCTACCAGCGCCACGCGCCGGGCAACTACTCGCTGGCCGACCGCGGCTACCTGGCGCGGCTGCATCCGCTGGAGCTGTGGGTGGCCGCCTATCTGCGCCAGCATCCGCAGGCCGAGCTGGCGCAGGTGCTCGACGCCGGCGCGACCGAGCGCGAGCAGTCCTATGCCTGGCTGATGCGCAGCAAGGCCCGACGGGGCCAGAACAGCCGCATCCTGCAGCTGCTCGAGGCCGAGGCCTTCGCGAAGATCCATGCGCAGTGGAAGAAGGTGGGATTCCCCTTCGACACGCTGGTGCCGTCGTACGCCACCTCGATCGGCAGCTCCGGCGACCGGCCGGCGGCACTGGCCGAGCTGATGGGCATCATCGTCAACGATGGCCTGCGGCTGCCGACCGTGCACATCGACCGGCTGCATTTCGCCGCCGGTTCGCCCTACGAGGCGGCGCTGCGGCGTGCGCCCTCGGCGGGCGAGCAGGTGATGGCGCCGGAGGTGGCCGCCACGCTGCGCCGCGCGCTCGGCCTGGTGGTCAGCGAGGGGACCGCGCGCCGGCTCAAGGGCGTGCTGGATGCCGACGGGCAGGCGCCGCTGCCGATCGGCGGCAAGACCGGCACCGGCGACAACCGGCTCAACACCTACACCCGCGGCGGCGGCCTGGCCGCCTCCCGCGTCACCAGCCGCACCGCGACCTTCGTGTTCTATCTGGGGCCGCGCCATTTCGGCACGCTGACCGCCTTCGTGCTCGGGCCCGAGGCGGGCGGCTACAAGTTCACCAGCGCGCTGCCGACGCAGATCCTGAAGTCGATGGCGCCGCTGCTGCGGCCGGTGCTGGCCGGCCAGGCCGGGGCCAGCTGCCCGGCGGCGCCGTCGGGCACGGCGCTGGCCGTCCGGGCGCCCTGAGCGGGGCGCTGCAGCGCCAGCCGGGGCGCACTGCGTGTCAGTGGCCCGCGCCGCCGTGCGGCGCGGCCGGCACCGGATGCATGATCCGGTCGGCGGTGGCGATCGCGATGGCCGAGAACAGGAAGGCCACATGGATCACCGTCTGCCACAGCAGCACCTTGTCGCTGTAGTTCTCGGCGTTGATGAAGGTCTTGAGCAGATGGATCGAGCTGATGCCGATGATCGCGGTGGCCAGCTTGACCTTCAGCACCGAGGCGTTGACATGGTCGAGCCACTCCGGCTGGTCCGGATGGCCCTCCAGGTTGAGCCGCGACACGAAGGTCTCGTAGCCGCCGACGATCACCATGATCAGCAGGTTGGAGATCATCACCACGTCGATCAGGCCGAGCACCACCAGCATGATGACGGTCTCGTTCAGGCCGGTGACCGGCGCATTGCTTTTGTAGCCGATGCTCTGCACCAGGATGTCGAGCGCATGCTGGTTGCCGAAGGCGGCCTCGATCAGGTGGACCAGCTCCTTCCAGAACTGGAACACGTAGACGCCCTGGGCCAGGATCAGGCCGAGGTAGAGCGGCAGCTGCAGCCAGCGGCTGGCGAAGATCAGGCGCGACAGCGGATTGCTGCCGGAGCGGGAGAGCTCGGAAGGATTCTTGTGGGGCATGAGCGAGCGCGAAGCGACGTGAAGGAAAAGGAACAGGGCGGCGACAGGGCGCGTGACAAATCTGTTGATCAGGGTTTGTCCTGAGGCTGTGTCATGAATGGCCATGACGACCGACAGCATCCAGGGATCGGTGTGTCGCGGTGAATTCAGGGAAAACCAGCGGATTCTAGGCGGGCATGCGTGTCAGGATGAAGCGCATCGCCGTGCGCAGCCTGCGCGCCGGGGTTAACACGGCGGGAACGGGATTTGCAAAGTAAGGGCTTCGTAAGAGCCCCTGCCTACTGTCAGGTCCGGCACTTTTTCACCGCAGGAGACACGCGTGACCCAAGCCGAGAATACCCCCGATACCAAGATCTATCAGCCGTCCGAGGCCTTTGTCGCCAACGCTGCGGTTTCCGGCATGGCGGCCTACGAGGCGCTGTGCGCCAAGGCCGAAGCGGATTACGAAGGTTACTGGGCCGACCTGGCCCGCGAGCTGATCAGCTGGAAGACGCCGTTCACCAAGGCCCTGAACCAGGCCGAGGCGCCGTTCTTCAAGTGGTTCGAGGACGGCACGCTCAACGCCTCCTACAACTGCCTGGACCGCAACGTCGAGCGCGGCCTGGGCGACAAGACCGCCATCATCTTCGAGGCCGACGGCGGCGAGGTCACCAAGGTCACCTACAGCGAGCTGCTGGCCAAGACCTGCCAGATCGCCAACGGCCTGAAGAGCCTGGGCGTCGGCAAGGGCGACCGCGTGGTCATCTACATCGCGATGTCGATCGACGGCGTGGCGGCGATGCAGGCCTGCGCGCGCATCGGCGCGACCCACTCGGTGGTGTTCGGCGGCTTCTCGGCGCAAAGCTTGCGCGACCGCATCGAGGACACCGGCGCCAAGGCGGTCATCACCGCCGACTGCCAGGTGCGCGGCGGCAAGAAGCTGCCGCTGAAGGCGATCGTCGACGAAGCGCTGGCGATGCCGGGCTGCGAGAAGATCGAGAAGGTGCTGGTGGTCAACCGCGCCGACGCCGCCGTCACGATGAAGGACGGCCGCGACGTGTGGATGCACGAGCTGGTCGCCAGCCAGCCCGACACCTGCGAGCCGGAGTGGGTCGATGCCGAGCATCCGCTGTTCCTGCTGTACACCTCGGGCTCGACCGGCAAGCCCAAGGGCGTGCAGCACTGCACCGGCGGCTACCTGCTGCACGCGGCGCTGACCTGCAAGTGGACCTTCGACCTGAAGCAGGACGATGTCTTCTGGTGCACCGCCGACATCGGCTGGGTCACCGGCCACACCTACATCACCTACGGCCCGCTCGCGCTGGGCGGCACCGAGATCGTCTTCGAGGGCGTGCCGACCTATCCGGACGCCGGCCGCTTCTGGAAGATGATCCAGGACCACAAGGTCTCGATCTTCTACACCGCCCCGACCGCGATCCGCTCGCTGATCAAGGCGGCCGAGTCGAACGATGCGGTGCACCCGAAGAGCTACGACCTGTCGTCGCTGCGCCTGCTGGGCTCGGTGGGCGAGCCGATCAACCCGGCCGCCTGGGAGTGGTACTACCAGCACGTCGGCGGCAGCCGCTGCCCGATCGTCGACACCTTCTGGCAGACCGAGACCGGCGGTCACATGATCACCCCGCTGCCGGGCGCCACGCCGATGGTGCCGGGCTCGTGCACGCTGCCTTTCCCGGGCATCCAGTTCGCGGTGGTCGACGAGACCGGCAACGAGCTGCCCTGGGGCAAGGGCGGCATCCTGGTCTGCAAGAAGCCCTGGCCGTCGATGATCCGCACCATCTGGGGCGACCCGGAGCGCTTCAAGAAGTCCTACTACCCCGAGGACTTCAAGGGCCAGCTCTACCTCGCCGGCGACGGCGCGATCCGTGACGCCAAGACCGGCTACTTCACCATCACCGGCCGCATCGACGACGTTCTGAACGTGTCGGGCCACCGCATGGGCACCATGGAGATCGAATCGGCGCTGGTGAGCTGCACCGACCTGGTCGCCGAGGCCGCGGTCGTCGGCCGTCCGGACGAGACCACCGGCGAGGCGGTCTGCGCCTTCGTCGTGCTCAAGCGTCCGCTGCCCTCGGGCGACGAGGCCAAGGCGATCGCCAAGCAGCTGCGCGATCACGTCGGCCGCGAGATCGGCCCGATCGCCAAGCCCAAGGACATCCGCTTCGGCGAGAACCTGCCCAAGACCCGCTCGGGCAAGATCATGCGCCGTCTGCTGCGCTCGCTGGCCAAGGGCGAGGCCATCACGCAGGACACCTCGACGCTGGAGAACCCGGCGATCCTGGGTCAGCTGGGTCAGGCCTACTGATCCCGGACGGCGTCCGCCGGCCTGCGTGATGCGGGCCGGAACGAACAAAGCCCCGCATCGCGGGGCTTTTTTGTTCGGCCTGCGATCAGGCGCGTTTCTTCAGCTTCACTTCTGGCTCAGCACCCAGGCCACCAGCGTCTTGGCTTCGTCCGGGGTGACATTGTTGGCCGGCATCGGGATCTGGCCCCAGGTGCCGACGCCACCCTTGATGACCTTGTCGGCCAGCTTGGCAGCGGCCGTCTTGTCGCCGGCGTACTTGGCGGCGACTTCCTTGTAGGCCGGGCCGACCAGCTTCTTGTCGACCGCATGGCAGGCCATGCAGTTCTTCTTGGCGGCGAGTTCGGCGTTGGCGAAGGCCGGGCTGGTCAGCGTGACGGCGGCCAGGGCGGCGAGGGCGAACAGAGGCTTCATCGGGAGTTCCTGTCTGAGGGTGGGTTGGGGGAAATGACAAGCGAGCGGGAAACCAGGCGTGAAGATGGTCCTGAAATGCAACCGCTTCGTTGGATCCACAACGATTCTAGGAGTCCCGCGGCTGACGCGCCTTGATGCGGCGCCGGAGAATCCAGGCTTCCCAGATGATGCGGGTCAACAGGGCGACACGGCCGGTGCACCGGCATCACATCGGCATTGCACAAGGGGAAATCGAGATGGCACTGATGATTCTCGGCCTGGTCCTGATCGCGCTGAAGGCGCTCGGCCTGGCGCCGGTCGCGGCTTGGGACTGGTGGCTGGTGGTCGCGCCGCTGGCGCTGGCGCCACTCTGGTGGTGGTTCTCCGACGCGAGCGGGCGCACCCGGCGCCTCGAGGAGCAGCGCCACGAAGCGCGCCGGCAGGCACGCCGGCGCTCGACCGTCGCCTCGCTCGGCCGGCGCCACTGAGGAGGCGCTTGCGCAGCCCTGGGGGCGGATGCAAGGCACCGGCAGGTTCCGGCCCTTATCATCCGCGCCATGCTGATCCATCCTCAGTTCGATCCGGTCGCGCTTGCGCTCGGCCCCGTCCAGATCCACTGGTACGGTCTGACCTATCTGGCCGCCTTCGGCCTGTTCTACGGGCTGGCCACGCGCCGCATTCTTCAACCGGTCTACACCGCACGCGGCTGGACCCCGCGCGAGGTCGAGGATCTGCTGTTCTACGGCATCGTCGGCGTCATCCTGGGCGGCCGGCTCGGCTATGTGCTGTTCTACAAGCTGGCGCACTATCTCGCCAACCCGATGGAGGTGTTCGCGGTCTGGAAGGGCGGCATGGCCTTTCATGGCGGCTTGCTGGGCGTGATCGCCGCGATGGCGGTGTTTGCCTGGGTGCGCAAGCGCGGCTTCTTCGAGGTCACCGACCTGGTCGCGACCTGCGTGCCGACCGGGCTGGCCTGCGGCCGGCTGGGCAACTTCATCAACGGCGAGCTCTGGGGCCGCGCGGCTGACGCGTCGCTGCCCTGGGCGATGGTCTTTCCGCAGTCGGGCAGCGAGCTGGCCCGCCATCCCTCGCAGATCTACCAGTTCCTGCTGGAGGGGCTGCTGCTGTTTGTCCTGCTGTGGCTCTATGGCCGCAGCCACGGCGCCCACCACCGCGCCGATGGCACGGTGGTCTGGGGCCGGGTCTCGGGCCTGTTCCTGGTCGGCTACGGGCTGTTCCGCTTCATCGCCGAGTATTTCCGCGAGCCCGACAGCTTCCTGGGCCTGCTGGCGCTGAATCTCAGCATGGGCCAGTGGCTATGCGTGCCGATGATGGTCGCGGGCGCCTTGATCTGGGCCTGGGCCGGGAGGCGCGCATGAGTGCCGCTCCGCTGCGGGTGCTGGGCATCGAGTCTTCCTGCGACGAGACCGGCGTGGCGCTGGTCGAGCTGCCCGAGGGCGTGGCGGGGGCGGCCGCGCCGCGCCTGCTGGCGCATGCGCTGCACAGCCAGATCGACATGCACCAGGCCTATGGCGGCGTGGTGCCGGAGCTGGCCTCGCGCGATCACATCCGCCGCGTCGTGCCGCTGCTGCGCGAGACGCTGGCCGGTGCCGGCCTGGGGCTGGAGGCGGTCGATGTCGTCGCCCACACCCGCGGGCCTGGCCTGGCGGGGGCGCTGCTGGTGGGCACCGGCGCGGCCTGCGCGCTGGCGATGGCGCTGGACCGGCCGGTGCTGGGCGTGCATCACCTGGAAGGGCACCTGCTGTCGCCCTTCCTGTCGGTCGATCCGCCGGAGTTTCCCTTCGTCGCGCTGCTGGTCTCGGGCGGGCACACCCAGCTGATGCGGGTCGATGGCGTCGGCCGCTACGCGCTGCTCGGCGAGACCATCGACGACGCCGCCGGCGAGGCCTTCGACAAGTCGGCCAAGATGCTCGGCCTGGGCTATCCCGGCGGGCCGGCGCTGGCGCGACTGGCCGAGCAGGGCCATCCGCAGGCCTACCGGCTGCCGCGCCCGCTGCTGCGCGGCGACCTGCTGGACTTCTCGTTCGCCGGGCTGAAGACGGCCGTCTGGACCCAGCTGGCGAAGATCGATGCCGGCGAGGACACGGCCGGCGACGGCCACGCGCAGGAGCGCGCCGATCTGGCCGCCTCGACCCAGGCGGCGATCGTCGAGGTGCTGGTGGCCAAGTCGCTGCTGGCGCTGAAGCAGACCGGGCTCAAGCGCCTGGTGGTGGCCGGCGGCGTCGGCGCCAACCGCCAGCTGCGCGCCGACCTGGACGCGCAGTGCCGCCGCCGCGGCGTGCGGGTGCACTATCCCGAGCTGCATCTGTGCACCGACAACGGCGCGATGATCGCGCTGGCCGCGGCGATGCGGCTGCAGTCCGGCCAGGCCGAGGCCCGGCGCCAGTACGACTTCGATGTCCGCCCGCGCTGGGACCTGGCCAGCGTCTGATCAGCGTCTGATTCCCGAGATGAACTTCCGTCTGAATGTCGTCGCGCGCGCCGGGCTGGCCGGCGCGTTGCTGGGCCTGTGCGCCCTGGCGCAGGCCGCCGAGCCGGTGCGGCTGGCGCTGATCGAGGGCCTGTCGGGCCCGTTTGCCAATGCCGGCGAGGCGGTGGCGCGCAATCTGGGCTGGGCGATCGAGCGGGTCAATGCCCGCGGCGGCGTGAAGCTGCCGGGCGGCGCGCGCCCGCTGGAGCTGGTGCGCATGGACAGCAAGGGCTCGACCGAGGAGGCGCTGGCGCTGCTGCGCGCGGCCACCGATCAGGCCGTGCCGGTGGTGATGCAGGGCAACAGCTCGGCGGTGGCCGCCGCGCTGGTCGAAGCGCTCAACCGCCACAATGCCCGCGAGCCGCAGCGCCGCGCGCTGTTTCTCAACTATGCCGCGGTCGATCCGGTGCTGACCAACGAGAAGTGCAGCCCCTGGCATTTCCGCTTCGACGCGCATGCCGACATGCGCCTGTCGGCGCTGGTCGACGTGCTGCAGCAGGACAGCGCGCTGCGCAGCGTCTACCTGATCGGTCAGGACTACAGCTTCGGCCAGCATGTGCTGAAGAAGGGCCGTGAGATGCTGGCCGCGCGCCGGCCTGACATCCGCATCGCCGGCGAGGAGCTGCATCCGGTCGGCCGCATCAAGGACTTCCTGCCCTACGCGACCAAGATCCGCGCCAGCGGCGCGCAGGCGGTGCTGACCGGCAACTGGGGCAACGACCTGACGCTGCTGATCAAGGCCGCGCGCGATGTCGGCTTCGAGGGCAAGTTCTACACCTTCTACGGCAACGCGCTGGGCGTGCCGGCCACGCTGGGCGAGAGCGGGGTGGGGCGGGTGGTCGCGGTGGCGGAGTGGCATCCGAACGTCGGCGACAAGGCCTCCGAGGCGCTGGTGCGCACCTTCCGCCAGCGCTTCCCGAAGCCGCAGGATGACTATCTGCACCTGCGCATGCAGGTGATGGTCGAGATGCTGGCGCAGGCGATCGAGCGCGCGGGCTCGCTGGACGCGACCGCGATCGCGAAGGCGCTGTCGGGCGCACGCTTCGACGGTCGGGGGCTCGGCGGCCTGGGCGCGGGCCAGATGCGCGCGGCCGACCACCAGTTCATCCAGCCGCTCTACGTCAGCACGATGCAGAAGGCCGGCAGCGAGGGCGTGCGCTTCGATGTCGAGGGCAGCGGCTACGGCTTCCGCACCGTGCGCTATCTGGCGCCGGAGCAGACGGCGCAGCCGCATTCGTGCAAGATGGCCCCCATCTGAAACTTCCCGTCGGGAGCCCTGATGCGCGCGCTGATCGCCGACCTTCCTGCCTCGCGCATCCGCGAGGTCGCCGACGCCGGCATGGGCCGCACCGACGTGCTGGCCTTCTGGTTCGGCGAGAGCGACGAGATCACGCCGGTGCCGGTGCGCGATGCCGCCGTCACCTCGATCGAGGCCGGCGAGACCTTCTATTCCCCCAATCTGGGCCTGCCGGAGCTGCGCGCGGCGCTGGCCGCGCAGGTCGCGCGGCTGCATGCGCCGCCGCTGCCGATCGGGCCGGAGCGGGTGGCGGTGACGTCTTCGGGCGTCAGCGCGCTGATGCTGGCGCAGCAGGCGCTGGTCGAGGCGGGCGACGAGGTGGCGGTGGTCGTGCCGGTCTGGCCCAACCTGGCCGCGCAGCCGGCGATCCTGGGCGCACGGGTGCGCCGGGTGAGCCTGCGCCCGAGAGCTGGCGGCGTCTGGGCGCTGGACCTGGACGAGCTGCTCGCCGCCGTCACGCCGGCCACGCGGGTGCTGATCGTCAACGCGCCGAACAACCCGACCGGCTGGACGATGAGCCGCGCCGATCAGCAGGCGCTTCTGGCGCACTGCCGCTGCACCGGCACCTGGATCGTCGCCGACGAGGTCTACGAGCGGCTGTATTACCCGCAGGATCCGCCGCCGGCCGGCTCGGCCGAGGCGGCGCGGCTGTGCGCGCCGAGCTTTCTCGACATCGCCGCGCCTGATGACCGGCTGATCGTCATCCACAGCTTCTCGAAGAGCTTCCTGATGACCGGCTGGCGCCTGGGCAGCCTGATCGCGCCCGAGAGCCTGATGCCGCACATCGCCAAGCTGATCGAGTTCAACACCTCCTGCGCGCCGGTTTTCGTGCAGCGCGCCGGGCTGGCGGCGCTGGCGGCTGCGCCCGAGGCGGTGCCGGCGCTGCAGGCGCGGCTGCGGCTGTGCCGCGACACGCTGGTCGACGCGCTGCAGGCGCTGCCCCGCGTCGAGGTCGCGCGCCCCGACGGCGCGATGTACGCCTTCCTGCGCGTCGAGGGCGAGGCGGACTCGCTGGCGCTGGCGCGCCGCCTGGTGGCCGAGCACGGCCTGGGGCTGGCGCCGGGCTCGGCCTTCGGGCCGGAGGGCGAGGGCTGGCTGAGGTGGTGCTTCGCATCACGCCAGCCACAGCGGTTGCTGGCCGGGGTCGATCGGCTGGCGCGGGCCTTGACGCTATAATGACGGGCTTCGCCGGTTTCACGCTGGCGAGGAACAACACGGCGCAGATCGGTTCCATCCGCGACCGCAAGTGAAACCATCAATCCGGAACCGAAGGAAATCACATGTCCGAAATCAACAAGGCCGAGATCGTCGCCTCCAACGCCCGTGGCGCCGCCGACACCGGTTCTCCTGAAGTCCAGGTCGCGCTGCTGACCGCGCGCATCAACCACCTGACCCCGCACTTCAAGGCCAACAAGAAGGACCACCACGGTCGTCGCGGCCTGCTGCGCATGGTCAGCCGCCGCCGCAAGCTGCTGGACTACCTGAAGGCCAAGGACGCCGACCGCTATGTCGCGCTGATCCAGAAGCTGGGCCTGCGCAAGTAATCTGCGCATGCATGCGAAGAGCCTGTCTGGATCAGCCAGCACAGGCTCTTTGTTTTTCTGAATTCTGTCCTTTCGGTCGCGCGTGGGCGCTGCTGTGTCATTCCACCGAGGTCGCTCCAGCGGCCTGCGGCTTCGGTGGAATGGCATCCCAGCCGCGGTGACCGGGACCCTCACACGGAAACCGCCTCCATGACCCTGTTCAACAAAGTCACCAAGACCTTCACCTGGGGCCAGCACACCGTCACGCTGGAAACCGGCGAGATCTCGCGCCAGGCCTCCGGCGCCGTCATCGTCAACATCGACGACACCGTGGTGCTGGCCACCGTGGTCGGTGCCAAGGGCGCCAAGCCGGGCCAGGACTTCTTCCCGCTGACCGTCGACTACATCGAGAAGACCTACGCCGCCGGCAAGATCCCGGGCAGCTTCTTCAAGCGCGAGGCCAAGCCCTCCGAGCTGGAAGTGCTGACCAGCCGCCTGATCGACCGTCCGCTGCGCCCGCTGTTCCCGGAAGGCTTCTACAACGAGGTGCATGTCGTCGTGCACCTGCTGTCGCTGAATCCGGAAGTCTCGGCCGACATCGCCGCGCTGATCGGCTCGTCGGCCGCGCTGGCGATCTCGGGCATCCCGTTCAACGGCCCGGTCGGCGCCGCGCGCGTGGGCTATGTCAACGGCGAGTACGTGCTCAACCCCGGCCCGACGCAGCTGAAGTCCTCCAAGCTGGACCTGGTCGTCGCCGGCACCGAGGCGGCCGTGCTGATGGTCGAGTCCGAGGCCGACCAGCTGTCGGAAGAAGTGATGCTCGGCGGCGTGAGCTTCGGCCACGCCCAGGCCAAGGTCGCGATCGCCGCGATCAACGATCTGGTGCGTGACGCCGGCAAGCCGGACTGGATCGAGGCCGGCCTGTGGACCCCGCCGGCCAAGAACGAGCCGCTGATCGCCAAGGTCGAGGAATTCGGTCTGGCCAAGATCCAGGCCGCCTACCAGATCCGCTCCAAGCAGGCCCGCACCCAGGCCTGCCGCGCCGCCTACGCCGAGACCAAGGCCGCGCTGAGCGCCGCCGGCGTCGAGTTCGACGGCGTCGAGGTCGACAACCTGCTGTTCGAGCTGGAAGCCAAGACCGTGCGTGGCCAGATCCTGGCCGGCGAGCCGCGCATCGACGGCCGCGACACCCGCACCGTGCGCCCGATCGAGATCCGCACCGGCGTGCTGCCGCGCACCCACGGCTCGGCGCTGTTCACCCGTGGCGAGACGCAGGCGCTGGTCGTCGCGACCCTGGGCACCGACCAGGACGCGCAGCGCATCGATGCACTGGCCGGCGAGTTCCGCGACACCTTCCTGTTCCACTACAACATGCCCCCGTTCGCCACCGGCGAAGTGGGCCGCATGGGCTCGACCAAGCGCCGCGAGACCGGCCACGGCCGCCTGGCCAAGCGCGCGCTGGTGCCGCTGCTGCCGAACAAGGAAGACTTCGCCTACACCATCCGCGTCGTCTCGGAGATCACCGAGTCGAACGGCTCCTCCAGCATGGCCTCGGTCTGCGGCGGCTGCCTGGCGATGATGGACGCCGGCGTGCCGATGAAGGCGCATGTCGCCGGCATCGCGATGGGCCTGATCAAGGAAGGCAACAAGTTCGCCGTCCTGACCGACATCCTGGGCGACGAGGACCACCTCGGCGACATGGACTTCAAGGTGGCCGGCACCACCGCCGGCGTGACCGCGCTGCAGATGGACATCAAGATCCAGGGCATCACCCCGGAAATCATGCAGGTCGCGCTGGCCCAGGCCAAGGAAGCCCGTCTGCACATCCTGGGCAAGATGACCGAGGCCGTGTCGGGCGCCAACACCGAGGTGTCCGAGTTCGCGCCGCGCCTCTACACCATGAAGATCAATCCGGAGAAGATCCGCGACGTGATCGGCAAGGGCGGCTCGGTGATCCGCGCGCTGACCGAGGAGACCGGCTGTCAGATCGACATCGGCGAGGATGGCACCATCACCATCGCCTCGACCGACGCGGTCAAGGCCGAGGAGGCCAAGAAGCGCATCGCCGACATCACCGCCGAGGCCGAGATCGGCAAGGTCTATGAAGGCCCGGTCACCAAGATCCTGGACTTCGGCGCGCTGATCAACATCCTGCCGGGCAAGGATGGCCTGCTGCACATCAGCCAGATCGCCCACCAGCGCGTCGAGAAGGTCACCGACTTCCTGACCGAAGGCCAGATGGTCAAGGTCAAGGTGCTGGAGACCGACGAGAAGGGCCGCATCAAGCTGTCGATGAAGGCGCTGATCGAGCGTCCGGAAGGCATGGAAGAGGAGCGCTTCGAGCGCGCCCCGCGCCGCGAGTACGGCGACCGCCCGGAGCGTGGCGATCGCGGCCCGCGCCGTGACCGTGGCGACCGCGGTGATCGTGGCGACCGCACCGAGCGCCCGCCGCGTGGCGAGCAGTCGGCGGCGCCCGGCGCTGGCGACGAGGTCGCTGACCAGCAGCAACAGCAGCAGCAGTGATGCGCCGCTGAGCTGCAGCGCATGAGCGGACGGAGGACGACACGATGAAGGCCATCGAGATCACGCGCCCCGGCGCCCCCGAGGTGCTGGTGCAGGGCACGCGCCCCGACCCGGTGCCGGGTGCGGGCGAGGTGCTGATCCGCGTGGCCGCCAGCGGCGTCAACCGTCCCGACGTGCTGCAGCGCAGGGGCGCGTATCCGCCGCCGCCGGGTGCCTCCGATCTGCCGGGCCTGGAGGTGGCGGGCGTCATCGTGGACGGCGACGCCGCCGCGATGGCCGCGGCCGGCCTGTCGATCGGCCAGCGCGTGTGCGCGCTGACGCCGGGCGGCGGCTACGCCGAGCTGTGCGTGACGCCGGCGGTGCAGTGCCTGCCGGTGCCGGACGGCCTGTCCGACCTGGAGGCGGCCAGCCTGCCCGAGACCTTCTTCACCGTCTGGTCGAACGTCTTCATGCGCGGCGCGCTGCAGCCCGGCGAGACCTTCCTGGTCCAGGGCGGCACCAGTGGCATCGGCGTGACCGCGATCCAGCTGGCCAAGGTCTTCGGCGCCACGGTCATCGCCACCGCCGGCAGCGACGACAAGTGCCAGGCCTGCCTCGCGCTGGGCGCCGACCATGCGATCAACTACCGCACGGCCGACTTCCAGGCCGAGGCGCTGCGCCTGACCGGCGGTCGGGGCGTGGACGTCATCCTCGACATGGTCGCGGGCGACTATGTCGCGCGCGAGGTCGCCTGTCTGGCCGAGGACGGTCGCCTGGTCATCATCGCGGTGCAGGGCGGCACGAAGGCGCAGCTCGACGCCGGCCTGGTGCTGCGCCGCCGGCTGACGGTGACCGGCTCCACGCTGCGGCCGCGCTCGGTCGCCTTCAAGGGCGAGATCGCCGCGGCGCTGCGCCGCCAGGTCTGGCCGCTGCTGGCGTCCGGTCGCATCCGCCCGGTCATCCATGCGGTGCTGCCGGCGGCCGAGGCCGCCGCCGCCCATGCGCTGATGGAGTCGAACCAGCATGTCGGCAAGATCATGCTGCGCTGGGACACGCTCCCGGCCTGAGGCATTGCGGATTTCTCAACTCGATATCGATAGGGACTGAAGATGACGACACGTCGCAAACTGGTGGTGGGCAACTGGAAGATGCACGGCAGCCATGCCGCCAACGCCGAACTGCTGCAGGGCATCCTGGCCGCGCGTCCGTTCGCGGCCGCCGATGTGGCGGTCTGCGCGCCGTTCCCCTACCTGTCCGAGGTCGCGGTGACGCTGGCCAACAGCGGCGTGGCCTGGGGCGCGCAGGATGTCTCGGCGCACGCGCAGGGCGCCTACACCGGCGAGGTCTCGGCGGCGATGCTGCAGGAATTCGGCTGCCGCTTCGCGATCGTCGGCCACTCGGAGCGTCGCGCCTACCACGGCGAGACCGACCAGCAGGTCGCCGACAAGGCACAGGCCGCACTGTCCAAGGGCCTGACGCCGATCGTCTGCGTCGGCGAGACGCTGGCGCAGCGCGAGGCTGGCGAGACCGAGGCGGTCGTCAAGCGCCAGCTCTCGGCGGTGATCCACACGCTGGGCCAGTGCATCGGCGAGATTGTGGTCGCCTACGAGCCGGTCTGGGCGATCGGCACCGGCCGCACCGCCTCGCCCGAGCAGGCGCAGGCGGTCCATGCGGTGCTGCGCGCTCAGCTTGCAGCAGCCACCGCGCGTGCAGCGGACATGAAGCTGCTCTATGGTGGCAGCGTCAAGCCTGACAACGCCGCGATCCTTTTTTCCCAGGCCGACATCGATGGCGGCCTGATCGGCGGTGCAGCGCTGAAGGCGGCGGATTTCGTCGCCATCGCGCGGGCCGCAGGCTGACAGTCGCGCACGGGGCGCGCTTCAGCGGTCTTTCTCGGAGTCTTCTCGATGCAAGTGATGATGAATATCGTGCTGCTGCTGCAGATGGCGGCGGCGGTGGCGATGATCGGGCTGGTGCTGGTCCAGCAGGGCAAGGGGGCCGACATGGGGGCCTCCTTTGGCGGCGGCGCCTCGGGCAGCCTGTTCGGTGCGACCGGCAGCGCCAACTTCCTGTCGCGCTCGACCGCGATCGCGGCCACGGTGTTCTTCCTGTGCACCCTGGCGCTGGCCTACTTCGGCAACCTGCGTCCGCAAGATTCCGGCAGCAGCATTCTTGACCGGGCTTCGGCGCCGGTGGCGGCCAGCGCGCCGGCCTCCGCGGCTCCGGCTGCTGCACAGATCCCGGGTCTGGTCGCTCCGGCGGCCTCCGTGCCGGCCTCGCGCTGAGCCGCGACCTGCGCCTTCTCGGGAGGGGTGACTGGATTCATCGAAGTGGTGAATTCGATACACACTCTCGAGATCGTCACGGCAAGAGTGGCAGGGGCTTGAGATAAACCCTGAGCCACGCTAGAATTCATGTCTGTGCTGAAGAGCAAACCTCAGGCAAATCAGCTGCAGCAACTGCCAGATAATCCAGCATCTTCTTGATGGATCTTTTGGCAGGATCGTGAAGCACGATCAACAACCCGATGCCGTCGTGGTGAAATTGGTAGACACGCTATCTTGAGGGGGTAGTGGCGAAAGCTGTGCGAGTTCGAGTCTCGCCGACGGCACCATGAATCAAGTGACACGTGGATCGATTCCTCATGCGGCAATCGATCCGGCGCCCTGGCAAAGCACAGGGAACAGGTGGGCGCGCTGAGCATTCGGTAGGGCACTTCGGTGTCTTCCATGACAGCGCGCTTTATTTTTGCCGCACGAGGATCTGCCGAGCCGACCGACATGAACCTGGAACAATATCTCCCCGTCATTCTGTTCATCCTCGTCGGCATCGGTGTCGGCGTCGCGCCCCAGATCCTCGGTGCGCTGCTCGGCCCGCATCGCCCTGACCCGGCCAAGAACTCCCCCTACGAGTGCGGCTTCGAGGCCTTCGAGGATGCGCGCATGAAGTTCGACGTGCGCTACTACCTCGTCGCGATCCTCTTCATCCTGTTCGACCTCGAGATCGCCTTCCTGTTCCCCTGGGCGGTGTCGCTGCGTGAAATCGGCGCGACAGGCTTCTGGGCGATGATGATCTTCCTGGGCATCCTGGTCGTCGGGTTTGTCTACGAATGGAAGAAGGGCGCCCTCGACTGGGAGTGAGTTTTCTCCCGGTCCGACAATCGATCGATCACCGCAAGAGCCACGGAAGAACACGATGGGCATTGAAGGCGTTTTGAAAGAAGGCTTCGTCACGACGAGTGTCGATGCTCTGATCAACTGGTCGAAGACTGGTTCCCTCTGGCCGATGACTTTCGGTCTGGCGTGCTGTGCCGTCGAGATGATGCATGCGGGTGCGTCCCGCTACGACATCGACCGCTTCGGCATGCTGTTCCGGCCCAGTCCGCGCCAGTCCGACCTGATGATCGTGGCCGGCACGCTGTGCAACAAGATGGCGCCGGCGCTGCGCAAGGTCTATGACCAGATGGCCGAGCCGCGCTGGGTGCTGTCGATGGGCTCCTGTGCCAACGGGGGGGGCTACTACCACTACAGCTACTCGGTCGTGCGCGGCTGCGACCGCGTCGTGCCGGTCGACGTCTACGTCCCGGGCTGCCCCCCGACCGCCGAGGCGCTGCTCTACGGCATCCTGCAGCTGCAGGCCAAGATCCGCCGCGAGAACACCATCGCGCGCTGATCGCCAAGGGAAATCGACATGACCCAGAAACTCGACACCCTGCAGGCCGCGCTCGAGCGCATTCTCGGCGACCGCGTGGCCAAGATGGTTCGCGCGCGCGGCGAGCTGACGATGACCGTCAAGGCGGGCGACTACTTCGCCGTCTGCAAGACGCTGCGTGATCACCCGGACCTGGCCTTCGAGCAGCTGATCGACCTGTGCGGCGTGGACTACAGCACCTACCGCGACGGCGAGTACGACGGCCTGCGCTACGCGGTGGTCTCGCACCTGCTGTCGGTCAGCAAGAACTGGCGCCTGCGCATCAAGGTGTTCGCGACCGATGACGACTTCCCGGTCGTGGCCGCGGTCACGCCGCTGTGGACGGCCGCCAACTGGTTCGAGCGCGAGGCCTTCGACCTGTACGGCATCGTCTTCGAAGGCCATGAGGATCTGCGTCGCATCCTGACCGACTACGGCTTCATCGGTCACCCGATGCGCAAGGACTTCCCGGTCACCGGCCATGTCGAGATGCGCTACGACCCCGAGCAGAAGCGCGTGATCTACCAGCCGGTGACGATCGAGCCGCGCGAGATCACCCCGCGCGTCATCCGCGAAGACAACTACGGCGGTCTGCACTGAGCGGCGCGGCACCAGAGGTTTTGAGCCATGGCTGAGATCAAGAACTACACCCTGAACTTCGGTCCGCAGCACCCGGCGGCCCACGGCGTGCTGCGCCTGGTGCTGGAGCTCGACGGCGAAGTCATCCAGCGTGCGGATCCGCACATCGGTCTGCTGCACCGCGCCACCGAGAAGCTGGCCGAGCACAAGACCTTCATCCAGTCGCTGCCGTACATGGACCGTCTCGACTACGTGTCGATGATGTGCAACGAGCATGCGTACTGCCTGGCGATCGAGAAGCTGCTCGGCATCGAGGTGCCGGAACGCGCGCAGTACATCCGCGTGATGTTCAGCGAGATCACCCGCCTGCTGAACCATCTGCTGTGGCTGGGCTGCCACGGCATGGACTGCGGCGCGATGAACATGCTGATCTACTGCTTCCGCGAGCGGGAAGACCTGTTCGACATGTACGAGGCGGTGTCGGGCGCGCGCATGCATGCGGCCTATTTCCGTCCGGGCGGCGTCTACCGCGACCTGCCGGACTCGATGCCGCAGTACAAGGTCAGCAAGATCCGCAACGCCAAGGCGATGGCCAAGCTCAACGAGAACCGCCAGGGCTCGATGCTTGACTTCATCGAGGACTTCGTCCGCCGCTTCCCGAAGCTGGTCGACGAGTACGAGACGCTGCTGACCGACAACCGCATCTGGAAGCAGCGCACCGTCGGCATCGGCGTGGTGAGCCCGGAGCGTGCGCTCAACCTGGGTCTGACCGGCGCGATGCTGCGCGGCTCGGGCATCGCGTGGGATCTGCGCAAGACGCAGCCCTACGATGTCTATGACCGCATGCAGTTCGACATCCCGGTGGGCGTCAACGGCGACACCTACGACCGCTATCTGGTCCGTGTCGAGGAGATGCGCCAGTCGAACCGCATCATCCAGCAGTGCGTGGACTGGCTGCGCAAGAACCCCGGCCCGGTCATCACCGACAACCACAAGGTCGCTCCGCCCTCGCGCGTCGAGATGAAGACCTCGATGGAAGAGCTGATCCACCACTTCAAGCTCTTCTCCGAAGGCTTCCACGTCCCCGAGGGCGAGGCCTACGCGGCGGTCGAGCACCCGAAGGGCGAGTTCGGCATCTATCTGATCAGCGACGGGGCCAACAAGCCCTATCGCATGAAGATCCGCCCGCCCGGCTATGTGCATCTGGCGGCGCTCGACGAGATGTCGCGCGGCCACATGATCGCCGACGCGGTCGCCATCATCGGCACGATGGACGTCGTGTTCGGCGAGATCGACCGCTGAGTCCGAAGATCACTGAAGTCCGCTGAGAACCATCCATGTTCAGTGAAGCCACCCTGGCGCGGTTCGCGCGCGAAGTTGCCAAGTACCCGGCCGAGCAGAAGCAGTCGGCCGTGATGGCGTGTCTGTCGATCGCCCAGCAGGAGCAGGGCTGGGTCTCGCCGGAGGCCGAGAAGGCCATCGCCGACTATCTGGGCATGGCCCCGATCGCGGTGCGCGAGGTCACGACCTTCTACAACATGTACAACCAGCGTCCGGTCGGTCAGTTCAAGCTGAACGTCTGCACCAACCTGCCGTGCCAGCTGCGCGACGGCCAGAAGGCGCTGGAGAAGCTGTGCAAGGAGCTCGGCATCGAGGACGGCGGCACCACGCCCGACGGCGTGTTCACCGTGCAGAAGTGCGAGTGCCTGGGTGCCTGCGCCGACGCGCCGGTGATGCTGGTCAACGATCGCCAGATGCTCAGCTACATGAGCGATGACCGCCTGAAGGAGCTGGTGAAGGTGCTGCGTGCCAGCGCCAAGCCGGCCGCCGCGGCCGCCAAGAAGAACTGAACGGAGTGGACAGGCCATGACGCTCGCGCTCGATCTCTCGAAGTTCCAGGCCACTGGCCTGGAAACCTGTTTCCACGACCGGCACATCAACCCGCAGATCTACGCGGGTCTGGATGGCACGAACTGGCGTCTGAAGGACTATGAAGCCCGGGGCGGCTATCAGGCCCTGAAGAAGATCCTGGGCAAGGACGGCGGCGCCGGTCTGACCCAGGATCAGGTCATTGCCGAGGTCAAGGCCTCCGGCCTGCGCGGCCGGGGCGGTGCGGGCTTCCCGACCGGCCTGAAGTGGAGCTTCATGCCGCGTGCGCTGCCGGTGCAGAAGTACCTGGTCTGCAACACCGACGAAGGTGAGCCGGGGACCTGCAAGGACCGCGACATCATGCGGTACAACCCGCACATCGTCATCGAGGGCATGATCATCGCGGCCTACGCGATGGGCATCTCGGTCGGCTACAACTATGTGCACGGCGAGATCTTCGAGGTCTACGAGCGCTTCGAGGAAGCCCTGGAAGAAGCCCGTGCGGCCGGCTACCTGGGCAACAACATCCTGGGCTCGAGCCACAGCTTCCAGCTGCACGCGCACCACGGCTTCGGCGCCTACATCTGCGGCGAAGAGACCGCGCTGATCGAGTCGATCGAAGGCAAGAAGGGCCAGCCGCGCTTCAAGCCGCCGTTCCCGGCCAGCTTCGGCGTCTACGGCAAGCCGACGACGATCAACAACACCGAGACCTTCGCGGCGGTGCCCTGGATCATCCGCAACGGCGGCCAGGCCTACCTCGAGTGCGGCAAGCCGAACAACGGCGGCACGAAGATCTTCTCGATGGTCGGCGACGTCGAGCGGCCGGGCAACTACGAGATCCCGATGGGCACGCCCTTTGCCAAGCTGCTGGAGCTGGCCGGCGGCGTCAAGGGCGGCAAGAAGCTCAAGGCAGTCATTCCGGGCGGATCGTCCTCGCCGGTGCTGCCGGCCGACATCATGATGGCCTGCACGATGGACTATGACTCCATCAGCAAGGCCGGCTCGATGCTGGGCTCGGGCGCGGTCATCGTGATGGACGAGACCCGCTGCATGGTCAAGAGCCTGCTGCGCCTGTCCTATTTCTATGCGCACGAGTCCTGCGGCCAGTGCACGCCGTGCCGCGAGGGCACCGGCTGGCTGTTCAAGATGGTCGAGCGCATCGAGCACGGTCACGGCCGCCCGGACGATCTGGCGCTGCTCGACAACGTGGCCGAGAACATCATGGGCCGCACCATCTGCGCGCTCGGCGACGCCGCGGCGATGCCGGTGCGCGGCATGCTCAAGCATTTCCGCGACGAGTTTGCCCACCACATCGAACACAAGACCTGCAAGGTCCCGTCGTACATCTGATCTGATCGGGGCAGACGAACATGGTTGAAATCCAACTCGACGGCAAGAAGGTGGAAGTGCCCGAAGGCAGCATGGTGATGCATGCGGCCGAGAAGGCGGGCACGATGATTCCGCACTTCTGCTATCACAAGAAGCTCTCGATCGCGGCCAACTGCCGCATGTGCCTGGTGGACGTGGAGAAGGCTCCGAAGCCGATGCCCGCCTGCGCCACCCCGGTGACGCAGGGCATGATCGTGCGCACCAAGAGCGACAAGGCGATCAAGGCCCAGCAGTCGGTGATGGAGTTCCTCCTCATCAACCACCCGCTGGACTGCCCGATCTGCGACCAGGGCGGCGAATGCCAGCTCCAGGACATGGCGGTCGGCTACGGCAAGGGCGCCTCGCGCTACGAGGAAGAAAAGCGCGTGGTCTTCCACAAGGAGGTCGGCCCGCTGATCTCCATGGAGGAAATGAGCCGCTGCATCCAGTGCACCCGCTGCGTGCGCTTCGGCCAGGAGATCGCCGGCCAGATGGAGCTGGGCATGGTCAACCGGGGCGAGCACTCGGAGATCACCACCTTCGTCAACGGCACGGTCGACTCCGAGCTGTCGGGCAACATGATCGACATCTGCCCGGTCGGCGCGCTCACCAGCAAGCCCTTCCGCTACTCGGCCCGCACCTGGGAGCTGTCGCGTCGCAAGAGCGTCAGCCCGCACGACTCGACCGGCGCGAACCTGATCGTGCAGGTCAAGAACCACAAGGTGCTGCGTGTCGTGCCGCTGGAGAACGACAGCGTCAACGAGTGCTGGATCGCCGATCGCGACCGCTTCAGCTACGAGGCCCTGAACAGCGATGCCCGCCTGACCCAGCCGATGGTCAAGCAGGGCGGTCAGTGGAAGACCGTCGACTGGACGGTCGCGCTGGAATATGTCGCCAACGGCCTGAAGAACATCAAGTCGCAGCACGGTGCCGCCTCGATCGGCGCGCTGGCCTCGGCCACCAGCACCAGCGAGGAGCTCTTCCTGCTGGGCCAGCTGGTGCGCGGCCTGGGCAGCCAGAACATCGATCACCGTCTGCGCCAGAGCGACTTCCGCCTGGAGGCCGGCGCGGTGCGCTGGCTGGGCCTGCCGATCGCCGAGCTGTCGTCGGTCGACCGCGCGCTGGTCATCGGCTCCTTCCTGCGCAAGGACCATCCGCTGTTCGCGCAGCGTCTGCGCCAGGCGGCGCGCCATGGCGCGCAGGTCCTGCGCGTCGGTGCGCAGGCCGAGGACTGGGCGATGCCGGTCGGCGCCGAGATCGTCGCCGCGCCGTCGCAGTGGCTCTCCGTGCTGATCGAGGTCGCCGCCGCGGTGGCCACCGCCAAGGGCGTGACCGCGCCGCTGGCGGTGCAGCCGGGCGCTCAGGCCCAGGCCATCGCCGATGCGCTGCTGTCGGGCTCGAAGAGCGCGGTGCTGCTGGGTCAGGCGGCGTCCGCCCACCCGCAAGCCGCCGAGCTGCTGGCCATCGCCAACTGGATCGCTGCGCAGACCGGTGCGTCCTGCGGCTTCCTGGGTGACGCGGGTAACCAGGTCGGTGCCCAGCTGGTCGGCGCGCTGCCGGGGCAGGGCGGCCTGAACGCCGCCGAAATGCTGGCCAAGCCGCTCAAGGCCTACCTGCTGTTCAACACCGAGCCGGTGCTGGACGCCGCCAACGCCGCCCAGGCCGCCAAGGCGCTGGCCGCGGCCGAGATGGTCGTCGCCTTCAGCCCCTTCCAGGCCAATGTCGAGTTCGCCGACGTGATCCTGCCGATCGCGCCGTTCACCGAGACCGGTGGCAGCTTCGTCAACGCCGAGGGCCGCGTGCAGTCCTTCCACGGCGTGGTGCGTCCGCTGGGTGAGACCCGTCCGGGCTGGAAGGTGCTGCGTGTGCTGGGCAACCTGCTGGGCCTGAACGCCTTCACGCAGGAATCGGTCGAGGACGTGCGCGCCGCCGCTGGCCTGAACGATGCCGCCAAGGTGTCGGCGCGCCTGTCCAACGCCAGCAGCGCCACCCCGCAGCTGGCGGCCTCCGCGCCCGCCGGTCTGCAGCGTCTGGCCAACGTGCCGCTCTACGCCACCGATTCGGTCGTGCGTCGTGCGCCTTCGCTGCAAGCCACCGCCGATGCCGCGGCGCCGCTGCTGGCCATCGGGTCCGCGCTGGCCGCCAAGCTGGGCGTGCAGGCCGGTGCCAAGGTCCGCGTCAAGCAGGGCGAGGCCGCCGTCGTGCTGCCGGTCGCCATCGACGCGACGCTGGCCGCCGACACCGTGCGTGTCAGCGCCGGTGTTCCTGAAACCGCCGCGCTCGGTGCCGTCTTCGGCACCGTGAGCCTCGAGCGCGCCTGAGTCGCCGTCGCAGAAAAGAGCTGATGATGCTGGATACCCTGCAAACCACCGGCGCCGCGACCCTGGGAGGTGCGTGGCCCGTCGTCTGGACCCTGCTGAAGATCGTCGCGGTGCTGCTGCCGCTGCTGGGCTGCGTGGCCTACCTGACGCTGTGGGAGCGCAAGGCCATCGGTCGCACCCAGGTGCGTCCGGGCCCGAACCGCGTCGGTCCGATGGGTCTGCTGACCCCGATCGCCGACGCGGTCAAGCTGATCTTCAAGGAGATCATCGCCCCGACCGCCGCGAACAAGGGCCTGTTCTTCCTCGGCCCGATCATGACCATCATGCCGGCGCTGGCCGCCTGGGCGGTCGTGCCCTTCGGTCCTGAGGTGGCGCTAGCCAATGTCAATGCCGGCCTGCTGTTCCTGATGGCGATCACCTCGCTCGAGGTCTACGGCGTCATCATCGCCGGCTGGGCCTCGAACTCGAAGTACGCCTTCCTGGGCGCGATGCGTGCGTCGGCGCAGATGGTCAGCTATGAAATCGCGATGGGCTTCTGCTTCGTCGTGGTGCTGATGGTCGCCGGAAGCCTGAACATGAGCGACATCGTCGTCAGCCAGACCCAGGGCCAGTTCGCCGACATGGGCCTGAACTTCCTGTCCTGGAACTGGCTGCCGCTGCTGCCGATCTTCGTCATCTACTTCATCTCGGGCTTGGCCGAGACCAACCGCCACCCGTTCGACGTGGTGGAAGGCGAGGCGGAAATCGTCGCCGGTCACATGATCGAGTACTCGGGCATGTCGTTCGCGATGTTCTTCCTGGCCGAGTACGCCAACATGATCCTGGTGTCGATGCTGGCCGTCCTGATGTTCCTGGGTGGCTGGGATGCTCCGCTGAGCTTCCTGTCGTTCATCCCGGGCTGGATCTGGCTGGGCATCAAGACCTTTGTGGTGGTCACGATGTTCCTGTGGGTGCGTGCGACTTTCCCGCGCTACCGCTACGACCAGATCATGCGTCTGGGCTGGAAGATCTTCATTCCGCTCACGCTGGTGTGGCTGGTGGTGGTGGGTCTGTGGATCCAGTCGCCCTGGAACATCTGGAAATAAATCGAGCCAGCAAGGAAGCACACCGTGTCTGCTGTCAAGGATTTCGTCTCCAGCTTCATGCTGCTGGAGCTGCTCAAGGGAATGAAGCTGACGGGCCGTCACTTCTTCCAGAAGACGGTCACCGTCCAGTTCCCGGAAGAGAAGACGCCGCTGAGCCCGCGCTTCCGCGGCCTGCACGCGCTGCGCCGCTACGAGAACGGCGAAGAGCGCTGCATCGCCTGCAAGCTGTGCGAGGCGGTCTGCCCGGCGATGGCCATCACGATCGAGGCCGGCGAGCGCAAGGACGACGGCAGCCGCCGCACCACGCGCTACGACATCGATCTGACCAAGTGCATCTTCTGTGGCTTCTGCGAGGAAAGCTGCCCGGTCGACTCGATCGTCGAGACGCACATCTTCGAATACCACGGCGAAAAGCGCGGCGACCTGTACTTCACGAAGGACATGCTGCTGGCCGTCGGTGATCGGTACGAGAAAGAGATTGCAGCCAACAAGGAGGCGGACGCCAAGTACCGGTAAGCCTTTCCACCCAGACTTCGCTGGTGCCGTCATGGTGACGGTGCCGGGCAAGGCTGGGCCTGCGCCATCGAGTACCCGACATCGACATGGACACGACCACCGCGCTCTTCTACGTCTTCTCCGCCGTGCTGCTGTTCTCGGGCTTCCGGGTCATCACGGCCCGCAGCCCCGTGCATGCGGCGCTCTTCCTCGTGCTGGCCTTCTTCAGCGCCTCGTGCGTCTGGATGCTGCTGCATGCCGAGTTCCTGGCCATCTCCCTGGTCCTGGTGTATGTCGGCGCCGTCATGGTGCTGTTCCTGTTCGTCGTGATGATGCTTGACATCAATCTCGACCTGCTGCGCCAGGGTTTCTGGAAACATTTCCCGGTCGCCGGTCTGGTCGGCGTGATCATCGCGCTGGAAATGGCCTGGGTGCTGCAGCGCGGCTTCAACGTGCCGGATCCGAAGCCGATGCCGGGCGCCGAGACCGTGCCCAACACCAAGCTGCTGGGCATCGAGATCTACACCGACTACCTCTACCCGGTCCAGCTCGCCGCGGTGCTGCTGCTGGTGGCGATGATCGCCGCGGTGGCCCTGACGCTGCGTCGTCGCAAGGACGTGCGCGGCCAGAACCCGTCGGAGCAGGTCAAGGCGAAGAAGGCCGACCGCCTGCGCATCGTCAAGATGGACGCCGTGCGCGAGCTGCCCTCCCAGCCCGCCGCCGAGACGACCGCACCGGCCGCTGACGCCGCGAAAGGAAAGGCATGATCACCCTCGGACACTACCTGACGCTGGGCGCGATCCTGTTCGCGCTGTCGGTGATCGGCATCTTCCTGAACCGCAAGAACCTGATCGTGCTGCTGATGGCCATCGAGCTGATGCTGCTGTCGGTCAACCTGAACTTCGTCGCCTTCTCCCACTACCTGGGTGACATGGCGGGCCAGGTCTTCGTGTTCTTCATCCTGACGGTCGCTGCGGCCGAATCCGCGATCGGTCTGGCCATCCTGGTCGTGCTGTTCCGCAACCGTTCGACCATCAACGTCGACGAGCTCGATTCGCTGAAGGGCTGACGCCAAGGGGAAAACCAGAAAATGTCTCAGCTCTCGCAATCGACACTGCTGGCGGTTCCGCTGGCGCCCCTGGCGGGCGCCATCATCGCCGGCTTCTTCGGCAAGGCCGTGGGTCGCACGGGCTCGCATGTGGCCACCATTCTTGGCGTGCTGGTCGCGCTGATCCTGTCGGTGATGACGCTCATCGACGTGATCGGCGGCGCACGCTTCAACCAGACCATCTATGAGTGGATGGTGCTGGGTGACCTGAAGATGGAAGTCGGCTTCATGGTCGACGGCCTGACGGCGATGATGATGTGCGTGGTGACCTTCGTGTCGCTGATGGTCCACATCTACACCATCGGCTACATGGAAGAGGATCCGGGCTACCAGCGCTTCTTCAGCTACATCTCGCTGTTCACCTTCTCGATGCTCATGCTGGTCATGAGCAACAACTTCCTGCAGCTGTTCTTCGGCTGGGAAGCGGTGGGCCTGGTCTCCTACCTGCTGATCGGCTTCTGGTACAAGAAGCCGACGGCGATCTTCGCCAACATGAAGGCCTTCCTGGTCAACCGGGTCGGCGACTTCGGCTTCATCCTGGGCATCGGCCTGATCGCCGCCTACGCCGGCACGCTGAACTACACCGAGGCCTTCGCGAAGGCCGACGAGTACGCCAAGCTGGGCTTCGCCAATCCTTTCGGCGGTGAGCCGTGGATGCTGATCACCGTGACCTGCATCTGCCTGTTCATCGGCGCGATGGGCAAGTCGGCGCAGTTCCCGCTGCACGTCTGGCTGCCGGACTCGATGGAAGGCCCGACCCCGATCTCGGCGCTGATCCACGCCGCCACCATGGTGACGGCCGGCATCTTCATGGTGACCCGGATGTCGCCGCTGTTCGAGCTGTCGGACACCGCGCTGAACTTCATCCTGGTCATCGGCTCGATCACCGCGCTGTTCATGGGCTTCCTGGGCATCATCCAGAACGACATCAAGCGGGTGGTCGCCTACTCGACGCTGTCGCAGCTGGGCTACATGACGATCGCGCTGGGCGCCTCGGCCTACTCGGTCGCGGTGTTCCACCTGATGACGCACGCGTTCTTCAAGGCGCTGCTGTTCCTCGGTGCCGGCTCGGTCATCATCGGCATGCACCATGACCAGGACATCCGCAACATGGGCGGCCTGCGCAAGTACATGCCCATCACCTGGATCACCTCGCTGCTGGGCAGCCTGGCGCTGATCGGCACGCCGTTCTTCTCGGGTTTCTACTCGAAGGACTCGATCATCCTGGCCCTGGGCGCGAGCAACCTCGCCGCTGCACCGATCGCGCTGACCGCGGCGGTGGCGGGCGTCTTCGTGACCGCCTTCTACTCCTTCCGGATGTACTTCCTGGTCTTCCACGGCAAGGAGCACTTCCATCACAAGCCCTTCCCGGGCGAGCACGACCATCATGACGACGACGGCCATGGTCACGCGCACACGCCGCATGAGTCGCCCTGGGTGGTGACGGTGCCGCTGCTGCTGCTGGCGATCCCGTCGGTGGTGATCGGCTACCTGACGATCGAGCCGCTGCTGTTCGGCGACTTCCTGAAGGATGCCGTCCATGTCGACGCGGCCCGCCATCCGGCGATGGCCAACCTGGCCGAGCATTTCCACGGCGCGGCCGCCATGGCTGCCCACTCGCTGCACACGCTGCCGCTGTGGCTGGCGGTCGGTGGCGTGGTGACCGCCTATGTCTTCTACATGCTGGTGCCGGCGGTTCCTGCCTTCTTCGCCCGTGCGCTTGCGCCGCTGGTGACGCTGATGGAAAACAAGTACTACATGGACTGGATCAACGAGCACATCTTCGCTGCGGGTGCACGCCTGCTGGGTCGCGGCTTGTGGAAGGTGGGTGACGTGACCCTGATCGACGGCGCAGCCGTCAACGGGTCCGCTCGCCTGGTCGGCTGGATCGGCTCGCTGGTGCGACTCCTCCAGACCGGTTACATCTACCACTATGCACTGGTCATGCTTGTCGGCGTCTTCGCGCTGATGACGTGGTTCGTGTGGCTGCATCGCTGAGCGGAGGCACCTGAACATGGCATACCTCTCTCTTGCGATCTGGATCCCGATCGTCTTCGGGATCATCCTGCTGGCCGTCGGCCGCGATGATCAACCCGGCACCGCGCGCTGGATCGCGCTGGTCGGCTCGCTGGTCAGCTTCCTGGTCACGATCCCGGTGATCACCGGCTTCGACAACTCGACGGCTGCGATGCAGTTCGTCGAGAAGATCAGCTGGATTCCGCGCTTCAACGTCAACTACCACCTGGGCGTCGACGGCATCTCGATGTGGTTCGTCCCGCTGACCGCCTTCATCACCGTGCTGGTGGTGGGCGCCGGCTGGGAGGTCATCACCGACCGCGCGCACCAGTACATGGGCGCCTTCCTGATCATGTCCGGCCTGACGGTCGGCGTGTTCTCGGCGGTCGACGGCCTGCTGTTCTACGTCTTCTTCGAGGCGACCCTGATCCCGATGTACATCCTCATCGGCATCTGGGGCGGTCCGCGCCGCGTCTACGCCGCGATCAAGTTCTTCCTGTACACGCTGGCCGGCTCGCTGCTGATGCTGATCGCGCTGATCTACCTGTACTACAAGTCGGGTGGCAGCTTCGACATCCTGACGTGGCACAAGCTGCCGCTGCCGATGGACGTGCAGACGCTGATCTTCTTCGCCTTCTTGGCCGCCTTCGCGGTGAAGGTGCCGATGTGGCCGGTGCACACCTGGCTGCCGGATGCCCACGTCGAGGCGCCCACCGGCGGCTCGATGGTGCTGGCCGCGATCATGCTGAAGCTCGGCGCCTATGGCTTCCTGCGCTTCTCGCTGCCGATCGCCCCGGACGCCTCGCACGAGTGGTCTTGGCTGCTGATCACCATGTCGCTGATCGCCGTCATCTACATCGGTCTGGTGGCGATGGTGCAGAACGACATGAAGAAGCTGGTCGCCTACTCGTCGATCGCTCACATGGGCTTCGTCACGCTGGGCTTCTTCTTCTTCAGCGAGCTGGGCATTTCCGGCGGTCTGGTGCAGATGGTCTCGCACGGCTTCGTGTCGGGCGCGATGTTCTTCTCGATCGGCGTGCTGTACGACCGCGTGCACTCCCGCGAGATCGCCAGCTACGGCGGCGTGGTCAACACGATGCCCAAGTTCGCTGCCTTCGCGGTCTTCTTCGGCATGGCCAATGCCGGTCTGCCGGGCACGGCGGGCTTCATCGGCGAATGGATGGTCATCCTGGGTGCGGTGAAGTACAACTTCTGGATCGGTCTGCTGGCCGCCACCGCGCTGATCTTCGGCGCCGCCTACACGCTGTGGATGGTCAAGCGCGTCTACTTCGGTGATGTCGCCAACGACCATGTCCGCGAGCTGACCGACATCAATGTCCGCGAATTCGCGATTCTGGCGATCCTGGCCCTGTGCACGCTGGGCATGGGCCTGTATCCCAAGCCCTTCACCGACGTGATGCATGTGTCGGTGACCGAGCTGATCCGCCACGTCGGCGTCTCGAAACTGTGATCACGGAGCGCTGCACCCCATGACTGCAATGAACTGGCTCGCGGTGTATCCCGAGATCTTCCTGCTGGTGATGACCTGCGTGGTCGCGCTGGCCGACCTTTTCGTCACCGACCCGAAGCGCACGCCCACCCATGTGCTGACGCTGCTGACGCTGGCCGGCGTCGGCGCGATGCACTGGACCTACATCCAGGACGGCGAGACCCTCTATGCGATGAACCGCATGGTGGTGTCCGATCCGATGGGGCATCTGCTGGCCCTGTTCGCGGTGATCGCGATCGCGGTCACGCTGATCTATGCGCGCCCCTACGCCGAGAGCCGCGAGATGCTCAAGGGCGAGCTGTACTCGCTCAGCCTGTTCTCGCTGCTGGGCATCTCGGTGATGGTGTCGGCCAACAACCTGCTGGTCACCTACATCGGCCTGGAGCTGATGAGCCTGTCGCTGTACGCGCTGGTGGCGCTGCGCCGCGACCACGCCCAGTCGACCGAAGCCGCGATGAAGTACTTCGTGCTCGGCGCGCTGGCCTCCGGTTTCCTGCTCTACGGCATGTCGATGCTGTACGGCGCGACCGGCTCGCTGGACATCGGCACCATCTTCGACGTCATCGCCAAGGGCGAGGCCAACCGTCAGGTGCTGACCTTCGGTCTGGTGTTCATCGTCTCCGGTCTGGCCTTCAAGCTCGGCGCCGTGCCCTTCCACATGTGGGTGCCTGACGTCTACCAGGGTGCGCCGACCGCGGCCACGCTGCTGATCGCCGGTGCGCCGAAGATCGCCTCCTTCGGCATGGCGATGCGCCTGCTGGTCGACGGCATGATGGGCCTGGCCGCCGACTGGCAGCAGATGCTGGGCGTGCTGGCGGTGTGCTCGCTGCTGATCGGCAACCTGGCGGCGATCGCGCAGACCAACCTCAAGCGCATGCTGGCCTACTCGACCATCGCGCAGATGGGCTTCCTGCTGCTGGGCATGATCGCCGGCGTGGTCAACGGCAACACCCTGTCGGCCGCCAACGCCTACAGCTCGTCGCTGTTCTACATCCTGACCTACGTGGTCACGACGCTGGGCACCTTCGGTCTGATCATGCTGCTGGCGCGTCAGGGCTTCGAGGCCGAGGACATCGCCGACCTGGCCGGCCTGCACAAGCGCAGCCCGGTGCTGGCCGCGGTGATGGCGATCTTCCTGTTCTCGCTGGCTGGCGTGCCGCCGATGGTGGGCTTCCATGCCAAGCTGGCGGTGCTGCAGGCGCTGATCTCCACCAACGATCCGGTGCTGATCCAGCTGGCCATCTTCGGTGTGGTGATGTCGCTGATCGGCGCCTTCTACTACATCCGCGTCGTCAAGGTCATGTACTTCGACGAGCCGAAGGACAGCTCGACGATCGTCATCGCCGGCGGTCCGCGCACTGTGCTGTCGCTCAACGGCGCCGCGGTGCTGCTGCTGGGCATCATCCCGGGCGGCCTGATGACGCTGTGCTCGCAGGCCATCGTCAAGTCGCTGGCCGGCTGATCGTCGCTCAGTGCTGACCTGATGGAGTCGCTGGGGTGAGTTCCTCTGCCTCGATCTGGCTGGTGCTGCTGCTTGCAGCAGTGCTGGCCAACCTGCCGTTCGTCACCGAACGGCTTTTTGCATTGGGCCCGCTGCGCGCGCCGAAGGCCTTGGCCTGGCGTCTGCTGGAGCTGCTGCTGCATACCGGGATCGTCATCCTGGTCGGGCGGCTGCTGGAGTCGCGCGCCGGCCAGATGGTGCCGCAGGGCTGGCAGTTCTATGCCGTGCTGCTGTGCCTGATGCTGACGCTGGCCTTTCCCGGCTTCGTCTGGCGCTACCTGCGCCGTCAGCGCTGACACTTCCATGCTCCCTGAATTCGCCGATCTGCCCGAGGGCGACGACCACCTGCGCGAGCAGCGCCTGGACTCGACGCAGGCCCACTCGGGCCGCTTCCTGCAGGTGATGCATGACACGGTGCGCCTGCCCGACGGCTCGGTCTCCTACCGCGAGTACATCGTCCACCCGGGCGCGGTCATGGTGGTGCCGATCCTCGACGACGGCCGCCTGCTGCTCGAGCGCCAGTATCGCTATCCGCACCACCGCGCCTTCATCGAGTTTCCCGCGGGCAAGATCGATGCCGGCGAGGCCGGCATCACCTGCGGCGTGCGCGAGCTGCATGAGGAGACCGGCTGCAGCGCTGCCGAGTGGGCGCTGGCCGGCGAGCTGCGCAACGCGATCGCCTATTCCGACGAGCGCATCGAGATCTGGTTCGCACGCGGCCTGACGGTCGGCGAGCGCCGCCTCGACGAGGGCGAGTTCCTCGATGTCTTTGCCGCCAGCGAGCAGCAGCTCTCCGACTGGGTGCGCGACGGCGAGGTGACCGACGCCAAGACGATGATTGCGCTGCTGTGGATCCAGCAATGGCGCGCCGGCCGCTGGGCCTTGGACTGGCGGCCTGCCGAGGCCTGGAGCCGCGGCCGATAATTCCGGTCCATGAAAGTATTCGATCTGCAGTGCGAGGCCGGGCACGGCTTCGAGGGCTGGTTCGGCTCCGAGGAGGACTACCAGTCCCAGTGCGCGCGCGGCCTGCTGACCTGTCCGCTGTGCGGCAGCGCCGAGGTGGTGCGTCTGCCCTCGGCGCCGCGGCTGAACCTGTCGGCTGCGCGGGCCTCGGCGCCGGCCACACGTTCCGCCGCGCCCGTGCAGGTGCCGGCAGCCCGACCGGTCTCCCATCCCGCGCCGGCGGCCACGCCCGAGCGCCAGCAGGCCGAGGCGATCTTCCTGCAGGCGGTGCGCCATGTGCTGGCGCACACCGAGGATGTCGGTCCGCGCTTCGCCGAGGAGGCCCGGCGCATCCATCACGGCGATGCCGAGGCCCGCGGCATTCGCGGCCAGGCTACGCCCGAGGAGCGCCGCGAGCTGCGCGAGGAGGGCATCGAGGTGCTTGCGCTGCCGGTGCCCGAAGGCCTGGACGGTCCGCTGCAGTAGCCGCCGGCCCGGGCCGCTCGGCGCCTCGCTTCAGTCGGCCGGCAGCATCCGGTCCGGGTTCATCCGGCCCTCGGGGTCGAGCGCCTGCTTGATCGAGCGCATCAGCGCCAGCGCCACCGGCGACTTGCGCCGCTGCAGCTCGTCGCGCTTGAGCCGGCCGATGCCGTGCTCGGCCGAGATCGTGCCGCGGTGCGCCTGCACCGCGTCGTGCACCAGCGTGTTGACGGCATCCTCCTGCTCGGCCAGGAAGCGCTTCGGATCCTCGCCCTCGGGCGCCTGCACGTTGTAGTGCAGGTTGCCGTCGCCGAGGTGGCCGAAGGTGACCGGCCGCACGCCCGGCCAGCGCGTGCGCAGTGCCGCGTCCGTGCGGGCGACGAACTCGGGGATCGCCGACACCGGCAGCCCGATGTCGTGCTTGATGTTGAGCCCCTCGGCCGACTGCGCCGCCGACACCGACTCGCGCAGCTGCCACATCGCGCGCGACTGCGCCAGCGACTGCGCCACCGCCGCATCCTGGATCGTGCCCGCCGACAGCGCCCGCGCCAGCAGCGCCTCGAGCAGGCCCTGCGCATGGGCCTCGCCCTCGCTGTCGGAGAGCTCCATCAGCACCGTCCAGGCACAGGCCGGCAGTGGCTGCGGGATCTGCGGGAAATGCCGCGCCACCAGCGACAGCGCATGCCGGCCGATCACCTCGAAGCCGGTCAGCGCGTCGCCCGCCTGGCCGCGCGCCAGGCGCAGCAGCGCCACGCAGGCTTCCAGCGAGTCGCAGGCCGCCAGCGCGGTGCGGGTGGCCGCCGGCTGCGGCTGCAGCTTCATGACCGCCGCGGTGATCACGCCCAGCGTGCCCTCGCTGCCGATGTAGAGGTGGCGCAGGTCGTAGCCGGTGTTGTCCTTGCGCAGGCCGGAGAGGCCGTCCCAGATCTCGCCGGCGGGCGTGACCACCTCCAGCCCCAGGCAGAGCTCGCGGGCGTTGCCGTGGCGCAGTACCTGGGTGCCGCCGGCATTGGTCGCCAGATTGCCGCCGACGGTGCAGCTGCCCTCCGAGGCCAGGCTCAGGGGCAGCCACAGCCCTGAAGCCTCGGCGGCCTGCTGCGCGGCCTGCAGCACGCAGCCGGCCTCGACCGTCATCGTCAGGTTGGCCGGGTCGATCGCGCGCACCCGATCGAGCCGGCGCAGGCTCAGCAGCAGCTGCGTGCCGCTGGCGTCGGGCACCGAGGCGCCGACCAGGCCGGTGTTGCCGCCCTGCGGCACGACCGCGACGCGGTGCTCGGCGCACAGGCGCATCACCGCGGCGACCTCCTCGGTCGTGCCGGGCCGGGCCACCGCCAGCGCGCGGCCGGGCCAGCGCCGGCGCCAGTCCACTGTCCAGGCCGAGAGATCGCCCTCGCGCAGCACCTGCGCCGCGCCGATCCGCGCGGCCAGGCCTTCGAGGAACTGCGCGGTGTCTGTGCTCATGCGGCAGTCTCTGCGGGTTCTTGCGCAGCCAGCAGGCGGCCGGCCGCCAGCCGGGCCCGCACATGCCAGGCGCAGGCGCCGAACAGCAGCACCGACAGCACGATCTCGGTCAGGGCCAGCGCCGGGCCCCAGCCGCGTTCGCCCAGCACCCGCACGCCGCCCTCGGCCGCGTAGAGCCAGACCGCCAGGCTCAGCCAGCGGTAGGTGTAGAGCCGCATGCGCCACAGGCCGGGCAGGGCCAGCACCAGCGGCAGCACCTTGATCGCCAGCGTGCCGCGCCCGGTCGGGGCCAGCACCAGCTCCCACAGCAGCCCGAGCACGACCAGCGCCAGGCACAGCCCGAAGGTCAGCCAGCGGCTGCGCTGCACCGCAGGCGTGGGCGGGCGCGGCTGGCCGTCGACCGGATCGATCGGGTCGACCGGATGGGCGGCATTCGGGTGGGTGGAGGGGGCGGGAGCGTCGTTCATGTTGGCGGGGATCGTGGTCGTTCCCGGGCGGGCCGGGGGCTTTGGCATGATATCCGTCATGAATATTTCCCGATCGTTCTCCCGATCGCACTGGCCCTGGCGCGAGACCCTGCAGACCCTGCGCCAGCGCTTTCGCGAGGACCGGCTGGGCGTGGCCGCCGGCAGCCTGACCTTCACCACCACCGTCTCGCTGGTGCCGCTGCTGACGGTGGCCTTCGCGATCTTCACCGTCTTCCCGATGTTCGGCAGCCTGCGCAAGGCGCTGGAGCTGTACTTCCTGCAGAACCTGGTGCCCGACGCGATCGCGCGGCCGGTGCTGCAGCAGCTCACGCTGTTCGCCACCAAGGCCAGCCGGGTCGGTGCGGTGGGCCTGGTGGTGCTCTTCTTCACCGCGATCGCGATGCTGCTGACCATCGACCGCTCGCTCAACGCGATCTGGCGGGTGCGCCAGCCCCGGTCGCTGACCCGGCGGGTGCTGGTGTACTGGACCACTGCCACGCTCGGGCCGCTGATGCTGGGCTTCAGCCTGTCGCTGACCTCCTGGGCCCTGACCGCGTCGCGCGATGTGGTCGAGAGCCTGCCGGGCGGAGTGGCGCTGCTGCTGGGGCTGGCCGAACTGCTGCTGATGGCCCTGGGCGCAGCGATGCTGTTCCGCTTCGTGCCCAACACCCAGGTGCGCTGGGCCCATGCCTTGGCCGGCGGGACCTTCGTCGCGGTGGCCTTCGAGATCGCCAAGAAGCTGCTGGCCTGGTACTTGAGCCTGGTGCCGACCTACACCACGATCTACGGCGCCTTCGCGACCCTGCCGATCCTGCTGATCTGGATCTATCTGGGCTGGGTCATCGTGCTGCTTGGCGCGGTGGTGGCGGCCTACATGCCCAGCCTAGACCTGCGGGTGCGTCGGCGCGAGTACCGGCCGGGCTGGCGTTTCGTGCTCGCGCTGGAACTGCTGGGCGAGCTGGCGCAGGCGCGCCAGACGCCTGCGCGCGGCATGGCGCTGGCCGCGCTGTGCGAGCGCCTGCGCCTGGATCCGCTGCAGGCCGAGCCGGTGCTGGAGGTGCTGCAGCGCCTCGACTGGATCGGCCTGCTGGCCGAGGACGGCCAGGCGCGCCATGTGCTGCTCACCGAGCCGGTGACCACGCCCCTGGCGCCGCTGGTCGAGCGGCTGCTGCTGGCCGACGATCCGCTGCTGCTGCCGCTGCAGCAGCGCACCGGTCTGGCCGCGCTCACCCTGGCCGATGCCCTGGTCCGACCCGGGGCGCCTGACCGCCTGGAGCCGGAACATTCCGTGAACTGAAGTCCGGCAGCGCGGACCCGGACATGAGCCGGAGCAGCACCCGGACCCGGCAGGTTTTTGTGGTTTCAGCCGGGGAACCAGCGCCCTAGGCTTGCGCAGTCCTCGCAGCATGCCTGCGAGCATGATTCCTGTTGTTCCCCATTCCAGGCAGTTCGAGGGAAGGAAACCTGCATGCGCACCAATCTGCCGATCACCCAGCGGGAGTATCCCTTCCCGGCCGGGCAGGCACTGGTCTCCACGACCGATCTCCAGGGGCGGATCCTCTATTGCAATCCGGCCTTCATCGAGGTCAGCGGCTACACCCGTGAGGAGCTGCTCGGTCAGCCCCACAATATGATCCGTCACCCCGACATGCCGGAGGAGGCCTTCCGCGACATGTGGCAGACGATCGAGTCAGGGCAGCCCTGGTCCGGACTGGTGAAGAACCGGCGCAAGAACGGCGATCACTACTGGGTCATGGCCAATGTGACGCCGCTGCTCGATGGCGATCGGCCGGTGGGCTACATGTCGGTGCGCACCCTGCCGGACCGTCAGCAGGTGAGCGAGGCCGAGACCTTGTATGCCCGCATGCGCGAGGCGGCGAGCCGCGGCGGTGGCGGCGGGCCGCGCCTGCAGGCGGGCCGTCTGGCACCTCAGGGGGTGCTGGCCCGCGGGATGGACCGCCTGCAGGGCGACGGGCACTGGCGCACCCAGGCGCTGTGCCTGCTTGGCGTGGCCGGTGGCTGGGGCTGCGCGCAGCTGATGTCGATCTGGCCGGGGCGGCTTTCCACCACCGCTGCGGCTGCACTGCTGGCTGCCGGCTTGTCGGTCGGCGTGGCCGCACTGATTCGCCGTCAGAACCAGGAGCCGCTCAAGGATCTGCTGCGCTTTGCCAACCGGCTGGCCGCCGGCGATCTGACCGGGCAGCTGCGGGCAGGTCAGGCCGGGCTGAGCGGTCGGCTGGCGTGCGCGCTCAACCAGCTTTCGGTCAATCTGATGGCCATCGTCGGCGACACCCGTGCTGGTGTCGATCGGCTGCGGCACACCTCGCAGGATCTGGCGGGTGGCAACCGCGATCTGGCCGAGCGCACCGAGTCCCAGGCCTCCAGCCTGGAGCAGACCTCCGCGTCGATGGCCGAGATCACCGAGACGGTGCGCCACAGCGCCGACACCGCCCGCGATGTCGCCGACGTGGCGCGCCAGGCGGCCGACGTGACCGCGCGCAGCACCGAGGCGGTCAGGGAAGTCACCGTCACGGTCGAGGCGATCGCCGACGCCTCGCGACGCATCCGCGAGATCACTCAGGTGATCGACGGCATCGCGCTGCAGACCAATCTGCTGGCGCTCAATGCCGCGGTGGAGGCCGCGCGTGCTGGCGAGCAGGGGCGCGGCTTCGGTGTCGTGGCCGGCGAGGTGCGCCAGCTCGCGCAGCGCACCTCGGTGGCAGCCCGCGAGATCAAGGATCTGATCGAGGACGCGGGTCTGAAGGTCGAGGCCGGCTCCGAGCAGACCCGTCGGGCCTGCGGCACGATGGAGGAGGCCCAGGCGGCGGTGCAGCGCATGAGCGAGCTGGTGGCAGGCATCAGCGCCGGTGCCTCCGAGCAGCTCAACGGCATCTCCCAGATCAACGAGGCGGTCTCGCACATGGATCAGCTGACGCAGAAGAATGCGGCGCTGGTCGACGAGCTGTCCTCGGCGTCCGAGACGGTCACCGTGCAGGCCCAGGCGGTGACCGAGGCGGTGGCGGTGTTCCGGCTCGATGCGGCGGCGCCGGCGCTGGCCCACGCCAGCGATGCGGTCAGCCTGCGTCGGGAGATGAAGGCGCGTCGGCTGGCGACGGCCTGACAGGACGGAGCATCGTCTCGGCCTGCAGCACGGCCTGCAGCGCCGCGGCGAAGCCCTCGGGGTCGTCTTCCATCATCGCGTGGCCGGCCTGCGCCAGTGTGTGCGACCTGGCCTGCAGCGCATCCCTCAGCGCGGCGGTGCGTCGCACCGGGGTCATCTGGTCGAGTTCGCCGCAGATCAGGTGACATCGGGGCGGACGATCGGCCTGGGCCAGCCGGTGTGCGGCCGCCAGGGCCGCGTCGTAGCGATCACAGGCGGCCAGGTCCAGCTCCAGCAAGGTGCGTCGGCCTTCGGGCAGCAGTCGTGCATCGCAGCCGGCCAGCACCTGCTGCATGCGTGCCCGGCTGGCGGCCTGGCGCTCGGCGCGGCCGTCCGACGGGCCCGCATGCGACAGCGAGGCGATCAGCTCGATCGCCTGGAGCGGGGCATCGGCGGCCTGCTGCAGCAGGACCGGTGCCACCCGCATCGGGAACGCGGTGCCGACCAGCACCAGATCGCTGATCTGCGGATCTTGCGGCGCCCCGTCCTGCCGTGCCAGACGTGCGGCCACCTCCAGAGCGATCAGCGAGCCCATGCTGTGGCCGACCAGCACGACCTGCCCGAGCCCGGCCGATCGCAGCAGGGCCAGCACGGTGTCGGCCATCGCGCCGATGTCCGCGTCAGGCGGGCCCTCGCTGAGGCCGTGGCCGGGCAGGTCCGGCACCAGCACGCCCAGGCCCTGCGTCTGGCACCAGCGCGCCGCATGCGTCCAGACGCTGCGGTCGTTGAGCGCGCCATGCACGAACACGACACATTGCGAATCGGGGGTGGCGCCAGGCGTCTGGTCGGCATGCAGCTGGCGTCCGGCCAGCGTGAATCGCATCGGCATCACACAGGTCTCCTCGGGGTGAACTCGGGCGGGATGTGGGCTATATTGGCGCAACACCCGCGTTTCTTGCGTCCCGAATCCGACAACTCCAAGGACCTCCCCATGAAAGTCAGCGACATCCTGCGTGTCAAGGGAAACACGCTCTTCACCGTCACCCCGAACCAGCCGCTGGCCGAAGCCGTGGCCGTGATGGCCGAGCATGACATCGGCTCGCTGGTGGTCATGGAGCACGGCGATCTGGTCGGCATGCTCACCTTCCGCGAGGTCATCCAGGCGACCGTGCGCAACCAGGGCTCCATCGGCGCGATGACGGTGCGCGGCGTGATGGACGACCACCCGCTGACCTGCACGCCCGGCACCGAGATGGACGAGGTGCGTCGCATGATGCTCGAGCGCCATGCTCGCTACATGCCGGTCATGAGCGCCCGCACGCTGATGGGCGTGATCTCCTTCTACGACGTGGCCAAGGCGGTGGTCGACAGCCAGGACTTCGAGAACCGCATGCTCAAGGCCTACATCCGCGACTGGCCGGCCGAGGCCGGCAGCGACGAGGCCGCCTCGCGCACCTGAGGCACCTGATCGGCCTCGTCGTCATCCTCCGACGGCAGCACGACCGTCAGGTAATCGCCCAGCTCGCGAATGCGGCGCAGCACCTCGCCGCTTTCGTCCAGGCAAGGCACGGGGACCGGGTGCTCATAGTCGCCGCGCTGCAGCGCATCCAGCGCCTGCTGCGCCAGCAGCAGCGGCTTGGTCAGGGCGCGTCCATGCGACTGCACCAGCGCCAGCGCCACGCCGAGTGCGCCCAGCAGCAGTGCGCCAGCGAGCGGGCTGCCTGCCGGACCGGGCCACTGATGCGACACCAGCAGCGCCAGTGTGGCCAGACCCAGCGGCAGCAGGGCACACAGCAGCAGCCGGGTCCGGATCGACAGGGCGGGGCGGCGACGTCCGCGGGCGATGCGGTGGCCGCTGCGAGAGCGTGGGGCGAGACGGGGGTGCTTGTGCATGGTTGTTTCAGCTTGTAACTGATCTGACCATGCCATAAAAAAAGCACGGCGCCCTTAACGCACCGTGCTGTCAACGAGTCAGGATGACTCGAGGCTGGAACCGAAAGCGGTCACCCGGTCACATGTCGAGCATCGAGCCGGTCAGGCCCATGTCGGAGCTGCCCATCAGGGCCTCGATGTCGAGCAGGATGAGCATGCGCTCCTGCAGGCTGGCGATGCCGGTGATGTAGTGGGTGTCGACGCTGGCATCCATGTCCGGGGTGGGGCGCACTGCCTCGCCCGGCAGCTCCAGCACGTCCGAGACCGAATCCACCACCGCGCCGACGACGCGACCGTTGATGTTCAGCACGATCACGACGGTGAAGCTGTTGTACTCGGCCGAGTCGCAGCCGAACTTCAGCCGCAGATCGACGATCGGCACGATGACGCCGCGCAGATTGACCACGCCCTTGAAGCAGGGAGCGGCGTTGGCGATGCGGGTCGGGGCTTCGTAGGAGCGGATTTCCTGGACCTTGAGGATGTCGATGCCGTATTCCTCGTTGCCCAGGCGGAAGGTGAGGTACTCGCCGCGCAGGTGGGCCATGCTGCCGCCCTCGGCGCCAGCCTGGCCGCGCTGCTGGGACTTGCTCGAGGCGCCGGAAGGGGAGCGGGTCGCGGTGGGGGTGTCGAAAGCCGTGCTCATGGGAGGTCCCTGGTGACGATGGATGGATTTTCGGTATCGACGCGGCCGGGCAAGTCCTGAGCAACGGGGCATTCGCCGGACAATTCGCGCCGTCGCGGCCTGCGGGGTGGGGCGCCTACAATCGCCGCCATTTCCTCGAACTCTGAGCGCGTCCTGTGCGCGTCTTCCCACCATGTCCGGCAGCACCTTCGGCCTCCTGTTCCGCGTCACCAACTTCGGCGAGAGCCACGGCCCGGCGATCGGCTGCGTCATCGACGGCTGCCCGCCGGGGCTGGAGCTGTCCGAAGCCGACATCCAGCCCGATCTGGACCGCCGCCGTCCCGGCACCAGCCGCCACGTCACCCAGCGCAACGAGCCCGATGCGGTCGAGATCCTCTCCGGCGTCTACGAGGGCCGGACCACCGGCACGCCGATCTGCCTGCTGATCCGCAACACCGACCAGCGCAGCAAGGACTACGGCAACATCCTCGACACCTTCCGTCCTGGCCACGCCGACTACACCTACTGGCGCCGCTACGGCCTGCGTGATCCGCGCGGCGGCGGGCGCTCGTCGGCGCGGCTGACCGCGCCGATGGTGGCTGCCGGCGCCGTGGCCAAGAAGTGGCTGCAGCAGCGCCACGGCACCACCTTCGCCGGCTGGATGACCCAGCTCGGCGACGTGACGATCCCGTTCGAGGACGCGGCGCAGATCCCGGTCAACCCCTTCTTCGCGCCGGCAGGCGAGGCGAAGGTGGCCGAGCTGGAGGCCTACATGGACGCGCTGCGCAAGTCGGGCGACTCGGTCGGGGCGCGCCTCAAGGTCGTGGCGCGCGGCGTGCCGGTGGGCCTGGGCGAGCCGCTGTTCGACAAGCTCGATGCCGACATCGCGCACGCGATGATGGGCATCAACGCGGTCAAGGGCGTGGAGATCGGCGACGGCTTCGGCGTGGTCACGCAGCGCGGCAGCGAGCACGGCGACGAGATGCTGCCGGCGGGCTTCGCCAGCAACCATGCCGGCGGCGTGCTGGGCGGCCTCTCGACCGGCCAGGACCTGGAGGTCTCGATCGCGATCAAGCCGACCAGCTCGATCCGCCTGCCGAAGGCCTCGGTCAACCGCGCCGGCGAGCCGACCTCGGTGGAGACCTTCGGCCGCCACGACCCGTGCGTGGGCATCCGTGCCACGCCGATCGCCGAGGCGATGCTGGCGCTGGTGGTGATGGACCACGTGCTGCGTTGGCGCGCGCAGTGCGCGGATGTCGCGCTGCCGGTGCCGCCGCTGGCCGGCCGGATCGCGCCGCAGGCCTGAGATCGGCCTCGGCCGCGTTCAGCGCGGCAGCATTCGCTGGATCGTCTGCCGCAACGAGCTGCCGCGTCGCACCGCGATGCGGCCCTCGTGCAGGTCCAGCACCACGGTGCGCGGCACGAAGTCGCCGACATCGACCGCCTGCAGGTCGAAGCCGTGGCGGTCGATCAGCTCGCAGCCGATGGCGATGTTGCGCTCGCCGATGTTGAAGTTCGGGCCGTCCCGGCCCGGCATGGTGTCGGCGCCGCCGTAGAGATGGGTCTGGAAGTCGGCCGGGCGCGTGCTGCTACGCCCGATGGCCTGCAGCAGCAGGCCGATCGCCTCGTCGCCGAAGCGGGCGTCGGGCATGCCGCCACCGCGCTGCCGGCAGGGCAGCAGGTAATGGCACATCGCACCGATGCGGCGCTGTGGGTGCCACAGCACCAGCGCGACGCAGGAGCCCAGCAGCGTCTTCACCGTGCCGGCCTGGGTGCCGAAGTAGAGCTGGCCGGCCAGCAGGTTCAGTGCATGGCCATGGCGGGGCTGGACAAAGCCGATGGCCGGCTCATGATCGGGTACAGCCGCTTCAGTGAGGTGGCTGCGCATGCTGGCGATGCTCGCCGATCAGTCCGACCAGGCGCTGCGGATCGAGGATCGCGGCCAGATCGAGCTCGGGCGTGGCTTTCTGGCGGTGGCGCACCATGCTGCGCAGATGCGCCGCGTCGATGCGCGTTCCCAGCCGCGGCACCGGCTCGAGATCGCTTTCGGCGATGTTGATGACCTCCTGCACCGCGTCGACCAGCACGCCCAGCGTCTGCGTGCCGCTGTCGTCGGGCAGGCAGACGTCGACGATGACGATGCAGGTGCGCCGGCCGATGACGGTGGCGGGCAGGCCGAGCCGGGCGCCGAGGTCGATCACCGGCACGACGACGCCGCGCAGGTTCATCACGCCGCGCACGAAGGCCGGCATCAGCGGCAGCGGCGTCATGTGGCCGACCTCGAGGATCTCTCGCACCAGGTCGATGCGCACCGCGCAGGGCTCCAGGCCGAGCGCGAAGCACAGGAACTGGTGCAGCGGCGATCCGTCGTCCTCCCGGACCAGCTGGCTGTGACCTCGGGAGGTGGACGCGAGCGATGAGGCGATCATGGCGGGCAGGCGCGCGGGCCGGGTTCAGAAATTCAGAAATGACCGAAGCCGGCCTCGACGGCCATGGCCGCGCGGCCGCGCGAGCTGCTGCCTGCCGGCAGGCTGCGGGCGCGGCGGCTGCCTTCGTCGAAGCCGCCCGACGACCGCGCCGCGCCGATGCGGGCCGGCGCGGCGTGGCCGAAGCCGCCGTCGTCCTGCGCCAGGCGGAAGAAGGCGATCATTTCCTGCAGCTGCGCGGCCTGGCCCGAGAGTTCCTCGGCGGTGGCCGACAGCTCCTCGGAGGCCGAGGCGTTCTGCTGCGTCGCGCCGTTGAGGTGGCTCATCGCGGTGGTGATCTGGTTGACGCCCGCGGCCTGTTCGCCCGAGGCGGCCGAGATCTCCTGCACCAGCTCGGAGGTCCGGTTGATCGTCGGCACCATCTGCGTCAGCACGTTGCCGGCCTGCTCGGCCATCTGCACGCTCGAGCCGGCGAGCTGGCCGATCTCCTGCGCAGCGACCTGGCTGCGCTCGGCGAGCTTGCGCACCTCGGCGGCGACCACCGCGAAGCCCTTGCCGTGTTCGCCGGCGCGTGCAGCCTCGATCGCGGCGTTCAGTGCAAGCAGATTGGTCTGATAGGCGATGTCGTCGATGATCGAGATCTTCGAGGCGATCGACTTCATCGCCTCGACGGTGCGGGTGACCGCCGAGCCGCCGGTCACCGCCTCGCTGGCGGCCTTGGAGGCCATGCCGTCGGTGATGTTGGCGTTCTCCGAGTTCTGCTTGACCGAGGCGGCCATTTCCTGCAGCGAGGCGGTCGTCTCCTCGACGCTGGCGGCCTGCTCCGAGGCCGACTGCGACAGCGTCTGCGAGGTGCTCGAGACCTGGCTGGCGGCGGCGGTCAGCGCGTCGGCGGCGGCCATCACGTCGCTGATCGTGCGCGAGAGCTTGGTCATCGTGTTGTTGACCGCGTCCTTCAGCTCGGCGAAGGAGCCGGCGTAGTGGCCCTGCACCGGCCGGGTCATGTCGCCGGCTTCCATGCAGGCCATGACCTGCTGGACCTCCTGGATCGGCTCGACGATGGAGTCCATCGTGTTGTTGATGCCCTCGATGATGCGGCGGAAGTCGCCGGCATGGCGCGTGGCGTCGGCCCGCACGTCGAGCCGGCCCTCGGCGGCCGCATCGGCCAGAGTTCGGGTGTCCTCGCCCAGCGCCTTCAGGTTGCTGCGCACCTGCTCGATGGTTCGGTTGATGAAGGCCTTCTTGCCGGGCAGCCGCACCATCGGCGCGTCGAAGTTGCCGTCGCCGAAGGCCTGGATGCAGGCCATGGCCTGCTTCTTGACCGTGATGTGCGCGCCGACCATCGCATTGATGCCTTCGGCCACCGAGCGGAAGTCGCCGTTGAAGCGGCTGGCATCGACCACCACGTCGATGTCGCCGCGTTCATGTTCGGCCGCCATGTGGTTCATCTGGGTGATCAGGCCCTTGAGATTGCGCCGGACCTGCTCGATGGTGTCGGTGATGAAGGCCTTCTTGCCAGGCAGCTGCGGCATCGGGGCGTCGAAGTTGCCCTGGCCGAACTCGTGGACCACGCTGATCGCCATCTTCTTGACCGCGATGTGGGCGGCCACCAGGTCGTTGATGCCCTGCGCCATCTGGCGCAGCTCGCCGCGGTAGCGGCTGGCATCGATGACGACATCGATGTCGCCCTTGTCATGCTCCGCATGCATGCGCACCAGATCAAGGCGCATCTGCGCGACGGTGTCGATCAGCTGATTGACGGCGGCGGCAGTGCCGTGCAGGTGTAGCGGCAGCGCCGTGGCGTCGACCCGCTGCGAGAAGTCACCCTGGGCGGCGGCCTGGACGGCGCGCGCGAGGTGACGCTCGATCGCGTCCTGTTCGCGCTGGGCCTGGTAGATGCTCTTGATCTGGAACATGGTGGACTTCTCCGGAGGGTCAGGCCCGCAGTGCGTCCAGACCGTAGCGTTGCAGAGACTCGACCACGGCGGTCGACGGCTGGAGGATCTGGAGGGCGCGGCCTGATTCGCGCAGGCTGCGCGCCAGCGCCAGCAGCAGCTGGATGCCGGCGCTGTCGCAGGCGCTCACGCCCGACAGGTCGAGCCGGCCGTCGGCCTGCGGCAGCCATTCGAGCAGCTGATCGCGCACCGCGGCGGCCTGCACGATCGTCAGCTCGCCATCGAGGACCAGCGCCTCGGCAGGAGCTTCGGGGCGGGTGATGTCGTTCACATGCACAGACGCGAGACCGCGTCGACCAGCTGCGAGGGCTGGAAAGGCTTGGTGATCCAGGCGCGCACGCCGGCAGCCTTGCCCTCGGCCTTCTTGGTCTCCTGCGATTCGGTCGTCAGCATGATGATCGGCGTGAACTTGAATGGCCCGGCCTTGACGAAGCGCGCGAAGCTCAACCCGTCCAAGCGTGGCATGTTGACGTCGCAGACGATCAGGTTGGGCTTGTGCGCCTCGAGCTTGCCCTTGGCGTCCTCGCCGTCGACGGCCTCGACGACCGCGTAGCCGGCCTTCTGCAAGGCCAGCTTCACCACGGTCCGGAAACTGCTCGAATCGTCGACGACCAGAATGGTCTTGCTCATGAAATCACCTCGGTCGGGGCTGTTGTTCAGGGGTGTCGTGCCGGTGCTGCTGGCTGTGCCGCATCAGAAGAACTCGATGCCGGAAGGGGCGGGTGTGCTGCCCCTGCCACTGCTGCCGTCGTGCAGGAGCTGCTGCTCGCGCATCGTGTAGGAGTGTTCGAGCTGAGCGAGCCAGCGCATCGCGTCGGCATGGGTGGCGTGCTCGTTGCTGGCCATCCACTCGATGAAGCGCTGCATGTCGGCGGCCACGCCGTGCAGCATCTGGCTCATGCGGTCCTGGAACTGCAGGCCGACGAGCACCTGCTCGAGGTCCCGCTCGATGCGTGCGCTCATGCCTCGGATGGTGTCGGCCATCACGGCTGCATGGCCGGGCGCGGTGTCCGTCAGCAGACGATCGAGGGCTTGCGCGGCGCGACTGCGCGCCCGGTCCTGCTGCTCGTGGTCGACACGCAGATCGGCTGCGACCTGCCGCGCCAGCTGCGCCAGCGTCTGACGTGTGCCGTCGAGGCGCTGCAGTCCGCCGGTCAGCACCGGATCGGCTCCGACCAGCATGCTGGCCTCGCGCAGCGAGCACTCGATGTCCTCGATCTGCAGCAGGCCGTCGGAGAGCTGGGCGAGCAGCTGCTCGCGGCGCTGGCTGGCGAGGTCCGACTGATCGACCAGCTCGCCCAGAATCTCGTCGCGGCGTTGAATCCAGTGGCGCGAGACCAGCGGCGTGACGGTCTCGTCGGCCTGGCGGCTGACCTGTGTGACGCCGTCGCACAGCTGCGAGAAGGTCTCCAGCAGCCGGCAGACGCCGTCCTCGACCGCGACGCGCGAGGCATCGACATGGCGCTTCCACACCGGGACGACCTCGGCGACCATCAGGCGCGGGCCGTCGCTGACAGGGGCGTCATCCGCACGATCGGTGACCGGGGGGACGGTCGGTGCGGCGTCTTCGTGCTCAGGCTGCATGGGGCATGTCGGGTCGGGTGGGAGGGCGCATTCGTGCCCCCGCACTGTGACCCGCCGGCGCGATGCCCGATCGGCCGAATTCGGGACCGAATCGTCCTCAGTTGTCCCCGGTGGGGCCTGGGGTGGAGGAGGCTGCCGAGCTTCCCGCGCCCATGGCTTCCTTCCAGATCCGCACCGGCACATGGTGCGTCAGCCGGAACAGCGCCCGGTCGACCAGGGCCTCGTGCACCTCGTGGCCGACGCCCTCGGCGATGTCGAGCGTGGCGTCGCCGCCCTCCAGGCTGGAGAGATGCTCGAAGGCGGCGCGCGAGTTCGACGCGGCGATCACCGCATCGTCGGCGCCGTGCAGGAAGTGGTAGCTGGTCAGCGGCGAGACGGCCTCTGGCAGGCGCGCGTAGCGGCCGGAGAAGGCCAGCACCCGCCCGGCCAGGCCGGGCACCGCCGCGCAGGCCTCCAGCGCCATGATCGAGCCCTGCGAGAAGCCGATCAGCGCGGTGGCCGCCTCGCCGATGCCGAAGTGGCGCTGGCAGGCGCGTATCAGCTCGACGAAGGCCGGCAGCGCCGCGCGCACCCGCGCCGGGCGGTCTTCCTCGGTCACGCCCTGGATCGAGAACCACTGGCGCCCGGCCAGCGTCGGACTGGCGTCGAAGGGCTCGACGCCGTCGGGCAGCACGAAGGCCGCCTGGGGGAAGGACTCGCGCAGCGCATGCGCCAGCGGCACGAGGTCCTGCGCGCTGGCGCCGACGCCGTGCAGCAGGATCATCAGCTGCTGCGGGGATTCGCCCGATTCGGGCAGGATCTGGATCAGTCGGATGTTCATGGCGCCCGACTGTACTTCAGCCCCTGGCGGGCCCGCTGTTCAGGGGGTGCAGGCCTGGCGGATGTCGGCGGCGAAGGCGTCGACCGACTCCGGCCGGGTGTCCCAGCTGCACATGAAGCGGCAGCCCCCGCCGGCGATGAACTGGTAGAAGCGCCAGCCCTTGGCATGCAGCGCGTTCACCGCCGGCTGCGGCAGCCGCGCGAAGACCGCGTTGGCCTGCGGCGCATGCAGCAGTTCGACGCCGGGCACCTCGCGGATGGCGGCATGCAGCCGCGCGGCCATCGCGTTGGCGTGGCGGGCGTTGGCCAGCCAGGTGTCGTTCTCCAGCAGCCCCAGCCACGGCGCCGAGATGAAGCGCATCTTCGAGGCCAGCTGGCCGGCCTGCTTGACCCGCCAGGCGAAGTCTTCCGACAGGGCGCGGTCGAAGAACACCACCGCCTCGCCCACCGGCAGGCCATTCTTGGTGCCGCCGAAGCAGAGCACGTCCACGCCGGCGCGCCAGGTGATGTCGCTGGGGTGGCAGCCCAGCGTGGCCACCGCGTTGGCAAAGCGCGCGCCGTCCATGTGCACCTTGAGGTGGCGGCGCTTGGCGATCGCCGCGATCGCGCGCACCTCCTCGACGCTGTAGACCGTGCCCAGCTCGGTGGCCTGGGTCAGGCTCACCACCTTCGGCTTGGGGTAGTGGATGTCGTGGCGCTTGGTCACCAGCGTCTCCACCGCATCCGGCGTGAGCTTGCCGAGCCGCGCCGAGGCGCTCTCGGACTCGCCCACCAGCAGCTTCGAGCCGTTGGAGAAGAACTCCGGCCCGCCGCACTCGTCGGTCTCGATGTGCGCCACCGGGCTGCAGATCACCGAGTGGTAGCTCTGGCAGAGCGAGGCCAGCGCCAGCGAGTTGGCCGCCGTGCCGTTGAAGACGAAATAGACGTCGCAGTCGGTCTGGAAGAGCTCGCGAAGGCCCTCCGAGACCTGCTGCGTCCAGCGGTCCTCGCCGTAGGCCGGCTCGTGGCCGCTGGTCTGCGCCTCCATGAACCAGCGCGCGGCGTTCGGGCACATGCCGGCGTAGTTGTCGCTGGCGAAGTGCTGCAGGGGCAGGGCGGGGCTCGAAGGCGTCATCGTCGGTCTCTCGTCAGGGCAGGTTCAGTTCGACTCGAACGCGCTCATCGGCACGCAGGAGCAGAACAGGTTGCGGTCGCCGTGCACATTGTCGACGCGGCCGACCGGGCTCCAGTACTTCGCGCGGCGCAGGCTGGCCACCGGGTAGGCGGCGGTCTCGCGGCTGTAGCCGTGCGTCCACTCGCCCGACAGCAGGCTGGCGGCGGTGTGCGGCGCGTTCTTCAGCGGATTGTCCTCGCGTGGCCAGGCGCCGGACTCGACCTGCGCGATCTCGGCGCGGATGGCGATCATGGCGTCGCAGAATCGGTCCAGCTCGGCCAGCGATTCGCTCTCGGTGGGCTCGACCATCAGCGTGCCGGCGACGGGGAAGCTCAGCGTCGGTGCGTGGAAGCCGTAGTCGATCAGGCGCTTGGCGACGTCCTCGGCGCTGATGCCCGAGGTCTCCTTCAGCGGGCGCAGATCCAGGATGCACTCGTGCGCCACGCCGCCGCCCTGGATGCCGTCGATGCCGCCGCTGAAGTGGATGTCGTAGTGCGCGGCCAGACGCGCGGCCACATAGTTGGCGTTCAGGATCGCGGTCTCGGTGGCGTCCTTCAGGCCCTCGGCGCCCATCATGCGGATGTACATCCACGAGATCGGCAGCACGGCCGCGTTGCCCAGCGGCGCGGCCGAGACGGCGCCGACGCCGCCCGCGCGCGCTTCACCGGCGGTCGCGTGGCCGGGCAGGAAGGGCACCAGGTCCTCGACGACGCAGACCGGGCCGACGCCGGGGCCGCCACCGCCGTGCGGGATGCAGAAGGTCTTGTGCAGGTTCAGGTGCGACACGTCGCCGCCGAACTCGCCCGGCGCGGCCAGGCCGACCAGCGCGTTCATGTTCGCGCCGTCGACGTAGACGCGGCCGCCGAAGTCATGCACCAGCTGGCACAGCTCGCGCACGCGCGGCTCGAACACGCCGTAGGTGGACGGGTAGGTGATCATGATCGCAGCCAGGTTGGCGGCGTGCTTTTCGCACTTGGCGCGCAGGTCGTCGAGGTCGACGCTGCCGTTGGCGTCGCACTTCACCACCACCACCTGCAGGCCCACCATCTGCGCCGAGGCCGGGTTGGTGCCGTGCGCGCTCTCCGGGATCAGGCAGATGGTGCGGTGGCTCTCGCCGCGCGAGGCGTGCCAGCCCTGGATGGCCAACAGGCCCGCGTACTCGCCCTGCGAGCCGGCGTTGGGCTGCAGGCTGATGCCCTTGTAGCCGGTGGCCTGGGCCAGCCAGGCAGTGAGCTGGGCGTTCAGCTCGGCGTAGCCGGCGAGCTGCTCGGCCGGCGCGAAGGGGTGCACCTGGGCAAATTCCGGCCAGGTGATCGGGATCATCTCGGCCGTTGCGTTGAGCTTCATCGTGCACGAGCCCAGCGGGATCATGCTGCGGTCCAGCGCCAGGTCCTTGTCCGAGAGCGCACGGATGTAGCGCAGCATCTCGGTCTCGCTGTGGTGCGTGTTGAAGACCGGGTGGGTCAGGAAGGCGCTGCTGCGCGCCAGCGCGGCCGGGATCATCGGCGCGACCGTGTCGGCATAGGCGTCCAGGCTCGGCAGCGGCTGGCCGTTGGCGAAGAGCGCCCACAGCGCTTCCACGTCGGCGCGGGTCGAGGTCTCGTCGAGCGAGATGGCCAGCGTGTCGGCGCTGGCGGCGCGCAGGTTGCGGCCCGAGGCCACCGCGGCGGCCATCAGCGCGTCGCGCTGCTCGCCCACGGCGACCTGCAGCGTGTCGAAGGCGCTGTCGTGCAGCAGCGTCCAGCCCAGGGCCTTCAGGCCTTCGGCCAGGATGGCGGTCAGGCGGGCCACGCGCTGGGCGATGCGGGTCAGGCCCTGCGGGCCGTGGTAGACCGCGTACATGCTGGCGACCACCGCCGGCAGCACCTGCGCGGTGCAGATGTTCGAGGTGGCCTTCTCGCGGCGGATGTGCTGCTCGCGGGTCTGCAGCGACAGGCGGTAGGCGGGCGCGCCGTGGCTGTCGATGCTCACGCCCACCAGGCGGCCGGGCAGCGAGCGCTTGAAGGCGTCCTGGGTCGCCAGGTAGGCGGCGTGCGGGCCGCCGGCGCCCATCGGCATGCCGAAGCGCTGCGTCGTGCCCAGCGCGATGTCGGCGCCCAGCTCGCCCGGCGAGGTCAGCAGCGTCAGCGCCAGCAGGTCGGCGGCGACGATGGCCAGGGCGCCGGCGGCGTGTGCGGCGTCGATGATCGGGCGCAGGTCGCGGATCTGGCCGTTGACGCCCGGGTACTGCAGCAGCACCGCGAAGGCCGGCGCGGCCGCCAGCGAGGCGGCGATCTCGGTGGCGTGCACCTGATCGACGGTGATGCCCAGCGGCTTCGCCCGCGTCAGGATGACTTCGAGCGACTGCGGCAGCACGTCATGCGCGACGACGAAGCGGGTCGACTTCGACTTGCCCACCCGCGCGGCCAGCGTCATCGCCTCGGCGGCGGCGGTGGCCTCGTCGAGCATCGACGCGTTGGCGATCGCCATGCCGGTCAGGTCGGTGACCATGGTCTGGAAGTTCACCAGCGCCTCCATGCGGCCCTGGCTGATCTCGGCCTGGTAGGGCGTGTAGGCGGTGTACCAGGCCGGGTTCTCGAGAATGTTGCGCAGGATGACGCCGGGGGTGTGCGTGCCGAAGTAGCCGCAGCCCAGGTGCGAGGTCAGCACGCGGTTCTTGGCCGCCAGTGCCTTCAGCTCGGCCAGCGCGGCCGCCTCGGTCAGCGGCGCGGGCAGGTCCATCGGCGCCGGGCGCGCGATCGAGGGCGGCACGATGGCGTCGATCAGCGCGCGGCGGCTGGCCGGACCGATCGCCGCCAGCATGCGGGCTTCGTCGGTCGAGTCCGGGCCGATGTGGCGCGCGGTGAACTCGCGCGGGTTCTCGAGGTCGCTCAGGCGGGGCAGGGCGGAGGTCGTCATGGCGGTGGCGTCGTCGTCGGGCAAAGGCGCGGCCCGGGCCGGGGCCTGCGGGCAGGCCGGCCGCAGGGCGGTCAGGCGGGAGGCGAGGGGTGGCGGGCAGGAGCGCATCACACGAGGCTCCTGCGCGGCGGGCATCAGCCCTGGGTCAGGGCGTCGTAGGCGGTGGCGTCCATCAGCGCGTCGAGCTGCGACGGGTCGGACAGCTTGATCTTGAAGAACCAGCCGGCCTGCAGCGGATCGGTGTTGGCCAGCGACGGGTCGTCGCGCAGCGCCTCGTTGACCTCGACGACCTCGCCCGATAGCGGGGCGTAGACATCGGCGGCAGCCTTGACCGACTCGACCACGCCGGCGACATCGCCCTGGGCGAAGGTGGCGCCGACGGCCGGCAGATCGACGAACACCACGTCACCGAGCGCGTCCTGCGCATGCACGGTGATGCCGACGATCGCGGCGGCGGTGTCGGTGGCGTCGATCCACTCGTGGTCGGCGGTGTACTTGATGCTCATGAGGGGCTCCTGGAGCGCATCCCGCAGGATGCGGATGGTTGGTGCGATCGGTGAAATGATGGGCTGAGGACGGCCGACGCGGCAGCCGACGCGTGTTTCAGCCGCGGAAGTATCGGTGAGGCGCGAAGGGCATCGCGGCGACCCGCATCGGCACGCGCTTGCCGCGCACCTCGGCGAACAGTGCGGTGCCGACGGCGGCCAGCGTGGCCTCGACGTAGCCCATGGCGATCGGCTGGCCGACCGTGGGGCCCACGGTGCCGCTGGTCACCTGGCCGACGCGGCGGCCCTCGGCGTCGAGCAGCGGCGCGCCCTCGCGCACCGGCAGGCGCTCCAGGCCCACCAGGCCGACGCGCCGGCGCGGCGCGCCCCCGGTCAGCTGCGCGCCGATCAGCTCGGCGCCGGGGTAGCCGCCGGCACGCTCGCCGCCCGGGCGGCGCAGCTTCTGGATCGCCCAGACCAGACCCGCCTCGACCGGCGTGGTCGCGGTGTCGATGTCGTGGCCGTAGAGGCACAGGCCTGCTTCCAGGCGCAGCGTGTCGCGCGCGCCGAGACCCGCGGGAGCCACCTCGGGCTGCGCCAGCAGCGCGCGCGCCAGCTCGACCGCCAGCGCCGCCGGCACCGAGATCTCGTAGCCGTCCTCGCCGGTGTAGCCCGAGCGGGTGACGAAGCAGTCGGCGCCGGCCAAGCGGAAGTGGCCACCGGTCATGAAGGTGAGCGCCGCCACGCCGGCGTCCAGGCGCGAGAGCGCCTCGGCCGCCTTCGGGCCCTGCAGCGCCAAGAGCGCACGATCCGGCTCGGGGATGACCTGGCAGCGCGTGCCGATGCAGGCCTGCAGGTGGGCGATGTCGGCGTCCTTGCAGCCGGCGTTGACCACCAGGAAGAGGTCGCCCTCGCGGCGCGTGACCATCAGGTCGTCGCGCAGGCCGCCGGCGTCGTGGGTGAAGAAGGCGTAGCGCTGCTTGAGCAGCCCGAGGCCGGCGATGTCCTGCGGCACCAGGCTTTCCAGCGCGGCGGCGGCATCCTCGCCCACCAGGCGCACCTGGCCCATGTGCGAGACGTCGAACAGCGCGGCCGACTCGCGGCACTGGCGGTGCTCGGCGATGATGCCGGCCGGGTACTGCACCGGCATCGCGTAGCCGGCGAAGGGCACCATGCGGGCGCCGAGTTCGAGGTGCAGCGCGTGCAGCGGGGTCTGCAGCAGCGGGGTGGCGGCGGAGGTGTCGGACATCGGGCGGCTCGCTTTCGTCGAGGTCGAGGGCAATCGGGTCATCGATCCTGAACGGACCGGTCCATCCGTGATCGATGGTGCTGCCCTCGCTGTCCGCTTTACCTGAGAGATTGACGCCGAGCGGATCCGGTTGGATCGCGCAGCGCTTGCCCCTTCGGTGGACCGCGTCGCGTCGCTTGAGGGTGACGCCCACGGCCTCTCTCCAGTGAGGTGTCGTCGGTGCGTTGCTTCGTTCTTCGCACCGACGCTTGCCAGTCCTTCTGCCTGAGCGTTCGAGATCGGGGTTCCAGACCCGCCTCTGCGCCTTCGGCGGCCGCGCTCGGGGGTGCGGCTCTCTCCTGGCGGCGCGCAGTTTAACCGGGGTGGCGGCAGGCGCCAAGCTGGTCATGGTCTGGGGGCTTGCCCTTGGCCCGGGCCAGCAGAAAATCGATGCAGGTGCGCACGGCGCGGGTCTGGTGGCGGTTGGGCAGGGTCAGCAGGTACATGCGGGTGCCGAAGATGCTGAGGCGGTAGTCGTCCAGCGCGGTGACCACCTCGCCGGTAGCGATCACGTCCTGCACCACATAGTCAGGCAGCAGGCCCAGCCCCAGACCCGCCAGCACGCACTGGCGCAGGAAGGGGTAGTGGTCGGAAATCAGCGAGGGGGCCAGCTGGATCTCTTCGCGTTCGGTGCCGCGGTAGCCGCGCAGCGAGAGCTGTCGGCCCACCACATTGGCGGTGACCAGCGGCAGCGTGCCCAGCTGGGCCAGCTGAGTGGGCAGGCCGTGGGCATCGGCATAGGTCCTGGCGGCGCAGGCCAGGTAGCGCACCGTGCCCATGTCGCGGGCCACCAGCTGCTGCGGCGGCTCGGGCAGGATGCGCACCGCGATGTCCACGTCGTCGCGCAGGTTGTCCACCCGGTTCTCGAACACCACGTCCAGCACGATGCCGGGGTACTGGGTCTTGAAGTCGATCAGCCAGTGCGACATCACCATCTGTCCGTAGCCGCTGGGCACGCTGATGCCCACGCGCCCCTGCAGGCCCTGGCCCAGGCTGGTGATGGTCTCCTGCGCCGCCCGCATCTCGTTCTGGATGTTGCGGCCGTGCTCATACAGGCGCAGCCCCACCTCGGTGGGCTCCACCCGCCGGGTGGTGCGGCGCACCAGCTGCACGCCGGTCTGCTTTTCCAGTTGAGCCAGGTGATAGCTGACGTTGGCGCGGGTCATCTTGAACTTGCGCGCCACCTGGCTCAGGTTGCCGCAGTCGATGATCTCCACCAGCAGGTTCAGAGCTTGGATGTCCATGTTGTTGTCAAACTGGATTTGACAGTTTGTCAGATGGTTTTGAGATTGTAAAAAGATGGCGCCATGAAAAGAATAGGCTCCAAGGCGGTCCGCTGAGAAGTCCGCCTCAGAACAAGCCTGGAGACAACGACATGGTGCCCCCCGCTCCCACTTCCGAAGTCACCACCGCCCTGCACGGCCCGGTGCTGGTGGTCTCGATCCACAACCCGCCCGTCAATGCTCTGAGTGCCGCCGTGCGCCGCGGCCTGGCCGACGCCATGGCCCAGGCCGATGCCACGCCGGAGGTCCAGGGCGTGCTGATCGTCAGCGAGGGCAGGACCTTCATTGCCGGGGCCGACATCCGCGAGTTCGGCAAGCCCCCCGTGCCCCCGGCGCTGCCGGACGTATGCCAGCGCATCGAGTCCTGCACCAAGCCGGTGGTGGCCTGCCTGCAGGGCGCCGCCCTGGGCGGTGGGCTGGAAGTGGCGCTGGCCTCGCACCACCGCCTGGCCTTTGCCGCTGCCAAGCTGGGTCTGCCGGAAGTTGAGCTGGGCCTGATGCCCGGCGCCGGCGGCACCCAACGTGCCCCGCGCCTGATGGGGGCGAAGGCGGCGGCAGAGCTGATGCTCAGCGGCAAGCCCATCAGCGCCCAGGCCGGCGTGCAGGCCGGCTTGATCGACCGGCTGGAAGAAGACACCCGCCTCAGCCCGCTGGCCGCCGGCCTGGCCTACACCCAGGCCCTGCTGGCCCAGGGTGCTCCGGTGCGCCGGGTGCGCGACCGAGCCGTGGCCGAGCCCGCCGCCGCGCTGGTCGCCCTCCAGGCCCTGGCGGACGACACCGCCAAGAAGTCGCGCGGCCTGTTCTCGCCGCTCAAGATCATCGAGGCGGTGCGCGCCGCGGTGGAACTGCCCTTTGACGAAGGCATGGCGCTGGAGCGCCGCCTGTTCCTGGCCTGCATCGACAGCCCGCAGCGCGCCGGCCTGATCCATGCCTTCTTTGCCGAGCGCGAAGTGGCCAAGGTGCCCGAGGCCCGTGGCGCCGCCCCGCGCCCGGTGGCCAGCCTGGCCGTCATCGGCGGGGGCACCATGGGCGCCGGCATCGCCGCGGCCGCACTCGACGCGGGCCTGCCCGTGGTGATGGTGGAGCGTGACGACGAGGCCATCGCCCGCGGCGTGGCCAACGTCGCCAAGGTCTATGACGGCCTGGTGGCCAAGGGCCGCCTGACCGAGGGCCAGAAGGCTGCCACGCTGGCCCGCTTCACGCCCACCACCCGCTACGCTGATGTGGTCACGGTGGACCTGGTGATCGAGGCGGTGTTTGAAGACCTGGAGGTCAAGAAGGCCGTCTTTCGCCAGCTGGACGCGGTGTGCAAGCCCGGCGCGGTGCTGGCCACCAACACCTCGTACCTGGACATTGATGCCATCGCCGCTGCCACGCGCCGCCCGCAGGATGTGATCGGGCTACATTTCTTCAGCCCCGCCAATATCATGAAGCTGCTGGAGATCGTGGTGCCGGCGCAGGTGAGCCCCGATGTGGTGGCCACCGCCTTTGAGCTGGCCAAGCGCATGAAGAAGGTGCCGGTGCGCGCCGGCGTGTGCGACGGCTTCATCGGCAACCGCATCCTGGCCGTCTACAAGCAGGCCGCTGACTACCTGATGGAAGACGGCGCCAGCCCCTACGAGATCGACGCCGCCGTGCGCAGCTTCGGCTACCCGATGGGCCCCTTCCAGGTGACCGACCTGGCCGGGGGCGACATCGGCTGGGCCACCCGCAAGCGCCGCGCCGCCACTCGCGATCCCTGGGCCCGCTACGTGGAAGTGGCCGACCGCATTTGCGAGCGCGGCTGGTTCGGCCAGAAGACCGGACGGGGCTTCTACCGCTACCCGCCCGGCGCTCGCAGCGGCCAGCCGGACCCCGAGGTGCTGGCCATCGTGGATGCCGAGCGCGCCCGCAAAGGCGTGCGGCCCCGCACGTTCACGGCCGAGGAGATCCTGCGCCGCTACTTGGCTGCCATGGTCAATGAAGGGGCCCGGGTGCTGGCCGACGGCATCGCGCTGCGCCCGCTGGACATCGACGTCACCTTCCTCCACGGCTACGGTTTTCCGCGCCACCGCGGTGGCCCCATGAAGTACGCCGACACGGTGGGCCTGCCCCAGATCCTGGCCGATATCCGCCGCTTCGCCGAGGACGACCCGCTGTTCTGGCAGCCCGCCCCGCTGCTGGAGCAACTGGTGGCCGAGGGCCGCAATTTCGACAGCCTCAACCAGCCGGCTGACTGAATCAGCTTCCCTCAGGAGACCCCCATGCGCCAGGCTGTCATTGTCTCGACCGCACGCACGCCGCTTGCCAAGTCGCACCGCGGCGAGTTCAACATCACCCCCGGCCCCACGCTGGCCAGCTTTGCCGTGAAGGCGGCGGTGGAGCGCGCCGGCATCGACCCCGCGCTGATCGAAGACGCCGTGCTCGGCTGCGGCTACCCCGAGGGCATCACCGGTCGCAACGTCGCCCGCCAGACGGTGGTGCGCGCCGGGCTGCCGCTCACCATCGGCGGCACCACGGTCAACCGCTTCTGCGCCTCGGGCCTGCAGGCCATCGCCATCGCGGCCGGTCGCATCGTGGTGGACGGGGCGCCGGCCATGATCGCCGGCGGGGTGGAAAGCATCTCGGGCATCCGCTCGCGCCAGGACGGCCAGAGCGGCCTGGACCCGTGGATCGTGGCCCACAAGCCCGCGCTTTACATGGAGATGATCGACACCGCCGATGTGGTGGCCCGCCGCTACGGCATCTCCCGCGAGGCGCAGGACCGCTTCTCGGTGGAAAGCCAGCGCAAGGTGGCCGAGGCCCAGGCCAGCGGCCGCTATGCCGAGGAGATCGTGTCCGTCACCACCACCATGGCCGTGACCGACAAGGACACCGGCACCGTCACCCAGCGCGAAGCCACGCTGGACCGCGACACCTGCAACCGCGTGGGCACCACCTACGAATCGCTGGCCAGGCTGGCCCCGGTGAAGGGCCCTGAGCAGTTCATCACCGCCGGCAATGCCTCGCAGCTGTCAGACGGCGCCAGCGCCTGCGTGCTGATGGAAGCCGGCGAGGCCGAGCGCCTGGGCCTGCAGCCGCTGGGCGCCTTCCGGGGCATGGCGGTGGCCGGCTGCGAGCCCGATGAGATGGGCATCGGCCCGGTCTATGCCGTGCCCAAGCTGCTGCAGCGCCACGGCCTGACGGTGCAGGACATCGACCTCTGGGAGCTGAACGAAGCCTTCGCCTCCCAGGCCATCTACTGTCAGCAGACCCTGGGCATCCCCGAGGAGCGCCTGAACGTGGATGGTGGCGCCATCGCGATTGGCCACCCCTTTGGCATGACCGGTGCCCGCCTGGCCGGCCACCTGCTGCTGGAAGGCCGCCGCCGCAAGGCCCAGGGCCAGCGCGTGAAGTGGGGCGTGGTGACCATGTGCATCGCCGGCGGCATGGGCGCTGCCGGCCTGTTTGAAATCTTCTGACCCCCGGCGCAGGAAGCACCTCCCATGGACCTTCAATTCACCCCGCAGGAACTGGCCTTCCGCGACACCGTGCGCGCTTTCCTGAAAGACAGGCTGCCGGCGCGCATCGCCCAGCAGGTCAAGGCCGGGCAGCGCCTGTCCAAGGCCGACCAGGAGGAGTGGCACGCCATCCTCAACGCCCAGGGCTGGCTGGCCAACCACTGGCCGCAGGCCCATGGCGGCCCCGGCTGGGGCGCGGTGGAGAAATTCATCTTCGACACCGAGTGCGCCCTGGCTGGCGGCCCGCGCATCGTGCCCTTTGGCCTCAGCATGCTGGGCCCGGTGCTCATCAAGTACGGCAATGCCCAGCAGAAGGCCTATTGGCTGCCGCGCATCCTCAGCGGTGCGGACTGGTGGTGCCAGGGCTACTCCGAGCCCGGCGCGGGCTCGGACCTGGCCTCGGTGAAGACCACCGCCGTGCGGCAAGGCGACCACTACGTCGTCAATGGCCAGAAGACCTGGACCACCCAGGGCCAGCACGCCAACATGATCTTCTGCCTGGTGCGCACCAACCGCGAAGCCAAGGCGCAGTCCGGCATCAGCTTCCTGCTGGTGGACATGAACTCGCCCGGTGTGGAGCTGCGCCCCATCCGTACACTGGACGGCGACCGCGAGGTCAACGAAGTCTTCTTCACCGATGTGAAGGTGCCCGTCGAGAACCTGGTGGGCGAAGAGAACGCCGGCTGGACCTACGCCAAGTACCTGCTCACCTACGAGCGCACCGGCATTGCCGGCGTGGGCTTCTGCATCGCGGCCCTGGCCAAGCTCAAGGTGATCGCGGCCCGCGTGCACCTGAACGGCCGCCCGCTGGACCAGGACCCGCTGTTTGCCGCCCGCATGGCGCGGGTGGAGATCGACTTGGAGAACATGAAGACCACCAACCTGCGCGTGATCGCCGCCGTGGCCGGCGGCGGCGTGCCGGGGGCGGAAAGCTCCATGCTCAAGATCCGCGGCACCGAGATCCGGCAGGAAATCCTCTCGCTGATCCGCCGCGCCATGGGGCCGCAGGCCGTGCCCTTCATCGAGGCCGCGCAGTACGAAGGCTTTGACGAGCCCCTGCTGGGCGATACCGAACTGGCCACGGTGGCCGCCACGGCTGCCGCCAGCTACTTCAACTACCGCAAGCTGTCGATCTTCGGCGGCTCCAATGAAATCCAGAAAAACATCATCTCCAAGATGATTCTGGGTCTGTGAGGAAGGGACGCTGACATGAACTTCCAGCACACCGACGACCGCCGCATGCTGGCGGACTCGCTCAACCGCTTCCTGGCCGAGCAAAACGGCATCGAAGCCCGCCACCTCCACGCCCACGGCCCGCTGGGCTATGGCCGCACGCTCTACGCCGGCCTGGCCGAGCTGGGTGCCATCAGCGCGCTGTTTCCCGAAAGCCACGGCGGCTTCGGTGGCGCCGGCTTTGATGTGAGCGTGGTGTTTGAATGCCTGGGCCGCAATCTGGCGGTGGAGCCCCTGCTGGGCGCTCTGGTGGTGGGTCGTGCCCTCATCCAGGCCGGCAGCCCGGCGCAGCAGGATCAACTGGCCGGCCTCATCAGCGGTGAGGTGACGGCCGCGCTGGCGCATGACGAGCCGGGCAGCCACTATGAGCTGCACCGCATCACCACCACCGCCACCCGCCACGCCGGGGGCTGGTGGCTGCAGGGCGTGAAGAACGTGGTGCCGCTGGGCGACTCGGCCGACCTGTTGCTGGTCTCGGCCCGCACGGCGGGCCAGACGCTGGACGCCGAAGGCATCAGCCTGTTCCTGGTGCCGGGCACGGCTGCCGGCCTGGACAAGTGCGGCCACGGCCGCATCGACGGCGGCCGCGCCGCGCAGCTCAGCTTCAACGCCGTGCAGCTGGGCGCCGAGGCGCTGCTGGGCACCGAAGGCCAGGGCCTGGCCGTGCTGGAGCACCTGAGCGGCTACGCGCTGTTGGCGCTGGCCTCTGAAAGCCTGGGCGCCATGGACGTGGCCAAGGACCAGACGCTGGAGTACCTGCGCACCCGCAAGCAGTTCGGCGTGCCCATCGGCAGCTTCCAGGCCCTGCAGCACCGCATGGCCGACCTGCTGCTGGAGGTGGAACAGGCCCGCTCGGCCGTCATCAACGCCGCGGCGGCGGTGGACGAGCCCGAAGGCCTGGCCCGCGAGAAGGCCCTGTCGGCCGCCAAGTTCACCGTGGGCCGCATCGGCACCCTGGTGGCCGAAGAAAGCATCCAGATGCACGGCGGCATCGGCATGACCTGGGAACTGCCGCTGTCGCACTACGCCAAGCGCCTGGTGATGATCGACCACCAGTTTGGCGATGAAGACCACCACCTAGCCCGCTTCATCGCGCTGTCCCAGGCCGAGGGTGCGGCCTCCGGCCACGCTGAGGCCTGACGCCATGGACCACGATGCCCTGCTGACCCGCCGCGACGGGGCCGTGCTGGTCCTGTTCAACAACAACGTCGCTGCCCGCAATGCCTTGACGGTGGAGTTCTACCAAGGAGTCAAGGCCGGCTTGCAGGCCGCTGCGGCTGACCCCAGCGTGGGGGCGGTGGTGCTCACCGGCGAAGGCGGGCACTTTTGTGCCGGCGGTGACCTGCGCCAGCTCATCCTGCGCCGCGAGCTGCCGGCGAGCGAGCGCCGTGAGCGTCTGGAAGGCCTGCACGACCTGATCCGCACGGTGCGCGACTGCCCCAAGCCGGTGATCGCGGCGGTGGAAGGTGCTGCCGCCGGGGCCGGGCTGTCGCTGGCCCTGGCCTGCGACCTGCTGGTGGCCGCGCGCAACGCCGTGTTCTCGGTGGCCTATGTGAAGGTGGGCCTCACGCCCGACGGCGGCGCCACCGCCTTCCTGGCCGAGTTCGTATCTCGCCAGGTGCTCACCGAGCTGTGCCTGACCGGCGAGCGCCTCAGTGGCGAGCGCCTGCACGCGCTGGGCGCCGTCAACCGTCTGGCCGAGTCCGGCCAGGCCCTGCCCGCCGCCCTGGCCCTGGCCCAGCAGGTGGCCAGCGGCCCCGCCCAGGCCATGGCCCGCATCAAGGACCTGTGCCGCCACGCCCACCAGCACACGCTGGAAGAGCTGCTGGAGCGCGAGGCCCACCACATGGTGCTGGCCCAGGAAAGCGCCGAATCGCTCGAAGGCATCGGCGCCTTTCTGGACAAGCGCCCGGCCGACTTCGTCAAGCTGCGCCGCCCGGCCTGAAGCCGCTGCCACCGGCCACCCTGCGACCCCCACAAGCACAACGAGACCCCCATGTTCCCTCCGAACCTCGACGCCCCTGCCGCCACCCGCGTCTTGCCCCTGCAGGGTGTGCGTGTGCTGGACCTCTCCCGCGTGTTCGCCGGGCCGCTGTGCGGCCAGGTGCTGGCCGACTTCGGTGCCGAGGTCATCAAGGCAGAGCACCCCGGCCGGGGCGACGACACTCGCGACTGGGGCATGCGCATCGGCCACACCGAAACCACCTACTTCAACGCGATGAACCGCAACAAGCGGTCCATCACGCTGGACCTGCAAAGCCCCGAGGGCCTGCGCATCGTCCACCAGCTGTTGCCGCAGGTGGACGTGGTGATCCACAACTTCAAGACCGGCGGCGCCGAGAAGCTGGGGCTGGGCTACGCGCAGCTCAAGGCCCTCAAGCCCGACCTGATCTACTGCGCCATTGCCGGCTACGACAGCAGCGGCCCCGAGGCCAGCCGCCCCGGCTATGACCTGGTGATCCAGGGCGAGACCGGCCTGATGGCGCTCAATGGCGCCGCCGACATGCCACCGCTGAAATTCGGCGTGGCCGTGGTGGACATGATGACCGGCATGTACGCCGCCCAGGCCGTGCTGGCCGCGCTGTTCCGCCGCGACCGCACCGCCGACCCGGCACAGAAGGGCCAGCTCATCGAGCTGGCGCTGTACGACTGCGGCCTGACGGTCACCGGCTACTACGGCCTGGACGCCCTGCAGTTGGGCCACGACCCCCATCGCTACGGCAACGCCCACCCCTCCATCGTGCCCTACGGCATGTTCGAGTCGGCGGACGGCCCGCTCATCATTGCCGTGGGCACCAACAGCCAGTTCGACAAGTTCTGCCGCCATGTGGTGCTGCGGCCCGACATCGTGGAAGACCCGCGCTACGCCACCAATGTGGAGCGCGCCAAGAACCGCCTGAGCTTGCTGCCGCTGATCACCGACCTGATCCGCACCTTCCCCCGCGCGCTGCTGCTGGAGCGCCTGAATGCCCAGGGCATTCCCTGCGGCCAGGTGGCCGGTCTGCATGAAGCCCTGACCAGCGAGCGCACCCAGCGCAGCCGTCTGGTGCAGCCCATGCCGCACCCGGTGGTGGGCCACACGCCCGTGTTCGCGCCCCCCTACCGGCTGGACGGGGAGCGCCTGCCCATCCGCAACGCCCCGCCCACGCTGGGCGAGGGCACCCGCGAACTGCTCAGTCGCCTGCTGGCGCTGAGCGACGAGCAACTGGAAGACCTGCGCGTCCAGGGCGTGCTGACCTTGCCTGACTGAGCATGCCCCACCAGCCCCCACCAGCCCCCGGCGCCGCCGGCCCCTGCTTCCCTCCAGACGACAACCCGGAGACAAACACCATGAGCTTGAACCTGCAACGCCGCACTGTGGCTGGCGCCCTGGCCAGCTTGGCCGCCCTGTGCACCCTGGGCCTGGCCGGCACCGCCCAGGCCCAGGCCTGGCCCGCCAAGCCCATCAAGTTCATCGTGCCCTACGCTGCCGGGGGGGCCACGGACATCACCGCCCGCACCCTGGGCGAAAAGCTCGCAGCCCGCCTGGGCCAGCCAGTGATCGTGGACAACCGTGGCGGTGCCGGTGGTGTCGTGGGTACCGACCAGGCCCTGAAATCCCCGGCCGACGGCTACACGGTGCTGGTGTCGCTGGGCACGACCATGTTGATCAACCAGTTCCTCTACGAGAAGCTGCCCTACAACCCGCAGAAGGACCAGGCCCTGATCACCCAGATCGCCCTGGCCCCCGTGGTGCTGCTGGTGAACCCCAAGATGCCCTTCAACACCGCGCCCGAGCTGCTGGCCTACATCGAGCAGAACAAGGGCAAGGTGACCTACGGCTCCTGGGGCATGGGCTCGTATGCCCACCTGGCTAGTGCCTGGCTGTCGGACAAGCTCAAGGCCGACATGAGCCATGTGCCCTACAAGGGCGAGTCGCCGATGTTGCAGGATCTGGTGGGCGGGCAGCTGCAGATGGCCTTCGCCAGCCTGCAGTCGGCGCGTTCCTTCATCGAGTCGGGCCGTCTGAAGGCCTTGGCGGTCACCGGTACCCAGCGCATGGAGGCGCTGCCCAAGGTGCCCACGATGATGGAGCAGGGCATCAAGGACGAGGTGTTTCAGGTCTCCGGCTGGCTGGGCATGAGCGCACCGGCCCGGACGCCACCCGAGGTGGTCAGCCGCCTGGCCACGGAGATGCAGGGCATCCTGGCTCAGCCTGACATGCGCGAGCGCATCGTCCAGATGGGCTTCATCCCGGTGGGCAGCACGCCCGAGCGGTTCAGTACTCAGTTCAGGCAGGACGCTGCGGTGTGGGAGCGGGTGGTCAAGGTGTCGGGCGCCAAGCTGGACTGAGCGACGCCGGCCCTTGCCGGCGACATAGAGCGCGTCGAGCCCGAGCAGTTCCCAGGCCGCCTCAGCCGCGTGGGGCCAACCTGTGCAGAAGGATGGTCAGCATGCTTTCCGTCGGCTGATTCGATGGACGCCAGTTCAGAAGAACCGGTCGAAATGAATCTGCCCGTAGGGCACGGCGCGCCGCACCATCAACAGCTCGGTCACGGCCTGCACCATCGCCGGCGGGCCGGCGAAATAGACCTCGTGTTCGGCCAGACGCTCCCCCAGCCGGGCATCGACCACCTCATGTACCAGCCCAGTGGCGCCGGTCCAACCGCCTTGCCTCGCGTCGTCTGCTGAGGGTTGCGACACCACCTCCTCGCACCGCAGTCGATCGCCATAGCCGGGTAGACCGGCCAGCAGGGCCTGCGCCGCGCGGTCGGCCGGCGTCCGCACGCCAAAGTAGAAGTGCAACCGCCGGCCAGTCTCCTGCAGCAGCGGCGCCGCGGCCCGGGCAACCGAGAGCATCGGCGCCAGCCCGGAGCCTCCGGCGATGCACAGCAGGTCACGCTCCGGTGGCCGCAGCCAGGCCATGCCGTAGGGGCCGTCGATCTCCAGCACGTCACCGGGCTGCAACTGGTCGAACAGATGGCCGGTACCCGCACCCTGCGGCACCCTGCGCACGATGAATTGCCACTCTCCTTGCGGATTGGGCAGGTTGCTCATCGAATACGCACGCTGGAGACCCAGGGCCGGAAACTGCAGCAGCGCGTATTGGCCGGCCAGAAATTCCGCCGGCCCCGGCGTGCGGAAGCTGAACTGGCGCATGTCATGCGTCACTTGCTCCACCCGCGTCAATGTGGCGCTCTGGCGCAGCGGCCGAATCCGGGGCTCGCAAGCCGGGTCCAGCCGCAGCTTGGCCGTCACCGGCCCCAAGGGGACGGACTGGCAGGCCAGCCGCTTGCCCTTGTGCCGGTCGCGCGGGCTCAGACCTGGGGCTTCGGCCCACAGGGTGTGCACCTCACCTTCGACCAGGTCGAACTTGCAGCTGCCGCAGCCGCCCACGCTGCATTCATAGGGGAAGCCGATGCCCGCGCGCAGTGCGCCCTTCAGCAGCGTGTCCTGCCCCTGGACCTGGAAGCTGGGGCCACTCACCAGCGTCACAGGCAAGCCGGTCGTGTCAGCCGACATGTGTGCTCCCGCCTGACCAGATCACTGCGCCGACCGCAACGGTGCGGTGCTCGAAGACGATGGCGCGTGGTCGCCTGAGGTGCTGCGCACGCCCTGCCAGCCGATGATGGCCAGCACCCCCATGGCGATGACACCGAACAGGTAGGCCGGGGCCAGCGCGATGACCGCATAGACCGAGGACTCACCGAAGACGTTGGGGCCAAAGCTCAGGCCGCGGTTGACCGCCAGGTTTCCGAAGAAGTAGAAGACCACGTTGGCCCAGCCGTCAGCCACCACCAGCCAGCCCAGCCAGCGCCCCTTGTTCGGGCTGAAGCCCAGCACGGGCAGCACCGCAGCCACCGCGATCACCATCAGGCCGTTCATCGCGGGACCGGTGTGGGCACGGCGCCAGCCATCGGCCGTGCCCGGCAGCGAGATTTCCAGGATGTAGCCGGGCACGATCTCGAACCCGCCCAGCAGAAAGATCCAGTAACCCAGGCCGCCCACCAGGGTGGCCAGGATCATCAGCACGCCGTGGCCGAACCACTTCCTCTGCAACTCGTTGATCATCATCATCTCCTCAAAGACCCATCACACGGTGGTGACTGGCGACCACTTTCAGTGCTCTGTCCGCAGCGGCTTCGCCGTCCGGCAAGGTGGCGCAATAGCTGCGCACGGCCCGATCGGCCAGCGGCTGCCAGCGCGCCAGCCAACCCTGCAGCACCTCCCGGTTGCCCTCCTGCTCCATGGCCATGGCCACCCAGGCGGTGGACCAGCGGCGGTGGCGGCGAGCGTCATGGAGCTGCGAGTCGACCACCAGCGGCAGCACGCTGTCGCCGTTCTGGCGTGCCGCATCGGCCAGGGTCAGCATCACCCCCTCTTCGACCGCCGGCTTGACCACCACGTTCAGCACGAAGCAGGCCTCGGCCCAGTCCCAGGTGACGAGGGCGCGCTCCATCAGCTCGCGCAGACCCTGCCAGGCGACGTCGTCTTCCCAGTAGCCACGCTCGCTCTGGCCGAATCCCAGGTCCGGGAAGGTGCGCGCCAGCTCCGCGGTGCGATAGGCGGTGTGGCTGAGCCAGCGGAAGTGGTCGCCCGTCTGGTAGGAGGCGCAATTCGACAACGTGGACGCCGGCGCCATCAGCGTGACGTAGGCCGACATCATCTGCAGGGTATGGAACAGATAACGCATGGGCGCATACCGCCGCGCCAGCGAGCCCGCCCAGGTGGACTCCAGCATGCTGTCGTGACCGCGCTCGGACATCTGGTCGAGGAGGCCGCAGACGAAGGATTCCTGTCCGTCCTGCACGATGTTGTAGACGCGATAGGTCATCTCCGCCGGATCGCGGAACTGGTTCCAGTCCGGGTGGCGCAGCGGCGAGCCGCTACGGTACTGGCGGAACCACATCGACATCGGCATGTTGGCGTCCAGCTCGAAGGGCGCCTCGGGGTGATCGGTGGTGGTGTGCAGGTCGACCGACACCACCTCGTACTCGGTGGGCTTCTTGCGACGGCCGGACAGGTGGCTCCAGGTCTTCAAGGGCTTCGGGACAGCCGGTGCAGCTTGGGGGGTGCTCATGGGGCGGATCTCCAGGCGATGGGGCGAGAGGGTCAGAGCGTCTTGGTCAGGAAGAACCGGACCTGATCCTGGGTGGTCTCGATCCGGCCGGCAAAGGTCGCCAGGTTCAGCTCCAGCTCGGCCATCTGGAACGGTCGCCCGAGAGCTTCCTCCAACGTGGCGCGGCGGATGATCAGTTCGCCGTCGGTGGAGATGCGGACATAGGCCATCTGGTCATCGACGACGATCTCGCGCCCGGGGTTGTCCTCATGGGCGGCGTCGATCACCGCACGCGAGATCTCGCAGGCGCGGATCACCGGGCCAACCCGGTTGTTCTTGTAGCCTTGGCCAATGGCCGCGGCCGTGGCCGTGGCCGTGGCCGTGGCGGTGGTGCTGCTCATGTCGTCTCCTGAGAAAAGGGGGGGCGCGGGTCAGGTGTGGGTGAAGCGAGCGACCTCGACGTCCAGATCCACCAGGATCTGGCCGTCTTCGATGCGCAGCGGGAACTTCGTCAATGCACAGTCGCTGGGGTTGATGCCCTTGCCGCTGCAGGCGTCGAAGACCCAGTTGTGGGCGCGGCAGATCAAGGTCTTGCCGTCGAACTTGCCCTCGATCAAGGCCACCTCCTGGTGCGGGCACATGGGCTGGTAGGCGATGAGTTCGCCGCCGTCGGGCCAGACCAGCAAGACCTCCTGGCCATCGACCTCGCGGCTCTCCATCTCGCCTTCCCAGAGTTCATCCAGGCTGCAGACCGTCTTGAACGTCATGGCTCAGACCTCCTCGGCTTCGAACATGAACTGCAGGCACTGCATGGGCGCGATGCCCGCATCGGCCAGCTTCATGTCGCGTGGCAGGAAGGCCTGCTCGCCCTGCTTGCGCACGCGCACCCGGTGCCCCGGGCGCGCCGCGACGCTGCGGTTGATGGAGTGGTGGGCAGCCGCCGCGCACACCTCGTCCATGGTGTGCTCGGTGTCCACGGCGACCAGCTTCAAGCAGAAGTCGCCTTCAAAGGCAGAGGAAATGGGGAACAGCGCCATCAGTGTCTCCGTGTGGGTTGGGGGATGGGCGATGCCACTTCAGGCGGCGGCCGGCAGGTCACCCGCGGCTTGTGCCGCGGCACGCTGGGCGTACTCGGCCACCCAGGCGTAGGCATGGGCGTCGTCGCCGGCCTCGCCCGGGCCCAGGCCCATGTACTGCAGCGCGCCCATCAGGTTCATCGGCTGGATCTGTCCGGCCAGGAAGCGGTCCACCAGGCTCATGTGGTCGCGGTAGCGCGCGGGTTCCTGCTGGAAGATCCAGCGGTCGATCTCGGAGCCGAAGTGGTAGGTGCGGCCTTCGTGCTCCAGCGGGTAGTCCTGCAGCGACCATTTGTCGCCAGGGATGCCGCAGATCGGGATGCCGGACATGTTGCAGATCACCGGCAGCGTCTCGGGATAGGTCAGCTCGCGCCGTCCGGCCACCAGGTTGTCGATGATCACGTCCCAGCAGCGGCCGAAGGTGGCGTTCCAGCCGGGGTATTTCTGTTCCAGCCAGTCGCGGTCTGCCAGGCTCACGCCGGCCGCCGGGTTCCACCACACCGTCGGGCGCCAGGTCCAGATGCCGATGTGGTAGGCATGGTGCATGTACTCGGTCTCCTTCATCAGGATGTCCCAGTACCAGGGCAGGTCCAGCCCCAGGTCGATCAGCGTGCGCTGGAACTGGCCGACGATGAACTCGTTGGCGAACTCCTGGAACGAGTGCTTGCGGTTCTCGCGCGGCGTGTAGTAGTCCATCGACAGGCCGCTGACCACCGCGAAGATGCGCCAGGCGCGGGCGATGGCAATGTCGATGCGGCGCTGGGCTTCGGCCTTCTTGCCATTGGCGATCAGGATCTGCAGCGTCGGGCCGCCGATCTGGGCATGCCGGGCCTCGTCGGTCTGGATGCTGGAGATCAGGTGCGAGAACGAGTAGTCACCGGTCTGGCAGGCGTCCGCCGAGAGGCCCACGAACTGCATGTTGGTGAAACCGGTCTCGAAGGCGAAGGTCAGCATGATGGCGGAGGAGACCGCGTCGCGCGCCAGATGCAGGTCGTCGCCCATGGCGCGGATGGCGATGGCGCCCCACTCGTTGCTGTGCAGGGCCTTGTGCGCCCAGTCGAACTGGCGATCCTGGCCGACCAGTTCATGCGGGAAGTACAGCTGCAACTGCGCGTGGCGGTTCTCGTCGAGCATGCCGAAGGTGGCCATGTTGCGCATGCCCGGCGCCATGCCGAAGCGGGCCATGCGAGCCTCGCCCTGCTGCGCCGCGTACTCGGCCAGGGCCACGCCGCCGTAGTGCAGCTTCAGGATCGAGCGCCAGCCGGCATCGGCCTCGGTGAACAGGCGATTGCGCTCCAGCGCAGCCTTCACCGAGTAGACGCCGGAGTCCTTTTCGCGCTGCACGCGCACGTACTCGGGGTATGAGGTCTTGTAGGGCTCGTCATAGACCTCCCAGGCTTCCATCGGGATGCCCAGTGCGCCCGCCTGCACTTCCGGGAACAGCTCATCCTCGGTCACATACCGAGGGGTCCAGTTGGTCTGGCGAGCGATGTCGTACCAGTCGCTGCGATTCAGCAATGCCATGTCTGACTCCTTCTTGGGGGTGATCGGTCAGGGGGCCTGGCTCACGCTGGGCCTCCTGTTTCCCAGGCCTGTTGCGCCGCACGGGCCGGCAGGAACACTGCGGGCCTCCTGGCGAAGGGGGTGGATGCGATTGTTCGGGCCCGACGGTACGGGCTGATCCCATGCGTGCAGGGCCTGTCCCTGGTGCGCAGCCACCGGCTCAGGACTTTCCCGCTCTAGGGTTTTCAAGCAGGTGATCGACTGGATGGCCCTGGTGCAAACCCTCTTGCTCCAGTTCAAGTGGCCTGTGAAAACTTGGCCGCCACACGTCGCCGCCGTGTTCCCGTGCCAGCCGAAGCCCGCCATGCCCCTGCAGTGCCTCTCCCAGCGCCCCCAGAAGCGCTCATGCCGATGAGCAGCCTGCTTCCAGCCGAGCAACTGAGCCGTCACCTGTCGGCCCACGCGTTATTTCGAGGTGCCGACGATGCGCAAGAGACCTGTGCCCGCGTGGGCGAGGTCTTTCGCCCGCACCATATGGGTGTGCTGGGCAGTTCACAGCGGCTGGCGGCGCAGATGGACCATCTGCGCCTGGCCAGGCTGTCCTTCAACCGGCTGAGCTACGGTGCCAGCGTGTCGATCAACTCGGAGCCGATGAACGACTTCGTCATGGTCTTCATGCCGCTGTCGGGTGTGGTCGACATCCGATCGGGCGCGCAGCGTGTGGCGGCCACGCCCGCGCAAGCTGCCGTGGTCAGTTCCACCCAGCCCTTGCACATGGATTGGCGTGCCGATGCGGATGTCTTCATCCTCCGACTGGAGCGCCGGGCCATCGAGGACGCCTGTCTGGCCCAGGTGGGCCACCTGCCGAATCGGCCGATCGAGTTCGATCTGGCGGTCGATCCCCAGGCGCCTCATTTCGGCAGCTGGCGGTCCCTGCTGGCCTTCTTGCTCGGATGCGCAGAATTCACCCGCCTGGCCGCTGTCCAGCCCCAGATGGCAGACCAGGTGGAGCGCCTGGTGACCAGCACCTTGCTGTTCGGCCACCGCCATAGCTACAGCGAAGCCCTGGTCGGGACCGGGGCTGACATCGCGCCTGCCTTCGTTCGGCGTGCCGAGGACGTGATGATTGCTCATCTGCACGAACCCCTGGACATCGAGACTCTGGCGCGGCTGGCGGGCGTCAGTGTGCGCAATCTGCACGAGGGCTTCCGGCGCTACCGGAACAGCACACCCATGGCCACCTGGAAAGGCTTGCGGCTGGACCATGTGCGATCCGAGCTGCTGCAGGCTTCCCGGAACGGCATGCCTGTGACCGTGGCCGAGATTGCTCGTGTCCACGGTTTCCTGCATCTCGGCCATTTTGCGCAGTCCTACCTGGCGCGTTTCAATGAGCTGCCCTCCGCGACGCTGAGCCCGGGCCGGCGGTAAATGACCTCTCTTGCAGCGCCCAGCCTGAGGAGTGGGCGGTGCGCCCGCTACCTCCGCCCGGTCTTCCTGATCTGCGGCGCCACCACCCGGTGGTCGGCGGTGGCGTTCTCGCGCACCCGGCGCGGCGTGGCGCTCTTCGAAAGCGAGGCCAGCGCGACGAACCAGGCCTTGGGCATGTCGGTGGGCAGGCCCACCGGGATGCCGGCGATCTTCGGTGTCTCGGCGAAGGCGTGGCCGGGGTCCTGGAAGCCGGGCTCGGTGCAGGAGATGCAGGCGTGGCCGCCGCGGGTGCAGCTGCCTTCGCCGTTCCACAGCCGGGTGTTGCAGTCGGCATGGGCCTGCGTGCCCTTGCAGCCCATGTGCTCCATCATGCAGCCGAGGTCGGAGGGCTTTTCGGCGCTGGCCTTGAACTCGTAGAACTCGTTGCGGGTGCAGCCGTGGTGCACCAGCTGGTCAGCGTAGAAGCGCGGCCGGCCGAGCGCGTCGAGGTCGGCGGGGCCGAGCAGGTCGGCCGCCAGCGCCATCAGCGTCTCCAGCACCCAGCCCGGATGCGTCGGGCAGCCGGCGATGTTGACCACCGGCAGGCCGGAGCGGCTGCGGAAGTCGGGCCCGAGCAGACCGCCCGGGCGCTCGTCGTCATGCTGCAGTCCGGTGGCCTCGGTCGGGTTGCTGCCGGCCGCGGTCACGCCGCCCCAGGCCGCGCAGGCGCCGACCGCCACCACATGGCGTGCCACGCCGGCCAGCCGCCGCACCCAGTCGATCATCGCCACGCCGGTGCCGGCCAGCACATGGAAGCGCCCGGTGCCGTTCGGACCGCGCAGCAGCGCGCCCTCGACGCACAGCGCGTCCAGCGCGATCCGGCCGGCCAGCAGGTTGTCGAGCAGCGCCACCACATCCGCCCCGCTGGCCAGCGACAGCGACGGATGCCACAGCAGCCGGATGCCCGCGCCCTCGAGCTGGCCGGCGAAGTCGGCGGTGTCGGCGCACAGCAGCGACATCGAGCAGCCGCCGCAGCCGCCCGACTGCAGCCACAGCAGGTTCATGGCGTCTCCCCGGCCGACGCCGGGGTGTCCTCGAGCTGGAAGCGCCGCAGCTTGGCGCGCAGGCCGACACGCGACAGGCCGAGCTCGACGGCCGCGCGGGTCTTGTTCCAGCGGTGGCGCAGCAGCGTCTCGCGCAGCACCATCGCCTCGATCGCATCCAGGCGCTCCTGCAGCGTGCCGCTTTGCGGCAGGCCGGGCAGGTTCAGGCCGGCCGCGCCGGCCGCGCCGACCGGTGCATGGCGGCCGGTCTGGCCGTGCAGCACGGTGGCCGAGAAGTCGTGCGGCGCGATCCGGCGGCCATCGCCCAGCACGATCGCGCGGGAAATCTCGTTGCGCAGCTCGCGGATGTTGCCCGGCCAGGGATAGGCCATCAGCACCGCGATCGCCTCCGGCCCGATCTCCACGCCGGACAGGCCCAGCTCGGCGCCGACCTCGCCGGCCAGCCGGCGCGCCAGCGGCGCGATGTCGCCGGCGCGCTCGCGCAGCGCCGGCATCTGCAGCGTCATGCCGGCCAGGCGGTAGTAGAGATCCTCGCGGAAGCGCCCGGCGCGCACCTCGTCGTCGAGCCGGCGGTGCGTCGCGGCGATCACCCGCACGTCGACCGGCACCGAGCGGGTCGAGCCCACCGGGCGCAGCTCGCCCTCCTGCAGCACCCGCAGCAGCTTGACCTGGAAGGCCGGCGAGGTCTCGCCGATCTCGTCGAGGAAGACGGTGCCGCCGTGGGCGCGCTGGAACAGGCCGACATGGTCCTCGAAGGCGCCGGTGAAGGCGCCGCGCTTGTGGCCGAACAGCTCCGACTCGAGCAGAGTGTCGGGAATGGCGGCGCAGTTCTCCAGCACGAAGGGGCCGTCGGCGCGTGGGCTGGCGTAGTGGATCGCGCGGCCGAGCAGTTCCTTGCCGGTGCCCGACTCGCCCAGCACCAGCACCGGCAGGTCGAAGCGCGCCACCCGTGCCGCCATCGCGCAGACCGCGTCGAGCGGGCTGCCCGGCGCGCGCTCGATGCGCTCGAAGTCGAAGGTCGCGCGCGCCTGCGCCAGCCGGTCGCCGCGGCGGGTGCGCAGCGCGGTGGTGCCGGCGCGCAGGTCGAGCTCGAGCCGGCTGACGCCGCGCTGCAGCGTGCGCGCCTCCACCGCCTGGCGCACCGTCTGCAGCAGGTGGTCGGGCACCCAGGGCTTGAGGATGTACTGGTAGATCCCGGCCTCGTTGATGCCACGGATGATGTCCTCGCTGTCGGTGTAGCCGGAAATGACGATGCGCACCGTCTCCGGCCAGCGCTCGCGCACCTCGCGCAGGAATTCCACGCCGGTCAGCCCCGGCATGCGCTGGTCGCACAGGATGACCGCGGCCTCGTGGCGCTCGAGCAGCGCGCGCGCCTCCTCGGCCGAGCTGGCGCACAGGATGCGGAAGTCCTCGTCGAGCGTGCGGCGCATCGCGTCCTGCGAGCGCACCTCGTCGTCGACCAGCAGCACCAGCGGCAGGTCGGCCTCGTCGAGGCCGTCGGGATCGGTGTCGTCGAAGGGCAGGGAATCGGGGGCGTTCATGGCGGGTCTGATTGTGTCCCGGCCGGGTACCGCCCGCATCCGCAGATGCGCGAGCCGGGACGGGTCGCACGGGCCAGGGCCAGCACCCAGATCGTCGCCATCAGCGCGCCGCCGATCAGATCGGTCGGCCAGTGCACTTGCAGGTGCAGCCGGGTGGCCGCGACCGCGCCAGCCAGCGCCAGGCCGGCGGCCAGCCAGATCGCGCCCGGGCGTGGCCGGCCCGGCTGCAGCCACAGCGCCAGCACGACGGCCAGCACCTGCGCGGTGTGGGCGCTCGGAAAGCTCAGGTCGGGCGGCAGCGGCAAACCGGTGGGAAAGAGGTCCGGGCGCGGGCGCATCACCAGCAGCTTGACCGCATGCACCAGCAGCGTCGTGCCCAGCAGCGCTGCCGTCACGAAGGCCGCTTCCGGCCAGGGCTGCTGCTGGCGGCGCAGCCAGGCCATCCGGGCCAGCGCCAGCGGCAGCAGCAGTGCCAGCGAGCCGGCCCAGGTCAGCGCGGCGGCCAGCCGGTCGGTGCGGTCCGAGCGCAGCGCGTGGAACAGCGCCAGCCCGGCGTGATCGAGCGGGGCGATGCGGCAGACGCCGTCCGGGCAGAGCAGCAGGCCGCCGGCCAGGCCTGTCAGCAGGGCCAGCAGCGCGCCGGCCGGCAGTGCGCGAGGGATTTTCATGCTGGTGCGGTCAGCGTGCGCCGGCCAGCATCTGCGCGACGCGCTGCTTCGGCAGCGACTGCACCCGCATCAGCCAGTCGTGATCGCAGCGGCCCTCGCTGCCCGGACCCATGCTGGCCTGACGCAGATCGGACTGGATGCGGCCGAGCAGATGCGCGGCCATCTCGGCATCGGCCAGCGCCCGGTGCGCCTGGCCGGTGCTCGGCAGGCGGTGGTAGCTGGCCAGATCGCCCAGGCGGTGGCTGGGCGCCGCGGGATAGAGCCTGCGCGACAGCATCACGGTGCAGATGAAGGGATGCGGCGCCGCCAGCCCGGCCAGCGCCAGCTCGGCCTGCCAGAAGCGGCGGTCGAAGGCGGCGTTGTGCGCGGCCATCGGCAGCTCGCCGACGAAGCGCGCCGCTTCGCGCATCACCTGCTCGGCGGGCGGCGCGGCGGCGATCATCGCGTTGCTGATGCCGGTCAGCTGCGAGATGAAGGCCGGGATCGGCCGGCCGGCGTTCATCAGGCTCTGGAAGCGCTCGACCGGTCGGCCGTCCTCGAGCAGGACGATCGCCACCTCGGTGGCACGGTCGCCCAGCGCGGGCGATCCGCCGGTGGTCTCGAAGTCGATGACGGCGATGCAGGACATGAGGGGCAGCAGCGGGACAGCCGCGGGCAGCGGAAGAAGGCCGCGATCATGGCAGATCAGGCCCGGCGCCGGGCCTGTCGGGTCAGAGCGACGGCAGCGGCCCGCCGACCTGCAGCAGCATCGATCGACGTTCGCCGCCGCGCAGGTCGCTGCCCAGCTGCAGCGACCAGCCACCGCGCTCGATGCCGATGCCGATGCGGCGCTCGTGCGGCCGCCATTGCGCCGACAGGCCCCAGCCGCCGGCCTGGCCCTGCCAGCCCAGGCGTGGCAGCACGCCCCAGCCCGGCAGCCAGACCAGGCCGGCCTGCAGCCGGCCGATCCCCTCGCCGCGCCAGCCGATCTCCAGTGTGCTGACCGGCGCGATCGTGTGTCGCCAGGACGGCTGACGGTTGCGGCCCTCGATCAGCGGGCGGTAGCTGACGAAACCGTCGGCGTCCAGCCCGGCCTGGTCAGTGGAGAGCTGAGCCTGCTGCTGCGGCAGGCCGCGCCAGCGCAGCCAGCCCGCGTCCTGCCAGCGCAGCGCGCCGTCCCAGGCGCCGTCGCGCAGCGCCAGGCGCCCGCCCAGCAGCAGTGCCCAGCCGCGCGCGGCCATCGGCTGGCGGAACGGGAAGTCGAGCCGGTCGTCGATCTGCAGCGAGCGCAGCTCGGCCTGATAGCGGTCCTCGGTCTGGCGCCAGCCGGCGTGGCCGTCGATCTGGCGCGCGCTCAACCGCTGCAGCGCCAGCGCCTGCGCCGACAGCGCCAGCGTCATGCCCGGGGCCAGCGTCAGATCGCGCGTGCCCAGCTCGAGGCCGGCGCCGGCAAAGCCGAGATGGTCCAGGTCGACGCGCCAGTCGCGGTCGCGTCCTGGCGTACCGCCGGTCTCGACCTGGCGGGCCAGGTCGAGCGCGCCCTCGCTGGCGATGGCGATCGCGCGCTGGCGCGCCAGCAGCGCTAGGCGTGTGCCGTCGCCGCCGCCGCGCTCGAGCCGCAGCTCGTCGAACAGATAGCCCAGATTGCGCCCGGCACGTGGATCGAGCGCGCGAGCGGCCTCGTCGTCGCCGAGCCGGTTCAGCGCCAGCGCGTCGACATGCCGGTCCGAGGCCAGCGAGAGCCGCCAGCCCGGCGCGGCCGGCTGCGCGTGGGCCGCTGCGACGGTCGCCAGCAACAGCGCTGCGAGGCGCGGCGGCATCCGGCTCACAGGCCGATGTCCAGCGAGACGAAGCTGCCGTCGGTGAAGGTCAGCATCCGGGTGGAGGCGTCGATGCGGCCGATCAGCGTGTCGCCGGCTTTCAGCTCGGCCGAGCTCGGCTGGCCGGTCCAGCCCAGCGAGAGCTTGCTGGTGGCCTCGCGCAGCATGAAGCGTGCGCCGCTGCCGTCGCTGCCGGGGGTCGCGGTGCCGGAGACCACCATGCGCGGCGTGCCGCCCACCAGCGTGCGGTACTGGAAGCTGACCGCATCGGGCTTGTCCTGATCGCTGTGCATCGTCGTGCCGAGTGTGAACTCGAGCACCGGGCGCTGCGGCGCGGTGACGGTGCCGGTCAGCGTCAGGTCGACGCCGAAGCGGTTGCTGGCGCTGTCGGCCTCGCGCTCGTCGTAGCTGCCCGCGCCGCTGATGCGCGCCTCCAGCGTGGCCTTCAGGAACTCGGTGCTCACCCCGTCGCGGGTGGTGCGCAGCGCGCCGCTGAGCTGGCCGAAGGTCGGCACCCAGGACTCGCCCGAGCGGGTCAGCGCCACGTCCTTGAGCTTGAGCGTGCCCTCGAACTCGGCACCCGGCGTGGTCCACAGCAGGTCCAGGTCGGCCAGCGTGCCCACCGGTGCGCCGCCGACCGTCAGCGTCGACATCGCGAGCTGGCCGCTGCGCAGCGTCAGCGTGCCGATCTCGGTGCTGGCGTCCGAGTAGGCCTTCAGCGTGCCGCTGACCGCGTAGGTGTCGCTCTGGCTGGTGGCCGACAGGCCGTCGGCGGCGGTGGCGATGCTGCCGGTCAGCGCGATCGTGTGATGGTGGCTGCCGAGCGTGTCCGAGCCCTTGGCGAAGCCGCCGGGCAGGTCGCCGGCGAGCGTGAAGCCGCGGATCGTGCCCAGCGCGGTGTCCAGCGTCGGCACGAGCCGGCCGGTCGAGGCCTCGAGCTGCGGCTGCAGCACGGTGTTGGCGGTCACGGTGCAGGCACCGCTGCTGTAGTCGCAGCTGCTGACGCGCTGGCGGGCCCGGCTGGCATAGGTGAAGCTGCCGTCGGCCTGCGGCTCCAGCGTGAAGCCGTGCACCCACTCGGTGGTCACGATCGTGTTCTGCGTGAAGCTGCGCGAGCTGCGGTAGACCGCGCGGCAGCCGATGACCCGGGCGTCGGCGCTGCTGGTGGCGCGGGTGCTCAGGTCGGTGGCGGTGAACAGGCCGCAGGCGCCGGCGACCTGGCCGCCCTGGTTGTCGCCGCCTCGGCTGCGGATGGTCTGCGCCGAGCGGCCGGCCATCAGGTCGTTGTAGAGGTCGACGCCCATCAGCATGGTGCCGGTGTCCTTGACCAGCATGTCGACCGGCACCTCGATGCCTTCCATCGCGCTGCGGAAATGCCAGGCCTGGATGTTGACGGCTCCGCCCGACAGCGAGGCACCGCCCCGGCTGAACATCGCGCCCCAGTCGCTGCGGATCTCGTTGAACAGCAGCTTGGCCGCGGTGATCGCGGTGGCGGTCGGGTCGCTGCTGCCGGAGCCGCCCGCTGCGGCCGGTGTGCAGCCGCTGTCCTTGCAGCCGAGAGTGGCGATCACGCCGGCCAGCAGGCTGCCGGGCACGCTGCCACTGAGCTTGGGCGTCGTCAGCACGGTGCCCAGCGCGCTGCTCAGCGCGCCGGAGACATCGACGGCCGTACCGCCGTTGCCGGTGGCCAGCTTCAGCGACGAGGTGCTGGCCGAGGCCGACAGCGCCTCGACGACGCAGCGGGTGCGCGCGCCGGCGTCGTCGCCGCTGCAGCCGAGCTGGCCGCCCGACGCCATCTGCGAGACGGCCGCGAGCATGACGGCCATCTTCTTCTCGTCCTCGCTCTGTGCGGATCCGACCGGACGGGCGCTGACTGCGGTCGGGTCGAAGCCGAGCAGCTGGCTGACGGTCGAGACGGCCTGCGCCGTGTTGCCGGCGCTGATGCCGCCGCCGGCGCGCTCGGCCGCGGCGACCACCATCTCGCTGAACGGCGTGATGCTGGCGCTGGTGGTGACCGTGCCGGCCTGCGACGGGGTGATGACCGAGCGCATCGAGAAGCCGGCCGGCAGCGGCTGCGCGGTGCCGGTGACCTCGTCGAGATGGGTGGTGCTGCCGTCGGCCTTGGCCGAGACACGCACCACGTAGGGCCGCGAGACGGTGGCATCGAAGCTCAGGCTGTAGCGTCCCTCGGCATCGGTGGTGGTCGAGGCCAGCGTGCTCGTCAGGTCGACCGAGCCGTCGGCGGCCACCGGATGCACCTTCACGTCGGCGTTGGCCATCAGGCCCTTGGAGGCGGTGCCTGACAGCGCCACCGCACTGGTGGGCGTGCCACCGCCGCCGGCCGTGCTGTCGTCGCTGCTGCCGCCACCGCAGGCGGCCAGCGCGGCGGCGGCGATCAGCGTGGTGCTCAGGGTCAAAGGACGCCAGCTGGTGCGGCGGCGGAAGGATGCGTCGGTCATCACGGGTCTCCGGGTCTGGGACGGGACAGGGTCAATCGATCGACCATATCGGTGTTGCCGGCGCATCCATGAGCCGAATTGGCTGCGCCGCACCCATGATTTCTGCCCGCACCGTGCCCGGGCGGCGAGGCTCAGAACTCGCCCAGCGCCCGGCTGCTGGCAAAGGCGAAATACTCGCGCAGCCAGGCGTTCCAGCGCAGATGGCGCGGCGTGGGCGCGCCGGCGGCCCGCACCTGCACATAGCCGGCCTGCCGGGCGATGCGCAGGCTGCGCGGCACATGGAAGTCGCTGGTGACCACCAGCACCGGGGTGTGGCGCGGATCCAGGCCGGCCTGCGCCAGCAGCGCCCGGCTGAAGACCAGGTTCTCGTGGGTGCTGGTGCTGCGCTCCTCCAGCAGCAGGCGTGCCTCGTCCAGGCCCTGGCCGCGCAGGTAGCGGCGCATCACCTCGGCCTCGGTGCAGCCGAAGCCCGGATCGACCCCGCCGCTGACCACCACCCGCGCCTGCGGATAGGTTCGCGCCATCTCCAGCCCGCGCTCGAGGCGCTGGCGCAGCGTCGGCGAGGGACGGCAGCGGTTGGTGCCCGAGCCCAGGATGAGGATCGCGCCGGGCGGCTCGGCGCTGCGCTGCGGATCCTCCCGCCCGGCCTGGGCGATCTGCAGGAAGAACAGCAGCAGGCTGGCCAGCCACAGCCCGAAGCCGATGCAGACGGCCCGCCACAGGCGCTGGCGCCAGCGCTGCCGCGCCAGCCAGCGCTGCCACTGCGCGCCGCGCCAGGCCAGGCCGATCAGCGCCAGCCCGATCGGCAGCGGCAGCACCACGCCCAGGTGGCGCATGCCGATGGCCATCAGCAGCAGCGCGTCCAGACAGAGCAGGGCGCCGGCCAGCAGCAGCAGCAGGCGCGAGGCGGCACGGACGGACGGGGGCAGGGCAAGACGCGGCATGTCGTGAAGGGCGGCGGGCACGGGCCGCCACGATAGCCGCTGGCCGGCGCGATCTCAGCAGATGCGCGGCAGCTGCTCGCCGCTGAGCCAGTCGACCACGCGCCGGCCGCCGAAGCGTGTCTCCATCTGCACGAAGCGGTGCGGATCGTCGGTGACGAGGCCGATGCGCGCGGCCTGCTGCCCGAGCGGATGCGCGTGCATCGCCGCCAGCAGCTTGTCGGCCACCTCGGGCGCGCAGATCGCCACCAGCCGGCCCTCGCAGGCGACATAGAGCGGGTCGAGCCCGAGCAGCTCGCAGGCCGCCTCGACCTGCGCCCGCACCGGGATGGCCGCCTCGTCGAGCGTGATGCCGGTGCCCGACTGGCGGGTGATCTCGTTGAGCGTCGTCGCCAGCCCGCCGCGCGTCGGGTCGCGCAGCACGCGCACGCTACCCTCCGGCACGGCCGCCAGCAGCGCCGCGGTCAGGCCGTTGAGCGCGGCGCTGTCGGAGACGATCGCGGTCTCGAACGCCAGCGACTCGCGCTGCGACAGCACCGCCACGCCGTGGTCGCCGATCGGGCCCGACACCAGCACCACGTCGTCCGGCCGCGCCAGGTCGCCGCCCAGGCGCCGGCCCGGCGGCAGCCAGCCCGCGCCGGTGGTGCTGATGAAGACGCCGTCGCCGTGGCCCTGCTCGACCACCTTGGTGTCGCCGGTGACGATGGCCACGCCGGCCTCGCGCGCGGCCGCGGCCATCGAGTCGACGATGCGCTTGAGGTCCGCCAGCGCCAGGCCTTCCTCCAGGATGAAGCTGGCCGACAGGTAGAGCGGCTGCGCGCCCATCATCGCCACGTCGTTGACGGTGCCGTGCACGCTGAGCGCACCGATGTCGCCGCCGGGAAAGAACAGCGGCGAGATCACATGCGCGTCGGTGGCCAGCACCAGGCGGTGGCCGGCGGGCGGCGCGGGCAGCACCGCACCGTCGTTGCCCTCGCGCAGCGCGGGGTTGTCGAAGGCGCGCGCGAACAGCTCCTCGATCAGCTGCGCGCTGGCGCGGCCGCCGGCGCCGTGGTTCATGTCGACGCGGCCGTTTTTCAGGTCGAGCGGGCGGGTGTAGTCTTTGCGGAGGGGCATGGGGGGGCCGGGGGTGGGTTCCCGCCTTCGCGGGAATGACGGGAGGGGGCTGGAAGGACCGGAGGGGACAGCCTGGGTGGCTCAGGCGGCAGTGATCGCGATGTCCTTCCAGCGGCCGTAGCTGTAGTGCGCGGCGCAGGCGCCCTCGCTGGAGACCATGCACGAGCCCATCGGGTTCTCGGGCGTGCAGACGGTGGCGAAGAGCTTGCAGTCGCTCGGGCGCTTGACGCCGCGCAGGATCGCGCCGCAGTCGCATTGCTTGTGGTCGGGCACCGGCTGGTAGCGCAGGTCGAAGCGCCGCTCGGCGTCCCAGCGGGCGAACGCGTCGCGGATGCGCAGCGCGCTGAAGGCGACCTCGCCCAGGCCGCGCCACTCGAAGTTCTCGCGCAGCGCGAAGACCTCGGCCACCAGCGCCTGCGCCGCGGCGTTGCCCTCGCGGGTGACGGCGCGGGTGAACTCGTTCTCGACCTCGTGGCGGCCGTCATTGACCTGGCGGATCAGCATCAGGATGGCCTGCATCACGTCCAGCGGCTCGAAGCCGGCGATCACCACCGGCTTGCGGTAGTCGCGGGCGAAGCCCTCGTAGGGCGCCGAGCCGATCAGGATGCTCACATGCGCCGGTCCCACGAAGCCGTCGAGCGGCACCGTGCCCCACTGCTTCACCTCGGGCGACTCCAGGATGTGCGTGATCGCGCTGGGCGTCAGCACATGGCAGCACAGCACGCTGAAGTTGGCGAGGTTCTCGGCGGCGGCCTGCTTCAGCACCAGCGCGGTGGGCGGCGTGGTCGTCTCGAAGCCGATGGCGAAGAAGACCACCTCGCGCTCCGGGTTCGCGCGGGCGATCTTCAGCGCGTCGGCGGGCGAATAGACCATGCGGATGTCGGCGCCGCGGGCCTTGGCGCGCTGCATCGACAGCTGGCCGGAGGCCGGCACGCGCATCGTGTCGCCGTAGGTGCAGACGATGGCGCCGTGCTGCAGCGCCAGGCCGATGGCCTGGTCGATGCGGCCGATCGGCAGCACGCACACCGGGCAGCCGGGGCCGTGCACCATCTGCACGTTGTCGGGCAGCAGCGCCGGCACGCCGTAGCGCGACAGCGCGTGGGTGTGGCCGCCGCAGAACTCCATGAAGTGGTAGCGGCGGTCGGGCCGCGCCTCGGCGCGGATCTTGGCGGCGAGCTGGCGCGCCAGCTCGCCGTCGCGGAACTCGTCGACGTATTTCATCGCGGTGTCTCCTCGGCAGGGGCCATGGCCGGGTCCAGGGCGGCCATCTCGGCGAACAGCGCCAGCGTGCGCTCGGCCTCCTCGGTGTCGAGCACGCCGATGGCGTGGCCGACGTGGACGATCACGTAGTCGCCGACCCGCGCCTCGGGCGTCAGCGCCAGCGAGATTTCCTTGCGCACGCCGCCGAGGTCGACGATCGCCATCATCGCGCTCGGGTCGGGAAGCAGTTCCGCCACGCGGGCGGGCAGGGCCAGGCACATCGTTCAGGTCTCCGTCGGAATATTGGATCGAATCGTCGTCGTCGCAGCAGCCCAGGCCTGGCCGAGCGCCAGACCGGCGTCGCCGCAGGACACCGCCTGCGGGCGGTGCACGCGCAGGCCGGCCGCCGTCAGCCGCGTGCTCAGGCGCTGGCTCAGCAGCCGGTTGAAGAAGCAGCCGCCGCCGAAGGCGACATCGTGCAGGCCGTCACGCTCAGCCGCCGTCAGCGTGGCCTCTGCCAGCGCATCCGCCAGCCCCGCATGGAACAGCGCCGCCCCGCGCCCGCAGGCCTCGGCATCCCGCCCGTCCACCGCCAGCAGCGCCTCGAACAGCGCCCACACCGCTGCGCCCAGATCACCGCTGAGCCCGCCACCGCGTGCACTGTCATCGCGTGCACCGTCACCCTCGCGAACGCGAGGGCCCACGCCCGCCACACCCTCCGGATGCCGCTCCAGCCACCCCGCCGCACACCGCTCCAGCGCCATCGCCGCCTCGGCCTCCTCGCGCTGGCGCACCGACAGCCCGAGCACGCCCGCCGCCGCGTCAAACCAGCGCCCCGCGCCGGTGCTGACCGGGCAGTTCAGCCCGCGCGCCAGCATCGTCCGCACGCCCTGCGCCGCTGCCGCGCCGACCCCCGGCGCCAGCCGCGGCCCGATCTCGTCGCTGCGCCCGAGCGCATGCAGCACCGCCGCGACCAGCCTCCACGGCTCCCGCGCCGCCACATCGCCGCCGGGCAGCGCCAGAGGCGGCAGATGCGCCAGCCGCTCGAAGCCGCCGTGCGCGTCCAGTCGCAGCAGCTCGCCGCCCCAGGCGGTGCCATCCGTGCCCAGCCCGACGCCGTCCAGCGCCAGGCCCAGCAGCGGTCCGTCCAGCCCGGCCTCGGCCTGCAGCACCGCCAGATGCGCCTGGTGATGCTGCACGCCGATGGCCGGCACGCCCAGCCGCTCGGCCCAGTGCAGCGCCAGCCGGGTGCTGTGGAAGTCGGGATGAAGATCGTGCGCGACCGCCTCGATCGGCCCGTCCGCCGCCGCGACCAGTGCCTGCACCGAGCGCTCCAGCGCGATGCAGGCCTCGGGCGTGCCCAGGTCGCCATGCAGGGCCGACAGCCGGAAGCGATCGCCCTCCAGCAGCCCGGCGCTGTTCTTCAGCCAGGCGCCGAAGGCCAGCACCCGGCGCGGCGCGGCGCGCGGCAGCGCCAGCACGGTCGGCGTGCTCATGCCACGTCCTGCAGCAGCCAGTCCAGCCAGGCGTCCATGCCGACGCCGGTCTTCGCCGACACCAGCAGCACCTCGATGTCCGGATTGACGCGCTGCGCGTAGGCGATGCACTGCGCGACATCGAAGTCCAGATGCGGCAGCAGGTCGACCTTGGTCAGCACCATCAGCCGCGCGGCGGCGAACATGTCGGGGTACTTGACCGGCTTGTCCTCGCCCTCGGTGACCGACAGGATGGCGATCTTGGCGCGCTCGCCCAGGTCCCACATCGCCGGGCAGACCAGGTTGCCGACGTTCTCGATCAGCAGCAGCGACGGGTCGACGGCGTGCGTGTGGTCGTGACCGTGGCCGTGTTCCGGCGTGTCGCCGTGATGGTGGTGGCCGTGCAGCGGCAGCCGCGCGAAGGCCTCGGCGATCATCGGCGCGTCGAGGTGGCAGCCCTTGCCGGTGTTGATCTGGATGGCCGGCGCGCCGGTGGCGCGGATGCGGTCGGCGTCGTTCGTGGTCTGCTGGTCGCCCTCGATGACCCCGACCGGCAGGCCCGGCGCGCGGACCTTGAGCGCCTCGATGGTGGCGCACAGCAGCGTGGTCTTGCCCGAGCCGGGGCTGGAGACCAGGTTGTAGGCGACGACGCCGTGGCCGGCGAAATGCGCGCGGTTGGCGTCGGCGATGCGCTGGTTGGCGCCGAGCACGTCGGCCTCGAGCCGGATCGCGCGCGCCTGGCTCATGCCCGGCACGCTCACCCGCGCCGGGCCCTGGCCGTAGTGCAGGTCGCCGTGGTCATGGGCAGGGCCGTGGTGATGATCATGGTGATGCGGGTGGGCATGAGGGTGGGCCGGGTCGCTGTCGTGACCGTGCTGGTGCACCGCGCCGGGGGTGCCGGTCGAGCAGCCGCAGATGACGCACATGGGGGAGTCCTTTCCGTGTTTCCTGTCGTTCGGTGGGATGTCAGTCGTCGTGGACCATCAGGTCGACGACGCGCAGTTCGGTGCCGCCGGTGGGCTGCAGGCGAAAGCCTCCGCACGACGGGCAGGCGTCGGCGCGCGAGCCGATCTCGACCGACTGGCCGCAGCCCAGGCACCAGGCGGTGCCGGGCGGCTCGTCGATGAGGATCTCGGCGCCCTCCAGGCAGGTTCCCGGCATGCTGGCCTCGAGCGCGAAGCGCAGCGCGCGCACCTCGACGCCGCTGAGCGCGCCGGCCTCCAGCCGCAGCAGGCTGACGCGGCGGAAGCGTTCACGCTCGGCCGCGTCCTCGACGAGCCGGACGATGCCGCCGGCGAGACTGAGTTCATGCATCGGCCATCACCTCCACATCGACACACGGGTCGAAGGCCAGCGCGAGCAGCCGCGCGGCTTCGCTGCGCGGGCCAGTATCCGGCAGCGCCGCCAGCGCCTGCGCCAGCGTGCCGCGCGGATGCGCATTCCATTCGGTGGGCGCCAGCACCTGCCAGGCGGCGACGCGCCGGCCGTCGGTCTCGAGCCGCACCCGGTGCAGCAGCAGGCCGCGCGCCATCTCGCACCAGGCCAGGCCGTCGCCGGGGCCGAGCGCGAGCGCGCCGCGCTGCAGCCGCCGTGCACCGTCCGGCCCGGCCAGCCGCACCAGCTCGACCAGACGCGCGCCGAGGCGGCTCCAGGCGCTGGCGCCAGCCTGCGCGGCCTGGGCCGGCGCATCGGCCTCGCGGCACCACGGGCCGGTGTCGGGCACGCCGTCCGGGGCTGCATCGCCCGGGCGGTGCGGCAGGCGGCAGAAGCCGGCGTCGGCGTCCATCGCGCGGGCCAGCGCGGCCCAGTCGGTCGTGCCCGGGCGCAGCGCTGCCGGGCCCGGCGTGGCGAGCGCGCGCGCCAGCGGCGCCAGCGCGGCTAGCGTGTGCACCGGCGAGCCGGGATCGAGCTCGCGGCGACCGGCCTGTTCCCGGGCCCAGCCCGCGACGGCCTCGTCCGGCGCGGCCTCGTGCCGGCGCAGCCAGTCGGCCGGGGACATGCCGAGCAGATGCTGCTGCAGCCAGGCCGGCAGCGCGGCCAGCCGCGCGATCGGATCGAGATCGTCGCGCCAGGGCGGGCTGGCACGCAGCCAGGCGGCGCCGGCGTCCGCGTTCGTCCCGAGCCGTCGCGGCAGCTCGTGCCCCAGTCGCAGCAGATGCTCGCGCGCGGTGCCCAGGCGCAGCGCCTGCGCGGCGACGGCTGCCTCGGCGGCGGACTCGTGCTGGCCGCGCGCGGCACGCAGCGCGGCGCGTGCGCAGTCGCGGTGCGCGTCGGCGCACAGCGAGAACAGCGCGCCCAGCAGCGTCGGCATCGTGTCGGCGTCGCGGCCCGATGCCAGCCGGGCGAGCCAGTCCGGCCGCCCGCCGCTGATCGCCGGACCGTCGCGGCGACCCGGGTGCAGGCGCAGGTGGCCGGCCAGGGCGCGGGTGTCGGTCATCGCATGCGCTCCCGGCCGGGGCCGCCCACGCCGGCAGGCCCGCCCACACCGTCATGCCCGCGCAGGCGGGCACCCACGACGGCCGCCGCGGCTGGCTCGCGTGGGTCCTCGCCTTCGCGAGGATGACGGGGGGGAGCGGGGGGCGGGGCGGTCTCGCGCCAGGACTGGCGCAGCAGCCGCATCACCTCGCGCGCGGTGGCCACCGCGGCCGGCTGATCCGCGAAGGCGAACATCGGCGAGAACAGCGAGGCCTGCTCCCAGGCACCCAGCATGAAGCCGGGGGCTTCGGAGCGGCCGGAGGCCTCGCCCGCCTCGTGCGCGCCGGTGAAGTCCAGCGCGTGCTCGCCGTAGCGGCGCACCACCGTGCGGCCGAGCGGCGCCAGGCCGGCCGCCTGCAGCGCCGCGGCATCGCGGCCGTCCACCGGTCGCAGCGGCAGGCGCAGCAGATTCATGAACCAGGGCGTGACCAGCACGCCGAGCATCGTCGGCGCCGCGTCCGGCGCGGTGCGCAGCGGATCCGGGCCGAAGCCGATCGCCTGCACCGACAGCGCCGGGTTCAGCACCGGCACGCCGCGCATGCGCGTGGTCGCGATGCGGCGGAACACCGCCTCGAGCCCGGCCAGACGCCGCTGCGGCGCGTCGTCGCTCATCGCGGGGCGTCCTCGGCGATGACCATGAACTGCTCGGCGTCGCCGTCGCATTCCGGGCAGCGCCAGTGCGCCGGCAGCGCGGTGAAGGGCGTGCCGGGCGGGATCTGCCACACCTCGTCGCCGACCGCCGGGTCGTAGACCCACCAGCAGATCTTGCACTCCAGGCGCGCGTTGGCCGGCAGACGCGCGGCATCGCCCAGATAGCTGCCCTCGAAGCGGGCGGGCGTGTTCGGGTCCGGATTCATGCCTGGCTCACCCACTGCAGCACCTCGGTCAGCCGCTCGGCCGAATCTTCCAGATCCTCGCGCGCCGCGCAGGCCACCTCGGGAATGCCGCAGACCTCGACCGAGTTCAGGATCACCGTGTCCTGCGAGTTGTAGTAGACGACCCGCCAGGTGTTGAGCGCGCGCGCATTGGTGATGCGGCAGTTGCCGTAGCCGCGCGACAGGATCACCACCCGGCCGGTGCCGAGCTGGTGGTCGAGCCAGGCGATGTCCTGCGGCGTGACCGGCAGCAGCGTCAGGTTGACCACCTCCGGCGGCTGGCCCTCGCGCCAGTGCTGGCGGTGCTCGGCCAGCTCGATCAGGATGGACGGCGCGTTGAGCACGCCCGGCGGCAGCGGCGCATCGGGTGCGGGCACCGGCACCGGGCGGGCATCCTCGCGCGCGGCACGGCGCAGCACCGCCGGCATCGCGCCGAGCTCGATCGTGTCCTGCACCGTGCCGTCCTCGCCGGTCTCGATCACCCGCCAGACGCCGGCGAAGACCGATTCCTGGATGCGCACCCGCGCGCCGGCCTCGAGCCGGTCGGGCTCGGCCAGCAGCTGGGCGCTGACCTCGCCCTCGCCGAGCACCTGGTTGACCAGCGCCAGGTCGACCGCCGTCAGGCCGTCGAGCCGCACCGGCTCGACCGTCTCGCCGGCCAGCAGCGCCTGCAGCCGCTCGAGCGCCTGCGTCAGCACGCCGACCGCGCCGGCGTGCCCGGCCAGTTCCTCCGGCTCGGGCAGCGCCGGCGCGCGGTAGGTGCTCATGCCCTGCGGCATGGTGATGTAGTCGAGCTGCTCCTCGTCGTCCTGGCTGCCGGGACCGAGGGCCACCACCGGGATTGGGAAGGGGCGGGCGGAAGAAGAGAAGGGGGTGTTCATCGGGGTCTCCGCAGATCGAGGCATCGGGATCGGTGGCGCGGCTCAGCGGCAGGACGGTGCATCGGCGCCGGCCGCCGCGATGCCGATCGGCGCGCGGGTCGGCGTGCGCGCGAGCATCTCGCCGACCTGCGCGACATAGTCGGTCCAGTCGTGCATGCCCGCCAGCGTCCCGAGGTAGCGGCCGTCGCGCAGGAAGATCAGCGCCGGCCAGCGCTGCGAGCCGTGCTGGCGCGCCAGCGCCTCCTCGTGCTCGCGCGCGGCCACGCCGATCGCGAAGCGGTCGCCGTGCGCGCGGCGCAGCTCGGGCAGCACCACCGCCACATCCAGCGCCTCAGGAAAGCGCACCGGGTCGCCGCCGAGCAGCAGCACCCGGTCGCCACCCTCGGCGGCCCAGGCCGCGCAGCTGTCGGGCGTGACGACGCGGGCGCCGAACTCGCGCACCAGGCGGGTGAACAGCGGGTGCAGGGCGGCGGCGGGATCGGTCATGCCGACGGCCGGGTCGATGACGGGAGAGTTCATCGTGGAAGTTCCGTGTTCGTGGAGGACAAGGGGGAAAGAGCGGGCGCGGGCACGGGGGCGCCGGTCAGCGCCGCCAGCGCGGCCGCGTCCATCGCCGAGGGCAGCGTGAAGGCGGCCGCCGCGTCGACGGGCAGCAGGCCGCGCATCGCGCCGGCGACCAGGTCGAGCGTGGCGTCGATCTCGGCGGCGCGCCGCGCGTCCAGCCGCTCCTGCACCCGGTCGAGAAAGACCAGCACCCACTCGCCGGGCGCGCAGGCGCCGACCAGCGCGGTGTCGACTGCACGCTCCTCGCCGCGGCCGGCCACCCGGACCCAGCCGGCCGGCAGCGTCTGGCCGGGCGCGGATTCGATCACCTGCATCGGCAGTCCGACGCACATGTCAGGCTCCTGCGGCGGCACGCGCCGCCGGTGGCATGAAGCGCTCGTCGCCGATGCGGCAGGCCAGCGCCGCATCCGGCCGGCCGGCCTCGTAGGCCTGCAGCGACAGCGTCGGCACGGTGACCGCCTCGTCGGCCTCCGGCGGCAGGTCGCGTGGCACCGGGCGGGCGCCCCAGGCCCGCAGCCGCTCCAGCGCCAGCGCCAGCGCGTCGTCGACCGCCAGGCGCACCTTCGGGCGCAGGCTGCCGCCGTAGTCCTCGAGCTCCTCGGGCTGGCAGCCGATCAGCAGCACCTCGGCCGGATAGTGGCCGGTGAGCTGCGCCAGCATCAGCACCTCCTGGAAGCCGGTCTGGTGCAGGCTCATCTTCTTGGCGCCGAGGAATTTCGGCACCTCCTCGTTCTCGACCTGGTGCAGCGTGCCGGGCGCCAGGCCGTAGTCGATCGCGTCGAGGATCAGCAGCCGCGCGGCGGCCTGCACATGCTGGATCAGGTACAGGCCCTGGGTGCCGCCGTCGATCAGCTGCACCTCCGGAAGGCCTTCGCCCTCGGCGAAGGACCACTGGCGCTGCAGGGCCTCGACGCAGCGCACGCCAAAGCCCTCGTCGGCCCACAGCACATTGCCGATGCCCAGCACCACGATCGGGCCGGTCGGCAGGGGCGGGGGTGTGTCACCCGGCGGGTGGCAGGTCGGTTCGGACGTGTCAGGTGTCATGGCGGACCTCGGCGGTCGGAAGGATTCGGGAAATTCAGGGAGTTCGGGGGGCGGGAGCGCGGGCGCTCAGTCGGCGGCCGGGCGCTGCACCGGCCGGTCGCGGCCTTCGCGCATGCGCTCGCGCAGTTCGCGCCAGTGGTGGTAGCTGTCCCAGCGCGCCTGCAGCTGCAGCCAGAAGCCGGCGTCCACGCCGAAGGCCAGCGCGCAGCGGATGGCGGTGTCGGCCGACATCGCGCGCTGGCCCAGCACCAGCTCGCTGACCCGCCGGCGCGAGATGCCCAGCAGCCGCGCCGCCGCGCTCTGGCTGATGCCCAGCGGCATCAGGCAGTGGCGGTTCAGGAAGCGGCCCGGGTGCTCGGGCCGGCGCAGCGGCACGCCGCGCGGCGCCAGCGGCAGGACGGGCGGACGCGGGGCGGCGCGCATCAGTCCTTGAAGGTGCGGTAGCCGGAAATCATCGTGCTGACGATGCTCTGGCGGCCCATGATGTCCTCGCGGATCGCGGCATAGACATGCAGCGTCACGAAGACGACCATGCCCCACATGCCCAGCCGGTGCCAGGTGTGCACGTCCTGCGACTGGCCCATCAGCGGGATCACCCAGCCGAACAGCCGGTCAGCCCAGGAGCCGGCGCCCAGGCCTTCGCCGTAGAGCGCGAAGCCGGTGCAGATCATGAAGATCGAGAACAGGAAGAAGCCGCAGAACATCGCCAGCCGCGCCATCGGGTTGTGGCCGACATACTGGTTGGGCTTCGGGACCAGGAACAGGTACCAGCCGATCATCCGGAACACTTCCTTCCAGTAGGCGGGCGTCAGCAGCGGCAGCGTGAACAGCTCGCGGGCATGGTGGTTGCCCACCAGCGCCCAGTACATGCGCCCGAGCAGGCCGATCGCGAACACATAGGCCGCGGCGAAATGCGCGAAGCGGATGTAGCCCATCAGGAAATGGTCGCTGGCCTCGCCGGGCATGGTCGGCAGCGGGCGGCCGATGAAGTAGCCGGTGACGGCCAGCACGGTGATCGCCAGCGCGTTGATCCAGTGCCAGACGCGCACCGGCGCCTCGTAGACATAGACCGACTGGATCGACTGGCCGTGCGCGACCGCGTCGGCATCGATGCCGGTGGCGTCGGCCAGCTTGTGGGCCGACGGGGTGCTTGTGCTCATGCGTGTCTCCTCCTCGTGATGCCGGCGCCGCAGGCGACGCCGGCAGGGTGGGCGGCGGTCAGCCGCGGGCCAGCAGCACCAGGCCGGTCAGACCGACCGCGCCGCCGAGCACCTGCCAGACGCGCGCCTGCAGATGGGCCATCGCCCGGCCCAGGCCGAGGCCGGCGGCGTGCAGCAGCGCGGTCGTCACGACGAAGCCGGCCGCGTAGCCGGCGAACAGGCCGCCGGCGGGCAGCTCGGCGCCGTGCGCCAGGCCGTGCATCAGCGCGGCCGCGGCGGTCAGCGCCAGGCCGGCGCCAACCGGCACCTGCCGCGCGAAGGCCAGCATCAGGCCGAACAGCAGCACGCTGGCAGCGATCGCGGTCTCGGTCAGCGGCAGCGCCAGGCCGGCCGCACCGGCCACCGCGCCGGCCAGCAGCGCGGCCAGGAAGGTCGCCGGGCCGGCCGCGCGCCGCCCGGCCGGCAGCGCCACCGCCGACCAGGTGCCCACCGCCACCATCGCCAGCAGGTGGTCGAGGCCGAGCGGATGCGCCAGGCCGGCGAACAGGCTGTCGGTGCCGTGGCCGGTATGGGCCTGCGCGGCGCCGGTGGCGGCCAGCGCCGCGATCGCGCCCAGGGTGCGCAGGGTCGTCGTCGTTTTCTTCGTCTTCGTCGTCATGGTCATCTCGATCTCCTCGGGGGACGGGTTGCCGCTGGGCTTCAGCGCACCTTGACGGTGGCCATTTCCTGGCCGTCCGGGCTCATGACATGGGTCGAGCAGGCCAGGCAGGGGTCGAAGGAATGCAGCGTGCGCAGGATCTCGACCGGCTGCTCCGGATTGACCATCGGCGTGTTCAGCAGCGAGGCCTCGAAGGCGCCGATCTGGCCCTTGTGGTCGCGCGGGCTGCCGTTCCAGGTGGTCGGCACCACGCACTGGTAGTTCTCGATCCGGCCGTCCTTGATGCGGATCCAGTGGCCGAGCATGCCGCGCGGCGCGGCCACGGTGCCCACGCCCTTGGCCTCCTTCGGCCAGGTGCTCGGGTCCCACTTCTCGACGTTGGCGGTGGCGGTGTCGCCGGCCTTGATGTTGGCGACGAGCTGACGGAAGTCGTCCATCATCATCTCGCCGCAGTACTGGCTCTCGAGCGCGCGCGCCAGCGTGCGGCCGATCGTGCTGGGCAGCAGCTGCTTCAGGCTCAGGCGGGTCTCGGGCAGGCCCAGCGCCTTGGGCAGGTCGCTGTTGATCATGCGCGCCGAGACATCCACCTGTTCCTTGACCCGCTGGCAATGCTTGTTGCCCTGGGTCGCATGCACATAGCCGAGGATGTAGCGCGACAGCGGGCCGACCTCGACCGCATGGCCGCGCCAGCGCGGCGACTTGATCCACGAGTACTTGGCCGATTCGTCGAGCTGCTCGATCCGGGTGCGGGTGCCCTTGAAGTTCGGGCCCTCGGGCTGGTAGTTGGGCTCGGTCACGCCGTCCCAGGGGTGCAGGCCCTGGGTCTCGTCGCCGTACTTGTACCAGCTGTGGGTCACGAACTCCTGCACCTGCTCCGGGTCGCGCGGATCGATCGGATGGATCTTGTCCCAGTTGCCGTCGAGGATCACGCCGCCGGGCAGCTGGTGGGTGCTGAAGTCGTAGGGCACCTTCTCGTAGGTGCCGTAGTCGGCGATGTTCTTCGCGCTCAGGCCGCCGCCATGCAGCCAGCCGGCCTGCTTGTAGATCGTGCCGATCGCCAGCACGTCCGGGATGTAGACGTTCTGGTTGAACTCGATCATCTCCTTGATGCGCGCCTCGACGAAGTTGAGCCGCTCCATCGTGATCGGCGCGCCGGAGGCGCCGTCGCCGTCGAGCTTGATCGCGCAGGGCACGCCGCCGACCAGGTAGTTCGGGTGCGGGTTCTTGCCGCCGAAGATGGTGTGGACCTTCACCCATTCCTTCTGCAGGTCCAGCGCCTCCAGATAGTGGGTGACGGCCATCAGGTTGGCCTCGGGCGGCAGCACATAGGCCTTCGAGCCCCAGTAGCCGTTCATGAAGGGGCCGAGCTGGCCGCTCTCGACGAACTTCTTCAGCCGGGTCTGGATGTCGCGGAAATAGCCCGGCGAGGACAGCGGATGCGAGGGCGAGACCAGCTGCTGCAGCTCGGAGGTCTTCTTCGGGTCGGCCTTCAGCGCGCTGACCACGTCCACCCAGTCCAGCGCGTGCAGGTGATAGAAGTGCACCGCATGGTCGTGCACCTGCAGCGTCTTGGCCATCATCTCGCGGATGAGGTGGGCGTTGAGCGGGATGCGGATGCCCAGCGCGTCCTCGACCGCACGCACGCTGGTCAGCGCGTGGCAGCCGGTGCACACGCCGCAGATGCGCTCGACGAAGGCCCAGGCGTCGCGCGGGTCGCGCCCCTTGAGGATCACCTCCAGGCCGCGCCACATCGTGCCGGTCGACACGGCGTTGCGGATGATGTTGTCCTGGTCCACATTCACCTCGCAGCGCATGTGGCCCTCGATGCGGGTGACGGGGTCGACGACGATGCGCCGGCCGGTGTTGTCGAGCTGGAAGCCCTGGGTCTCGATGACGCCCATGATGTGTTCTCTCTGTCCTGCGGTGTCCGGGGAGGGGCGGATGCGGCGCGTGCCGCGCTCAGTGGTCGGAGGTGGCGCTGTCGCGCGAGCTGGCGCGCTTGATCGCCGAGACGGCCGCATGCGCGGCCACCGCCGCGCCGACCACCACCGCCGTGCCGCCACCGATCTGGTCGGCGGTGCCCTCGATGCCGAACTGGTGAATGGTGGTCAGGCGGTCGTAGAACGAGCCCTTGTCCCAGAAGCCGTCCTCCGAGCAGCCGATGCAGCCGTGGCCGGCCTTGATCGGGAAGCTGGTGCCCTCGTTCCACTGCACGGTGGAGCAGGCGTTGTAGGTGGTCGGCCCCTTGCAGCCGACCTTGTAGAGGCAGTAGCCCTTCCTCGCGTACTCGTCGTCGAAGCTCTCGACGAACTGGCCGGCGTCGAAGTGCGGCCGGCGATAGCACTTGTCGTGGATGCGCTGGCTGTAGAACATCTTCGGCCGGCCCTGGCGGTCCAGCTCGGGGATGCGGTCGAAGGTCAGCATGTAGGTGATCACGCCGGTCATCACCTCGGCGATCGGCGGGCAGCCGGGCACCTTGATGATGGGCTTGTCGGTGATGACCTTGTGGATCGGCGTGGCCTGCGTCGGGTTGGGCTTGGCGGCCTGCACGCAGCCCCAGGACGCGCACGAGCCCCAGGCGATGATGGCCTTGGCGTCCTTGGCCACATGCTTGAGCTTCTCGATGAAGGGCTTGCCCGACTGGATGCAGAACATCCCGTCCTCGTTGAGCGGCGGATTGCCCTCGACGGCGAGGATGTACTGACCCTTGTACTTGGTCATGATCTCCTCGAGGATGGCCTCGGCCTGGTGGCCGGCGGCGGCCATCAGCGTGTCGTCGTAGTCCAGGCTGATCATCGACAGCACCACGTCCTTGGCCAGCGGGTGCGCGCTGCGGATGAACGATTCGCTGCAGCAGGTGCACTCCAGGCCGTGCAGCCACAGCACGGGCGTGCGCGGCTTGGTCTCCATCGCGTGCGCGATTCTCGGCACGAAGGCCGGGCCCAGGCCCAGCGAGGTCGCGGTCAGCGAGCAGTACTTCAGCAGGCTGCGGCGCGAGATGCCTTGGCGTCGCATCACCTCGTAGAAGGTTTCCATGGGGTGTCTCCTCGGGTTTCTGTCGCGGAGAACGTCACAAGTCGCGTGCCTGCCTCGGCTGGAGTCAGGGTAATCACTGATCCGTGTTGCAAGTCCTTGTCACGGCTTGGAAATTCGTCACGCCTTGACGCAGGTCAGGCCAGGTTCCTGACGGGGGTGGAAAGAGGGCTTGCAGCGAGGCATCCGGCCTGGAATCGATGCTTGCGGTGCGGCGCGAGCCGGCGTCAGCCCGATGGTGATACCCTGCAGACACCACTACAGAGAAAGGCGCCCCATGCCCATCAAGCCGAACTACTCGTTCGAGAAACGCCAGCGCGAGCTGGAGAAGAAGAAGAAGAAGGCGGAAAAGGCGCAGAAGAAGGCCAACCCCGGTCCGAGCCATTCGCGCGAGGACGACGGTGCCCATGCGGCGTCGGCCCCCCAGGAGGGCGCCTCCAGTCTCTGAGCTTCAGCCGCGGGCGGGCAGTTCGACCACGAACTCCGCGCCGCCGCCCGCCTGGTTGCCGGCGAGCAGCCGCCCGCCGTGCTGCTCGACGATGCCGTAGCTGATCGACAGCCCCAGGCCGGTGCCCTTGCCGACCGGCTTGGTGGTGAAGAAGGGGTCGAACAGCCGCCCCAGATGCTCCGGCGCGATGCCGGGGCCGTTGTCGCGGAACACCAGCCGCGCCAGGCCGGCTTCCAGATGGCCGGTGATCCACAGCGTCGGGGGCTTCGCGCCTGCGCCGCTGGTCGCGTCCCAGGCGTTCTGGATCAGGTTGAGCATCACCTGCAGCAGCGGTCCCGGCGCCCCTTCGACCACCGCGTCGGGGCCGGGCTGCCAGTGCACGACGAAGTCCGGCGCGGTGCCCTTGCGCACCCAGTGGATCGCCTGCTCGACCACCTCGTTGAGCCGCACCGGGCCGCGCTCGTCGCGGTCGGCGGCCGAGAATCGCTTCAGGCCCTGCACGATGTCGGCGGTGCGCTGCGCGCCCTCGAGCGTGCCCTCCATCAGCGAGGGCAGGTCGGCCAGCAGGTGGTCGATGCGCAGCTTGCGGCGCATCGGCGCGAGCTCGGCCACCGGCCGGCCGTCATGGATCTCGCCGAGGTACTGGCGCAGCCGCTCGGTGTAGCGGGTCAGCGCATGCACGTTGCCGAGCACGAAGCTGATCGGGTTGTTCAGCTCGTGCGCGACGCCCGCCACCAGCCGGCCCAGCGAGGCCATCTTCTCCGAATGCAGCAGCTGCTGCTGGGTGCGCTTGAGCGCCTCGTGCGCCTCGCGCAGCTGGTGGTAGGCGCGCTTGAGCTCGCCCATCGGCCGCCCGACGAAGACCAGGCCGACGCGCCGTCCGGCCGCGTCCAGCCGCGGCGTGCAGTTGAAGTCGACCGGCACCGGCTGGCCGGCGCCGTCGAGCAGCTCGACCTCGAGCACCGTGCCGCCGCGCTGCAGCGCCGGCGTGCCCAGCACATGGCGGATGCGCACCCGGCTGGTCTCGTCGGCCATCAGCGCGGCGATGCTGCTGCCGCGCAGCGCGGCCTCGTCGCGGCCGGTCAGCTCGGCCAGCGCGCGGTTGGTCTCCTCGATGCGGCCGCCGGCGTCGCAGGCCACCAGCACGTCGCTCATCGCGCTGAGCAGGCTGAAGATGAACTGCTGCGACTGCTCGAGCTGGGCGTTCTTTTCCTCCAGCGCGACCTCGTCGGCCACCAGCTGCGAGTAGACCTCGTCCATCTTGTGGATCACGTCGAGCCAGGCGCTGTCGTCCAGCCCGTCGGCGGGCGGCAGCATCGGGGCGAGCGGCGGGCGGTCGGGCATGGCGGGTTCGTCCTGCAGCGAAGGGGGGATCAGTGCACGGTGCAGACCATGCACGGGTCGAAGGAGCGCACGATGTGCTGGACCGCCACCGGCGTGGTCTCGCCCGGCTGCACCGGCGCGTCCTCCAGCGCCTGCTCGAGCGCGCCGGGCCGGCCGGCGGCGTCGCGCGGCGAGAAGTTCCAGCTCGTCGGCGCGATGATCTGCCAGTGGCGGATGCGTCCGCCCTGCAGCGCGATCCAGTGGCCGAGCGCGCCGCGCGCAGCCTCGGTCAGGCCGCAGCCCTGGCCGTCGGCCGGCAGCGGCGCCGGGCGGCAGAAGGGCTCGCCCGGGCGGATCGCCTTCAGCCAGCCCTCCATCAGCGGCACCACGCGCGCCAGCTCCATCAGCCGTGCCAGCACCCGCGCCAGCACGCCCGTGCCTTCGCGCGCGACCAGCTCGCGCAGCAGCGGCTGGCCGTCGGCGAGCTGGCGCGCCAGCGCGCCGGTCTCGGCGACCTCGCCGCCCAGGCGCGGTGCCTTGTTCCAGCTGTAGGCGCCGGGCTTGTCGGCGTCCGGCAGCGTCAGGCCGCGCGCCGGGTGGCGAGCCGGCTCGCCGTCGGCCGCCAGCCAGGCCCGCGTCACGTCCTCGGTGATGCGCGACAGCTCCAGCGCGACGGTGGCCGGCGCGCCGGCGCGCCAGACGCCGCCGCCGATCGCGCGGGTGCCGTCGGGCTGCGGATAGGCGCCGTGGCTGATCCACAGCCCCGGCCCGGGCCCCAGCCGTGCCAGCCCGAGCTCGTCGGCCAGGTCGAGGAAGAAGCGCAGGTCGCCGTCCGGGCGCTCGGCGCGCCAGCGCGCCAGATCCGCCAGGCTGGAGAGCGCGGCCACCGCCTCCAGCGGCGCGCCGAACAGTGTGCGCTCCAGGAAGCTGCGGAACTCGCGCACCCGTGCCAGCAGCCGCAGCCGCTCGGCCGCGTCGATCGCGCGCGCCGAGCCGCCGGCCTCCAGGCTGCCGGTGTGCGGCCACTTGCCGCCGAGCAGCCCCATCAGCGTGAACCAGCGCGCGCGCGCCGCGGTCGCCAGCCGGTGGTGCTCGCCGCAGCCCTCGGGCGAGAGGGCCGCGAAGCGCCGGCGTGCCTCCACGAACCAGGGCCGCGTCGCGTAGACCTCTCGGGTGAAGTCCGGCATGAAGAACAGATAGAAATGCGTCAGGTGATCGGCCAGGTTCTCGCAGGCCAGCATCAGGTTGGTCGCCAGCAGGCCGTTGGGCGGGGGCTGCATGCCGGCCAGGTCGGCCAGCGCGCGCGTGGCCGCCACCGACTGCGACACCGAGCAGATGCCGCAGATGCGCGGCACGATCACCAGCGCGTCCCCGGCCGGACGGCCGAGCAGGATCTGCTCGAAGCCGCGGTACATCGGCGCGCAGACCTCGGCCGAGCGCACCCGGCCGTCGGCGATGTCCAGACGGACCTCGAGATCGCCCTCGACGCGGTTGAAGGGGCCGACGATCAGGCGGGGCATGGGGCGGTTCCTCCGGGCGGATGTTCGGGTTGCGGCCCGCATTGTGCGGTGTCCGGACACGGCGCTGTGGCATCATCCGCCGCCCTGAAAGACGCCCGAAGCACAAGGAAAGAGAGAAATCCCGCATGGACCTGAAGCTGCCCATCGTCATCGTCGACGAGCTCGCCGACACCCTGGTCAAGTCGACCGGCGTCCTGGACTTCGCCAGCGGCGAGATCACCGAGGTCCGCTATCAGGGCTACGACCTCGAGAAGAACGGCTTCCCGGCGCGTGACGCCGACTACGACTTCACCAGCGGCACGCTGTCCAACGGCAAGAAGGAGGTCGAGTTCGGCATCCGCGCCGACGCGATGGCCGCGCGCTACTCGGTCACGCCCGACGAGCTGCTCGAGCTCAAGGGCCGTGCGGCCAAGCTGTTCTCCGCCGCCCCGGTCGCCGCCGAGCCGGCCCCGGCCGCGAAGAAGGCGCCGCGCAAGCCGCGCGCCTGATTGACCGGCTTGAATCTGCGCCGGCCCGGGATCGGCGCTACGATGCGCACCGACCGCCCGAACCGACTGTCGTGCCGATGACGCGCTCCTTCGACCTGCCGCTGCTGCGATCCCTGGCCGCCACGCTGGCGTTGCTGACGGCCCTGTCCGGCTGCTCGACCTCCTCGGGCGGCGCCGCCGCCAAGGCCAAGGTCTATCTCGACGAGGCCTTCTCGAACACCGAGACCTTCTCGCGGGTCTTCCCGTCGACCACCGCCAGCACCTGCGAGGCGGCCCGGCGCGCGCTGATGAGCCAGGGCTATCTGCTGGGCAGCGCGGATCGTGCCGATTCGGTGACCGGTCGCAAGAGCTTCCAGCCTCAGCCCGAGGTGCATGTGCAGATCGAGTTCCACATCGTCTGCGTGCCCGAAGTGAGGGCGGCGTCGCTGTCCGCCTCGGAGCCGGCGGCCAATGCCGGCGATCCCGACGATCGGCCTTCGACCATCGCCTTCGTCAGCGCGGTCCAGGACCGCTACTCGCTGAGGAAGAGCTCCAACTCGGCCAGCCTGGGCGTCAGCGCGATCGGCTCGGTCTCGCTGCCGCTGTCGTCCAATGACGACTCGTTGGTCAAGGTCGCCAGCGAGACCATCCCGGCCGGCGAGTTCTACGATCGCTTCTTCCAGCTGGTGGATAGGTACCTTGAAGTTCCGTGAGCGTCCATCCGGACGTTCGGAGGCAGCGGCACGGCTGGAATGGTGCTATCGTGGCCCAACTCCGGGAGTGCCTCATGATCAGTCCGAGTCCGTCGTCCGTGGTGGCGCCACCACTGGACGCACGCCGCGCGCGTGAGCAGCGCCTGCGTGCTGCACTGCCATCCACGATCGAGTTCCTGCAGCGGCGTCGCGCCGACCTGATCGATCCTGGGGTCATCGATGACTTCGTCGCGATTCACTGGATGGAATGGCACGGCGGCACGCTGCGCCTGACCGTCACCGGGCGAAACATCTGCGCACAGATCGGATTGCGTCCGGCACGCTGAAGTCCGCGCCAGATGGCGTGTGCCCATCTCGGCAGATTTCGTCCGGAATTGAGACCGGTCTATCTTGTAATTTTTCACATCAGGCTTCGATTGAAGCGATCCCCTCGCCGGAAGTGCTCAAACGGGGGGATGTCGCGGCAAATGCGGGGATCTAGCCTGTCTTCAGGCTGCACACCCAGGTGTGCGTGGACCGATGGCCAAGGCCATCCGCCAACTGAAAGACTCCCCCATGAAGCCCGTTGCCCGAACCCTTCGCTCCCTGGTGTGGCTGCTGCTGCCCCTGTCCGTCGGCGCCCATGCGGCCGGCACCTCCTTCGTCGATGAGCTTGATGCCTTCGACAGCAGCCTCTGGACCCGCACCCATGGCGTGGCCGCGCCCGATCCGCTCGACGTGGGCTGGCGCAGCAGCCATGTGAGTTTCGGCTCCAGCGAGATGTCGCTGCGGCTCAACACCTGGCCGTGCAGCGTGGCGCAGGAGCAGTGTTCCGGACAGCCCAATGCCTCGGGCCAGCTGGTGTCGAACGACAGCTACGGCTTCGGCACCTACAGCGCGACCTTTCGCGCCGCCAGCGGCGCGGGCGTCGTCACCGATTTCATGAAGTACAGCGGCACGCTGAACGCTGCGACCGGCCCGACCGACCTGATCGGCATGCACATCGCCGGCAACGACACCAGCACGCTGTTCGTCAGCTACCTGTCGTCGACCGCCGGCCTCACGACGCAGTCGATCGCGCTGGGCTTCGATGCGTCCGCAGGCATGCACACCTATGCCTTCAGCTGGGTGGCCGGTTCGCTGTCCTGGTCGGTCGACGGGCAGTCGGTCCACACGCTGTCGGGCATCGATGTGCCGGACGAGCAGGGCCGCATCGTTGCGGATGTCTGGGCGGTCGAGTCCGGCAGCGCGACCAGCGTGCTGGGCAGCTATGCGCGAGGCGGCGCGACAGCCACCTTCGACGCGATCAGCTACACCACGGTCAGCCCGGTGCCTGAACCTGCGCCGATGGCCATGCTGTTTGCTGGCCTGGGTGTGCTGGGCTGGCAGCAGCGCCGCCGCGCGCGCACTCTGGCCTGACTTCGGGCAAGAAAAAACGCCAGACCCTTTCGGATCTGGCGTTTTCTGCTGGTTTCGTTGGTGGAGAGGAGGAGGATCGAACTCCCGACCTTCGCATTGCGAACGCGACGCTCTCCCAGCTGAGCTACCCCCCCAACGCAGAATGCAATTCTAGCACGATCATTTCGAGCGTTGCAAACGGGCGCGCGCCATGGCCGCTTCGATGACCGCGCGCTTGCGGTCGATCTCGCCGGGAACCTCGGTGTTGCGGGTCAGATCGGCCAGATGCTCGAGCTTGTGCCGGGCCTTGTGCTCGAGGCGTTCGGCCTGCTGACTGGCGGTGCGCTGACGGCGCGTGTTGCGCTCCTGGTAGCGCTGGCGGGCAGCGCGCGCTTGCTCCGGGGTCCAGGCCTGCCAGCCGCTGCGCCCGGGCGTGACCACCTCCAGCGAGATGCAGTCGACCGGACAGGCCGGCAGGCAGAGCTCGCAGCCGGTGCAGTCGGCCTCGATGACGCTGTGCATGTGCTTGTTCGTGCCGCTGATGCAGTCGACCGGGCAGGCCTTGATGCACAGCGTGCAGCCGATGCACCAGGCTTCGTCGATGACCGCCACGGTGAGCGGGCCGTCGATGCCGCACTCGGGATCGAGCGGTTTCACCGGTTGGCCGGTCAGGGCGGCCAGCCGGACGATGCCTTCCTGCCCGCCGGGCGGGCAGCGGTTGATGTCCATCGTGCCTGCTGCCACTGCCTCGGCATAGGCGCGGCAGTCGGGCTGGCCGCAGCGGGTGCACTGGGTCTGCGGCAGCAGGTCATCGATCAGGTCAGCGAGAGAGGGCGGCGGCATGGCGGCGGACAGACGCGGGCAAAACCGCGATTGTCCGTCACCCGGCCAGCCTCAGCGGCGGGACTTGCCGCGGCGCGGTGCGGCCGGTGCCGCCGGTGCCGCCGCCGAAGGGACTTCCTCGACAGGCGCTTGCGTCGGGGTCTCGACTGGCGCCTCGACCGCTTCCGGCGCCGCCGCGTCGGCATCCACCGCCGGGGCAGTCTCGATGGCTGCGGCGGTTTCTGCGACCACAGCCGGTTCGGCCACAGCCACAGGCGCTTCGGCCGTGAGCACCGGGGCCGCTTCGATCGGCTCGGCTTGAACCGCCGGCGTCTTCATCGGCGCCTGATGCTCGAGGATGAACTTGCGCACTTCCGGATAGGCCATCTCGCGCCAGCGGCGGCCGGAGAAGATGCCGTAGTGGCCCGCACCCTTGACGATGTAGTGCTCGCGGCGCTCGGCCGGAATGCCGCTGCACAGGCCGTGCGCGGCCTCGGTCTGGCCGGCGCCGGAAATGTCGTCGAGCTCGCCCTCGACCGTCAGCAGCGCGGTGGTGGTGATGTCCTGCGGCCGCACCGGCTCGCCGTTGACCACCCAGGTGCCGTAGACCAGCGCGAAATCCTGGAAGACGGTGCGGATCGTCTCGAGGTAGTAGTTCGCGTCCATGTCGAGCACCGCGTTGTACTCGTCATAGAACTGGCGATGCGCCTCGGCGCTGTCGTCGTCGCCGCGCACCAGGTCCAGGAAGTAGTCCCAGTGCGAGTTGGCGTGGCGGTCCGGGTTCATCGCGACGAAGCCGGTGTGCTGCATGAAGCCCGGGTAGACGCGCCGGCCGGCGCCGGGGAAGTTCTGCGGCACGCGGTAGATCACGTTGTGCTCGAACCACTCGATGTTGCGGTTCATCGCCAGGTTGTTGACCGCGGTCGGGCTCTTGCGGGCGTCGATCGGGCCGCCCATCATCGTCATCGTGCGCGGCGTGGTCTCGCCGCGCGAGGCCATCAGCGAGATGGCCGCCAGCACCGGCACGGTGGGCTGGCAGACCGAGATCACGTTGACCTCGGGGCCGAGCAGGCGGATGAAGTCCTGCACATAGGCGATGTAGTCGGCCAGGTGGAAGCTGCCGGCCTCCATCGACACCATGCGGGCATCGACCCAGTCGGTGATGTAGACCTTGTGGTCCTGCAGCAGCGTGCGCACCGTGTCGCGCAGCAGCGTCGAGTGGTGGCCCGACAGCGGGGCGACCACCAGCACGATCGGCTGCGCGCGCATGCGCTCGAGCATCTGCGCGTTGTCGGTGTAGCGCTTGAAGCGCAGCAGGCGGCAGAAGGGGCGGTTCTCGACCACCTGCTCCTGGACGGCCACGTCGATGCCATCGACCTTGACCGCGGTGATGCCGAAGGCCGGCTTCTCGTATTCCTTGGTCAGACGGTGCAGCAGGTCGAAGCCGGCGGCCATGCGCTCGGAGCCGGGGGCCTGGGCAAACGGTGACAGCGGATGGCTGTAGAGCTTGGCGGTGGCGCTGGCGAACTCCGCGAACGGGCTCAGCAGAGCGCGCTGGGTTTCGTAGAACTGATAGAGCATCGCGATTCCTCGGGCATCCGGTGGGGGCTGGGGCAGGGCGGCGAGCCGCTCATGTTGCAGTGCAGCATTCTACGCCTGCCGGTATTGCTGCGCAGCATCATCCTGCGCGGGATCAAGGCGGGGCAACCGGGCAATTCCCGTAATTACGGCGCAATCCTCCCGGCAATCGGCACTGCATGGGGTCTGCCGGGTACCTTTGCTGTTCCATTGCGGGACAGTGCGGCGGGTCTTCGGGGCGGATGTTGCAATGCCGCAACGTCTTCGGGCCGATGGCCTGTTCGATGCTGTTCGACGACGCCACGACCTGCGCGTCGGGCGCAAGGCCGACGCAAGCGCGCCCCGTAGAATCGCGACGGCTTTTCGGCTTTCCCATTCATTCAACACTTCCGGAACCACCTCATGAGCCTGCTCAACGTCCCCCCCGGCACCGCCGACAAGTTCAACGTGATCATCGAGATCCCGGCGAACTCGGACCCCGTCAAGTACGAAGTCGACAAGGAGACCGGCGCGCTGTTCGTGGACCGTTTCATGGGCACCGCGATGCACTACCCGTGCAACTACGGCTATGTGCCGCAGACCCTGTCGCTCGACGGTGACCCGGTCGACGTGCTGGTGCTGACGCCCTTCGCGCTGGTGCCGGGCTCGGTCGTGCCCTGCCGCGCCATTGGCGTGCTGAACATGGAAGACGAGTCGGGCCAAGACGCCAAGGTGCTGGCCGTGCCGACCGAGAAGATCCTGCCGACCTACGCTGGCATCAAGTCGCACGCCGACGTCGATCCGCTGATCCTGGCGCGCATCCAGCATTTCTTCGAGCACTACAAGGACCTGGAGAAGGGCAAGTGGGTCAAGGTCACCGGCTGGGCTGACGCCGACGCCGCGCGCGCCGAGATCACCAGCGGCGTCGAGCGCCTGGCCGCCAAGTGATGGCCTGAGCGCTGTGGTGCCGGCCACGCCGCGCCATCGCCAGGAAGGGGAGCCCGCCGGGCTCCCTTTTTTTCGCCCGTAGACTAGGCGGATGAACTGGAACCAGGAACTTCTGAACAGCGCGATCTGGGTGGCCAAGGCCTACGCGATCACGCTGGTGGTCTTCGTCGCGGTGATGGCGCTCTTGGCGCGGGGGACGGTGTGGGGGCGGCAGTTCTGGTCGCTCACCGGAGACTACTTCTCGCCCCGGCGATCCTGGCGGCCGCTGGGCGGCGTGGCGCTGATGCTGCTGTTCGTGCTGTTCACGGTGCGCATGAACGTGGTGTTCTCGTACTGGTACAACGAGTTCTACAGCGCGCTGCAGGCGCTCGACCAGAAGGGCTTCTGGTTCGGCATGCAGCTCTTCGGCATCCTGGCGACGATCCATGTGATCCGCGCGGTGCTCAGCAGCTACATCCGCGGCGCCTTCACCATCCACTGGCGCCAGTGGCTCAACGACCGCACCGTCGGCGAATGGCTGCAGGGCCAGTCCTACTACCTCGGCCGCTTCGCCGAGCCGGCCGTCGACAACCCCGACCAGCGCATCCAGCAGGACGTGACCACGCTGGTGACGACCACGCTGGCGCTGTCGATGGGCCTGGTCGGCGCGGTGGTGTCGATGTACGAGTTCACCGGCATCCTGTGGAATCTCTCGGCACCGATGATGGTGGCCGGCACCGAGATCCCGCGCGCGATGGTGTTCCTGGTCTATCTGTACGTGATCGGCGCGTCGGTGTTCGCGTTCTGGATCGGCCGGCCGCTGATCGGGCTGAACTTCATGAACGAGAAGCTGACCGCGAACTACCGCTATCTGCTGGTGCGACTGCGCGAGTACGGCGAGAGCATCGCGCTCTACCGCGGCGAGGCGGTCGAGCGCCGCGGCCTGCTGGCGAGCTTCGCCGCAGTGATCGGCAACGCCTGGGACACGCTGTGGCGCACGCTGAAGTTCGACGGCTACAACCTGACGATCAGCCAGATCGCGGTGGTCTTCCCCTTCATCATCCAGGCGCCGCGCCTGTTCGCCGGCACGATCAAGCTCGGCGACGTGATGCAGACCAGCCAGGCCTTCGGCCAGGTCGAGGAGGCGCTGTCCTTCTTCCGCACCTCCTACGACAGCTTCGCCGGCTACCGCGCGGTGCTCGAGCGCCTGAGCGGCTTCGAGCAGAACGTGCGTGCGTCGTCGAGTCTGGCGCTGCCGGCGCTGGCCGAGCAGGCCCAGGGCCTGACGATCGAGCACCTGACGGTGCGCCGCCCCGACGGCCAGGTGCTGACCGCCGACCTGTCGCTGGCGCTGCCGGCCGGCAGCGCGCTGCTGATCCGCGGTCCCTCGGGCTCGGGCAAGACGACGCTGCTGCGCACGCTCGCCGGCCTGTGGCCGTTCTCCGAGGGCCGTGCGGCCCGGCCGCAGGGCGCGGCCTGCCTGTTCCTGTCGCAGCGGCCCTACCTGCCGATCGGCACGCTGGCGGCGGCGCTGGCCTATCCGGCCGAGGCCGCGTCGCTGGATCCGGCGCGCGCCGCGCAGATCCTCGAGCAGGTCCAGCTCGGCCACCTGGCCACCCAGCTCGACCTGGCGCAGGACTGGTCGCAGGTGCTCTCGCCGGGCGAGCAGCAGCGCCTGGCCTTCGGCCGCGTGCTGGCGAACCGGCCGGCGATCGTCTTTCTCGACGAGGCGACCTCGGCCACCGACACCGGGCTGGAGCACGGCCTGTACCGGCTGCTGCGCAGCGGGTTGCCGCAGACGGTGCTGGTCAGCGTCGGCCACCGCGAGACGCTGGCCGCCTTCCACGACCAGGCGCTGACGCTGGCGCGCGACGGCCGCTGGCAGCTGGGCGCGCCCTGAGCACGTCGATCCGCCCGCATTTCACGCCCGGCCAGCCACCGCGTTTGCGCTTGTCCTGAAGCCGACATGCGCCGGCGCTACCGTGCGCGCATGGATGTGCCGACCGATCTTCCCGATGCCCGTGGCGCCGTGTCGCGCCGATCCTGGCTGCGCTGCGCCGGTGCGCTGTCGCTGTCGCCCTGGCTGCCGATGGTGCCGGTGGCGGCCGCGGTGCCGCCGCTGTCGTCGCTGCGGCCGGTGATGCCTTTCTCCGAGAGCGCGCCGGGCGAGGCGCTGCCGCCGGGCTGGGTGCCGCACCGCATGCGCCCGGACCGGCGCGACACGCTCTATCGCACCGTGACCGACCCGGACAGCGGCCGCACCGTGCTGCAGGCCCGCTCCGAGCGCGGCGCCACCGGTCTGCGCCACGACCTGCGCCGCGAGCCGGGCGAGTACCGCTGGCTGGAGTTCGGCTGGTGCGTCTCGCAGGTGCCCGAGCAGGCCCGCAGCGACGACGACAGCCGCGACGACTGCCCGGCGCGTGTGGTGGTGGCCTTCGACGGCGATCTCTCCGGCCTGTCGCTGCGCGAGATGATCTTCCGCGAGCAGGTCGAGCTGTTCACCGGCCACACCCTGCCGCACTCGACGCTGATGTATGTCTGGGACGGTCAGCTGCCGGTGGGCGCGGCGGTGGCCTATCCGCGCAGCAGCAGCATCCGCTACCTGGTCGTCGACAGCGGCGCGGCCGAGCAGGGCCGCTGGCGCTGGCATCGCCGCGATCTGGTGGCCGACTACCGCGCCGTCTTCGGCCGCGAGCCCGGCCCGATCCGCAGCATCGGCGTCTTCACCGACAGCGACGACCTGGGCGGCGCGGTCGAGACGCTCTACGGCGACATTCACCTGCCCGCGCCGGAAGGCGACATGCCGGCGCTGGCGGCCGGGGGGTGAGGCCGGTGCCTCAGGGCCGCGGATCGCTGGCCGGCGGCAGCGAGGCTGCCGCGGCGTCGCGGGCCAGGCAGGTGCGGTAGCGCGCCTCGCAGCGGTCGGCGAACCAGGCGGTGGTGAGCTTGCGGGTGATCTTCGGGCTGTTGAGGTCGATGTCGGGCAGCTGCTCGCGCGCGGGTTTCAGGCCGCGGCGCTCGGCGAGCTGGTACAGGCGCCGGTAGGTCGGCGACTGCTCGAAGGCGAACTGCTTCTCCAGCTTCAGGTCGCGCTCGATCTGCGCGGCGTTCACGCCCAGCTCGGGCTGCAGCGTCAGCAGCGCCCGCCAGGTCTGGCTCGGGTCGCTGCGCGGCGACAGCGGCTCGCGGCCCTTGTAGCGCAGCAGGTCGCCGTCCGGGTCGATTCTCTGGCCGGTGAGCTGGGCCAGCAGCGACTGCACCGCCGCGTTGCGGCTGCTGTAGAGGCCGGCGTTGTAGTCGGCGAAGCGGTAGAGCATGCGGTTGTAGGACACCGGATAGTCCAGCAGCATCGCCGCGCCGAAGTACAGGCCGCCGCGGCGCTTGAAGACCTCCTCGCGTGCGCTGCCGGCCGGCTTCCAGGGATAGGGTTTCTCGCGCATGTGGTCGGCGGCGAAGGCGATGCTGACCTGGGTCGAGCCGCCGGTGCGCACCGGGTTCTGGCCACCGGCGATCTGCGCGCCCAGCGGGATCTCGCGGATCATGTCCTCGTAGAGGTCGGAGAGCTCGCGCTCGGTGCGCAGCCGGTCCAGGCGCTGCTGGTAGGTGCGGCCGTCCGGCGAGGTCTTCTGCAGCGCCAGGTCCATGACCGCCTTCGGGATGCCGAAGCGCTCGCGCTTCTTGTCCAGCTCGGCCTTGGCGATCCTCGAGAGATTGGCCACCGGCGGATCGGGCTGCCAGGTGGATTCCTGCTCGATCACCGCGGCCAGCGCGCAGACCTTGTGCGCCTGCGCGGGAATCGACAGCGCGGCAAACGCGGTGCCGATGTCCTCGGCCCAGCGGCGGCGGTCGGCCAGGTTCGGCGGCAGCACCCGCAGCGCGACATCGCGCACCTCGGCGGCGCTGACCGGCGCCGGGGCGGGGGGCGGTGGCGGCGCGGGCGGAAGCGGCGGCAGGGCGGGGGCCGGCGGGGGCACCGGCACCGGCAGCGGAACCGGCGTGGGCGTCGGTGCCGGTCCGGGCGCAGGCGCCGGGGGCAGGGTGAAGACCGGTGGCAGCGTGCCCGGTGCGGGCGCTGGCGTCGGCGAGGGCCAGGGCGAGGGGGCAGGGCGGCGGTCGCTGGGCAGGGTCGTGCAGGCGGCCAGCGTGGCCATCAGGGGCGCGAGGGCGGCAAGGCGCAGGGCGGACGATCTCATGGGCGGCGATTATCGGTCGCCATGCCGGAACGGATTGCGCTCGCGCAGCTCGCCCACATAGGCCTCGACCCCGGCGCTTTCCTGCGCCAGGAAGCGCGCCACCGCATCGGCAAACCCCGGATGGCGCAGCCAGTGCGCCGAGGTGGTCGTCACCGGCAGCAGGCCGCGCGCCATCTTGTGCTCGCCCTGCGCGCCGCCCTCGAAGCGCAGGAAGCGCTCGCGCACGCACCAGTCCAGCGGCTCGTGATAGCAGGCGGCGAAGTGCAGGTGCGGGACCGATTCGGTGCAGCCCCAGTAGCGCCCGTAGGCCACCCGCCGCTCGGGGTCGAGCGCGATCAGCGAGGCGGCGACCCGCTCGTCCCCGCGCCGGGCGACGAACATCAGCCAGTGCTCGGGCATCGCGCGCGCCACCTCGGCCCAGAAGGCGCGGTTCAGGTAGGGCGTGGAGCGGTGCTCGCGGTAGGTGTTGTCGTAGCAGCGGGCGAAGAAGTCCCAGTCGGCGGCGCCGATCTCCGCGCCGCGCCGCACGTCGAAGCGGATGCCGGCTTCGCGCACGTAGCGGCGTTCCTGCGCGATCTTCTTGCGCTTGTCGCGCGAGAGATGGGCCAAAAAATCGGCGAAGTCGGCATAGGGCTCGGGCTGGCGGTTGCTCCAGTGGAACTGCACGCCCTCGCGCAGCAGCCAGCCCTGCGCGGCGGCCGCGGCGCGGTCGGCTTCGTCCAGAAAGAGCAGGTGGGCCGAAGACAGGCCCTGCTCGCGCGCGAAGGCCTCGATGCCCTGCAGCAGCGCCCGGCGCGCCGCCTCGTCGCGCGCCAGCAGCCGCGAGCCCGGCACCGGCGTGAAAGGCACCGCGCCGAGCAGCTTGGGGTAGTAGCGCTGGCCGGCGCGCTCCCAGGCGTCGGCCCAGGCCCAGTCGAAGACATATTCGCCGTAGGAATGGGTTTTCAGGTAGAGCGCGGCGCCGGCGCGCAGCACGCCGGCGTCGCGCTCGTCGCTCAGCGTCATGAAGACCGGCTGCCAGCCGGTGGCGGCGCAGGCGCTGCCGCTGGCGTGCAGCGCCGCCAGGAAGGCGTGGCGCAGGAAGGGCGTCGGCGCGGGCGAGGCCGCCAGCAGCGCGTCCCAGGCGGCGGCGTCGAGCGTGGTGGGGTCTTCGTGCAGGGTGAGCGTGGTGGTCATCGGGGCAGAGTCTCCACATCGAACGCGATGAGGTTGCGCTCCACCCGGCTGAATTCCACGCCGATCAGGTGCACCGGCTCGCCCCGGTCGCGGTACTTCTCGGCGTAGCCCTTGGTGCGGATCTGCGCGATGGCGCGGCCCTCGGGCACCAGCTCCACGACCTTGAACTCGAAGATCCACACCGCGCCGCACGCCAGCACGACCATGTCGATGCGGCCCTTGTTCGTCGTGTCTTCCACCCGGATGTCCAGGCCCAGCGCCGCGAAGTGGCTGTAGAAGATGCTGGCCCAGTAGCCCTCGAACTGCGCGATCGGGCTGTTGCGGTACCAGTCGTTCGGGATCGACGCGAAGAAGGCGTGGAACAGATCGCGCAAGGGTGGCGGATCGCCCGCCTCCAGCAGATCCCACAGCCGGCTGATCTGCCGCCCCGGCGCCGAGACATCGCCCGAGAGCGACTGCAGCAGCACGTCGTTCAGGCTGGCCTGCACCTCCTGGTTCGGGTACTTGAGCTGGAAGTCGATCTGGCCGGGACGGATGCGCTCCGACGCGATCGTCAGGTAACCCGCCTGGAACATCAGCGATTCGGTCGGGATGGTGTCGACGTCGAAGGTCGACAGCAGCGTGCTCGACGCCATCATCCGGCCCAGGTTCGGCGTGAACTCGCCGCGCTCGGTCAGCAGCTTCACCAGGAAGGTCGGCGTGCCGGTCTCGAACCAGTACGGCATGAACTGCCGCTTGCGCAGCAGCAGCAGCACGTCGAAGGGGTTGTAGACCGATTCGCCGCGCCAGTTGTAGCCGTTGTACCAGCGGCGGATCTCGTCGCGGTCCAGGCCCGGCAGTTCGGGCGCGAACACGGTGTCCAGATCGTCGTCGGTGTAGCCGCACAGGGCGCTGTACTCGGGATCGAGCGTGATGTCGGTGAGGTGGTTCAGGCCGGAGAACAGGCTGACCTTGCTGAACTTGGACACGCCGGTCAGGAACACGAACTTCAGGTGCGCATCGGCGCCCTTCAAGACCGAATAGAGGTTCTTCAGCCCCTCGCGCATTTCCCGCGCCGTTTCAGGTCGGTCGATGTTGTCGAGGATGGGCTTGTCGTATTCGTCGATCAGCACCACCACGCGTTCGCTCGTGCTCGCGTGTGCCTGCCGGATGAGCTCACCGAACTGACCGGCCACGTCATCCGCTTGCGGCCCCGTCAGCACGGGCACGCCCAGCGCCTCGCGGTTGACGCGCAACTGGTCGAGGATGCGTCGATCGAGTTCAGCGCGGCCGTGCAGCACGCCGTCGCCGAAGTCGATCCGGATCACCGGGAGCCGCCGCGACCAGTCCCAGCGCGTCTCGGCCGCCAGCCCGGTGAACAGCGCCCGATTGCCCTCGAACAGCTCCTTGAGCGTGTCCACCAGCAGGCTCTTGCCGAAGCGTCTCGGCCGGCTCAGGAAGAACGCCTTGCCCGACTCGATCAGGTCGATCGCCAGGCCGGTCTTGTCCACGTAGTAGCAGCCGTCTTCGCGGATCTCGCGGAAGGTCTGGATGCCGATCGGGAGGCGACGGCGGGAGGGCGGGGTGTGCATCGGGGCAGTGTAGTGCGGCGGTCAGCCTCGCCAGCTTTCCACTGGCAAGACCAGAATTTCTGGCACCTTGGCGCCACGCGGGTGACCCACAATGCGCAGGAATTCCGGCGCATCGCCGGATTGCGCGTCGAGCACTGGGTGAACAATGCCCTGGCCACGACGCATTCAGGAGCCTCCACCGTGACCCTTCGGGATTCGCAAACGCCATTGCCGCTGCCGTTCTTCAATCTCTACACGCACGGCTTCGCCCGCATCGCCGTCGCCGTTCCCGTGTGCCGCGTCGCCGACCCGGCGCACAACGCCCAGCAGACCATCACCCTGCACCGCGAAGCCGCGCGTCAGGGTGCGGTGCTGGTCGCCTTCCCCGAGCTGGGCCTGTCGGCCTACAGCTGCGAGGACCTGTTCCATCAGCGCGCGCTGCTCGAGGGCTGCGAGCGCGCGCTGGCCGAGGTGGTCGAGGCCTCGCGCGGCGTGGGCGCGGTGGCGGTGGTGGGGCTGCCGCTGCAGGTCGACGGCGCCCTCTACAACGTGGCGGCGGTGGTGTTCGACGGCCGGCTGCTGGGTGTCGTGCCGAAGTCCTACCTGCCGAACTACGCCGAGTTCTACGAGGCACGCCAGTTCAGCCCCGGCGGCCAGGCGCTGGCCACCGAGCTGACGCTGTGCGGCCAGACCGTGCCCTTCGGCGCGCAGCTGCTGTTCGCGGCGCAGACCGGCCAGATGCACGCGCCGCTGACCTTCGCCGTCGAGATCTGCGAGGACGTCTGGGTGCCGATCCCGCCCTCGTCCTTTGCGGCGCTGGCCGGGGCGACCGTGCTGGTCAACCTGTCGGCCTCGAACGTCACGGTCGGCAAGGCCGACTACCGCCACGCGCTGGTGTCGCAGCAGTCGGCGCGCTGCCTGGCGGCCTATCTCTACAGCTCGGCCGGTCCGGGCGAGTCGACCACCGACCTGGCCTGGGACGGCCAGGCGCTGATCTGCGAGAACGGCGCGCTGCTGGCCGAGTCCGAGCGCTTCCGCGCGGACGCGCAGCTGGTCTGCGCCGATGTCGACCTGGAGAAGCTCGCGCGCGAGCGCATGCGCCAGACCAGCTTCGCCGCCAGCGTCGCGCGCCACCGCGGCGAGCTGGCCGCCTGGCGCACGGTGCGCTTCGCGCTGCGCCGTCCGGACGATGAGGTGCTGCCGCTGCGCCGCGTCTTCGACCGCTTCCCCTACGTGCCGTCGAACCCGCAGCTGCTCGACGCCCGCTGCGAGGAGATCTACCAGATCCAGGTGAGCGCGCTGGTCAAGCGGCTGCAGTCCTCGGGGCTGAGGAAGCTGGTGATCGGCGTCTCGGGCGGGCTGGACTCGACGCACGCGCTCTTGGTGTGCGCGCGCACGATGGACCGGCTCGGCCTGCCGCGCGCCAACATCCTCGCCTACACGATGCCGGGCTTCGCCACCAGCCTGCGCACGCTCGACCAGGCCATGCGCCTGATGGAGGTGATCGGCTGCGGCGGCGGCATGATCGACATCCGCCCGAGCTGCGAGCAGATGCTGAAGGACCTCGGCCACCCCTACGCCAGCGGCCAGCCGGTCTACGACATCACCTTCGAGAACGTGCAGGCCGGCGAGCGCACCAGCCACCTGTTCCGCCTGGCCAACCACCAGGATGCGCTGGTGGTCGGCACCGGCGACCTCAGCGAGCTGGCGCTGGGCTGGTGCACCTATGGCGTGGGCGATCACATGTCGCACTACAACGTCAACGCCAGCGTGCCCAAGACGCTGATCCAGCATCTGGTGCGCTGGGTGGCGGCGCGGGGCGAGTTCGGCGAGGCCTGCAGCCGCGCGCTGATCGACGTGGTCGAGACCGAGATCAGCCCGGAGCTGGTGCCGGGCGACGCCTCCGGCCAGCCGCAGCAGTCCAGCGAGGCCAGCGTCGGCCCCTACGAGCTGCAGGACTTCCACCTCTATCACACGCTGCGCTCGGGCTTCGCGCCGTCGAAGGTCGCCTTCCTCGCGCTGCACACCTGGGGCGACGCGGCCGCCGGCCGCTGGCCCGAGGGCGTGACCGCGCGCAACGCCTACCCGCTGGCGGAGATCCGCCGCCATCTGCGCACCTTCCTGTGGCGCTTCTTCAAGACCAGCCAGTTCAAGCGCAGCTGCGTGCCGAACTCGCCCAAGGTCGGCTCGGGTGGCTCGCTGTCGCCGCGCGGCGACTGGCGTGCGCCCAGCGATGCAGAAGCCACGGTCTGGCTGGGCGATCTGGAGCAGGTGCCCGAGCGCTGAGCGGCCGCACGGTCACAATGCGGCTCACCCCGATCTGATCGAACCGAGTCCGCATGCGCCGCTGCTTTCTTCTTTCGCCCCCGTCCGCGCTGTCCGTGATCGCGCTGGCGGCGACCGTGCTGATGGCGGGTTGCGCCACGCCGGCCGGCCGTCCGAATCCGCCGGTGGCCGCCACGACGCCGCCGGCCGCAGTCAAACCGGCGGTGGCGCCGGGCAGCCCTGCTGCATCGGCACCGGCGGCGGCGGCGGCGGCGGCATCCGCGGCGCCACCGGCGGCCGCACCGGCGGCCACGCCTCCGGCGCCTGCGCTGCCGCCCTTCGCGCAGGTGGTGCGCGAGGCGCGCCGCATCGACGGGCTGATCCCGGTCTGGCAGAAGGACGAGAAGGTCTGGCTGGAGCTGTCCGAGAAGGACTTCGGCACGCCCTTCTTCCTGTCGCCGAAGCTGGCCAGCGGCATCGGCGAGGGCGGCGTGCTCGGCGGCCTGATGGGCGGGCGGGGCGGTGCCGGTGGCGCGAAGTGGGTCGAGTTCGTGCGGGTGTTCAACCAGGTGCGCCTGGTGGCCCGCAATGCCACGCATGTGGCCGCCGCCGGCACGCCGCAGGCCCGTGCGGTGGCGGCGGCCTTCTCGCCCAGCCTGCTGGCCAGCGCGGCGGTGCTCAGCCAGCCGCATCCCGAGCGCCGCACGGTGCTGGTCGATGCCTCGGCCTTGTTCCTGTCCGACCTGATGGGCGTGGGCGCGCAGCTGCAGCGCAGCTACCGCCAGGGCTATGCGCTCGATGCGCGCCATTCCGGCATCACCGCGGTGCGCGGCACCCCGGAGCTGCTGGCGCTGACAGTGCAGCAGCATTTCGCCACCGGGGCGCTGGCCAGCGCGCAGCCCGGCGCTCCGGCCGGCGCCAGCCCTTCGGTGCCGGCCACGCTGCCCGATCCGCGCAGCCTGTTCGTGCAGCAGCATCTGTCGCTGACCCGGCTGCCGACCGTGCCGATGCGCACCCGCGCGGCCGACGCCCGCATTGGCCACTTCGTCACCACGGTCAGCGACTTCGGCGACGAGTTCGCGCGCAGCCCGAAGAAGCGCTTCGTCAACCGCTGGCGGCTCGAGAAGAAGGATCCGTCCGCCGCGCTGTCCGAGCCGGTGCGCCCGATCGTCTACTGGATCGACCGCAGCGTGCCCGAGCGCTACCGTGAGCCGATCCGCGCTGGCATCCTGGAGTGGAACCGCGCCTTCGAGGCCATCGGCTTCAAGGACGCGATCGTCGTGAAGGTCCAGCCCGACGATGCCGACTTCGACACGCTCGAGACCGGCATCGCCTCGGTGCGCTGGATGACGAATGCGACGGCGATGTTCGGTGCCGTCGGCCCCAGCCATGTCGATCCGCGCAGCGGCGAGATCCTGGACGCCGACATCGCCATCGAGAGCCTGAGCTCGCGCGCGCTGCGCACGCTGCGCAGCCAGGTGATCGCCGCGCCGGCGCCGGCCTTCGCGCAGCCGCCCGATCTGGGCGCGACGGGGCTGCTGGCCGCCTGCCAGCATGCCGATCTGGCCGCCGAGCAGCTCGGCTACGCGCTCGACGTGCTGTCGGTGCGCGACGGGCTGGATCCGGCCGGCCCCGAGGCCGAGGCCTTCGTCGCCGCCTACCTGAAGGACGTGACGATGCACGAGGTCGGCCACACGCTGGGCCTGCGTCACAACTTCCGCGCCTCGACCGTGCGCGACGAGGCGCAGCTGGCCGACCCCGAGTTCACCCGCACGAACGCGCTGACCGGCTCGGTGATGGAGTACGCCGGCATCAATCTGCCCGCGCGCGGCCAGCCGCAGGCCGCGGCTTTCCAGACCACGCTCGGGCCCTACGATTACTGGGCGATCGAGTACGCCTACCGCAGCGTCTCGCCGGATGATGAAGCCGTGGCGCTGTCACGTATCGCCGCACGCAGCGCCGAGCCGGAGCTGGCCTTCGGCACCGACGAGGACGTGATCGCCGGGCTCGACCCGGAAACGCTGCAGGGCGATCTGGGCCGCGATCCGGTGGCCTTCGCGCGCAAGCGCCTGGGCATCGCGCGCGATCTGCTGACCCGGCTGGAGGCGCAGCCGCTGGCCGCCGATGCCGATCCGGCGCTGCTGCGCCGGGTGGTGGGCTTCGCGCTGCGCGATGTCGGCCGCTCCACCGCGATGCTGATGCGCCAGCTCGGCGGCCTGCGCACGCTGCGCGACGCGCCCGGCACCGGCCGCGATCCGCTGCAGCCCGTGCCGTTGGCCGAGCAGCGCCGCGCGCTGGCGCTGCTGCTGGGCGAGCTGCTGTCGCCGCAGGCGCTGAGCGTCTCGCCGGCGCTGCAGCGCCGGCTGGCGCCCGACTACCTCGAGCGCAGCGAGGCCATGCTGTCGGGCCAGGGCTCGGTCGCCACCGACTTCAATCCGGCGCAGCAGCTCGCCGAGATGCAGCGCCAGATGCTGCTCGAGCTGATGGGCGAGGCGCTGGGCAGCCGGCTGCTCGACGGCGCCGACCGCGCCGACCCGGCGCTGGGCAGCCTGTCGCTCGAGGAAATGCAGAGCCGCCTGACCGCGACCCTGTGGGCCGACCTGGCGTCCGGCGAGCCCATCGATGCGGCCCGGCAGTCGCTGCAGCGCGACCAGATCACGCTGCTGACCCAGTGGCTGCTGTCGCCGCCGGCGGCTGGACGTGCGGAAATGCGCATGCAGATGCAGCGCCAGGCCCGCGAACTGCTGGCACGGCTGGAACGGGTACGTTATCGTTCCGATGCGTCACCCGAAACGCTGGCTCATCTGAAAGACAGCGCGCAGCGCCTGCGCGAGGCGATGCAGGCCCGGGTGATGCGAGCGGGCGTGTGACGATGGCGAGGTGACCGGGCATTCCGGTCCGCGGCAGCCCCCTTCGGCAGGGGCCCCGCGGAACCCCTGGATGCGGGGCATATCCCTCAGTTTCGGCCCGGGCGATCCAGCGGGAAAGACCGGTTTGCGGGATCCGGCACCCCGGCACGCAGGGTGGAGGTTTCAGACCTCGCAGTTCATCCTGAAGGTGTCAGATCGTGACGTATTTATCGACATGTAGACCTTGAACAGAATCGGGGCCCAGACCCATCCGACTTTGCGGAGCTGTACCCGATATGCCTTCCCTGCGAGATTCCCGTGACGCCCTGGGCCGACTGCCGGTCGCCACCCGCCTAGCCTGGGGCTTCGGCTTCCTGGTCGCGCTGCTGATGGTGCTGACCTGTGCCGGACTGCTGCTGCTGGGCCAGGATCCGGCGCTGCAGTCGCAGCGCCGGATCCTGGGCCTGATCGGCTCGGCGGCGATGGTGGTGGCCGGCATGGTCGCCTGGCTGATGGTCGACAGCCTGAAGTGGCCGCTGGACCGCACGCTCGACTTCGCCGAGCGCCTGGCCGACGGCGATGACACCGCTCCGGCACCGAAGATGAGCGCCGACGAGTTCGGCCAGCTCCAGCATGCGCTGATCGAGCTGCGCGACCGCCTGCGCCGCCAGGGCCGGGCCGCCGCGGCCGACGAGCTGCCGGATGCGCCGCTGCCGGAACACTTCACGCCGCTGCTGTCGCAGGTGCTGGCCCGGGCACAGTCGGGCCAGGGCCTGACGGCGCCCGCGTCGGTCGCGGCACCGGTGCCGCCGGTGGCGGCTCCCGCCGCCGTTTCCGCCGCAGCCCCGGTTGCCGCTCCGGTTGCGGCCTCGCGGGCGACCACGCCGTCGACCGAGCCGGCGGCCCCGTCCGACGCGGCGCTGCCGGCCGACGGTCCGGCCTTGGTGGCCGGCAGCGATCTGGTCATGCCGCTGACCGGCCTGACCCCGCGCGAGCTGCTCGACACCGCGGTGGCCGCCGCCCATCAGGGGGGCGACGTGGTCTCGCAGGTGGTGGCCAACATGGAGGACATCCGCCAGTCCAGCCGCCAGATCTCCGAGATCCTGGGCACCATCGACAGCATCGCCTTCCAGACGAATCTGCTGGCGCTGCAGGCCGCCATCGAGGCGGCGCAGGCGGGCGACAAGGGCAAGGGCTTCGCGGTCGTGGCCGGCGATGTGCGTGCGTTGGCGGTTCGGGCCGGCAATGCGGCGCGCGAGATCAAGCAGCTGGTCACCGCCTCGGCCGCGAAGGTCGAGTTCGGCGGCCGCCTGGCCCGCGATGCGGATGCGACGATGGACGCGCTGATCGTCTCGGTGCAGCGCATGACCGACATCGTCGAGCTCAGCGGTCCGGACCAGGACGGGCGCGATCCGTCGGCGGTGCAGGCCGAGCTGACCGGCAGCAGCATCGAGCAGCTCGACCAGCTGACCCGCCACAACGAGTCGGTGGTCAGCCAGAGCGCCAGCGCGGCCGAGGCGCTGCGCCAGCAGGCCGAGCGGCTGCAGAAGGTGGTCAACGCCTTCCAGCTGCTGCAGCGCACCCAGCAGGCGGCCTGGAATGCCCATCACGCCATTCACAGCGCCCAGGTCAAGGCCCGTGGCGAGGTGCCGCCGGCCCTGCCGCCGTTCCCGTCCTCGGACTGGGGCGCGCTCGACGGCATCGAGCCGAGTCCGCAGCCCCGGCGCCGTCGCGGCGACGAGCCCGGCAATGACGGCGGTGGCGGCGACTGGACCCGTTTCTGATCCGTTTCTGAAGGAGACGATTCGAGGCTGAACGGGACTGAACGAAGTCGGATGGGGCGAGGGCCGTCAGGGGTGGCGGCTCTCGGTCGAGGGGGAGAGGTCGGGGCCGGCAGCGATGCCGGCCCCGTTCCTTTTCAGCGCGGCCGCCGCGGGTCGGCTCAGTGCGGCGCGACCTGGCGCGCCTTGGCCAGCCACTGGCCGAGCGCGTCCGACAGGTCGCCGCGGCTGAAGCTGCAGCTCTCCTCGGTGAACAGCGCGCTCGACTCGACCTGCATCAGCAGCTGGCCCAGCACCTGGCTGTAGCGCTCGGGCAGCCCCGGCCAGTGCGCGGCGGTGTCGCGGAAGCCGTGCGCCAGCGCGCTGGCGTCGAGCTCGCCGCTGCGGAAGTCGATCAGCAGGGTGTCGAGGTGGCGGGTGCTCATCGGCAGTCTCCTTGTCGGGGGTCGGGAGGAAAGACAGGATGCCCGGCGCTCAGACCGGCTCGGTGCGGCGCAGCAGCCAGTCGAGCGCGGCGCCGTCCAGGCGCGGCGCCAGGCGGCGGCGCACCTCGGCGTGGTAGCCGTCGAGCCACTGCACCTCGTCCGGGCGCAGCAGCGACAGGTCGAGGCAGCGGCTGTCGATCGGGCAGAGCGTGAGCGTCTCGAAGGCGAGGTACTCGCCGAACTCGTCGGGCTTGCCCAGGCTGACGTTCAGCACCAGGTTCTCGATGCGGATGCCCCAGCGGCCGTCGCGGTACAGGCCCGGTTCGACCGAGGTGATCATGCCGGGGTGCATCGCCATCGAGGCCTCGGGCAGGGCGCGCGAGATGCTCTGCGGGCCCTCGTGCACATTGAGGAAATAGCCCACGCCGTGGCCTGTGCCGTGGCCGAAGTCGAGGCCGGCCTCCCACAGCGGCGCGCGCGCCAGCGCATCCAGGTGCGGCGAGAGCGTGCCGGCCGGAAAACGCGCCCGCGACAGCGCCATCGTGCCCTTGAGCACGCGGGTGAAGTCGGCTTTCTGCGCGGCCGAGGGCGTGCCGATCGGCCAGACGCGGGTGATGTCGGTGGTGCCGCCCAGGTACTGCGCGCCGGAGTCGATCAGCAGCAGGCCTTCGGCCACCAGCCCCTCGGGCGTGGAGATCCAGGCGAAGGCGTCCGGCGTGGCGCGGTAGTGCGGCATCGCGCCGTTGGCGTTGAAGCCGGCAATCGTCGGAAAGCTCAGGCTGACGAAGCCGTCTTCCTGGGCGCGCTCGGCCGTCAGGCGCTCGTCGACGGTCAGCTCGCTGATGGCCTCGCGGCCGAGCGCGGCCTCCAGCCAGGCGTAGAAGCGGCACATCGCCGCGCCGTCCTTTTCCATCGCCTCGCGGATGAAGGCGGCCTCGGCCGGCGTCTTGCGGCTCTTGGCCAGCGTGCTGGGGTTGATCGCCTCGACCACCCGCACGCCTGCGGGCACCGCCTCGCGCAGGCCCAGGGTGATGCGCTTCGGATCGACCAGCAGCACCGCCTCGGCCGGCAGCGCGGCCAGCGTCGGGGCGGCCTCGGCGTAGTCGGCCAGGTCGATGCCGTCGGCGGCCAGCCGCGCGGCCAGGTCCGCGTCGATCTTGCCGGCCGCGACGAAGAGCGTGGCGCGCGTCGGCCCGATCAGCAGGTGGGCCAGGAAGACCGGGTTGTAGTCGACGTCCGCACCGCGCAGGCTGGTGATCCAGGCGATGTCGTCGACGGTGGAGACCAGATGGTGGCTGGCGTGCTGGCGGGCCATCCCGGCGCGCACCGCCGCCAGCCGCTCGGCGCGCGGCACCGCCGCATGCGGCGCCAGATGCTCGCGCGCCGGCGCGCCCGGCAGGCCGGGGCGCTCGGGCCAGGCCTCGGTCATCAGGTCGAGATCGGTGCGCAGGCCGATGCCGTGGCGCTGCAGCGCGCTGGCCAGCATCTGCGCCGCCGCCAGGCCCAGCACCGCCGCGTCGACCGCCAGCGTCTGGCTGGGCGAGAGCGTGGTGGTCAGCCAGTCGATGTGGTGGGTGGCCGCGCCGGTGGGAATCTTCACCAGCTCGACCGTCGTGCCGGCCAGTTCGGCCTCGGCCTGCGTCCAGTAGCGGCTGTCGGCAAAGACCGCGGCGCGCTCGCGCGTGACCACCAGCGTGCCCATCGAGCCGGTGAAGCCGGAAAAATGCACCCGGCCCTGCCAGCGCTCGGGCAGGTATTCGGACAGGTGCGGGTCGCTGGAGGGCACCAGCACCGCGGCGAGGTCGTGGCGCGCCAGCGCCTGGCGCAGCGCGGCCAGGCGGGCGGGAATCGGGGAGGGCGAGTGGGTCATGTCGATGTCCGGGCAGGATCGTCAGGGGTCGCGGGAGAGATGCTGGCGGGGCCGTCCAGGCGCTGGCGCACCATCGCGATGTGGCTGCGCAGCGAGTAGAGCTCGTCGGCATAGCTCAGCGGCACCGGCAGGCGCTCGATGCGCGCATCGAGCTGATCGAGCTCGGCACGCAGCTCGGCCGGCGGCCGGCGGCCCTCGGCATGCTGCTGCTCGAGGTCGCGCAGCAGGCCGTACCAGCGGAAGATGCGCGAGCGCACCCGGAAGTTGTACAGCGGCGGCACCACCCGCGACAGCGGGATCAGCACCGCGACGATCGACAGCAGCACCACCCACATCCGGTCGATCAGATTGGCATAGCCGAAGGGCAGATGGCGCTGCAGCAGCGGCTCGCCGTTGGCGTAGAAGCGCTGCGCCTCCGGCGCGAGCGGATGCTCGCCGGTCTGGGCCTTCGGATATTCGCCCTTGCCCTGGAACCAGTTGGGCTCGCCGTGAATGCGCCGCGCGGCCTGCACCAGCAACTGCTGCAGCGCCGGATGGGTGTCCTCGCGCACCAGCAGCGAGGCGGTGGCCGCCACCAGTCGCACGTCCTGGCCGGGCAGATCCTGGGCCAGATCGACCACGCCGCGCGGCAGCAGCACTGGCGTGACCTGCGGCACCCGGCGCGCATAGGCCTCGGCCTGGGTGAAGTCGAACAGCCGGATGCCGGGCGTGATCAGCAGCATGCGCACGATCGGCGACTCCGGCGCCGACACCAGCGCCAGCGCGTCGAGCTGGCCGTCGAGCAGCGCCATCACCGCTGGCGTGGTCGGCAGCTGCGACAGCGGCAGCTTCGCCGGCTCCAGCCCGTTGGCGATCAGCAGCCGGTGCATCAGATGCGTGATGCCGCTGCCTTCCTGGCCGACATTGAGCCGCCACTCGGCGATCTGCGACAGGCTCTCCAGCCGCTCGCCGCCGAGCCGGGCACGGGCGCTGTCCTCGCGGTAGAAGATCCAGACCGGCTCGCGGAACAGCGCGCCCAGGCTCAGCAGCGCGTCGGGCGCATCGTTCTCGTCGCCGCTGCGCAGCGCGTCGGCGCCGCCCTGCACGAAGGCAGCATCGACCTCGCCGCGGCGCAGCAGCGCCAGGTTGTCGAGCGCGCCGCGGGTGGCGCGCAGCTCGACCTCGATGCCCTGGCGGGCCAGCGCGTCGCGGTAGAGCCGGCCGAACTCGGCATAGGCGCCCTGGGCGCCGCCGGTGGCCAGCACCATGCGCTGCGGCGGGATCGGGTCCAGCACCCGGTAGGCCAGCGCGACCAGGCCGATGGCCAGCAGCAGCACCGGCCCGCCCGTCAGCAGCAGGTCGCGCAGCGAGAGCAGCGCGCTGCGCAGTTGCAGCCTCATCGCCGCTCCTTTCGGTGCCGCCAGAGCAGCTCGGCGCTGAAGATCGCGCAGGCGGCCCAGATGATCATGAAGCCCTGGGCGCGGCCGCCGGCGAAGGGCTCGCCGAAGACCCACACGCCCAGCGCGAGCTGCAGCGTCGGGCCGATGTACTGCAGCATGCCCAGCAGGCTCAGCGGAATGCGCCGCGCGCCGCTGGCAAACAGCAGCAGCGGGATGGCGGTCAGCGGCCCGGCCGCCAGCAGCAGCATCTGCTGGTGCAGCGGCACCTGCGTCAGGCTGTCCTGGCCTTGCACCACCGCCCACAGCAGGCCGGCCGCGGCCAGCGGGCCCAGCAGGATCGTCTCCAGCGTCAGGCCCTCGAGCGCGCCCAGCGAGGCGGTCTTGCGCAGCAGCCCGTAGCTGGCGAAGGTGGCCGCCAGCGCCAGCGCGATCCAGGGCGCGGCGCCCTGCGTCAGCGTCAGCCAGACCACGCCTGCGGCGGCGAGGGCCACCGCCAGCCACTGCGCCGGCCGCAGCCGCTCCTTGAGCACCAGCCAGCCGGTCAGCACATTGACCAGCGGCGAGATGAAGTAGCCCAGGCTGGACTCCACCACCCGCCCCTGCGAGACCGCCCAGATGTAGATGAACCAGTTGGCCGCGATCAGCAGCGCGCTGGCGATGAAGCGCCGCATGACCGCCCGGTCGGCCAGCGCCGGGCGCAGCCAGCTCCACTGGCGCCGCACGCCCAGCACCCCGACCAGGAACAGCAGCGACCAGACGATGCGGTGCCCCAGCACCTCCAGCGCGCCCACGCCTTGCAGCAGCCGGAAATACAGCGGAAACAGTCCCCAGATGACATAGGCCGCAGCGGCCTGGAGGATGCCGGCGCGCATCAGGCGCCGTGTTCTTGAACTTGCATGAGCGCGAGGATAACCGCCGGCCCGATTCATGTCCGGAGCGCTTGAAACCGGCAGAATCGGCCTCATTCGCACCCGGGTCCGCCCTTTGCCTTCGATCGCCGTCCCCCCATGAAGATGCTCTGGCCTTTTCCTTCCTCGTCCGCTGCCGGTCTGGCGGCGCTGCTGCTGTCGGCCTCGCTGCTGGTGTCGCTGGCGGCCTGCGCCCGCGAGAGCGCCCAGGCCGCGCCGCGTGCGGTCACCCCGCGCGGCGCGCTGCTGAGCGAGGAGCAGGCGGTGGTGGGCCTGTTCGAGCAGTCCTCGCCCTCGGTGGCCTACATCACCACCGAGACGGTGCAGCGCGGTGTCTTTGGCGGTGCCGAGGTCAGCCAAGGCGCCGGCTCGGGCTTTGTCTGGGACGCCACGGGCCATGTGGTCACCAATTTCCATGTGGTCAAGGGCGCGCGCCGGGTGTTCGTGCAGCTCGATGCCGGCAAGCCCATCGAGGCCGAGGTGATCGGCGGCGCGCCGGAATACGATCTGGCGGTGCTGCGGCTCAAGAATGTGCCCAGGACGCTGCGCCCGGTGCCGCTGGGCTCGTCGCGCGACCTGCGCATCGGCCAGACCGTCTACGCCATCGGCAACCCCTTCGGCCTGCAGCGCACGCTGACCAAGGGCCTGGTGAGCGCGCTCGACCGCGAGCTGCCGACCGCCAACTTCCGCGAGGTCGCCGGCGTCATCCAGACCGATGCGGCGATCAATCCTGGCAACTCGGGCGGGCCGCTGCTCGACAGCGCCGGGCGGCTGATCGGCGTCAACACCGCGATCCGCTCGGCCAGCGGCAGCTCGTCGGGCATCGGCTTCGCGATTCCGGTCGATCTGGTCAACCGGGTGGTGCCTTCGCTGATCAACCGCGGCCAGGCGCCGCTGCCGGGCATCGGCGTCACGCCGATCTCGCCCGACCAGGTGGCGCGCGCGGGCATCTCGGGCGTGGTGCTCGGCGCGGTCGGCCGTGGCACGCCGGCGGCCTCGGCCGGCCTGCAGCCCTACAACCCGCAGACCGGCGACCTGGGCGACGTGATCGTCGGTGTCAACGGCCGCCCGGTGCAGACGCTGTCGACCTTCGTCGGCGAGCTGGAGCGCGCCGGCATCGACGCGACCGTCGAGCTGACGGTGCGCCGCGGCGAGAAGGAGCGCCGGGTGCGGGTGAAGGTGATCGATCTGCGGGGGTGAGCACGGCGGCGAGGGGGGGCGCCGTGTGCTGCCGTGCTGCGCTGGGGCTGTGTGTCTGGCGTGGGCCCTCGCCTTCGCGAGGGTGACGGAGTCGGCGAGGGTGACGGAGTCGGGCTGGACGGGGCGCTTTTGTCGTCATCCCCGCGAAGGCGGGGAGCCACGATCCTCCGCCTCGAAGGCGGTCTCCAGCAGGCGCAGCAGCTCGCGGGTGGCGGGGCCGGGCGGGTGGTGACGGCTCCAGACCACGTCCACCAGACGCGGGCTGACGTGGCGCGTCGCTGCCCGCTTCAGCCCAGCGCGTCGAGCAGTTCCGTCTCGAACTCGATCTGGCTGCGGTTGTGCTGCAGCACCGCACCGTCGACCAGGAAGGTGTCCTCGACCCGCTCGCCCAGCGTGCTGATCTTGGCCAGCTGCAGGTTGATCTGGTGGCGCGCCAGCACCCGGGCGATGCTGTAGAGCAGGCCGGAGCGATCGCTGGCCGAGACCGACAGCACCCAGCGCTGCGCCCGCTCGTCCGGGCGCAGCTGCACCCGCGGCGAGATCGGGAAGGACTTGACCCGGCGCGACAGCCGGCCCCGGCTGGGCTCGGGCAGCAGGCCTTCCTCGGTCAGCGTGGCCATCAGCTGGTGCTCGACCAGCGCGATCAGGTCGCGGTAGGCCTGATCGAAGAAGGGCGTGATGACCTGGAAGGTGTCGAGCGCGTAGCCGGCGCGGGTGGTGTGCACCCGCGCGTCGAGAATGCTGAACTGCGCCGCATCGAAGTAGCCGCAGATGCGCGCGAACAGGTCCTGGCGGTCGGGCGCGTAGACCAGCACCTGCAGGCCTTCGCCCACCGGCGAGAGCCGGGCGCTGACCAGCGGCTGCGGCGTGTCGGCGCGGCGGTTCAGCGCCCGCGCGTGCCAGGCGATCTCGTTGCTGTCGTGGCGGGCGAAGTAGTTGAGGTCGAGCGTCTTCCACAGCGCCTCCTCGGCGCCGGGCAGCATCGAGTGCAGCGCCAGCAGCTGGCGCGACTCCTGCTTGCGCAGCTCGATCTCGGCATCCATCTGCGGCTTGGCGCCGCCCAGCGCACGCAGCGTGGCGCGGAACAGGTCCTCGAGCAGCTTGCCCTTCCAGGCGTTCCAGACCTTCGGGCTGGTGCCACGGATGTCGGCCACCGTCAGCAGGTAGAGCGCCGTGAGACGGCGCGGATCCTTGACATGGCTGGCGAAGGCGTCGATCACGTCCGGGTCGGAGAGATCCTCCTTCTGCGCGACCCGCGACATCGTCAGATGCTCCTTGACCAGGAACTCGATCAGCCGGGCATCGTCCCGGGCGATGCGGTGGTCGCGGCAGAAGCGCCGCACCTCGACCGCGCCGAGGTCGGAGTGGTCGCCGCCACGGCCCTTGGCCACGTCATGGAACAGCGCCGCGACATACAGCAGCCACGGCTTGTCCCAGTGCGCGGCCAGCTGCGAGCAGAACGGGTATTCGTGCGTGTGCTCGGCGATGAAGAAGCGGCGCACGTTGCGCAGCACCATCATGATGTGCTGGTCCACGGTGTAGACGTGGAACAGGTCGTGCTGCATCTGGCCGACGATCTTGCGGAACACCCACAGGTAGCGCCCGAGCACCGAGGTGTCGTTCATCAGCCGGAAGACATGGGTCTGGCCCTGCGGCTGCTGCAGGATCTCCATGAAGGTGGCGCGGTTGACCGGATCGGCGCGGAACTTCGCGTCCATCAGTTCGCGGGCGTTGTAGAGCGCGCGCAGCGTGCGCGCCGACAGGCCCTTGCAGCCATGGCTGCGCTGGAAGACCAGGAAGGTCTGCAGGATGGCGTGCGGGTCGCGCTGGTAGAGATCGTCGCTGGCGACCTCGACCAGGCCGCCGCGGTCGAAGAAGCGGTCGTCGATCGGCCGCATCGGCGCGTCGCGCGAGCCCGACACATGCTCCTCGATGCCCAGCATCAGGATCTGGTTGAGCTGCACCACCGCCTTGGCCGCCCAGTAGTAGCGGCGCATCAGCGCCTCGCTGGCGCGCCGCTCGGGGGTGGAGGCATAGCCGAAGCTCTCGGCCACCGCGGTCTGCAGGTCGAAGACCAGACGGTCCTCGCGCCGGCCGGCGATGGTGTGCAGGCGGGCGCGGATCAGGCGCAGCAGGCCCTCGTTGCGCTGCAGCTGCGTGGCCTCGAAGCGGGTGATCAGGCCCTTCTTCACCAGCTCTGCCCAGGAGCGGCCCAGACCGGCGCCCTGGGCCACCCAGCGCACCACCTGCAGGTCGCGCAGGCCGCCCGGGCTTTCCTTGCAGTTGGGCTCGAGCGAGAACGGGGTGTTCTCGTACTTGACGTGACGCTGCTGCATCTCGAGCGTCTTGGCGCGCAGGAAGGCGGCCGGGTCGAGCACGTCGGCGGTCCAGCGCCGGAACTGCTCGAAGAGCTTGCGGGTGCCGCAGAGGAAGCGCGCCTCCAGCATCGCGGTCTGCACCGTCACGTCGGCCTGCGCCTCGGCGACGCACTCGTCGACGGTGCGCACGCTCGAGCCGATCTCCAGGCCGATGTCCCAGCAGGCGGTGATGAAGGCCTCGACGCCGGCGCGGCGCGGGTCGGGCGTGGCCTCGGGATCCAGCGCCTGGCCGTGCGGCTCGGCCATGTCGTCGGGCAGCAGCACCAGCACGTCGACATCCGAGTGCGGGTAGAGCTCGCCGCGGCCGTAGCCGCCGACGGCCACCAGCGCCGCGCCGCGTGGCAGATCGCCCTGCTGCCACAGCTGGGTGATCACGCCGTCGACATGCTGGCTGATCTGGCGCACCAGCTGCGAGGCCGCCGGCACGGTGGCCGGGCCGTCGCGGAACTGGCGGATCAGGGTCTGCTTGCCTTCGCGCATCAGCCGGCGCAGCTCGGCCACCGGCAGCACGTCGGAGACGTCGCTGCGACGTTCGGACAGACGCATCCCGGCGCCTCAGCAGCGGGTGGTGGTGACGAAGTCGGGCAGCGGCGGGCTGCCGTCCGACAGCGTCAGCACCTCGTAGCCGGTCTCGGTGACGACGACGGTGTGCTCCCACTGCGCCGACAGCGAGCGGTCCTTGGTGACGATGGTCCAGCCGTCGCCGCCTTCCTTGATCTCGCGCCGGCCGGCATTGACCATCGGCTCGATGGTGAAGACCATGCCTGGCTTGAGCTCGTCGAGCGTGCCGGGGCGGCCGTAGTGCAGGATCTGCGGCTCCTCGTGGAACTTGCGGCCGATGCCGTGGCCGCAGAACTCGCGCACCACCGACAGGCCCTGGTTCTCGACGAAGGTCTGGATGGCGTTGCCGATGTCGCCCAGTCGGGCACCGGGCTTGACCTTCAGGATGCCCTTCCACATCGCGTCATAGGTGAGGGCGCACAGGCGCTTGGCGGCGATCGAGCCCTCGCCGACCACGAACATGCGGCTGGTGTCGCCGTGCCAGCCATCCTTGATGACGGTGATGTCCAGGTTGACGATGTCGCCGTTCTTCAGCGGCTTGTCGCTGGGGATGCCGTGGCAGATGACCTGGTTGACCGAGGTGCAGATCGACTTCGGGTAGGGCTTGTAGCCCGGCGGCTGGTAGTTCAGCGGCGCAGGGATGGCCTTCTGCACGTTCACGATGTGGTCGTGCGCGATGCGGTCGAGCTCGTTGGTGGTCACGCCCGGGCGGACGTGCGGGCCGAGAAGGTCCAGGACTTCGGAGGCGAGGCGGCAGGCCGTGCGCATCGCCTCGATGTCTGCGGCGGTCTTGATCGTGATCGACATGGTGAGTGATTATCGCATCCATGGACAAGATCGATACCCTGGTGGTCGGCGCGGGCGTGGTGGGGCTGGCCGCGGCGCGCGCGCTGGCGCAGGCCGGGCGCGAGGTGGTGATCGCCGAGGCGCGCGAGGCCTTCGGCACAGTCACCAGCGCGCGCAGCAGCGAGGTGATTCACGCCGGACTCTATTACCCGACCGGTTCGCTCAAGGCGCGGCTGTGCGTGCGCGGGCGCGATCTGCTGTATGCCTACTGCGCCGAGCGCGGCATCGCGCACCGGCGCTGCGGCAAGCTGATCGTCGCCACCGCCGAGGCGCAGCTGGAACGGCTCGACGCGCTGCTGGCCCAGGCCTGGGCCAACGGCGTCGACGATCTGCAGCGCCTGAGCGCCGAGCAGGCGCGCGCGATGGAGCCCGCGCTGGCCTGCGTGGCCGCGCTGTGGTCGCCCTCGACCGGCATCGTCGACAGCCACGGCCTGATGCTGGCGCTGCTGGCCGACGCCGAGGCCGCCGGCGCGGTGCTGGCGCTGAAGTCGCCGGTGCAGGCCCTCGAGGCGCTCGACGCCGGCCGCGACGGCTACCGGGTGACGATCGACGGCGAGACGCTGCAGGTGCGCCGGCTGGTCAATGCCGCCGGACTGGCGGCGCCCGATCTGGCCGCGCGGCTGCAGGGCCGCCCGCCGGGCGCGCCACGTCCGCCCGAGGCGCATTTCTGCAAGGGCAGCTATTTCACCTTCGCGGGCCGCGCGCCGTTCTCGCGGCTGATCTACCCGGTGCCGGAGGCCGCCGGCCTGGGCGTGCATGTCACGCTGGACCTGGGCGGGCAGATGCGCTTCGGCCCGGACGTCGAGTGGCTGGACATCGCGTCCGAGGCGCAGATCGACTACCGGGTCGATGCGCGCCGCCAGGCCGGCATGGCCGAGGCGATCCGGCGCTACTGGCCGGGCCTGCCCGAGGGCGCGCTGCAGCCCGGCCACGCCGGCGTGCGGCCGAAGATCGCGGGGCCGCAGGCACCGTCGGCCGACTTCCGCATCGACACCGCGGCGGTGCATGGCCTGCACGGGCTGGTCGAGCTGCTGGGCATCGAGTCGCCCGGGCTGACCGCCTCGCTGGCGATCGGCGAACAGGTCGCGGCCGCACTGGGCGACGCACTCCACTAGAATCCCGGACTTGTCTCACGGTCCGGCCCCTGGCCGTGCCGCGCCGGCCGTGGCACCGCGCCGCCCGCCGACCCCACCGCATCAACAGCCCTTCGGGACTCACACGCGTGTCTTCCTCCTCCCCCAAGCACCTCCAGCATTTCGAGGGCGGCAACGCCCTTTCCGCCTTCCGCGCCCAGGCGCTGCTGCCGCGCCTGCAGGCCGTCAGCGCCCGCATCGTCGGCGTGTCGGCCCGCCATGTGCACTGGGTCTGGAGCGATCGCGCGCTGGACGCGGCCGCGCATGACAAGCTCGCCGCGCTGCTGACCTACGGCGACGCCGCCGAGGCCGCGGCCGAGGGCGAGCTGGTGGTGGTGATGCCGCGCCTGGGCACCGTGTCGCCGTGGGCCTCCAAGGCCACCGACATCGCCCACAACTGCGGCCTGGACATTCACCGCGTCGAGCGCGTCACCGAGTTCCGCCTGCAGCTCAAGTCCGGCCTGATCGATGCGCTCAAGGGTGGCGCCAAGCCGCTCTCGCGCGAGGAGATCGAGGCCTGCGCGATGCTGCTGCACGACCGCATGACCGAGTCGGTCGCCTTCGACCGCGAGGCCGGCCGCCATCTGTTCGACGCCCAGCAGGCCGAGCCGCTGGCCCATGTCGACGTGATCGGCCAGGGCCGCGCGGCGCTGGAAGTCGCCAACAAGGACTTCGGCCTGGCGCTGTCGGACGACGAGATCGACTACCTGGTCAAGGCCTTCACCGAGCTCCAGCGCAACCCCAGCGACGTCGAGCTGATGATGTTCGCGCAGGCCAACTCCGAGCACTGCCGCCACAAGATCTTCAACGCGAACTTCACCATCGACGGTCAGGCGCAGGACCTGTCGATGTTCGGCATGATCCGCAACACGGAGAAGCTGGCGCCGCAGTGCACCGTCATCGCCTACAGCGACAACGCCGCGGTGATGGAGGGCGGCCCGGTCGAGCGCTGGCTGCCGCAGGGCTACACCAACGCGCCGCAGTACGGCGCGCGCGCCGAGACCGCGCATGTGCTGATGAAGGTCGAGACGCACAACCACCCGACCGCCATCTCGCCGTTCCCGGGCGCCTCCACCGGCGCCGGCGGCGAGATCCGTGACGAGGGCGCGACCGGTCGCGGCTCCAAGCCCAAGGCCGGCCTGACGGGCTTCCATGTCTCCAACCTGAATCTGCCCGGCACGAACGAGCCGTGGGAGAACGATGCTGTCGGCAAGCCCGAGCACATCGCGAGTCCCCTGCAGATCATGACCGAGGGCCCGCTGGGGGGCGCGGCGTTCAACAACGAGTTCGGCCGTCCGAACCTGGCCGGCTACTTCCGCGTCTTCGAGCAGACGGTGGCGGGCGTGCGCCGCGGCTACCACAAGCCGATCATGATCGCCGGCGGCCTGGGCACGATCAGCGCCGGCCAGACCGACAAGCTGCCCTTCGGCGCCGGCACGCTGCTGGTGCAGCTCGGCGGCCCGGGCATGCGCATCGGCATGGGCGGCGGCGCCGCCTCGTCGATGGCTGCGGGCACCAACACCGCCGCGCTCGACTTCGACTCGGTGCAGCGCGGCAACCCCGAGATCGAGCGCCGGGCGCAGGAGGTCATCAACCACTGCTGGGCGCTGGGCGAGAGCAACCCGATCATGGCCATCCACGACGTGGGCGCGGGTGGCATCTCCAACGCCTTCCCCGAGCTGGTCGACGGCGCCGGCAAGGGCGCGACCTTCGACATCCGCAAGGTGCCGCTGGAGGAGACCGGCCTGGCACCGAAGGAAATCTGGTGCAACGAGAGCCAGGAGCGCTATGTCCTGGCGGTCAACCCGGACCTGCTGCCGCTGTTCGACGAGATGTGCCGTCGCGAGCGCGCGCCCTACGCGGTGGTGGGCATCGCCACCGACGAGCGCGAGCTGATCCTCGAGGACGGCCCCGGCGGCGAGCGCCCGATCGACATGCCGATGGACGTGCTGCTGGGCAAGCCGCCGAAGATGCACCGCGACGTCGCCCGCGTCGCCCGCACCGAGCGGCCGCTGGACCTGACCGGCGTGAACCTCGACGAGGTGGCGCTGTCGGTGCTGCGCCATCCGACGGTGGCCTCCAAGCGCTTCCTGATCACCATCGGCGACCGCACCGTGGGCGGCATGAGCCACCGCGACCAGATGGTCGGTCCGTGGCAGGTGCCGGTGGCCGACTGCGCGGTCACGCTGGCCGACTACGCCGGTTTCCGCGGCGAGGCGATGTCGATGGGCGAGCGCACTCCGCTGGCCTCGCTGGACGCGCCGGCCTCCGGCCGCATGGCGGTCGCCGAGGCGATCACCAACCTGCTGGCCGCGCCGATCGAGCTCTCGCGCGTGAAGCTTTCGGCCAACTGGATGGCCGCCTGCGGCGAGCCGGGCGAAGACGCTGCGCTCTATGACACCGTGCGTGCGGTGGGCATGGAGCTGTGCCCGGCGCTGGGCATCGGCATCCCGGTCGGCAAGGATTCGCTGTCGATGCGCACCAAGTGGAGCGACCAAGGCGAGACGAAGCAGGTCGTGGCGCCGGTCTCGCTGGTCGTCACCGCCTTCGTCACGCTCGACGACGTGCGCGGCACGCTCACGCCGCAGCTCAAGACCGATACCCCGGCCGGCCTGGACACCACGCTGATCCTGGTCGATCTGGGCCAGGGCCGGAACCGCATGGGCGGCTCGATGCTGGCGCAGGTGCTCGGCCAGTTCGGCGACACCGTGCCGGACGTGGATGATCCGGCGCAGCTCAAGGCGCTGGTGGCGGTGGTCAACGAACTGCGCGGCCAGGGCAAGCTGCTGGCCTACCACGACCGCAGCGACGGCGGCCTGTGGGCGGCAGCCTGCGAGATGGCCTTCGCCGGTCACGTCGGCGTGAGCCTGAACGTCGACCTGCTGGTCACCGAAGGCGACGGCATCAGCGACAGCCGCGCCGACATGGGCGACTCGAAGAACTGGGCCACCCAGGTCGGCGAGCGCCGCAACGAGCTGACGCTGAAGGCGCTGTTCAACGAGGAGCTCGGCGTCGTGCTGCAGGTCGCCACCGCCGACCGCGACGAGGTGATCCGCACGCTGCGCGCGCACGGCCTGAGCCGCCACAGCCACGTGATCGGCAAGACCAACAACCGCGCGGCCGTGGAGGTCTGGCGCGATGCCAAGACGGTGTTCAGCGCGCCGCTGCAGCAGCTGCACCAGACCTGGGACGAGGTGAGCTGGCGCATTGCCGCGCAGCGCGACAACCCGGCCTGCGCCGACAGCGAGCATGCCGCCGCCGGCGCGCCGGACGACACCGGCCTGCATGTGGCGCTGAGCTTCGACGCGAGCGAGGACGTCGCCGCGCCCTTCATCGCCAAGACCCGTCCGAAGGTGGCGATCCTGCGCGAGCAGGGCGTCAACTCGCATGTCGAGATGAGCTACGCGATGGCGCAGGCCGGCTTCGACACCTTCGACGTGCACATGAGCGACCTGCAGGCGGGCCGCGCGCGCCTCGACCAGTTCCACGGTCTGGTCGCCTGCGGCGGCTTCTCCTACGGCGACACGCTGGGCGCCGGCGAGGGCTGGGCGCGCTCGGTGCTGTTCAACCCGGTGCTGGCCGAGCAGTTCTCGGCCTTCTTCCAGCGCCAGGACACCTTCGCGCTGGGCGTGTGCAACGGCTGCCAGATGATGGCCGCGCTTAGCCCGATCATCCCGGGCGCGCAGGACTGGCCGAAGTTCACCCGCAACAAGAGCGAGCAGTTCGAGGCGCGCCTGTCGCAGGTCGAGATCCTCGAGAGCCCGTCGATCTTCTTCCAGGGCATGGCTGGCAGCCGCCTGCCGATCGCGGTGGCGCACGGCGAGGGCTTCGCCGACTTCTCGCAGCGTGGCGATGCGGCCAAGGTCCACCGCGCGATGCGCTTCGTCGATTCGGCCGGTCGTCCGACCGAGGCCTATCCGGCCAACCCGAATGGCAGCCCGGACGGCCTGACCTCGGTCACCACCGCCGACGGCCGCTTCACCGTGCTGATGCCGCACCCGGAGCGCGTCTTCCGCAACGTGCAGCTGAGCTGGACTTCGGGCGAGGTCTCCGAGCGCAGCCCGTGGGCGCGCATGTTCGGCAACGCGCGCCGCTGGGTCGGCTGAAGACCGAAGACCACAGCGCGAGCACGGGCTCCGAGCCCGTGCCCGCCAACGACCAAGGGGCCGGCACCGTCAGGTGGCCGGCCCCTTGTGCGTCGGGGAGTTCGGAAAGGGGCGTTGCGGGAGTGGTGCGGTGCAGGATGCAGGCGCCCATGTCCGGCATGCAAGCCGGCGCGCCTGTCCTCGGTGGGACTAAGGCAAGGACTGGCCTTCGGCCGTGCTGCTGCGGTGAGCCTGGATTGCCGCACGCACCACCTGCGCCGCACCATCGGCGCATTCGGGGAGCTGCTCGACGCGGTCTTGTTCGATGGCCTGCAGTACGATCTCGGTCAGGGCGCCGACGATCGCGTTGGCCTGCCAGGCGGCCGCATCACCTTCGGCCTGCTGCGGCAGGTCGGCGATCAGGTCCGCGAGCTGGCGATGCACCTTGCGGCGCGCCTGCAGGCCTTCCGAGCCGACGGCCAGCACGTCGATGAAGAGCGTGCGCATCAGCAGTGGATTGGCGGCGAGATGGCCGAAGTAGGCCTTGACCGCCTGATCCACCCGCGTCGTCCAGTCCTGGGACGGCTCGATGGCTTTCGAGAGCGAGCTGATGCTGCGCTGGCTGGCATTCTCGTAGAGCGCGATCAGGCACTCCTGCTTGGTCCGGAAATGCTCGTAGAACGTTCGCTTCGACACCCGGGCCGCGGTGGCGATGTCGGCGATGGTGGTGTCTGCATACCCCTTGGTGGCGACGCAGCGCGCCATGCCCTCGAGGAGACGAGTACGGTGGTCCAGTGAAGAAGAAATTATGGCTGTTTGCTCGATCATGGGGCTTCCCCTCTGCCCAATCGTACTTGAGCTTTCCTGCTTGAAAGCAGAAAAAATGATAAAAAAGGGTACCTATCATTACCAAAGACTACCGAATCTGTGCAGCCGATAGCAATGAAAGGCTTCGTGACGAACTTGGCGTCACGAAGTCTCAAGTCTCGGAGCGCAAGGGTGACAGCAAAGCAGCAAAGTGGTACGGCTCTTACCCGTTTATTTGATTTTGTTTCTTGCTGCTTTGGATCGAATCCGTTCCATTCAGGCGAAATATTCATCCTGACGCAGATAACGCCACTGTCCGACCGGCAGATGGCCCAGCGGAACGCTGCCGATGCGCACCCGCTTCAGTCCGACGACCTTCAGGCCGACGGCTTCGCACATGCGCCGGATCTGACGTTTCCTGCCTTCACGCAGCACGAAACGCAGTTGATCTTCGTTCTGCCAGCTGACCTTGCAGGGACGAAGCTGCTTGCCGTCCAGGCTCAGGCCGTGGTTGAGCAGCGCCAGGTCCTCGTCGGGCAGTCGGCCTTCACGGGTGTATTCGACCCGGACCAGATATTCCTTTTCCACCTCGGATTCATCGCCGATCAACTGGCGGGCGACCCGGCCGTCCTGAGTCAATACCAGCAGACCGACAGAATCGATGTCGAGCCGGCCGGCCGGAGCGAGGTTTCGCAGATGGCCCGGATGCCAGCGCAGACCGGAACGATCCTCCGCCCACTGGTTTTCCGGACGAATCAGTGCAACCGCCGGCTCATACCCATCCTCGGCCTGGCCGCTGACATGGCCGATTGGCTTGTTCAGCAGGATGGTGACGCGGCGAGCCTGTTCCTTGTGGGCTCGTTCATCCACCTCGATGCGGTCGTCTGGCAGCACCCGCTGGCCCAGCACCGCCGGTTTGCCGTTGACGCTGACCCAGCCGGCCTCGATCCATTCATCGGCTTCGCGGCGCGAGGCCAGGCCGAGCGCGGTCATGCGCTTGGACAGGCGCTCGCCATCCTGCTCGGGTCGGGCAGGGGCGGCGGCCGCAGCAGCTTCCACCATCTGCCGGGCCAGCTGCGGATTGGCCACGCTGCGCAGCGGCCGTGCGGCGGGATCGCGCTGGACGGGCGGGCGGTCCGGGCGCTGCTGCGGGTGGCCGGTGTCCGGATTGCGGCTGGCGCGCTCAAGGATCTGGCGCGCACGCTCGGCATTGCCGACGCTGCGCAGCGGCGAGGCCGGGGCCTCGATGCCCGGGCGGCCCGGGCGTGCAGCGCGCGGATCGCGGCGATCGCCATGGCGTGGATCATCGCGGCGGGGTTCTCGGCGGGCGTCGTGACGTGGATCCTGGCGCGGATCCTGACGTGGATCGCGGCTGGCACGGGCCTGGCGCGGGTCACGCGAATCGCGAGGATCGCGAGCGTCGCGCGGACCGGGTCGGCTTCCTTGACGGCGCTCGTCCTGCCAGCGCGGTGTCTCGGACGGGGCGGGGCGTTGGGCGAACTCCTCGGCCTGGCGGGCGCGCTGCTCCTGGGCCTCGGCCAGCGTCGGGCGCTGGCGCATGCCGCTGCTGCGCAGCGGCCGGTTGCGGGAGGAGGGCGTGTCGGCGCTGGCGCCGGGTTTCTTTTTCAGTGTGAGCGTGACCATGTCGTGTTTTGACAGCCAGACCTGAAGCCGGGCAGAAGGGAGCTGCCACAGGCCTGTGCTATCTTCAATCGCAGTATTGAACAACAGAGAGATGCCCCGTCAATCGGGGCGTTTTCTTGTCCGAGCCTCAGGAAAGGGTTGATTGCGTGGATATCGTGATGTTGTTGAAGGCGGCGGTGATGGGCATCGTCGAGGGCCTGACCGAGTTCCTGCCGATCTCGAGCACCGGCCATCTGATCCTGGCCGGGCAGCTGCTCGGCATGAACGCGCACATGAGCGAGGCCACCGTCAAGGTCTTCGACATCGCCATCCAGACCGGCGCGATCTTCGCGGTCATCCTGGTCTACTGGCAGCGGCTGTCGAGGACCGTGACCCACCTGGGCAGCAGCCGTGACGCGCGCCGCTTCGCGCTGAACGTGCTGATCGGCTTTCTGCCGGCGGTGGTGCTGGGCCTGCTGATCGGCAAGATGGTCAAGGCCCATCTGTTCACGCCCATCATCGTCGCTTCCGCCTTCATCGTCGGCGGTCTGATCATCCTGTGGGCCGAGCGTCGCCCAGCCAGCGCAGTGCGGGTGCACTCGGTCGACGACATGACGGCGCTGGATGCGCTGAAGGTCGGGCTGGTGCAGTGCGTCGCGATGATTCCCGGCACCAGCCGCTCGGGCTCGACCATCATCGGCGGCATGCTGATGGGCCTGTCGCGCCAGACCGCGACCGACTTCAGCTTCTTCCTCGGCATTCCGACGCTGATCGGCGCCGGTGCCTACAGCCTGCTGAAGGAGCGCGAGCACCTGTCGATGGCCGACGCGCCGATGTTCATCGTCGGTCTGGTGTTCTCCTTCCTGTCGGCCTGGCTGTGCGTGCGCTGGCTGCTGAAGTATGTCGCGACGCACGACTTCGTGCCCTTTGCCTGGTACCGGATCGGCTTCGGTCTGCTGATCCTGGTGACCTCCTACACGGGCGTGGTCAACTGGACCGAGTGAAGACCAGATCCCAGACGCCGTGGCCGAGCTTCAGGCCGCGGTTCTCGAACTTGGTCAGCGGCCGGTAGTCCGGCTTGGGCGCATAGCCCTCGGCGGTGTTGGCCAGCTGCGGCTCGGCCGACAGCACCTCCAGCATCTGCTCGGCATAGGGCTGCCAGTCGGTGGCGCAGTGCAGGTAGCCGCCCGGCGCCAGCCGGGTGACCAGGCGGGCGACGAACTCCGGCTGGATCAGCCGGCGCTTGTTGTGCTTCTTCTTGTGCCACGGGTCGGGAAAGAAGATGTGCACGCCGGCGAGCTGGCCCGGCGCGATCATGTGCTCGAGCACCTCGACCGCGTCGTGCTGGACGATGCGCAGGTTGCCCAGCGCGCGCTCGTCGATCAGCTTGAGCAGCGCGCCCACGCCGGGCGTGTGCACCTCGACGCCGAGAAAGTCGGTGTCCGGGCGGTTCGCGGCGATCTCTGCGGTCGCCCCGCCCATGCCGAAGCCGATCTCCAGCACCAGCGGCGCGCTGCGGCCCCAGACGGCCGCCGCGTCGAGCGGCTCGGCGCGGTAGGGCAGGCAGAAGCGCGGGCCGAGCTCCTCGAGCGCGCGGATCTGGCCGGTGCCCATGCGGCCGGCACGCACCACGAAGCTGCGGATCGCACGGCGCGGTGCGCCTTCGGTGGAGGTCTCGTCGGCATCCGTGCCGATGGGGTCGAGGGGGGGCTGGGAGTCGTTCATGGAATGCGAAGCGCCGCATGCGACAGTGCAGCGCGTGAATATTTCAAGATGAAACCCCGGAAACAGGGGCTTTCAACACTGGACAGGAAGAAACCGGCGATATTGACCTGTCGGGGGTCATTCGGGCCGGCTAGGCTCAGAGGATGCGCGATTCTGCACCAAGCCCGGACCGGCCCGGGCACGATGACGCTGCCGCCGGACTTCTCGACCGCCGTCGCTGCCTGGTCCGTCTGGCCGCCCTGGCGCTGGCCGGCGGCGCTGTCCCGGCGCACGCGGCCCGGCGCCGCCCGGGCCGGGACAGCGCCGCCGCCAGCCTGCCGGCACCGGTCGACCAGCTGCCCGCTGCGCTGCGGCAGGCGCTCGAGGCCAGCGGTCTGCCGCTGGAGAGCTTCGGCTTGCATGCACAGCCGCTCGATGGTGGCGAGGCACTGCTGTCCTGGCAGGCTGCGCGGCCCTTCGTGCTGGCCTCGACCTCGAAGCTGCTGACCTCGATGGCGGCGCTTGACCTGCTCGGTCCGGCCTACTGCTGGCGCACCCGCGCCTACCTGAGCGGCCCGCTGACCCAGGGCCGGCTGCTGGGCGATCTGGTGATCCGCGGCGGCGGCGATGCGACGCTGACCAGCGCCGATCTGCTGCAGTGGTTCCGAGAGATCCAGGCCCAGGGTCTGCGCGAGGTCTGGGGCGACATCGTCATCAATCGCGAGGCCTTCCGGCTGCGGCCCGAGGACTTGGCGACGACGCCGGAGCCGACGCCGGAGCGACCGCACCATGTTCGCCCGGATGCGCTGGCGCTCGACGCCGGCGTGGTGCGGGTGGCGCTGCGCAGCGACGCCGGTGGACGGACCGACATCGAGGTCACCCCGCCGCTGCACGACGTGCGGCTGGTCAACAGCCTGGGGCGGGGCGGTGGCTGCGCGGCCAGCGCGGTGCTGCGCGACGACGGCTCGCAGCTGCAGCCCCAGCTGCAGGTCAGCGGCCAGTGGTCGCCACGCTGTGGCGCGCAGCAGATCCGCTTCGCGCCGGTGGGCGTGCGCGATCTGGGTGCTCGTGCCATCGAGGGTCTGTGGCTGCAGGCGGGCGGCGTGCTGCGTGGACGGGTGGTCGAACATGACGGCGGCACCCCGACGCCCTGGCGCGTGACCGAGGCGGGTGGCGGCGCAGCGCCGTTTGCCGAGCATCTGTCGGCACCGCTGTCGGTGCAGCTGCGCGAGATGAACAAGCGCAGCGACAACCTGATCGCGCGTCATCTGATGCTGAGCTTGGCGCCGGACTTCCCCGATCGTTCGGCTACCGCCGAGGCAGCGCGGCTGCGCATGCGTGAATGGCTGCGCCGGCGCGGGGGGCTGCGCGACGAGGCGGTCGTTGGACTGGACACCGGCTCCGGCCTGTCGCGGCTGGAGCGCGCCACGCCACAGGCCTTCGTGCACCTGCTGCAGCGCGCAGCGCGCGGGCCGCACTGGAAGCTGCTGCAGCGCACGCTGCCGGTGGCCGGCGTGGACGGCACGCTGGAGGGCCGACTGCGCGGCAGCGCCGCCCAGGGCCGCGCCTGGCTGAAGACCGGCACCCTGCTCGACACCCGTGGCCTGGCCGGCTGCGTGCAGACCCGGGGTGGGCGCATGATCGCGGTCACGCTGCTTGCCCATCATCCGGACCAGAACCTGATCGCGGGCGCGGTGCCTGCGCTGGATGCCTGTGTCGACTGGATCGCGCATCTGGCATAATCGCCACCCAGCCGATGTGCACCCGGGCGGGTGTAGTTCAATGGTAGAACGGCAGCTTCCCAAGCTTCATACGAGGGTTCGATTCCCTTCACCCGCTCCAGTCCTTGCCGGCATGACCGCCAGCGCCGCCTTTGCAGCCCCTGCAGCCTTCATGGCTTCAGGGGCTGTGTCATTTTGCGAAGCATGAAGACTGTCCTGTCCCCTCCGCGCCGTGTCCTGCTGGGTGCGCTGTTCCTGACGCTGGTCCCGCTGGCCCAGCCGGTCGGGGCCCATGACTTCAAGGCCGGATCGGTTGTCGTCGACCATCCATACGCGGCACCGACGCCCGCGGGCGCGCGCAGCGGCGCGGTCTATTTCCGCATGCTGACGAACGAAGGCCGCCAGCCCGACCGCCTGCTGAGCGCCCGCAGCCCGGTGGCCGAGCGCATCGAGATCCACGAGAGCACGATGGAGGGCGACGTGATGCGCATGCGCGCGCTGCCGGCGCTGGAGCTCGCGCCCGGCGCGGCGGTGCCGCTGCGCCATGGCGGGCGTCATCACCTGATGCTGATGGCGCTGAAGCAGCCGCTGCGCGACGGCGACCGTTTCCCGGTCACGCTGGTGTTCGAGCGCGGCGGCAGCACCGAGGTGATGGTCGACGTGCACCCGGTGCGTGCGGCCCGCACGCCTGCGGGCGGCGCGGCGCATCACTGAACCGGGCGATCCGGCTCACTGGAAGGCGCGGTCGAGCCGGAAGCGGCTGACCGATCCGGTCAACCGGCGAGCTTCATCCTCGAGGCTGGCGGTGGCCTGGCTGGACTGCTCGGCCAGCGTGACATTGGCATCGCCGGCCTTGGCCAGCATCTCCACCGCCTCGCCGAGCTGGGCGATGCCCGAGGTCTGCGCGAAGGTGGTTTCCCAGATGTCCTTGACCAGGCGGTTCATCGTCTCGACCTGGGTGGCCATGTCGACGATGGCGCGCGCGGTGCCGGCGGCCAGATCGGTGCCGCTGCCGACTTGGCGGGTGCTGTCGGCCGCCAGCGTGCGGATCTCGCGTGCGGCCAGCGAGGAGCGCTGCGCCAGCATGCGCACCTCGGTGGCGACCACCGCAAATCCGCGGCCCTGATCCCCGGCCCGCGCGGCCTCCACCGCCGCGTTCAGCGCCAGCAGATTGGTCTGGAAGGCGATCGACTCGATCACGCCGACGATCTCGCTGACCCGTGCCGACGAGGCGGCGATGCCGCTCATCGTCTCGCTCATGCGCCCCATCGCTTCCTGGCCGCGTCGTGCGGCCGTCTCGACGCTCTCGACCAGACCGGCCGCCTGCTCGGCCGCCTGGGCGCTGTGGCTGATCATGCGCGTCACTTCGGCCAGATTGCCGCGCACATGGCCGAGCTCGTCCAGATGGCCGGCGGTGCGGCTCTTCAGGTCGAGGTTGCCGGCATGGATCTGCGCGCAGGCGCTGGCCATGCGCAGGCTGCCCTGGCGCAGTTCGGCCACCATGTCGCCGAGCTGGGTGCGCATGCGCTCGAGCGACTGCAGCAGCCGCGCGGTCTCGTCGCGGCCCTCGACCGCGACCTGGCGGCTCAGGTCACCGCCGGCCACCGCCTCGGCCAGATCGACCGCCTGGTCGAGCGGCCGGGTCACCGAGCGGGCCAGCTGCCAGCTGAGCAGTCCCAGGCCCAGCACCGACAGGCCGAGCAGCAGGAGCTGCAGACTGCGACCCCGCTCCACGGTGGCGTCGAACTCGGCCATCGACTGGCTGCTCAGCGCGTTGCCGCGAACCACGGTCACATCCACCGCGGCCCGGTGCTTCAGATAGAGCGCATGCACCACGCCGAGCTGCTGCCGGGCCGCATCCGGATCACCGGCGTCCAGGCGGGCCAGCATGAGCTGCGCGGCGCCGATGAGCTCGACCGCTGCCTGATGCTGGGTGCCGAGCAGATCCTGCTCGAGCCCGAAAGGCGGATTGGCCTGCCAGTGGCTGACCCGGGCCTGATATTCCTTGTCCAGCCGCGCCAGCTCGCTCTTGGCCTGCGCGGTGTCGAGCCGGCCTTCGAGCGCCTGCGACAGCAGCAGGCGCATCTCGATCAGGTACATCGGCGGGGGCAGGATGTCGGCGACCACGTCCTTGGCGACAAAGGCGCGCTGGCTGGCCTGCGAGAGCCGGGATTCACTCCACAGGCCGGTCAGCGCGCAGGCAGACACGGCGGTGATGCCGATCGCAGCCATCGCGATCTGGCGGGTCCGGACGGACATGCTGTTCAGGAAGGTCATCGGAGATCCGTGGCAAGGGTCTGCCCGGCATCGGCGACAAATCCTGTCAGGATGGATCCGTTTCCACCTTTGTCACGCCCTGTGCGCTGCCGGACGCCGTGCAGTGTCGTCGGACAACTGCAGCCGGAATCGGCAGATAAGAACGGAAATCATCGGGCTCTGACTCAGGCTTCAGCCAGACGGCTCAGCGCAGCGCGCGTCAGCAGCAGCACCTGGTCGTGGCCGGCGCTGGTCTCCAGCCAGATCGCTTCCAGCTGCGGGAAGGCGGCCTCGAAGTGCTCGCGCTCGTTGCCGATCTCCAGCACCAGCACCGCCTCGGGCGACATGCGCGAGGGCGCGTCCTTCAGCAGCTGGCGCACGAAGTCCATGCCGTCGCTGCCGCCGGCCAGCGCGATCTGCGGCTCGGCCAGGTACTCGGGCGGCAGCGCCGCCATCGACTGCGCGTTGACATAGGGCGGGTTGCACAGGATCAGGTCGTAGGGGCCGGCCAGCGCGGGCGCGCTCAGGCCATCGCTCTCGACCAGGCGGATGCGCCCGCCCAGGTCGTGGCGATCGACGTTGATCCGCGCCACCGCCAGCGCGTCGGTGGACAGGTCGGCCGCATCGACCTCGATGTCGGGGAAGGCCATCGCCGACAGCACCGCCAGGCTGCCGTTGCCGGTGCACAGGTCCAGCACGCGGCGGGTGTCGGGCGAGAGCCAGGCGTCGAGCTCGGCGCCCAGTTCGGCATCGGCCAGCAGCTCGGCGATGAAGGAGCGCGGCACGATGACGCGCTCGTCGACATGGAAGGGCACGCCCTGCAGCCAGGCCTCGCCGGTCAGGTAGGCGGCCGGGCGGCGGGTGTCGATGCGGCGCTGCACCAGCGCCTCGACCTGCGCGGCGGCCTCCGGGGCGACGGGCGCCTCGGCCACCTCGTCGAGCGCGTCCAGCGCATGGCCGAGCTGCCACAGCACCAGCCAGGCCGCCTCGTCGAAGGCGTTGGTCGTGCCGTGGCCGAAGCTCACGCCGGCGGCGTCGAGCCGCGCGGCCATCGCCTCGACGAGTTGCAGCGTGGTGGAGGAAGGGGAAACAGTCGAAGTCATGCGAGCAGGCGCTCCAGCGTGCGCCGGTAGATGTCCTTGAGCGGGCCGAGCGCGGAGAGTTCGCAGTTCTCGTCGATCTTGTGGATGGTGGCGTTGACCGGGCCGAACTCGACCACCTGCGGGCAGATGCGCGCGATGAAGCGGCCGTCGGAGGTGCCGCCGCTGGTGGAAAGCTCGGTCTGCAGGCCGGTGATGTCGTGGATCGCGCCGGCCAGCGCGTCGACCAGCGGGCCCGGCCGGGTCAGGAAGGGCCGCCCGCTCAGGCTCCAGTCGAGGTGATAGTCCAGGCCGTGGCGGTCGAGCACCTCGTGCACCCGCGCCTGCAGGCCCTCAGGCGTCGATTCGGTCGAGAAGCGGAAGTTGAAGTCCGCCACCAGCTCGCCCGGAATGACGTTGGTGGCGCCGGTGCCGGCGTTCAGGTTGGAGATCTGCCAGCTCGTCGGCGGGAAGTGGTCGTTGCCGCGGTCCCATTCGAGGCCGGCCAGCTCGGCCAGCGCCGGCATTGCCAGGTGGATCGGGTTCTTCGCCAGATGCGGATAGGCGATGTGGCCCTGCACGCCGCGCACCGTCAGCCGGCCCGACATCGAGCCGCGCCGGCCGTTCTTGACCATGTCGCCCAGGCGCTCGACCGAGGTCGGCTCGCCGACGATGCAGGCGTCGAGCCGCTCGCCGCGGGCCTCCAGCCAGTCGCAGACCTTGACGGTGCCGTCGCGCGCCGGGCCTTCCTCGTCGCTGGTGAGCAGGAAGGCGATGGCGCCGCGGTGGTCGGGGTGGGCGGCGACGAACTCGCGCACCGCCTCGACCATCGCCGCCAGCGAGGTCTTCATGTCGGCGCTGCCCCGGCCCCACAACCGGCCGTCGCGGTGCGTCGGCACGAAGGGGTCGGAGCTCCACAGCGCCACCGGGCCGGTGGGCACCACGTCGGTGTGGCCTGCGAAGACCAGCGTGGGGCCCTCGCCGCCGGTGCCCCGGCGCTTGGCCCAGAGGTTGCTGACGCGGAAGTCGTCCGGGCCGAAGGGCAGGTCGTGGCAGTCGAAGCCGAGCGGGCGCAGCTCGGCGGCGATCAGCGCCTGGCAGCCGGCGTCGTCGGGCGTGACCGAGCGGCGGGCGATGAGCTGCTCCAGCAGCGTGAGGGTGGGCAGGTGCATGGACGGCGGAGAAGCGGGAGAAGGCCGATCAGCGCTCAGCGCTGCTTGGCAGGGAAAGGGCGCGGGGTCAGACCGACGGCCGCACGGCCCGGCGGGGTGATGCCGCTCATCGGCATCGCACCGGTCGCCGTGCCGCGGCGGGGCTCGGGCACCACGTCGAGCTCGATCTCGGTGAAGGAGGGGCCGGCTTCGGCCTCGGGCTCCTCGTCGGCGGGCCGGCGTCCGGGCGCCATGTCGTTCTGCAGCCGCCACAGCAGGTTGGTCGGCGAGTCGGCATGGGCCACGCCCTCGTCCCGGGTGACCAGGCCCTCGGTGATCAGCCGGGCGATGTCCTGCTCGAAGGTCTGCGAGCCCTCGGCCATCAGCCGCTCCATCGCGTCCTTGACGCCTGAGAGGTTGCCTTGGTCGATCATCTCGGAGACCAGCTGGGTGTTGAGCAGCACCTCGACGGCCGGCGTGCGCCCGCCCTGGGTCGAGCGCAGCAGCCGCTGCGAGACGATCGCGCGCAGGCCGGCGGCCAGATCGGACTGCAGCGCCGGCCGCGCCTCGGGCGAGTAGAAGGACAGGATGCGGCCCAGCGCATGGTGGCTGTTGTTGGCGTGCATCGTCGACAGCACCAGGTGGCCGGAGAGCGCGTAGGAGAGTGCCGCGCTCATCGTCTCCCGGTCGCGGATCTCGCCGATGAAGATGCAGTCGGGCGCCTGGCGCATCGCGTTCTTCAGGCCGATCTGCAGCGACTGCACGTCGCGGCCGACCTCGCGCTGGTTCACCACCGACTTGTGGTTGGTGAACAGGAACTCGATCGGATCCTCGATGGTCAGGATGTGGCCGGCGACCTGGCGGTTGCGGTGCTGGATCATCGAGGCCATCGTGGTGCTCTTGCCGGTGCCGGTGGCGCCCACCATCAGCACCAGGCCGCGCTTGGCCAGCGCGAGCGTCGCCAGGATGTCGGGCAGGAAGAGCGTCTCCAGCGCCGGGATCTCGGTCGGCATGAAGCGGAACACGCCCGCGATGGTGCCGCGCTGCTTGAAGGCCGACAGCCGGAAGGTGCCCAGCCCGACGATCGGCACGCCGACATTGAGCTCGCCGGTCTCGTCGAGCTCCTCGAGCTGCGTGGCGCCGAGCAGCTCGGCCAGCAGCTGGCGTGGCTGGTTCGGACCCAGCGGCTCCTGCGTGAGCTGCAGGATCTGGCCGTGGATCTTGATCAGCACCGGCATGTTGGCCGACAGGAACACGTCGGAGGCGCGTTTCTCGGCCATCAGCCGCAGGATGCGCTCCATGTTGCGCGTGCCGTTCATCGTCTTCTTCCCCCTTCGTGTTCCGGTGCGGCGCGGTCGATCGCTCGGTCGATCGCTCGGGCGATCAGTCGCGCAGCAGGTCGTTGATGCTGGTCTTGGAGCGGGTCTGCGCGTCGACGCGCTTGACGATGATCGCGGCGTACATGCTGTAGTCGGCGCCGTTGGCGGCCTTCTTGGGCAGGTTGCCGCTGACCACCACCGAGCCCGAGGGCACGCGGCCGTAGGAGATCTCGCCGGTGGCGCGGTCGAAGATCGGGGTCGACTGGCCGAGGTACACGCCCATGCCCAGCACCGAGTGCTCCTCGACGATCACGCCTTCGACGACTTCGGAGCGCGCGCCGATGAAGCAGTTGTCCTCGATGATGGTCGGGTTGGCCTGCAGCGGCTCCAGCACGCCGCCGATGCCGACGCCGCCCGACAGGTGCACGTTCTTGCCGATCTGCGCGCACGAGCCGACGGTGGCCCAGGTGTCGACCATGGTGCCGGCGTCGACATAGGCGCCGATGTTGACGTAGGACGGCATCAGGATCGCGCCGGGCGCGACGAAGCTGCCGCGGCGGGCGACGGCCGGCGGCACCACGCGCACGCCGGTGGCGCGCAGCTGCTCCTCGGACAGGCCGCCGAACTTGGTCGGCACCTTGTCGAAGAAGGTCAGCGCGCCTTCGCCCATCGGCACGTTGTCGTTCAGGCGGAAGCTCAGCAGCACCGCCTTCTTCAGCCACTGGTGCACGGTCCACTGGCCGACGCCTTCACGGCTGGCCACGCGCAGGCGGCCGGCGTCGAGCTCGGCGATGGCGTGGGCCACGGCTTCGCGGATCTCGGCCGGGGCGGCGGCGACGGACAGGTTCGCGCGGTCTTCCCAGGCGGCTTCGATGACGGATTGCAGTTGGCTCAGGTCGGACATGGGGATCTCTCGGAAGGGAGTCGAAGGAAGGGGAGGGGCGCCGCAGCGCCCGGGTCGGAACGCAGGATCAGGATGCGGTGTTGGCGCGGATGAAGGCGGCGATGCGGTGCGCGGCCTCCAGGCACTCGTCGACGCCGGCCACCAGCGCCATGCGCACCCGGCCGGCGCCGGGGTTGATGCCGTGGGCCTCGCGCGCGAGGTAGCTGCCCGGCAGCACCGCGACATTGTATTGAGCCAGCAGCTCGCGGGTGAACGCGGTGTCGCTGCCGCCGCAGACCGCCTCGGGCACCCGGGCCCACAGGTAGAAGCTGGCGTCGGGCAGCGCCACGTCCATCACCTCGGCCAGCACCGGCGTGACCTGCGCGAACTTGCGCCGGTACATCTCGCGGTTCTCGACCACATGCGTCTCGTCGTCCCAGGCGGGAATGCTGGCCTGCTGCACCGTGGTGCTCATGGCGCTGCCGTGGTAGGTGCGGTAGAGCAGGAAAGCCTTCAGCAGCGCCGGGTCGCCAGCGACGAAGCCCGAGCGCAGGCCCGGCACGTTAGAGCGCTTGGACAGGCTGGTCAGCACCACCAGGCGCTCGAGGCCGCGGCCCAGGCGCTGGGCGGCCTGCAGCGCGCCCAGCGGCGGCTCGTCGCGGAAGTAGATCTCGGAGTAGCACTCGTCGGAGGCGATGACGAAGCCGTGGCGGTCGGAGAGCGCGAAGAGCTGCTCCCATTCCTCCATCGGCACCACCGCGCCGGTCGGGTTGCCGGGCGAGCAGACATAGAGCAGCTGCGTGCGCGACCAGGTCTCGTCATCGATCTGCGACCAGTCGGCGGCGAAGTTGCGCGCCGGATCGCTGTTGGCGAAGACCGGCGTGGCGCCCGACAGGTAGGCCGCGCCTTCGTAGATCTGATAGAACGGGTTCGGGCAGACGACGACCGGGCCGCCGCGCTCGCGGTCGCGGCTGGGGTCGATGACGGTCTGCGCCAGCGAGAACAGCGCCTCGCGCGAGCCGTTGACCGGCAGGATCTCGGTGTCGGCGTCGAGCGTGACGCCGTAGCGGCGCGCGATCCAGCCGGCGCAGGCGCGGCGCAGCGCCGGCAGGCCGGCGGTGGCCGGGTAGGCCGCCAGACCGTCGAGCGAGTGCGTCAGCGCGAGCTTCAGGAACTCCGGCGTCGGATGCTTGGGCTCGCCGATGCCCAGGCTGATCGGCGCGAGATCCGGGTTCGGTCGGACATCCTTGGTCAGCGCGCGCAGGCGCTCGAAGGGGTAGGGCTGAAGACGCGTGAGCAGGGGGTTCATGGGTGCCGGATTATCCGGTATCCGGCCTGTGTCCGGCTCGCGCCCGACCCGGTCAGGGCCCGGTGCTATCATCGCGCCCGCCCCGTGATGGATGGTTGCGGGAAAATCACTTTCAAATCAAAGACTTGCGGCCGATGCGCCTGAACTCGATCAAGCTCGCGGGCTTCAAGTCCTTTGCCGATCCGACCCATTTCCAGCTGCCGGGCCAGCTGGTGGGCGTGGTCGGCCCGAACGGCTGCGGCAAGTCCAACATCATGGACGCGGTGCGCTGGGTGCTGGGCGAGAGCAAGGCCAGCGAGCTGCGCGGCGAGTCGATGCAGGACGTGATCTTCAACGGCTCGGGCCAGCGCAAGCCCGCCGCGCGCGCCAGCGTCGAGCTGATCTTCGACAACGCCTCGGCGCGCGCCGGCGGCCAGTGGAACCAGTACGCCGAGATCGCGGTGCGCCGGGTGCTGACCCGCGACGGCACCAGCCAGTACTACATCAACAGCCAGCCAGTGCGCCGGCGCGACGTGCAGGACGTGTTCCTGGGCACCGGCCTGGGCCCGCGCGCCTACGCCATCATCGGCCAGGGCACGATCAGCCGCATCATCGAGAGCCGCCCCGAGGAGCTGCGCCTGTTCCTGGAGGAGGCTGCGGGCGTCTCCAAGTACAAGGAGCGCCGCCGCGAGACCGAGAGCCGCCTGAAGGATACCCGCGAGAACCTGACCCGGGTCGAGGACATCCTGCGCGAGCTCGATGCCAATCTCGGCAAGCTCGAGGCGCAGGCGCAGGTGGCGCAGCGCTTCCGCGACCTGCAGCAGGCCGGCACGCTCAAGCTGCACCAGCTCTGGTTCCTGAAGCACCGCGACGCCACCGGCGAGCAGCAGCGGGTGCGCGAGGCGGTGCTGGCGGCCACCAACGCGCTGGAGGCGCGGCTGGCCGAGCTGCGCCACACCGAGGCGGCGCTGGAGGCGCTGCGCCAGTCGCACTACGAATCCAACGACGCGCTGCACATCGCCCAGGGCCGTCTGGCCGAGGCGGCGATGCAGGTCAGCCGGCTGGAGGAGCGCATCCGCCATGTCGCCGACGCGCGCCGGCGCAGCCAGCAGCGGCTGATGGAGGCCCAGGCCCAGGCCGCGCAGTGGGTCGAGCGTCAGGCCGAGGCGCAGGCGCAGCTCGAGGACCTGGCCGGTCGCCAGATCGAGGCTGAGGAGCAGGCGGCCGTGCTGGCCGCGCAGCTCGAGGAGCAGGCCGAGGCGCTGCCGGCGGCCGAGGAGCGGCTGCGCCAGGCCGTGCAGCAGGCCGGCGCCCAGCGCGCGCGCGCCACCGGCGTGCAGCAGCAGATCCAGCTGCTGGCGGCGCAGTCGCGCCACCTCGACGAGCGCCGCCGCGAGTTCGAGCTGCGCCGCGAGCGCCTCGGCGCCGAGCGTCGCCAGCTCGCCGCGCCGGACGCCGAGCGGCTGGCGCTGCTGCAGGCGCAGCTCGAGGAGGCGCGCGACCTGCAGGCCCAGGCCGAGGAGCGTCTGGCGGCGCTGACCGAGCAGCTGCCCGAGCTGGAGGAGCAGCGCCGCGCCGCGCAGCAGCTCGCCAGCGCCGAGGCGGCCCGCCGCGCCGAGCTGGCCGCCAGGCTCGACGCCCTGCGCGCGCTGCAGGAGAAGGTGCAGCGCGGCGGGCGGCTGCCGCCGTGGCTGGCGCGTCACGGCCTGGACGGGCTGGCGGCGCTGTGGACGCGGCTGCAGGTCGAGCCGGGCTGGGAAAGCGCGCTGGAGGCGGCATTGCGCGAGCGCCTGCAGGCGCTGGAGATCGGCCGGGTCGAGACGGTGCGCGCCTTCGAGGCCGATCCGCCGCCGGCGCGGCTGGTGTTCTGCAGCCTGGCCGAGGCCGGCCGCACGGAGGCCTTGACCGAGGATGCGCAGCGCCTGCCGCTGCCGACGCTGGCCTCGCGGCTGCGCCTGGGCGATGTCGCGCTCTCCGGGCTGCTGGAAGACTGGCTGGCGGGCTGCCGCACCGCGCCGGATCTGGCGGCCGCGCTGCTGCTGCGCGAGCGGCTGCGCCCGGGCGAGCTGATCCTGACGCCGGCCGGCCACGCGGTCAGCCGCCATGCGGTGGCCTTCCACGCGCCGGACTCCGAGCAGTCGGGCCTGCTGGCGCGCGCGCAGGAGATCGAGCAGCTCGACCGCCAGACCCGCGCGCAGGTGCTGCTGGCCGACGGCGCGCGCGACGCGCAGGTGCGCGCCGAGGCCGCGGCCGCCGAGGCCGCGCGCCAGCTCGCCGGCGCCCGGCGCGAGGCGGGCGAGACGCAGTCGCGCGCGCACCAGCTCCAGGTCGAGGTGCTGCGCCTGGCGCAGCAGGCCGAGCAGGCCACCCGCCGGCGCGAGCAGCTCGACGCCGAGATCGCCGAGATCGACCGGCAGGCCGAGGACATCGAGGAGCGCCGCCAGACCGACCAGGCCCGGCTGGAGGAGCTTGATCTGCAGCTCGGCGATGCGCAGGAGGCGCAGGTCGCCGCCGAGGACCGCGTGCTGGAGGCCGAGCGGCGCCTGGGCGATGCGCGCGAGCAACTGCGCCGGCTCGAGCGCGGCGCGCAGGAGGCGCAGTTCGGCGCCCGCGCGCTGGAGGCGCGCCGCAGCGAGCTGCAGCGCGCCATCGAGACGGCCGCGCAGCAGATCCAGGCCGCCACCCAGACCGAGAGCCAGCTGCGGCTCGAGCTCGATGACTTCGACGAGGCCTCCGCCACCGAGGGCCTGCAGGAGGCGCTGGAAGTGCGCATCGAGCGCGAGCAGGCCTTGTCGGGCGTGCGCTCGCGCCATGAGGAACTCACGCTGCAACTGCGCCAGCACGACGAGCGCCGCGGCGCGCTCGAGCGCGAGCTGCAGCCGCTGCGCGACGACATCACCCGGCTGCAGCTCGAGGAGCAGGCCGCCTCGCTGGGCGGGGCGCAGTTCATGGAGCAGCTGCAGGCCGCCGGCGTCGATCTGATCGTTCTGGCCGAGGGCATCGACCGCGACGGCGTGCGCCTGCACGGCCTGCAGGCCGAGATCGACCGGCTGCAGCGCGAGATGAACGCGCTGGGCGCGGTCAACCTGGCCGCGCTCGAGGAGCTGGGCTCGGCGCGCGAGCGCAAGGGCTTCCTGGACGCGCAGAACGCCGACCTGCAGGAGGCGATGCAGACGCTGGAGGAGGCGATCCGCAAGATCGACGCCGAGACGCGCGACCTGCTGCGCAGCACCTTCGACCGTGTCGATGCGGGCTTCGGGCAGATGTTCCCGTCGCTGTTCGGCGGCGGCACCGCCCGGCTGGTGATGACCGGCGAGGAGATCCTCGACGCCGGCGTGCAGGTCATGGCGCAGCCGCCGGGCAAGAAGAATTCGACCATCCACCTGCTGTCGGGCGGCGAGAAGGCGCTGACTGCCATCGCGCTGGTCTTCGCGATCTTCCAGCTCAATCCGGCGCCGTTCTGCCTGCTCGACGAGGTGGATGCGCCACTGGACGACGCCAATACCGAGCGATATGCCCGCCTCGTGCGCAAGATGTCTGATCAGACGCAGTTCCTGTTCATCTCGCATAACAAAATAGCGATGGAAATGGCAGAACAGCTCATCGGGGTGACAATGCAGGAGCAGGGGGTCTCGCGCATCGTCGCCGTCGACATGGAAGCCGCCGTCTCGATGGCGGACTCATGAGATGAGCCTGTGCCTGGCAGGGCTGCGGCGCTGCGCGAGCAACGACACGACTGAAGACAAGGAAAACAGGGTCCGATGAATTCGCTGCAAATCTGGTTGGCCATCATCGGTGGCCTGGTGCTCGCCGGGGTGATCGGGCATGGCGCCTGGCAGACGCGTCGGGCTGCTGGCCGTGCCCGGCCGACCGCTGCTCCGGCCGGCACCACCTCCGACACCCCGCCGCTGCCGCCGCCCGATGCGTCCGATTCCGGCCCGGGCACCGTGCCGATGGCGCTCGAGCCGAGCTTCGGGCCGGAGCCGGCCTCCACCCGGCCGGCGGTCTTCGATGCGCTGCCGCGCGAGCCGGCGGCTGTCCGGGAACCGGCGATGGAGGCGATCGTGCCCGCCCCGGCCGTCCCGCCGGTGGCGCCGATCGAGCAGCGCCTGAGCGAGGTGCCGGCCGCGCTGGCGCATCCGCCGCGCCGGCACAGCAGCTCGGCGCGCATCGACGCGCTGATCGACGCGATCGTGCCGATCGGGCTGGACGCGCCGCTGTCGGCCGAGCAGGTGCTCGCGCAGGTGCCGCCGACCCGCCGCGCCGGAAGCAAGCCCTTCCTGATCGAGGGTCGCCACGCCGAGACCGGCCAATGGGAGCCCCTGGCCGCCCCGGCCCGCTACAGCGCGCTGCAGGCCGGCGTGCAGCAGGTCAACCGGGGCGGCGCGATCAACGAGATCGAGTATTCCGAGTTCGTGCAGAAGATCCAGGCCTGCGCCGACGCGCTCGGCGGCGAGGCGCTTTTCCCCGACATGCTCGAGGTGGTGGCGCGGGCCAGGGTGCTCGACCATATCGCGGTCAACCATGACGCCCAGCTGGCGATGCGCCTGCAGGCCCGGCGCGGCAGCTGGCCGCTGAGCTGGGTGCAGCAGCATGCCGCCCGCCATGGCTTCGTCGACGGACCGACACCGGGCCGACTGGTGCTGCCCGGCCGCACCGAAGGCGCGCCGCCGGTGCTGGAGCTGTGCCTGGATGCCCAGGCCGCGCTGGCCGACGATCCCGGCCAGGTCTGGGTCGACCAGATGTCGCTGATCTTCGACGTGCCGCAGACGCCGCGCCAGGACCAGCCCTTCAACGCCTGGTGCGCGGCCGGCCAGGCGCTGGCGATCTCGCTCGATGCCGAGGTGACCGACGATTCCGGCCAGCGCCTCCATGCCGAGTCCTTCGCGATGATCCGCGAGGACCTCGACGGCCTGTACGACAAGCTCGAGGAGTTCGGCCTGCCGGCCGGTGCGCCGGTCACGCGCCGCCTGTTCAGCTGAACCGCTGAAGATTCGGCCGAGGGCGTGCCGCGCCTACACTGGCGCGCATGTCCCAGACCGATCTCTTCTCCGATGATCCGGCCGCCCTGCGCGCGGCCGCGCTGCGCCGCCAGCTCCACCACCACGCCCACCGCTACTACGTGCTCGACGCGCCGGAGATCCCGGACGCCGAGTACGACCGCCTGTTCGCCGAGCTGCAGGCGCTGGAGGCCGCCGACCCCGGCCTGCGCCCGCCCGACTCGCCGACGCAGCGTGTGATCGGTGCGGTGCTCGACGGCCTGTCGCCGGTGCGGCATGCCGTGCCGATGCTGTCGATCGAGACCGAGACGGACACCACATCGCAGGGCGCCATCGCCTTCGACGAGAGGGTGCGCTCGGCACTGAAGCTCGCCGAGTCCGACCCGCCGGTGCGTTACGCGGCCGAGCTGAAGTTCGACGGCCTGGCGATCAACCTGCGCTATGAAGCTGGCGTGCTGGTGCAGGCCGCCACGCGCGGTGACGGCGAGACCGGCGAGGACGTCACCCAGAACATCCGCACGATCGGCCAGATCCCCCTTCGACTGACGGGGGTCGACGCACCGGTGATCGAGGTTCGCGGCGAGGTCTACATGCGCCGCGACGACTTCGAGCGGCTCAACGAGGCCCAGCGCCAGAAGGGCGAGAAGACCTTCGTCAACCCGCGCAACACCGCCGCCGGTGCGGTGCGCCAGCTCGATCCGGCGGTGACGGCGCAGCGCCCGCTGAGCTTCTTCGCCTACGGTCTGGGCGACGTGCAGGGCTGGGACCTCCCTGCGACCCATGCCGGGCTGCTGGATGCCTTCGCGGCGATGGGCCTGCCGGTCTGCGCCGACCGGGTCGTGGCCGAGGGGGCCGACGGGCTGGTCGCCTTCCATGCCGCGATCGGCGCGAAGCGCGATGCGCTGCCCTTCGACATCGACGGCGTGGTCTACAAGGTCGATGACCGGGCGCTGCAGCAGCAGCTCGGTTTCAAGACCCGCGAGCCGCGCTGGGCGGTGGCGCACAAGTACCCGGCGCAGGAGCAGCTGACGCGGGTGCTGGCGATCGACATCCAGGTCGGGCGCACCGGCAAGCTCACGCCGGTGGCCAAGCTCGAGCCGGTCTTCGTCGGCGGCACCACCGTCAGCAACGCCACGCTGCACAACGAGGACGAGACGCGCCGCAAGGACGTGCGCGTCGGCGACACGGTGATCGTGCGCCGCGCCGGCGACGTGATTCCCGAGGTGGTCGGCGTGGTGCCGGAGCGCCGCCCGCCGGACGCCGGCGCGCCCTTCGACCTCTACCTGCGCCTGCAGGGCCGCTGCCCGGTCTGCGCCAGCGACATCGTGCGCGAGGAAGGCGAGGCCGACTGGCGCTGCACCGGCGGCCTGTTCTGCCCGGCGCAGCGCAAGCAGGCGCTGCTGCACTTCGCCGGCCGGCGCGCGATGGACATCGAGGGCCTGGGCGACAAGGTGGTCGACCAGCTGGTCGACAGCGGCCTGATCCGCACGCTGCCCGAGCTCTACAAGCTGGGCGTTCTCAAGCTCGCCGCGCTGGAGCGCATGGGCGACAAGAGCGCGCAGAACCTGGTCGATGCGCTGGAGAAGAGCCGCCGCACCACGCTGGCGCGCTTCCTGTTCGGGCTGGGCATCCGCCATGTGGGCGAGTCGACCGCCAAGGCGCTGGCGCGGCATTTCGGCAGCATCGACCGGCTGATGGACGCTCCGCCCGAGCAACTGCTCGAGGTGCCCGACGTCGGCCCGATCGTGGCGGCGAGCCTGCGCACCTTCTTCGACCAGCCGCATAACTGCGAGGTGGTCGAGCAGCTGCGCGCCGCGGGTGTCACCTGGGACGAGCACGAGGGCGCGCCGCCGGTGCAGAGCCTGCCGCTGGCGGGCCTGACCTTCGTGCTGACCGGCACCCTGCCGACGATGGGCCGCGACCAGGCCAAGGACCTGATCGAGGCCGCTGGCGGCAAGGTCAGCAGCTCGGTCTCGAAGAAGACGAGCTATGTCGTGGCGGGTGCGGAGGCTGGATCGAAGCTTGACAAGGCTCAATCCCTGAGCCTGCCGATCCTGGATGAGGAAGGTTTGCTCCAGCTTGTGGCTTCTTTGCGCGTGGCTCAGGGGGGATCGGACGCCCAATAAGTCGCAATATTGGAAAAGCCTCGACATCACCCCCTGAAATGAAGGGTAAAGCTCCTTCTTCACCGGTTCCAGAATGCCTCATCGGTCGGGAGCGAGCTCCGGGCAGGCTCTGCAAATGAGCCTGAACGGGTTCCCGGCCATCGAGTGACCTGCTGGGAAACGATGATCATGAAGAAGTTGTCGATGATGGGGGCGCTGCTGACGCTCGGCCTGCTGGCCGGCTGCGGCGGGGGTGGTGGCGGTGGCAGCGAGGTGACCGCGCCGACGGCAAAGACCACCACTGAGGTGATGGCGGGCGTGTCGGGCTCGACGCTGGCGCTGGATCGTGGCAGTGCTGCTGCCGGCGCCGATGCCAATGCCGACGGCGTGCGCGACGATGTCGCCACCTGGATCGGCAGCCAGGGCTACACCAGCGCGATGAGCGCGGCCGCGACCCAGCTGGCCCGCGCCTATCAGGGCGCGATCACGGTCAGCACGAGCGACGCCGATGCGCTGCGCACGGCGCGCACCGCCGCCAGCGATGCGGTCGAATGCGTGATGCAGAGCGCCGCCTCGATCGACGCCGGCTACAAGGCGGTGGCCGATGTGCGCCGCGTGACCCTCAACACCGACGCCCGCGCCTCGGCCTATCTGGCCTACGCCGCTGCGGTCAACGACACCGTCGTGCGTGCCCCCGAAGGCACCGGCTGCACCAGCAGCAACTGACACCGACCGGGAGCGACACGATGAAGATCATGCTGAAGAGCAAGCACAACTTCCTGCGTCACGCGCTGGCGGGCGCAGCCGGCCTGGCGATGCTGGCGGGCACGGCCACCGCGGCCACGACTTCGATCTGCGATGCGGCAGGCGGCTATGTCGTCGCCTACTACAACGACACGCTGGCGCTGCCGGATGATGCCGATGCGCAGCGCGCCGCGATGCGCATCGCACGGCATGGCCGCAACACCGGCAGCGTCGAGACGATCAACAGCGAGCCGGTCCGCTACGAGACCTTCTACAGCCTGACCCCGACCCAGCTGCAGGCGCTGGCCAGTGCCTACCGCAGCGCGCTCGACGGCGCGCTGAGCGCGCACTGGGAATACTTCTGGGACTTCCTGGGTGGTGACGGCTCGGCCTGGAGCACGCTGGCCGGCCGCACCGGCGACAGCCGCTTCACCGCGCTGACCTCGTCCTTCGCGGAGCAGGTGACGAGCCAGAAGGCGGCCTCCGTGAGCGCGCTGACCACGGTCGGCAACACGCAGAAGGCCTGCATCCAGGCGCTCTACACCGAGCGCCAGAAGGTCACGCTCGCCAGCCTGGGCAGCCAGGGTACGCTGTTCGCCGACCAGAGCTTCACGGCCATCGGTTCGCCGAGCAACAGCTCCGCGCTGCGCCTGTCGCTCACCAGCCGTCCCGTCGAGAGCACCGTCACCGCGCTGACCGAGAAGATGGCGGCGCTTCAGACCCCGAGCGGTCTGCACAACAACCAGGGCTTCTTCACCGCCACGCTGTCGTGGTCGGTGCCGTCCAATGCCTACGGCACCGATGCCAACGGCAACGCGCTGAAGAATGACTTCGACCTGCATGTGATCGAGCCGACGCCGCCGCAGACCAGCAGCAGCTATGTGCAGTGGGTGCACTTCTCGACCACTGGCGACCCGGGCAAGGGCGGCGGCGGTGATGTCTCCAAGCAGGGCTATGCCGGCTATCTGGACAAGGATGGCAAGGGCACATCGCTGTCGGACACCGGTCCGGAGCACTACTACGCTTCCTGCGACGAGAGCAAGTTGCTGCCCGGTACCTACTGGATCGCCGTGACCCGCGTGCATGCCCAGATTCCTTCGCTGACGCCGATCACCCTGCAGATCGCGACGGCGAAGTCCGGCGAGGTCTACTCCAAGACCTTCGCCTACACCGATCTGCCCGAGTTCGTGCAGCAGACCAAGCTGACCTTCCCGGTCAGGGTCGTGCTGACGAAGAACAGCGACGGCAGCTGGGCCAAGCCGGAGGTGAAGGCCTTTGCGCCGTTCGCCAGCTACGAGAGCACCGAGCTGCCGACCTACGCGCTCTGATCGTCGGCATCGCCGGATGTGTCTGCGCATCGGGCGATCCGCAAAACGCAAAAAAGCCGCGGTGGGTGCCGCGGCTTTTTTCTTGACCTGACGGCGGCGTGGCCGGTTCAGAGATCCTGATCCAGCGCCCGCGCCACGCCCAGCAGCGCCGGCGACACGCTGGCGTCGATGACGAAGACTGGCATCTGCGCCAGATAGGCCTGGAAGCGGCCCTTGGCCTCGAAGCGGGCGCGGAAGGGCGAGCGATCGAAGAATTCGCCCAGGCGCGGCACGATGCCGCCGCCGATGTAGACGCCGCCCAGCGCGCCCAGCGTCAGCGCCAGATTGCCCGCGACGCTGCCCAGCAGCGCGCAGAAGCGCGTGGCGGCCTCGACGCTGCGGGCGCACTCGCCCGAGAGCGCGCGACGGCTGACGTCGGCCGGGGTGGAGGCGGTCGCGGCCACGCCGTCGAGCTGGCAGACGGCCTCGTACAGCGCCACCAGACCGGCGCCGCAGATCGCGCGCTCGGCCGAGGCGTGGCCGTAGCGCTGGCGCAGCACCGCGATGATCGCCTCCTCGCGCGCGTCGCCGGCCGCCAGCGTCACATGGCCGCCTTCGCCGGCCAGCGCGACCCACTGGTCGCCCGCCGGCAGCAGGCCCGACACGCCCAGGCCGGTGCCCGGGCCGATCAGCGCGATCGGCGCCTGCGGGCGGGCGCTGCCGCCGCCGACCTGGCGCAGCTCGTGCGGCTGCAGCGAAGGCAGCGCCAGCGCCAGCGCGGTGAAGTCGTTGATCACCACCAGCCGTTGCAGGCCCAGATCGGCCTGCAGCCCGGAGATCGAGAAGCCCCAGTGGTGGTTGGTCATGCGGATCTCGTCGCCGGTGACCGGATTGGCGATGCCCATCGCCATCGAGCCGGGCTGGCCCAGGCCGGTGCCGGCGAGATAGGCGCGCACCGCGTCGGCCAGCGTCGCGTGCTCGGCGCAGGGCAGGGTGCGGATCTGGTCGATCGCGGCGCCGTCATGCGCGATCCAGCCGAAGCGGGCATTGGTGCCGCCGATGTCGGCCACGAGGCGGGGGTAGGGCGAACGGGAGCTCATCTGCGGGGACGTCAGTCGGGGAGGAAGGGCAGGGAAGAACAGGCGCCGGCCGGAAACGGCTGCGGCGCGCCATCCTAGCGCGCCGCAGGTTTCGTGCCCAGAACAAGCCGGGCGGGGCTTCAGCGGCCCAGGCGCTTCTCGGTCTCGCCGTCGAACAGGTGGACCGCGTCGGTCGACCAGCTCAGGTGCACCGTGTCGCCGACCTGCTCGGCCACATGGCCGGCCAGCCGCACCACCACCGCACCAGCGGCGGTCTTCACCGACACATAGGTCTCCGGGCCGGTCGGCTCCAGCATGGTGATCTCGCCGGCCAGGCCGCTGGCGGCGAAGCTGATCTTCTCCGGACGCAGGCCGTAGATCACCTTGCGGCCGGCCGGGGCCGCCGCCTGGTGCTCGGCGTGGGTGGCCAGCAGCGTGCCGCCCACCGACACGCCGCCGGCGGCCGCGGTGCCGCGCAGCATGTTCATCGCCGGCGAGCCGATGAACTCGGCCACGAAGACGGTGGCCGGGCGGCTGTAGATGTCGTCGGGCGTGCCGAACTGCTGCACCACGCCGCCCTGCATCACCGCGATGCGGTCGCCCAGCGTCATCGCCTCGACCTGGTCGTGGGTGACGTAGACGGTGGTGGTCTTGGTGCGCTGGTGCAGCTGCTTGATCTCGGCGCGCATCTCCACGCGCAGCTTGGCGTCGAGGTTGGACAGCGGCTCGTCGAACAGGAACAGCGCCGGATCGCGCGCCAGGGCGCGGCCCATGGCCACGCGCTGGCGCTGGCCGCCGGAGAGCGCGCCGGGCTTGCGCTCGAGCAGGTGCTCGATCTGCAGCATCTTGGCCACGCGGGCCACCGCCTTCTCGCGCTCGGCCTTCGGCACCTTGCGCATCTCCAGGCCGAAGGCGATGTTCTCGGCCACGTTCATGTTCGGGTAGAGCGCGTAGCTCTGGAACACCATGGCGATGTCGCGGTTCTTCGGCAGCTCGTGGGTGACGTCGCGCTCGCCGATGTGGATGGTGCCGCTGGTGGGGCTGTCGAGGCCGGCGATCATCGACAGCAGCGTCGACTTGCCGCAGCCCGACGGGCCCACCAGGATCAGGAACTCGCCCTTCTCGATCTCCAGGTCGATGCCCTTGAGGATGTGGATGTCGCCGCTGTAGGTCTTGCGGACGTTGCGGATGGAAAGTGCGCCCATGATGAGATCCTGAATCCTTCTTAACCCTTGACGGCGCCGGCGGTCAGCCCGCGCACGAAGTACTTGCCTGCGACGACATAGACGAGGAGCGTCGGCAGCGCGGCGATCATCGCGGCGGCCATGTCCACGTTGTATTCCTTGACCGAGCTGGAGGTGTTGGCCAGGTTGTTCAGGCCCACCGTGATCGGCTTGGAATCGGCGCCGGAGAAGACCACCCCGAACAGGAAGTCGTTCCAGATGTTGGTGAACTGCCAGATCAGCGTGACGACCAGGATGGGCGTCGACAGCGGCAGCACGATGCGCACGAAGATGCGGAAGAAGCCGGCGCCGTCGAGCATCGCCGCCTTGATCAGCTCGTCGGGCAGCCCGATGTAGTAGTTGCGGAAGAACAGCGTGGTCGAGGCCAGGCCCATCAGCACGTGCACCGTGATCAGGCCCCAGATTGAGTCCGACAGGCCGACCCAGCCCAGGATCTGCGACATCGGCAGCAGCACCACCTGCAGCGGCATGAACACGCCGAACAGCATGAAGGAGAACAGCAGCTCGCTGCCCTTGAAGCGCCACTTGGTCAGCACATAGCCGTTGAGCGCGCCCAGCGTGGTGGAGATCGCCACGGCCGGGATGATCATCGCCATCGAGTTCCAGAAGAAGGGCTGCAGGCCGTTGCAGTCGGTGCCGGTGCAGGCGCTCGACCAGGCCTTGCCCCAGGCCTCGAAGTTCAGCCCGGCCGGCAGGGCCAGCAGGCTGCCGCCGCGGATCTCGCCCATGTCCTTCAGCGAGGTCACGAGCATCACGTAGAACGGCAGCAGGAAGAACAGCGCGAAGACGCCGAGCAGGCCGAAGATGATGAAGCGGTGGACGTTTTTCATGAGGGGACTCTCCGCCGGCGCCGGGTCAGCGACGCTGCGAGCGCAGCTCGCTGTACAGATAGGGCACGACGATGGCCGCGACGGTGGCCAGCATCACGGTGGCCGAGGCCGCGCCCAGGCCGATCTGGCCGCGGGTGAAGGCGTGGGTGTACATGAAGGTCGCCGGCACGTCGGTGGCGAAGCCGGGGCCGCCGGCGGTCAGCGCCATCACCAGGTCGAAGCTCTTGATCGCGATGTGCGCCAGCACCATCAGCGTCGAGAAGAAGACCGGCCGCATGCTCGGAATGATGATGCGCCAGTAGATCTGCGGCAGCGTCGCGCCGTCGATCTGCGCCGCCTTGATGATCGAGTCGTCGATGCCGCGCAGGCCGGCCAGGAACAGCGCCATCACGAAGCCCGAGCTCTGCCAGACGCCGGCGATCACGACCGTGTAGATCGCCATGTCGGGGTCGACCAGCCAGTCGAAGCGGAAGTTCTCGAAGCCCCACTGCTGCATCAGGTGCTCCAGGCCCAGGCCCGGGTTCAGGATCCACTTCCAGGCGGTGCCGGTGACGATGAAGCTCAGCGCCATCGGGTAGAGGTAGATCGTGCGCAGCAGGCCTTCGGCGCGGATCTTCTGGTCGAGCAGGATCGCCAGCAGCAGGCCCAGCGCCATGCCGATGCCGATGAACAGCACCGAGAAGATGCCCAGGTTCTTCAGCGCCACCATCCAGCGCTCCGACTGGAACAGGATCTCGTACTGCTGCAGGCCGACGAACTCGTAGTTCGGCAGCAGGCGCGAGGCCGAGACGGACAGGTAGCCGTTCCAGGCGATCAGGCCGTAGATGAACAGGAACGACAGGACGAAGCTGGGCGCCAGCACGAGGCGCGGCAGCCAGTGGTCCAGCCGGGCAGCGGCGGAAGGAGTGGACATGGTGGTGACGAGGCAGGGGAGCGGACCCGGGAGCCGGGTCCGGAAAGCATCATGGCCGCCACGGCGGCCATGATCTGGGTGCACGGGCCTGCCGCGACACCGCAGCCGGCCCGGGGATCACGCCGTGATCACTTCGTCATCGCGGCCGAGGCGATCTTGGCCTTGGCATCGGCGACCGACATCTTGTCGCTGTTCCAGAACTGGCTGACCGCGTCCTGGATCGCGCCGGCCGCGGCCGACGGCACGGCCATGCCGTGCGCGACCGAGGGCACCAGCGAGGCCGACTTGGCGGTGTCGACGAAGTCCTTGCTCGAGAGCTTGGCGCAGTCGTCGAACTTGGCCAGGTCCATGTTCAGGCGAACCGGAATCGAGCCCTTGTTCAGGTTGAACACTTCCTGGAAGTCTGTCGACATGATCGCGGCGGCCAGATCCTTCTGCGCCTTGACGTTGGCCTCGTTCTTCAGCTTGAACATCGCGAAGGAGTCGACGTTGAAGGTGAAGGCCTTGGCGGTGCCGGGGGCGGCGGCGCAGGTGAAGTCCTTGCCCGGTACCTTGCCGGCGGCGATGAACTCGCCCTTGGCCCAGTCGCCCATCAGCTGCATGCCGGCCTCGCCCTTGATGACCATCGCGGTCGCCAGGTTCCAGTCGCGGCCCGGAGCGTTCTTGTCGGTGTAGCCCTTGACCTTGCGGAAGGTCTCGAGGACCTTGTCCATGGTCGCGCTCTTCAGCGTGGCCTGATCGAGCTGCACCAGGGCCTTCTTGTAGAAGTCGGTGCCGCCGACGCCCAGCGCCACGCTCTCGAAGGTGGTGAAGTCCTGCCAGGGCTGGCCGCCGTGCGCCACCGGGATGATGCCGGCTTTCTTCAGCGCCTCGGCCGAGACGAAGAACTCGTCCCAGGTGGTCGGCACCTTGGCGCCGGCCTTCTTGAACACTTCCGGGTTGGCCCACAGCCAGTTCACGCGGTGCACGTTGACCGGCGCGGCGATGTAGTTGCCCTTGTACTTCATGACGTTGGCCACGACCGGGGGCAGCACGCTGTCCCACTTCTCGGCCTTGGCCACGTCGTCGATGTTGGCCAGCACGCCCTCGGCGGCCCATTCCTGCAGCGACGGGCCCTTGATCTGGGCCGCGGCCGGGGCGTTGCCCGAGACCACGCGCGACTTCAGCACCGTCATGGCCGAGTCACCACCACCGCCGGCCACCGCGAAATCCTTCCAGCTATGGCCCTTGGCCTGCAGCGTCGCCTTCAGCGCCGACGCGGCCTTGGCCTCGCCGCCGGAGGTCCACCAGTGCAGCACCTCGACCTCGCCGGCCTGCGCCAGGCCCGCCACGGTCAGGCCGGCCGCCACGGCCAGCAGGTTGCGCGCGAAGCGCGTCGTCTTCTCCATCTTCTTCATGTCTGCTCCAGTCCAAGGGGTGGGTGGGTGTCTCGCGCAGGGTACGCACACGTCCCTGCTGACAGGCATGAAGATTAATGATGCTTTAAAGGATTAACATTAGGTGAAATCCCTGATATCTGCCGTTCAGGTGCCGCGTTCCTGCGGCGTCGCCCCGGGCAGCGGCAGGCTGACCGACATGCGCGTGCCGTGCGGATGCAGCCGGGCGACCTGCACCCGGCCGTGATGGCGCTCGACGATCTCGCGCACGATCGCCAGGCCCAGGCCGCAGCCGCGCCCTTCCTGGGTGCCGCGGAAGAAGCGCTCGAAGATCGCGCCGTGCAGCGCCTCCGGAATGCCGGGGCCGGTGTCGTCGACCTCGACGATCGCGCGGCGGCGGGCGCTGTCCTCGCGCACCCGCACGGTGATCTCGGCATGGCGACCGGCGTAGCGGATCGCGTTGTCGATCAGGTTGGCGATCGCCTCGCGGATCAGCAGCGCATTGCCGTCGATGGCCAGCGCGGGCGGCTCCTCGCCTGGGGTGTCGCCCTCGCCCTCGGGCTGGTCCATGCCCAGGTCGGCGCCTTCGGCCAGCGCGCGTGGCACCAGCTCGGCGGTCAGCTCCTGCACCAGCCGGCGCAGGTCGAAGCGGCTGCGTCCGATCTGCGCCACCGATTCCGGCTCGGCGCGTGCCAGCGTCATCAGCTGGTTGATCAGGTGGGCGCTGCGGGTGGCGCTCTCGTGCACCCGCCGCAGCCGCGCCTGCAGGGCCGGATCCGTGGTCTCCTTCAGCGCCAGCTCGGTCTGGGCCTTCAGGCCGGCCAGCGGCGTGCGCAGCTGGTGCGCGGCGTCGCCGATGAAGCGCTGCTGCGCCGCCACCGAGTCGCGCACCGCCGCCAGCAGGGTGTTGACCGCGGCGGCCAGATCGCGCACCTCCTCGGGGGCGGACTCCAGCTCGATCGGCGCCAGATCGTCGGGGCCGCGGCCGCTGACGGCCTCGCGCAGCCGTGCCAGCGGCGCCAGCCCGGTGCGCACGCCGGCCCAGACCAGCGCCGACATCGCCAGCACCAGCAGCGACAGCGGCAGCGGCAGCGCGGTGTCGACCAGCAGGTCGCGCGCCAGCGCCTCGCGGCTGACGCGGCTCTTGGCGACCTGCACCATCATGCGCTGGCCTCGGCCGGGCTCGCCGTAGTTCAGCACGATGGCGGCGACCCGCACCGTGACCTCGCCGTCGGCCGTGTCGATGCGGGCGTCGTAGAACGAGGGTCGCTCGGGCACCAGGGCCTCGATGTCGGCCGGTGGCGTCAGCTTGTGGTTGCCGAGGATGAACTCGCCCGGCGGGCTGCTGACCATGTAGTAGACCCGGTCGTCCGGGTCGGACTCGATGATGTCGCGCGCAGCGCGGGGGAAATCGATCAGCAGGCCGCTGTCGACCGGCTTGACCTGGCGCGCCAGCGCGCGCGAGGACAAATACAGGCCATGGTCGATCGCGCGGTCGGCATAGCGCGCCGCGACATGGTGCGTGATGACCGCCGCGGCCAGCCACAGCACCAGCTGCGGCAGCAGCAGCCAGGCGAGCAGGTGACGGCGCAGCGAGCGGCTGCCGGGCGAGACGACCGGCAGGCGGTTGAGCAGGGACTGCGGCAAGACAGGCATGGCGACCGCGAGTGTCGCCGCACGGGGCAGGGCGTGTCAGTCCTGGGTTTCGAGCAGATAGCCCAGGCCGCGCACGGTGCGGATGCCCACGCCCGAGCCCTCGAGCTTGCGGCGCAGGCGGTGGATGTAGACCTCCAGCGAGCTGGGGCCGCCGCTCTCCGACACCTCGGTCGACCAGGCCTGGGCGATCTGCTCCTTGGTGATCACCTTGCGGCGCTGGCTCAGCAGCAGGTCGAGCAGCAGCCACTCGCGCGGCGACAGCTCGACCGGCTGGCCGGCGATGGTGGCGCGCCGCGCGTCGCGATCGAACTGCAGCTGACCGACGCTGACCGCATCCGTGTCGGCCGGTGCGGCCGGCTGCGCCGCCGCACCCTGGCTGCGGCGCAGCACCGCGCGGATGCGCGCCTCCAGCTCGGGGAAGTCGAAGGGCTTGGTCAGGTAGTCGTCGGCGCCGGCGTTGAGGCCGGCGACGCGGTTGTGCAGCCCGTCGAGCGCGGTCAGGATCAGCAGCGGCAGCCCCGGCTTGACCGCGCGCACCCGCTGCACCACCGTCAGGCCATCCACCAGCGGCAGGCCGATGTCGATGATGCCGACGTCGAAGGCCTGCTTCGTCAGCAGGTATTCGGCCACCGCACCGTTGTCGGCGACCTCGACCTCGAAGCCGGCCGACTTCAGGTTGGTGCCGAGCGCGTCGGCGAGGATGGCGTCGTCTTCGGCCAGCAGGGCGCGCATGCGGGGCTCTCCGGGGTCAGGCCTCAGGCTTCGGGCGTGCTGCCCATCATGACCTGGCTGAAGCCGCCATCGACATAGCTGATCTCGGCCGTCATGCCCGCGGCCAGGTCCGACAGCATGAAGGCGGCCACGTTGCCCACGTCCTCGATGGTGACGGTGCGGCGCAGCGGCGCGTTGCCGGCGAACTGGTTGAGCAGCTTGCCGAAGTCCTTGATGCCGCTGGCGGCCAGCGTCTTGATCGGGCCGGCCGAGATGCCGTTGACGCGGATGCCCTTCGGGCCCAGGTTGGCGGCCAGGTAGCGCACGCTGGCCTCCAGCGAGGCCTTGGCCAGGCCCATGGTGTTGTAGTTCGGCACGAAGCGCACCGCGCCCAGGTAGCTCAGCGTCAGCAGCGAGCTGCCCGGGCGCAGGTGCGGGAAGGCCGCCTTGGCCATCGCCGGGAAGCTGTAGGCCGAGATGTCGTGCGCGATGCGGAAGCTCTCGCGCGACAGGCCGTCGAGGAAGTCGCCGGCGATGGCCTCGCGCGGCGCGAAGCCGATCGAGTGCACGAAGCCGTCGAAGCCTTCCGGCCAGGCCTGCGCCAGGTCGGCGAAGACGCGCTCGATCTGCTCGTCGCTGCTGACGTCGCACTCGAAGACGAGCTTGGAGTCGAACTCGGCGGCGAACTCGGTGATGCGGTCCTTGAAGCGTTCGCCGACATAGCTGAACGCGAGTTCGGCGCCTTCACGGTGGCAGGCCTTGGCGATGCCGTAGGCGATCGAGCGATTCGACAGCAGACCGGTGATCAGAAGGCGCTTGCCTGCGAGGAAACCCATGGATTCTCCGTGTGGTTACGAGCTGAGAGGAACGAGCTGAGGGCGTGGATTGTCTCTCACTTGCCCCAGCTGTCCTTCAGGCCGGTGATGCGGTTGAAGACCGGGCGGCCCGGCGCGTGGTCCTGGCGGTCGGCGACGAAGTAGCCGTGGCGCTCGAACTGGAACTTCTGGTCGGGCGCGGCCTGGGCCAGCGAGGGCTCGACATAGGCGGTGATGACGCGGCAGCTGTCCAGGTTCAGGCTGGCCTTGAAGTCACGGCCGCCGGCGTCCGGATGCGCGTCGGAGAACAGGCGGTCGTACAGGCGCACCTCGGCGGCCACGCCGTCGGCCACGCCGACCCAGGTGATGGCGGCCTTGACCTTGACCGCGTCGGCGCCGGGCGTGCCGCTCTTGGTGTCGGGCACGACGGTGGCCAGCACCGCGGTCACGCGGCCCTCGGCGTCCTTCTCGCAGCCGGTGCACTCGACCACGAAGCCGCCCTTCAGGCGCACCTTGTTGCCGGGGAACAGGCGCTTGTAGCCCTTGGGCGGCACCTCGGCGAAGTCCTCGCGCTCGATCCAGACCTCGCGGCCGATGGTGAACTCGCGCGCCGGCGGCGGCGTCTGGCCCTCGGCGACATGGGGCAGGGCCGGCAGCGCGCAGGGCTCCAGGTGGCCCGCGCCCATCACCTCGTCCCAGTTCGTCAGCACGAGCTTGACCGGGTCGAGCACCGCCATGCCGCGGTGCGCCTTGCTCTCCAGGTCGTCGCGCAGCGCGATCTCCAGCGTCGAGTAGTCGATCCAGCTGTCGGCCTTGGTCACGCCGATGCGCTCGGCGAAGAGCTGGATGCTTTCCGGCGTGTAGCCGCGCCGGCGCAGGCCGACGATGGTGGGCATGCGCGGGTCGTCCCAGCCGCTGACATGGCCGTCGTTGACCAGCTGCGCGAGCTTGCGCTTGCTGGTGATGACGTAGGTCAGGTTCAGGCGCGCGAACTCGTACTGGCGCGGCAGCGGACGCGCCAGCAGCCTCAGCTCGGCGAGCTTGTCGAGCAGCCAGTCGTAGAACGGGCGCTGGTCCTCGAACTCGAGCGTGCAGATCGAGTGGGTGATGTTCTCCAGCGCGTCCTCGATCGGGTGCGCGAAGGTGTACATCGGGTAGATGCACCAGCGGTCGCCGGTGTTGTGGTGCGTGGCGCGGCGGATGCGGTAGATGGCCGGATCGCGCAGGTTGATGTTGGGCGAGGCCATGTCGATCTTCGCGCGCAGCACCATCGCGCCGTCGGCATGCTGGCCGTCGCGCATCTCGCGGAAGCGCGCGAGGTTCTCGGCCGGCGTGCGGCTGCGGAAGGGACTGTCGGTGCCGGGCGTGGTGAAGTCGCCGCGGTTGGCGCGCATCTGCTCGGGCGTCTGCTCGTCGACATAGGCCAGGCCGGCCTGCACCAGCGCCTCGGCGGCGCGGTACATGAAGTCGAAGTAGTCGCTGGCGTAATAGAGATGGCTCTCGGTCTTGCCGCCGAAGGACGAGTCCCAGCCAAAGCCCAGCCACTGCACCGCGTCGAGGATGGAGTCGACGTATTCCTTCTCCTCCTTCTCCGGGTTGGTGTCGTCGAAGCGCATGTGGCAGACACCACCGTAGTCGCGCGCCAGGCCGAAGTTCAGGCAGATGCTCTTGGCGTGACCGACGTGCAGGTAGCCGTTGGGCTCGGGAGGGAAGCGGGTGCGGATCTTCGCCGGGTCGGGATCGCCTGCGGCGTGGTGCGCGCCGTCGCCGGGCGTGCCGGCCCAGCGGCGGCTGGCGTGGCTGCCCTGCTCGAGATCGCGCTCGATGATCGCGCGCAGGAAGTTGCTGGTCTTGTGTTCCGGGCCGGAGCCGTCGGCGGGGGTGTGGTTCGCGTCGCTCATGAAGTGAGGCAGGCAGGACAGCGCAGGGCTGGCAGCAGGATGCAGGGCAGGGCGGCCACCGGGGGCGCCCTTGCGGGATCGATCGATTGTAGCCAGCGGCGCCGGCCCCGATCGGCGCTGCGGCCAGCGCGCCCGATCCGCGCGGGACGGCATCACCGGTGCCGGGGATGGCGAGGTCCTGCGGCGACCCTGTGCTGCCCGATGCGCAGCGAGGATCGAAAAAACTCGCAAATGCCCTGCCGGAATCGGTACTTTTTCAATCCCCGGTTCCGGCGGCTCTCGGTAACACGATGCACAATCGTCACAAGCACACACAGTTACCGGGAGCGGTCATGTTCAGACAGTCCTTCTTTTCGATGGTTTCCTCGCCGTCGATTCCCGGGCAAATGAACCGGATATCCGCAGGATCGCCCGGAAACACCTCTCAGAATTCCGGGAATTCCATGTCTTCAGCCCGCGAACCTGCCCGCACGGGGCCGTCCACGCCCGTCGAGGCGGCCAGCGGCGAGCGCCTGACCGTCTTTGCCACCCGCTGGCTGCAGTCGTTGCCGGTGCCGGTGCGTCCGGTGATCACCGCGCGGCGCCATCCGCACATCATCAATCGCATGGCCCTGACCTGGGGCGACCATCATGCGGTGGCGGATTATTTCGACAGCCTGCTGATCAGTTCCCGCCCGGATCGCCGGGGTTTTGCGGTCGAGGTGCTCGACGAGCTGGTCGATCTGCAGCAGGCGTTCATGGATGGCCGCATCGGCTGATTTCCATATTCCCAGGAAACTGATTTTCTGCGCCGCGCAGGCCGGCAGGTCCGCGCGGCGGCGCCTGTGCGGATCGGCACGCGGGCAGGCTTTTGTCACGAAAGCTTCATCCCGCCTGCCTACAGTCGTCATCATTCGCTGATCCAGGGGCGTGCGCATTTTTCGCGTTCGGCTCCGAACACACGGAAGATGACACCATGGGACGCATTCTTGTCGTCGAGGACGAAGCGGCGATCGCCGAGCTGCTGTCGATGAACCTGCGCTTCGAGGGCCACGAGGTGCGCATCGCGGCCACCTCCGACGAGGCGGTGCAGGCGGTGCGCGATTCGCTGCCCGATCTGGTCGTGCTCGACTGGATGCTGCCGGGTGAGCCCGGCGTGGCGCTGGCGCGGCGCTGGCGGGCCGACGCCCGCACCCGCGACCTGCCGATCATCATGCTGACCGCGCGCAGCGACGAGCGTGACATGGTGCAGGGGCTCGATGCCGGTGCCGACGACTACCTGGCCAAGCCCTTCTCGACCACCGAGCTGATGGCGCGCATCCGCTCGGTGCTGCGCCGCCGGCTGCCCGAGGCGCTGGAGAGCGCGGTCGAGATCGGCGTGCTGCGGCTCGATCCGGTCACCCGCCGGGTGCGCGCCGGCCAGACCGAGGTGGCGCTCGGGCCGACCGAGTTTCGCCTGCTGCGCTTCCTGATGACCTACCCGGAGCGGGTGCATGGCCGCCCGCAGCTGCTCGACCGGGTCTGGGGCGATCATGTGTTCATCGAGGAGCGCACCGTCGACGTGCACATCAAGCGGCTGCGCGCCGCGCTGCAGCCGGTCGGCTGCGCCGACATGATCGAGACGGTGCGCGGCGCCGGCTACCGCCTGACCTCGAGCGTTCCGGGCGCCGCTGGCGGCCTGGCCGCCTGACGCCTCCTGGCCGCTCAGTGGAGATGGTCGCTGAGCATGATGGCCGGATAGGCGTACTCGATGCCGATGCAGGCCCGCGCGTAGAGATAGTTCATCACTGCACGTTCGCTGAGCTTGTCCAGGGGAACCTCGCCGCGCTCGTCGCACGGAAAGCTCAGGCCTCGGCCTTCGTTGTGCAGCGAGCGAAAGCGCAGTTCGTAGTGCTGGGCTTCGCAGGTCTTGGCAGGCATGACGGTACTCCTTGACGATGCTGTGGCGGACCCGGGTTCTGGTGCGCGACGGGATCCGATGAAATCCAGTCTGCGTGCTCCCGATGTCGGCAAAGGTAAGGCCCTGGCGAGGTCCCGTGCAGGACAGGACCGTGCAATAGCGTCGGTCTGTCCGTCGCAGTCGTAACAGCAGGGCGAAGAGCGGTCAGATCACCGCTTCAGCGAGAAGCGCTCGGCGCGTGCGGGGCTGGCAGAGGTGGATGCGTCCACACGGCGTGTCACCGGCTCTCAGCTAGGATGCGTGGAAACCCCTGCTCGCGACAAGGAGAGAACCCGATGGCCGCTGCCAGCCTGCTTGCCCTGCTCGATGACATCGCCACCGTGCTTGACGATGTCGCGGTATTGACCAAGGTCGCCGCGAAGAAGACCGCCGGGGTGCTCGGCGATGATCTGGCGCTCAATGCCCAGCAGGTCACCGGAGTGACTGCCGACCGGGAACTGCCGGTGGTCTGGGCGGTGGCCAAGGGCTCGCTGCTGAACAAGGCGATCCTGGTGCCGGTGGCGCTGCTGATCAGCGTGTTCGCGCCGTGGCTGATCACGCCGCTGCTGATGGTGGGCGGCGCCTTCCTGTGCTTCGAGGGCTTCGAGAAGCTGGCGCACCGCTGGCTGCACAGCGCCGAGGAGGACGAGAGCCACCATGCCGAGCTGACGGCCGCGCTGGTCGATCCGGCGGTCGATCTGGTGGCTTTCGAGCGCGAGCGCATCCGCGGCGCGATCCGCACCGACTTCATCCTGTCGGCCGAGATCATCGCCATCACGCTGGGCGCGGCGGCCGGGGCGCCGCTGATGACGCAGGCGCTGGTGCTCTCCGGCGTGTCGGTGGCGATGACGGTGGGCGTCTACGGCCTGGTCGCCGGCATCGTCAAGATGGATGACGCCGGAGCCTGGATGGTGCGCACCGGCCGGGGCGCGGCCTTCGGCGAGCTGCTGCTGCGGGCCGCACCGCTGCTGATGAAGCTGCTGGCGGTGGTCGGCACCGCGGCGATGTTCCTGGTCGGCGGCGGCATCCTGGTGCATGGCGTGCCGGCGCTGCACCACCTGATCGAGCCGGTGGCCGCTGCAGCCGGTGCGCTGGCGCCGCTGGTGTCGGTGCTGGCCGATGGGCTGGTGGGCATCGTCGCCGGCGCCCTGGTGCTGGCCGGCGTGATGCTGGTCAAGCGGCTGCGCGGCTGATTCCAGCGCGAGCCGGCACGCCGGCCGCACGCAGCCAGCCCAGCCCGGCCGAGGTGGCGCCGGCCACCGCGCCGCGTGCCGGGCGGTATTCGCAGCCGATCCAGCCTTGCCAGCCGCACTGCGTCGCCACCTCGTCGATCACCTCAAAAAGGTAGGGATAGTTCAGTTCGCCCAGGTCGGGCTCGTGGCGCATCGGCACGCCGGCGAGCTGGAAATGGCCGACGCGACCGGTGGGCAGATGCTGGCGGATCTTCATGGCCAGGTCGCCCTCCACGATCTGCGCGTGGTACAGGTCGAACTGCACCTTGAGATTGGGCGCGCCGATGGCCTGGACGATGCGATGCGCCTCGTCCTGATGGTTGAGGAAGTAGCCGGGCATGTCGCGCGGGTTGATCGGCTCGATCAGCACGTCGCGCCCTTCGGCCGCCGCCTGCGCCGCGGCCCAGGCCAGATGGGACTGGTAGACCTCGAGCAGCGCGCCACGCGGCACGCCGGCTGGTGCGATGCCGGCCATCACATGGATGCGCGGGCAGTCCAGCACCTGCGCGTACGCCAGGGCCTGCACGAAGCCGGCGCGGAACTCGGCCTCGCGCCCGGGCAGGCAGGCCAGGCCGCGCTCGCCGGCCTCCCAGTCGCCCGGGGGCGCGTTGAACAGCACCTGCTGCAGGCCGTGGGCCTTCAGTCGCGCTGCGATCTCCTCGGCCGGGAAGGCGTAGGGGAACAGGTATTCGACTCCCTCGAAGCCGTCCGCCGCGGCGGCGGCGAAGCGGTCGAGAAAGGCGTGCTCGTTGTAGAGCAGGCTGAGGTTGGCGGCGAAGCGGGGCATGGCGTGACGCCGGAATCCACGGTGCCGGCGTTCAGCGCCGCGACTGCTGGCGCAGTGCGCGCACCGTCTCGCGCAGCATCGGCTTGAGGGCGTCGAGCGTGGCCACCGGCAGGCCGGTGCGCTGCGTGAGCGATTCGGCCTGGCGCGCGCTCAGGTCGGCGGCGCACAGCAGGTAGTGGGCCGGATCGATGCCCAGGCGGTCGCGTAGGTGCAGCAGCCGGTCGACATGCGGTGCCGGATCGCCCGTCAGGCATTGCAGCGCCAGCGGGCGGCGGCTGTCGAGCAGGAACAGCGCGTCGAGCTTGTGGCCGTCGTCCTTCGGCCAGGACAGACCGATGTCGCGGCCGACCGAGAAGTCCGCGCCGACGTTGAGCAGATGGCGCAGCGCCAGCATGAAGGACCACCACTCCAGCCAGCCGCCGTCGAAGAAGCGCCGGTTCTCCGCCGAGCGGTGCAGCGACAGCCGCACCACCGGATCACCCGGCTGCGACAGGTACTTGGCCAGCAGGCCGCCTTCGGCCAGCGCCTGGCAGAAGTCGCGCAGCGCGCAGGCGTCCTCGGGGGTGCGCCGGCTCAGGTCGAGATTGATGAAGCTGTAGTCCTGCTTCTGGGCGCTGCGCACCCGCTCGATGATCTCGCCGAGCAGGCGCGGCTGCTCGGCGATCTGGCCGGCGATCGCGTCGAAGGGGCCGGAGGTGTCGAGCGCGCGCGGGTCCAGGTCGACGGTGGCCTGGTGCTGGCGCAGCCAGTCCAGCACCGGCGCGACCTGAACCTTGCTGCAGAAATGGTCCGAGCTGGTGGGATCGAAGTCCATCGGCATCGAGTAGACCGAGGGCGGCGCTTCCTGGCTGCCGGCCTGGGCGGCCTCGGCCGCCTGCTGGCGCAGCGTCTCGATCTCGGCACGGGCGGCGGTCAGGTCGCGCCGGGCGGCGAAGTAGCGCGTCAGCATCGACTGCACGAAGCGCACGGTCGGATAGACCGCGTTGTCGGTCCGGCAGGACGGGCAGGGCAGCGACGAGCCGATCAGTTCATCGGCCTGCTCGGACAGGTGCCCGCAGCGGTTGCATCGGTAGAGAGCCATGGAGTTCGGTGCAGAGCGTGAAAGCGGAGCGGGTGCCGGATTATGCGCTGCGGGGTGGGCTCTTTCAGTCCGGGCCGGCCCGGCGGATCGGCGCGGTCGTGCCATCGGTGACACTCTCGGCCATGACCGCTCCCCGACTGTTGCTGGCCCCGATGGAGGGCCTGCTGGATTTTGTTCTCCGTGACATGCTGACCCGTGCCGGCGCGATCGAGCGCTGCGTCAGCGAATTCATCCGCGTGACCGACACGCTGCTGCCCGAACGGGTTTTCCATCGCATCGTGCCGGAGCTGCGCGCGGGCGCCCTCACGCCGGCGGGCGTGCCGGTGCGCGCGCAGCTGCTCGGCTCCGATCCGGCCTGCCTGGCCGACAATGCCGCGCGCCTGGCCGGGCTGGGTCCGGCGGGCATCGACCTGAACTTCGGCTGTCCGGCCAAGGTGGTCAACCGCCACGGCGGCGGTGCCGCGCTGCTCGACCAGCCCGAGCTGATGTGGCGCATCGTCTCGGCGGTGCGCCGGGCGGTGCCGGCCTCGATGCCGGTGTCGGCCAAGATGCGTCTGGGCGTGGACGACGACGCGCAGGCGCTGGACGCGGCGCGTGCTGCCGCCGAGGGGGGGGCCTGCGAGATCGTCGTGCATGCGCGCACCAAGGCGCAGGGCTACAAGCCGCCGGCCTACTGGGACCGCATCGCCGGCCTGCGCCAGGCGCTGCCCGGGCTGTCGATCGTGGCCAATGGCGAGATCTGGACGCTTGACGACGCCCGGCGCTGCCAGCAGGCGTCGGGCTGCGACGCGCTGATGCTCGGGCGCGGCATCGTCGCCGATCCGGGTCTGGCGATCGCGATCGCCAGCGGCGGCGGGCGCCAGCTCGACTGGCCGGCGGTGCTCGACCTGCTGGCCGATTTCTGGCTGCTGGTGGGCCGGCATTTCGAGCCCGGCTACCGCGCCGGGCGGCTCAAGCAGTGGCTGCAGTTCCTGCGCCAGCGCCACCCCGAGGCGGCCGAGGCCTACCTGCGGCTGCGCACCGTCACCGATTCGCGGGGGATCGCCAGCGGTCTGTTCGGGGTGGAGCGGGCGCAGGCGCTGGAGCAGGCGCTGGGTCTTCCGTCCGAGCTCAGGCGCTGACGCTCAGTGCGCTGCTGTTGCTGCTGCTGTCCGCGCTGCTGATCTGCGCGTAGCGTGCCGCGATCATCTTGATGAATTCCTGCGCGTCGGTGCGCGAGCTGCCGCTGGAGGCGCTTGTGGCAGCGCTGGTGGCGGAGGTGCTCGTGCTGTCCGTGGTCGCGCTGTCCTGCGGCGGGCGTGGCGGCGGCGGGCCGTGGGGGCGCTCGCCGCCCTGGGCTTGCATCTGATCGCGGAAGCTGCTGATCTCGTCGGAGGACAGCGCGTCGTCGCCATCGCTGTCGATGGCCGAGAACAGCGCCTGCACCTCATCGCTGGCCTCGTCGAGACCGAACTCGTCGCTGGAGACCGAGCCGTCCTCGTCGCTGTCGAGCGACTGGATCGGGTCCTGGCCGCCTGCGCCGCCCGGGCCCCCCATGCCGCCCGGAGGCGGGCCCGGGGGCGGCCCCCCGGCGCCGCCCATGCCACCCATGCCGGCAAACTGCGTGGTCGACATCGACGACATGTCGAATTCCTGAGGCGGTGCCGGCGGCCGGGCCGCCTCCATCTCGCTCTGGGTGACGCTGCCGTCGCCGTCGCTGTCCATCGCGGCGAAGATCTTCGCCATCTCTTCCTGGCTGGGGCCCTGGCTGCGCTGGGTGCGACTGCTGCCGCACGCGGACGACAGACCGCCGAGGCTGCTGCTGCTGCTGAAATTCACGTTCATGATCGGCATCCTTGATCGGGGGGTGAGGTGATCGGCGCGTCGGCCGGATCACGGGCTCAAGGATGGGCGCCTCAGGTATCGGCGCCTTGTCATGCAGGTTTCGCGGCGCTACATCGATGCGCTCGTCTGGGGGATGATCCGGGTCTTGTTCAGATCCCGCGCATCGCCTCGAGCAGATAGCCCACGCCGCGGATGGTGCGGATGCCACGCGGCTGGCGCGGATCGTCGCGCATCTTCTGGCGCAGGCGCGACACCAGCAGGTCGATGCTGCGCTCGTCGACGTCCAGCTCGGCGCGGCCGGTCCTGTCGCTCTCGCGGCCACGGGTGGCCTCGAGCAGCCGTTCGCGCTCGAGCACCGCGTTGGGATGCTCGAGAAAAGTCATCAGCAGCCGGCCCTCGGCTGGGGACAGCTCGACGCCCGTGCCGTCCTGCGTGCACAGGCGCCTGGCCGCAGTCTCGTAGCGCCAGGCGCCGAAATGCAGGATGCGTCCGGGATCGTTGGCCGGCACCGGCACCGGCGCCGAGGCTGCTGCGCTGCCGCGCCGGCGCAGCACCGCAGCCACCCGTGCCAGCAGCTCGCGCGGCGCGTAGGGGCGCGAGAGGCAGTCGTCGGCGCCGGCGTCGAGCGCCTCGATGCGCGAGCGGGCGTCCGCGCCGTCGACCAGACAGATGCGCGCCGGCCGGCTCGGCAGCCGGCTCATGCTCTCGAGCAGCGCCAGATGCTCGCTGCCGTGCAGCAGCACGTCGATCTCGTCGTCGGCCAGCCGGGCCTGAATCTGGGCCAGGCCATGGACCACGCTGACGCGGTGGCCATAGCCGCGCATCAGCGTCTGCAGTCGGGTGGTGTCGCTGAACGGCAGGCCGGCCAGCAGGAGATGCCAGGAGGCGGTGGCCGCGCCCGCGGTCATGGGGGGCAGCGGCGACAGCGCGAAGTCATGCGTGACGGGTCGTTCCATGGCGATCGAGCCTATCGAGACGTTGACGTGACCATGCCTTGAACAGTGCCGCCCGGACCGCCCGGTTTACCTGCACTTACCTTTGCTTCACCTGCCCGGGACGGTGGGTTACGCTCGCGGCCTTTTCGCCCTTTCCCGTCACCGACCGATACCGGATCCGCAGCCGATGAACAACGCCGCTCCTCCTTCCGTCTCGCCTGATGCCGCCGAGCTGGCCGCGCTGCAGTCCTTCCTGGCCAGCCTGCCGGCGGGGGCGATGACGCTGGAGCGGCTCGACGGCTTCTTCTGCGCGCTGCACTGCGCTGTCAGCCCGCCGGGGCCGTCGGTGTGGCTGGCGCAGGTCTGGGGCGAGTCGGCCGAGTCGCAGGCCTCCTTCGACGACGAGGGCCAGGCCCGCGCGATCGTGGGCACGCTGATGAAGATGCATGAGGCCATCGGCGCGGCGCTGGAGCGCGGCGCGCGCGGTGGCGCCTCGCATCGCCCGCGCCTGGCCCTGAGGCCGGACGGCCTGCCCGGCGGCAACGACTGGGCCGCGGGCTTCGTGCTGGGCATGCAGATCGCGCCCGAGGGCTGGCAGCCGCTGCTGGCCGACGACGAGGCCGGCCAGGCGCTGGTGCCGATCATGATGCTGCACCACGAGCACGACGAGGACGAGGCGATGCGCCCGCCGCCGATCGACGCGGCCATGCGCGCCGAGCTGCCCGAGGTGCTGACGGACGCGCTGCTGCAGCTGCACCAGCAGCTCGCCCCGGCGCGGCGCGAGCTGCAGCGCGGCGAGCGCCAGGCGCTGACCTTCCGCCGCAGCGCGCCGAAGGTCGGCCGCAACGACCCGTGCCCCTGCGGCAGCGGGCGCAAGTTCAAGGCCTGCTGCGCGCTGCAGGCCGGCTGAGTTCGCGCCGCGTGATCAGACCGCGGGTCGCCGCCGCGCGGCCACCAGCGACTCCAGGCAGTGCGTGCGGATGCCGTAGAAGTCCTTGATCGCGGCGATCTGCGCGCGCACCGCCTCGGCGTGGCCGGCGGGCGTGTGGCGGCGGCGCACCGCCAGCAGCATCTTGTTCTTGTTGGTGTGCTCCAGCGAGATGAACTCGAACACCTGGGTGTCGTAGCCCTCGGCGTCGAGCAGCAGCGCGCGCAGGCCGTCGGTCACCATCTCGGCCTCCTGGCCCAGGTGCACGCCGTGCTGCAGCACCGGGCGCAGCAGCGCGGGCATCGTCATCTGCGGGCGCACCTCCTTGTGGCAGCACGGCGAGCACAGGATGACGGACGCCCCGGCGCGCAGGCCGTAGTCGATCGCGTAGTCGGTGGCGATGTCGCAGGCGTGCAGCGCGATCATCACGTCCAGGCCGGCGGGCGTGTAGTCGCGCACGTCGCCGGCGTCGAAGCGCAGGCCGTCGAGCTGGTGGCGCTGGGCGGCGGCGTTGCACAGGTCCACCAGCGGCTGGCGCAGTTCCACGCCGGTGACCTCGGCGCGGCGGCCCTGGCCGGCGAGCCAGTCGTGCACCGCGAAGGTCAGGTAGCCCTTGCCGCAGCCGAAGTCGTGCACCCGCACCGGCTCGGCCGGATCGCGCGCGTCCAGGCCGGCCTGGGCCAGCGCCGAGGAGAACACCTCGACGAAGCGGTTGATCTGGCGCCACTTGCGCGACATCGCCGGGATCAGACGCTGCTGCGCGTCGGTCACGCCCAGGTCGTGCCAGAAGGGGCGCTCCAGCGACAGCAGGCGCTGCTTCTCGCGGTTGTGGCTGTCGGCGGCCTCGTCGTCATCGGCGGCGTCCTCGTCGCCGGCGGGCGTGCTGGTGCGGCCCACGCGCAGCAGGCTGCGGTCGCGTCCGCCCTTGGTCTTGACGGTGAACTGCGCCTCCTGCGTGCGGGTGTGCAGGTGCGCGTTCTCGAAGGCGCCGGTGGCGATCAGGCCGCCCAGCAGCGCCGGCACCTCGGCCAGCGGGTGGTTCTTGGTGATGTCGCGCGTGCGGTAGCGCCAGACCAGCTGCAGATGCGGCTCGCCGCGCAGCAGCACCGGGCGCGCGAGCACCTTCTCGAGGTCGGCCTCGGGGCCACGGTAGCGGCCCAGCGTCAGGCGCACCATCTGGCGCGCCGCCAGCGCGGTGTCGATCAGGCGGAAGAAGCGCTCGCGCGCGGTCGGCTCCGGGGCGGGCTGCGGCGCGGCGCCGGCAATCAGGTCGGTGAACATGGGGGGAATTGTCGGCGATGGCGACCTTGATGCGGCGCAGGCTCCGTGCAAGCCGTGCCGGACAGAATGGTCCGGCAACGACAGGCCACAAGAGGAGACATCGCCCCGTGCCCAGCGCCTTCAACTTCGCCGCCTCGCCCTTCGACTGCCTGGACGCCGACGAGCGCGACCGGGTGCGCCGCAGCGTCGACATCGAGTATTTCCGCGAGGGTGCGGTCATCCTGGCGCCCGGCCAGGAGCCGACCCACCTGTTCGTGCTGATCAAGGGTCACGTCCAGCAGTGGGACGGCGACGAGCAGCAGGGCAGCTACGGCCCCGACGACTGCTTCGACGGCCGCGCGCTGGTGGCCGGCCGCGCCAGCAGCCGCTTTGTCGCCGTCGAGGAGGTGGTGACCTACCGGCTCGCGAAGGAGGCGGTCTCGGCGCTGATCGCCTCGAACGTCACCTTCGGCGCGCTGCTGTTCGCCGATCTCTCCAACAAGCTCGGGGCGCTGGCCGAGCGCAGCAGCCAGCACGAGCTGCAGTCGCTGACGATGGCGCGGGTCGACCAGGCCTTCCTGCGGCCGGCGCATTTTGTCGACGGCCAGGCCTCGATCACCGAGGTCGCGCGGGTCTTCCAGACTCAGCGCACCACCAATGTGCTGGTCGACGACCGCGCGAGCGATCCGCCCCGCCTGGGCATCTTCACCGTCACCAGCCTGCCCAAGGCCATCCTGCACGGCACGCCGCTGGACCGGCTGCCGGTGCGCGAGCTGGCGAACTTCGATCTGGTGACGGTGCGCCCGGACATGCCGCTGTTCGACGCGCTGGCGCTGATGATCCGCCACCGCATCCACCGCCTGGTGGTGGCCGAGGGCGAGGGGTCCGAGCGGCGCATCGTCGGCTTCCTGCAGCAGCTCGACCTGCTGAGCTATCTCTCCAACCACTCCTACCTGATCACGCTGCAGATGCTGCAGGCCGAGAGCCTCGATACGCTGAAGGAGGCAGCCGGCCAGATCACCCGGCTGATCGGGGTGCTGCACCGCAGCGGCACCCGGGTCGGCATGATCGCGCGGCTGGTGCAGGAGCTCAACGCGACGCTGTTCGAGCGCGCCTGGCAGCTGATCGCGCCGCCGGAGCTGATCGCCAACAGCTGCCTGTTCGTCATGGGCAGCGAGGGCCGCGGCGAGCAGCTGCTCAAGACCGACCAGGACAACGGCCTGGTGCTGCGCCAGGGCTGGACGCCACCGCCGGAGCTGGATCTCGCGGCCGTCTGCGCGCGCTTCTCGGCCGCGCTGGCCGACTTCGGCTATCCGCCCTGCGCCGGCGGCATCATGATCAGCAATTCCGAGTGGCGCGACGACGAGCAGGCCTTCGCGCGGCGGGTGCGGCGCTGGCTGCTCGAGCCCACGCCCGACCACCTGATGGCGCTGGCGATCTTTCTCGACGCCCACCCGGTCAGCGGAGATGCGGCGCTGCTGCACGGCCTGCGCGAGCAGGTCTGGGCCTTCGCCAGCGACAACGCCGGCGTGCTGGCGCGCTTTGCCGGCGCGGTCGAGGCCTTCGCGCAGCACGGCAGCGGCTGGTGGAGCCGCATCCTCGGCCTGGGCGAGGGCGCGCGCGAGCAGCTCGACCTGAAGAAGGCCGGCATCTTCCCGCTGGTGCACGGCGTGCGCAGCCTGGCCTTCGAGCACCGCCTGGCCGAGACCGGCACGGTGGCGCGCATCGAGGCGCTGATGGCCGGCGGCCACCTCGAGTCCCGGCTGGGTGCCGAGCTGATCGAGAGCCTTCATTTCTTCATGGACCTGAAGCTCAAGGCCGGACTGCAGGCGATCGAGCAGGGCCGCGCGGCCGGCTCCGGCATCGCGGTCGAGCGGCTCGGCAGCCTGGACCGCGATCTGCTGAAGGACACGCTGGCGGTGGTCAAGCGCTTCCGTGTCCACCTGCATCACCACTACCGCCTGGAGATGCTGTGATGCTGCCCGACCTGATGGGGCGCGGCTGGCGCCAGCTCTCGCGCGAATGGCAGCGCCGTCGCCTGCGCGATCCGGCGCTGGCCTTTCTCTACGAGAGCGCGCCGCCGCAGGAATGGGTCTCGATCGACTGCGAGACCACCGGGCTGGACCGGCGCCGCGACGAGATCATCTCGATCGGCGCGGTGCGCATCGTCGGCGACCGGCTGATGACCAGCGAGGCGCTGTCGCTGCTGGTGCGCCCGAGCCGGGCGATCTCGGCCGACAGCGTGCGGGTGCACCGGCTGCGCGAGCGCGATGTCGCGCAGGGGCTGGCGCCCGAGGAGGCGATGCATCGGCTGCTGCGCTTCATCGGGGCGCGGCCGCTGGTGGGCTACTACCTGGAGTTCGATGTGGCGATGCTCGAGCGCATCCTGCTGCCGATGGCCGGCGTGCCGCTGCCGCAGCAGCGCATCGAGGTCTCGGCGCTCTACCACGACTTCAAGTTCCGCCAGCTGCGCGGCCATGAGCAGGACCGCAACATCGACCTGCGCTTCGACACGCTGATGCGCGACCTGGGCCTGCCGCAGCGCGACGCCCATGACGCGCTCAACGATGCGGTGATGGCCGGGCTGGCCTTCGTCAAGCTGCGCCATCTGGTCGGCGTCAGTCCGGCTTGATCTTCGCGCGGGCGATCACCGGCTTCCAGCGCTTCTGCTCGGCCTCGATGAACTTCGCGTAATCGGCCGAGCTGCTGCCGACGGCGATCGCGGCGTCATGGGCCAGACGCTCCAGCGTCGCGGGCTCGCGCACCGCCTTGGCTGCGGCTGCGGCCAGGCGATCGATGGCCGGCTGCGGCAGGTTGGCTGGCGCGTTCAGGCCGTACCACTGCGTCATCTCGAAGCCGGGGAAGCCCTGCTCGGCCACCGTGGGCACGTCGGGCAGCTGCGCGATGCGCTGGGTGGTGCCGGTGGCGATGCAGCGCAGCTTGCCGGCGCGGATGAACTGCAGCACCGCCGCCGCGCCGATGGACGCCGCGTCGAGCCGCCCGGCGATCAGGTCGGTCAGCATCGGGCCGGTGCCGCGGTAGGGCACATGGGTGATGAAGGTGTTTGAAGTCATCTTCAGGTACTCCATCGCCAGGTGGCCGGCGCTGCCGTTGCCCGCCGAGCCGTAGTTCAGCCGGCCGGGGTTCTTCTTGGCGTGCGCGATGAACTCGGTCATGTTGCGCACCGGCAGGTCCGGGTGCACCAGGTAGAGGCTGGGCACCTTGGCCAGCAGCGAGACCGGGCGGAAGTCGCGCGCCAGGTCGTAGGGCAGCTTGTCGAAGATGTAGGGATTGACCGCCATCGTGCCGATGTGGCCGAGGATGATCGTGTGCTGGTCGTCGGCGCGGGCGACCTCGCCCATGGCCACGTTGCCGGCGCCGCCGGGCCGGTTGTCGACGAAGACCGACTGGCCGAGGATCTTCTGCATCTCCGCGGCGGTGGCGCGGGCGATGATCTCCGAGCTGCCGCCGGGGGCGAAGGGCACGACGAAGCGGATCGCCTTGTTCGGCCAGGCAGACTGCGCGCGCAGCGAGGCGGGCAGGGCCAGCGCGCCGGCGGCGGCCGTGCCCAGGCGCAGCAGCGCGCGGCGGTCGATCGGGGAGGAAGTCATCGGGCAGTCTCCGGTGCGGTGTTCTGAAAGGTTCGGGGGAACGTGGCCGGGGATGCTGCCGCAGCCGACCTCTCAGCCACCTTTCAGCCGCGGGGGGCTGACCCGGATCGGCGCGGCGCGCGGCCCCGCCGATAATCCGGCCGATGCACATCCTGCTGGCCGAAGACGAACACGGGCTGGGCGAGTGGCTCTCGCGGGCGCTGGCGCAGTCGGGCTTTCGCGTCGACTGGGTCGACGACGGGCGGCTGGCCGAGCGCGCCGCGCTGGGCGGCGACCACGACGCGCTGGTGCTCGACCTGGGCCTGCCCGGCCGCGATGGCCACGAGGTGCTGCGCCGGCTGCGCGCGGCCGGAGCCACGCTGCCGGTGCTGGTGCTGACCGCGCGCGACTCGCTGGCCGAGCGGGTCGGCACGCTGCACGAGGGCGCCGACGACTTCCTGCCCAAGCCCTTCGCGCTGGCCGAGCTGGAGGCGCGGCTGGGCGCGCTGATCCGGCGCTCGCGCGGGCGGGCGCAACCGCGCCTGGCCTGCGGGCCGCTGCAGTTCGACACCGCCAGTCGCCAGTTCACCCTCGCCGGCGAGGTGCTGGCGCTGTCGCCGCGCGAGCACGGCCTGCTGCGGGCGCTGATCGTGCGCAGCGGCGAGCCCATGGGCCGCGCGCAGCTGCTCGAGCGCGTCTTCGGCGACGAGGAGGATGTGCAGCCGGCCGCGCTCGACGTGCTGATGCACCGGCTGCGCCGCCGGCTGGAGGGCTCGGGCGTGCACATCCGCACCTACCGCGGCCTGGGCCATGCGCTGGAGCCGGAGCCGCAGGCGGGCGCAGTGCCCGGGGGCGGCGGTGCTGCGCTCTGACGCGACGCTGCGCGCGCGGCTGCTGGGCTGGCTGCTGCCGGGCGTGGCGCTGGTGCTGGCCGCGAGTCTCGCCTTCACCCGCCAGGAGGCCGAGCAGGCCGCCGACGCCGCCTACGACCGCTCGCTGCTGGGCGCGATCAAGGGGCTGGATCTGAATGTCTCGACCGCCTCGGGCGGCCTGGCGGTCGAGCAGCCCTATGCGCTGTTCGAGTTCTTCCAGCTCGCCGGCAACGGGCCGGTGCATTTCCGCGTCGCCACCGACGACGGACAGGTCGAGATCGGCACGCCGGAGCTGCCGCTGCCGCCGCGCCCGCTGCGCGCCGGCGAGCCGCAGTTCTACGACGCCGAGCATTTCGGCGAGCCGGTGCGCGTGGGCGCCTATCTGCGCGCGTTGGACCGGCCGGTGGGCGGCGCGCGCCAGGTGGTGATCCAGGTGGCCGAGGGCGTGCAGGCGCGCGAGCGCTTCACCCGCACCTTCGTGCGCCAGGCGCTGTGGCGCGACGCCTCGCTGCTCGGGCTGCTGGCGCTGGCGGTGGCGGGCGTGTCGGCCTGGGCGCTGCGGCCGGTGCGCCGGCTGGCCGAGGCGGTGCGCGCGCGCTCGCCCGATGACCTGCAGCCGCTGCGCGAGGCCGAGCTGCCCGCCGACCTGCGCCCGCTGGTCGAGGCGATCAACCGCCAGCTCGAACGCAGCGCCGGGCTGCTGGCGCAGCGCCGCCAGTTCGTCGATGACGCCTCGCACCAGCTGCGCACGCCGCTGACGACGCTGCGCGCCCAGCTCGACTACCTGCGCCGCGAGGCCGATCCGGCCCGGCGCGAGGAGGCGCTGCAGGCGCTGTCGCTGGAGCTCGATCTCGCGACGCGGGCCACCGGCCAGCTGCTGGCGCTGGCGCGTGCGGATGCCGGCGAGGTGGGCGGCGCGGCCTTCGATCCGGCCGAGCTGGCGCGCGAGGTGGCGCTGGCGCTGCTGCCGCTGGCGCGCGAGCGCGGCGTCGATCTCGGCGCCGACGCGCCCGAGACGCTGCCGGCCGTGTGCGGCGACCGGCTGCTGCTGCGCGAGGCGCTGATGAACCTGGCGCACAACGCGCTGGTGCATGGGCGCGCGGGCGGCCGCGTCACCGTGGAGGCCGGCCTCGAGCACGGCGCGGGCCCGGCCTGGCTCGGCGTGCGCGATGACGGCCCCGGCCTGGATCCCGAGGTCCGCGCGCGGCTGGGCGAGCGCTTCGTGCGCGGGCGTGGCAGCCGGGGCTCGGGCCTGGGCCTGTCGATCGCCGCGGCGGTGGCCCGGCGCCATCACGGTCGGCTGGAGACCGGGCCGGGCGAGGGTGGGTCGGGCCTGGCGGTCCGGCTGGTCTGGCCGCAGGGGCGGGCATGAGGGCCCTGATCGGTCTGCGGGCGCTGTCGCTGGGGGTCGCGCTGATGCTGCACGGCCCCCTTCGGGCGGCGGCGCCGATCGAGCGCTGCGTCGCGCCGGCGCAGCCCGGCGGCGGCTTCGAGCTGACCTGCCTGCTGCTGCGCGAGGCGCTGGCGCAGCCGGGCGAGCCGCCGCTGCCGCTGCTGCACCAGCCCGGCGGCATCGGCGCGCTGGTCTACGACGAGGTGGTGCGCGGTCGCCGCCCGCCCGGCGCCGAGGCGGTGGCCTTCTCCACCGGCACGCTGCTGAATCTGGCGCAGGGGCGCTTCGGGCGGCACGGACCGGACGAGGTGCGCTGGCTGATGCCGCTGGCGCTCGACCATGGCGTGGTCGTCGTGCACCGCGACGCGCCCTGGCGCGACCTGCCCGCGCTGCTGCGGGCCTGGCGCGAGCAGCCGGCGGCGCTCGCCTTCGGGGCCGGCGGCACGATCGGCAGCCAGGACTGGATGAAGGCGGCGCTGCTGGCCCGGGCGGCCGGGCTGGGACCGCGTGCGCTGCGGCTGGTCGCCTTCGAGGGCGGGGGCGACGCGATGCGGGCGCTGACCGGCCGCCATGTGCAGGTGCTGGCGGGCGATGCGGCCGAGGTGGTGCATCAATTGCGCCAGGGCGCGCCGCTGCGGGTGCTGGCGGTGCTGGCGCCGCAGCGTCTGGACGGCGTGCTGGCGGGCGTGCCGACCGCGCGCGAGCAGGGCGCGGATCTGATCTGGCCGATCCTGCGCGGGGTCTATGTCGCGCGTGATCTGCCGCAGGCCGACGAGCTGGCGCGTCGCCTGGACCTGGCGCGCCGGCAGCCGGGCTGGCTGGCCACGCTGCGCCGGCTGGGCTTGTCGCTGCCGCCGCCTCCCGTGGCGGGCCACGACGACGATCCGCAGCAGCGCGTGCACGCGGAGATCGATCGGCTGCGCCAGGCGCTCGATCAGCTCCGTCGCCCGCCCGAGGCCCGTTGAGGCGCTGATTTCGCCCCAAACGACGACACCCGGCGCGAGCCGGGTGTCGTGGGGAGCCGGACCGGAAATCCGCAGACCTCCGGCCGGTCAGTTCGTGGCGATCAGTGACCCGAGGCGCCAGCGGCACCCAGGCCGGTCTCCGAGCGGACCTGCTGGGCTTCGAAGGCCGCACGTTCCTGCTGGGCCTGCTTGCTGCGGTCGAGCAGCGAGAAGATCCAGATGCCGACGAAGGCGATGGTCATCGAGAACAGCGCAGGCGAGCTGTACTGGAACCAGGCCGAGCCCTTCGGGTTGCCCAGCGTGACTTCCCACACCGAGGGCGACACCACGGTCAGGCCCACCGAGCTGATCAGGCCCAGGAAGCCGCCGATCACGGCGCCCTTGGTGGTGCAGTCCTTCCACAGCACGCTCATGAAGAGCACGGGGAAGTTGGCCGAGGCAGCGATCGCGAAGGCCAGCGAGACCATGAACGCGATGTTCTGCTTCTCGAAGGCGATGCCCAGCACGACGGCCAGCAGACCCAGCGACAGCGTGGTGATGCGCGAGACCTTCAGTTCGGCGGCGCTGTCGGCCTTGCCCTTCTTGATCAGCGTGGCGTAGATGTCATGCGACACCGCCGAGGCGCCCGACAGCGTCAGACCGGCCACCACCGCCAGGATGGTCGCGAAGGCCACCGCCGAGATGAAGCCGTAGAACACGTCGCCGCCGACCGACCTGGCCACCAGCACCGCGGCCATGTTGGCCGTGCCCGCGCCGCCCTTGATGACACCCTTGGCGGTGTCGGCGAACTCGGGGTTGGTCAGCACCAGCGTGATCGCGCCGAAGCCGATGATGAAGATCAGGATGTAGAAGTAGCCGATCCAGGTGGTGGCCCAGAACACCGACTTGCGGGCTTCCTTCGCGTCCGGGACGGTGAAGAAGCGCATCAGGATGTGCGGGAGACCTGCGGTGCCGAACATCAGCGCCATGCCGAAGCTGATCGCCGAGATCGGGTCCTTGACGAAGCCGCCCGGGGCCATCAGCGCCTGGCCGATCTTCGCCGGATCCATCGCCTCGGCCTTCGACGCGGCAGCGGCGGCAGCGGCCACCGCTTCCGGCGTCTGCGCGACCGCGGCGCTGGCCGCAGCGGCGGCCACTGCAGCGGTCTTGGCGTTGGCAGCGATCGTGGCCTTGACCTCGACGCCCTTGGCGAACAGCGCCTCCGGCGAGAAGCCGAACTGCGCCATCACCATGAAGGCCATGAAGGTCACGCCCGACAGCAGCAGCACGGCCTTGATGATCTGCACCCAGGTCGTCGCGGTCATGCCGCCGAACAGCACGTAGACCATCATCAGCGCGCCGACGATGACCACCGCCAGCCAGTAGTCGAGGCCGAACAGCAGCTTGATCAGCTGGCCGGCGCCCACCATCTGCGCGATCAGATAGAACGCGACCACCACCAGCGTGCCCGAGGCCGCGAAGGCACGGATCGGGGTCTGCTGGAAGCGGTAGCCGGCCACGTCGGCGAAGGTGAACTTGCCGAGGTTGCGCAGCCGCTCGGCCATCAGGAAGGTGATGACCGGCCAGCCGACCAGGAAGCCGATCGAGAAGATCAGGCCGTCGTAGCCGCTGGCCATCACCGCGGCGGAAATGCCCAGGAAGGAGGCGGCCGACATGTAGTCGCCGGCGATGGCCAGGCCGTTCTGGAAGCCGGTGATGCCGCCGCCGCCGGTGTAGAAGTCGGCGGCCGACTTGGTCTTGGCCGCCGCCCACTTGGTGATGTAGAGCGTGCCCGCCACGAACAGGGCGAACATCGCGATGGCGGTCCAGTTGGTCGCCTGCTTGGCGGCGGTGCCCATGTCGGCGCCAGCCGCCAGCGCGGCGCCGGCACCCAGGGTGCCCGCCAGCGCGAGGAGAGTCTTCAGCGTGCGGCTCACTTGGAGACCTCCTGCATGATTTCCTTGGTCAGACGATCGAACTCGTCATTGGCCCGGCGCACATAGATGCCGGTGATCACGATGGTGAAGATGATCACGCCCATGCCGATCGGCACGCCCAGCGTGGTCACGCCTTCGCCCATGCGCTGGCCGAGGAACTCCTTGTTGAAGGCGATCAGCGAGATGTAGCCGTAGTACACGACCATCATCAGCAGCGTCAGCCACCAGCCGAAGCTGCTGCGCTTGCTCTTGAGTTCCGCATACTTGGGGTTTGCCCTGATGCGGGCGACCACAGGATCTGACATTTGGTGCTCCGGATTGGAATGGTTGTTGAATATCCGGATTTCAGTCTAGGAAGCGATACCGGAGCATGTCAAGGTAGTTGCCGCGTAAGTCATGCCGCGACTGCGCTTATTTCGGTGGCCGCGGCCACACATTCCCGCTCGGGATTGAGCGTGACTGCCCCGATGGGCGACCAGTCGCGGGTCTTGCCCGACCAGCGTTTCGGGTTCGCCTGACGGGCTTGGCCGTACAGCGCATCGCGCGCCGCCAGGATCTCCCGGTCCTGCCCTGCATGGCGCTGTGCCGGACTCACAAACCGGATGCCGCTGTGACGGTGGTCGTGGTTGTACCAATGCACGAACGCGCTGGCCCACTGCCGCGCGGCCTGCAGATCCTTGAAGCCGCCGCTG
>NZ_FTMZ01000006.1 GCF_900156335.1 Sphaerotilus natans
GCCCTATGTCGCCCGCCGCGCCTGGGACTCGGCCGTCTGGCTCGCCGAGGGCGTGCTGCGCCGCTCCGTGCCCCTGCCCGGCACCATGCGGCTGCGCCCGCGTGCGCAGGGATAATCCGCGCCGATCCGACGGTCCCCTCACCAAGAAAGTGTTTCCGCGATGAAGAAGATCCTCGTCCTGAACGGCCCGAACCTGAACCTGCTGGGCACCCGCGAGCCGCAGATCTACGGCGCCGACACGCTGGCCGACGTCGAGCGCGGCCTGATCGAGCAAGGCGCACGCCAGGGCGCCGAGGTGAGCTGCTTCCAGAGCAACCACGAAGGCGCGCTGATCGACCGCATCCACGCCGCGCGCCTGGACGGCACGCACTGGATCATCATCAATCCGGGTGGCCTGACCCACACCAGCGTGGCGCTGCGCGACGCGCTGGCCGGCGTGGCCATTCCGGTGGTGGAGGTGCACATCAGCAACATCCACAAGCGCGAGGAGTTCCGCCACCACTCCTTCATCACCGCCATCGCCGAGGGCATGATCTGCGGCCTGGGCGTGAAGGGCTACAAGGCGGCGCTGAACTGGATTCTCGAGCGCGGCTGATCTGCGGCGGCCTCCAGCCGCCGCACAGATCGACCTCGAACATCGACCTCGAAAAAAGGCCGCCGGTCGCGAGACCGGCGGCCAATCCTTTTCCAGGAAGCAACGAAAAGGAATCCGGCCGAGGCCGGATCAGCAACTCAGACGTTCAGGAGTTCAGACGTTCAGGCATTCAGCTGCTGCTCGAGCTGGTGCAGCACCTGATAGCAGGGCAGCACCTGGGCCAGGCTGCTGTTGGGCTGGCGGCCTTCCTTGATGGCGGCGAAGAACTCGCGGTCCTGCAGCTCGATGCCGTTCATCGACACATCCACCTTCGACACGTCGATCTTCTCCTCCTTGCCGTTGACCAGGTCGTCATAGCGGGCAATAAAGGTGCCGGTGTCGCCGATGTAGCGGAAGAAGGTGCCCAGCGGGCCGTCGTTGTTGAACGAGAGCGACAGCGTGCAGATCGCGCCGTTGGCGGCCTTGAGCTGGATGCTCATGTCCATCGCGATGCCCAGGGTCGGGTGGATCGGGCCCTGGATAGCGTTGGCCTTGACGATCGGCGAGCCACATTGGTAGGCGAACAGATCGACCGTGTGCGCGGCGTGGTGCCACAGCAGGTGGTCGGTCCACGAGCGCGGCTGGCCCAGCGCGTTCATGTTGGTGCGGCGGAAGAAGTAGGTCTGCACATCCATCTGCTGGATGTTGAACTCGCCGGCCTCGATCTTCTTGTGCACGTACTGGTGGCTGGGGTTGAAGCGGCGGGTGTGGCCGCACATGGCGACCAGGCCGCTCTTCTCGGCCAGCGCCACGGCTTCCTCGCCGTCGGCCAGCACGTCGCACAGCGGGATCTCGACCTGCACATGCTTGCCGGCCTTCAGGCAGGCCAGCGTCTGGCTGGCGTGCATCTGCGTGGGCGTGCACAGGATGACCGCGTCGACTTCCGGCATCGCCAGGCTGTCGGCCAGATCGGTGGTGACGTGTTTGACGCCGTACTTGGCGGCGACCTCGCGGGTCTTCTCCAGATCGCGGCTGATCAGCGAGACGACCTCGACGCCGTCGATGTTCTTGATGCCGTCCAGGTGCTTGATGCCGAAGGCACCGGCGCCGGCCAGCGCCACCTTGATGGTCTTGCTCATGGGGATAGTCCTGTCGTGTGGGGGGGCGAGCCGCGGGGGCTCAGCTCGGGTTCTCGAGAATCGCGTGGCCGACAGCGGTGTTGCTCGCCGGCACGTGATAGAAGCGGTGCGCCAGACGCGGCTTCGGTCCGACCGGCGCCCCTTCGGGCGCGCCGAAGGCCGGCACGTCGGCCATCGCGCCGCGCGCGATCAGCCACATCACCAGCTCGATGCCTTCGCTGCCGGCTTCGCGCACATAGTCGATGTGCGGCGTGGCGGCGGCGGCCTCGGGGTCGTCGATCATCTTGTCGAGCCAGGCGTTGTCCCACTCGCGGTTGATCAGGCCCGCGCGCGCGCCCTGCAGCTGGTGGCTCATGCCGCCGGTGCCCCAGATCTGCACGTTCAGGTCAGCGTCGAAGCTCTCGACCGCCTTGCGGATCGCGCGACCCAGGTTGAAGCAGCGCCGCCCCGACGGCACCGGGTACTGCACCACGTTGACCGCGAACGGGATCACCGGGCAGGGCCAGGCGTCGGGCTGGCCGCACATCAGGCTCAGCGGCACCGTCAGGCCGTGGTCGACGTCCATTCGGTTGACGATGGTGAGGTCGAAGTCATCCTGGATCACCGACTGCGCGATGTGCGAGGCCAGCTCCGGGTGGCCGATCACCTGGGGCACCGGGCGCGGCCCCCAGCCCTCGTCGGCCGGGTTGAAGGCGGCGGCGGTGCCGATGGCGAAGGTCGGGGTCAGGTCCAGGCTGAACGCGGTCGCGTGGTCGTTGTAGACCAGGAAGATCACGTCGGGCTTGTTGTCCTTCATCCACTGCTTGGACGGCTCGTAGCCCTTGAACAGCGGCTGCCAGTAGGGCTCGTGGGTCTTGCCCAGGTCGATCGCCGCGCCGATGGCCGGCACGTGCGAGGTGTAGACGGAGGCGGAAATGCGGGCCATGGTCAGGCGTCCTTCTTCTGGTGCGATTGGCCCTGAGGCTGGCGGTGCGCCTGGGCGTCGCCGTCCTCGCCGATGACGCGATTGCCCTCGGCCGAGCGGCCGCCCGACAGCATCATCTGCATGTATTCCTCCTGCGTCATGCCGGTCATCGTCGCGGCCATGTACTGGAAGCTCTTGCCATCGGTGGCGCCGATCTTGGCCAGGAAGTAGATGTTGCCGCCGGTGCGCATGCACCAGTTCAGGTCGCGCGCCAGCACGGCCTGCTTCTGCTCCTCGGTCATCGCCCACTCGTCGAGATAAGCGCGCTCGTCGGCCTTGAAGCGCTCGCGGTTCTCGGCCTTCATCAGGCTCATGCAGAACTGGTTGAGCCAGTAGCCGCGGCGGCTCTGCTCGGCGTCGAAGATGATGGTGCCAGGGATGTCCTGGTAGGGCTTGTCGAGTGCCATGGCGTCAGGCTCCTTGCCCGTGGACTTGAGCTTCTTCGGGCCAGTACAGGCGCATCGGGTTGTCGACCAGCAGCTTCTTCTGCAGCTCGGGCGTCGGCGCGATGGCGGGGATGAAGTCCACCAGCAGGCCGTCGTCGGGCATGTGGTCCTTCAGGTTGGGATGCGGCCAGTCGGTACCCCAGAGCACGCGATCCGGGAATTCCTCGACCACGCGGCGCGCGAAGGGCACCACGTCGCGGTAGGCGGCCTGCTCGCCGTCCAGCGCCTTGGGGCCGGTGGCGGAGAGGCGCTCCGGGCAGCTCACCTTGCTCCAGACGTTCGGATGCTCGCGCATGAACTTCAGGAACAGCGCGAACTCGGGGCCGTCGATGGGCTGGGTGACATCCGGGCGGCCCATGTGGTCGACGACCACGGTGGTCGGCAGCGCGGTGAAGAAGTCCCAGAGTTCCGGCAGGTCCACCGCCTCGAAATAGATGACGACATGCCAGCCGAGCTTGGCGATGCGCTCGGCGATCTCCAGCAGCTCGTCCTTGGGCGTGAAGTCCACCAGGCGCTTGACGAAGTTGAAGCGCACGCCGCGCACGCCGGCGGCGTGCATCGCCTGCAGCTCGTCATCGGTCACCGAGCGCCGCACGGTGGCCACGCCCCGCGCCTTGCCGCCGCTGGAGACGCAGGCGTCGATCATCGCGCGGTTGTCGGCGCCGTGGCAGGTAGCCTGCACGACGACGTTGCGCGCGAAGCCCAGGTGGTCGCGCAGCGCGTAGAGCTCGTGCTTGGACGCGTCGCAGGGCGTGTACTTGCGCTCGGGCGCATAGGGGAATTCGGCGCCGGGGCCGAAGACGTGGCAGTGCGCATCGACCGCACCGGCCGGCAGCTGGAACGTCGGCTTGGCAGGACCGGTGTACCAGTCCAGCCAGCCGGCGGTCTTCGTGAAGTCACCCGTGGTGGGCTTGCTCATGGGAATTCAGTCCTTGGGTTGAACCGGGAGGAAAATGCGCGAGGCTGCCGGCCTCAGTCCAGCGAAGCCTTGGCGCGCTGGATCACGCCAGCCCACTTGGTCGATTCCGACTGGATGAAGCTGCCGAACTGCTCGCGTGTCGTCGGAAAGAGGTCATAGCCGAAGGTGGCGTAGCGCTGGGCGATCTCCGGCTCGGCCAGGGCCTTCTCGAGGTCGCGCTGGATGCGATCGGCCACCGCCTTGGGCAGGCCCTTCGGCGTGGCGATGGTCGTCCAGCCCGAGACCTCGTAGCCGGCCGGTCCGCCCGACTCGGCCACCGTCGGCACGTCCGGGAAGGCCGGATGGCGCTTCAGGCCGGTGGTGCCGATGAACTTGATCTTGCCGGCGCGCTGCAGCGGCCCGGCGGTGGCCATCGTGCCCAGAGCGAAGTTCAGCTCGCCGTTGGCCACGCCGGTGTAGAGCTGCGAGGTCTCCTTGTAGACCACATGCTGCATCTCGGTGTTCGTCATCGCCTCCAGCAGCGCGGTGCCCAGATGCACCGGATTGCCGACCGACCAGGAGCCGTAGTTCAGCTTGCCGGGATTGGCGCGGGCCTCGGCCAGGATGTCGCCGACATTGCGGTACTTGCTGTTCGCCGCGGTGGTCAGGAAGAAGTTGGCGCGGAACAGCGGCAGCACCGGCTCGAAGTCCTTCGGGTCGTAGGGCAGCTTCTTGAACAGGTGCGGATAGGCGACCAGATGCACATTGTCCAGATGCATCAGGTCATGGCCGTCCTTGGCGCCCTGGCGGAAGGCATCGATGGCGATGAAGCCGTTGGCACCGGGCCGGTTCTCGACGATGACCGGCTTGCCCCAGGTCTTCTGCAGCTTTTCAGCCAGCAGGCGCACCACGCCTTCCGGGCCGGAGCCGACCGGGAAAGGCGTGATGATGCGCACCGGCTTGGTCGGCCAGTCGGTGGCGGCGGCCGCCGAGGCCGCGGTCTGGGCCTGCGTCGGCAGCGCAAAGGCGGCGCTCACGCCAGCGACGGCGGCCAGCTTCAGGAAGGCCTTGCGGCTCGGGCGGGTGAATCGATCGGTCATCGTTGTCTCCTGGAAGGGGGTGGATGGCGCGGCGGGCCGGATCTGGGTCCGTTTCGTGTCGTCGCGTCAGGGGGCGGATGGCGCCCGGCTCAGTCGATGTAGCGCAGGCCGGCCTTGGCCAGCGGCTCGCGCATCTTGTACATGTCCAGGCCGAGCACGCCGCTGGCGAGCATGTCGCGCTTCTCGCCCTCGAAGCTCTCGCGCTTGGCGGCGGCAGCAGCCACCTCGACCACGCGGGCAGCCGGCACGCAGCACACGCCGTCGTCGTCGGCGACGATCGCGTCGCCCGGGTTGACCATCATGCCGGCGCACACCACCGGGATGTTCACCGAGCCCAGCGTGGCCTTGATCGTGCCCTTGGAACTGATGGCCTTGGACCAGACCGGGAAGCCCATCTCCTTGAGCGTCTTCACGTCGCGCACGCCGGCGTCGATGATCAGCGCGCGCGCGCCCCGGGCCATGAAGCTGGTAGCCAGCAGGTCGCCGAAGTAGCCGTCGGTGCACTCGGCGGTGACGGCCGCCACCACGATGTCGCCCGGCTGGATCTGCTCGGCCGCGACATGCATCATCCAGTTGTCGCCCGGGTGCAGCAGCACGGTGACCGCGGTGCCCGAGACCTGGGTGCCGACCTGGATCGGGCGCATGCAGGGCTTGAGCAGGCCGACGCGGCCCATCGCCTCGTGCACAGTGGCCGATCCCAGCGCGGCCAGACGGTCGGTGGCCTCGCGGTCGGCACGGGTGATGTTGCGGTAGACGACGCCGAGTTCGTACATGACGGGAAAGCTCCTGAGGGCGGAATTCGTTCGGGACCAGACCGACAGGCCTGATGAGGCTGCGCCGGATTCTGGCGGCGCCCGGCCATGCCGTACAGGCAGAGAATCGACTATCAGCTATCGCACAGCAGCATCACTCATGCGGGAATTTCCCGAGATCATGCGCACCGCACAGCCAGCGTCCTGACAGGAAGACATGCGACATTGCGCGCCACGGAGACACTTCCCGCACTGTGAGAGACAATTTCACCCGGGAAAGAAAGACCCCGACAGAACTGACCCGTGCAGAGCGCGGGTCGCGCTTCATCCGAAGCCCCCACAACGGAGATAGTTGAATGACCACGAAGCAGCCGACCATCGTCTACACGCTGACCGACGAGGCCCCCTTCCTGGCGACGGCCTCGTTCCTGCCGATCGTCCGCACCTTTGCCGCCCAGGCCGGCATCGACGTGACCACCAGCGACATCTCGGTCGCCGGCCGCATCCTGGCGAACTTTCCCGAGTACCTGACCGAGGAGCAGCGCGTCGCCGATCACCTGGCCGAGCTGGGCAAGCTGACGCTGCGCCCGGACGCCAACATCATCAAGCTGCCCAACATCAGCGCCTCGATCGCCCAGCTCAAGGCCGCGATCAAGGAACTGCAGGCCAAGGGCTACGCGATTCCCGACTATCCCGAGAACCCGCAGAACGACGAGGAAAAGGCGCTGAAGGCGCGCTACTCGAAGTGCACCGGCTCGGCCGTCAACCCGGTGCTGCGCGAGGGCAACTCCGACCGCCGTGCCCCGAAGGCCGTCAAGGAATACGCGCGCAAGAACCCGCACAGCATGGGCGAGTGGAGCCCGGCTTCGCGCACCCATGTCTCGCACATGCACCACGGCGACTTCTATCACGGCGAGAAGTCGATGACGCTCGACCGCGCCCGCACCGTGCGCATGGAGCTGATCACCAAGTCGGGCCAGACCCTCGTGCTGAAGGAGAAGGTCGCGCTGCTGGACCGCGAGGTCATCGACTCGATGTTCATGAGCAAGAAGGCGCTGTGCGACTTCTACGAGGCGCAGATCGAGGACGCCCGCAAGACCGGTGTGATGTTCTCGCTGCACGTCAAGGCGACCATGATGAAGGTGTCGCACCCGATCGTGTTCGGCCACTGCGTCAAGATCTTCTACAAGGACGCCTTCGCCAAGCACGCCGAGACCTTCAAGCAGCTCGGCGTCAACGTCAACAACGGCATGGTCGATCTGTACACCAAGATCGAGAAGCTGCCGGCCTCGCAGCGCGACGAGATCAAGCGTGACCTGCACGCCTGCCACGAGCACCGCCCCGAGCTGGCGATGGTGGACTCGGCCAAGGGCATCACCAACTTCCACTCGCCCAACGACGTGATCGTGGACGCGTCGATGCCGGCGATGATCCGCGCCGGCGGCAAGATGTACGGCGCCGACGGCCGCCTGAAGGACGCCAAGGCGGTGATGCCGGAATCGACCTTCGCCCGCATCTATCAGGAGATGATCAACTTCTGCAAGTGGCATGGCAACTTCGACCCGAAGACCATGGGCACGGTGCCGAACGTGGGTCTGATGGCACAGCAGGCCGAGGAATACGGCTCGCACGACAAGACCTTCGAGATCCCCGAAGACGGCGTGGCCAACATCACCGACATCGAGACCGGCGAGGTGCTGCTGAGCCAGAACGTCGAAGAAGGCGACATCTGGCGCATGTGCCAGGTCAAGGACGCCGCGATCCGCGACTGGGTCAAGCTGGCGGTCAACCGTGCGCGCAACTCCGGCATGCCGGTCGTCTTCTGGCTCGACAGCTACCGCCCGCACGAGGCGCAGCTGATCCGCAAGGTCAAGATGTACCTGCACGAGCACGACACCACCGGCCTGGACATCCAGATCATGAGCCAGGTGCGGGCGATGCGCTACACGCTGGAGCGCGTGATCCGCGGCCTGGACACCATCAGCGCCACCGGCAACATCCTGCGCGACTACCTGACCGACCTGTTCCCGATCATGGAGCTGGGCACCTCGGCCAAGATGCTCTCCATCGTGCCGCTGATGGCCGGTGGCGGCATGTACGAGACGGGCGCCGGCGGCTCGGCCCCGAAGCATGTGCAGCAGCTGGTGGAAGAGAACCACCTGCGCTGGGATTCGCTGGGCGAGTTCCTGGCGCTGGCGGTCTCCTTCGAGGAGCTGGGCATCAAGAACAGCAATGCCCGCGCCAAGCTGCTGGCCCGGACGCTGGACGCGGCCACCGGCAAGCTGCTGGACAACCGCAAGTCGCCGAGCCCGCGCACCGGCGAGCTCGACAACCGCGGCAGCCAGTTCTACCTGTCGATGTACTGGGCGCAGGAGCTGGCCGCGCAGACCGAGGACGCCGAGCTGGCCGCGAAGTTCGCGCCGCTGGCCGCGCGCCTGAGCGCCGACGAGGCCCGGATCGTCGAGGAGCTCAACAGCGTGCAGGGCAAGCCGGTCGACATCGGCGGCTACTACAAGCCCGACATGGCCAAGACCTCGGCGGTGATGCGCCCGAGCGCGACCTTCAACAGCGCGCTGGAATCGCTCGGCGCCTGAATCCGGCCCTGAGCCGCTGAAGCCGGTGGTTCCGCCGGCTTCCTGACGGCCCCGCCTGGGTTTTCCCGGCCGGGGCTTTCTGCCGTGGGGACAAGGATTCCTGACAGGGCTGTAAGTTGCCGTGGTTAGGCTCATGACTGCACAAGTGCTGCCACGGAGAAGAGCCCATGAAATACGTCCTGATCGGAGCCGGCCCGGCCGGCGTGCGCGCCGCCGAGACCCTGCGCAAGGAAGATCCCACCAGCGAGATCACGCTGGTCGGTGGCGAGCCGGGCGCGCCCTACGCGCGCATGGCCATTCCCTATGTGCTGAACAAGTCGATCACCGAGTCGGGGGCGCTGCAGCGCAAGGCCGACCTGCACTACGACATCCAGGGCATCCGCTACCTCAACCGCAAGGCGCTGAAGGTCCATGCACGCGCCGATGGCGGCACGGTCGACCTCGACGACGGCAGCTCGCTCGACTACGACCGCCTGCTGGTGGCCACCGGCTCGTCGCCGTCGCTGCCGCCGATTCCCGGCACCGACCTGCCCGGCGTGGTCACCTGCTGGACGCTGGCGGACGCACGCGCCATCGCCGAGAAGCTCCAGCCCGGCAACCGCGTGGTGATGGTGGGCGCGGGCTTCGTCGCCGGCGTGTGCATGAAGTCGCTGGTGGGCACCGGCGTGAAGCTGTCGGTCATCGCCGGCCGCGCCGGCCAGATCCTGCGCACGATGATGGCGCCGACCGGCAGCAGCATGATGCAGCGCTGGCTGGAGGAACGCGGCGTCGACGTCATCACCACCGGCCGCACCGAGCGCATCGAAACCGGCCCGAGCGGCCCGCGCCTGGTGATGGACACCCGGGTGATCGAGGCTGACCTGATCATCCTGGCCACCGGCGTGAAGCCGAACGTCTCCTTCCTGGAGGGCACCGGCGCGCAGATCGACCAGGGCGTCGTCGTCGACCACTTCATGCGCACCACCGTGCCGCATGTCTACGCCGCCGGCGACGTGGCGCAGGGCCGCGACTTCTCCACCGGCGAATGGGTGGTGCATGCGCTGCAGCCCACCGCCACCGAGCACGGCCGCATCGCCGCGCTGAACATGGCCGGCAAGACCCTGCCCTACCGCGGCAGCCTGAGCATGAACGTGCTCGACATCGGCGGCCTGATCTCGCACACCTTCGGCCAGTGGCAAGGCGTGGAAGGCGGCGAGATGGTCGAGGAGGTCGACGAGGAGAACTTCCTCTACACCCGCCTGTGCTTCAAGGGCGAGCGCATGGTCGGCGCGATCACCATCGGCAACTGCAACCATGTCGGCGCGATCCGCGGCCTGATCCAGACCCGCCGCCCGCTTGGCGAGTGGAAGGACAAGCTGATGCACAACCCGCACAAGGTGATGGCCGCCTTCGTCGACCTGGGCCAGCACCGGGCGCTGCCCGCCACCGCGGCCGCCTGAGACCGCTCTGCGGCCTCACCGGCCTGTCGACAGCGGCGCGGCCCCCGACAGACGGCGATCGATCTCGCGGCACAGCGCCACCGGGTCCGGTGCGGGCATCGACGCGAACCGGGCCGCGATCCCGGCGCAGCAGGCACGCACCGAGGCGGATCCGGTCAGCGCCTGCAGGCGGCCCGCCAGCGTGCGCGCGCTCAGGCGCCGCGCCGGCAGGCTCTGGCCGGCACCGAGCGCCACCACCCGGTCGGCGTTGTCGAACTGGTCCCAGGCAAAAGGCGTGACCAGCTGGGGCGTGCCGGCCCGCAGCGCCTCGGCGGTGGTCCCGATGCCGCCGTGGTGCACCACCGCGGCGACCCGCGGCAGCAGCGCCGCCAGCGGCACATAGGGCTGCCACAGCACGGTCGGTGGCAGCTCGGACGGCAGCTGAGCGCGGTCAGACGTCAGCAGCACGGCGCGATGGCCAGTGCGCACCAGCGCCGCCAGCGCACTGGCAAAGAAGCCGCTCGCCTGCAGGTTGCCCGTGCCGGCGGTGAACACCAGCGGCGCCTTGCCGGCAGCGAGAAAGGCCGCCAGCTCGGGCGAGAAGGCTGCCGGCGTCGCGTCTGCGGCCTCAAAAAGCGGGAAGTCGCCCTCGATGAAGGGGCGTGGCCAGTCCGGTGGACTGGGCGCGAACCAGGACGGAAAGAGCGAGACCGTCAGGTCCGGCGCCTGGGCGATGTGCGGCAGAAAGGACGTGCCGATGCCGGGCAGCCCCTGCGCGCGGCGCACAGCGTCAAGCGGCGGACAGGCCACCGGATCGATCCAGCGCCGGTCGACGAAGCGCCAGAGCGCCTGGCGCCAGCGCATCGGCACCCAGCGTGGCACCGCCAGATCGCCCATGCGCAGCGGGTCGTGGCAGGTGCGCAGGCTCGACGGCGCCAGATGGACCGCGACGAGGGCCTGCAGCGCGCCGGTCTCGCGCGCGATCGCTGCACCCGGCACCGTGAACGGGTGCGCGATGGCGACGCGCGGCGCCGCCCCTCTCACCGTCCTCAGGGTCTGCAACGCCTGTTCCAGATCGCGCCGGTAGTCGGCCAGCAGCGCCGCGAAGCCTTTCTTCGGATCCCAGAGATCGGGATGGCGCAGCACCCGCAGATAGTCCTCGTCGGTGCCGATGCCGACCACGGGCAGCCCGGCACCCCGCACCCGGTCGCAGTGATAGGCATGCGTGAGGACCGTCACCTCGTGCCCGAGCGTCTGCAGCGCCTGGCCCAGCCACAGGAAAGGGTGCAGGTCACCGGTGCTGCCGACGGTGAGAAGAAGGTAATGCGGGGTGGACATGCACGGTTTCTATCATTTTCAGCCGGTATCCCGCCTGACAACGCTCAGCGTGCGCAGGCCTGCCGTACCGCACGCTCCCACTGCGCCATGCGCTCCTCGGCGCGCTCGCGTGGCAGCGTCGGGTGGAAGACGCGCTCGGCCTGCCACAGGGCCGAGAGCTCGGCCGGATCGCGCCAGACGCCGGCCGACAGCCCGGCCAGGAAGGCCGCGCCCAGCGCGGTCGTCTCGATCACCTTCGGACGCAGCACCGGGATGCCGAGCAGGTCGGACTGGAACTGCATCAGCAGGTCGTTGACGCAGGCGCCGCCGTCGACCCGCAGCTCGCTGACCGGCTCGCCGCCGGCGGCCACCGCGTCGCGGCTCATCGCCTGCAGCAGCGCGGCGCTCTGGAAGGCGATGCTCTCCAGCGCGGCGCGCGCGATGTGGGCCATCGTGGTGCCGCGGGTCAGGCCGACGATGGTGCCGCGCGCGTCGGCGTCCCAGTACGGCGCGCCCAGCCCGGTGAAGGCCGGCACCAGGATGACGCCGCCCGCATCGGGCACGCTGGCGGCCAGCGCCTGCACCTCGTGGCTGGACTCGATGGCGCGCAGGCCGTCGCGCAGCCACTGCACCACCGCGCCGCCGATGAAGACGCTGCCCTCCAGCGCGAACTCCGGCGCCGCCGCTCCGCCGGTGCGGCAGGCGCTGGTGGTCACCAGGCCGTTCTCGCTGGCGCGGAAGCGCTCGCCGGCGTGCATCAGCATGAAGCAGCCGGTGCCGTAGGTGTTCTTCGCCTGCCCCGGCGACAGGCAGGCCTGGCCGAAGAGCGCGCTCTGCTGGTCGCCGGCCATGCCGCCGACGGGAATGGCCGCGCCCAGCAGCTCGGGCAGCGTCTCGCCGAACACATGGCTGCTCGGGCGAACCTCGGGCAGCAGGCTGGCCGGAATGTCGAACAGGGCCAGCAGCTCGTCATCCCAGCGCTGGGTGCGGATGTCGAGCAGCAGGGTGCGCGCGGCGTTGCTGACATCGGTGGCATGCACGCGCCCGCCGGTGAGCTGCCACAGCAGCCAGCTGTCGACCGTGCCGAAGGCCAGCTCGCCGCGCTCGGCCGCCGCGCGCGCGCCCGGCACCTGGTCGAGCAGCCAGCGGATCTTGGTCGCCGAGAAGTAGGCGTCGATCACCAGCCCGGTGCGCTCGCGCACCCAGGCGGCGTGGCCGGCCTCGCGCAGCTGCGCGCACAGCGGCTCGGCGCGGCGGTCCTGCCAGACGATGGCCGGATGGATCGGCCGGCCACTGCGCCGCTCCCACACCAGCGTGGTCTCGCGCTGGTTGGTGATGCCGATGCTGCGGATGTCGCCGGCCTGCAGCCCGGCGCGCTGCAGCGCCTCGCGTGCGGTCTCGAGCTGGCTGTGCCAGATCTCTACGGGGTCGTGCTCGACCCAGCCCGGGCGCGGGTAGTGCTGGCGGAACTCGCGCTGCGCCATCGCATGGATGCGGCCGTGCTCGTCGAAGACGATGCTGCGCGAGCTCGACGTGCCCTGGTCCAGGGCCAGCAGATAGGTCATGGGAAGTCTCCTCGGAGGGTCGTTGTCGTCGGGTCGTCGGGGCGTCGCCGCGGCCTTCAGCGCGCGATGTCGAGCTGCACGCCGGCCTCGGCCAGCAGCGCCGCGTAGGGGGCGAGCGGCTCGGCGTCGGTGAACAGGCGGTCGAGCTGCGGCATGCGCGCCATCTCGACCATCGCCGGCCGGTCGAACTTGGAATGGTCGGCGGCCAGCCAGACCTCGCGGCTCTGCCGGATGATGGCCTGCGCGACCTTGACCTCGCGGTAGTCGTAGTCGCGCAGCGTGCCGTCGGGCTCGATGCCGGAGATGCCGATGATGCCGATGTCGACCCGGAACTGATGGATGAAGTCGACCGCTGCCTCGCCGACGATGCCGCGGTCGCGGTGGCGCACCACGCCGCCTGCGACGATGACCTCGCAGTCGGGGTTGTCCGCCAGGATGGCCGCGACATTCAGGTTGTTGGTGATGACGCGCAGGCCGCGGTGGCGCAGCAGCTCGCGCGCCACCGCCTCGGTGGTCGTGCCCAGGTTGATCAGCAGCGAGCAGCCCTCGGGCACCGCCGCGGCCACCGCGCGCGCGATGCGCTGCTTGGCCTCGGCATGCAGGTCCTGGCGCTGGCGGTAGGCGATGTTCTCGGTGGTCGACATCGGCAGGCGCACGCCGCCGTGGAAACGCGCCAGCAGGCCGGCCTCGGCCAGCAGCTTCACGTCGCGGCGCACCGTCTGCAGCGTCACGCCGAAGCGCTCGGCCAGCGCCTCGACCGTCATCACGCCGCGGGCGCGGACCTCGTCGAGCAGTTCGGATTGGCGGGGGTTCGGAGTCATGCGCGGGATTGTGCATGGCCCCCAGACGAAAGGAAACCGTGCCACCACTTCTTGAAAACGAACAAAGAATAATATAAAAAGAAAACAAAGGAACATTCAAAGGAGCTTCTTTGTCCCCGAATCCCACGAGTCCCGCCCTCGACGTGCTGGTCGTCGGCGGCGGCATCAATGGCGCCGGCATCGCCCGCGATCTGGCCGGCCGGGGCTGGCGGGTGCTGCTGGCCGAGGCCGAGGACCTGGCCCAGCACACCTCGTCGTCGTCGACCAAGCTGATCCACGGCGGCCTGCGCTATCTCGAGCACCGGGAATTCAGTCTGGTGCGCAAGGCGCTGCAGGAGCGCGAGGTGCTGCTGCGCAGCGCGCCGCACATCATGTGGCCGCTGCGCTTCGTGATGCCGCACGACCCGTCGATGCGCCCGGCCTGGATGATCCGCCTCGGCCTGTTCCTCTACGACCACCTGGCGCGGCGCGAGGTGCTGCCCGGCTCGAACGCGATCGACCTGCGCACGCATGCGGCCGGCGCGCCGCTGAAGGCCGGCTGCACCCGCGGCTTCGTCTACTCCGACGGCTGGGTGGACGACGCGCGCCTGGTGCTGCTCAACGCGCTGGACGCCCGCGAGCGCGGCGCCGAGGTGCTGACGCGCACCCGGGTGGTGTCGGCCCAGCGCGGCGCGCAGGGCTGGCGCGCGGTGCTGCAGCCGGCCGACGGCGGCGCGGCACGCACGGTCGAGGCCCGCATGCTGGTCAATGCCGCCGGCCCCTGGGCGGAGCGCTTTCTTCGCGGCGTGGCCCGCCCGGCCGCCGGCGAGACGCTGGCGACCAGGAGCCTGCGCCTGGTCAAGGGCTCGCACATCGTCGTGCCGCGCTGCTTCGAGCACGACCACGCCTACATCTTCCAGAACCCCGACCGGCGCATCATCTTCGCGATTCCCTACGAGCGCGACTTCACGCTGATCGGCACCACCGACCAGGAGATCGAGGGCGACCCCGCGCAGGCGCGCATCAGCGAGGGCGAGATTGCCTACCTCTGCGAGCAGGCCAGCCGCTACTTCACCCGCGCGGTCACGCCGTCCGACGTGATCTGGCACTACGCCGGCGTGCGTCCGCTGCTCGACGATGCCTCAGGGGATGCGTCGGCCGTCACCCGCGACTACCTGCTGGAGAGCCACACCGACGGCGGCGCGCCGCTCCTGAGCGTCTGGGGCGGCAAGATCACCACCTTCCGCAAGCTCGCCGAGGATGCCGCCGACGAGATCGGCCGGCTGCTCGGCCAGCGCCGCCCGGCCTGGACCGCCGCGGCGCATCTGCCCGGCGGCGACCTGAGCGCCTGGATCGGCCCGCCGCAGCGCCCCGACACCGACTTCGAGCGCTTCGTCGTGCAGCTGCGCGCGCGCCACGCCTGGCTGGAGGCGCCGCTGGCACGCCGGCTCGCGCGCGCCTACGGCAGCCGGGTCGAGGGCGTGCTGGGCACGGCCACCTCGATCGCCGGTCTGGGCGCGGAGATCGCGCCCGGCCTGCACGAGGCCGAGCTGGATTTCCTGGTCCGCCACGAGTGGGCCCGCAGCGCCGAGGACGTGCTGTGGCGGCGCAGCAAGCTCGGGCTGCACTTCAGTGCGGCCGAGCGCGAGGCGGTGGGGCGGTGGATGGCGGGGCGGACTTGAAACGCCCGCGCCATCAGCGCCCCAGATCCTTGGCAGTCTGACCGGCGATGCCCCAGTTCGTGCTGGGCACCTCCTGGATCCAGACGCGGATCGTCTCCTTGGGGGCGCCGACGGCCTCGTGCAGCGCCTGGGTGACCTTCTCGATCACCGCACGCTTCTGCTCCTCGGTACGGCCCGCGATCATGTGGATCTGGGCAAAGGGCATGGTGTTCTTCTCCTGGTGGGCGGCGCCCGATGCGGGGCACCGCAAGGTTCGGCCCGAGATTCACTCGGGCTTGATGTTGGCGCGCTTGATCACGGCGGTCCAGCGCGCGGTCTCGTCGCGGATGGTGGTGGCGAACTGCTCGGGCGTGGTCGGGTGGGTCTCGCCGCCGATCTGAGCGAAGCGCTCCACCGCGTCGGGCGTCTTCAGGCCCTCGGTCACCACGCGGTTGAGCGCGGCGACGACATCCTTGGGTGTGCCGGACGGCGCGATCAGGCCGAACCAAGTAGGTACGTCAAAGCCCGGAAAGCCTTGCTCGGCCACGGTGGGCACGTTGGGCAGCAGCGTGGCGCGCGTTCCGGATGTGACCGCAATCGCCTTGAGCTTGCCCGACTGCACATGCTGCACTGCGCTGGTCAGCGAGCTCTCCACGCTGAGCATCACGTTGCCGGCCAGCAGGTCCTGCACGGCAGCCGAGGTGCCCTTGTAGGGCACGTGCTGCAGGTCGATGCCCGCCAGCGACTGCAGGTACTCGCCCGCCAGGTGGTTGGCCGTGCCGATGCCCGAGCTGGCATAGCTGAGCTTGCCGGGATTGGCCTTGGCATAGGCGATCAGGCCCTTGAGGTCGCTGAAAGGCGCACTCGGGTTGGCGAGGATGGCGCCCTTGGCAATGCCGATCATCGTGATGGGCACCAAGTCCTTGGCCACGTTGTAGGGCAGCTTCTCGTACAGTCCCGGAGCGATGGCCAGGCTGCTGATGGCGCCCACGCCCAGCGTGTAGCCGTCGGGCGCAGCCTTGGCAACCACGTCGGTGCCGAGGTTGCCGCCCGCGCCGGCGCGGTTCTCCACCACCACGGTCTGCTTGAGCGCGTCGCCGATGATCCTGGCCACCTGGCGACCCATGATGTCGGTCGGCCCGCCGGGGGCGAAAGGCACGATGAGCTTGATGCTTCTGCTGGGGTAGGCGTCAGCGGCCAGAGCCGGGCCGGCACTCAGGGCGGCCAGACCCGTGGCCGCGATAGCGAGCAACGTGTGGCGCCGATCGGCGCGAGTCGGGTGGATCATGGATGTCGCCTCATACTGTAGTCTTGTCGTGCAGCGGCCACGGCCCTTGGACACAAGGCGTGGCGAGGCCAGGCAGGCCTTACCCTGGCAGAGAGAGCCCGCGCTGCTTGGCCAGCGTCAGCGCGGTGTCCTCGATCATGTCCTCCTGGCCGCCGACCATCTTGCGCCGGCCCAGCTCGACGAGGAGGTCGCGCGCCGGGATGCCGTACTTGGCGCTGGCGCGCTTGGCGAACAGCAGGAAGCTGCCGTAGACGCCGGCGTAGCCCAGGGTGAGCGCGTCGCGGTCGATGCGGATGGGGAAGTCCATGATCGGAACGACGAGGTCCTCGGCCACGTCCTGGATCTTCCAGACGTCCACGCCGGTCTGCACGCCCATGCGGTCGAGCACGGCCACCAGCACTTCCAGCGGCGTGTTGCCTGCGCCCGCGCCCAGGCCTGCGGCGGCCGCGTCGATGCGGGTGGCGCCGGCCTCGATGGCCGCCACCGAGTTGGCCACGCCCATGGCCAGGTTGTGGTGGCCGTGGAAGCCCAGCTCGGTCTCGGGCTTGAGCGCCTCGCGCACCGCCGAGAGCCGCGCCTTCACGCCCTCGGGCAGCAGGTGGCCGGCCGAGTCGGTGACGTAGACGCAGTGGGCGCCGTAGCCTTCCATCAGCTTGGCCTGCTCGACCAGCTTCTCCGGGCTGGCCATGTGGCTCATCATCAGGAAGCCCACGGTGTCCATGCCGAGCTGGCGCGCGGCCGTGATGTGCTGCTCCGACACGTCGGCCTCGGTGCAGTGCGTGGCCACGCGGATCGTGTGCACGCCCAGGCCGTGGGCCATCCTGAGGTGCTCGACGGTGCCGATGCCCGGCAGCAGCAGCGCCGAGACCTTGGCCTGCGTCATCAGCGGGATGACGGCGCCGAGGTATTCCTCGTCGGTGTGCGCCGGGAAGCCGTAGTTGACGCTCGATCCGCCCAGGCCGTCGCCGTGGGTGACCTCGATCAGCGGCACGCCGGCGGCGTCCAGCCCCTGCGCGATGGAGGTCATCTGATCCAGCGTCATCAGGTGGCGCTTGGGGTGCATGCCGTCACGCAGCGTCATGTCGTGCAGCGTGATCTTCTTGCCTTGCAGTGTCATGGTGCGGTCTTTCTCAAGCGATGGCGGCAGCGGCCGGGGCGACGGGCCTGAGCGTCAGCCGGCCGGCGAGCATCTCCTCGGCGAACATCTCTGCGGTGCGCGCGGCCGCGGCCGTCATGATGTCGAGGTTGCCGGCGTACCGGGGCAGGTAGTCGCCCAGGCCCTCGACCTCCAGGAAGATCGAGACGCGCCGGCCGTCGAACACCGGCCCGTTGACCAGCCGGTAGCCCGGCACGTACTTCTGCACCTCGCGGATCATGGCCTGCACGCTCTCGACGATGCCGGCCTCGTTGACCGGCCCGGCCGCCTCGTCGATCAGGCAGTGCACCGTGTCGCGCATCATCAGCGGCGGCTCGGCCGGGTTGACGATGATGATCGCCTTGCCCTTCTTCGCGCCGCCCACGCGCTCGACCGCGCCGGCGGTGGTGCGGGTGAACTCGTCGATGTTCTTGCGCGTGCCCGGCCCCACCGAGCGGCTGGCGACGGTGGCGACGATCTCGCCATACGCCACCGGCTGCACCCGGCTGACGGCCGCCACCATCGGGATGGTCGCCTGGCCGCCGCAGGTGACCATGTTGACGTTCATCTCGCCCTGGCCCACATGCGCCTTCAGGTTGACCGGCGGCACGCAGTAGGGGCCGATCGCCGCGGGCGTCAGGTCGATCATCAGCGCGCCGAGTTCATTGACCTTGCGCGAGTTCTCGGCGTGCACATAGGCGCTGGTGGCGTCGAAGACGATCTGCACGCCGTCGGCCTGCAGGTGCGGGATCAGGCCGTCCACGCCCTCGGCAGTGGTCTTCAGGCCCAGCTCGCGGGCGCGCTGCAAGCCGTCGGATTCCGGGTCGATCCCCACCATCCACACCGGCTCCAGCACGGGCGATCGCTGCAGCTTGGCCAGCAGATCGGTGCCGATGTTGCCCGGGCCGATCAGGGCACACTTGATTTTCTTGCTCATGGAACGGTTCATCGCAGATCCTCCGACTCGGTTCAGACGAAGCGCATCGACACGCTGCCCAGATCCTGGAAACGGGCGCAGACATGGTCGCCCGCCTCGACCGCGATCGCCTCGGTGACGCCGCCGGTCATGATGAAGGTGCCGGCCGGGATCTCCTGGCCGCGGGCGCCGAGGTGATTGGCCAGCATCGCCACCGCCGCGGCGGGGTGACCCAGCACGGCGGCGCCGGCGGCCATCGCGACGATGCGGCCGTTCTTCTCCAGCACCACGCCGAGCGTGCGCAGGTCCAGCGCATCGACCGGGCGGGCCTGGCCGCCGACGACGAAGCGCGCCGCCGAGGTGTTGTCGGCGATGACGCTCTTGAGGTCGAACTTGAAGTCGCGGTAGCGGCTGTCGATCACCTCGACCGCCGGCAGCACGAAGTCGATCGCCGCCATCACCGCGCCGACATGGCAGCCGGGGCCGCGCAGCGGCGCCTTGGTGACGACGCAGATCTCCGCCTCCACCTTCGGATGGATCAGGTCGGCGGTGGTGATCTCGCCGCCGTCAGGACGGGCCATGTCATCGGTGACGAAGCCGAAGACCGGCACGTCCACGCCCATCTGCTTCATCTTCGCGAAGGAGGTCAGGCCGGCCTTCAGGCCGGCGAGGCGCTGGCCACGCGCCAGCCGCAGGCGGCGGATGCCGTCCTGGATGGCATAGGCATCGTCCCAGTCCAGATCGGGATGCTCGTCGGTGATCTTGACGACATCGCGGGTCTGCTGCTCGGCGCGGTCCAGATGGGCGGCGAGCTGCTCGAGGGTGAAGGCATCGAGGGTCATGGTGCGGAGAGGTTCTGTGCTTCGGGGGCGGGGCGGGCTCAGACGAAACGCACCGAGGTGCTGCCCAGGCCGCCGACGCTGCAATGCAGGCTGTCGCCGGGGCGCACCGGCACCAGCGGGCTCTGCGAGCCCGACAGGATCACGTCGCCAGCCTTCAGGCTGATGCCGCGCCGGCCCAGCGTGTTGGCCAGCCAGGCCACCGCGTTGACCGGCGAGCCCTGCACCGAGGCGCCGCAGGAGGTGCTGACGATCTCGCCGTTCTTCTCGAGCACCATGCCGGCCAGTGCCAGGTCGAGCTGGCGCGGGCTGCGGCGCACGCCGCCGAGCGTGAAGACGCCGCAGGAGGCGTTGTCGGCGACCGTGTCCTGGATGCGGATCTTCCAGTCGCGGATGCGGCTGTCGACGATCTCGAAGCAGGGCATCACGCAGTCGGTGGCGCGCAGCACATCCGCTGCGGTCACGCCCGGGCCCGTCAGGTCCTTGGCGAGGATGAAGGCCACTTCGGCCTCGGCCTTCGGGGCAATCAGCTTCGAGGTGTCGACCGCCTCGCCCTCGCTGAACACCATGCCCGAGAGCAGGTGGCCGAAGTCGGGCTGGTCGACGCCGAGCATGTCCATGACGACCTGGCTGGTCACGCCGATCTTCTTGCCGATGACCCGCTCGCCGGCGGCGCACCGGCGCTCGATCATGCGCAGCTGGATGAGGTAGGCGTCGTCGAGCGTGATGCCGGGGTGGCGCTGGGTGAGCGGCTCGACCGCTTCGCGGGCAAGCAGGGCCTGGTACAGCTCATCGCCGAGCTGCTGGATCTGGTGGGCGTCCATGACGTTCCGATGTGTTGACCATCAGCGCGCCGGCCAACGGCGGCTGTCATGGAGCTCACGATAGGTGCGTCACTCGATACTGTCCAATACCAGAAATTCTTGCATTGATACCTTTATAGTATTGATTCACCTCAACGGGGATTCACGGCCGCCTGCTCGCGCGAGAAGTCGCGCACCACCGCGAGAAAAGCCGCCAGGATCGGGGACGGATCGTCGCGCCGATAGAGACAGCTCAGCTCGATGTCGCGCAGCACGTCGCAGCGCAGCGGCCGGTAGCTCACGCCCGGCAGCCGCAGGCTGGCGGTCGAGGCGGTCGTCACGCACAGCCCGAAGCCCGAGGCCACCAGCGCCACGCTGGTCAGCACGTCCTCGACCTCCTGCTCGACCCGCAGCCGCGCCCCTTCGGCGCGGAAGGCGGCCTCGACCTCCTGCGCCAGCCCGCGCAGCGGCGCCTTCGGATAGAGAATCAGCGGCAGATCATCCATGTCGGCGATGCGCAGCTCGTCGCGCGCGCACAGCGGATGCGATTCGGGCAGGGCCACCACCAGACGCTCGCGCAGCACCGTCTCGACCACCAGGTCGTCGGACGGCGCCACCAGCCGGTTGAAGCCAACGCTGATGCGCCGCTCGCGCAGCGCTTCCAGCTGCTGCGCCTTGCCCAGGTTCAGCAGCTCGATCTTCACCTCGGGCCGGTCGGCATGGAATCGCGCCAGCAGGCGCGGGATCACGTCGAGCACGCCCGAGCCGAAGATGCCCACCTCCAGCCGCCCGCTCAGGCCCTGCCCGGCCAGCCGGGTGCGATCGCGCGCACGCTGCGCCAGCCGCAGCAGGTTGGGCACCTCGTCGAGCAGCGTCTGGCCGGCCTCGGTCAGCTCCACCCCCTTGGGCGTGCGGATGAACAGCGGCGTGCCCAGCTCGTCTTCCAGCGCGCGGATCTGGCGCGTCAGCGGCGGCTGCGCCATGTGCAGCCGCTCGGCGGCACGGCCGAAATTGCGCTCCTCGGCCAGCGCCAGGAAGTAGCGCATCTGTCTCAGGTCCATGCGTGCAGCTCCAGCGATTCCGATACCCGAACAGTATTGTTCTTGGAATCTTCAGTATTGGACAGTATGGATTGCCCGCCGTATGGTCCGGCCAACGAACAGATCGCGAATGGATCGCGGACAACAAGGAGACAGACATGGCAATGACCGGCGTGCTGCGCCCGGGCCACGCGGTGGTGCGGGTCCTCGACCTGGAGGAATCGGTGCGTTTCTACACCGAGGTGATGGGGCTCAAGGAAACCGGCCGCGATGCCTCGGGGCGGGTGTACTTCAAGACCCATGCCGAGCACGATCACAGCAGCTTCGTGATTCGCAAGGCCTCCACCGCCGGCATGGACTGCTTCGGCTTCAAGGTGCTGGATGCCGCGACGCTCGACCGGCTGGAGGGCCGGCTGCGCGAACATGGCGTGGCCACCGAGCGCCGGCCCGCCGGCGACATGCTCGACACCGGCGAACGGGTGCGCTTCCAGATCCCGACCGGCCACATCATCGAGCTCTATGCGGACAAGACCCGCATCGGCAACGGCCTGGGCTTCGTCAACCCGGAAGTCTGGTTCCCGGATTTCAAGGGCATCAACCCGGTCCGCATGGACCACAGCCTGCTCTACGGCACCGATCTGGACGGCAGCCGGCGCCTCTTCGAGGAGGTGTTCGGCTTCTCGCTGACCGAGCGGGCCTTGCTGGAAGACGGCCAGACCGACCTCGCGGTGTTCCTGACCTGCTCGACCAAGGCCCATGACATCGCCTTCGTGCGCCATGCCGAGCCCGACAAGCTGCATCACGTCAGCTTCCTGCTGCAGAGCTGGGAGCAGGTGCTGCGCGCGGCCGACATCCTGTCGATGAACCGCGTCTCGATCGACATCGGCCCGACCCGCCACGGCATCACGCACGGCGCGACGATCTATTTCTTCGACCCGTCCGGCAACCGGCTCGAGACCTTCGCCGGCGGCTACGACTACTACCCCGACATGCACCCGATCACCTGGACCTGGGACGAGGTCGGGGCCGCCATCTTCTATCACGACCGCAAGCTCAACGAGCGCTTCCTGACGGTCGTGACCTGAACGGCCCAGGCGCCCTCCTCCCCGTCTTCGCCCCACTTCCCTGCTGCCCCCATGAAACAGTTCCTCAACTTCATCAACGGCGAGTTCGTCGCCACTGGCCGAACCTTCGAGAAACGCGCACCGGCCAACAACCAGGTGATCGGCCAGGTCCATGAGGCCGGCCAGGCCGAGGTCGATGCGGCGGTGGCCGCCGGCCGCGCGGCGCTGAAGGGCGAATGGGGCCGGATGAGCGTGGTGCGCCGCGCCGAGCTGCTGCACGCGGTGGCCGACGAGATCAACCGCCGCTTCGACGAGTTTCTGGCCGCCGAGCTGGCCGACACCGGCAAGCCGCACAGCCTGGCCAGCCACATCGACATCCCGCGCGGCGCGGCCAACTTCAAGGTCTTCGCCGACATCGTCAAGAACGTGCCGACCGAGAGCTTCCAGATGACCACGCCGGACGGCGGCACGGCCATCAGCTACGCCGCGCGCTCGCCGCTGGGCGTGATCGGCGTGATCTGCCCGTGGAACCTGCCGCTGCTCCTGATGACCTGGAAGGTCGGCCCGGCGCTGGCCTGCGGCAACACCGTGATCGTCAAGCCCTCGGAGGAGACGCCAGCCACCGCCACGCTGCTGGGCGAGGTGATGAACGCGGTGGGCATTCCCAAGGGCGTCTACCAGGTGCTGCACGGCTTCGGCCCCGGCTCGGCGGGCGAGTTCATCACCCGGCATCCCGGCATCAACGGCATCACCTTCACCGGCGAGACCCGCACCGGCGAGGCCATCATGGCCGCCGCCGCCAAGGGCGTGCGCCCGGTGAGCTTCGAGCTGGGCGGCAAGAACGCCGGCATCGTGTTCGCGGATGCCGACTTCGACAAGGCGGTGGCCGGCATCACCCGCTCGGCCTTCGAGAACTGCGGCCAGGTCTGTCTCGGCACCGAGCGCGTCTACGTGCAGCGCCCGATCTTCGAGAAGTTCGTGCAGGCGCTCAAGGACAAGGCGGAAAGCCTGAAGATCGGCCCGAGCGAGCTGCCGGGCGTCGGCCTGGGCCCGCTGATCTCGGCCGAGCACAAGGCCAAGGTGCTGGGCTACTACGCCCAGGCCGTCGAGCAGGGGGCCACCGTGGTGACCGGCGGCGGCGTGCCCGACATGCCGGGCGAGTACGCGCAAGGCCATTTTGTCCAGCCGACGATCTGGACCGGTCTGCCCGAGACGGCCAGCGTGATCCGCGAGGAGATCTTCGGCCCGTGCTGCCACATCGCGCCGTTCGACACCGAGGAAGAGGCCATCGCGCTGGCCAACGCCACCGACTACGGCCTGGCCACCACCGTCTGGACGCAGAACCTGGGCACCGCGCACCGGGTGGCCAACGCCATCGAGGTCGGGCTGTGCTGGGTCAACTCCTGGTTCCTGCGCGACCTGCGCACCGCCTTCGGCGGCGCCAAGGCCTCGGGCATCGGCCGCGAGGGCGGCGTGCACTCGCTGGAGTTCTACACCGAGACGAAGAACATCATGATCCGGCTGTGAGTCGCGCGGTCCGGGGCCGATCAGTCGGCATCGCCCTCGCTCTCGCCGGAGGGCGGGCGCCCGGCGGCCACGTCGGCATGGCGCGGTGACAGGTTGTCCAGGATCTGGTGCAGCGATTCGTTGAGCCGGCGGATCTGCGTCGGCGTCAGGCCCTCGAAGCTGCGCTGGAAGATGTGGCGGGTGGCGAGCTGGCCGCGCTCGATGGCCTGGCGGCCCTGCGCCGTCAGCGTCACCACCGTGACGCGCGCGTCCAGCTCGGAGGTCGCGGTGTCCACCAGGCCCTCGGCCTTCATGCGGTAGACCAGCTTGGTGACGGTGGAGAGCTTGGCGATGGCATGCAGCGAGATCTCCGACATGCTGCTGGTGCCGCGCTCAGCCAGGATCAGCAGCGCCCGCCAGCTCGGGATGTCCAGCCCGATGGGCTTGAGCGCCCGCTCCATCTCCATCGTGTAGACACCGTAGACCCGGGCCAGCCAGTAGAGCGGAAACTCCTCCTTGACGAAGTCGGGGCTGTCGGGACGGTGGCGGGGCATGGCGGGCGATCGGACGGGCAGGCGCGCTGCGGGGCACCGATGCTAGCGCACCCGCCCGCCCGCGCCTCACTCCGCGCCTCACTCCGCGGCGATGCCCGCGCGGTGCGCCAGCGCGCGGTAGCGCGCCGTCTCCTCCTCGATGCGCCGGCGGGTGCTGGCGGCATCGACGAACTGCGGCTCCATCGCCTGCACCTGGAGCTGCTCACGCAGCGCCGGCCGAGCCAGCGCCGCACGCAGCGCCTGCTCCAGCCGGGCCGGCGCCCCCTCGGGCAGCTTCGCCGGCACCGCCAGCGCATACCAGGCCTCGAAGGCCGCCTGCGGCAGCTTCAGCTCGGCCACGCTGGGCACGGCAGGCAGCGCCGTGGCGCGGTGTGCGCCCAGCACCGCCAGCGCCCGCAGCCGACCGGCCCGGATCAGCGGCGCGGCGGCCGCCACCGTGTCGATGCCCAGCTGCAGCTCGCCGCCCACCAGGCCGGACAGCGCCGGCGCGCTGCCCTTGTACGGGATGTCCTGCAGCTTCACGTCCGCCGCCAGCCCGAGCAGCGCGCCGGCCAGATGCGGCGCCGAGCCGCTGCCGAAGGTGGCGTAGTTGAGCTGGCCCGGGCGGCGACGCGCCTCAGCCAGCAGATCGCCCAGCGTGCGCCACGGCGAGCTGGCCGCCACCAGCAGCACCAGCGGCGCGCTCGCCACCGTGGCCACCGGCAGCAGGTCCTGGCCGATGCGGTAGGGCAGCTGCGCGCGCAGCGCCGGGTTGACGGTGAAGGTGCTCGATCCCGACAGCAGCACGGTGTGGGCGTCGGTGGCACGCGCCACCGCCTGCGCGCCGATCACGGTGGCGCCGCCGGGGCGATTCTCCACCACCACCGGCTGGCCGAGCTCGCGCGCCAGTTCCTGGCCCAGCGCCCGGGCGACGATGTCGGTGCCGCCGCCCGGCGCGAAGGGCACGACCAGCTTGAGGGTCTGCGTCGGCCAGGCGACGGTGGTGGCGGTGGCGGTCGGGGCGGCGACCGCGGCCACCGGCCCCAGCGTCGCCACGCAGGCCAGCCCCAGGCGCGACAGCAGCGCACGACGCGGCATCACGGAGACAGTGCGGTTCGGGTTCGACATGCTCGATCCTTTCATGACAGCGTCGATGCGGTCGGCCAGGGCGCCTGCCCCGGCTCGCCCAGGTCCCACAGCAGGCCGGCCATCAGGCGCAGGCCCTGGCGCATGGCGGGGGCGAGCAGATGCTCGTCAGGCGCGTGCTGGTTGCACGAGGGATGCGAGTGCGGCACCCACAGCGTCGGCAGCCCCAGCAGGTCGGCGAAGACCTCGTTGGGCAGCGAGCCGGCCAGATTGGGCAGCACATGCGGCGCCTGGCCGGTGCTGCGCTGAATCGATCCGGCCGCCCAGCGCACCCAGGGCGCGTCGGGCGACATGCGCGTGGCCGCGCCCGACAGCGTGACCTCGACCTCGATGTCCGGCAAACCCTGCTCGGCCAGATGCTGGCGCACGATGGCGACCAGGTCCTGCCAGGGCGTGCCGGCGATGAAGCGCAGCTGGCAGTGCGCCACCGCCTCGGGCGGGATGGCGTTGACCGGCCGCTGCGGCGAGCCCGCGCCCAGCGCCAGGACTTCGAGCGTGTTGGTCGCCATCAGCCGCTGCGCCGGGCTCAGCGCGGTCTCGCCCCAGCCGGGATCGATGACCGGATCGGCCGGGCCGCCGCCGATGGGCACCTCGGCCAGCGCGGCCAGCACCGCCGGCGGCACCTCGGGCGCCCGCAGCGCCGCCACCTTCAGCCGCCCCTGCCCGTCCACCATCGAGGCGATCGCCGCGGCCAGCACCGTGGCCGGATTGCGCAGCACCCCGCCCCAGTTGCCGGAATGGCAGCCGCGCTCGCGGCAGCGCAGCCGGAGCGTGAAGTTGACCGCGCCGCGCGAGCCCAGGAACAGCGTCGGCCGCCCGGCCTGCACGCGCGGCCCGTCGCTCGACAGGAACAGATCGGCGCGCAGGCGTTCACGCTCGCGCTCGCAGAAGGCGCGCAGCCCCGGCGAGGCGGCCTCCTCGCCCATCTCGACCAGCCAGGTCAGGTTGAAGCCGAGCCGGCCCCCCCGCGCCTCGAGCACCGCCGCCAGCGCGCCCAGGTTGAGCGTGTGCTGGCCCTTGTTGTCCGCGGTGCCGCGGCCATACCAGTGGTCGCCGTCGATGGCGAGCCGCCACGGGTCGCGCCCGGCGCCCCAGCGCCCGGCCTGGCCCGAGACCACGTCGCCGTGGCCGTAGCTCAGCACCGTCGGCAGCGCGGCGGACTCGACCCGGCAGGCGCTGAGCAGCGGCGGCGCCCCGGCCACCGGGTTGTCATGCAGCCGCACCTCGAAGCCCAGCGCCTCCAGCGAAGGCCGCATCTCGTCGCGCAGGTAGTCGCGCAGCAGCCCGTCAGGCGGCTGGCCGGCATCGCTCTCGGTGGCCAGCGCCACGCGCCGGGCCAGGTCCTGACGGCAGCGGCCGTCGTCCAGGTAACGCTCGGCCAGGGCGAGCGCGTCATCGCGGGTCATCCGACATTTCTCCTTGCGAAGCCAGGGAACACCGGGCCACTGTGCCGCGCGCCTGCAGTGCCGCAAAGCATGGATTTTCGAAGCCTGCATTGCCGTTCCAGCAAGGCATTGACGCCCCGGACGGCGCCGCCGCAGCGCGTCAGTCGGCCGCGCCCTCGGCCAGGCGCTGGCTCAGCTCGTCGAGGAAGCTGCGCGCGGCCGCCGGCAGCGTGCGCCCGGCCAGGGTCTGCAGCTCGATGTCGCGCAGGTCCAGGCCGCGGTCGCGCACGGGACGCACGACCAGACGGCCCTCGGCCAGCAGCGGGCGCACCGACTGCAGGCCCGCCAGCGTCGCGCCGCCGCCCGCACGCACGAAGGCCAGCAGCGCCGCCAGCGAGCCGCTCTCCAGCACCGGCTCGATCAGCAGCTGCTGGCGGCTGGCCGCCAGGTCGATCAGCTGGCGCAGCGTGGTGTCGGGCGGAGGCAGGGCCAGATCGTGGCCGGCCAGGCGCGCCAGCGTCAGCGTGCGCGCCGCCGCCAGCGGATGATCGGCCGGCAGCACCGCCACCACCGTCGAGGGCTGGCGGTGCACCACCACGATGTCGGGGGCCGGCGCGCGCGAGAAGGTCAGGCCCAGGTCGGCCGCGCCCTCGCGCAGCCGCTCGGTGACCTGGGCGGCGGCCATCACCTGCAGCTCGAAGCGGATCTGCGGATGTTCTCGGCGCCAGGCGGCGATCAGCGGCGGCAGGAAGGCAGCAGCCAGGCCCTCGGTGGCGGCGATGCGCACCCGGCCCCGGCGCAGGCCCTGCAGCGCCTGGATCTCCTCGACGGTGCGCTCGGCGTCCAGCCCGGTGCGCCGCGCGTGGGCGGCCAGCAGCTCGCCGGCGGCGGTCGGCACCATGCCGCGGGGCTGGCGCTCGAACAGCGGCACGCCCAGCGTCTCCTCCAGGCCCGCGATCTGCCGGCTCAGCGCCGACGAGGCCACATGCAGCCGCGCCGAGGCCTCGGCCAGCGAGCCGCAGCGCACCACCTCCAGGAAGTAGCGCAGCGCGGTGTCCTGCAATCGCCTCGCGTTCATCGTCGTGGCCCTCGCCGTCATGGGGACGGCGATGATACGGGCGCGCCCGGCTCAGGCCGCCAGCCGATCCTGGTGGCTGCCGCCGTGGCCGAGGTAGGCGGCGACCACCTGCGGATGGCCCTCCAGCTCGGCCGCCGGCCCGGAGAGCACCACCTGGCCGAGCTCCAGCACATGCGCGTGGTCGGCCACCCGCAGGGCCGCGCGGGCGTTCTGCTCGACCAGCAGCACCGCCACGCCACGCTCGCGCAAGCCGGCGATGATGCGAAACAGGTCGCGCACGATCAGCGGCGCCAGCCCCAGGCTGGGCTCGTCGAGCATCAGCAGGCGCGGGCGGCCCATCAGCGCGCGGCCCACCGCCAGCATCTGGCGCTCGCCGCCCGACAGCGTGGCGGCGGCCTGGCCGGCGCGCTCGGCCAGGCGCGGGAACAGCGCCATCACCTCGTCGAGCGCACGGCGCTGCTCCGGCACGGGCTGTGCCCGAAAGCGATAGCCGCCCAGGCGCAGGTTGTCGAGCACCGACATCGACGCGAACAGCGCGCGCGTCTCGGGCACCAGCGCCAGGCCGCGCCCGACGCGGCGCTCCACCGCCAGCGTCTGCACCGCCTCGCCGGCCAGGCGGATGGTGCCGCCACGCGCCGGCAGGCTGCCCATCAGCGCGTTGAGCAGCGTGCTCTTGCCCGCGCCGTTGGGGCCGATGACGGTGACGATCTCGCCGGCGCGCACCGTCAGGCTCACGCCCGAGAGCGCCTCGACGCGGCCATGCGCCACCGACAGATCATCGACCTGCAGCAGCGGCTCGCCGGCGGGGTTCGGGGTCGAGGGGGTGTTCACAGGTCGGCTCCCAGGTAGGCTTCGAGCACCTTCGGGTGCTGGCGGATCTCGTCGGGCAGGCCCTCGGCGGCCTTCTCGCCGAAGACGACGACGACGATGCGGTCGGACAGGCTCATGACGAAGTCCATGTCGTGCTCGACCAAGAGCACCGCCAGGCCCTCCTCCCGCAACCGGCCCAGCAGCGCGGCCAGCGCCTGCTTCTCCTGCAGCCGCAGGCCGGCGGCAGGCTCGTCGAGCAGCAGCACCGCCGGATCGGCGCACAGCGCGCGGGCGATCTCCAGCAGGCGCTGCTGGCCCAGCGCCAGGCTGCCGGCAGGCCGGTCGGCCCAGGCGCCCAGGCCCACGCGATCGAGCTGGCGCCGCGCCTCGGCGCGCAGGCGGGCCTCTTCGGCGCGGTCCAGCCGCAGCGCGCTGCGCAGCAGCCCGGCCGAGCCGCGCAGGTGCGCGCCGATGGCCACGTTGTCGAGCACGCTCATCGTCGGCAGCAGCTTCACATGCTGGAAGGTGCGCGACAGGCCGCGCGCGGCGATCCGGGCCGGCGTCAGGCCGGTGCTCGGGCGGCCGAGGAAGCTCACCTCGCCCGAGGTCGGCCGGTCCACGCAGGACAGCAGGTTGAACAGCGTGCTCTTGCCCGCGCCGTTCGGGCCGATCACCGCCAGCACCTCGCCGGCCTTCAGGTCGAAGCTCAGGTCGCGGTTGGCCACCAGGCCGCCGAAGCGCCGGGTCAGGCCGCGCGCCGACAGCACCACCTCGCCGCGCGCCGGCAGCGTGCGCCGGGGCAGCGGCGTCGCACCCGCCTCGGCCGTGGCCGGACGGGCCGGCTTCGGCCAGCGGGCCGCCACGAAGCCCCACAGCCCTTGCGGCGCGCGGTGCATCAGCACGATCACCAGCAGGCCGAAGACGATGGCCTCGTAGTTGCCGCCCTGCCCCAGCAGCCCGGGCAGCCAGTCCTGCAGCAGATCGCGCACCAGCGTGACCACCGCCGCCCCGGCCAGCGCGCCCCACAGGTGGCCGACGCCGCCGATCAGCGCCATGAACATCACGTCGATGCCCGCACCGACGCCGAAGGGCGCCGGGCTGACGAAGCGCTGCTCGAAGGCATAGAGCCAGCCCGACAGACAGCCCAGCAGCGCCGACAGCGCAAACACCGCCATCTTCATGCGCAGCACCGGCACGCCCATCGACGCGGCCATGGCCTGGCCGCCGTCGAGCGCGCGCATCGCCCGGCCGCTGCGCGAGTCCAGCAGCTGGTGCGCCAGCACCATCGCCAGGCCCAGCACCGCCCAGATCAGCCGCGCCATGTCGGCCGGTGCCTCCAGCCGCCACGGCCCCAGCGTGAGCATCGGCAGACCGGTCAGGCCGGTGTGGCTGCCCAGCGCCTCGCTGTTGCCGAAGACGTAATAGAGCGCCAGGCCCCAGCAGATGGTGCCCAGCGGCAGATAGTGACCGGACAGGCGCAGCGTCAGTGCCCCCAGCACCAGCGCCACCGCCAGCGTGAGCGCCAGCGCCACCGGCAGGGCCAGCCAGGGCGATCCGGTCAGCCACGCCAGGCCTTCAGGCAAGGCCGGCCCGCCCAGCGTCAGCACCGCGGCGGTGTAGGCGCCCAGGCCCACGAAGGCCGCCTGGCCGAAGCTGGTCATCCCCCCGACGCCGGTCAGCAACACCAGCCCCAGCGCCGAGAGCGCCGATAGGCCGATGTGCGACAGCAGCGTCACCTGGAAGCTCGGCAACCATGGCAGCACCGCCAGCAGCACGAACCACAGCAGCAGCGGCATCAGCGGCCGCCAGACCGGCACAGCCACCAGGCCGGCGTTCGTGTCGAGCGTTCCGCCCAGGCCGCGCAATGCGGCAACGATCGTGTTCATGCGTGTTCCTCCTCGCGATGACCGGCGGCGAGCGAGCGCCACAGCAGGATGGGCAGGATCAGCGTGAACACCACCACCTCCTTCCAGGCGCTGGCCCAGAAGGTGGAGAAGGCCTCGATCAGACCGACGCCCAGCGCGCCGGCCGCGCCCACCGGAAAGCTCGCCAGCCCGCCGACCACCGCCCCGACGAAGCCTTTCAGGCTGATCAGGAAGCCCGAGTCGTAATAGAGCGTGGTCACCGGCGCGATCAGCACGCCCGAGAGCGCCCCGATCAGCGCCGCCAGCGCGAAGCTGGTGCGCCCGGCCGCGGTCGGCGAAATGCCCATCAGCTGCGCGCCCAGCCGGCTGACCGCGGTGGCCTGCAGCGCCTTGCCCGCCAGCGTGCGCTCGAAGCCGACATACAGCGCGGCGATCAGGCCGGCCGTGACCGCCAGCACCCAGAGCGTCTGCGCCTGCAGCCGCACCGCGCCCAGCTCGAACACCGCCTCCGAGAACGGCCGGGTGCGCGCGCCCTCGGCGCCGAACATCATCAGCGCCAGGCCCACCAGCACCACATGCAGCGCGATCGAGACGATCAGCAGCACCAGCCCGTGCGCCGAGGCGATCGGCCGGAAGCACAGGTCATAGAGCCACGGTCCCAGCGGCACCACCAGCAGCAGCACGATGACCACCTGCAGCAGCTGCGGCGCCTCGCGCAGATCGACCGCGTGCAGCAGCGCCGCCAGCGCCAGGGCGCCGGTCAGCTCCAGCCCGTCGCGCCAGGACAGCGGCGCGACCTCGGGCCGGCCGCGCCCGCGCAGCGCCTCCACCAAGCGCAGCAGCAGCCGCAGGCCCGCCAGCCCGAGCAGCAGCCACACCAGCCGCAGCGGCTGGCCAGCTTGCATCGCCGCCATGCTCATCGCGCCGAAGGTGACAAATTCCCCCTGGGGCACCAGCAGCACCCGGGTGACCGAGAAGACCAGGACGATGGACAGGGCCAGCAGCGCGTAGATCGCCCCGCTGGTCACCCCGTCCTGCCCCAGCAGCAGGGCGATCTGGGTGTTCATGACATGCTCCGTCGTGTCCGCCGTGTCCGCCGCGCCATCACTTCAGCAGCGTCCACTGGCCGTTCTTCACGGTGATCAGCTCGCGACCGCGCTCGTCGAAGCCGCTGTGGTCGGCCGGGCTCAGGTTGTAGACGCCCTGGGTGGCGGGCAGCTCGCGGATCTGCTCGACCGCGTCGCGCAGCGCGCTGCGGAAGGCCGGCGTGCCGGGCTTGCCCGACTTCAGCGCGGTGGGAATGGCCGCCTGCAGCATCAGACCGGCGTCATAGACGTTGGCACCGAAGGTGGCGGGCTTGCTGCCGTGCAGCTTCTCGTAGTCGGCCACGTACTTCGCGGCGATCTTCTTGGTCGGGTGGCTGTCGCTCACCTGGTCGAGCACCAGCATCGCGCTGGCGGCCAGCACCGTGCCCTCGACCTTGCGCCCGCCCAGCTTCAGGAAGTCGGGCAGCGCCGCGCCGTGGGTCTGGTAGACGCGGCCTTTGTAGCCCTGGTCGAACAGCGTGGTCTGCGGCAGCACTGCGGAGCTGCCCGGCGCGGCGATCAGCACCGCCTCGGGCGCGGCGGCCAGCACCTTGAGCCCCTGCGCGGTCAGCGAGGTGTCCTGGCGCTGGAAGCGCTCGGTGGCGACGATCTTCAGGCCCGACTTCTCCGCCAGCGCGCTCGCCACCTTGAGCCAGTTGTCGCCGTAGGGGTCGGCGGTGCCGATGAAGCCCAGGGTCTTCACCTTGGCCGCGACCATGTGCTGCACCAGCGCGCGGGCAATCAGGTCGTCGTTCTGCGTGGTCTTGAAGACCCACTTCTTCTTGTCGTCCATCGGCAGCACCACGGCGGCGGTGCCCACCGGGGCGAACATCGGCACGCCGGCCTCGGCGGCGAACTGGATCACGCCCATCGCGTTGGGCGAGCCGCTCGGGCCGATGATGGCATCCACCTTCTCCTCGTTGATCAGCTTGCGGAAGGCCGCCACCGAGGCGGTCGGATCGCTGGCGTCATCCAGCGCGATGTACTGCACCTTCTGTCCGGCCACTTCGGTGGGCAGCAGCGGCACGGTGTTCTTCTGCGGCTGCCCCACCAGCGCGATCGGGCCGGTCGAGGAGGTCACCACCCCGACCTTGATCTGGGCCTGCGCCACGCCGGCGCTCAGGGTCAGCGCCGTGGTCGCGGCCACAGCAGAGACGACTCGGGAAAAGGTCGGGAACGTCATGGGCAAAGGGCTCCGTTGAAGGGCGTCGGTCAAGCGGATCCGGCGGACGGACCGCCGGTCGGAAAGCGTTGGCAGGGATACAGCAGATTGCGTGCCAATTCACATTTTTATCTGCTTGAAAATTCCAGCATATAGACGCGCACGAGGCCGATGTCCATGCCAATAAATGCGCATCAACCGTCCAAACAGGTGCACTTTGCGCCAGTATGCAGCGTTATCACAGCGGGTTTGCACCAACTTTGACCGACCGCAGATCAGCAAAAAATTAGTTGACGATTCACGTTTTATTTCGCTATCGTCTGGCCCATCGCAAGCCCGAACGGAGCCCATTGCATGAGCGTCCTGACCCCCATCGCCGCGCTGGCGACCGCCTCATCGGATCCCACGCCGCCGGCCCTGGCCCCCCTCTCGCCCGACCTGCTGCTGAGCGACATCCGCCGCCGCCGCGAGGAGTTCACCCGGCTGCAGCAGATCGCCCCGGACGTGATCGGGCAGTTCCGCCGCCTGGGCGTCTACCGCGCCCTCGTCCCGAAGGCCCTGGGCGGCGACGAGAAGGGGCCGCGCGAGTTCTGCGAGCTGGTCGAGACCATCGCGCAGGCCGACGGCTCGGCCGGCTGGGTCGCCAGCTTCGGCATGGGCGTGACCTACCTGGCCGCGCTGCCGCCGGCGACGCTGGCGGCGATCTACGCCGAAGGCCCTGACGTGGTCTTCGCCGGCGGCATCTTTCCGCCGCAGCGCGCGCCGAAGGTCGCCGGCGGCTTCGAGGTCAGCGGCCGCTGGGCCTGGTCCAGCGGCTGCACCGGCGCCGACGTGATCGGCGTCGGCATCGCGCCGGTCGAGGGCGACAAGACCGCGCTGCCGCGCATGGCGGTCATGCCGCGCGAGAAGGTTCAGATCGAGCGCGCCTGGAACGTCACCGGTCTGGTCGGCACCGGCAGTCATGACGTGGTGGTGGACCGGGTGGTCGTGCCGGAGGACTGGACCTTCGTGCGTGGCAGCCGCTCGCAGCGCATGGAACCGATGTTCCGCTACCCCACGCTGGCCTTTGCGGCGCAGGTGCTCAGCGTGGTGTCGCTGGGCATCGCCCGCGGCGCGATCGAGGAGCTGCGCCGGCTGGCGGTCGATCGCCCCTCGGTGACCGGCGCGCCGCGTCTGGCCGACCGGCCGCAGGTGCAGATCGAGCTGGCCCGCGCCGAGGCGCAGCTGCGCTCGGCCCGCGCCTTCTTCTTCGACGCGATCGACGAGGCCTGGGACAGCCTGCTCGCCGGCGACGAGGTGAGCCCGGAACAGACCCGGCTGCTGCGGCTGTCGGCCACCCACGCCGCGCGCACCGGCGCCGAGGTGGCGCGGGCCATCCAGATGCAGACCGGCATGACCGGCGTCTACCACGACAGCCCGATCTCCCAGCAGGTGCGCGATGCGCAGGTGCTGACCCAGCACGCCTTCATGGGCGACATCACCTACCAGAACGCCGGCGCGATGAGCTTCGGCCTGGCCCCGCTGCCGGGATTTCTCTGACCCCCCGCCGACCCGAACCCGACTCCAGGAGCCCCGACATGGCGATCCGCACCCTTTTCTGCATCGGCATCAACCAGAACTTCTTCGACGCCACGCCCGAGGAGGCCAAAGACGTCTGGCTGGCCTTCGGCAGCATGATGAACGGCATCGCCGCGCTGCCCGGCGTGACCGTGCTAGGCAACATGGACGACGACCAGAGCATGGTCGGCCCCTCCACCCAGTGGCCCTGGACCTGCTACGTGCTGGCCGACGTGCCGGATCAGGCCACCGTCCACGCGGCCTGCAACCTGTTCCGCACGATCGTCGTCGGCCAGGGGCCGTACAAGCTGTGGAAGTACGCCAAGGTCGAGGCCCGCATGGGCCGCGAGCTGGTGGTGCCGCCGCACCTGCTGCCGCCGGCCGCCGCCCCCGCGCAGGCCTGAGGCCCGCCGCCATGAGCGATCTCGCCCCCCTGATGTCGCGCCTGGACGCGCTGCAGGCTCGCCTGCAGCGCTTCGAGGACGCCGAGGCGATCCGCGCCTGCGTGCTGCGCTACATGGCGCTGTGCGACCGGCTCGACGCCACGACGCCGATGGACGCACTCGGCGACTGCTTCACCGAAGATGCGGTCTGGGCCGGCAAAGGGGCGCGCTATGGCAGCGCCTTCGGCGGTCACCAGGGCCGCGCCGCCATCGTGGCGATGCTGGGCCGCTACCGCGGCTCGATGCCCGGTGACGGCGAGACGCCGGTGCGCGCGCCGCACTTCAGCTTCAACGCGCATTTCCTGTGCAACGAGCAGATCCAGGCCACCGGCGCGGACACCGCCACGGCGGCGTGGCAGATGCTGCAGACCTCCAGTTTCTCGGCGGGTGGCTCGCACCTCAACGCCGCGCAGCTCCAGCTGCAGATGCGCCGAGACCACGACGGCGCCTGGCGCATCGCCCGCTTCGAGACCGAGAACCTGCTGAGCCGCCCGGTGACGGGCTGGCATGCCGAGGCCGCCCTGCCGGTGCCCGCGCGCCACGACTGATCGCGCGCCGCGCCCGCCCCACACCGAACGCCTTTCGAGAACCGACATGAACGCACCGATCTCCCCCATCACCTTCCAGCGCCCGAGCCGCGACCACGGCGAGCTGGTGCGCACCGACCGCGTCCACACCAGCCTCTACACCGACCCGGCCATCTTCGACGCCGAGATGGACAAGATCTTCCGCAACTGCTGGGTCTGGGTCGCCCACGAGAGCGAGCTGCCCGAGCCCGGCAGCTTCAAGACGCACTGGGTGGGCATGGAGCCGGTGATCGTCAGCCGCGACCGCAAGAACCAGATCCACGTGCTGCTCAACCGCTGCCGCCACCGCGCCGCCACCGTCTGCGAGCACAAGAAGGGCAAGACCGCCAGCTTCGTCTGCCCCTACCACGGCTGGGCCTACGCGCTGGACGGCCAGCTGCGCGGCGTGCCCTTCCCCGAGAGCTACGGCGACTGCCTGGACAAGGGCGAGTTCCCGCTGGTCAGCCTGCGCGTGGAGACCTACAACGGCATGGTCTTCGCCACCTTCCGCGAGGACATCGCGCCGCTGGTGGACTGGCTCGGCCCGGCGAAGAAGTGGATCGACCTGTTCATGAAGCAGGCCGGCGGCTATCCGGTGAAGGTGGCCGGCGAGCACCGCTTCCGCTTCCCCGGCAACTGGAAGATCCAGCTGGAGAACACCACCGACGCCTACCACTTCCCGCTGGTGCACAAGAGCTTCCTGAGCTCGATCGACGAGCAGACCAAGGAGGTCTTCGACTTCGTCAAGGGCCCCGGCTATGTGGAGGACCTGGGCAACGGCCACAGCGTGATGGTGATGATTCCGCAGCTGGTCGATCTGGAAGAGAACCTGGATGCGCCCATCCCCGAGCGCTTCGAGGCGCTGGCCGAGGCGCTGCGCCAGGAAGGCCATGACGAGCAGCAGGTGCGCCGCCTGGTGCGCGCCGTCGGCGGCACGGGCTTCAACCTGAACCTCTTCCCCAACATCGCCTGCTCGATGGCCTTCTTCCGCGTGCTGCAGCCGGTGTCGGTGAACGAAACCGAGATCCACCACGCGGCCATCGTGATGGACGGTGGCCCGGCCGCCGCCAACCAGGCCCGGCTGCGCCTGCACGAGCATTTCCAGGGCCCGATGGGCTTCGGCACGCCCGACGACAGCGAGGCCTGGGAGCGCGTGCAGCAAGGCGCCAAGGCCGGCCGCGACCTGTGGATCCTGGTCAACCGCGGCCTGCCGGGAGAGCGCCTGACCGAGGACGGCCTCGCCAGCGACGTCAGCGCCGAGACCGGCATGCGCGCCGCCTACCAGCAGTGGAAGAAGCTGATGACGGCCGAGTGAGCGCCGCCGCGCCGCTTGCGTCTCATGCCCCTCCCCACCGAACCGTTTTCCCCCCTGCTGCCATGAACCTTCCTCTGCTGCAAAGCCTCACCGCCTTCGTCTGGGCCGAGGCCGACATGCTCGACCACCATGAATACGGCGCCTGGCTCGACCTGTGGTCGCCCGCCGGCACCTACATCGTGCCGATCGACCCCGAGGCCACCGACTTCGACAACACGCTGAACTACGCGCACGACAACACCGCGATGCGCAGCGCCCGCGTGGCGCGGCTGACCAGCGGCGAGTCGGTCTCGACCCAGCCGATGGCGCGCACCGTGCGCAACGTCTCGCGCCTGCGGGTGCTCTCCGACGACGGCCTCACCGTCGTGCTGCGCGGCGTGCAGGACCTGCACGAATTCCGCAAGACCCACCGCCACCAGTACACCGCCGACGTGACCTGGACGATGGCGCGCAACGGCGAGGGCTGGCGCATCGAGCGCAAGGTGCTGCGCCTGATCAACTCGACCGACGCCCTGGCCGGCATCGGCTTCATCCTCTGAGGCGGAGTGCAGCGATGACGAGCCTCGGCACCCTTTCTTCCTCCCCGGTCGCGCTGGTCACTGGCGCCGGCACCGGCCTGGGCCTGGCCATCGCCACCGAGCTGCACCGCGCCGGCCACCGCGTGCTGCTGACCGACCGCGACGGTGCGGCCGTGGCGGCCGCTGCGGCCACGCTGGACGCGGATGGCCAGACCGCAGCCGGCCTGGCGCTGGACGTGCTCGACAAGGGCGCCTTCGAGGCGGCGCTGGCCTGGCTGGCCGAGAGCGGCTGGGGCGTGCCGCGGGTGCTGGTCAACAACGCCGCGCTGACGATGACCACGCCGGTCATGCAGATCAGCCCGGAGGAGTTCAGCCGCGTCACCGACGTGAACCTGCGCGGCTGCTTCCTGGGCTGCCAGGTCATCGGCCAGGCGATGGCGGACGCCGGCTTCGGGCGCATCGTCAACGTCGCTTCGCTGGCCGGGCAGAACGGCGGCACGGCCTCGGGCGCGCACTACGCCGCCAGCAAGGCCGGGATCCTCACGCTGACCAAGATCTTCGCCCGCGCGCTGGCCGCCCAGGGCGTCACCGTCAACGCGGTGGCGCCGGGGCCTCTGGACCTGCCCTCGGTGCACGCGATGGTGCCGGCCGACAAGCTCGCGCAGATCGTCCAGACCATTCCGGTGCAGCGCCTGGGTGACCCGCGCTTCATCGCCAAGGCCGTGGTCCTGCTCGCCGACGAGGGTGCGGCCAGCGTCACCGGCGCCGCCTGGGACCTCAACGGCGGCCTCTTCATGCGCTGAGAAGGAAGACCATGAACACCGAACTCCTCGACGTCATCGTGCGCGCGCCGGCGCTGCAGGGCCAGGGCGTGGCCGTCTTCGAGCTGGAAGATGCCGCCGGCCGCCCGCTGCCAGCCTTCACCGCCGGCGCCCATATCGATCTGCACCTGCCCGGCGGCCTGGTACGGCCCTATTCGCTGTGCGGCGACCCGGCCGACACCCGCCGCTACCGCCTGGGCGTGCTCAAGGACCCGGCCTCGCGCGGCGGCTCGCAGGCGGTGCACCAGCACCTGCTGACCGAGGGAACACGCCTGGCCATCGGAGCGCCGCGCAACCATTTCCCGCTGGAAGAAGCTGCGCCGCACAGCGTGCTGATCGGCGGCGGCATCGGCATCACGCCGATGCTGGCGATGGCCTGGCGGCTGCACGCGCTGGGCGCCTCCTTCGAGCTGCACTACTGCGCCCGCAGCCGCACCCAGGCCGCCTTCCTGGGCGAGCTGGAGGCCGCGCCCTGGGCCGCGCGGGTGCAGCTGCACTTCGACGACGAGGGGGCCGGTGATCCGGCCGCTGCGCTGAACCCGCAGGCCCGGCTGAAGGCCGCCCCGGCCGGCAGCCACGTCTACGTCTGCGGCCCCAGCGGCTTCATGGACTGGGTGCTGACCGAGGCCGAGGCCGCCGGCCTGCCCGCCGCGCAGCGCCACCGCGAGTACTTCAGCGCGCCGGTGGCGGCCGCGCCCGAAGGCGGCGAGCGCGCTTTCGAGGTCGAGCTGCGCCGAAGCCGCAAGACCGTGCAGGTCGGCGCCACCGAGTCGCTTCTGGCGGCGCTGCGCGGCGTCGGCGTGAAGGTGGCGGTCTCCTGCGAGGAGGGCGTCTGCGGCACCTGCGCCTGCACCGTGCTGGAAGGTGAGCCCGACCACCGCGACGCCTACCTCACCGACGAGGAGAAGGCCGACAACGACCAGATCCTGGTGTGCTGCTCGCGCGCGCGCTCGGCCCGCCTGGTGCTGGATCTCTGATCTCCACGGAGCCTGACATGAGCGATCTTCCTGCGCCCGTCTCCACCGAGGCCTTCCGCAGCGGCCTGTCACGCCTGGCTGGCGCGGTCACCGTCATCACCACGGCCGGCCCGGCCGGCGCGGCCGGCTTCACCGCCAGCGCGGTGTGCAGCGTGACCGACAGCCCGCCCACCGTGCTGGTCTGCATGAACCGCAGCAGCCACGCGCACCGATTCTTTGCTGCCAACGGCGTGCTGTGCGTCAACGTGCTGGCCGCCGCGCAGCAGGAGGTCTCGGCGCGCTTTGCCAGCCGCGACATCCCGATGGACGAGCGCTTCGCGCGCACGCCCTGGCAAGCCCGCGCCAGCGGCTCGCCCGGCCTGAATGGTGCGCTGGTGCAGCTCGACGGCCGCATCGTCGCCACCCACGAGGTCGGCACGCACAGCGTCTTCATCGTCGAGCTGGTCGAGATCCGCCTGGATGCGAGCGACACGCCCGCGCCGGCTGGCCTGGCCTATTTCGACCGGCGCTATCACGCGCTGGGCGCCGCCGCGGCCTGAGCCCGGCCCCCTCTCGCCACCCGCTGCAGGAGCCTTCGATGGACGACATCCCTTCCCGTCTCTCCCGCCGCCACGCGCTGGGTGCGCTGGGCAGCGCCGCGCTGCTGGCGACCTGGCCGGCAAGCAGCCGCGCCCAATCGGCATCGACGGCCACCCGTCTGCTGGTGGGCTTTCCGCCCGGCGGCACCGCCGACGTGCTGGCGCGCGCGCTGCAGACCCGGCTGCCTCACGGCGACGCGCCGCTGATCGTCGAGAACCGCCCCGGTGCCGGTGGCCGGATCGCGGTGAGTGAACTGAAGAACGCCCCGGCCGACGGCCGCACGCTGATGGTCTCGGCCGATCCGATCCTGACCATCTACCCGCATGTCTTCCCTCGGCTGCCCTACAGCACGCTGACCGACGTGGTGCCGGTGGCGCCGATCGCCTCCGAGCCGGTGGGGCTGTGCGTCGGGCCGATGGTGCCCGCGGGCGTGCGCACGCTGGCGGACTTCCTCGCCTGGTGCCGCCAGCACCCCAAGGAGGCGGTCTACACCACCGCCGCGGCCGGCACGACGATGCACTTCGTCGGCAGCCAGCTCGGGCACGCCAGCCAGGTCGATCTGCTGCATGTGCCGCACCGCGGCGGCGCGGCGGCGGTGCAGGACGTGATGGGCGGCCAGATGGCCAGCACCGTCACCTCGATGAGCCTGGCGATGCCGCACCTGGGCAGCGGCCGGCTGCGCGCGCTGGCGGTGGCCAGCCCGAAGCGCTGGAAGCGCCTGCCCGAGGTGCCGACCTTCATCGAGTCCGGCTTTCCGGCGATCCGCGCCGAGGTCTATTACGGCACCTACCTGCGCGCGGGCACGCCCGCCGCGCAGATCGAGCAGTGGCACCAGGCGATCAGCACGGTCACCCGGTCCGCACCGCTGCTGGCCCAGCTCGAACAGCTTTCCCTGGATCCGATGACGCTGCCGCAGCGCGACTTCGCCGCACTGGTGCGCGCCGATCTGGAGCGCTGGGGGCCGGTAGTGCGCGCCAGCGGCTACAGCGCCGACGACTGAAACCTCACCCTGCATGACGATGACGATGCTCTCTCCCTCCACGCCGCAGCGCCTGCTGGTGGCCGGCGCCGGCGCGATCGGCTGCACGCTGGCGGCCCGGCTGGCCGCAGCCGGCCACACGGTCGAGCTGCTGGCGCGCGGCGCCACGCTGCAGGCGCTGCGCCAGCATGGCCTGCAGCTGGACGACCTCGACGGGCACTGGCGCACGCCGGTGAAGGCGCTGGCCGAGCCCGGTGCCATCGCCGACGTGATCTTCCTGTGCAGCAAGTCGCAGGACCTGCCGGCGCTGGCCGCGCAGGTGCAGCCGGCGATCGGCGCGCAGACGCTGATCGTGCCGCTGGTCAACGGCGTGCCCTTCTGGTTCTTCCACGGCGCGGGCGGACGCTTCGACGGCCGCACGGTGCACAGCGTCGACCCCGGCGAGCGCCTGGGCACGCTGCTGCCGCTGGCGCAGGTGCTCGGCGCGGTGGTGTTCGTCACCGCCGAGGCCGAGGCGCCGGGCCGGGTGCGCTCGCGCACGCCCCACCTGCTGATGCTGGGCGAGCCCGCCGGCGGCATCAGCCCGCGGCTGCAGGCGCTGTGCGCGCTCTTGGCCGACGCCGGCATCGAGGCCCGCCCGCTCGAGCGCATCCGCGACAAGCTCTGGACCAAGCTGATCGCCAACCTGACCTCCAACCCGCTGTCGGTGGTCACCCGCACGACGCTGGCGCAGATCTACAGCGACCCGGTGCTGCTCGACACGGTGCGCGCGGTCATGCACGAGGCGATGCTGGCGGCCGCCGCCCACGGCGCGCGGCTGGAGATCGACCCGATCGAGTTCCTGCGCCTGGGCGCGGGCATGGGCGCGGTGCGCACCTCGATGCTGCAGGACTTCGAGCGCGGCCGCCCGCTGGAGCTGGCGGCCATCGGCGACGCCATCGTCGAGCTGGCCGAGCTGTACGCGCTGCCGATGCCCGCCACCCGCACGCTGCTGGCGCAGACCCGCTGGCATGCCGCCCGCCGCGCCGCCGACACCGCCCCGGCCTGCGCGCTGAAGGCCGCCTGAGCGCGGCCTCGCGGCAAGCCCCACCCCCACGACCGACCCACGACCCCGAACCGGACCCCACGCCATGGACATGCACCCTGCCCCGACGGACCTGCTGCCCGCCCACCGGGACGCCACCGAATGGGCGCTGCGCCAGCAGCTCGCCGACTGCTACCACCTGGTCGATTTCTTCGGCTGGACCGAGACCATCTTCAACCACATCTCGGCGCGCCTGCCCGGCACCGAGCACTACCTGGTCAACCCCTTCGGGCTGAACTACGACGAGGTCACGCCGGAGAACCTGATCAAGGTGGACGTGAACGGCCGCAAGGTCGAGGACTCACCCTTCGACGGCAATCCGGCGGGCTTCGCGCTGCACGGCGCCATCCACGCCGCGCGCGCCGACATCCACTGCGTCATCCACACCCACACCACCGCGGTGTCGGCCATCGCGCTCAAGCGCGCCGGCTTCGGCCATGACGACTTCTACGGCGCGCAGCTCACCGGACGCGTGGCCTACCACGACTTCGAGGGCATCACGCTGTTCGCCGACGAGAAGCCGCGCATGCTCGCCAGCCTCGGCGCCGACAAGCACATCCTGGTGCTGCGCAACCACGGTGTGGCGGTGGGCGAGATGGACATCCCGCGCACCTTCTTCCTGCTGTGGACGGTGCAGCGCGCCGCCGAGATCCAGGGGGCCGCCGGCAGCATTCCGGGCGACAACGTGGCGCTGCCGCGCACGATCAGCCAGCGCTGCGCGGACCTCACGCAGCAGCTCATCCACGGCAACGACTTCGCCGAGAAGTTCTTCGCCGCGATGGTGCGCCAGATGCGTGCGCGCCAGCGCCGCCTGGGCTGAGGCGGCGTCCGATGATGACCCGCCACGAGATGCCCGGCGCCCTGGCGCTGCGGGCGCAACTGCGCGAGGGCCGCTGCAGCGCCCGCGACATCGTGCAGGACCATGTCGCGCGCATCGAGGCGCTCGATCCGGCGATCCACGCCTGGCAGGCCTTCGACGCGCGGCTGCCGCTGGCGCGGGCGGACGCGCTCGACGCTGCGCCCGGCGGTGCAGCGGCGCAGGGACCGCTGGCCGGCCTGCCCGTCGGCCTGAAGGACCTGATCGACACCCGCGACTGGCCGACCGGCTTCGGCTCGGCCGTCTTCGCCGAGCGCCGCCCGGCCGAGGACGCACCGCTGGTGCGCCAGCTGCTCGCGCTGGGCGCGGTGCCGATGGGCAAGACGGTCACCACCGAGTTCGGCTATTTCCAGCCCGGCCCGACCGCCAACCCCTGGAACCCGGCGCACACGCCCGGCGGCTCGTCGAGCGGCTCGGCCGCGGCGGTGGCCGCCGGCATGGTGCCGCTGGCCTTCGGCACGCAGACCGCCGGCTCGCTGATCCGGCCGGCGTCCTACTGCGGCGTCTGGGCGCTGAAGGCCACGCACGGCCGGCACGGGCTCGTCGGCGTGCAGGGCCTGTCGGAATCGCTCGACACGCTGGGCTGGATGGCACGCAGCGCCGACGACCTAGAGCTGCTGCGCGCCGCGCTCGACGGCGAGCCCTGGCGGCCACTGCCCGAGACCGCGCCCCGCCTGGCCTGGAGCCGCACCCGCGAGTGGCCGCTGATGCAGCACGGCGGCGCCGCCGCCTTCGAGGCCGGCATCACGCGGCTGGCGCAGGCCGGCGTGCTAGCGCGCGAATGGTGGCCGCCGGACCCGCTGGGCGGCCTGTTCGAGGCCCAGAAGACGATCATGGCGCACGAGGCGGCGCAGCATCTGGCTGCGCTGCTCGCGCAGCACGGGCCGCACTTGAGCGCGCCGCTGCGCCAGCTGCTCGAGCACGGCACGGGCCTGGGTGCGGCCGAGGTCGCCGCCGCGCAGGCGCTGGCTCGCCAGGGCCGCGAGGTGCTGGACGCGCTGCTGGGCGAGGTGGACGCGCTGGTGGCACCGGCCGCGCCCGGCGAGGCACCGGCCGGGCTGCAGGCCACGGGCGACCCGGCCTTCAGCCGCGTCTGGAACCTGCTCGGGCACCCGTGCGTCAACGTGCCGGGCCTGCTCGGTCCGCAGGGCCTGCCGGTCGGGCTGCAGCTCGTGGGGCGGCGCGGGGCGGCGGGCGAACGCGCGCTGCTGGCCGCGGCAAGAACGGTGGGGGAGATCATTCATGGGATGATTTCCGGGCATGAGTGCCGCCCCCCGATCACCCGCCCCGCTGGCCCCTGACGACGCCGAGGACGCCGCCGCCGCCCGCGACCGCATCGCCCAGGCCGAACAGGCGCTGCGTGCGCTGCTGGACCCGGGCGATGCCGTGCTGACGGCGGCGCTGCACGAGCCGGCCCACGCCCTGCTGCAGGCGCTGCAGCAGCTGCGCGATCAGGATCTTCTGCCGGGCTCGGCCACGCACCGGGCGCTGCAGCAGCGCCTGCTCGGCCCCCTGACGCCCGTGCAGCGCACGCTGGTGAGCGCACCGGACCACGGCCACCAGCTGGTGCTGGCCGGACCGGGCTCGGGCAAGACGCGGGTGATCGCGCACCGCATCGCCTGGCTGCTGCAGGCGCGGCAGGTGCCGGCGCGCCAGATCGTCGCGCTGGCCTTCAACCGGGGCGCCGCGGCCGAGCTGCGCCAGCGCCTGCACGCCCTGGCCGGCGAGCCCGCACGCGGCGTGACCGTGCTGACCCACCACGCGATGGCGCTGCGGCTGATCGGCCGCCCGCTGGCCGACAGCGAGCACGAGGGCGTGCCCATCGATTTCGCCCGCATGCTCGACGAAGCGGTGGCCTTGCTGCAGGCCGAGCCCGAGCGGCCGCGCCCGACCCATCTGTTCGTCGACGAATACCAGGACATGAGCCCGGCGCAGTACGCGCTGGTGGGCGCGCTGGCCGGACCACGCACCCAGCTGATGGCCGTCGGCGACGATGACCAGACCATCTACGGCTTCGGCGGCGCCAGCATCGAGTTCATCCGGCGCTTTTGCGACGACTACGCGCCGGTCCGCACCACGCTGCTGCTGGAGAACTTCCGCTCGACCGCGCCGATCCTGGCGGTGGCCGAGCGGCTGATCGCGCCGGTGACCGAGCGCATGAAGGGCGCGGATGCCCCGGTGCGCCGCGCCGCATCGCGCCAGGACGAGCCGCCAGGCGCGCCGGTTCGGCTGATCGACGCGCCCGCCGACGCCGGCCTGCAGGCCGCGCGGGTGCTGGACGAGGTGCGCCGGCTGCTGGCCGAGGACGCCGCGCTGCGTCCGGGCGAGATCGCGGTGCTGGCGCGCACCCGGCGCAGCCTGGCCGCGGTGCAGGCGCTGTGCCTGCTCGAGGGCCTGCGCTGCGAGGTGGCGCCGCGCCCGCAGGCCACCCACCGGCTGACGGTGCTGCACACCCGCGAGGGCCGGCGGCTGCTCGATCTGCTGGAGCGGCCCGGCGTGGCGCATCGTCGCGCCGCCGCACCGATGCGCTGGGCCGGCCTGCAGGCGCGCCACCGCCCCAGCCACCCGATCTGGCAGGACCTGCTGCTGCTGGCCACCGAGCTGGCCCAGGTCGCGCCCGCACGCGCCCGCCCGGCCGAGCTGATCGAGCAGCTGCACACGCTGGCCCGCGAGCCGCGCCGCGCCGCCAGCCCGCAGGCGCTGCGCCTGATGACCGCCCACGCCGCCAAGGGGCTGGAGTTCCGCCATGTCATCGTCATGGATGGCGACGACTGGCTGGCCGGCGACGACGAGCGCCGCCTGCTCTATGTCGCCGCCACCCGCGCGGTCGAGACGCTGGTCCTGATGCGCGCACGCCCCTCGCGCCACGGCCTGATGGACGACATCGGGCTGGAGGCGCTGCAGGAGACGGGCGGACTGGCGCTTCTGGCCGAGCTGAGGCCGGCGACCCCGCCGGGCACGGCGTCAGCGCACCGGCGCATGCTGCCGGTCAGCCCGGCCGACATCGACCTGGGGCACGCCGGGCGCATGCCGCCGGGTCATGTGCTGCACACGCGGCTGGCACGGCTGGAGGCCGGCGACCCGGTGCGGCTGATCGGCCGGCGCATCGAGAACGCCCGCGGCGAGTGGGTCGGCCAGCTCTCGCGCCGGGCCGGGGGGCTGGAGCAGCGGGCGCGGGCGCCCGGCCTGCCCGGCCGGGTCACCGCGATCCTGGTGCGCCAGCGCGCGCAGGCCAGCGAGGCCTTCCGCGCCGACCTGCACTGCGAGCGCTGGGAGGTGCCGCTGATCGAGGTGGTGGTGGACACGCCGGACTGAGCCGCGCGCCGGCGCCGACCGACCGCCCGGCTCTTCAGAGCTGGCGCACCTTCACCGAGCGGCCCTTGACCTTGCCCGCGCTCAGGCCGCGCAGCGCCTGCGGCGCGATCTCGCGCGCCACCGCCACATAGGTGCTGAACTCGTTGATGCTGATCTTGCCGATCTGCGCGCCGCTCAGGCCCAGGTCCTTGGTCAGGGCGCCGAGCACGTCGCCGGCGCGGATCTTCTCCTTGCGCCCGCCCAGGATCTGCAGCGTCACCATCGGCGGCAGCAGCGGCGGGGCGTCCTCGGCGGCCTGCAAGCTCGCCAGCGGCAGCCACTCGAAGGTGCGGCCCTGGGCATGCTCGATGCGGCCGACGCGGCCCATCTCGTCCAGGCTGGCCAGACTGAGGGCCAGGCCGGTCTCGCCGGCGCGGCCGGTGCGCCCCACCCGGTGGGTGTGGACCTCCACCTCGGGGCTGATGTCCACATTGATCACCGCTTCGAGCTGGGCGATGTCCAGGCCGCGGGCGGCCACGTCGGTGGCCACCAGCACGCTGCAGCTGCGGTTGGCGAAGCGCACCAGCACCTGGTCGCGGTCGCGCTGGTCCAGGTCGCCATGCAGTTCGAGCGCCGAGATCCCCTGGGCCTGCAGCACCGCCACCAGATCGCGGCACTGCTGCTTGGTGTTGCAGAAGGCCAGCGTGCTCACCGGGCGGTGGTGCTTGAGCAGCAGGCTCGCCGCGTGCAGGCGCTGGGTCTCGGTGACCTCGATGAAGAGCTGGCGGATCTGATCGGGCGCGGGCGCCTCCTTCAGGGTCACGGTCTGCGGCTGGCGCATGAAGCGCGCGGCCAGGGCCTGCACGCCCTCGGGGTAGGTGGCCGAGAACATCAGCGTCTGGCGCTGCGCCGGGCAGTGCTTGAGCACCTGCTTGATCTCGTCGGCGAAGCCCATGTCGAGCATGCGATCGGCCTCGTCCAGCACCAGCGTGCCCAGCGCATCCAGCGCCAGGCTGCCCCGGTCCAGGTGGTCGAGCACCCGGCCGGGCGTGCCCACCACGATGTGCGCGCCATGCGAGAGGCTGACGAGCTGCGGCTGCACCGGCGAGCCGCCGCACAGCGTCAGCACCTTGATGTTGTCCTCGGCCCGGGCCAGGCGGCGCACCTCGCCGGCCACCTGGTCGGCCAGCTCGCGGGTGGGGCACAGCACCAGGGCCTGCACCGCGAAGCGGCGCGGGTTCAGGTTGGCCAGCAGCGGCAGCGTGAAGGCGGCCGTCTTGCCGCTGCCGGTCCTGGCCTGGGCGATCAGGTCACGGCCGGCCAGGCTCAGCGGCAGGCTGGCGGCCTGGATGGGCGTCATCCGCTCATAGCCGAGCGTCTGCAGATTGGCCAGCACGGCGGGCGACAGCGGCAGCTGGGCGAAGTCGCTGGCGGCCGGGGCGGCGGAGGGCGTGGGGAAGGCAGTGTTCGGTTCGGTCATGCGCGATTGTCGGTGCAGATGCGGCTTCAGCTGCCCGGACCGAGATGTTCGGCCAGGAAAGCCTCCTGCACGGCCAGGAACTGGCGCATCGGCCGCCCCATCACCCACTGGTGACCGACGCCAGGCTGCTCGACATGCTGCACCCGGCCGCCGCTGGCGCGCAGCGCCTCGGCCATGTCGCGGCTCTGCGAGGCAGGCACGACCCGATCGTCGGCACCGTGCACCAACAGCACCGGCACGCGGATGCGATCGGCCTGACGCAGCGGCGAGGCCTGGCGCAGCGCCTCGCGGTCGCCCCAGTAGCGGCCGATCATCCGCTCGGTGGCCGCCTCTCCGCCGATGAAGCGGCTGGCGTGAAGGATCAGGCCCGGCAGATCGGACACGCCGGCGAAGCTGATGGCGCAGCGGTAGCGCTGCGGCGCCTGGGCCGCGCCCATCAGCGCGGCATAGCCGCCATAGCTCGCGCCGGCGATGGCGATGCGATGCGGGTCGGCCAGCCCCTGGGCCACCGCCCAGTCGGCCGCGTCGCTCAGGTCGTCCTGCATCTCGCGGCCCCAGCGGCGCAGGCCCGCCAGCAGGAAGCTGCGACCGCGCCCGGTGGAACCGCGGAAGTTCACCTCCAGCACCGTGTGGCCGCGGCTGGCCAGGAACTCGCTCCACAGGTCGATCTCGTCGCCGCTCTCGGCCTGCGGGCCGCCATGGGGCATCAGCACCAGCGATCCCGGCACGGTGCGGCCGGGCGGGCGCGTCAGCAGCGCCTCGATGCGCAGGCCGTCGCGGGCGACGAACTCGACCGGGCGCTTGCCCACCAGATGCGCGGTCAGCCGGTCCGGATACTGCTGCAGCAGCAGCGTCAGCGCGGGCGCGTCGCCGCGCTCGCCCAGGTAGTACTCGCCGGGCTGGGTGCCGCCGCTGCTGTGCACCAGGTAGCGCAGGCCATCGGCACTGAAGGCGGTCAACCGGTTGAACCGCTCCGGCAGGGCTGCGTCGATCTCGCGGGCCAGCGCCTGCAGCGGTGCGTCCCACACACCGGCCGCTGCACCCAGCCGGCGGGCACGGCCGGACGACAGCACACCAGCCAGCGCGCTGCTGCCCGGGCGGTGCAGCGGCTCCCCCCCGAGGTCGAAGCCCGGCTGCGCCTGCAGCAGGCGCGGCTGCGGCGTCTCCTGATGCAGATCGACATCGAAGACCGCCATGTGATCCTGATGCTCGGCCAGCACCCTCAGCGTCCAGGGATCGTCGTCGAAGCCCAGCGGCTGCACCGCGTCGACTTCGGCACCCTCCAGCGCCCAGAGCGTGCGCCAACGCCCGCCGTCCGGATCGCAACCAAGAATCTCCAGGCGCCCGTCGACCTGGCGCCAGCCGATGCGCACCCGGTGCTGCGCATCGGTCATCCAGCGCAGCACCTGGCGCTGGGCCGGATGAACCTCGACGAAGCCGCCCTCGACCACATCCAGCCGCACCACCGCCGGCTCGGGCCGGTCCGGCACCGGCGGCCGCTCGACCAGCACATGGCGATCGTCTTCGGGCAGCAGGTCGACGATGCGGCCCTGGATCTGCGCATCGCTGCCCCCCTGGCTGGCCGGCGGGGTCAGCAGCTTCAGGCCGCTGCCGTCCGGGCGCACCGACAGCAGGCGCCATTCCTCGCGGCTCACCCCCTGGCGACGCATCAGCACCCGGGTCTGCACCAGCAGGCGATCGGGGCCGGACCAGGCAATGTGCGCCATCGCCACGCCGGGGAGCTGGCGCAGCACCAGCACCGGGCGGTCACCATCGACCGGGCGCGACACCAGCGCACTGACGCCATCCAGATGCACCAGTCCGGCGAGCTGGCGGCCATCGGGCGACAGCGCGAGCTGGCTCATGCGCGGCGGCTCGGCAAAGGCCGCCACAGGCAGCGGCTGCATGGCACCGGTCGCATCGGCAGCCCCCGCCCGGGTCGGCCACAGGCCGGGCGGCAGCATCGCGGCCACCCCCAGCGCGGTCATCCGGCCCAGACTGTCGCGTCGTGTCAGGCTCGGACCGCAGGAAAAGAAACGGCTCATCAGACGCTCCGGCGGTGACGGGCCGGCACCAGCGCCGGGCCGTCGGGCGTGTCGACGCGGTGGAAATCGATGCGGTAGAGCGCCTGCAGCGCCTGGCGCACCCGCTCGTCGCCGGCATCGGCGGGCAGATCGCGGATGCCGCCCTCCGGCCCGAGCAGCCACAGCCGCCCGAAATGGCCGAGCGCCAGCTGCACGTCATGCAGCACCGCCAGCAGCGCATGGCCGCGCATTCGGGCAAAGCCGGTGATCGCCTCCATCAGCTCGAGCTGCAGGCCGGGGTCGAGCGCGGCCAGCGGCTCGTCGACCAGCAGCAGTCCGGCCTCCACGTCCCAGAGCTGGGCGAAGACGCGCGCGAGCTGCACCCGCGCCTGCTCGCCGCCCGACAGGGTGTCGAAGCGCCGGCCCAGCAGGTGGCCGGCACAGGCCTGCGCCATCGCCTCGGCGACGATGTCTGCGCCCTGCGGGTCCGGGTCGAGCGCGGCGCGGCCGAGCGCGACCACCAGCTCCGCATTCAGCCCGAAGGCCACCGCGTGCGACTGCGGCAGCACCGCGCGCCGGCGCGCCAGCCCGGCCCCCGACCAGCCTGTCAGATCGCGACCCTCGAACCGGACCTGGCCCCCTTGCGGCGTCAGCTCGGCCGCGATCAGCCGCAGCAGCGTGGACTTGCCGACCCCGCTGGGGCCCAGCAGCGCGACACGCTCGCCGACCTCCAGCCGCAGATCAAGCGGCCCGAGGCGGCGCTCGGCCCCGATGCAGGCCTGCAGGCCGACGATTTCGAGAAGACACGGCGTCATCATCATCCTTGACATCACGGCGCCGGACATTCAGGCCACCCCGCCCTGGCGGCGCATCGCGCCGCGCAGCATCGCCACGAAGAAGGGCCCGCCCAGCAGCGCGGTGAAGATGCCCACCGGAATCTCGGCCGGCATCGCCAGCGTGCGCGCCAGGGTGTCGGCCAGCAGCAGCAGACCGGCGCCGATCAGCGGCGCCAGGACCAGCACCCGGCGCTGGTCGGAACCGGCCAGCGTGCGCGCCAGGTGCGGCGCGATCAGGCCGACGAAGCCGATCATGCCGCACCAGGCCACCGCCAGCGCGCACACCAGCGCCACCAGCACGATGACGCGTCCGCGCAGACGCTGCACCTCAATGCCGACATGCGCGGCCGCCACCTCGCCCAGGGCCAGCGCGTTGAGCGCCTGCGACAGCCGCAGCGCCTGCCAGAGCGCCGGCAGCATCACGGCGACGAACAGGCCTGCCAGCGCCCAGCTCGCGCCGGCCAGCGATCCCAGGGTCCAGAACGACAGGCTGCGCAGCTGCTCGTCGGTGGCCAGATAGGTGGCCAGCCCGATCAGCGAGGCCGCCACCGCATTGATCGCCAACCCGCACAGCAGCAGGCCGGCCACCGAGCCGGGCGTGATCCGGCGGGCCAGCCGGTCCAGCGCGAACACCACCAGCAGCGCGCCACAGAAGGCCGCCACCGGCAGCACATAAGGCCGCCAGGCCGGCGGCAGCGGCAGCTCGATGCCGGCGAACAGCACGATCACCATCGCCGCCGCGCAGGCCGCGCCGCTGCTGACGCCCAGCAGGCCGGGATCGGCCAGCGGATTGCGGAACAGCGCCTGCGTCAGTGCCCCGCCCAGCCCCAGGCCGGCGCCGACCAGCAGCGCGAAGACGATGCGCGGCAGCCGCAGGTGCCACAGCACATGGGCGCCCGCGCCCGGCGTCTCGGCGCCCAGCGGGGCCAGCCAGTCATCCAGCCCGACCGGCACCGCCCCGAAGCGCGCCGCCAGCAGCACCACCAGCCCCAGCGCGGCCGCCACCGCCCAGGGCAGCACCCGGCCGCGCAGACGCCACAACCCGTCCGACCGCACCGGGGACGAAGACGGGGGAGCCGGCAGCGCGCTCATGCCAGCGCTCGTCGCAGCGAGACATCGAGCTGGCGCAGCGCCTCGGGCAGGCGCGGGCCGAAGCCCAGCAGCAGCATCGTCTCCATCGCCACCACCCGGCCGGCACGAGCGGCCGGCGTCTCGGCCAGACCGGGCTGGCGCAGCAGCCCGGCCGCGCCACCGGCGGCCTTCAGGGCCGATTCGGTGGTCAGGATCAGGTCCGGCCGGGCCAGCAGCGCGCCCTCCGGGGTCAGCGGCTTGTAGCCGGAAAAGCCGGCGATGGCATTGTCGACGCCGGCATAGTCCAGCATCGCCTGCGCGGCGGTCTCGCGCCCGGCCACCATCATGCTGGCGTGCGACATCACGAACAGCACGCGCGGCGGCGGCGCCTTCGGCCGCGCGACGATGGCGCCGCGCACCTGGGTCCAGTCGCGCTGCAGCCGCTCGGCCAGCGCGGTGGCGCGGGCCGGCTGGCCCAGCAGCGCACCGACCTGGCGCACCCGCTCGACCACGCCCTCGAAGCGATGGCGCGAGGGCAGCATCTCCACCGCCACGCCGGCCGCCGCGATCTGGCGCAGCACCGCCGGCGGCCCGGCCTCGTCGGTGGCCAGCAGCCGGGTCGGCGCCAGCGACAGGATGCCCTCGGCCGACAGCGCGCGTGCATAGCCGATCGAAGGCAGCCGGCCCAGCGCGGCCGGAAAGGTCGAGGTGGTGTCGACGCCGACCAGCAGCGGCTGCAGCTCCAGCGCGCAGACCGTCTCGCTGAGCGCGCCGCCGGCACAGACCACCCGCTCGGCCGGACGCGCCGCACCCGCCCGCCCGGGCCACAGCGAGACTGCCGCCGCCGCCGCAGCCGTCAGCCCCAGCCACTGGCGACGCGCGTTCATGCCAGCGCCTCGGCTGCGGCCAGCGGCGGCAGCGCCGCCACCAGCGCCTGCCAGTCGGCGCGCTCCGGGCGGCCCGGCTTGCGCTCGCCGAAGAACATCGCCACGGTCTCGCCCGCGGCATCGAAGAGCTCGAGCGAATGCACCGGCCCGTCCTCGGTCGGCTTGCTCACCCACCAGGCGCTGGCGATGTGGTCCTCGCGCAGATGCAGGTTGAAGCCGGCGTCCAGCACATTCAGCCACGGCCCCATCACCGCGACGCGGTGCACCGGGCCGGTGTGGATCTGGATCATGCCGGGATTGCCGACGAAGACCATGATCGGCACGGCGGCGGCGGCGGCCTGCTCGAGCAGCTGGCGCGCCGCGCCCACCTCGACCGGCCGGGCAAACGCCGGCCCGGCCAGACGCAGCGCCTGGGTGCGCTGCAGCCCGAAGCGCCGCATCAGGCCGAAGAACTCGTGGGGGTCGCGCATGCCGGCCCAGGCCTGGCGCCAGGCGGCGACATCGACCTGTGCGTCCTCCCGCGCCGGCTCGGGCGCGGCGGGGGGCCGCGGCTGCAGCGCCGCCTCGGCCTGCGCGTCGGCATGACGCTCGACCAGCGCGGCGAAGGCCGCACGGTCGCTGTGCGGCTTCAGGAAGACCTTGTGGATCGCCACGCCCTGCGCGTCGAAGAACTGCAGGCTCTGCTGCAGCGTGCCGTCGGTCTGCGTCTCCTCGACCGCGAAGCCATGGGCCCAGCGGCCGTAGAACACCCGCAGGTCGATCTCGCCGCCCAGCACCAGCCCGACATGGCCCTGGCCCTGCACGCTGGCATGGCGGTAGACGCCGAGCTTCTCGTGCACGCAGGACGCGTTGCGCGTCAGCGCCATCACCTCGCCCAGCGGCTCCAGCGCAGCCACCAGCGCGGGCCAGTCGGGCCGCAGCCGGCGCGCGCGCATCGGCGACTCGGCCGGATCGAAGGCCTCGGCATGCGCAGCCACCAGGCAGCCTTCGGGCAGGCCCAGACGCTCGGCGATGTCGCGGTGGCGCGCCGGCTGGGGCGCGCGCCGGGCCTCGGCGAAGGCCTGGCGGATGGACGGAAGATTGGTCGGATTCATGGTGAGCACCATCAGGAAGGTTCAGAAGTCCGCCTGCAGCGCGAGCTGCGCGCTGCGGCCCGGCGCGGTGTAGCCGTCGATCACGCTGCTGCTGGCGGCCAGGCCGCGCACGTCGGACCAGCGCCAGTAGGTCCGGTCGGTCAGGTTCAGCACCGCGGCCTGCAGGCGCAGCGTCGGGCTGATCTGCCAGTGCCCGCGCAGGTCGAGCACCTCGGCGCGGCCGGGCGCGAACAGCGTCGCGCCATCGATGCGGCTGCGCGACTTGGCCGCCAGGTGCGTCCAGTGCAGGCCGGCGCTCCAGCGGCCGGCGTCATATTCGGCCGAGGCCTTGAGCTGCCAAGGATCGACCGAGTTCAGCGCCGAGCTGCTGCCCGCGCGGGTCTTGCTGCCCCGGGCGCCGGCCGCGGCCGCCTGCAGCTTCCACGGCCCCGCCGGATCCCAGCTCGCGCGCGCCTCGACGCCGCGAATGCGCGCCCGGTCGAGGTTGATCGACTGAAACACCGTCGGATTGGCCACCGTGCCGCTGCCGCTGACCGCGACCTGCTCGATGAAGTCGCGGTAGCGGTTGTCGAAGGCCGCCAGCTGCCAGCGCAGGGCCTGGGCCTGGCCACGCAGGCCCAGCTCGATGCCGCGCGAGCGCTCCGGCCGCAGCGCCGCATTGCCCACCGTGGTGTAGCCCGAAGCCGGGTTGCTGAAGCCGCTGTTGACCTGATCCGGCTCGGGCGAGCGGAAACCCGTGGCCCACTGCGCATAGGGCTGCAGCGCCGGGTCCAGGCGCCAGACCGCTCCCAGGCGCGGCGACCAGGCGCTGCCGCTCAGCGCCGTCACGCTGCCGCTGTAGCCCTCGGCCGACGGATCGAGCCGATAGCGGTCATGGCGCAGGCCCGGCATCCAGGTGATGTCGCCGGTCTCGATCTCGCTCTGCACGAAGGCGCCCAGCAGGGTGTGATCGGTGTCGGGGAAGGGCCGCGCCGGGAAGGTCTCGCCGGCGGGCGGCACCATGCCGTCGCGCAGCGCGGTGATGCGGGTGCGGCTGAGATCGACGCCGAAGCTGATGCGCTGCGGCATCTCGCCCCCCGTCTGGATGCGGCCTTCGCTGCTCAGGCCCACGGCCCGCTCGCGATAGCGGTTGTCGCGGGTGCGATCGGCCAGCGTGGCGCGGTCCTCGGCGCTGTACTGGCGCGTCTCGGCCTGCTGCAGGTGCACGCGGGTGTCGAGCTCCGTCAGGCCGGTGGTCCCACCGGTGCGCAGCTGATGGCCCAGGCTCAGGCGGTCGCGGTCGGTGTGGTCGCGGGTGGTGGTCGACAGCGAGCTGCTGCTGACGGCGCTGAGCACCTGGGTGTCGACCTGGCGGCGGCGCGACTCCAGCGCCGCCTCCCAGCGCTGGCTGGCGACCAGCTCGCCGTCCATCTTCAGCAGCGCACTGGTGCTGCGCACGTCGGCCGGGTTCGGCGTGGTGCGGTTGACCGTGGCCGTGTCGTTGCGGCCCTGGTTGTCGAGCTCGTGGCCACGGCGATGGGTCAGCGCCACCAGGCCGCGCAGCTGCGGCGTGCCGGCGGCCACCGCGGCGGTCAGCATGCCGGACGAATCGGCGCTGTCGGCGCCCAGACGCACGAAGCCGCCCAGTCCGCGCGCACCACGCTCGCCGCGCAGCAGATCCTGCGGCGCGAGGGTGCGCAGCACCAGCGCGCCGGCCAGGCCGTCGCTGCCCAGCTGCGCCGAGGTCGGCCCGCGCAGGATCTCGGCCGAGGCCAGCAGCTCCGGCTCGATGAAGTCGCCCCGGCCGGTCACGAAGGGCCCGAAGCTGAAGCTCTGCGGCAGCCGCACGCCGTCGAGCAGCATCAGCACCTGATTGCCCTCCAGACCGCGGATGTTGATGCCGGCATTGCCCGCGCGCCCGGTGCCCGAGCCCGCGGCGGTGAACCGCCCGGGCTGCTGCTGCACCGACACCCCGACCTCGTCGGCGACCAGCCCCTTGAGATCACGGGCCTGACGACGGGCGATCGCCTCGGCATCCTGCACGGTAGCGGTGAAGGGCAGCTCGTCGGCCTCCAGATCGGTGCGGCTGCCGGTGATGGTGATCTTGGGCAGCGTCGCGGCAGCAGCGGCCTCGGCGCTCGCAGTGGCGCCAGCGGCGACGGACTGGGCCACGCCGGGCAGCGGCAGCGCCAAGGCCAGACTCAGCGCGAGCAGCCGGGGCTCGAAGGCGCCGGCACGGTCAGTCGGGGTCTTGTCAGGAGACATCGTTCGTCGGGCAGGATGAAGGTCGTCGGGACCGGCATCTGGCGGGCGAGCGGTGTCTGGCTGGCTCGATGCGAGGGCTGAGGAAAAGAAACGAAAGGGGCGCCGCAGCGGCGCGTGGATCGATCAGTGGATCGAAATGTAATGCGAATTGATCTCATTAGCAAGTAGATCAATGCATTTGATCAGCCGGGCAGATCCCGATGGTCATGCCACCGACACCGGCGCAGCATGACGACCGCCTGGAACGGCGCAGTCCGGCACGGCCCGCCATTTGCTTGCCTGCGGATATCGCCCGCGCCCACGCGCCTTCTTCCTGCCCTGATGCACCGCCATGGTGTCTTTTCTGCCCCTGCCGATGACCGGACCGACCATCCGCCAGCACTGCAGCCATGACCTCGACGAGCATGTCGAGCACCTCGACGGCTGGCAGCTGCGCTATGAGCAGCTCGGCCGCGGCCGCTTCGAAGGTCGCTTCGCCGAGGTGCGGCTGGACGGGCTGCAGGTCTTTCGCGAGCACACCAGCCAGCCGGTGCGCCAGCGCGGCACGCTGATGCCCGCCACGCTCGGCTTCGCCTTCGTCGATGCCGAGGGCGAGATCGGCAACGGCGCCTACGACGGCCACCCGATCGGCCCGGAGGAGCTGCTGTGCAGCCATGACGGCGACATCGACCTGCGCACGCCGCCGGACTGCTGCCTCACCGGTCTGGTCGTCGACGCGGCGGTGCTGCGCATGCAGCTCGGTGAGAGCGCCGACGCGGATCTGGCCGCGCTGCCCCCCGGACGCATCGCGCCGCTGCTGCCGGCCGGCTCGGCCGGACTGCGGCTGCGCCGCGGCGTGCATCGGGTGCTGGCGGCGGCGCTCGACGCGCACGACGGGGCGGCGCGCCTGCCCGACGCGGCTGACCGCCTCGAGCTGCTCGAGGCGCTGGCCGAGGTGATCCGCTGCGGCCAGGTCCCTGACGAGACGCTGCGCGGGCGCGCTCGCCTGGAGCTGGTCAACCGCACCTGCGCGCTGATGCTCGAGCAGCTGCACACGGTCGATCCGCAGGACACGCCGACGCTGGAGACGCTGGCCCGGCAGATTGGTACCAGCGCCCGCACGCTGGGCTATGCCTTCCAGTCGGTGCTGGGCCTGTCACCGATGCAGTACCTGCGCACGCTGCGCTTCAACCTGGTGCGCGGCGAGCTGCGCCGCAGCCGCCAGCGCGAGAGCATCTACGACATCGCCACCCGGCATGGCTTCTGGCACTTCGGCCATTTCTCGGTCGACTACCGGCGCCAGTTCGGCGAGCGGCCCTCGGACACGCTGGCACGGGTCAGGCCGATGGACAACTGAGCCGCGCCCGCCGGTGGGCGGGGCTCGGACTCACTCCGGCTCGATCCTGGCGGCGCGTACCACCCGGCCCCAGTGCTGGATCTCGTCGGCCAGCAGCTTCGCCTGCTCGGCAGGCTGGCTGGCACGGGCCTTGACACCCAGCTCGCGCAGCCGCTCGACCACCGCCGGCTGCGCCAGCGCCTGGGTGGCAGCAGCACGGAGGCGCTCGATCGCGGCCGCGGGCGTGCCTGCCGGCGCGGCCAGCGCGTTCCAGCTGTCGACGCTGTAGTCGGCCACGCCCTGCTCGATGACGGTGGGCACCTCGGGCAGGCTGGCGAAGCGCTGCGTGCCGGTCACCGCCAGCAGCCGGATCGTGCCGGCCTTGAGCTGCGGCAGCAGCGGGCTGAGGATCTCGAAGGCGACATCGATCTCGCCGGTGCGCAGCGCGTTGATCACCGCCGGCGAGCCCTTGTAGGGAACCACCAGCGCGTCGATGCCGGTGCGGGCCTTGAACAGCTCGGCGCTCAGGTGCTGGGTGCTGCCCACCGCGATCGTGCCGATGGTCAGCCGGCCCGGCTGGCTGCGGGCGTGGGCGAGCAGCTCCTTCAGCGTGCCCTGGCGCGAGTTCGCCGGCACCGCCAGCCCCAGCTCGAAGAAACCCAGCGTGGTGATCGGCAGCAGCTGACGCTGCACGTCGAAGGGCAGCTTGCGCACCAGATGCACGCTCACCGCGGTGGCGTTGCTCATCAGGAGCAGCGTGTGGCCGTCGGGCGGCGCGCCCAGCACCGCCTGGGTGGCGACGATGCCGCCCGCGCCGGGGCGGTTGTCGATCACCACCGGCTGGCCCAGCAGCGGCGCCATCGCCTGGCCGACGGTGCGCGCGGTGACATCGGCCACGCCGCCTGGGGCGAAGGGCAGGATCAGCGTGACCGGGCGCGAGGGAAAGTCGCTGGCGCGGGCGGCGGGGAGCCACGGCGCGAGCGCGCCGGCGGCCAGGATCTGGCGGCGGGAAAGGCGGTTCAAGGTCTGTCTCCGAAGAAGGAATGTTCTGTGCGGATCGATTGTCACCAGCCGCAGCCGGGCAGGCCAGCCGCGCCGCGCACTGTCAGCTATCGCATTCCGGCATGACCGGGCCGATCGCTCTGCGGGATCTCCCCGGGGCCTGTCCATCGCGAATCCTCGCGATGTCGCAGGCCAGCACCCGCGCCGGCGCTTGCAAGAACGGGATAACGCGCCGGGCAGGCGCTCCCTAGCATCGACCTCGTCGGGCTGCAAGCCTGCCCAGGAGATGATTCATGACCCTCGTCAGACCCCTCGCAAGAAGTCCGGTCGCCGCGCGCGCCGGCCAGGTGGCAGCCGCCGCGCTGCTGGCCTGCACCGGCCTGGCCCAGGCCGAGCTGCCGGTCGAGCAGCTGCGCACCGAGCCGCTCGCGCCGGCCACGGCCGAGCGCATCTACCTGACCGATCCGGTCATGCCGCACCTGGTCGACGGCCGGGTGCTGGTGATCGACGGCCAGAAGATGAAGAAGCTGGCGGTGATCGGCTCGGGCTTCTCGGGCCTGACCGCGCTCTCGCCCGACCGCCAGTGGCTGTATGTGGCCACGACCTACCACAGCCGGCTGCAGCGCGGCGAGCGCACCGACGTGGTCGAGGTCTACCGCACCGATGACCTGAGCTTCTCGCACGAGATCGTCATCCCGCCGAAGCATGTGCAGGGCTTGATGATCAGGGCGCTGATGCAGCCCAGCGCCGACGGCCGCTTCCTGCTGATCCAGAACGCCACGCCCGCGACCTCGGTCACGGTGCTGGACACCCAGACGCGCCAGGTGACGGCGGAGATCGCCAATCCGGGCTGCTGGGGCGCCATTCCATGGCCGACGGCCAGCCTGCGCTTCTCCAGCATCTGCGGCGACGGCACGGTGCAGACCTTCGACCTGGACGCAGCCGGCGCCAGCGCGGGGTCGAGCCGCAGCGTGCGCTTCTTCGACCCGGACAAGGACCCGGTCTTCATGCACTACAGCCTGAGCGGCAGCACCATGACGATGCTGAGCTTCCACGGCACGGTGCACCGCATCACGCTCGACGGAAACGCGCCCAGCTTCGCGCCGACCTGGAACTTCGTGTCCGACGCCGACCGCAAGCAGGGCTGGCGGCCGGGCGGCTTCCAGCTCTTCGAGGTGGTCGGCGAGCGGCTGGTCGTGGGCATGCACGCCAAGGGCTTCGAGGGCACGCACAAGAACCCGGCCGAGCAGCTCTGGACGGTCGATCTGGCCGCGAAGCAGCGCGTGGCGCGCACGCCGGGCTTCGGCACGCTGTCGATGACCCGCACCCGCGAGGCCGCGCCGAAGCTGGTGCTGCTCAGCGGCCTGGACAACACGCTGCGGGTGCTCGATCCGGCCCGTCCGGCCTCGATGCGCAAGCCGCTGAAGGCCTCCGAGCCGATGGGCGAGACGCCGGTCTACCTGGAGACGCACTGAGATGGGCGCAGACCTTCTTCCTGCGCTCGACCCGGTGATCGGCCACACCGCGGCGGCCAGCGTCGGCGCGCTGCTGCTGACCGGCGCGCTGGCCAAGCTGCGTGACGTGGCGCTGTTTCGCGCCACGCTCGACAACTACCGGCTGCTGCCCGATGCGGCGCTGGGCGCCGCCACCATCGCGCTGCCGCTGGCCGAGCTGGCCGCCGGCGCGCTGATCCTGCCCGCCGCCAGCCGCGCGGCCGGCGCGCTGCTGGCCCTGGCGCTGCTCGCGCTGGTGACCGGCGCGGTGGCCTGGCGGCTGACGCGCGGCGGCGGCCCGATCGACTGCGGCTGCGGCGGCAGCACCGAGGTGCCGCTCTCCGGCGGCCTGATCGCCCGCAACGCGGTGCTGATGCTGCTGACGCTGCTGGCCGCGCTGCCGGCGATGGATCGCCCCACCGTCTGGCTCGATGCGCTGGCCACCGTGCTGGCGACGCTGTTCTTCCTGGGCCTGTACCAGACCGCCAACCTCTGGCTGGCCCACCACCCCAAGCTGCTCGAACTGAGGAACGCCCCATGACCGACGCCCTCGTCATTTCCAACATCGTCCTGTGGGTAGCCGTGCTGGCCCTGCTGGTGGCGGTGATCGCCCTGTCGCGCCAGATCGGCATCCTGTACGAGCGCATCGCGCCGATGGGCGCGCTGATGATGGACACCGGCCCGAAGGTCGGCGAGGCCGCGCCGGTCTTCGACCTGCCCAGCCTGGGCGGCGGCCACGTCGCGGTCGGCGCGCCGGCCGCGCGGGCCACGCTGCTGTTCTTCCTGTCGCCGACCTGCCCGGTGTGCAAGAAGCTGCTGCCGGTGCTGCAGTCCATCCACGCCGCCGAGTCGCGCACGCTGGATCTCGTCTTCGCCTCCGACGGCGAGATGCCCGAGCATGCCGAGTTCCGCCAGCGCGCCGGCCTGGGCGCCTTCCCCTATGTGCTCTCGGCCGAGCTGGGCATGAGCTGGCGCATCAGCAAGCTGCCCTACGCGGTGCTGATCGACGAGCGCGGCATCGTGCGCGGCAAGGGCCTGGTCAATTCCCGCGAACAGATCGAGAGCCTGCTGACCGCCCGTGACCTGGGCCTGGTCTCGGTGCAGGACTACATGGACCGCAAGATCGCCAAGGAGATCGCATGACATCGCTCTGGAACTGGCTGGACCGCGCCGCCGAGCGCCGCGCCCGCCGCCTCGCTCAGACCACCTCGCGCCGCAGCGTGCTCGTCGGCGTCGGCCGGGCGCTGGTCGCCTCGGCCTTCACGCTGCCGGTGCTGCCCTTCGATCGCACCGGCCAGGCGCTGGCCGCCGGCGCCCACGGCGCTGGCGCCAAGAAGAAGGGCCCGCCCACCGACACCGACTGCGACTACTGGCGCTACTGCTCGGTCGACGGCTTCCTGTGCTCGTGCTGCGGCGGCTCGGCCACCAGCTGCCCGCCCGGCAGCACCGCCTCCAAGGTGGCCTGGGTCGGCACCTGCCTGAACCCGGCCGACGGCAAGAACTACCTCGTCAGCTACACCGACTGCTGCGGCCGCACGCCCTGCGGCTCGTGCTTCTGCAACACCAACCACGGCGACCGCCCCGGCTACCGCCTGGGCGTGCACAACGACGTGAACTGGTGCATGGCCAACGACAGCTCGGTCTATCACTGCACCGTCTCCGTCATCGTCGGGGTGGCGGACTGATGCGGGCGCGCGCTTTCCCTTGCGGATCCGGGCGCGCGCTGGCGGGCGCCGTGCTGGCCGCCGTGCTGGCCGGGCCCGTCGCGGCACAGACCGCCACGCCGGCCGCACGCGGCGCCGAGATCTTCGCCAGCGTCTGCTTCGCCTGCCACGGCGCGCAGGGCCAGGGCACCGCCGGCATCGCGCCGGCGCTGGCCGGGCCGCTCTCGCCGGCGCTGGCGCGCCCCGAAGGGCGTGGCTACGTGCTGCGGGTGCTGCTGCACGGCCTGAGCGGGCGCATCGTCTCGCAGGGCCAGACCTTCGTCGGTGCGATGCCCTCGCAGGCGGCGCTCTCCGATGCCGATCTGGTCGCCCTCGGCACCCATCTGACCGCGCTCAACGGCCAGACGGGCGCGCCCTTCGATGCCGCCGAGGTCGCCACGGCCCGGGCCGAATCGCCCGCCCCCTCGCACAAGGCGCTGCGCGAGCTGCGCGCCCGGGTGATGCCATGAAGCGGATGCTGCTGTGCTGCATGGCGCTGGTGCTGGCGGCCTCGGCCCGCGCCGGCTCGCCCGAGGCGCAGACGCGCCTGCAGTACCTGCAGCACTGCATGGGCTGCCATCTGGAGGATGGCAGCGGCGCGCCCGAGCGCGGCGTACCCTCGATGCGCGGCCAGCTCGGGCGCTTCCTGTCGGTGCCCGGCGGGCGCGAGTTCATCGTCCAGGTGCCGGGCGTGATGAACTCCGGCCTGTCGGACGCCGACATCGCCCGGCTGATGAACTGGCTGCTGCCGCGCCTCTCGGCCGAGACGCTGCCCGCCGGCACCGCGCCCTACACCGAGGCGGAGATCGCCCGGCTGCGCACCACCCGGCCGCTGGACGTGCCGGCGGCGCGCCAGGCGCTGGTCGATCTGCTGCAAACCCGGGCTGCGGCGCGCTGACACCCGCCCCTACACTGCGGGCATGATGTGCGCCGCCCCTGCCCCCGACGCTGCCGCCGACCTCGGAGCGGAGCTGCTGCGCCTGCAGCGGCTCTGGCGCGAGCGGCTGCTGGGCGGGGCGGGCGCGACCCGCTGGCGGCCCGGCCGCGAGATCGCCGCCGAGCTGCTGCTGCACCTCGACGACGAAGCCGCCTGCTGGCATCTGGCCGCCGACTGGCTGCGCGATCTGCTCGATGCCGACCGGGTCGATGCCGGTCCGGGCGGCTTCATCGATGCCGCGGGCAGCGCGCGCGGCTATCTGCCCCAGGCCGAGGTCCAGCGTGAGCCAGGACTGCTGCCGACGGTGATGGGGCTGCGCTTCGATGCCGCCGATCCCGGCCTGCAGGCGGTCTGGCGCTGCCCGGGCAGCCTGCCCATGCGCGAAGTCGCCCAGGAACGCACGATGAGCGCAGCGCTGCGCGAGCGCATGCTGGCGCAGGGCACACGCGCCAAGCTCGCGCTGCCGCTGCGCGCGGGCACGCAGGCGATAGGCCTGCTGTGCGCCGACTGGCGCCAGCCCGATCCGCGCTGGAGCGACAGCACCTGCCAGCAGCTCGGCGACTGGGCCGCGCAGGCGCTGGGCCCGCTGCTGGCCGAGGCGCGGCGCCTGGCCCGCCATCCCGTCGATGCGGAGCATCCGGCGCTGCCGGTGCTGACGCCCGCCGAGCTGCGGGTGGCGCGGCTGGTCGCACGCGGGCTGAGCTACAAGGAAATCGCCCGCCAGCTTGACCGCTCGGTGGCGACGATCGACCACCAGACCCGCCGGCTGCGCGAGAAGTTCGGCGTGCATTCCAACGCGCGGCTGATGCCGCTGCTGGATCGGGCCGGGTTTTCCCGCTGACGAATCCTCGCGATGGTCGCGCGGGGTGTGCGCTCCGACACTGCCGGCGATCCCGAACGACATCGCCGCAGGAGACTCCCGATGAGCACGCCCCCCCTGACCCGCCCGCCCCGCCAGATCGCCCCGACCCTGGCCAACCTCGTCGCCGGCCAGCCGGTCCACAGCCCCGAGACCTTCGCCTCCATCTCGCCCTCGACCGGGGAGGTGCTGGCGCAGGTGCCCGTTAGCACGCCCGAGCAGATCGATGCGGCGGTGGCGGCAGCCCGCGCGGCGCAGCCGGCCTGGGCGGCGCTGCCGGACGCCGAGCGGGCCGCGGTGCTGAACCGCGTCGCCGACCTGCTGAAGGAACATGCGGCGCTGCTGGCCGACTGGATCGCCCGCGAGCAGGGCAAGCCGCTGGGCGGCGTCGGCCCCGACCAGGTGCCGGGCGCGCGCTTCGAGGTCTGGGCCTGCGAGGGCTGGACCCGCGCCACCGCCGCGCTCTCGCTCGGCACCGAGGTGGTGTTCGAGGACGAGACGCGCCGCGACGAGCTGCAGCGCCTGCCCCACGGCGTCATCGCCGCGATCGCGCCGTGGAACTGGCCGCTGATGATCGCCATCTGGCAGATCGTGCCGGCGCTGCGCACCGGCAACACCGTCGTCATCAAGCCCTCGGAATACACGCCGGCGGGCACGCTGGAGATGGTGCGGCTGATCTCGGCGGCGCTGCCGCCGGGCGTGCTCAACACCGTCAGCGGCGCCGGCCCCGTCGGCGCGCGCCTGGCCGCGCATCCGCAGGTCGACAAGGTGCTGTTCACCGGCTCGGGCCCGACCGGCGAGCGCATCGCCGCCCAGGCCGCCACGCGGCTGATGCCCGTCACGCTGGAGCTGGGCGGCAACGACGCCGCCATCGTGCTGCCCGACGCCGACCCGGACACGATCGCGCCCGGCCTGTTCTGGGGCGCCTTCCTGAACATGGGCCAGACCTGCGCCTGCATCAAGCGGCTCTACGTGCCCGATTCCCTGCATGACGCGCTCGTCGAGCGGCTGCGCGCGCTGGCCGAGGCGCTGCCGATGGGCGACCCGCTGGCCGAGGGCACCGCGATGGGCCCGGTGCAGAACCGCATGCAGCTCGACAAGATCGGCCGGCTGCTGCGGCTGGCGCGCGAGGCCGGCGCCACGGTGGTCTGCGGCGGCGAGCCGCAGCCCGGCCCGGGCCTGTTCCATCCGCTGACGATCGTGACCGGCCTGAAGGACGGCGACGCGCTGGTCGACGAAGAGCAGTTCGGCCCGGTGCTGCCGGTGATCCGCTACCGCGACGGCGATCTGGACGGCGTGGTGGCCTCGGCCAACCGGCTCGACCTGGGGTTGGGCGCCTCGGTCTGGGGACGCGACGCGGCCACGCTGCGCGCGGTGGCCGAGCGGCTGGAGGCCGGCACCGTCTGGATCAACCAGCACGGCAGGGTCCACCCGATGGTGCCCTTCGGCGGGCACAAGCGTTCGGGCTCGGGCGTGGAGTTCGGCCTGGAGGGCCTGCGCTCGCTCACCCGCACCCGCGTGATCAGCCTGTGCAAGTGAAGCCCGCGGGCTGACCCGGCCCGCCCAGGCGCGCCGAGATCTCGGCCGCCGCCTCGCGCACCGCCCGCGCCGCGGCCGAACCCCAGTCGGCCGACAGCCGGTCCTGGTGGTCCAGCGCGGTGATGACCACCGCCGGCTGGCCCTCGTGGTCCAGCGCCGGCGCGCTGAAGGCGTTCACGCCCGGAATCGGCCGGCCGTGGGCGCGGCCCAGGCCGTGCTCGGCCATCTCGCGGCGCGCGCTGGCCAGCTCGGCCTCGACCTCGGCGGCGGGCGCCAGCGCCACCGCGCTCTCGCCCAGCGGCCCGACGCCGAAGGCCAGCACCTCGTGCACCCGCTCCGGCGGCAGCACGCCCGCGAAGGCCCGCCCGGTCGCGGTGCCCAGCACCGACATCACCGTGCCCACGCGCATCGCCACATGCAGCGGCTGGCGCGCCTCGTGCAGCCGCACCACCGTCGGCCCCAGATTGCCCCAGACCGCCAGCGCCACCGCGTGGCCGGTCGCGCGCGCCAGCTCCTCGGCCACCGGCTGCGCCGCGCGCAAGGGATCGAGCTGGTGCAGGCAGGCCAGGCCGAGCTGCAGCGCCGCTGGCCCCAGCGCATAGCGCCCGCTCAGCGCATCCTGCTCGATCAGCCGCAGCCGCCCGAAGCTGACCAGATACGGGTGCGCGCGCGAGGCCGGCAGCCCCGCCTGCGCCGCCAGATCCTTCAGCGACATCGGCCCGGGGCTGCGCGACAGGGCCAGCAGCAGCCGCCCGCCCACCTCGACCGACTGCACCGCACGCTGGCCGCGCTCCTCGTCGTCGCCGTCCTTGTCCTGTCTCGACATCGTGTCGTCTCTCCTTCGTCGGCATGGATTGGAACCGATGTGGGCCGTGGCCGGCATCGCATTCTCGTTTGTACCTAGGCAATTCATTTGCCAATGGCGAATCATCACCCTACACTGCCGCCCAGCGATTGCAAACAGCAAATCAGTTCGCCAATAGCAAACTTTCAGCCCCACAAGGTCCCCGCGATGAACACCCCGACGAAGAAGTTCGCCTCCCAGGCCGATCTCGAGGAGAAGAAGGTCACCTTCGAGCAGATCTCCGAGCACGCCTGGGCCTACACCGCCGAGGGCGACCCCAACACCGGCGTCATCATTGGCGATGACGCGGTGCTGGTGGCCGACACCCAGGCCACCCCGGCGATGGCCGCCGACGTGATCCGCCGCATCCGCGAGGTCACCGACAAGCCGATCAAGTACGTCGTCATGACGCACTACCACGCGGTGCGGGTGCTGGGCGCCAGCGCCTACATGGCCGAGGGCGGCCAGCAGATCCTCGCCAGCCAGGACACCTACGACCTGATCGTCGAGCGCGGCGAGTTCGACAAGGCCAGCGAGATCGGCCGCTTCCCGCGCCTGTTCCGCAATGTCGAGACGGTGCCCGCCGGCCTGACCTGGCCGACGATGACCTTCAGCGGCAAGATGACGCTGTGGCTGGGCAAGCTCGAAGTGCAGCTGCTGCAGCTCGGCCGCGGCCACACCAAGGGCGACACCGTGGTGTGGCTGCCGGGCGAGAAGACACTGCTGTCGGGCGATCTGGTCGAGTTCGATGCCACGCCCTACGCCGGCGACGCCTACTTCCAGGACTGGCCCGGCACGCTGGACAACATCGCGCGGCTGCAGCCCACGCAGCTCGTGCCCGGCCGCGGCCCGGCGCTGAAAGGCGCCGAGCAGGTGCAGCAGGGCCTGACGGTAACGCGCGACTTCATCCGCGACGTCTGGGCGAGCGTCAAGGCCGGGGCCGACGCGGGGCGCGACCTCAACGCGGTCTACCGCGAGACCTACGCCGCGCTGCAGCCCAAATACGGCCGCTGGGTCATCTTCGACCACTGCATGCCCTTCGACGTGACCCGCGCCTACGACGAGGCCACGCAATACCCCGATCCGCGCATCTGGACCGCCGAGCGCGACATCGAGATGTGGAAGACGCTGGAAGGCTGAGCGCCCGCACCGCTCGACGCCCCACGGAGGAGACCCCGACATGCACTCGACCTACAGCTATCCGAAGTTCGACGCGCCGCGCGCGCCCGAACTCGACGCCGCGCCCGGCACCGCCCACCGTCCGGTGGTGGTGGTCGGCGCCGGCCCCGTCGGCCTGAGCGTGGCCATCGACCTGGCGCAGCGCGGCCAGCCGGTGCTGCTGCTCGACGACGACGACACCGTCAGCGTCGGCTCGCGCGGCCTGTGCTACGCCAAGCGCACGCTGGAGATCCTCGACCGGCTCGGCTGCGGCCAGCCGGTGGTGGACAAGGGCGTGACCTGGAACGTCGGCCGCACCTTCCTCGACACCGAGGAGGTGTTCAACTTCGACCTGCTGCCCGAGGCCGGCCACGAACGCCCCGGCATGGTCAACCTGCAGCAGTACTACCTGGAGGAATACCTCGTGGCGCGCGCGCGCGAGCTGCCCGGCCTGGAAATGCGCTTTCGCCACAAGGTGACGCAGGTCGAGCCGCATGGCGCCGGCGCCACGCTGCAGGTCGAGACGCCGCATGGCGCCTTCACGCTGGCCTGCGACTGGCTGGTGGTGTGCGACGGCGCGCGCAGCCCGATCCGCTGCCTGCTCGGCCATGACATCGAGGGCCGCATCTTCCAGGACCGTTTCCTGATCGCCGACGTGGTGATGAAGGCCGACTTCCCCGCCGAGCGCTGGTTCTGGTTCGACCCGCCGTTCCACCGCGGCCAGAGCGTGCTGCTGCACCGCGAGGCCGACAACGTCTGGCGCATCGACTTCCAGCTCGGCTGGGACGCCGACCCGGACGAGGAGCGCAAGCCCGAGCGCGTGATCCCGCGCATCCGCGCGATGCTGGGCGACGAGCGGCCCTTCGAGCTGGAATGGGTCAGCGTCTACACCTTCCAGTGCCGGCGCATGACGAGCTTCCGCCACGGCCGGGTGCTGTTCGCCGGCGATTCGGCGCACCAGGTCAGCCCCTTCGGCGCGCGCGGCGCCAACTCGGGCATCCAGGACGCCGACAACCTGGGCTGGAAGCTCGCCGCCGTGCTGCGCGGCCACGCGCCCGATACGCTGCTCGACAGCTACCACGCCGAGCGCGCCTTCGCTGCCGACGAGAACCTGCTGAACTCGACCCGCTCGACCGACTTCATCACGCCCAAGAGCGCGATGTCCAGGCGCTTCCGAAACGCGGTGCTCGGGCTGGCGCGTGAGCATGCGTTTGCCCGCGCGCTGGTCAACTCGGGCCGGCTGTCGGTGCCGGCCACGCTGGGCAGCTCCGATCTGGTGACGCCGGACCGCCCGGGCGAGGACTTCGAGGGCTGGATGCTGCCGGGCGCGCCGATGGATGACGCGCCGGTGGCGGTGGACGGCCAGCCGACCTGGCTGCTGCGCCAGATCGCGGACGGCGACTTCACGCTGCTGGTCTTCGGCGACGCGCCGGTGGTGCTGCCGGACGATCTGCCGGTGCCGGTCGGCCTGCGCCGGGTGCAGCGCCCGGGCAGCGCCGCCGCGGCCGGCGACCTGATCGACACCGAAGGCCACCTGACTCGCCGCTACGACGGCCGCCCGGGCACGGTCTACCTGCTGCGCCCGGACCAGCATGTGGCCGCGCGCTGGCGCGCCTTCGACCTGGAGGCGCTGCGCGCGGCGCTGCGCCGCAGCCTGGCGCTGCAGTGAAACGCACGGAGAACGACACCATGAGCACGCTGATCACCCGTCCGAACTTCGGCGAACCCGGCCGCCGCGACCGCCACGCCTTCTCGCCCGGCGACGACTTCTACGAGTCGCTGATCGAGACCCACCGCGACCTCGACGACGAGCGCAGCCAGATGCTCAACGCCCGGCTGGTGCTGCTGCTGGCCAACCACATCGGCGACCTGCGCGTGCTGCGCGAGGCGCTGGCCGCCGCCCGCCAGGGCGTCTGAAGAAAGACCTCACCATGAAGATCGACCTGATTCGCCGCACGCTGCTGAGCAGTGCGCTGACCGTTGCTTCGCTGGGCGCGGCGCTGCTGCCCGCCGCCGCGCAGGCCCAGGACAGCAAGCCGCTGGAATGGGTGGTGGGCTACGCCGCCGGCGGCGGCTCCGACGCGGTGGCGCGCACCGTCGCCGAGGCGATGGGCAAGACCCTGGGCCGCAGCATCGTCGTCAGCAACAAGCCAGGCGCGGCCACCAACATCGCCGCGGACTACGTCGCCAAGTCGAAGGACTTCGGCCACATCATGCTGACGGCCGACTTCGCCACGCTGGCGGCCAACCCCTCGCTGTTCGCCAAGCTGCCCTACGACGCCGAGCGCGACTTCGTGCCGGTGGGCCTGCTGGCGCGCTTTCCGATGATCCTGGTGGTCAACCCGGCGCTGCCGGTGCGCAGCTACAAGGACTTCCTCGCCTGGGCGCGCGCCAACCCGGAGGCGCTCAACTACGCCTCGGCCGGTCCGGGCAGCCCGCACCATCTGGCCGGCGAGCTGCTGCGCGAGCGCACCGGGCTGAAGATGCAGCATGTGCCCTACCGGGGCGCCGCACCGGCGGTACAGGACCTGATCGGCGGGCGCGTGCCCTTCGCGCTGATGGACAGCGCGAGCGTGCAGCCGCATCTGCTCTCGGGCAAGCTGCGCGGCATCGGCGTGGCCTCGCCGGCGCGGCTGAAGACGATGGCCGACATTCCGACGCTGGCCGAGCAGGGCCTGGGCGGCTTCGAGGCCTACGCCTGGCAAGGGCTGGTGGTGCCCAGCGGCACGCCGCCGGAGACGGTCGCGCAGCTGCACCGCGCGCTGCAGCAGGCGCTGGACTCGACGATGGTCAAGGCGCGCTTCCAGACCCTGGCGCTGGAGGCGCTGCCCGGCACCCCGAAGCAGATGGCCGACTACGCCCGCGTCGAGCGCGAGCGCTGGGGCCGGCTGATCGCCGCCAACAACATCCGGCTGGACTGAAGCCCGGCCGCCCGAACACGCAAGGAGCAGGACATGAACACCCCCCGCCCGCTGAAGATCGACCGCATCCACCATGTGGCCTACCGCTGCAAGGATGCCAAGCAGACCGTCGAGTGGTACGGCCGCATGCTGAAGATGGACTTCATGCTCGCCATCGCCGAGGACCGCGTGCCCTCGACCAAGGCGCCCGACCCCTACATGCACATCTTCCTGGACGCCGGCAGCGGCAATGTGCTGGCCTTCTTCGAGCTGCCGACGCAGCCCGAGATGGGGCGCGACCCCAACACCCCGGCCTGGGTGCAGCACATCGCCTTCCGCGTCGCCGACCGCGAGACGCTGCTGGCCTACAAGGCGCATCTGGAGGCCGAGGGCGTCGAGGTGCTGGGCGTGACCGACCACGGCGCCTTCCACTCGATCTACATGTTCGACCCCAACGGCCACCGCGTCGAGCTGGCCTGCCCGGACCCCGAGGAGGCCGACATGCTGCGCCGCATGGACGAGGTGAAGTGGAAGATGCTCGAGGACTGGAGCCTGACCAAGCGCGCCCCGAAGCACGCCGCCTTCTTCCACGAGCGCGAGTTCAAGCCCGCCGCGGAGGCCACCCGATGAACGCCACGCCCCTCTGGCTGCAGATCGACGAGACGCACGACCCGGCGCTGCAGAGCTGGGTCGCCTCGGCCAACGATCCGGCCACCGATTTCCCGATCCAGAACCTGCCCTTTGGGCGCTTTCGCGAGCCGCGCGACGGCGACTGGCGCATCGGCGTGGCCATCGGCGACCAGGTGCTGGACCTGCGCCGCGCCCGCCTGATCGACAGCGCCGACATGAACCGGCTGATGCGGCTGGCCCCGGAGCCGCGCCACGCGCTGCGTCTGGCGCTGTCGCGCGGCCTGCGCGAGGGCAGCGCAAGCCAGGCGGCCTGGACCGAGGCGCTGGTGCCGATGAGCCAGGTCGAGCTGGGCCTGCCCTGCCAGGTCGGCGACTACACCGACTTCTACATCGGCATCCACCACGCCACCCGCGTCGGGCGCCTGTTCCGGCCAGACAATCCGCTGCTGCCCAACTACAAGTGGGTGCCGATCGGCTACCACGGCCGCGCCTCCTCGCTGATCCCCAGCGGCCAGGATTTCCGCCGGCCGAACGGCCAGTCGATGCCGCCGGGCGCCACCGAGCCGCGCTTCGGCCCCTGCCAGCGCCTGGACCACGAGCTGGAGCTGGGCGTGCTGATCGGCCGGCCGAACGTGATGGGCGAGCCCATCCCGATCGAGCGCGCCGAGGAGCATGTCTTCGGACTGACGCTGTTCAACGACTGGTCGGCGCGCGACGTGCAGGCCTGGGAATACCAGCCGCTCGGCCCCTTCCTGTCGAAGAACTTCGCCAGCACGCTCTCGCCGTGGGTGGTGACGCTGGAGGCGCTGGCGCCTTTCCGCCAGCCCTTCACCCGGCCCGAGGGCGACCCGGCGCCGCTGCCTTACCTCGACTCGGCGCAGCAGCGCGCCTCGGGCGCGATCGACATCGGCCTGGAGGTGCACCTGCAGACCGCCGCGATGGCCGAGCGCGGCCAGGCGCCGGCGCGCATCGCCCGCTCCAACTTCGCCTCGGCCGCCTACTGGACGATCGCGCAGCTGGTGGCGCACCACACGGTGGGCGGCTGCAACCTGCAGCCGGGCGATCTGTTCGGCACCGGCACGCTCTCCGGCCCCGGCGAGGGGGAGGGCGGCTCGATGCTGGAGCTGACCGAGGGCGGCAAGCGTGCCCTGGAGCTGCCCGGCGGCGAGACCCGCACCTTCCTGCAGGACGGCGACACCGTCATCCTGAAGGCGCGCTGCGAACGCGCGGGGGCCCGCGCCATCGGCTTCGGCGACTGCCGCAGCACCGTCCTGCCGGCGCCCGGCCTGGCCCCGGCCGCAGTTTGAACGTTCAAACTGGCGCTCGGCCCGGTGCGGCCGCCTGCTCGCGCAGGTGGTCGACGAACTGCCGCGCCGCCACCGACAGGCCGCGGTAGGAGCGCATGCACAGCACGAACTGGCGCCGCGCCCAGGCGTCGCTCAGCGGCCGGGTCACCAGCCCGAGCGACTGCACCTGCGTCGTCACCGCCTCGCGCGGCAGCAGCGCGATGCCCAGCCGCGCGGCCACAAGCCGGCAGGCCGCGTCCACGCCCGACACCCGGATGCGCTGGCGCAGCGTGCCGCCGGCCTCCTCGGCATAGCGCTGCATCCGCCGCTCCATCAGCGACGGCGCCACGCAGATCATCTCGTGGCCCAGCGTCTCGGCGAAGGCGATCGGCCCGGTCTCGCGCACCAGCGGATGCGAGGCCTCGGCCACCAGATGCACGCAGTCGCTGCGGTAGGGGTCGCTCTCCAGACCCTTGAGGTCGGCCACATCCCACAGCACGCCGAAGTCGGCCGCGCCCTCGTGCACCCCACGCACGATCTCGGCGCTGATCTTCTCCTCCAGCCCGACCCGCAGCTGCGGATGCCGCGCCAGGAAGTCGCCCAGGTCCTCGGCCAGGAATTCCGCCAGCGCCGACAGGCTGGCCAGCACCTGCACGCTGCCCTGCACGCCCGTGGTGAACTCGCCCAGCTCGGCGTGGGTGCGCTCCATGCGGCCGAGGATGTCGCGCGCCTGGCGCAGCAGCACCTCGCCCGCCGGCGTGGGCTCGAAGCGGCCGCGGCTGCGCATCAGCAGCGGCAGGCCGAGCTGATCCTCCAGCAAGGCCAGCCGCTTGCTGATCGCCGAGGGCACGATGGCCGCGCGCTCGGCGGCGCGCACCATGTTGCCCTCCTCGCAGACGATGGCGAACAGGTGCAGCGAGACCGGATCCAGCAGGCGCTTCATGGTGTCTCTCCGGATTCCGGGCAAACCCGGATAAAAAGTTCCAATTGGGAAATTATCACCTTCCCAAATACCGCCAAAGCACGAACAGGAATTCCATAGCATCGATGCCATTGCTGGAGATCGATGTCCATGAACTTTCCGTCTTCCCTGCCCGCGCGGGCCGTCATCCGAGAGGTCGGCCTGCGCGATGGCCTGCAGAGCATCCGCACCCTGGTGCCGACCGCGCACAAGATCGAATGGGTGCGCGCCGCACACGCCGCCGGCCAGCGCGAGATCGAGGTCGGCTCCTTCGTGCCGCCCAGGCTGCTGCCGCAGCTGGCCGACACCGCCGAGGTGCTGGCCTTCGCCAAGACACTGCCGGGCCTGCGGGCCTCGGTGCTGGTGCCCAATCTGAAGGGCGCCGAGCGGGCGATCGCGCAGGGCGCCGACCTGATGATCCTGCCGCTGTCGGCCAGCCATGCCCACAGCCTGGCCAATCTGCGCAAGACGCCCGACGAGGTGGTGGCCGAACTGGCGCGCATCCGCGCCGCGCGGGATGCCGCCGGCTCGTCCTGCCTGATCGAGGGCGGCGTCGGCACCGCCTTCGGCTGCACGATCCAGGGCGAAGTCAAGCCGGCCGAGGTGCTGCGGCTGATGCAGGCGCTGCTGGACGCCGGCGCCGACCGCGTCAGCCTGGCCGACACCGTCGGCTGGGCCGATCCGGCCGCCGTGGCGCGGCTGTGCGAGCAGGCGCTGCGCCTGGCGGGCGAGCGCTTCTGCTGCGGCCACTTCCACGACACCCGCGGCCTGGCGCTGGCCAATGTGCACGCGGCGCTGCAGCAGGGTGTCGCCCGCTTCGATGCCTCGCTGGCCGGCATCGGCGGCTGCCCGCACGCCCCCGGCGCCAGCGGCAACGCCACCACCGAGGATCTGGCCTTCATGCTGGAGTCGATGGGCATCGACACCGGCCTGGACCTGGAGGCGCTGCTCGCGCTGCGCCGGCAGGTCGCCGGCTGGATCGAGGGCGAGCCCACCCACGGCAGCCTCTGGCGCGCCGGCCTGCCGTCCACCTTCGCCCGCCGCGCCGCGCGCTGACGCCGCCCCCTCCCCCTTTTCACGAGCCGTCATGACCGACACAGCTTCCGCTTCCTCACTGCCGCTGGCCGGCATCCGCGTCATCGAATTCACCCACATGGTGATGGGCCCGACCTGCGGCATGATCCTGGCCGACCTCGGCGCCGAGGTCATCAAGGTCGAGCCGCCCGGCGGGGACAAGACCCGCCGCCTGCCCGGCCTGGGCATGGGCTTCTTCCGCACCTTCAACCGCAACAAGAAAAGTGTGGTGCTGGACGTGCAGACGCCCGCCGGGCTCGAATCGGCGCGTGCGCTGGTGGCCAGCGCCGACGTGGTGCTGGAGAACTTCCGCCCCGGCCTGATGGCGAAGCTGGGCCTGGACTACGCCACGCTCTCGGCCGAGCACCCGGCGCTGATCTACGCCTCGCACAAGGGCTTCCTGCCCGGCCCGTATGAAAAGCGCCTGGCGCTCGACGAGGTGGTGCAGAACATGGCCGGCCTCACCTACATGACCGGCCCCAAGGGCCGCCCGCTGCGCGCGGGCACCTCGGTCAACGACATCATGGGCGGCATGTTCGCCGCCATCGGCGTGCTGGCCGCGCTGCAGGAGCGCGCCCGCACCGGCCGTGGCCAGGAGATCCAGAGCGCGCTGTTCGAGAACTGCTGCCTGCTCGCCGCCCAGCACATGATGCAGTTCCAGATGTCGGGCGAGGTGCCGCCGCCCTTCCCCTCGCGCGTGTCGGCCTGGAGCGTCTACGACACCTTCACGCTGGCGGGCGACGAGCAGCTCTTCATCGGCGCCGTCAGCGACAAGCAGTTCGAGGCGCTGTGCCAGGTGCTCGGCCGCGACGACCTGCGGACTGACCCGCAGATGGCCACCAACGCGCTGCGTGTCGAGCGCCGGCCCGAGCTGGTGCGCACGCTGGGCGAGACGCTGGCCTCGGTGCAGGCCGAGGCGCTGGTGCCCCGGCTGGAGGCCGCCGGCATCCCCTACGCGCCGGTGGTTCGCCCGGATCAGCTGGTCGAGGACCCGCACCTGATCGCCAGCGGCGGCCTGGTCGACATGGTCAACGACGACGACAGCACCAGCCAGGTGGTGCTGCTGCCGCTGCTGCTGGGCGGACGCCGCCCCGGCGTGCGCATGAAGCTGCCGGCCATCGGCGAACACACCCAAGAAGTGCTCGGCAGCCTGCCGCGCTGAGCGCCGACCCCTGCACGACAACACCCGAAGACACGCATGCCCACCCGATTCCTGTCCCGCCGCCGCATCCACCGCCTCGTGCTGGGCGCGACGCTGGCCGCCGGCGCCGCCCTGCTGCCGCCCGGCGCCCAGGCCCAGTCTGCCGCCCCGCTGCGGGTGATCCTGCCGATCGGCCCCGGCGCGGGCGTCGACGTGATCATCCGCTCGGTCCAGGGCGCGCTCAGCCGGGCGCTCGGCGGCCAGCCGGTGATCATCGAGAACCTGCCTGGCGCGGGCGGCATCACCGGCACGCAGGCGCTGGTCAAGGCCGCGCCGGACGGCAACACCATCGCCTTCATCTCGAACAACCACGCGGTCAACCCCAGCGTCTTCCCGAAGCTGCCCTACGACAGCCTGAACGACATCACCCCGATCAGCATCGTCGGCGGCTCGCCCTTCGTGCTGGTGGTCAATCCGGCCAAGGTGCCGGCCAGGACCGCGAAGGAACTGCAGACCTTCCTGAAGGCCAAGCCCGACGCGCTGAACTACGCCTCCTCGGGCAACGGCACCATCATCCATCTGGCCGGCGAGATGTTCGTCGATGCCGCCGGCGTGAAGATCCGCCACATCCCGTACAAGGGCATGGGGCCGATGATCACCGACATCATCGCCGGCCAGGTCGAGATGGGCGTGGGCGCGCTGGGCGCGGTGCAGAACCACCTGCGCAGCGGCGCGCTGCGCGCCATCGGCGTGACGGGCCGGCAGCGTTCGGCCTCGCTGCCGGAGGTGCCCACGCTCGCCGAGCAGGGCTTCCCCGAGGTCGAGGTGTCGGGCTGGTTCGCCGCCATCGCCCCCAAGGGCCTGCCGCCCGCCCAGCTCAAGCGACTGCATGACGCGCTCGCCGTCGCCTTCAACGACCCCGAGGTCAAGGCCGGCTTCGCCAAGCGCGACGACCTGCTGATGCTGACCTCGCCCGAGGCCGCCGCCCAGTTCCTGCGCACCGAGCAGGAGCGCTACGGCCGCCTGGTGCGCAAGGCCGCCATCACCCTCGACTGAAACCCACCGCCAGGAATTTCCATGCCCGACCTCTTTGACAATCCCATGGGCCTCATGGGCTTCGAGTTCGTCGAGTTCGCCTCGCCCGTCGCGGGCGTGCTCGAGCCGCTGTTCGAGCGGATGGGCTTCTCGCTCGTCGCGCGCCACCGCTCGAAGGATGTGGTGCTCTATCGCCAGGGCGACATCAACTTCATCGTCAACCGCGAGCCGCGCAGCCTGGCGGGCTACTTCGCCGCCGAGCACGGGCCCTGCGCCTGCGCGATGGCCTTCCGGGTGAAGGACGCGCACCGGGCCTACGCCCGCGCGCTGGAGCTGGGCGCGCAGCCGGTGGACGTGCCCACCGGCCCGATGGAGCTGCGCCTGCCGGCCATCAAGGGCATCGGCGGCGCGCCGCTCTACCTGATCGACCGCTTCGAGGACGGCAAGAGCATCTACGACATCGACTTCGAGTTCCTGCCCGACTACCAGGCCTTCGAGCATCGCCATCCGGCTGGTCATGGCCTGCGCCTGATCGACCACCTGACGCACAACGTCTACCGCGGCCGCATGGCCTTCTGGGGCGGCTTCTACGAGAAGTTGTTCAACTTCCGCGAGATCCGCTACTTCGACATCCAGGGCGAATACACGGGCCTGACCAGCCGCGCGATGACCGCGCCCGACGGCCTGATCCGCATCCCGCTCAACGAGGACGCGGGGCGCGGCACCGGCCAGGGCGGCCAGATCGAGGAGTTCCTGATGCAGTTCAACGGCGAGGGCATCCAGCACATCGCCCTGCTGACGGACGATCTGGTGGCGACGGTGGACGCGCTGCAGCTGGCCGGCGTGCCGCTGATGACCGCGCCCAACGACGTGTACTACGAGATGCTGGGCGAGCGCCTGCCCGGCCACGGCGTGCCGGTGGCCGACCTGCAGGCACGCGGCATCCTGCTCGACGGCTCGACCGCCGGCGACTCGCCGCGCCTGCTGCTGCAGATCTTCAGCCAGACGCTGCTGGGCCCGGTGTTCTTCGAGTTCATCGAGCGCCGCGCCGACGAGGGCTTCGGCGAGGGCAACTTCAAGGCGCTGTTCGAGTCGCTCGAACGCGACCAGATCCGCCGCGGCGCGCTGGCGGCCGAGGAGCTCGCATGAGCGGCTCCTACCGCCTGAACGGACAGGCGCCCCGGCTGGCCGCCGAGGTCTTCGTCGCGCCCGGTGCGCACCTGGTCGGGCAGGTGGAGATCGGGCAGGCGTCGAGCGTCTGGTTCGGCGCGGTGCTGCGGGGCGACAACGCGCCGATCACGCTGGGCGCGCGCTGCAATGTGCAGGAAGGCGCGGTGCTGCACACCGATCCCGGCTTCGCGCTGCAGATCGGCGACGAGGTCACCATCGGCCACCAGGCCATGCTGCACGGCTGCCGCATCGGCGCGGGCTCGCTGATCGGCATCCAGGCGGTGGTGCTCAACGGCGCCGTCATCGGCGAGGAATGCCTGATCGGCGCCGGTGCGCTGGTGCCCGAGGGGCGCGAGTTCCCGCCGCGCTCGCTGATCCTGGGCACGCCGGCCAAGGTGGTGCGGCCGCTGACCGAGGCGGAAGTCGCCCGTCTGCGCCAGAGCGCGGCGCTCTACGCGGAGAAGGGCCGCCAGTTCGCCACCGGGCTGGAGCCGGAAGATGGACGGCTGGTTTGAACGTTCAAACTTCGCTCGCCAGGAACATCTCCCACCCACCTCGACCGCTGAAACAAATCGCTGGCTTGTGGTGCCGGCGGCCCGGCGCAAGAATGCCCGATCCTGTCCCTGACGATTTCCTTGTCCATGAAGACCTGCATTGTTGGCGCCGGCGCGATCGGCGGATTCCTCGGCGCGCGCCTGGCGGCGTCCGGCGTGCCCACCAGCGCCCTGGCGCGAGGCGCTACGCTGGCGGCCCTGAACGCCCACGGCTGGCGGCTCGACAGCGCCGACGCCAGCCTGCGCACCCAGGCCCCGGTAGCCGCCGCCAGCGACCGCGCCGAGGCGCTCGGCGTCCAGGATCTCGTCATCCTCGCGGTCAAGGCCCAGGCGCTGCCGGCCCTGGCGCCGCAGCTGGCCGCGCTGATCGGCCCCGACACGGTCGTGCTGACGATGATGAACGGCGTGCCCTGGTGGTTCTGCGCAGACCATCCGCAAGTGCCCGGCGGCCGGCTGGAAAGCGTCGATCCGGGCGGGGTGATCGCCGCGGCGCTGCCGGTGGCGCAGGTGCTCGGCGGCGTGGTCCATGCCAGCGCCGCCACCTCCGAGCCCGGCCGGGTGCAGCACCGCATGGGCCGCGGCCTGATCGTCGGCGAGCCCGCCGGCGGCCCGAGCGCGCGCGCCGAGGCGGTGGGCGCGCTGCTGCGCCAGGCCGGCTTCGACACCACCGTGTCGGCCGACCTGCGCCGCGAGCTCTGGTACAAGCTCTGGGGCAACCTGACGATGAACCCGGTCAGCGCCCTCACCGGCGCGACCATCGATCAGGTGCTGGCCGATCCGCTGGTGCGCGAGTTCTGCAGCCGCGCGATGCGCGAGGCCGCGCTGATCGGCGAGCGCATCGGCTGCCCCATCGACCAGGGGCCGGAGGAGCGCCACGCGGTCACCGCAAGGCTGGGGGCTTTCCGCACCTCGATGCTGCAGGACGTGGACGCAGGCCGGCCGATCGAGCTCGATGCCATCGTCGGCGCGGTGCGCGAGATCGGCGGCCATGTGGGCATGGCCACGCCGTCGATCGACGCGCTGCTGGGGCTGGCGCGGCTGTTCGCGCGTCAGCGCGGGCTGTATCCGGCGCAAGGTTGAGCACATGGCTGAGCCTCGTGCTGGGCACGCCTCAATCAGAAACGTCCAGGATTTACCCGGTTAAATCCTGGACACATTCGACTCCCTAGGAAAAACCCGGCAGGGGTGGAACGGTTCTACCCCTTGCGCTGGGCCTTCAGTCTCGTCAGACCGATCGATAGCAGATTCGCCAGATCTACCAAATCCGGCGTGCTTCCTAATCCCGCATCGGTGCCGATGCGGATCTCGATGCCACCGTCTTCCGCCACACGCACCCAGCCCACATCAAGATCATCCAGGCGGACAGGCTGCGTCTTCAGGGGGTGGAACCGTTCCACCCCCTGCCCCAGCCCGCGACTGTCCGAAGCCTTCGATGTCAGCCGCTCGAAGATCTGCCGGGCAGAGAAAGCATCAGGCGATGTTCTCAGCGACTGGGCTATCGATCGCACATGCTCCGGGTCGCTCGCCAGCGCATCGGCCAGGGGTTTGGCCCAGCGAAACTGCAGCTGCAGCGGCGAGGGAAAGGCCTCGATGACGAAGGCCGGCAATGCGGCCAGAGCCAGTGCCTTGCCCAGTGCGCTCAGATCAACGCCGATCGCCTCCGCCAGCTTGCGATTCGACGGGAAAAGCCCGCCGTCCAGCGCCCGGCGATACATCATGCCTTGCTCCCAGGCCGACAGATCCTTGCGCGACCGGTTCTCGCGCTCCATCTCGACGAAGAGCGTCTGGTCATCCAGATTGTCGATGACGGCCAGCACCGGCAGGCACAGCTCCCGGCAAGCCTGCAGACGACGATGGCCGAAGACCACTTCGTAGCGAGCGCCACCGTCGCCCTCCTCCCGACTGACCGGTCTGACCTTGATCGGCTGCACATTGCCGCCCGCATCCTGGATCTCGCTGCGCAGCTTCTGGAAGTCCGTGCCCGACAAGCTGTGGGGGTGCCGGTTGGCATACCGGCTGGGCCGGATCAACCCTGGCTCGATGAGCCGCGCGGCCTTGGCACCGTCCCATTGCTGCAGCTCTTCCAGGGCCTCGTCGAGCCGGCCACGCAGAACATCGGTCTGTCGGGCCCGCTCGCGCAAGGTCTCGTTCTCGCGCAGCAGCTCGGAGCGGGTGTCGTTGGCAAAAGCCATCAAGGCACCCGGCGCAGTCTTCGGCCGGGGCGTGAATGCGGGCAAGGTAGCCGGGCTTGTGTCGGTGCTGTCCGCGTTCGATCCTGGCAGCTTGCTGAAATCGAGGCGTGCCGCCTTGTCGAGCAACTTGCTGTTCTTCATCGCATCAGCTCCTCATCAAGGCTTCATCTGTTCCAGCTGAGCGGCCCAGACCGCGACGATCTGCTGCTCGATGAGTTCGCACATGCGGTCGAAGGCATCACGGGCCCGGGCGAAGGTACGTGCGTTGATCGACCCACGTGGCAGGTCATAGACTGTGCCGAACTCGGCCGAGGCCGTGGCCGCCACCGAGGTCTTCGGAATCTCGATGGGCAGCACCTTCTCGGTGTAAGCCTCCAGCACCCACTGGCGCACCACCGAGCTGGCCGCATCCGAAGGCTCCACCCGCGACAGCAGTACGTCGATGAACTCGAAGGTCTTGTCCTGGCCGCGGCTGCGGATCAACTGATTGCACAGGTCGCTGAACAGATCCCAGAACTGCGCCGACGAAGCGAAGTCCAGCGCGGACGGTGGCAGCGGCATGATCACGCCGTCAGCCGCCATCAGCGCATTGATGGTCACATAGGACAGTGCGGGCGGTGTGTCGATCAGGATGACGTCATAGTCCATGCGTGCCTTGTCGAGACCGCGGTCCAGGCAGCGCCAGAACTCGAAGCCCGGGTCGCGAGTCTGCCGAGCTGGCAGCGCGAATTCAGCGCCAAAGAGCAGGGGAGCCGCACAGACCAGATCGATGCCAGGCCAGTAGCTGCTGCGCACCGCGTAGTCCAGATCCTCCTGCTCGCCGGAGAACAGCAGCATCGCGGTATGCTCATGATCGACTTCCGCATCCGGCAGCACACCGAACAGCGTGGTGGCCGAGCCTTGCGGATCGAGATCGACCACCAGCACCCGGTGTCCTCGCATCGCCAGGCCTTGCGCCAAGGTCACTGTCGAAGTGGTCTTGGCGACGCCGCCCTTGAAGTTGGCCACCGTGATCGTTGTTCCTGCGGCCTCGGCAGGGCGCATGTGGTCCTGTCGAAAATCGCGCACCCAGGTGCGTGCGTCCTCCATCGACCATTCCCGGCGATTGCCAACCATGCTGCCGCCTGGAAGATCACCACGCGTCAGACGGTAGGCAATCCTGCTCTTGTCGACGCCACAGAGCTCGGCCAGCTGTGCCGCGCTCACAGGAGGGGCCTGCTTGATCGAGGCCGGTGGCAGCATTGCGGCCCTGATCTGGCCCATCATCGCTGCGATTCGTGCCGCCTGAGTCTCGATGTCTGCCAGCGACTGTCTCTTGATCGGTGAGCTGTGAATGCGAATGGCGTCTGCAGGAGAGGCGAGCTTGCTGTGCATCTTCCGTGTCCTCGTGTTGTGCATGCGGGATGTCTTCAGGGTCCATGACCAGGTCGTCTCGCAGGGAGATTAATAAAGATTCAATCTCTTCAAGAGATTAAGCCGGATTCATGATGGAAAAAGTCTTTTTCAATCAATGACTTGCTGATGCCGTTCGACGGCATGTGTCCAGGATCTTCCCGGATTTGTCCAGGATCTTCCCGTTTCCGTCCAGCTTTTTCCCGGGAAGTGTCCGGAAATCAACCGGATCGATCCTGATCGGATCCGATCGGGACGGACGCAAGCACCCTGTCTTTCGAATCGTGATCCGCGTCATGTGTCCGTACTTTACCCGCTCCGCTGCAGGCTATCCGGCATCCGACTGTCCAGTCTTTACCCGTATGCAGGATCAGCGCTGTCGCGACGGCATGGCCTCGACTGTCCAGTTTCTACCCGGATGATCTGATGTGGCTGGAGACCAGGAAACCGGGGCGGTGAAGGCGGTCGACGCGCCGCAGGCGTGGGTTTGTGTCCAAAGGGCTGCGGACATATGATGTCTGTCCCTCCGCCCCCGCACTCCATGAACCCGCTCGATCCCCGGGATCCGGCCGAAGGCCCGGAACTTCGCAAGCCGCACGAGATGATCGTGATGATCCCGCGATCGAAGCGGGTCACGCTCACCGGCCGTCGCCTGTACAACGCGATGCTGCAGGTGGCGCAGGCCCGGCTGGCGGCGATGGACGCGATGCCGCAGGCCGATTTCATGTTCGAGGCGCCGCTGCCGGCGCTGCTGCGCACCACCGGCTCCAGTGGCGAGGACCGCACCGCAGCCAAGCGCTATCTGCGCGAGATGCGCGGCCTGGAGGTCGACTGGGAGTCGACCGCGCCGGGCGACGGCGTGAAGTGGCGCGGCTTCTCGATGCTGTCGGAGGTGGCGATCGAGGTCAGGAATGGCGAGAACTGGGTGTCCTGGTCCTATCCCCCCTCGATCATGACGGTGCTGCGCGAGCCGCAGCGCTGGGCCTCGATCGATCTGGATGTGCTGGCGCGGCTGGGCACCTACACCGCGGTGGCGCTGTACGAGATCTGCGCGCGCTACCGCGACAACCCGTCTGGGCTGACCAGCCGCAAGCCGGCGGCCTGGTGGTCGGATGCGCTCAACCAGGCGCCGGGTGGCGCCGACCGGCGCGAGTGGCGCAAGTTCAAGTCCGAGCGGGTACGTCCGGCCATCGAAGAGATCAACCGCGAGACCGATCTCGAGGTCGAGCTGATCGAGCACAAGCAGGGCAGGGCGGTGGTGGAGGTGCAGTTCGCGGTGCGGCGGCGCCTGGCGGCATCGCGAACCGGCGCGGGCCTGCCCGAGCCGGTCGATGCGAATCTGGTGCTGCGGGCCGAGTCCCTGGGCATTCGCGAGATCAAGCTTGAAGGCCTGCTGACCGAGTTCAGCGACGAGCGCGTGCGCCAGCAGCTCGAGGTGCTGGAGCGGCGAGTGGCCAACAACCGGCTCTCGCCGCTGGACAACGCCTATTCCTATCTGCGCACGCTGCTGCGCACCGAGACGGTCGCCGCCACCGGCACATCAGCCCAGCCCGCGCAGCCGCTGCCTGCATCGCCCCCCCGGGTGGCCGAGCTGGTGCGGCCGGCTGGCGAGCGCGACATGCCGCCAGCGGCCGGGAGCGCACCGACGGCCGGTCGAGTCGAGATCGATCCCGAGGTCCAGGCACGATGGCTGAACGCTCGCATCGCCGAGGTCCGTCAGGAGCTGGTGATGCTCGCGCCCGAGGAGCGCAAGGTCTGGGTCGACCGGGCGATCCAGGAGCTCTCCGCCAAGGGCTCGCTGAGCGCGATCATCGTGCGCCGGGCCTCCCAGGGCGATGTGCTGCACGGCCTGCTCGGCTCGGTGGTGGTGCGGCTGTATGCCAGCGCGACGCACGGCGAGAACTGGAATCAGCCGCCGGCGTCGCTGCTGCTGCCCTTGCCTTGAGGCGGGCTGGGTTCAGCGCGCGGGGGTGGGGCGGGGCCGGCTTTCGATGAAGTTGCGGATCGACCAGATCTCGTCCGGACTCAGCCGGCCTTCCCAGGGCGGCATGTGCACGACACCGGCGCGGACCTTGCCCTCGTTGACCGAACGCAGGTAGTAGCGGTCGACATCGTCGCGGCAGTGGGTCTGCAGCGCGGGATCCTTCAGCCGACGGCAGAAGCTGTCAAGCCGGCGCAGGTCAGGCGCTTCGGCGATCGGGTTGACCGCCTCCTCGCCGTGGCATTCCGCGCAGTGCTGGCGGTAGCTTTGTCGCCCGGCCTCGATCACCCGGCTGTCTCCGCGCAGCAGGTTGACGCCGGGCGCCGGCTGCTCCTGGCCCAGCGCGCTGCCGAACGCGACCAGCAGCAGCCCCAGCGTCAGGCTCATGGGCATGAGGTGTCGCGGCATCTCACCAGCCCTCCGGGCAGCCCCGGCAGCCCTGCAGATGGGCGTCGGGAAAGATGGCGAAGCGCAGAACCGCGCCGTCCAGGTCCGCATCCTGCAGATTGCTGCCGACGAACTTGGTCTCCTGAAGATCGGCTCCGACCAGCTTCGCGCCGACCAGCCAGGTGAAGTTCATCCGCGCGGCCTCGAGGTTGACGGCCGAAAGGTCGGCACCGCTCATGTCGGCACGGAAGACGCGCCCCATTTCCAGGTTCGCGGCCACCAGCGTGGCACCGCGGAAAGAGGCCCCGGGCGCATTCAGCGCGTAGGCCTGCACGCCGGTGAGGTCGGCACCGTCGAGCTTGGCTCCGGCCAGATTGGCGCTGCGCAGCTTGGCACGGGCGAGCTTCGCGCCACTGAAGTTCACGCCACGCAGGTCCTTGCCCACCAGGTCGGCATGGCGCAGGTCCGCGCCGGGACAGTGCGCATAGGGCCAGAGGTGGCAGCCGTTGATGACGGTGACCACCGGCTCGGCCGACGGCTGTGACCGGGCCGGCGCGGGTGCCAGCCCGGCGCCGACCGCCAGCGTCACCGCCATCGGCAGCAGGGCGAGTCGACCCCGCGACCGCCGCAGCGACGCGGGCCTCACTTGGCGGCCACCTTCTGCGCCGCGCGCGGCAGCTTGAAGACCCAGTAGCTGCCGCCCTGGGTGACCTGGCGGGTCAGCTCGGCCATGTCGCCGCCCCACAGCGGCACCGCGCCGCCATAGCCCGAGGACAGGCCGATGTACTGCTCGCCGTCCTGCTCCCAGGTGATCGGCACCGAGACCACGCCCGAGCCGGTCTGGAACTTCCACAGCTCCTTGCCCGTCTTCGCGTCGAGGATCTTGATGTAGCCGTCCGACGTGCCGGTCACCAGCAGGCCGCCGGCGGTGGTCATCGTGCCGGCCCACAGCGGGAACTTCTCCTTGTGCTCCCAGGCGATCTTGCCGGTGACCGGATTGATCGCGCGCAGCGTGCCGACATGGTCGTCATACAGGCGCTTGATGCGGAAGCCCTGGCCGAGGTAGGCCGAGCCGGCCTTGTAGGTCAGGTTCTCGGTCCAGTAGTCCATCGCCCAGTGGTTGCCGGGAATGTAGAACAGGCCGGTGTCGGGCGAGTAGGACATCGGCATCCAGTTCGTGCCGCCCAGGAAGGGCGGCGAGACGAACACCGCCTTGCCCTTGTCGCCACCGGCGGTCGGCAGCGGCGGGCGCTGGCCGGCGACCTCGTTGGGTCGGCCGGTCTTCAGGTCGATGCCGGTGGCCCAGGTGATGCCGTCGACGAAGGGCCAGGCACCGATCAGCGCGGTCGGCTTGTTCGGGTAGCCGGCGCCGGTGGCCAGCTTCTCGCGGTCGGTGACATAGAAGAAGCCGTTGCGATCCGCGTGTGCGCTGGCCTTGACCTGCCGGCCGGTCTTCGGATCCTTGTAGTCGAACAGCACCACCGAGTTGTTGCCGGAGAAGTCCCAGGCGTCGTTCGGCGTGTGCTGGTAGAAGCCCTTGAGCTCGCCGGTGGTGGCGTCCACATAGGCTTGGCCGGAGGTGAACAGGCTGTCCCAGTTCTTCGGGTCGTCCCCTTCCTTCGTGCGCTTCCAGGTGTTCCACGGCGCGGGGTTGCCGGCACCGATGACGATGGTGTTGGTCTCCGGGTCGAATGCGGCCGACTGCCACGGCGCACCGCCGCCGTGGTGCCAGGCCTCGACCAGGTTGCCGTCCTTGTCGCGCGGCCAGCTCGGCGCCTTGGCGTCACCCGTGGTCGTGCTGTCCTTGCCGTTCAGGCGGCCGGTGTGGCCTTCGACGAACGGACGGGCCCAGACTTCCTCGCCGGTGTCGGGATCGCGGGCGTACAGGTAGCCGACCACGCCGAACTCGTCGCCCGACGAGCCGTGGATCAGCAGCACGCGCCCGTTCTTCTCCTTGACGATGTTGGGAGCGCCCGTCATCGTGTAGCCGACCTTGTGGTCGGCGAACTTCTCGTTCCAGACCACCTTGCCGGTCGCGCGGTCGAGCGCGATCATGCGTGCGTCCAGCGTGCCGAAGAAGACCTTGTCGCCATAGATGGCCGCGCCGCGGTTGACCACGTCGCAGCAGGGGCGGATGTCGTCGGGCAGACGGTGCTCGTACATCCAGAGCTGCTTGCCGGTCTTCGCATCCAGCGCGTGGAAGCGCGAATAGGAGCTGGTGACGTAGATCACGCCGTCATGCACCAGGGCCTGCGCTTCCTGGCCGCGCTGCTTCTCGCCGCCGAAGGAGAAGCTCCAGGCCGGCACCAGCTGGTCGACGTTGCGGGCGTTGATCTGCTTGAGCGGGCTGTGACGCTGCGTCTTCAGGCCCAGACCGTAGTTCAGCACGTCCTGGCCGGTCTTGTCGTCGTTGGCGATGTCGTTCCAGCTGACCGGCTTGACGGCAGCCGCAGGCAGGCTGGCCAGGCCGAGCATCAGCGCGGCGCTGGCAGCGGCCACGGCGTTCATGGCGGGAAAACGGGTCATGTTGTCTCTCCTCGTTGTCGGACCGGGCCAGTCTAGGAAGTGAGGAGCCTGCTTCCCCGGGAGCGCTTCCCGAGGCGGCCGGGAGATCTTCCCGAGGACGGTCGGCACCGAAGGCATGTGAATTGCTTGATTGACGATGACGGCATCAAGGCGGCACGAAGAGGTCGGATGCCAAACGAAGAAATCCGAAGAAACCCGAAGGAGACAAGCGATGATCCGAATCCTGCTGCTCGACGACCATGCGGTCGTGCGCGCTGGCTACCGCCAGCTGATCGATGCCGAGCCGGACATGCAGGTGCTGGCCGAGGCGGCCACCTCGCCCCAGGCCTGCGAGCTGCTCTCCCGCACCGGGGTGGATCTGGCGGTGGTCGACCTGAGCCTGCGCGGTGACAGCGGCATCGAGGCGATCCGTCGGCTGCGCGAGCGTCGGCGCGCCCTGCGGGTGCTGGTGTGCAGCATGCATGCGCATGAGGGCTACATCACCCAGGCGCTGCGGGCCGGTGCGTCGGGCTATCTGACCAAGGACAGCGAGCCCGAGGAGATGCTGCAGGCGATCCGCCGGGTGATGGCGGGCCGCACGGTGCTGCCCCCCGGCCTGGCGACGCTTTTGCCTTTGCCGGACGACGACCTGCCGACCCGGCGTCAGCTCGAGCAGCTCACCCCGCGCGAGTTCGAGATCCTGCGGCTGATGTCCGAGGGCCTGCTGATCGATCAGGTCGCCTCGGCGCTGCGCATCAGCGAGAAGACGGTCCACAACACCATGTCGCTGGTGCGCCAGAAGCTCGAGGAGCGCAGCGACTTTCGCCTCTGCCGTCTCGTTCTGGAGCAGGGTGTGGTGCGGCTGTGAGCACGTCCGGAGCCTTGCCGGAGCTGTCTCGGCTGGTGATGCGGCGTGCCGCGAAGGTCGGTCTGGTGGCGGTGCTGCTGGCCCTGCTGGTGGGGCTGCTGCGCATCGACGAGGCGATCGAGGAGGAAGTCGACGCGGCCATGCAGCTCGCCGAGATGAGCGCCCGCCTGGCCCGCCTCGAGCCGCTCGACGACGCCGGCGTGCTGGCTGCGCTGCGCGCCCAGCAGCAGGGCGGCCTGCGCCATCTGACGCTGACGATCCGCGACGAGTCCGGCCGTGCGCTGCTGGCCCCGGATCCGCCAGCCGCGCCCGAGGGGCCGCTTGACCTGCTGGCCGATCTGCACCGACGCTGGAGCGAGGAGGCGCCGGTGCGCAGCGTCAGCTGGACCCTGCCGCGACCGGATGGCCGCCTCTGGATGCTGACCCTGCAGGCCTCGCCCGAGGGCGAGCGCCGCGAGGCGCTGGCCGACATCGGCGGGGTGTTCCTGGTGCTGCTGGGCTGCATCGCCGGACTGCTGCTGGTGATGCGGCGCAATGTGCGCCGCTCGCTGGCGCCGCTGGACGATCTGCTGGCGGCGATCGATGGCATCGAGCATGGCCGGCTCGCGCCGGTGCGGGCGCTGACGGCGATGCCGACCCGCGAGCTCGACCAGATCGCCGCGGCGCTGCGTCAGCTCGCCGGTGCGCTCGACGAGGCGGAGTCGCGTCGCCGGCTGCTGAGCCAGAAGATGCAGACGCTGCAGGAAGACGAGCGTGCCCGCCTGGCGCGCGAACTGCACGACGAGTTCGGCCAGCATCTGACTGCGCTGCGCTTCGATGCCGCCTGGCTGGCGCGCCAGCTCGCCGACCAGCCCCGGCTGCTCGAGGTGGTGCAGGGCATCTCGCGCCACTGCGGCGAGGTGCAGCGCGACATTCGCGATCTGCTGGTGCAGCTGCGCCCGCTCGGCCCGGTGATGGACGGCCGTGAGGAGCGGGTGGCACCACAGCGCCTGCAGGAGCTGCTCGAGGCGCTGGTGCGTGGCTGGCAGGTGCTGCATGACGGCCGCGAGGGTCGGCCGGCACGGGATTTCCGCCTGGCCCTGCACATCGACGCGGCCGCGCCGGCGCTGCCGCGCGAGCTTGCGCTGGCGGTGTACCGGCTCAGCCAGGAGGCGCTGACCAATGCCGCCCGCCATGCCCAGGCGACGCGGGTGGCCTTGACGGTCGACATCGACGCGCAGGCGGTGTGCTGGTCGGTCGAGGATGACGGTGTCGGCCTGGGTGATCCGGCCGCGGCGATGCAGCGCGGCAACGGGCTGGGCGGCATGCAGGAGCGCGTCTGGGCGCTCGGTGGACAATGGCGGCTCGCGTCGGACGGCGGCACCTCGGGGCTGCTGCTGCAGGCGCGTCTTCCCCTGTTCCGTGCCGACGCCGATCCGCCCTCATGATCTCTTCCCGCCTGCATCTCGCGATCGCCGATGACCATGCCGTCGTCCGTCTGGGCTACCGGCGCCTGCTCGAGGGCGAGCCCGATCTCGAGGTGGTGGCCGAATACGCCGATGCCGACCAGGCCTGGGCCGACCTGGCGCTGCGCCACCCCGGCGAGGTCGACCTGCTGATTCTCGATCTGTCGATGCCCGGGCGCAGCGGCCTGGACCTGCTGCGCCAGCTCGCCGAGTCCTGTCGCTGGCTGAAGGTGCTGGTGTTCACGATGCATGACACGCCGGCGCTGCGTCAGCAGTGCCTGCGTGCGGGCGCGGCCGGCTTCCTGGGCAAGTCCAGCGATCCGGAGGCGCTGGTCGAGGCGGTGCGTCGCATCGCCCGCGGTCTGCCGCCGCCGGGCCAGCCCGAGCGGCCTGCGCCTTGCGGCCTGCCGCATGAGCAGCTGACGCCGCGCGAGCACGAGATGCTGCTGCTGATGCTGTCCGGCCATCCGCTCGAACGCATCGCGCGCGAGATGAATGTCAGCGACAAGACGGTTTCCAACTATCAGACGCTGATCCGCCAGAAGCTCGGCGTGGCCAGCGCGCTGGAGCTGATCCGCTACGGCCAGCAGCACGGCCTGATGCCCTGAGGGGGGCTGGACGCCTGGTGCTGGAGCACTGCTTCAGTTTGGAGCAGTCCGATCGGTGCCTTCCCTGTGTCGGGAATTTTTCCCTGTCCGCCATGCCGGCGCAGGCCTAACTTGTCGGGCATGTTCCACCCGAACGAGATGCTCGCGATGATTCAGCCGATCCGATTTTCCTCTTCCCGCCCGTTGGCCTTGAAGTCGCTGGGCTCTGCCCTGCTGCTGGCCACGCTGGCTGCGTTGCCTGCGCAGGCCCAGACGGCCTTCATTTCGAGCGAGAAGGACCACAAGCTGACGGTGCTGGACCTGAAGACGCAGGCGGTGACGGGCACGATCGCCACGTGCAAGCGGCCGCGCCACATGGTGCTGACCGACGGGGGCCGGCAGCTGCTGGTGGCGTGCGGGGACTCGGGCCAGGCCGATCTGATCGATCTGGCGACGCGCAAGTCGGTGAAGAAGATCGGGCTGGGGGATGACCCGGAGATCTTCGACCTGACGCCGGATGGCAAGACGCTGTATGTGTCGAACGAGGAAGACGGCGTGGTCGGGGTGATCGACGTGGTCAGCGGCAAGCGCAGCGCCGAGATCAAGGTGGGCGAGGAGCCGGAGGGCGTGCTGGTGAGCCGGGATGGGCGGACGGTGTACGTGACCTCGGAGGTGGCGAGCCTGGTGCATGTGATCGACGCGGCCAGTGGCAAGGTGACGAAGAACATCAAGGTGGGCAAGCGGCCGAGGCGCTTTGCGCTGACGCCGGACGGCAGCCAGCTGTGGGTGACGAACGAGCTGGGGGCAAGCGTGACGGTGATCGGGACGAAGGATCACGAGGTTGTGGACACGATCCGGTTCGAGGTGAAGGGCGCCCGCGCGGCGGACATCACGCCGGTGGGCATTGCCATGAGCGCGGACGGCAAGCGGGCGTTCGTGGGGCTGGGCAAGGCCAACCATGTGGCCTTCGTGGACGTGGGGAGCCGCAAGGTGACGGACCTGGTGCTGGCGGGCAAGCGGGCGTGGGGTCTGGGGCTGAACAAGGCGCAGGACCGGCTGCTGGTGGCCAACGGGCTGTCGGATGACCTGACGATCATCGACGTGGGCGCGGCCAAGGCGCTGAAGACGGTGGCGGTCGGGCGTGTGCCGCACAGCGTCGTCGTCGTGGAGTGACCGAGGGCGGCTGGCCGGTTTGAACGTTCAAACCGGATGGCTTGCACATGCGGTCAGCCAGGCTCGCCACCCGCCAAAGCGGGTGATGTCGGTCGCGCCCTCCAGCGCGGCCGGCTCACAGATGAAGCCGGGCACCACGCTGCCGTTGGCCAGCCGGGTCTTGCCGATGCCCAGCGGCGCGGGAATCGCGGCGACGAAGCTGCCGAACTCCCGGGCCGGCAGCTCCCACACTTCGACCTCGATCGCGCGGCTCAGCGGGTCGCCCGGGGCGTGGACGAGCGCGGGGCGCAGCAGGCGCTGGCCGGCGGGCGTGACGATCGGCGGCAGCGCGTACAGGCGGTGATCCGGCGTGGTGGTGGTGCGGGCGATCAGGCGCGCGCCGCGGCTGGTGAGCTGGCTGTTGAGCGGCTGGCCTTCGAGGTGGGCGCCGCAGACGGCCACGCGCAGCTGGCCCGAGGGCACGGCCGGCACAAGCGGCTGCGCAGGCGGCAGGGGCTGACCGGTGGCGCCGAGCGTCGCGGCACACCCCTGCAGCGAGGCCTGCCAGCGGCGCGCCAGATGCAGCAGCGGAACGTCCTGGTGGGCCGGCGCGCACAGCGTCACGCCGTGCGGCATCGGCACGGCGGCCCCGGGCCGCTCGACGAAGCCGGCCGGCACCGCGACCGCCGCCCAGTCCAGCAGGTTCATGAAGTTGGTGTACAGGCCCAGCTCGCTGTTGCGCGCGATGGGCTCGGCCAGCATGGCCTCGATCGTCGGGTGGGTTGGCGCGGTGGGCGTCATCAGCGCGTCGACCTGACGCCAGATCTGCGCGGCCTGGCGCTGCAAGGCTTTCAGCCGGTACTGGGCGGCGAAGGCGTCGGCGGCCAGCGGCCGGGCGCCGCCCAGCGTGATCTCGCGCGTGACGGGGAAGACGGCGTCCGGCTGCGCGTCGATGAAGGCGCGAATGGCCTGGTAGCGCTCGGCCACCCAGGGGCCGCCGTAGAGCAGGCGGGCGGTCTCCAGCAGCGGCGCGATGTCGAGCTCGACGATCTCGGCGCCCAGGCCGCGCGCGTGCTCGACCGCGTCGGCCCAGGCTCGGGCGTCGACCGCGCTGCCGCAGAAGTCGAGCTGGTCGGCGCGCGGCACGCCGATGCGCGGTGCGGCCAGTGCACCGAGGTCGACGCCGTGCGGCTCGGCCGGACGGGCGTAGGCGTCCTCGGTGTCGAAGGCGGCGGCCACCGAGAAGACGCGGTGCGCGTCGTCGGCTGTCAGCGCGAAGATCGAGACCGTGTCCAGCGTGCGGCAGGCCGGCACCACGCCGCGCGCGCTCAGCAGGCCCAGGCTGGGCTTGAGGCCGACCAGGTGGTTGAAGAAGGCCGGCACGCGGCCGGAGCCTGCCGTGTCGGTGCCGAGCGAGAAGCTGACCTGGCCGAGCGCCACCGACACCGCCGAGCCCGAGCTGCTGCCGCCCGAAACAAAGGCCGGATCATGGGCATTGCGGCAGGCACCGAACGGCGAACGCGTGCCGTTCAGCCCGGTGGCGAACTGGTCGAGGTTGGTCTTGCCGATGGGCAGGGCGCCAGCCTCGACCAGACGCTGCACGACGAAGGCCGAGGCCGCGGGCGTGTAGGCATAGGCCGGGCAGCCGGCGGTGGTGGGCACGCCGGCCAGGTCGATGTTGTCCTTGACGGCGAAGGGGATGCCGTAGAGCGGCTTGCCGGCGGGGCCCTGCGCCATCAGCGCGCGAGCCTGCTCGCGCAGCACGTCGACGTCGCGCACGGTGATCCAGGCGTGGTGCGGGTCGTCGCCGATGCGCCGCAGCACCTCGACGACCACGTCTTCGGGCGTGACGGCGCCGTCCTGCAGGGCCTGGCCCAGGCTCAGCAGGTCGAACGACAGGGTGGAGAGATCGGTCGGGCTCATGGCGGTGGCGGGCTCGTGGTTCATTGCAGGATGGCGACGGTCTGGCCGGCCTGCACGGCGCTGCCGGCCGGGCAGCTCAGGCGCAGCACGGTGCCGGCGCGCGGCGCGGTGATCGGGAATTCCATCTTCATCGACTCGACGACCAGCAGCGTCTGCCCGGCCGCCACCGTGTCGCCCTCGGCCACCAGCCGCTGCCAGACGCTGCCCTGCACCGCGCTGGCCACGGCCTGGGCACCCTCGGGCAGCATGTCTTCGGGCGGCGGCACGGCGGCCGCGCTGTCCTCGGCCAGGTACTCGGCCTGGCCGGCGGCGCGCCAGCGCTCGCGCTCGGCCTCGAAGGCGGCCTGCTGGCGGGCCTTGAAGGCGGCGATGCTGTCGGCCTCGCGGGCCAGGAAGGTGCGGTAGTCCTTCAGGCGGAAGGTGGTTTCCTCGATGCGCAGGCTCGCGCGGCCGAGCGGGAAGTCCTGCCGCAGCCGCAGCAGTTCCTCCTCGCTGACGGGGTGGAACTGCAGCTGGTCGAAGAAGCGCAGCAGCCAGGGCTGGGCGAACTCGGGCGCGGCGCCCTCGCCGTGGCGCCAGCGGTTCCACATCTGTACCGTGCGGCCGACGAACTGGTAGCCGCCCGGCCCTTCCATGCCGTAGACGCAGAGGTAGGCGCCGCCGATGCCCACCGCGTTCTCCGGCGTCCAGGTGCGCGCCGGGTTGTACTTGGTGGTGACCAGGCGCTGGCGCGGATCCAGCGGCGTGGCCACCGGTGCGCCGAGGTAGACGTCACCCAGGCCCATCACCAGGTAGCGGGTGTCGAAGAACATCCGCTGCACCGCGTCCACGCTGTCGAGGTCGTTGATGCGGCGGATGAACTCGATGTTGCTCGGGCACCAGGGCGCGTCCGGCCGCACCGACTGCATGTACTTCTCGATCGCCAGCCGGGTCTGGCTGTCGTTCCAGGCCAGCGGCAGGTGCACGATGCGGCTGGGCACGTCCATGTCGTCGACGGCCGGCAGCTGCGCCTCCTCGTCCTGCAGGATATGCAGCAGGGCGTCGCGGCTCAGCAGCGCCGGGTCGAAATGCAGCTGCAGCGAGCGGATGCCGGGCGTCAGGTCGATCAGGCCGGCCAGCTCGCCGCGGGCACGCCGGGTCTGCAGCGCCTGCATCAGCACGTGCACGCGCAGGCGCAGCTCGATGTCGAGCACCAGCGGGCCGAACTCGACCAGCAGGTAGCGGTCACCGGCCTGGCGGATGACCATGGCCGGCACGTCCTCGCGCGCCGGGTCGTTCAGCAGCACCGGGCTGCGGCAGGCCTGGGCATCGTCCTGAGGCGCCGCAGGCAGGCAGGGCGCGTCGTGCTGCGTCTCGGTCTCGGCCAGCCAGGCCAGTGCGGCCTCTTGCTGCGCGCTGCGCGCCTGGGCCTGCTGCAGGCTCAGACGGTGGAAGCGCACCGTGTCGCCCGGGCGCAGCTGGCCCAGCTTCCACAGCTCGGCGTCGACCACCACGCCGGGGCAGACGAAGCCGCCCAGGCTGGGACCGTCGGGGCCGAGGATGACCGGCATGTCGCCGGTGAAGTCGATGGCGCCGACCGCGTAGGCGTTGTCGTGGATGTTCGACGGATGCAGGCCGGCCTCGCCGCCGTCGGACCGCGCCCACCGCGGCTTTGGGCCGATCAGGCGCACGCCGGTGCGGCTGGAGTTGTAGTGCACCTGCCAGTCGGTGCCGAAGACCATGGCGATGTCTTCTGGCGTGAAGAAGTCCGGTGCGCCGTGCGGGCCGTAGAGCACGCCGATGTCCCAGTGGTGGCCGATGGCCGGGCGCAGCGCAGGTGGCGCACTGCGCCCGGCCACGCCCTGAGCGACGGCAGCCTGCGGCGCCAGCAGGTGCACCATGTCGCCCACCCGCAGCGCGCGGCCCGCATGGCCGCCGAACTGGCCGAGCGTGAAGGTGCTGCGGCTGCCGAGGTAACGGGGCACGTCGATGCCGCCACCCACCGCGATGGTCAGCCTGCAGCCGCTGTCGGCCAGTCGACCCACGGCCAGTACGCCGCCGGCCGGCACCGCCAGCGCCTGCCACATCGGCACGGGGCGGCCGTCGAGCGTGACGGGCGCCGGTGCGCCGGTCACGGCCACCACCGCCGCGGTGTGGAAGCGCAGCGTGGGGCCGGCCATCGTGCATTCCAGCGCCGCTGCGTCCGCTGCGTTGCCGACCAGTGCATTGGCCACGCGGTGGCCCCAGGCGTCCATCGGGCCGGAGGGCGGCACGCCCACGTCCCAGTGGCCCAGGCGTGCCGGCCAGTCCTGCACCGTGGTCTGCACGCCGCCGTCCAGCACCTCGAAGGCCTGTGGCCGGTGGCTGAGCGTCGACAGCCAGCGCGTGGTCTGGCGGCCGGCGGCGAAGACCGGGTCGGCGACGATCTGGCGCAGATAGGCCAGATTGGTCTCGAAGCCGGCCAGCCGGGTGTCGGCCAAGGCCTGGCGCAGGCAGACCAGCGCCTCGTCGCGCGTCGGTGCGGTCACGATGAGCTTGGCCAGCATCGGGTCGTAATGCGCGCTGACCTCGGTGCCGCGCTCGACCCAGCTGTCGACCCGCAGCACGGCGCCCGGTCCGGCCTGGGCGCCTTCGGGCCAGCGCAGTTCGGTCAGCACGCCGGTGGCGGGCTGGAATCCGCGAGCCGGATCCTCCGCATACAGCCGCACCTGAATGGCCGCGCCCTGCGGCCGCGGCTGCAGCGTGGCCAGCGGCGGCAGATCACCCGCGGCCAGGCGCACCATCCACTCGACCAGATCGACGCCGCAGACCTGCTCGGTCACGCCGTGCTCGACCTGCAGCCGGGTGTTGACCTCCAGGAACCAGAATTCGCCGCTGTCGGCGTCCAGCACGAACTCCACCGTGCCGGCGTTGCGGTAGCTGACCTGCTGCGCCAGGCGCACCGCGGTGGCCTGCAGTGCCTGGCGCTGCGCCTCGCTCAGGCCGGGCGCGGGCGTTTCCTCGATCACCTTCTGGTTGCGGCGCTGGGCCGAGCAGTCGCGCTCGCCCAGCGCGATCACGTCGCCGCGGCCGTCGCCGAAGATCTGCACCTCGACATGGCGGGCCCGCTCGACGAACTTCTCCAGGAACAGCCCCGCATCCTTGAAGTTGGCCTGGGCCAGGCGCTGCACCGCGCCGAAGGCTTCCGTCAGCTCGGCGTCGTCCCGCACCAGGCGCATGCCGATGCCGCCGCCGCCGGCCGTGCTCTTGAGCATTACCGGATAGCCGATGCGCGCGGCCTCGGCCATGGCCTGGGCCGGATCGGCCAGCAGTCCGGAGCCCGGCAGCAGCGGAACGTCGCAGGCCTCGGCCAGCGCGCGGGCGCTGTGCTTGAGGCCGAAGGCGCGCATCTGGTCGGGCGTCGGGCCGATGAAGGCCAGGCCCGCGTCCTCGCAGGCCTGGGCGAAGCCGGGGTTCTCGGACAGGAAGCCGTAGCCGGGGTGGATGGCCTGGGCGCCGCAGCGCCGGGCGATGTCCAGCAGCCGGTCCTGGCGCAGGTAGCTGTCGGCGGCCAGGGCCGGGCCGATGCAGAAGGCCTCGTCGGCCTCGCGCACATGCCGCGAGGCGAGGTCGGCCTCGGAATGCACGGCCACGCTGGCGATGCCCAGGCGCTTGAGCGTGCGAATGATGCGGCAGGCGATGGCGCCGCGGTTGGCGATCAGGACCTTGGTGAACATGGGCTTCAGGCTCCGTCCCAGATCAGGAACTCGACCGGCGTCGGGTCGTAGGCGTTGCAGGGGTTGTTGAGCTGCGGGCAGTTGGACACCAGCATCCAGACATCGCGCTCGGCGCGCAGCTCGACGTACTTGCCGGGCGCCGACACCCCGTCGGCGAAGGTCAGCCCGCCCTCGGGCGTGACCGGCACGTTCATGAAGAAGTTGATGTTGGGCACCAGATCGCGCTTGCCCAGCCCGACGTCGGCCTGGGCCAGGGCCAGCAGGTAGTTGTCGCGGCAGCTGTGCATGAACTTCTTCTGCAGCGCATAGCGCACGGTGTTGCTCTCGGCCGCGCAGGCGCCGCCGAGCGTGTCGTGGCGACCGCAGGTGTCGGCGACGAGGGTCAGCAGCGGCCGTCCGGTGTTGCTCATCAGCACCGAGCCGGTGCTCAGGTAGAGGCTGCCCTGGGCCAGCAGGGTCTCGGTGGCGCTGTAGTGCTCGGCCGGGTCGTGGCGGTCGTAGAAGATGACGTCGACAGCCTGGTTGCCCATCAGGTCGACGATGCGCAGGGTCTGGCCGGCACGGATCTCGGTCAGCCAGGGCTCGCCGGCGGCTTGGCGGTGGCGCCGGACGGCCTGAGCGGGGTCGAGGTCGCTCTCGACGAGGGAGGAGGTTGCGGGAGGGATGACGATCGGGTCAGTCATGTCGGTCATGTCGGTCATGGCGGTCTCCGGGGCCGGGGTCAGCACAGCGCGAACACGTCGCTGTTGTGGTGGGCCCGGGCGCATTCCGGGCGGAAGTTGCGGCAGAGGTCGTCGGCCGGTGCCGGCCCGCGGCGCCAGGCGGCGATGCCGACCTTGGCCGGCGCGTAGGCGGGGCGCGGGTCCAGCGGATGCGGCGCGGTGCTGATGGCGACGATCACGTCCATGTCCAGGCGCAGCTCGACCATGGCGCCGGCCGGGCTGTGGTCCGCGTGGAACTGGAAGCGGCCGGCCGCGTCGACGCTGACCTTGCTGAACAGGTTGACCGGCGTGATCAGGTCGCGCGCGCCCAGGCCGTGCTTGCCGATCTCGATCAGCAGGCCGTCCTGGCCGCTGCGGTGCATCGCGTTGCGGGCCGTCTCGTAGCGCCGTTCGCCGTACTTCGCGGCCATGCGGCGGCTGTCGAGCAGCAGGCCGAAGGGGTCGTGCCAGCCGAGCGTGTCCTCGGTGATCGAGGCCATCGCGCGGCCCATGTCGCTCATCAGCACATGGCCGCGGCGGTAGTGGGCGGTGTGCTGGGCCTTCAGGCTGTCGGGCGCGTTGTAGCGTTCCAGCCGGTCGTGCGCGGCGTACAGCAGCACCGAGCAGTTGGCCCCCGCATCGAGCGCGACGAAGCGCAGCGCCATGCCGCGGCTCAGGCGCCAGCTCCAGTGGCCGCCGCCAGGCACCAGCTCGCTGAAGACGACCCGGTCGGCCGGCAGCTCCGGCGCGAAGCGGCGCCAGTGCGCCGGCGCGTCCACCGGTACGGCCGGCGGCGGGTTGTCCAGGGTGTGTTCGGGATGATGTGCGGACATGGCTTCTCCTTCCGAGGCCCCCGGCGGGCGGCCTCCGGCAAGTCGTTCGGGATCGGGTCGGATCAGGTCGGATCGGGAATCAGGGGGCGGCAGAGGCCGACAGGCGCTCGAGCAGCTCGTGATCGGTGTCCATGCCGGTGGTGGCGCGGATGCGCTCGAGAATGCGGCGCTTGAGCGCGAGGAACTCCGGCGCGTGCTTCATCTCCGGCTGGCGCCGCGCCGGCAGCGGCACCTCGAAGACGGTGTCGATGCGCCCGGGGCGCGGCGCCATCAGCACCACCCGGCTGCCGAGGTAGATCGCCTCCTCGACATCGTGGGTGACGAAGACCACCGTGGTGCGCTCGAGCCGGTGCACATGCGCGATCAGCTCGTGCATCACCTCGCGGGTCTGCGCGTCGAGCGCGCCGAAGGGCTCGTCCATCAGCAGCACGCCCGGGCGGCTCATCAGCGCCCGCGCGATCGCCACCCGCTGCTGCATGCCGCCGGAGAGCTGTGCCGGCCAGGCCTCGGCCACCGCGCCCAGGCCCATCAGCCGCAGCAGCGCGTCGGCGCGGCCGCTGGCGGCCTCGACCTCGGCGCTGGTGCGCTCGCCGGTGTGCACGCGCAGCTGGCGGCAGAAGCGGATGTTCTCGCGCACCGACAGCCACGGGTAGAGGCTGTAGTGCTGGAAGACCATGCCGCGCTCCGGCCCGGGGCCGTCGACCGCGCGGCCGTCGACCTTCAGCTCGCCGCTGTCATGGTGCTCCAGGCCGCCGATGCAGCGCAGCAGCGTCGACTTGCCGCAGCCGGACGCGCCGACGAAGGTGACGAACTCGCCCGCCTCGATGCGCAGGTCGATGCCCTGCAGCACGTCGATCGCCGCGCCCTCGTAGCGCTTGCGCAGGCCGCGCACCTCGATCTTCGGCAGCTTTTCCGGGTTCTCTGTCTTCTCTGCTGGATTCGGGTTCATGGCTTCAGCCCCTCAGATGCAGCCAGGGAAAGGCGCGCCGGTGCAGCCAGCGGAAGGCCTGGTCGCTCAGCAGCCCGATCAGTCCGATCAGCAGGATGCCGGCGAAGATCTTGTCGGTCTGCAGGAAGCGCTGCGCCTTCAGGATCGCGTGCCCCAGGCCGGACTGCGCCGCGACCAGCTCGGCCACCACCAGATAGGTCCAGGCCCAGCCCATCGTCACCCGCAGCGTGTCGAGCAGCGCCGGCCGCGCCGAGGGCAGGATCACCCGCTCCAGCAGCTCGACGCGGCTGGCGCCCATCGTCTGCGCCGCCTCGATCTGCGCCATCGGCACCCGGCGCACATCCTCGGCCACCATCAGCACCATCTGGAAGAAGGTGCCGATGAAGATGATCGCGACCTTGGACGACTCCTCGATGCCGACCCACAGCATCACCAGCGGGATGAAGGCCACCGCCGGCATGTAGCGGATGAAGTCGGTCAGCGGCTCCAGCAGCGCCTGCACCGCGCGGAAGCTGCCGATCAGCAGCCCCAGCGGCAGCGCCACCAGCGCCGACAGCAGGAAGCCGGCGAGCACCCGCCCGACGCTGGCGCCGATGTCGCCGGCCAGGCCGCTGTCCCACCAGCCCGCCGCGCGGCTCCAGACCTGGCCCGGCGAGGGCAGGAAGATCGGGTCGGCGCCGGCCACGCTGCTCAGCAGCCACCAGGCCAGCAGCGGCAGCACCAGCCCGGCCAGGGCCAGCAGCGCATGCAGCCGCCGGGGCAGCGCCGCGCGCACCCTCCACAGCGACATCGTTCTCGTGCTCATGGCGTGGCCTGCCGGTTCAGCGCTTGAGCGCCTCGGCCAGCAGGCTGGCGTCGATGCCGCGCGCCGGGTCGGCGCGGCCCTCGATCAGCTTGTTGTCGTTCAGGAACTGCAGCACCGTCGGCGCCACGCCCAGTAGCGAGCGCGGCTGGCTGGCGTCGGCGAAGGCTTCCTGGTTGAGCCGGGCATCGAAGAAGCGCGTGCCGGGCAGGAAGACCTTGTAGTCCTGCGGCTTCATCTCGACCACCTTGCCCATGATCGCCGCAGCCTCGTCCGGATTCGACTGGATGAAGGCCACCGTGTCGAACCAGGCTCGGATCATGCCGACCAGATCCTTGCGCTTGGCGGCGATGGCCTTGTCCTGCGCGACCAGCAGGTCGGGAATCAGGCCGGGCAGGTCCTTGGAGGTGAACAGCGCGCGGCCCTTGCCGCTGGTCTCGATCTGGTGGATCCACGGATTCCAGACCACCGCCGCCTCGACCCGGCCGCCGAGGAAGGCCGCCGCCGCGTCGCCGGCCGACAGGTTGACGATCTTCACGTCGCTCGCCTTCAGGCCGTTCTTCGCCAGCGCGTTGACCAGCACGAAATGCGAGACGCTGTACTGCTCCAGTGCGATCGACTTGCCCTTCAGGTCGGCGAAGGCGCGGATCTTCGGGCTGACGACCAGCGCGTCGTTGCCGGCGGAGTTGTCGTTGACCAGGATGGCCTTGACCGGAACGCCCTTGGCCAGCGGGCCCATGGTGTCGGACCAGGTCTGCGAGTTGGCGTCGAGCTGGCCGGCCGACAGCGCCGAGATCGAGTCGGTGTAGTTCGGGAACCAGACCAGCTTCACGTCGGCGCCGTGCTTCTTGAAGAAGCCCTTCTTCTCGGCGACATACCAGGCGACCCAGCCCGGCCAGTCCGAGACGCCGACCTTGACTTCGGCCCGGGCGGGCAGCGCCGCCAACAGGCCGCTGGCGGCCAGCACGCCGGCGACAAGGCCGGAGGTCACGCGGGAGAGAAAAGCAGGCATTCGGGGCTCCAGGCTGAAAAAGGACACGATCCGGGGAGGCCACCTCGACGCAGAAGTGTTCCTCCCGGGCTTTTGTCCCGCCGTGGAGCCTGAGTGCCGTCGCGGCAGCTGCCGCGGGCACTTGAGGCCGGTCGCTCTCGGACCAGACAGGCCTGCCGCATGGTAGGCCTCGGAACCCTAGCGACCCTTCGGTCTGACGAACCGCGCTGCGGTCGCCTCCTGAACAGACCCAACGCAAGCGGCGTGCCTGAGGCGTGCGCCGCGAACCCGGTTCAGCACCGCACCATGCCTGCGCAGCGAGGGGCGGGTGATGGGCATCTCCGGTGCGTGCAGGCACCGGGCTTGTGCGGTCTGGTTTGAACGTTCAAACCGGATCGCCCGGTGCAGGTTCGCCCAGGGTCTTGAGCAGCTGCTCCAGCCCTTGCGCGAAGGCCTCGCGGTGCTGGGGCGCGACCTCCAGCGAGAGCTGGATGCGGCCGTCGCGGCGGCGGTAGTAGCCACGTGCCTCGGCGCTGTCGTAGACCTGATGCGCCGGCCAGGCCTTGGCGGCTTTTTTCTCTGTCTTCTCTGCGGGCGTGGCATCGCGGGTCTGGGCACGCAGCTCGCGCACCCGGTCGAGCAGCCAGCGCACCGGCAGGTCGTCCGGGTTGGTGGCGAACTCGGTGGCCAGCTCCAGCGCCGCGGCCTCGCCGCAGGCCTCATGCAGCCGGTGCAGCTCGTAGGCGACCCGCGAGCCGAACTTCTGCGGATGCGCGCGCACGAGTTCCAGCACGCCGGCCGGCAGCTTGGCGTAGGCGCGCAGGAAGGTCATCATCGACTTGTGGAAGCCGCCGCGCCGCGCCAGCTCTTCGGCGGTCTCGCCGTCGGCCAGCAGCTTCTCGTGGAACATCGCGCGGTCGTAGTCGGACTGCTGCTCGCGGCCCTCGTTCTGCTCGTAGCCGAACCAGGCCGCCTCGCGCAGCGACAGGCCCTCGTGGATCTCGGCCAGCAGCGTGTCGAGCGCGCCGTGCACCCGGCAGGCCTGCACCCGCGTCCAGCCGTCGCAGATGATGTAGCGCCCCGGCGTGTCCGGGTTCGGGATCACATGGATCGGATCGTGCTGCCCCTGCGCGCGCAGGTCGTCGGCGCGCTCGCGGATCATGCGCTCGGTGTAGATCTCGCGCGGCGCCAGCGGGTGGGCGTCGATCAGGTCGACAGCCAGATGCACCAGCCGGCGCCCGGCCGGCGCGGCCGAGCGCGGCGCGTTCGAGAAGGCCGGCATCGGCATCAGCGGACGGCCGTCGTTCGGGAGGATGAGTCTCTGCTTGGTCATGATGCGGTGCGGCGGCGGGCGGCGGCCAGGGTCAGGATGCGGCCGTGCAGGTGCTCGGCGAACAGGCGGTATTCCTTCGAGGGATGGCAGGTGGGCTTCTGCAGCGTCAGCGGCAGGTAGCTGTCGAGCGACTTCGGGAATTCCTCGGAGGCCGAGATCGCGCAGGGCGCGATCAGGTCGCGGTACTGGTTGAGCTGCGTCTGCATCCGGCCGATGCGCGCGAGCTGCGGCGCGTAGTGGGTCGGCAGGATGATCAGCTCCGGGCGCACATGGTAGGCGGCGTCCAGGCCGTCGATCTCGCTCATCAGCTTGGTCAGGCCCTTGACGCTGAAGGCGTCGAGCCGGATCGGTGCGATCACCAGATCGGCCGCGGCGATCGCGGCGGTGCTGGTGAAGCTGACGCTGGGCGGGCAGTCGAAGACGATCACGTCGTAGACCGACAGGTCCAGCCCCGGCGTGCTGCCCGCCAGCGAGGCGGCGATCAGCTGCCGCAGGTAGAGCTCGCGCTGGCCCTTGGCATTGGCCAGCGCCGGCTCGATGTCGCCCAGGAAGGTGTCGGCCGGGATCAGGTGCGGCCCGTGCTCGCCGAAAGGCTTCTTGATCACGCCCTGGGGCATCGCGCGCACCGGCTGGTTGCGCTGGCGGCCTTCCAGGAAGGGCATCAGCACCGAGGCGAAGGTGTCCTGCACGATCGCAGCCGACGTCACGCCGTAGGCCTCGGCCTCGTCGAGCGTCAGGTCGGGCTCGTAGCCCATCAGCTGGGTGGCGTTGGCCTGCACGTCCAGATCGACCAGCAGCACCCGCAGGCCCAGCAGCTGCAGGTGCAGCGCGGCCTCGACGCTGGTGGTGGTCTTGCCGGTGCCGCCCTTGATGACATCGACGGTGATGACGATCGGGCCGCTGCCGGCCGCCGGCGCCTTCACGTAATGCTGCGCGCGGCGCCACTGCGCCAGCTGGAACAGCGTGTCGGGCGAGAACACCCGCACGGCCGGCGCGCCCGGCGTCAGGTCGGAGGCGCGTCGCACCGCGATGCCGGCATGGTCGGCATAGCCGCGCAGCGTGTTGTCGGTGACGCCGAGCAGCGTGCCGGCGGCACGCAGCCGGTAGAGCAGGCTGTCGGCCTGGGCGAAGGTGGATCGCAGAGTCATGGCCCGTCGGATCTTGGGAAGAGACGATGGGCCGGAATGTAGATGATCACTCTGTTGAATGCAATGTTCATTGGTAGGCAAATCATTTGAATCAATGTTTTTACATAACAATGAGTTTTGATCGAAAAATAACCAAGGCCGATTTCCGGTCATCAAGAATACTAACGGCAATGCGATTGCACTCTCACTCTGCACTCTGGTTTCCAGCCTCGCACGAGGACGAGGCCTGCACGCCCGGGGCCTCAGATTCAGATCCTCTGCACGAACTCCGCCACCGCCGGACGCGGCCGGATCGGCCGGCTGCGCCGCGGCGTGCCCAGGCTGATGAAGCACACTGGCTGCTCGCCCTCGGCCAGGCCAAAGGCCTGGTGCATCAGCGGCGTGTGCAGCGCCCGCCCGCTCGACAGGCCGCTGCCGAAGCCGCGTGCGCGCGCCGCCAGCAGCAGGTTCTGCACCGCGCAGCCCAGCGAGAACACCCGCTCGAAGGCGGGAACCTCCGGATCGTCGGCGCGCAGGTCGACGATCGCCAGGATCAGCACCGGCCCGCGAAAGGCCTTGATCCGCGCATCCTCGAGCTGATCGGGCCGCGCCTGTGGATCGCGCTGGCGCAGCGCCTCGACGAAGACTTCGGACAGGCGCTGGCGCGCTGCCTCGCCCAGCACCAGGAAGCGCCAGGGGCGCAGCTGGTGGTGGTCGGGTGCGGCAGCTGCGGCGGCAAACAGCGCCTCCAGTTCGGCCTCGTCCGGCCCGGGCGCCTCCAGATGCTTCGGGCCGGTGTGCTGGCGGGTGTGGATCAGGGCATCGCACATGTCGATCAGGGCGGTGTCATCGCTCACGGGTGGGCTCGGCTCAAGGGGAATCGGAGCAGCGTAACGGACTGCGCTTCAAGCTGCCACTGGGCATCCCGGCAAGAAGAGCCACTCAGAGCCACTCCCGCTTTGCCGTTGGCCCGGTTTTTTCTGGAAAAAAACTGTCAATGATAATGAAACTTATCATTGACGAACTTCAATTCAAGGCGTTGCAGCCAAGGCGATCCGTCAGGCGCAGCGCATCGCCAGTGCAGCCAGTTCCTGCGTGTCCAGCACATAAGCCGGGTTGTCCTTGAGCTGCTCGACGGCCAGATCGACGAAGGCGCGCACCCGCCGGGGCAGCGCGGTGCGGCTGCCGTAATAGACATGCAGGTCGATCGGCGCGCAGACCTGATCGAGCAGCACCGGCACCATGCGGCCGCTGCGCATCAGCGGTGCGGCCGCAAAGCTGGCCACCTGCGCGATCACCTGACCGGCGAGTACCGCCTGCAGCTCGAGTTCGCTGTCGTTGGTGGCCAGTGCCGGCACCATCTCCATCTCGCGTGTCTCTGGCTCGCCGCCGGACGGGAGGAACCACGGGAGGGTGCGGCCGGTCGAGGGATGGCGGAAGACGCTGCAGCGGTGCTGCTGCAGATCCTCGACCGTACGCGGAACGCCGTGGCGGGCCAGGTAGGCCGGCGAGGCCACCATGACCAGCTGGACCGGAAACAGCAGCCGTCCGACCACGCCCTCGTCCGGCGAGCGCCCCATGCGAAAGCCCACGTCGACGCGGTCGCGCACCCAGTCGCCCAGGCCGTCGTCAAGCTGCACGTCGGGCTGGATGCCCGGGTGGGCGCGGCAGAAGGTGTCGAGCAGCGGCACCAGCAGCGTCGCGAACGACGAGCGCGGACCGACGATGCGCAAAGGGCCGGCGATCTCGTCCTTGGCCTCCCGGGTGCTCAGCAGCGCGCGCTCCAGCGTCGCCAGGGCTGGGCGGGTGCGTTCGAGGAAATGCTGGCCCTCCTCGGTCAGCGCTAGGCGGCGGGTGGTTCGGTGCAGCAGCCGCACGCCCAGGTGCTGCTCCAGCTGGGCGATGGCCTGGCTGGCGGCCTGCGGGGTCACGCCCTGCGCCTGGGCGGCTTGGCGGATGCTGCCGAGCTCGACGGCCCGGGCGAAGGTGGACAGTGCACGCAGTTCATTGATGGGCATGGGGCAGATTATCAAGTTGCACTTGCGGGTCCAGCAAGGCCGGCTGGACTGGCGCCGGCGGGGCGGTCTGCCTAGAGTGCTCTCCTCTGTCTCTCGACGCCTTGTCCACCCCTTGCCTTGCAGGATCTGCCATGACACGACTGAACATCAACGGCCGTGAACGCACGCTCGATGTCGATCCGTCCACGCCGGTGCTCTGGGCCCTGCGCGACGCGCTCGGCCTGACCGGCACCAAGTTCGGCTGCGGCGCGGCGCTGTGCGGCGCCTGCACCGTGCATGTCGACGGCCAGGCCACCCGCTCCTGCGTGACGCCGGTGGCCGCGGTCGAGGGCCGGCGCATCACCACGATCGAGCAGGTCACCGACGGCAGCGACCCGGTCGGCCGTGCGGTGCGCGAGGCCTGGGTCAAGCACGATGTCGCGCAGTGCGGCTACTGCCAGTCCGGCCAGATCATGAGCGCCACCGCCTTCCTGAAGTCCCGGCCGCGCGGCAAGCCGCCCACCGCGGCCGAGATCGACGCCGCGATGGCCGGCAACATCTGCCGCTGCGGCACCTATGCCCGAATCCGCGCCGCGGTGGCTGACGCCGCCCGTTCCCTGGCCTGACGCAGGACTCCGCCCCATGCTGATCGAGCACCTCCCCGAACTGCCGCGCGCGCTGCAGCACCTGGCCGAGCGCGATGCCGCGCACGCCGACACCTCCGCCGCCCTGCCCCGGCGCGGCTTCCTGAAACTCGCCGGTCTGGGCGGCCTGGCGCTGGGCCTGGGCCCGCTGGGCGTGGCCGACGCCCTGGCGCAAGGCGCCGCCTCCGCCGCCGGCCTGAAGCCGACGCAGCAGCCCGCCTCCTTCGTGCAGATCGCGCCCGACGGCGGCGTGACCGTGACCCTCAACCGGCTGGAATTCGGCCAGGGCATCGGCACCGGCCTGGCGATGGTGCTGGCCGAGGAGCTCGACGCCGACTGGTCGCGGGTGCAGGTGCGTCACGGCAACAGCGATCCGGCCTACGCCGATCCGCTCTACGGCATGCACCTGACCGGCGGCTCGACCGCGATGAAGCACAGCTATCCGCAGTACCGCGAGCTGGGTGCCCGCGCCCGTGCGATGCTGGTGGCCACGGCCGCCGCGCGCTGGAAGCTGGATGCGGCGCGGCTGCGCACCGAATCCGGCCAGGTGATCGCGCCGGACGGCCGCCGCGCCGGCTACGGCGAGCTGGCCGAGGCCGCGATGGCGCAGCCGGTGCCGGCCGCCGTCACGCTGAAGGATCCGAAGGACTTCCGCCTGATCGGCCGCGCCACCGGCCGGCTCGACGCCCGCGCCAAGAGCAGCGGCCAGCAGGACTTCGGCATCGACGTGAAGCGGCCGGGCCAGCTGACCGCGGTGGTGGCGCATCCGCCGGTGTTCGGCGCGCGGCTGGCCTCGCTGGACGACAGCGCGGCGCGGGCGGTGCGCGGCGTGCGCGCGGTGCTGCGCGTGCCGGTGGCCGCCGGCGGCGAGGGCGTCGCGGTGGTGGCCGACGGCTACTGGGCCGCCCGGCAGGGCCGCGACGCGCTGAAGGCCGCGTGGGCCACCGAGGCGGTCGAGAAGGTCGACAGCACCCGGCAGCGGGCGCAATACCGCGCGCTGCTCGACCAGCCGGGCCCGCGCGCCTTCGACGCCGACCTGGCGCCGCTGGCCACCGCGCCGCACCGCATCGAGGCCGAGTTTCACTTCCCCTACCTGGCGCATGCGCCGATGGAGCCGCTGAACTGCACCGTGCAGCTCGGCGAGGCCCAGGCCGAGATCTGGACCGGCACGCAGTTCCCCGGCGGCGACGCCCGGGCCGCTGCCCAGGTGCTGGGCCTCAAGCCCGAGCAGGTGCGCATGAACGTGCAGATGGCCGGCGGCGGCTTCGGCCGGCGCGGCGTGCCGTCGAGCGACTTTGTGGTGCAGGCCTGCGCGATCGCCCGGGCGGCCCGCGCCGCCGGCCTGAGCGCCCCGATCCGCACCGTCTGGAGCCGCGAGGACGACATCAAGGGTGGGCAGTACCGCCCGATGCATGTCCACCGTGCCCGCATCGGCTTCGACGCCCAGGGCCGGGTGCTGGCCTGGGACCATGCGCTGGTCGGCCAGTCCATCGTCTCGGGCACCTTCTTCGAGGGCATGGTCAAGAATGGCATCGACCCGACCGCGATGGAGGGCATGCGCGAGCCCTACCCCTTCCCGATGCGGCTGACGGTGCACCACCCCAAGGTGAACGTGCCGGTGCTGTGGTGGCGCAGCGTGGGCTCGACCCACACCGCCTTCGTCATGGAGACGCTGGTGGACGAGATCGCGCGCACGACGAAGCAGGATCCGGTGGCCTACCGCCTGGCGCTGTTCGGCGACCAGCACCCGCGCCACCGCGACGCGCTGAAGCTGGCGGTCGAGCGCAGCGGCTACGGCCGGCGTGCGCTGCCGGCCGGTCGCGCCTGGGGCGTGGCGGTGCATGAATCCTTCTCGACCGTCGTGGCCTGGGTGGTCGAGGCCTCCGTCCAGGACGGCCGCGCGGTGCTGCACAAGGCGACCGCCGGCGTGCACTGCAACCTGGCGGTCAACCCGCGCAGCATCGAGGCGCAGATCCAGGGCGCGGGCGTCATGGGCCTGTCGATGTGCCTGCCCGGCGCGGCGATCACGCTGAAGGACGGCGTGGTCGAGCAGAGCAACTTCGGCGACTTCGTCGTGCCGCGCCTCACCGACACGCCGGAGTTCGCGGTGCACATCGTGCCCAGCGCCGAGCCGCCCACCGGCATCGGCGAGCCGGGCCTGCCGCCGCTGGCGCCGGCCTTCGCCAACGCCGTGGCGCAGCTCGTGGGCCGGCCGGTGCGCGAGCTGCCCTTCGCGCTCGCCTGAGGACCGGCACGATGGACGATCTCGACACCCAGGTGCTGCGCACCGCGCTGGCCTGGCAGGCCGCCGGCACCTCGCCGGTGCTGGTGACGGTGGCGCGCACCTGGGGCTCGGCGCCGCGCCCGCCGGGCTCGCTGATGGTGATCGACGGCCGCGGGCGCACCTGGGGCTCGGTCTCGGGCGGCTGCATCGAGGACGATCTGGTGGCGCGCGTGCGCGAGGGCGGCCTGGCCGCCGTCTGCGCCCGTGGCACGCCCGAGGTGCAGCGCTACGGCATCTCGGCCGAGGAGGCGCACCGCTTCGGCCTGCCCTGCGGCGGCACGATCGAGCTGGTGCTCGAGCCGGTGAGCGAGCGCAGCCGCCTGGCCGAGCTGCTCGCGGCGCTGGACGCGCGGCGCAGCGTCGAGCGCCACCTCGATCTGGCCCGCGGCGAGGTCCGGCTGAGCGAGGGGCGCCCGGATGGCGTGCCCCGGCTCGACGCGGCGACGCTGACGAGCTGGCACGGCCCGAGCGCGCGACTGATCCTGATCGGCGCGGGTGATATCGCCGACTTCATCGGCCGCATGGCCCCGGCGCTGGGCTTCGAGGTCTGGGTCTGCGATCCGCGCGAGGAGCGCCGCGCCGCTTGGCAGCTGCCCGGCGTGACGCTCAGCGCCGAGATGCCCGACGACCTGATCCAGCGCCTGAAGCCCGATCGCCGCACCGCGGTGGTGGCCCTCAGCCACGACCCCAAGCTCGACGATCTGGCGCTGATCGATGCGCTGCAGTCCGAGGCCTTCTACGTCGGCGCGATCGGCTCGCGGCGCAACAGCGAGACGCGCCGCGCCCGCCTGCGCGAGCACTTCGACCTGGGCGAGGCCGCGCTGGGCCGGCTGCACGGCCCGGCGGGCCTGTACATCGGCAGCCGCACGCCGGCCGAGATCGCGCTGTCCATCCTGGCCGAGGTGGTGGCGGCGAAGAACGGCGCGAGGCTGCCCGCCGGCGCCGGCGTGGCCGGCGGCAAGGCCCAGGCCGAGGCGACGGTGTCGCCGACGTGAGCGCGCCCGTCCAGGCCCTCGTGCTGGCGGCCGGTCTGGGGCGCCGCCTGGGCGGTCGGCCCAAGGCGGCACTGGAAATCTCAGGCCAGAGCCTGCTGGCGCGGCTGGTCGCGGCGCTGCGCACCGCAGGCGTGGCCGAGGTGGGCGTGGTCGTCGGCGGGCCGCACCAGGCGGTGCTGACCGCGCTGGCCGAGCGCTGTGGCGCGGGCATCATCCCGCACCGGCTGCCGACGCCCGATCTGATCGACTCGCAGCGCCGGGCGCTGGAATGGCATCAGGCCGAGAGGCCGGACGCCGATCTGCTGCTGACGGTGGCCGACCTGCCCTGGCTGACCGCCGCGGATCTGTCCGGCCTGCTCGGCGCCTGGCGTGCGCGCCCGGCCGGCACCGAGGCGATGCGCCCGGTGGTGGCCGGCACGGTCGGCCACCCGCTGCTGCTGGCGGCGCCGCTGGCCGCCCGGCTGGCGGCCCAGGGCGCCGGCGTGCGCGAGGGGCTGGCGGCGCTGGGCGTGCGCCCGCAGCCCTGGCCCTGCGCCACGCGCGGGCCGGTCGAGGATCTGGACACGCCCGACGACCTGGCGCGACTGCGCCAGGCGCTGGCGCCGGTGCGGGTGGACTGGCCCGACCGATGATCGGCGCATCCGGCCTGTCAGTTCACGCCGACCGCGCCGCCGGACTCACAGCCCCTTGGCCTTCAGCGCGGTGTCCAGCCGGCTGAACACGCGGCGGGCGTTGCCCTCGAACACCGCGTAGCGCTCCTCGTCGGTGAGGTTCTCGGTGGCGTTGACGTAGCGCTTGGTGTCGTCGTAGTAGTAGCCGGTCTGCGGATCGATGCCGCGCACCGCGCCGATCATCTCGGAGGCGAACAGGATGTTCTTCACCGGGATCACCTGGGTCAGCAGGTCGATGCCCGGCTGGTGGTAGACGCAGGTGTCGAAGAAGATGTTGTTCATCAGGTGCTCGTCGAGCAGCGGCTTCTTCATCTCCTGCGCCAGACCGCGGAAGCGACCCCAGTGGTAGGGCACCGCGCCGCCGCCGTGCGGGATCAGGAACTTCAGCGTCGGGAAATCCTTGAACAGGTCGCCCTGCAGGCACTGCATGAAGGCGGTGGTGTCCGCGTTCAGGTAATGGCTGCCGGTGGTGTGGAAGCAGCTGTTGCAGCTGGTCGAGACGTGGATCATCGCCGGGATGTCGTGCTCGACCATCTTTTCATAGATGGGGTACCAGTGGCGGTCGGTCAGCGGCGGGCTGTTCCAGTGGCCGCCCGACGGATCCGGGTTCAGGTTGATGCCGACGAAGCCGTAGTCCTTGACGCAGCGCTCCAGCTCGGGGATGCAGGTCTTCGGATCCACGCCCGGCGACTGCGGCAGCATCGCCGCGCCGATGAAGTTGTCCGGGAACAGCTGGCTGACGCGGTAGCACAGCTCGTTGCAGATCGCCGCCCAGGTGCTGGAGGTCTCGAAGTCGCCGATGTGGTGCGCCATGAAGCTGGCGCGCGGGCTGAAGATGGTCAGGTCCGAGCCGCGCTCCTTCATCAGGCGCAGCTGGTTCTTCTCGATGGACTCGCGCAGCTCGTCGTCGCTGATCTTCAGCGCCTTGGGGTCGGGCTTCTGGCTCGGGTCCTTCAGCGCGGCGATCTGCAGGTCGCGCCAGGCGCCCAGCGCGGCCGGCGCGGTGGTGTAGTGGCCGTGGACGTCGATGATCAGGGGTTTGGCTTGGCTCATGGGGCGCTCGGTGAAAAGGCGGGAGAAAGGGGCGGACGCGGGGGCCGTGATCAGGCCGGCTCCATGCCCTGGCGGCGCTTGGCGGCGACCGTCTCGGGCGACGTCATGAAGTCGAGCATCGCGCGCACCGCCTCGGGCTGCGTGCAGGTGGCGGCGATGGCGGCCGAGAAGATGGTGGTGATCTGGATCGCGTCGGGCAGCGGGCCGACGATGTCGATGCCCTCGACGTGGATCAGCTCGCTGAGCTGCTGGAAGCCCAGCTCGACCTCGCCGGCGGCCACCAGCGAGCCCACCGGCGTGCCCGGCGGCGGCGTGACCAGTCGCGCGGCCACCTCGGCGGCGATGCCCCAGCGCTCGAACAGCCGGGCCAGCGCCACGCCGCTCGGGCCGGTGGAACAGCTCACGCTGCGCGCGGCCAGCACGGCGGCGCGGACGCTGTCTTCGCTGGACAGGTCGGGGTGCGCGGCACCGGTACGCACCGCCACCGCCACGCCCGAGCGCACCAGATCCACCCGGCTGCCGGGCTGCACATGGCCGGCGGCCATCAGCTTGTCGATCGCGTCCGAGCCGAGGATGACCACATCGAAGGCCTCGCCCGCGGCGACGCGCCTGGCCGCGTCCACGCCGCCCACCGAGGCGATCTCGGCCGGCTGGCCGCTGCGGCCGGTCCAGTCGGCGACCAGCTCGGCCAGCAGCTGGCGGGTGGCCATCGAGGAAATGCCCTTCACGGGCGGCAGCGCGCGGCAATCGGAGGTCATGCGGAATCCTGAGGGAGACTGCGCGCATTCTCGGCACCCACCGCCATGCCGGCCAGAGTCGGCGGACACTAGCAGCTATCTTCTCTTGGCATGACTGATCCGGGTTGGCCCGGATGCCGCTCAGCCCGTCACGGTGCTGCGCAGGCGCTGCATGCGCTCCTCGGTGCGCTCGCGGGTGCCGGCCGGCACCTTGCCGGTAATGGCCACCGCGGCCGGCGCGGCCAGCATGCGCCGGGTGCAGTCGCGCACCGCGTTGGCGTCCACCGCCTCCAGCGCCGCCAGCCACTCGGCGCCGCTGCGCACCCGCCCGAGCGCGAACAGGTCGAGCGCGGCCGTCTCCAGCCGGTGCTGCGCGCCCTCGCGCTGGCGCACCGCGCGCACCGCGATCTGGTTGCGCGCGCGCAGCAGGTCGGTGTCGCTGACCCGCTCGGCCTGGGCCTGCAGCAGCGTGACGATCTCGTCCTGGCAGGCCTCGAGATGCTCCGCCGTGGTCGAGGCCTCCAGCACGAACTGCCCGGCCAGATCCGACTGGTCGGCCGAGCAGCCGGCGTAGTAGACCAGCCCCAGGCGCTCGCGCACCCGGTCAAGCAGCGGCGAGCTCATGCCCTCGCCCAGCACCGCTGCGGCCATCACGCCGGTGGCGGCCTGGGGGTCGAAGCGGTCGGGCAGCGGGAAGCCGGCGACCAGATGCGTCTGGCTGGAGCCCGCCTGGCGCTTGCTCTTGACGCCGCCGACCCAGCTCGGGGCGCCCACGGTGTTTGGCGTGCCGGCGGGCATGTCGCCGAAGACCGCCTCGACCTCGCGCGTCACCGCCTGCAGATCGACCGGGCCGGACACCGCGACGACCAGATTGCTGCCGGTGTACTGGCGCGCGACATAGCCGGTCAGCTCGTCGCGGCTGAAGCGCTCGATGTTGCGCCGCCGCCCGATCACCGGCTGCGCCAGCGCATGCTTGCCGAACGAGGCCTCGTCGAAGAGCTTGAAGGCGGTGGACAGCGCGTCGTCCTCGTCCTCGATGTATTCCTGCAGGATCACCTGGCGCTCGCGCTCCAGCTCGGCCTCGGGAAAGCTGCCGTGGCGCACGATGTCGCCCAGCATGCGCACGAAGGTGGCCGCGTCGCGCGCCAGCCCGCGCATGTGGTAAGCGGTGTGGTCCTTGTCGGTGTGCGCGTTGACCTCGGCGCCGAGCAGCTCGGCCTCCAGGTTGATCTGCTGGCAGTCGCGCGTCGCGGTGCCCTTGAAGGCCATGTGCTCGACGACATGGCTGATGCCGTTGAGCCGCGCGCTCTCGTGGCGGCTGCCGGTGCGCACATAGATGCTGACATTCGTGCTGGCCAGATGCGAGGGGCGCACCGCCAGGATGCGCACGCCGTTGGGCAGGACCAGGACCTCGGTGTCGTCGTCGCCGCAGGCCGGGCGGGGGAGGGAATGGGTCATGGGGGGATTGTGCCGGGTGCACGCGGCATCATTCGGACATGAACATGGACCTGCCGGATTTCTGGAGCTTCGACCGTCGCCGCGATGCGCACCGCATCGCCTGCCGCACCCTGGCTTGGTCGGGCCCTCACGCCTGGCCAGGTCCCGGCCGCGCGGAACCGGCGCTGCCGGCCGGTGGCGGGGTCTACCTGATGACCTTCGAGCACGCTCAGGGCTTCATCCTAAGATCGGCCGGCGTGTCGAGCTCGATCCGACGCCGGCTTCGCGAGCATGAGCGCGAATTCCTGCGGGGCCACTACACGGTGCTGGATCCCGAGGCGGCTCGCCAGGGCCGGCGCCGCGAGCTCTGGCATGGCTGGAGCCATGCCCGCGACCACCCCGAGCAACGCGATCGGCATCTTCCCCGAATCCAGCAATGGGCGCGGGCAGAGATGGCAGCCTGTCGTCTGTTCGTGGCTGCGCGGCTGGGTGAACCGGACGAGCCGCTGGATGCCCGCCTGCGCGAGCGCATCGAATTCGCGATCCTGCATGCGGCCTATGCGTCGCGCCAGCCCTGGGGCGATCTGGTGGACGGGGGCATGCACCTGCGGGGCCGCTTCAATGCGGAGATGCCGATCCGGCTGATCAGCAAGGCGCCGGCGTCCATCCTGGGTTTGCCGCCAGAAATGGAAATATGACAGCATGATCTGATGAGAATCGTCACCTGGAACTGTGCTGGCGCACTGCGCCGCAAGCGCGCCGCGCTGGAGGCCTTGAGCGCTGACGTGCTGATCGTGCAGGAGTGCGAGAGCCCGGCCGGCAGCGCCGACCGGAGCTATCGCGACTGGGCAGAGCGACACGCCGTGCTCTGGGTCGGGCAGAGCCGGCACAAAGGGCTCGGCGTCTTCGTCCGGCCGGGACTCAGGCTGGAATCGGTCGCGCTGGATGATGGCGGGCTGATGCAGTTTCTTCCGTGTCGGGTCGAGGGCATTCCACTGCTGGCAGTCTGGACCAAGGACGCGCCCTCATCCGACCGGCACGGCTACATCGGACAGCTCTGGCACTGGCTGCGCCGACATCCGGATTTTCTGCGCGAGACACGGGCCCTGCTGGCGGGCGACTTCAACAGCAACGCCATCTGGGACAGGCAATACCCAGGCTGCAGCCACAGCGATGTGGTACGCGTGTTGGAAGCCCTGGGACTGCACAGCCTCTACCACCGGATTTGCGGAGACGCTCAGGGCGGGGAAAGCACGCCGACCTTCTTCCTCCAGCGCAATCTTGCAAAGCCGTATCACATCGACCATGCCTTCCTGTCGGCTGCGTTGCTCGATGGGGCCCGCCTCCAGATCGGGAGCCCTGCCGACTGGCTGGACCTCAGCGACCACATGCCGCTGGTGCTCGATCTGGCCGATTCAGGCTGACTCCACCTCCAGCGTGCAGTCGCAGCCGATGCCCGCGGCGATCAGCCGGCGGGCGCTGCGGCGCAGCAGCGGGGCGGCCGGGCGCAGCCAGACGGGCAGCGGCGCGTGCTGGCCGGTGAGCAGGCCGCAGACATAGCGCGCGGTGCCCTCGTTCCATTCGAGCATGCGGCAGGCGCCGTCGCGGCGCTGGCTGGCGAGCATGCCGACCGGGCAGGGCTCGGTCAGGCAGCACAGGCCGCAGCCGTTGCAGGGCTGGCCGGGGGCGGGCTTGCGCGGCGCCTCCGAGCGGATCTCGATGACGCGGCGATCGGCGGCGGCGGTGTCGTTCATCGCGCCAGTGCAGCACGGCCGGCCGGGCGCGGATGGGCCGAAAAGCGTGCCCTGCCCTGCCGCTTCAGTCGCAGGTGCCGTCGTCGGCGCAGCCGCCCGGGCCCTGGTGGAACACCAGATCGGCCACCGGCTCGCCGCCTACCAGGTGCGAGGCGATGATGCGGTCCATGTTCTGCGGCGTGACGTTGTAGTACCAGGTGCCGTCGGGCTGGACGCACAGCACCGGGCCGCCCTTGCAGGCGGCGAAGCAGCTCACCCGGCTGCGCTTGACGCGCAGCTCGCCGTCGTTCAGGCCGGCGGCCTTGAACTTCTCTCCCAGGCTGTCGAACAGCGCCTGGGCCTGGCCGTCCTGGGTGCAGCGCGGGCCGGTGCAGACCAGTAGGTGGCGGCGGTAGGCACCGATCTTCGGCTTGACGGGCGTCTCGCTCATGCCTCGCTCTCCAGCGGTTCGTCCAGCGTGGCGCGGATGTAGTCCACCGGCAGGCGGTGGCGCGCGGCGAGCTGCTCGGCGCTCGCGCCGGCGGCGTGCTCGGCCTGCAGCGACGCCAGCCAGCCGTTCAGGCCGGTCGAGAGCGAGCGCCCGGCCTTCTCGCCGTCGCGGGTGGCGCCGCCCTCGTCCATGTCGTACTTGTTGGCGTAGCCGCGCGGCGTGACCATCAGCCCGTCGCGCACGAAGGTGCTGCTGTTGCCGATCAGCACGGTGCTGAGCATGCCGATGTCCTGCTCGGCCATCTGGTCCAGCGTCGTGAAGACGATGCTCTGGCGGCGGCGGTAGGCGCTCTTGACGATGGCCACCGGCGTGTCGGCGCGGCGGTGGCGCAGGAACAGGCGCTGCGCCTCGACGATCTGGCGGGTGCGTCGGCCGCTCTTGGGGTTGTAGAGCGCGACGACGAAGTCGGCCATCGCCACTGCGTCGAGCCGGCGCGCGATCACCGGCCAGGGCGTGAGCAGGTCCGAGAGCGAGATGGCGCAGAAGTCGTGCGTCAGCGGCGCGCCGACCAGCGCCGCGCAGCTGTTGAGCGCCGAGGCGCCGGGCACGATCTCCAGCGCCACGTCGCCCTCGGGCGTCCAGCCGGCCTGGAACAGCACCTCGTAGGTCGGCCCGGCCATGCCGTAGACGCCGGCGTCGCCGCTGGAGATCAGCGCGACCTTCTTGCCGGCGCGCGCCGCGTCCAGCGCGCTGACGGCGCGGTCGAGCTCCTCGGTCATGCCCTTGCGCACCACCTCCTTGCCGTCGAGCAGGTCGGCGACCAGCTTGATGTAGGTGACGTAGCCGACGACCACGTCGGCCTCGGCGATGGCGCTGCGGGCGCGCGCGGTCATGTGCTCGACGCTGCCGGGGCCGATGCCCACCAGCATGATCTTGCCGGCGGGCGGGTCGGCGGGGGCGGCGCCAGGGGGAAGGATCGGATCGTTCACGGGGTCTCCGGTTCGGGGGATTCAGGGGGGTGGGCCGCGCCGCGCATCGCCGCCACCGACACGGTGGCGTGGCGCCCGTCCGGCCCGCGCAGGCGGTGCTTCTCGACGACGAGCGCGCGCAGATCGTCGGCGCGGCCGGCGGCCAGCAGCGCGGCGGCCTCGCTGACCGAGGGCGTGCCGGTGTGGCGGCGCACCGTCTCGGACGGGTTGGGCACCGCCACCTGCGCCAGCACCTCCGGCGCATGGAAGACCGGCGTCCAGCCCTCGGCGCGGCACAGCGCGAGCAGGCCGGCCTCGTCGGCCTTCAGCGTGATGCTGGCGACCGCGGCCACATCGCGCCAGGCCGCACCGACACGCGCCAGCGCCTCGGCGATGGCCTGGCGCAGCGTGGCCTCGGGCGTGCCGCGGTCGCAGCCCAGGCCGAGCGCGAGGCGCGGCCTCACGCCGGGCCCTCCAGCGGCGGCCGATAGACCACCAGCCGCTCGGCCCAGCGCGTCCAGACCTCGGGTGCGATCTCGGCGTGCGTCACCCAGAGCACCGCCCGGTGACGCGCCGGGTCGACATCGTCGAAGCAGCTCAGGCGCTCGATGCTGGCCGGCAGCGGCGTCGGCCGGGTCCACCAGTCGGGGCGGCCGGCCTCCTGCACGAAGGCGATCGGCTCGCCGTTGACCACATGGGCCGAGACGCGGGTGATGTTGATCTTGGGCGCCTCGACCCGCCAGCCCAGCTCGCGGCCGAGGATGTCCACCGGGATCGTGCGGCCGACGTCCGAGGCGGTAGTCACCACCGGCGTGGCACCGATCAGTCCGGCCACCTGCTCGGCCATCGCGTTGGCGCCGCCGACATGGCCGGAGAGCACCGGGATGACGAACTGGCCGACGTCGTCGATCACCGTCACGCCCGGATCGACGTCCTTGTTCTTCAGGTGCGGCGCGATCAGCCGCACCACCGCGCCCAGCGACACGAAGAAGACCAGCTGGTCGAAGCCCTCGAACAGCGGCGCGATCTCGTCGCGCAGCGCGCCCTCGTAGGCGCGCACCGGGTTGCTCGCGCCGGCAAAGGCCGCGGCGAACTTGGCCGAGGCGCAGATCGACGCCTGCGGCAGCTGGCGTGCCAGCGCCGCAGCCTGCGCCGCGCCGTGCCGGGTGATGGCGACGATGCAGACCCGCGCGTCGGCAGGAGAAACGGACGGGACAGCGCTCATGAGGCGACTCCGGGGGACGATTTCTTCAGGCAGCCGCGGATGCGCTCGCCGCGCACCCGGTGCGGGCTGCGCACGATCATCAGCGAGAGGTAGCTGACCTTGCGCTCGCGCAGCGCGCGCAGCGCCTCGGGCGTGTCGGCGACCTGCTCGTCGGGCGCGCCGCAGCGCTCGACGAAGCTGGCGTGGCCGAGCAGCTCGCGCCGCTCCAGCCAGTCGAGCAGCTCGCCGATCAGCGGCTTGACCTTCAGCAGCACCAGGGTGTCGAAGTCGGCCAGCAGCCTGTCGATCGCCGAGACGCCGTAGGCGGCCGGCACCAGCGCCACCGTGTCGTCCTGCTCGCACAGCGGCAAGCCTTGCGTGGCGCAGGCGGCGGTGAAGGCGTTGACGCCGGCCACCACCTCGACCGGCAGCTCGACGCCGTTGGCTTGCGCCAGCGCGCGCAGCGTGCGCGCCAGGTGGCCGAAGGTGGCGTAGGTGCTGGCATCGCCCTCGACCAGAAAGAGCACGTCCTGCCCGGCGCGCAGCTTGGGCCAGACGACTTCCGCGGCGCGCAGCCAGGCACGGGCGAGCTTGTCGCCGTCGTGCGTCATCGGGAACAGCAGGCTCTGGTGATCGTCAGGCGGCACCAGGCCGGCGCGCGCGACGATGTCGAAGGCGTAGCTGGGCGTTCTGGTGCTGCGCGCCGGGTAGACCCAGGCGGTGTCGGCGCGCTCCAGCAGCGCCCAGGCGCGCCGCGTGATCAGGCCGGGGTCGCCAGGGCCGAGACTCACGCCGTGCAGCGTGCCGATCCGGTTCAAGCTCATGCTCATGCGATCTCCTTGCGGGCGCAGACGATCCACACCGGGTTCTCCGCGGCCATGCGGTGCATGTCCAGGATCGGGCGGCTGCGCGCGGCCTGCAGCTGCAGCACGTCCCAGTCGATGGCATCCAGCGCCTTGAGCGCCTGCGTGGCCACGGCCAGGTTCTCCAGCGTCACGAAGTTCATCACCAGATGCCCGCCCGGACGCAGCCGGCGCAGGCACAGCGCGATCAGGCCCGCCAGCTCGCCGCCGGAGCCGCCGATGAAGACCGCGTCCGGGTCGGGCCAGGCCTCCAGGCCGTCGGGCGCACGGCCGTGCACCAGCGTGTGGTTGGAGACGCCAAAGGCATCGCGGTTGGCACGCGCGATCGCCACATCGGCCTCGTTCTTCTCGATGGCCCAGACGTGGCCGTGCGGGCACAGCCGCGCCGCCTCCAGCCCGACCGAGCCGGAGCCTGCGCCGATGTCCCACACCTGGCTGTCGGCGCGCAGCTGCAGGCGTGCCAGCGACACCGCGCGCACCTCCTGCTTGGTGATCAGACCCTTGTCGGGCTGACGCTGGTGGTAGTCGCGGTCGGCCAGGCCGAAGCGCACCGGATTCGGGCGCGGGCGCACCCGCCACAGCAGCACCACGTTCGGATCGGCGAAGGCCTCGGGCGAGGCTTCGGCCACCTCGGCCGGCGTCAGGTCGGCGCGCACCCGCTCCTCGGGCTGCAGCAGCCGCTCGGCCACCGCCATGCGGAAGTCATCGCCCTGCCCCTCGGCCAGCAGCAGCCGGGCGATGCGCGCGGGCGTGTTCTCCGGGCGGGTCAGCACCAGCAGGCGGTCGTGCGCGCGCAGCGCCTGCGCCAGCGCGTGCAGGCCGTGCGTGGGCGGCGCGCCGACCTGCCATTCGCCCGCGTCCCGAGCGTGGATGGAGACGATCCTGGCGTCCTGCCAGACCAGCCCGACGCGGGCGCAGGCCAGCTGCAGCGTCGAGACATTGGGCAGCACCTCGAGGGCCTGCACGCACAGCCGCGCCGCCAGGAAGCCGGCGATGCCGTGGCACAGCGGGTCGCCGGTGGCCAGCACCACCACCTTGCGGCCCGCGTCACGCGCGGCGCTCACCCAGCCGGGCACTGCGCTCAGCTGCCCGGTCAGGTCGAGCCGCTCGGCGTCCGGGCGGATCTCGGCCTCCAGCCGCGCGAGCGTGCGCGCGCCACCGATCACCAGATCGGCGGCACGCAGATGCGCCCGCGCGGTCGCGCCCAGGCTGGCCGCGCCGTCGTCGAGCACGCCCAGGACGCGGCAGGGATTGGGATCCGGAAAGACCTCGGTGTTCATCAGCATTCCTTGTCAGCGGACCGAGCTCGCCTCGGCGAGCTTGCGGCCCTCGAAATCGCAGACCAGCACCCGCAGGTGGAAGCGCTGGCCATAGCGCTCCGGCGCGGTCAGCGTGGCCACCACCTTCTGCGCCAGCGCGGCGTGAAATTCGTTCAGCAGCCCGAGCGCCTCCATGCGCTCGGCGGCGAAGCGCGCGGTCTCGGCGGCGGCAATGGCAGCGCACTCCTCGGGCGGCGCGCCGATGCCGGCGGCCAGCTCGGCCAGCAGGCCGGTGTCGACCTCGGCACGGTTGGCGTGGGTGATGGTCTCGCCCTGGGCGATCTTGGTCAGCTTGCCGACCATGCCGCCGATCACCACCTCGCGCAGGCCCTGCGCCACCGCCTCGTCGAGCGCGTAGCGCAGGAAGTCGCCCATCTGCACGAAGCAGGCGGCGGGCAGCTCGGCGCGCTCGCGCATCGCGAACTGCTCGGTGCGCCCGCCGGTGGTCAGCACGACGACGCCGTGCCCCAGCGTCGCGGCCACCTGCACGCCCTGCACCACGCTGGCGCGGTAGGCGGCGGTCGAATACGGCTTGACGATGCCGGTGGTGCCGAGGATCGAGATGCCGCCCAGGATGCCCAGGCGGGCGTTGAGCGTCTTCCTGGCCATCTCCAGGCCCTGCGGCACCGAGATCGTGACCGCCAGCCCGACCTCGTCGAGCAGGCCGGCGGCGACCTCGCGCACATTGGCCTCGATGTTGGCGCGCGGCACCGGGTTGATCGCCGGGCCGCCCACCTCCAGCCCCAGCCCGGCCATCGTCACCGTGCCGACGCCGAAGCCGCCGTGCAACGTCACCGCGCCCGGGCGCGTCGCGTCGATGCGGACATCGGCGGTGAGGTGCGCGCCGTCGGTGCAGTCCGGGTCGTCGCCGGCGAACTTGACGATCATCGCGTGGGCGGCGCGATCGGTGCTGGCGCCCTCGCAGCGGCCGTCGTGCACGACGAAGCGGACCCGGTCGCCGTTGGGCAGCAGGCTCTCGACCTCCAACGGCACCGCGCCGTGCACCAGCCCGAGCGCGGCGGCGCGCGCCGCGGCGGCCGCGCAGGCGCCGGTGGTGAAGCCGGTGCGCGTGCCGCGCCGGGCGGTCTTGTCCATCATGCGCTGGCGGCCTTCTGCCGCGCCTCGGCCAGCGACAGCAGCGCGTGCACGGCCGCCACCACCAGCGTCGAGCCGCCCTTGCGGCCACGGATGACGATCCACGGCACCTCGGTCAGCCCGGCCATCAGGTCCTTGGACTCGGCCGCCGAGACGAAGCCCACCGGCATGCCGACCACCAGCGCCGGGCGCGCGCCCGCCTCGCGGATCAGCCGCACCAGCTCGATCAGCGCGGTCGGCGCGTTGCCGATGCCCACGATCGCCCCCTCCAGCCGCCCGAGCCGGTGCGCCTTGCGCATCGCCTGCACCGCGCGGGTGCTGTCCTCGGCCTGGGCGCGGGCGATCACGTCGGCGTCGCTGATGAACTGGTGCGTCGTCATGCCGAAGTGCGCCAGGCGCGGCCTCGACAGGCCCGAGCAGATCATCTCGACATCAGCCACCACCGGCGCGCCGCCGCGCAGCATCGCCTGGAGGCCCGCCTCGACCGCATCCGGGTGGAAGTCGGTCAGGCCGTTGAACTCGAAGTCGGCGTTGGCGTGGATCATGCGGCGCACGATCGGCCACTGCGCGGGCGTGTAGCGGTGCGGACCGGCCTCGGCGTCGATGATGGCGAAGCTGTCGTGCTCGATCGCCTGGCCGGCGCGGGTGAGCTGCTCGGTGACGGTGTTGACGGTGCTCATGCCAGGGCCGGGGCGTGGGGATGGGCGTGCGTGTGCTCGTGCGAATGCCCGTGGCCGAGGTCGTGCGCGATCTCGCGGAAGCGGCAGCCGTCGCAGGGCAGGCGGCTCTCGGGCGTGCCGGCGCGCAGGTCGGCCACGCGCTGCTCCAGCAGCTCGAAGATTTCTTTCTCGAAGCCGAAGTGCGTCGAGGCGGCGAAGCGGATCTGCGGGTACTGCGCGCGCAGGTGCTCGACCTGCCGCGCGATGCGCTGCATCAGCGTGCCGGTGTAAAGGTAATACGGCAGCACGACGATCTGGCGCATGCCGATCAGCGCCTGGCGCTGCACCACCCGCTCCAGGCGCGGGAAGGTGATGCCGGTGAAGGCCAGCTCGACCAGCTCGTGCTCGCCCTCCTCCTGCAGCCAGCGCGCCATCTTGGCCATGTCGCCGTTGGCGGCGCGGTCCGACGAGCCGCGCCCCAGCAGGATCACGCCGGTGGTGGTCGGGTCCGGCATGTCCAGCGTACTCATCGCCTTGCGCAGCCGGCGTTTCAGGATCGCCAGGATGGGATCGCAGGCGGTGAGGTGCGGGCCGTAGAGGAATTCGGTGCCCGGACAGTGCGCGCGGGCGTGCTCGATGGCTTCGGGGATCTCCATCTTGACGTGGCCGGCGGCGTTGAGGATCAGCGGCAGCACCAGCACGCGGCGCGACTCGCGCGCGGCGGCGATCAGGCCGTCGTGCAGCGAGGGCGACGCGAACTCGATGAAGCAGACCTCGATGCGCCAGCCCGGCTGGCGGGCGCGCCACTGCGCGACGAACTCGCGGATCTCGGCGTTGCCGGATTCCTCGCGCGAGCCGTGGCCGACGAGCAGGATGCAATCTGGGTGGGAAGTCATGCGGAGGCCTTGCGGAAGCGGTGGGTGAAGCCCGGGTCGTAGAGCTTCGACGTGACGAGGTCCGGCCAATGACGCGCGCCCAGCGTGGGGCTGGCGAGGATCATGGCCTGGCTGACGATGCCGGCGTCGCGGCAGCGCTGCTTGATGTCGGAAAGCGTGCCGCGCACGATGCGCTCCTCGCCCGGCCAGCTCGCCTTGTGGACGACGACGATGGGCGCGTCTTCCGGCCAGCCCGCCGCGCGCAGCCCGGCCTCGACCTTGTGCAGCAGCGTGATCGACAGGAAGATGCACAGCGTGGTGCGGTGCGCCGCCAGCGCGGCGAGGTCCTCGCCCGGCGGCATCGGGGTGCGGCCCTCGACGCGGGTGAAGATGACGCTCTGCGTCACCTCGGGCAGCGTGAAGCTCTCCACCGCCGCCGCGGCCGAGGCCATGGCCGAGGACACGCCCGGCACCACCCGCACCGGCACGCCGGCGGCGTCGAGCGGCTGCACCAGCTCGATCAGCGCGCCGTAGAGCGCCGGATCGCCCGTCTGCAGCCGCACCACCGTCTCGTGCTCGCCGGCCTGCCGGATCAGCCAGGCGGCCATCTGCGGCAAGGTCATCGCCTTGCTGTCGGCGATGACGCAGCCCGGCGGCGCCCAGCGCGTGGCCGCCTCGTTGACCAGCGAACCGGCGAACAGGATGGCGCCGGTGCGCTCGATCAGCGCGCGGCCCTTGACGGTCAGCAGCTCCGGGTCTCCGGGGCCGGCGCCGACGAACCAGACGGTGCCGCGCATTCAGGCCGCTCCGGCCAGCGTCAGGCGTTCGTCCAGACAGACCCGGGCCCAGCGCTGCGAGTGCAGCATCGACGTGCCCCGCACGATGGCGAGGGTGACCAGCGGCTCCAGCGCCACCACGCTCAGATAGGACGCGGCGAATGCGCCCCAATCGGCCAGCGACACCGCCTGCTCGCCGTTGGCCAGCCAGAAGCCGACCATCAGCGTGACGCCGGCGTAGTAGGCGCCATCGAGCTTGAGCAGCGCGGCCAGGCCCGGCGTGCCTTCGCCCAGGCGACGGCCCAGCGTGTGGTGCACTGCCAGCAGCGGCACGATCAGCGACAGCGCGTTGACGGCCAGATGCACCAGATCCTGCGGCTCGAACAGCAGGCCCTGCAGCAGCAGGCCCAGCGCGAAGCCGAACAGGGTCGGCAGCAGGCCGAACAGCACATAGACGGGCATCGCGCCGACGAAGTGCAGCTCGGACGGCCCCACCGGCAGGTGGAAGCTCTCCATGAAGACCGAGAAGAAGACCGCCGCCAGCAGCGTGCGCAGCCACAAGGCGGGACGGCGCATCAGCGCTGGTGCGTGTGCGGCCAGCAGGCCGACAGCGGCCACATTGGCGGCCATGATCTTGGCATCGGACAGGAAGCCGGGTTCGATGTGCATCGTGAAATCTCCGTGGGCAGGGGTCAGGGGACGGGTCAAGGAAAGAAAGGCGGACAGGCAGGCGCGAGTCGGCCCGGCACGGGGCCGCCAGGGCTCCGCGCGCATCGGCGCAGGTGCGTCGGGAAGGACGCGGCCTCAGCCGCCGGGCGGCGGCGTGGCCGGGTCGAACAGCGCTGCGATCGCGCTCGGGTTCGACGGGAAATAGAGGTGCAGAAAAGAGGCGTGCAGCCGGCCCAGGCGCCAGACGGCCTCCGGCCGGCCGTGGTCGCGCTCGGCGCGGGTCTGGCCGACGGGGGCCAGCGGGCTCTCGAACTGGCCGTGGTGGAAGGTGTGGCCGCGCACCGTGCCCTCGGGCAGGTCGGCCGCGTGCATGCCGAGGTTGACCAGGCGCGGCTGCATCCAGCCCTCGCCCGGCAGCAGGCCCCACATCGCGGCGCGTCGGCCCGCCAGATCGCTCAGGCCGTCGCCCAGCGCGAGCAGGCCGCCGCACTCGGCGACGATCGGCCGGCCGCTGGCGTGGAAGGCACGGATCGTGTCGCGGGTGCGGGTCGCCGCCTCCAGCCGATCCAGATGCAGTTCCGGATAGCCGCCGGGCAGATAGAGCGCATCGGCCTGGGCCGGCACCGGCTCGTCGGCCAGCGGCGAGAAGAAGGCGATGCGCGCACCGAGCTGCTCCAGCACGTCGACATTGGCCGGATAGAGAAAGGCGAAGGCGTCGTCGCGGGCGATCGCCACGGTGCGCCCGGCCAGCCGGCGCGGCGGGGCCTCGGCCTCGACCGGCGCGATGAAGCGCACCGGTGCGGGCCGCGGCGGCGCAGCCCGTGCGACCACGTCGGCCGCCGCTTCCAGCCGGCGCTCCAGGTCCGGCAGCTCGGTGGCCTGCACCAGGCCCAGGTGGCGCGAGGGCCACTCCAGCGCCTCGCAGCGCGGCAGCGCGCCGAACGCGACGATGCCCGGTGGCAGACTCTCGATGACCATGCGCGCATGGCCTTCGCTGCCGACGCGGTTGGCGATCACGCCGGCGACATCCAGCCCCGGCCGATACAGCTTCAGCCCCAGCGCGATGGCCCCGAAGGTCTGCGCCATCGCGCTGGCGTCGATCACCGCCAGCACCGGCAGCCCGAGCCGCTCGGCCAGCGCGGCGCTCGAAGTGCTGCCGTCGTGCAGTCCCATCACGCCCTCGACCAGGATCAGGTCGACTTCGCCGGCGGCCTGCCAGAGCAGTTCGCGGCAATGGTCCTCGCCGCCCATCCACAAATCGAGCTGCCGGCACGGCGCGCCGCTGGCGTGCGCGTGCACCATCGGATCGATGAAGTCGGGGCCGGTCTTGAACACCCGCACCCGCAGGCCCTGGCGGCGCCAGTGGCGGGCCAGGGCGGCCGTCACCGTGGTCTTGCCCTGGCCGGAGGCCGGCGCGCTGACCAGCAGCGCGGGGCAATGGCGGTCGGGCCGCCCGGAAGAAGTCTTGGTCGTCATGCCTGTCGGCCGCACGCCCCGTGCGGCTGTCGCGAGAGAATCGCTGGCGGCATCGGGCGGGGGTCGGACGGGACAGGACCGGGGCCGGTCCTGCACGGGCTCCGGTGGAGTCCCGTGTCGTCCGGCCGCCGCCCTCCGCGGTGCCAGTGCGCATGCTTCAGGCCGGTATCCGGGCTCGCGAGTGCAGGGGTCGCCCTGCCGATCGGGTCGCCTTCCCGGAAGCCATGGCTCCAGTGGCATCGTGACCTGATCTTCTCTCGCTGACCGTTGCGGGGGCAGCGCCGGCTTTTCACCGGCTTCCCGTTTAAATCCGGTCGTTCGTCACGAACCGGATCACCTGCAGCAGCGTGCAGTCTATCAGCTTCGGCGGCACGGGCGCCAGTCCTCGTGCGTACCGGATCGCCTGCTGCAAAAGAACGGAAAACCCACGCAAATCCCGCCATGGCTGCGGGAATGCGCATGATCGAATCACTGCGCCCTGACCCCGACCTGCCGCCGTCGATGACCGGACGGGAGTCGCTGTCCTTTCTGTCCAGAACATTCGGAGCCCGTCCATGGCGCTGGTGACCAAGCATCGAGAGACTGTTCATGAACCCGTGGCCGCACCGGTCGTCGCACGCGGCGTGACCCGCACGATGGCCCGCGATGCCGAGGCCGGCCGCAAGCGCGCGCGAACGCTGGCCAAGCAGCAGCAGGTCGCCGAGCGGGTGGCCAGCGCATCGAGCCAGCTCTCTGCCGGCATCAATGAGGCGGCTTCCGCCTCCGAGGAACTCAAGCGTGCGGCCGACCAGATCGCCAGCGGCGCCGAGGAAGCCTCGGGTGCGGCACAGGAATCGCTCGCCGCGATCACCCAGGTCAGTGCCTCGATCGCCCGCCAGCTGTCGGCGGTCAACAATTCGCGCGCCAAGGCCGACAGCATGCAGGCCACCACCAGCCGCATCGATGCCGAGGTGCGTGCCACGGTGGCGAATGTCACGCTGGCGGCGCGCCGCCAGGCCGAGTCGGTGCAGCGCGTGGCCGAGCTCGAGCGCCAGGCGGCCAACATCGGCGACATCGTCAAGGCGGTGGCGCGCATTGCCGACCAGACCAACCTGCTGGCCCTGAATGCCGCCATCGAGGCCGCGCGTGCCGGCCAGCACGGCAAGGGCTTCGCGGTGGTCGCCGATGAAGTGCGCACGCTGGCCGAGACCAGCGAGAAGAGCGCCAAGCAGATCCAGGATCTGGTCGGCCAGATCCAGGGCGAGGTCAAGGCCATCGCTGCCGGCATCAACCAGTCGTCCGAGACAATCGCCGGCGAGGTCGAGAAGAGCGAGCAGATCCTGCGCCAGCTCGACCGGGTGCGTCATGACGCGGCTGACATCGTGGCCGGGGCCGGAGAGATCTCCGCCGCAGCCCAGCAGGCCAGCGTGGCCTCGCAGCAGGCGCTCAAGGGCGCCGAGCAGATCGCCGCGGCCGCCGCGCAGCAGTCTTCCGCCTGCGAGGAGGCCGCCAAGACGGTCGACGAGCAGAGCGCGGCGCTGTCCGAGTGCGAGCAGACCTCGCAGAACCTGTCGGAGATCGCCGACGAGCTGAAGAACTCCTCGGACATCGGCAAGAGCGCCGAGGAAGTCGCCAGCGCCGCCGAGCAGCTCGCCGGTGCGGTGCAGGAAATCAACCGCTCGGCCGCGCAGATCATGGTGGCGCTCGACGAGATCCGCAAGGGCGCGCAGACCCAGGCCTCGGCCACCGCCGAGTCCGCCGCGGCGATCACGCAGATCGAGCGCGGCGCGCAGATCGCCTCCGAGCGGGCGCAGAACGCCCGTGAGCGCTCCAGCACGATCCGCGCCCTGATGATCGACAACAAGCAGATGATCGAGGGGCTGGTGAGCAGCATCTCGGACAGCGTGGCCGCCACCCGCACCAGCCTGCAGCAGATCAAGGAGCTGGAGCTGGTCAGCCGCAAGATCGACAAGATCGTCGATGCCATCACCCAGGTCTCGATCCAGACCAACATGCTGGCGGTCAATGGCTCGATCGAGGCGGCGCGCGCCGGCGAGTATGGCAAGGGTTTCGTGGTGGTGGCCACCGACATCCGCAATCTCGCGCACGACTCGGCCGAGAATGCCGATCGCATCAAGGATCTGGTCAAGGGCATCCAGGACCAGATCGCCACCGTCGGCCGCGACCTCGGCGAGATCGCCACGGCTGCGCTGGCCGAGGTCGACAAGACCCGCTCGATCACCGCCAACCTGTCGGCCATGGAAGGCGATGTGGTCGAGGTCGAGAAGGGCAATGTCGAGGCGGCCGAGTCGGCCCAGGAGATCGTCTCGGCCCTGTCGCAGGTGCGAGTGGCGGTCGATCAGGTCTCCGCTGCGGCCCAGGAGTCCGAGAAGGCCGCCGAGCAGGCTTCGGCCGCGGCGCGCCAGCAGTCTCAAGGCGCCGAGGAGCTCTCCGCCGCGATCGAGGAGATCGCCTCGCTGGCCGACGAGCTGCAGAGCAACTGAGATGGAGTCGCTCCACACGGTCGCCGATGGCGACGAGATGCGGGCGGCCGGGCAGACGCAGCAGTTCGTCACTTTCAGCGTCGCCGGCGAGATGTTCGCGGTGCCGATGGCGCCGGTGCAGGAGATCATCCGTGTGCCGGATGTCGCACGCATGCCGCTGACGCCGCCAGCCCTCGAGGGTCTGGCCAACCTGCGTGGCCGGGTGCTGCCGATCATCAGCCTGCGCCGGCTGTTCGGCACGCCTGAGCGCGACAACGATGACGCGACCCGCGCGCTGGTGATCCACATCGGCCAGTCGCTGGGCTTCGTCGTCGACCGGGTGGCCAGCGTCATCAGCGTCGATGCCAGCGAGATCGAGCCTGCGCAGGTCGTGCAGTCGGTGGTGCAGACCGACTGCCTGACCGGGGTGATCCGCCGCGAGGTGCCCGATGGCCATGGCGGCCATCGCGGTCTGCTGCTGATCATCGACTTTGCCCGGCTGGTCCAGCAGCACCTCACCCGGATGATCCCGTCGCGCGAGAGCGGCGTGGTCGGCGGCTCGCGCAGCGCCGACGGGGGCGATCCCGCCGACTCGGCCGAACCCGGCCAGGGCAGCGGCGAGCTGCGGCTGGTCAGCTTCACGGTGGCGGCGCAGGAATATGCGCTCGACATCGCCGACGTGCAGGAGATCGTCCAGGTGCCGGAGACGATCACCGCGGTGCCCGGGGCGCCGGGTCATGTGCTCGGGCTGATCTCGCTGCGTCGGCGACTGCTGCCGCTGGTGAGCCTGCGTTCGCTGTTCGCGCTGGCGGATGCCGAGCTCGACGAGCATCACCGCATCGTCGTCGTGGCGCTTCCTGGGGGTGGGCAGATCGGCCTGGTCACCGACACCGTCAAGGAAGTGCTCAGCGTGCCGCGCAGTCAGGCCGACACCATGCCGGGCATCCTGGCGCGCGATGCCGACCTGCAGGAGTTCTCGGCGATCTGCAGGCTCGACGGTGGCCGCCGGCTGGTCTCGATCATCGCCACCGACCGGCTGCTCGGCATGGACAGCGTGAGAGAGGCCCTGCAGCTGGGCGCCTCGGGGGTTTCCGGGTCTTCAGACCGATCCGGATCGGCCGATTCACTCTCCAGCCCGGACGCATCGATGAACAGAGCGATGAACAGCATGACTGCCCATCCCGATGACGAGGACGCCCAGGTCGTCATCTTCCGCCTTGGCGCGGAGGAATTCGGCGTGCCGATCATGAGCGTGCAGGAGATCGTGCGCCTGCCCGAGACGCTCACCCGCGTGCCGCGCACGCCCGACTTCGTCGAAGGCGTGATCAATCTGCGCGGCACGGTGCTGCCGGTGATCGACCAGCGTCGGCGCCTGGGCATGGACGCGATCGAGCGCAATGACCGCCAGCGCATCATGGTGTTCACGCTCGGCGGCCTGCGCACCGGCTTCATCGTCGATTCGGTGGCCGAGGTGCTGCGCATTCCGCGCCAGAACATCGCCCCGGCGCCACAGCTCTCCGACGAGCAGATCCGCCTGATCGGCCGGGTCGCCCGGCTCGATGGTGACCGCCGCCTGGTGCTGCTGATCGACCCGACGCAGCTGCTGGCGGCCCGTGAGGTGCGCGCCATCGAGTCGCTCGAGCCTGCGGGCGAGTCGCGTGCCGCACCGACGATGGCGCGTGCAGCCTGAAACACGAGGAGTGTGATCGACCATGTCTGGCAAGGTTCTCGTCGTCGATGATTCGGCGCTGATGCGCCGGCTGCTCTCGGCTGTGCTGACGCAGGCCGGCTGGACGGTCGCCACTGCCCGCAACGGGCTCGAGGGCGTGGAGCAACTGATCGAGTGGCAGCCTGATGTCGTCACGCTCGACATCAACATGCCCGAGATGGACGGGCTGACTGCGCTGTCGCTGATGATGCAGGCGCGGCCCACGCCGATCGTCATGGTCTCGTCGCTGACCGAGAAGGGCGCGCAGGCCACGATGGAGGCGCTGGCGCTCGGCGCGGTCGATTTCATCGCCAAGCCGGGCGGCACCATCTCGCTGAGCATCGACGACATCCAGGCACTGCTGCTGGAGAAGGTGCGCACGGCCTCGCGCATCCGGCTGCGGCCAGGCCGGCCTGCGACCGCGATGCCCGCGCCGGTGCAACGCGCTCCGCGCCCCGCGCTGGCACGGCCAGCACCCGCGAGCCCCCGCACGATCGCGAGTGCACCCGCATCGCCCGCCCCGCTGCGCGGCAGCGCGGGTCGCTGTCCGGGCCTGGTGCTGATCGGCATTTCCACCGGCGGGCCGCGCACGCTCGAGGATGTGCTGCCTCAGCTGCCGGCCGACTTTCCCTGGCCGGTGCTGGTGGCCCAGCACATGCCGCCGAACTTCACGCTGGCCTTCGCGCAGCGCATGGACCGCATGTGCGCGCTGGAGGTGGTCGAGGTCGGCGAGCCGATGCCGCTGGAGCCCGGGCGCATCCACATCGGCCGCGGTGGCACCGATCTGGTCGTGGTCGAGCGGCTCGGGCGTCTGGTCGCGCAGCCCCGGCCGGAGTCTCCTTCGCATCCCTGGCATCCGTCGGCCGACGTGATGGTCGAAAGCGCGATGCGGGTTCTGCCGGCCTCGCAGCTGGTGGGCGTGCTGATGACCGGCATGGGCTTCGACGGCGCCCAGGCGATGGCCGAGCTGAAGGCTCGGGGTGGGCGAACGATCGCCGAGGCCGAATCGAGCTGCGTCGTCTTCGGCATGCCCTCCGAACTGATCCAGCGCGGGGGCGCCAGCGTGGTGCTGCCCAGCCAAGACGTGGCCCGGCAACTGCGCACCTGGGTGCAGCGCCTGGCCTGAGAACCCATTCATCCAAGCCAACGACACGGGCCACAGGGGACACCGCATGGGACTGAGAAAGAGCAACACGCCGGATCCGCTGCGCGAGGTCGTCGACCGCGACTTTCCGCGTCATGTCGACGGGCTGGTCGCCCAGCTGCGCGGGGGGGACGCCGAGCAGCGTCGCTGGGCGGTGCGCGACCTGAGCGGTCATCCGCAGGCCGCGGCGGCGCTCGGCGCCCAGCTGCTGGTCGAGCGGGATGCAGCGGTGCGCGAGGCCCTGTTCCTCGCGCTTGGCACGATGGCCAGCGACGAGGCGGTCAGCGCGCTGCTGCCGCTCTTGCGCAGCGAGGACGCCCGGCTGCGCAATGGCGCCATCGAGGTGCTGTCAGGCCTGCCGAAGGTGGTGGGGCCGCGCATCTCGGCGCTGCTGCTCGATGCCGACGTGGATGTGCGCATCTTCACCGTCAACCTGCTGGGCGAGCTGCGCCATGAGCAGGTGACGCAGTGGCTGCAGCAGGTGCTGCTGTCCGACCGGGAGGTCAATGTCGTGGCGGCCGCCATCGAGGTCATGGCCGAGACCGGCCAGCCCGAGCACATCGACGCGCTGCGCGAGACCCGCCGGCGCTTTGCCGATGATCCCTTCATCGGCTTTGCTGCCGATGTGGCGATCGAGCGCATCCGGGCCTCATGACGATGCCCGCCCCCGCGAAGGACAGGCCGATGAAAGCCGCCACCGCCCCCGCGATCGTCCAGCCGACGATCAGCGATGCGGACTTCCTGAAGTTCCGCGAATTCTTCTATCGCAAGACCGGCATCCACTTCGAGGAAAGCAAGCGCTACTTCGTCGACAAGCGCCTGATCGAGCGCATCGAGGCCACTGGCAGCGACAGCTTCCGGGCCTATTTCATCGCGCTGCGCTTCGAGGCCGATGGCCGCGAGCTGCAGCAGCTGGTCAACCTGATGACGGTCAACGAGACCTACTTCTTTCGCGAGAGCTACCAGTTCGACTGCCTGGTCAACGACATGCTCGACGAGGTGGTCCGGCGCAAGCGCAAGGGCAGCCGCATCCGGATCTGGTCCATTCCGTCGTCGACCGGCGAGGAGCCCTACTCGATCGCGATCTATCTGCTCGAGCGTTGGCGCCATATCGACGACTACGAGGTCGAGATCCTGTCCTCCGACATCGACACCACGGTGCTGGCGGCGGCCGAGCGTGGCGTCTACTCGGCCCGCTCGGTGGCCAATCTGCCCAAGCATTACCTGGACAAGTATTTCCGGCGCCTGTCCGACAACGAATACCAGATCTCGCGCGATCTGGTCGCTGCGGTCGACTTCAGCCGCGTCAATCTCAGCGATGCGGCCGACACCCGGCGCTTTCGCGACATCGACGTGATCTTCTGCCGCAACCTGCTGATCTATTTCGACGATCTGTCGCGCCGTCTTGCCGCCGAGGCGATGTACGACGCGCTCAACCCCGGCGGATTTGTCTGCCTGGGGCATTCGGAGTCGATGAGCCGGATTTCCTCGCTCTATGCCGTGCGCCGGTTCCCGGACGCGATGGTCTACCAGAAACCCCTCCCCGGAGACCGCCCATGAAGCACATCCTCGTGGTCGACGACGCCGCGACCGTGCGCATGTACCACCGCAAGATGCTCGGCGATGCCGGCTGGAGCGTCGACGAGGCCGTCAACGGGCTGGAAGCGCTCGAGCGGGTTCTTGCCCTTCCGCCAGGCCAGTGCTACGACCTTTATGTCGTCGACATCAACATGCCCAAGATGGACGGATATACCTTGGTGCGTGAGCTGCGGAGGCTGTCCCAGACCGCCCAGAAGCCCGTCCTGATGGTGTCGACCGAGGCGCAGATGCATGACGCGGTCGCAGCCGAGGAGGCGGGTGCCAATGTCTACCTCATCAAGCCGGCGCGACCCAAGGAGCTGGTCCTGACGGCGGCCTTGATGATGGGCGATGCCGAGACGGCACGCCGCGTCGCTGCTGGTCACACGCAGGGAGTCAGTGCATGAATTCGACCGAACTGCTTGAACAGTTCATCTTCGAGGCCAGAGAGTGCCTCGAACGCATCGGCCAGCGTTTGCTCGATGTCGAGAAGTCCCCCGACGACACGGAGCTTCTCAACGACCTGTTCCGTCAGGTCCACACGCTCAAGGGCAACTGCGGTCTGTTCGAGTTCAAGGCGCTGGAGCGTGTGGTCCATGCCGGCGAGGATCTGCTGGATCGGGTGCGCAATGGCCAGTTGACCTACGGTCCCGCCATCGCCGACACCTTGCTCGAGTCGATGGATTTCACCGCCGAGCTGATCGACACGATCGCGTCCCAGGGTCAGCTACCTGCGCATGCAGACGAGCGAGCCGGGCCGATCGCCCAGCGTCTGCGCCAGCACATGGGCATGCCTGCGGCGCCTGCAGCCCCCAGCGCCGGTTCCCTTGCGGTTCAGCCGCGGAACGCGGATGCATCCATTCCGTCGCCTGCACCGCTGCCGGCCTGGACCGCGCGCATTCCCGAGGCGGCTCGCCAGGCAGGACGCATCGCGGTGCGCTACCAGCCCGAGCCCGACTGCTTCTTCAAGGGTGAGGACCCCTGGCATCACGCCCGACTGACCCCGGCGCTGCGCCATCTCTCGGTCGAGGCTCGCCAGCCCTGGCCGACGACGGACGATTTCGACTGCTATGCCTGCAATCTCGATCTGGTGATCCTCAGCGATGCCACTCAGGCCGAGGTCGCTGCGCATTTCCGCTACGTGCCCGAGCAGATCGAGTTGCTGGAGATGCCGGCGCCTGCGGGCGCCCCGGTGATGCCGGTCGCACCGATGGTGCGCAGCGAGGCGGATGGATCGCGCGACGCGGCTCCGTCGATCGATGCGGCCGACGAGCACGAGGCGCTGATGCTCAGGCGCCTGCAGCAGATCTGGGACGACCAGTGCCGGCTGCTGGGCCGTGCCGGCGTGGCCGCGGGCACGGTGGCCGCCACGCGTGCGACGCTGCAGAACCTGCTGAGCTGCATCGACGACGAGGCTGCGCGCAGCGCGCATGCCGCGCTGGCCCTGCTGCCGCCAGGGCCGGCGCCGCTGCTGCAGTGGGCGCGCCAGCATCGGCCTGGCTGTGCTGCGGCCGGGCAGGCCGATCAGCCGCCGCTGACTGCATCGGGCGGCACATCTTCGGAGCCGGCCGTCGGCAGTCCGACTGCGCAGATTGTGCCGCGCGGGTCGGCGGGCCAGGGGGGTCAGGCGAGCGACGAGCCCGGCTCGCCCGAACGCGGCCAGAAGGTGCTGAAGGTCTCGCAGGACAAGATCGACCGGCTGATGGAGCTGATCGGCGAGATGGTGGTGGCCAAGAACGCCCTGCCCTATCTGGCCACGCGCGCCGAGACGGTGTTCCAGCAGCGCGAGCTGGCGCGCGAGATCAAGGCGCAGTACTCGGTGATCAACCGCATCGCCGAGGACATGCAGCACGCGATCATGCAGGTGCGCATGCTGCCGGTCGGGATCATCTTCCAGCGCTTCGGCCGGCTGGTGCGCGACATCGGCAAGAAGCTCGGCAAGGACGTCTCCCTGGTGGTCGAGGGCGAGGAGACCGAGGCCGACAAGAACGTCATCGAGTCGCTGGCCGACCCGCTGATCCACATCCTGCGCAACAGCCTGGACCACGGGCTGGAGACACCGGATGTACGCGTGGCCAGCGGCAAGCCGCCGCAGGGCGTGCTGCGGGTCTCGGCGCGCCAGGAAGGCGACCGCGTCGTGCTGACGATCAGCGACGACGGCGCCGGCATCGATACCGAGCGAGTGCGGGCCAAGGCCGTCGAGCGCGGCCTGATCCCGGCCGATCGGGCCTCCTCGCTCAGCGATGTCGAGGCGGTGCAGCTGGTCTTCCTGCCGGGATTCTCCACGGCCGAGTCGATCTCCGACCTGTCCGGGCGCGGCGTGGGCATGGACGTGGTGCGCACCGCGGTCGAGCGCATCAACGGCCAGGTCGAGCTCGAGAGCGAGCGCGGTCGCGGCACCATGGTGCGGCTGACGCTGCCGCTGTCGATGGCGGTGACCAACGTGATGATGATCGAGGCTGGCGGGCGCCACTTCGGCGTGCCGATGGACCTGATCGTCGAGACGGTGCGGGTGCCGGCCGAGGAGATCCACCACTTCAAGCGATCGCAGACGACAGTGCTGCGCGGGCGCATCGTGCCGCTGCGCGCGTTGTCGGAAATGCTCGGCATGGACCAGCCTCCCCTGCCCAACAGCGACGGCGAGCTGGCGGTGCTGGTGGTGAGGCTCGGCAGCGAGAGCATCGGCCTGCTGGTCGACAACTTCCACGGCACCTCCGACATCATTCTCAAGCCGCTCGAGGGCGTGCTGGCGGGCATCACCGGCTTTGCCGGCACCGCGCTGATGGGCGATGGCAGCGTGCTGATGATCCTCAACCCGAAGGAGCTGGTCTGATGGGCATCCGCTACCTGAAGAAATCCGCCACGCTGCAGGGCCGAATCAGCGCCGAGGAGGCCGAAGCGCTGCAGCAGTGGCTCAAGTCGCAGCCCCGGGCGGCCGTTAACGTGGGCAAGTGCGAGCACATGCATGCTGCGGTGCTCCAGGTGCTGCTGGCCATGCGGCCCCGGGTGACGGGAACGCCGGCCGACCCCTGGCTCCAGGCGGCCCTGGCACCGCAAGCCTCGTCATGAGGCGAGCACAGCCACAGCCGCCGTCGTGCCTAGCCGACTTTTTTCATGAACCGCAGGGGGCTCCCCGATGAAACACGTCTTTTTGGTCGACGACTCCGCCACGATGCTGATGAGCCTGAAGGGCACGCTGGAGATGAGCGGCTTCAAGGTCGACACCGCCGGCGACGGTCAGGCGGCACTGGATCGCATCAAGTCCGGCCTGAAGCCCGACCTGATCATCACCGACATCAACATGCCCCGCATGGACGGCATCCAGCTGATCCGCGAGGCGCGCAAGCTGCTGCGCTTCACCCCGATCCTGGCGCTGACCACCGAAAGCCAGCAGGGCAAGCGCGACGAGGCCAAGAAGAACGGGGCCACCGGCTGGCTGGTCAAGCCGGTCGGCGGCTCCGATCTGGTCAAGGTCATCAAGCAGGTGCTGCCCGGAGCCTGAGCCCGACCGCCCGCCAGAACGTTTCACTTTCCTCTGCGCATGCAGCAGCGAGCCGGCAGTACGCACGAGCACACCATGAACCAGAGAACGGACACGACCTCGCCTCCGCATGTCGCCCCACCGGCATGGCGCCGACTGAATGCCCGTCATGCCGTGCTGGGCGGTCTGGGGCTGCTGACCGCCGCGGTGCATCTGACCTGGCCAGGACTGGTCAGCTCGGAAACGGCCTTCACGCTGATCGGCGGCCTGGTCACCGGTCATGCTCTGGGACGCTGGGCCGGCCCGAGCGGCCGGGTCCGGCAAGACCGAGCCGCCGACGTCATCGCGCAGGATATCGGCACGCTGCGCCAGGCCTTCGGCATTCTCGAGGCCCAGGTCAAGGCGACGATCAAGACCTCGGAAGATGCGGTGATGTCGATGATGGAGCGCATGCAGCGGGTGCATGCCACCGTCATCCAGCTGCATGAGCGGGTCGATCAGGCGGTCGGGCGATCGCACAGCCTCTCGGCGGAGACCCTGTCGCGGGCGAGCCAGCACACCGCGGCCGTCAGCGCGCTGGCCGAGCATCAGAAGAGCGTCGAGCAGGGACGCGACGAGAGCGTGCTGCGCGTTCGGGCGGTGGCCGACCAGGTCCGTGCGCTCATGCCGCTGGCCGAACTGATCTCCAACATCTCGCGCCAGACCAATCTGCTGGCGATCAATGCCTCGATCGAGGCTGCGCGCGCCGGCCAGGAGGGCGCAGGCTTCAAGGTGGTGGCGGCCGAGGTGCGCAATCTCTCGACCCAGACCGCCGAAGCGGCGCAGAAGATCACCGAGGGCATCGCCCATGCCGCCGAGCAGATCGACCTGCAGTCGGCTGCCCGTTCCGCCGGCGGTGACCGAGGCCCTTCGTCCAGCACCGCCGAGCAGCTCGACGAGATCGCCAGCCACATCGAGACCATGAGCCGCACCCTGGGCGATGTCGTGCCCTATCTGGGTGATCTCTCCTCCAGCATGGACAGCACCATCCGGGTGATGACCCAGGACGTGATCGACACGCTGGGCGATATGCAGTTCCAGGACATCAATCGCCAGATGCTCGAGCAGGTCAACATGGCGCTGGTGGGCATGTCGGAGCACTTCTCCCAGCTCTACGAACTGCTCGACGGCGATGCGCCGCCGCCGCCCGTCCAGCTCGAGCACCTGATCACCCGCTGGAGCGAGAACTATGTGATGCACAGCCAGCGCAAGGCCCATGCCCAGGCCACCGGCGGCGCTGGCGTCTCGGGCTCATCGGGTTTCGTGCCATCTCGCGCGCAGCCCGAGCTGGCTGCGGTCAGCGAGCCGGCCGGGCCCAAGATCGAGCTGTTCTGAACTTGTAGATCCTGCCCTTTATCCCGGAGGAGACGATGCAGACCATCCTGGTGGTGGAGGACTCGGCCACGATGCGCCAGAGTCTCCAGAACACGCTCGAGATGAGCGGCTACGCGGTCGTGCTGGCGCCAGAAGGCCAGACGGCGCTGACGCGGCTGCAGTCCGGGCTGCGCCCGGACCTGATCATCACCGACATCAATATGCCCTGCATGGACGGCATTTCCTTCATCGTCGAGACGCGCAAGCTGCTGCGCTTCACCCCGATACTGGCCCTGACGACCCGCGACCAGCAGGCCAAACGCGATCAAGCCAAGAACATCGGTGCCACCGGCTGGCTGATCAAGCCGGTCGGGGGCAGCGAGCTGATCCGGCTGATCAAGCCCTTGCTGCCCCCGCAGAATCCGTCCGGTCGAGCCTGATCAGCCGCGGCGGTTGCGCTGGCGATACTGGTCGGCCACCACCGCCGCGACGATGATCGCGCCCTTGACCATCTCCTGGTAATAGGCGTCGATGCGGATGAAGGTGAAGCCGGAGGTCATCACGCCCAGGATCAGCACGCCGATCACGGTGCCGGTGATGCGGCCCAGGCCGCCGGCCAGCGAGGTGCCGCCGATCACGACCGCGGCGATCGCGTCGAGCTCGTACATCACGCCCATGCCGGACTGGCCGGAGACGGCGCGTGCGGCGGTCACCGTGCCGGCGATGCCCGCCAGCAGGCCGGCGATCGAGTAGACCCAGATCAGGTGGCGGTTGACGTTGATGCCCGAGACGCGTGCCGCCTGGCGGTTGGCGCCGATCGCGTAGGTGAACTTGCCGAAGCGGGTGTAGCGCAGCACCACATGGAAGATGGCCGCCAGCACCAGGAAGATGATGACCGGATTGGCGCCTGCGCCGATCCATGCGAAGTCGTCGGTCAGCATCGACACCGGCATGCCGTTGGTGAACCACTTGGCAAAGCCCCGTGCGGCCACCATCGTGCCCAGCGTGGCGATGAAGGCGGGAATCGCGGTGTAGGCGATCAGCGCGCCGTTGATCAGTCCGACGATCAGGCCGACCGTCGCGCCGGCCAGGACCGGCCAGATGATCGGCAGGTCGGTCAGGTGCGGGAAGATCGCGCGGGGGAAATCCGACACCTGCGCCAGGCTGGCCGAGACAACCGCGGCGGCCGCCACCACCGAGCCCGAGGACAGGTCGATGCCGCTGGTGATGATCACCAGGTTGACGCCGATGGCGATGATGCCGATGACCGCCATCTGCAGGATGATGATCTGCAGGCGATCGACATTCATCAGGAAGCTCTGGCCGTTGACCCACCAGCCCAGGCCCTCGAACAGCAGGCAGATGCCCATCAGCACCAGGAAGATGCTGGTCTCGGGGGGCCACTTGCGCTTGGCCGGCTTGAAGGTCATCGACTGTGCGCCGACAGTCGCGTTGGTGCTTGCCATGAAGGTCTCCGCTTCGGTGATTTCGTTGATCTCGTTGATGTTCGTGTGCCGGGAATTCAGCGCGAGGCCAGGTCCATGATGGTCACCTGATCGGCCTGCGCACGGTCGACGATGCCGGTCATGCGGCCCTCGTGCATGACCATGACCCGGTCGCTCATGCCGAGCACCTCGGGCATTTCCGAGGAAATCATCAGCACCGCGACGCCCTCGCCCGCGAGCTTGCTCACCAGGCGGTGGATTTCGGCCTTGGCGCCGACGTCGATGCCTCGTGTCGGCTCGTCGAGGATCAGGATCTTCGGGCGGGTCAGCAGCCAGCGCCCGATCAGCACCTTCTGCTGGTTGCCGCCGGAGAGGTTCTGGATGACCTCTTCCAGGTTGGGCGTCTTCACGCGCAGCGTGCGGCTCATTTCCTCGCAGTCGCGCTTGAGCGCGGCCTCCTGGACGAAGCCGAACTTGACGTAGCGGTCGTGCAGCACGGCCGTCTCCATGTTGGAGAGGATGTCCAGGATCAGGAAGCAGCCGGTGTCCTTGCGGTCTTCCGTCAAGAAGGCCATGCCGTGCTTCATCGCGGTGGCGGGCGAATCGATCTTCACCGCCTCGCCGCGGATCGCGATCGTGCCGCCGGTGGCCGGCACGACGCCGAACAGCGCCTCGGCCACGTTGGAGCGGCCTGAGCCGACCAGGCCCGCCAGGCCCAGGATCTCGCCGGCACGCAGGTCGAAGCTCACGCCCTCGAAGATGCCCTCGACCTTCAGGTCCTTGACGGACAGGACCACGCTGCCGATCGGCACCTCTTCCTTGGGGAACATCTGCGTGATCTCGCGCCCGACCATCATGCGGATGATGTCGTCGCGGGTCACGTCCTTCGAGGCGTGGGTGCCGATGTACTTGCCGTCGCGGAACACCGAGAACTCGTCGGCGATCTCGAACAGCTCGTTCATCTTGTGCGTGATGTAGACGATGCCCTTGCCCTGGCTGCGCAGCTGCCGAATGATGCGGAACAGGTGGGCGACCTCCTTGTCGGTCAGCGCCGAGGTCGGCTCGTCCATGATCAGCACGTCCGAGTCGAAGGACACCGCCTTGGCGATCTCCACCATCTGGCGGCTGGCGATGGACAGGCCCTGGATCTCGGTCTCGGGATCGAGGTCGATGGCCAGGCGGTCGAACAGCGCCTGGGTGCGCCGGCGCATCTCGGCATGGTCGACCAGGCCGAGGCGATTCTTGGGCTCGCGGCGGATCCAGATGTTTTCCGCGATCGTCATGAAGGGCATCAGGTTGAGTTCCTGATGGATCATCGCGATGCCGCGGTCGAGCGCGTCGAGCGGACCGCGCAGCGCGACCGGCTGGCCCTTGATGCGGATCTCGCCCTGGTCGGGCATGTAGACGCCGGCAATGATCTTCATCAGCGTCGACTTGCCCGCGCCGTTCTCGCCCATCAGCGCGTGCACCGTGCCGGCGCGCAGGCTGAACTGCACGTTGTCGAGTGCGACGACGCCGGGAAAGGCCTTGCGGATGCCCTGGATCGCCAGCAGCGGCGGTGCGGCAGAAGGTGCGGCCGCATCGGGCCGCTCGACGGTGGCGGTGTCGGACATCGGGGTCTCGCGGGGTTCGGATCGGGGGGAAGGACAAGGGCGTCGGGCGGCACGCGGGCCGCCCGGGATCAGCGCTGCGGCGCGATCAGTTCTTGCCGGCGTACTTGCTCAGGTTTTCCGGCGTGACCAGCTCGAAGGGCACGTTGACGAAGCGGTCGACAGGCTGCTTCTTGATCAGCTTGAGCGCGGCGTCCACCGAGCCTGCGCCCTGGCCGGCGGCGTTCTGGAACACCGTGACCTTCAGCTCGCCGGCCTTCATCGAGGCCAGCGCGTCCGGGGTGGCATCGATGCCGGCCACGATGCTCTGCGGCGTCCACTTCTTGGCGGCCTTCAGCGCGTTGATCGCGCCCAGCGCCATCTCGTCGTTGTTGGCGATGATGGCGTCGAACTTCATGCCCGACGACAGCCAGTTGGTGGTGATGTCCTGCGCGGCGGTGCGGCTCCACTTGCCCTCGCGCTTGTCGGCGATCTTCAGGCCCGAGCACTCCTTGGTCTTGACGACATCCTCGATGTCCTGGGTGCGGGTGCGCGCGGCCTCGTTGGAGAGTTCGCCCATCAGCACCAGCACCGTGCCCTTGCCGCCCAGCAGCTTGCAGACCTGCTGGGTCTGCAGCGTGCCCGAGACCTTCTCGTCGGAGGCGACGAAGGCCACGCCGGCGGGCAGCTTGGCGAAGTCGGCCGGCTTGCGGTTGACGTAGATCAGCGGAATCTTGGCGTCGGTCACCATCTTGGTGATCTTCGGCGTCACGTCGGTGTCGACCGGGTTGACGATGATCGCGTCGAACTTCTGCGCGATCATGTTCTGGATCTGGCTGAGCTGCTTGCCCACGTCGTTGCCGGCGTCCTCGAGCTGGGCCGAGGCACCGGCCTTCTTGGCCGAATCGTTGATGCCGTTGCGCAGGATGGTCAGGAAGGTGTCGTCGAAGGCCGCCATCGTCACGCCGATCTTCTGGGCGTGGGCCATGGGGGTGGCCAGCGTGCCTGCAACTGCAACAGCCATCAGCATCTTCTTCATCTCTGTCTCCTCGTCGAAGTCGGCGCCCTGGGCGCCATCCGGTTGGGTGGGTGAGCTCGTGACCGGCCTGTGTCCCTGCGCGGGCCCTGGTGTCTGTCTGCGGGCACCGTGCTGTTTGTCCGGCACGGTGGCAACTGTAGCTTCAAGCGCTAGAATTTTGGAAACACATTTCTAAGTGAATACACCTAAGGAATTGTTTTTCCGTCGCTTCTAGACTGAGCGCCAACTTCCGCACAAGCCTGCGCATCAGCGCATCAGCGTTTGTATTTGCCTTCGCAGCCTTCGGGCTGCCTCCACCTCAGGCCGGACACCTTTCATGAGCATCCTGAACTTCCCCGCCGGGCGCCGCATCGACCTGGCCTGCCTGGGCCGCGTCGCGGTCGATCTGTACGCGCAGCAATTCGGCAGCCGCCTGGAGGATGCACGCAGCCTCCAGATGTACCTGGGCGGCTCCTCGGGCAATGTCGCGTTCGGCGTGGCGCGCCTGGGGCTGAAGACCGCGATGGTCTCGCGCGTCGGCAATGACCAGATGGGCAATTTCCTGCGCGAGACGCTCGAGCGCGAAGGCTGCGACACGTCGGCGCTGCAGACCGACCCCGAGCGCCTGACCGCGCTGGTGCTGCTGGGCCTGAAGGACCGCGACACCTTCCCGCTGCTGTTCGTGCGCGAGAACTGCGCCGACATGGCGGTGCGCGCCGACGAGATCCGCGAGGACTTCATCGCCGAGTGCCGCGCGCTGGCCCTGACCGGCACCCACCTCTCGACGCCGACCACCCGCGAGGCGGCGCTGACCGCGCTGGGCTACGCCAAGAAGCACGGCACGGTGCGCATCCTCGACATCGACTACCGCCCGGTGCTGTGGGGCCTGACCTCGCGCGGCGCCGGCGAGAACCGCTACGTGCCGGACGCGCGTGTCACGCAGCAGCTCCAGCAGGTGCTGGGCGAGTTCGACCTGCTCGTCGGCACCGAGGAGGAATTCCTGATTGCCGGCGGCGTGCCCGGCGACCTGATGGCCTGCCTGCGCGCGGTGCGTGCGGTCTCCGGCGCGGTGCTGGTGGTCAAGCGCGGCGCGCTGGGCTGCTGCGTCATCGAGGGCGACATTCCGGCCGAGATCGACCACGCGCCGACCTTCCGCGGCGAGCGCGTCGAGGTGCTCAACGTGCTGGGCGCCGGAGACGCCTTCCTGTCGGGCCTGCTGGCGAGCCTGCTGCGCGGCCAGGACTGGCTGGAGGCCACCCGCACCGCCAACGCCTGCGGCGCCATCGTCGTCTCGCGCCACGCCTGCTCGGCGGCGATGCCCACGCCGGCGGAGCTGGCGCACTGGTTCTCCGGCAGCCGCAACCCCAAGGTCGATGCCGACCGCGATCTGGCGCACCTGCACCGGGTCAGCCCGGCGCGCGCCGTCTGGGACGAGCTGTGCGTGATGGCCTTCGACCACCGCAGCCAGTTCTATGACCTGGCGCGCGAGGCCGGCGCCGACGAGTCGAGGATCCCGGCGCTGAAGCAGCTGCTGGTGAAGGCGGCCGAGCAGGTGGAAGTCAGCCACCAGCTCCAGGGCCACACCGGCGTGCTGATCGACGGCGGCGACTACGGCCAGGACGCGCTGGCCGCCGCCACCGGCCGCGGCTGGTGGGTGGGCCGCCCGGTCGAGCTGCCGGGCTCGCGCCCCTTGCGCTTCGACGGCACCCGCTCGGTGGGTTCGGCGCTGATCCACTGGCCGACCGAGCAGGTGGTCAAGTGCCTGGTGCACTACCACCCGGACGACGCGGTGGACCTGCGCCTGGAGCAGGAGCAGCGCGTGCTCGAGCTCTGGGAAGCCACCCGCGAGAGCGGCAACGAGCTGCTGCTGGAGATCATCGCCCCGAAGGCGATGACGGCTGCCGGCACCGAGGACGAGGTGGTGCTGCGCGCGGTCAAGCGCTTCTACAACCTGGGCGTGCGGCCGGAATGGTGGAAGCTCGCGCCGATGAGCGTCGAGGGCTGGAGCCGCCTGGCCGCGCTGGTGGCCGAGCGCGACGGCCACTGCCGCGGTGCGGTCATCCTGGGCCTGAACCAGCCGCTGCAGTACCTGGCCGACAGCTTCGCGCAGGCCACCAACCCGATCGTCAAGGGCTTCATGGTCGGGCGCACGCTGTGGGTCGAGGCCTCGCTGAAGTGGTTCGCCGGCCAGATCGACGATGCGGCCTTCATCGACGAGGTGGCGCGCAACTTCGCCACGCTGGTCGAGGCCTGGAAACGCCGCCACGACGGCCGCCACGCCGCCGCCGCCTGAACGCTTTTGTTCCCCAGAATTCCCGAGCGAGATCGATGATGGACAGGAAGACCGTGAGACTGACCGTGGCCCAGGCGCTGGTGCGCTATCTGGCCGCGCTGAAGGCGGAAGTCACCCAGCCCGACGGCCGCACCGAGGTGCTGCCCTACTGCGGCGGCGTGTTCTCGATCTTCGGCCACGGCAACGTGGCCGGCCTGGGCGAGGCGCTGCAGGCCGAGAAGGCGGTGCTGCCGACCTTCCGCGCCCACAACGAGCAGGGCATGGCCAACGCGGCCATCGCCTACGCCAAGACGAACTTCCGCCAGCGCATCATGGCGGTGACCTCCAGCATCGGGCCGGGCGCGACCAACATGGTCACCTCGGCCGCGCTGGCGCATGTCGCCCGCCTGCCGGTGCTGCTGCTGCCCGGCGACGTCTTCGTCAGCCGCCTGCCCGACCCGGTGCTGCAGCAGGTCGAGAGCTTCGAGCAGGGCGACCTCAGCGCCAACGACTGCTTCCGCCCGGTGACGCGCTACTTCGACCGCATCACCACGCCCGAGCAGCTGCTGGTGGCGCTGCCGCGGGCGATTGCAGTGATGACCGATCCCGCCCAGTGCGGCCCGGTCTGCCTGGCGCTGCCGCAGGACGTGCAGACCTTCGCCCACGACTGGCCGGAGGACTTCTTCCAGCCCGAGGTGATCCGCTTCCGCCGCCCGCCGGCCGAGGCGCGCGAGCTGACTGCAGCCGCCGAGCTGCTGAAGTCGGCCAGGAAGCCGCTGATCGTCGCCGGGGGCGGCGTGCTCTACAGCCAGGCCTGGGACGCGCTGCGCGACTTCGCCGAGGCCCACGGCATCCCGGTGGCCGAGTCGCAGGCCGGCAAGGGCAGCCTGGCCTGGAACCATCCGCTCAACCTGGGCTCGATCGGCGTGACCGGCTCGCCGGCGGCCAACCGCCTGGCCGAGGACTGCGATCTCGTCTTCGCCGTCGGCACGCGGCTGCAGGACTTCACCACCGGCTCGCATGCGCTCTACGCCCACGCGAAGCTGCTGAGCCTGAACGTGCAGCCCTTCGACGCCGGCAAGAAGCGCGGCCGCATGCTGGTGGCCGACGCCCGTGACGGCCTGGCCCAGCTCGGCGCCGCGCTGGGCGCCTGGACGGCCGACGCCGCCTGGACCGCGCAGGCGCGCGACCTGGCCGCCGGCTGGGTGGCGCGCGTCGCCGAGCTGACGCTCAACACGCCCGCCGCCGGCACCCTGCCCTATGACGCCGAGGTGATCGGCGCGGTGCGCGAGTCGGCCGCCGACATCGGCCTCGATTCGGGCGCCAGCGACATTGTCGTCTGCGCTGCCGGCACGCTGCCCGCCGAGCTGCACAAGCTCTGGCGCTCGGGCGTGCCCGGCAACTACCACATGGACTACGCCTACTCGTGCATGGGCTACGAGGTCGCCGGCGGCCTGGGCGCGAAGATGGCCCGCCCCGAGCGCGAGGTGATCGTCATGGTGGGCGACGGCTCCTACATGATGCTCAACAACGAGCTGGCCACCTCGGTCATGCTCGGGCGCAAGATCATCGTCGTGCTGCTGGACAACCGCGGCTACGGCTGCATCGAGCGGCTGCAGGTCAAGTCGGGCGGCGCGAGCTTCAACAACATGCTCGACGACTGCATCCCCGAGGGCGGCGTGCCCTCGGCGATCGACTTCGCGATGAACGGCCGCTCGCTGGGCGCCGAGTCCGTGCACGTGCGCGACGTCGCCGAGCTGCGCCGCGAGATGGCGCGCGCGCGCCGCGCCACCCGCAGCCAGGTGCTGGTGATCGACACCACGCACCACCGCACCACCGGCGACGGCGGCGCCTGGTGGGAGGTCGCCATCCCGCAGGTCTCGCAGCGCCCCGAGGTCGAGGCCGCGCACGCGCGCTACCTCGACGCCAAGAAGAAGCAGTTCAACTGAAACTGAACCACCGAGCTGCCCGCCCGAAGATTTCCGACCCCTCGCAGACCGCATTCACTGCTTTTCGATTAGGAACCCCACCATGTCCTGGAACGTCCGCATCGGCATCAATCCCCTGTCCTGGATGAACGACGACCTGCCCTCGCTGGGCGGCGAGACCCCGCTGGAGACGGCGCTCTCCGAAGGCCGCGAGATCGGCTACGCCGGCTTCGAGCTGGGCAACAAGTTCCCCAAGGACGGCCCCGGCCTGAAGGCCAAGCTCGACGAGTTCGGCCTGGTCTGCGTCTCGGGCTGGTATTCCGGCTTCCTGGCCGAGGTGCCCGCCGGCCAGACCGACGCGCAGGCCGTCGCCGCCGAGATCGAGCGCGCCCAGGCCCACCTGCGCAAGCTGCAGTACAACGGCGTCAAGGTGGTCGTCTACGGCGAGTGCGCCGGCACCATCCAGGGCCAGATCGACACCCCGGTGGCCAAGCGCCCGAAGTTCAAGGACGAGGCCGCCTGGGCCGGCTACGCCGCACGCCTGAACGCCTTCGGCCAGCACCTGATCGAGACCTACGGCATCAAGCTGGCCTATCACCACCACATGGGCGCCTATGTCGAGAGCCCGGCCGACGTGGACAAGCTGATGGCCCTGACCGATCCGGCCAAGGTCTTCCTGCTGTTCGACACCGGCCACGCCTACTTCGGCGGCGCCGCCGACCCGGTCACGGTGCTGAAGAAGCATGTCGGCCGCGTGGTGCACGTGCACTGCAAGGACGTGCGCGCCCAGGTCATCGCCAAGGCGCGCAACGAGAGCTGGAGCTTCCTCAACGGCGTCATCAACGGCACCTTCACCGTGCCGGGCGATGGCGTGATCGACTACGACGCCGTGCTCTCGACGCTGCACGATGCCGGCTACGAAGGCTGGCTGGTGGTCGAGGCCGAGCAGGATCCGGCCGTGGCCCCGAGCTACGAGTACGCCAAGAAGGGCTACGACACGCTGCGCGCCATCGTCGATCGCATCGACGCCACCGCGGTCTGACCCCGCCCGCAGGAGCCGACATGCCCCAGTCTCCCCTGCTGGTCAAGGCCGCCGACGGCCGCCAGATCTGCGACATCACGCCCGAGCGCGCCGGCTGGACGCACGTGGGCTTTCGCGCGCTGCGCCTGCAGGCCGGCGAGCACGAGTCGCTCGACACCGGTGCGCGCGAGCTCTGCCTGGTCGTGCTGACCGGCACCGTCGACGTGCAGGTCGGTGGCGCGACGCACGCGGGCCTGGGCTCGCGCGAGAGCGTCTTCGAGGAGAAGTCGCCTGACGCGCTCTACGTGCCCGGCGGCGAGGCGGTCGTCATCACCGCGCGCGGCGCGGCGGAGGTGGCGCTGTGCACCGCCCCGTACGAGGGCGGCAAGTCGGTGCGCCGCATCGACGGCAGCACCATGCGCCGCAGCGTGCGCGGCCAGGGCAGCAACACCCGCTACGTCTGCGACGTGCTGATGGCCGACGACCCGACCGCCGATCACCTGCTGGTGACCGAGGTCATCACGCCGGGCGGCCATTCGAGCAGCTACCCCCCGCACAAGCACGACCGCGACGTGCCGCCGGAGGAGACACTGCTGGAGGAGACCTACTACCACCGCCTCAACCCGCCGCAGGGCTTCGCCTTCCAGCGCGTCTACACCGACGACCGCAGCCTCGACGAGGCCTGCGTGGTCGAGGACCACGACGTGGTGATGGTGCCGCGCGGCTACCACCCCTGCGTGGCGCCGCACGGCTACGACCTGTACTACCTCAACGTGATGGCCGGTCCCGGTCGCGCCTGGCATTTCAAGAATGACCCGGCGCACGAGTGGATGCTGCAGACCCCGCCCAAGGCCTGATCCGAGCGGTCTCAGGCCGCCTCGGCCTGCAGCCGGAAGTCGCCGACCAGCTCGCCGAGCCGGTCGGCCTGCTCGGTCAGGGCGCTGACCGCAGCGGCGGTCTGCTCGGCCATCGCCGCGTTCTGCTGCGCCACCGCGTCGAGCTGCTGCAGCGCCCCGCGCGTCTGCTCCAGCCCGCCCATCTGGCCGCTGGCCTGCTGCGAGATGGTCGTGATCAGGCCGAAGACCTGCTCGATCGAGCACATCAGCGCCTGCGTGCTGTCGCCGGCCAGGCGCACCTGCTGCGAGCCGGCGGCCACCTTGTCGAGCGAATCGCCGATCAGCGACTTGATCTCGCGCGCGGCCTGGGTGCTGCGCTGCGCCAGGCTGCGCACCTCGCCGGCCACCACCGCGAAGCCGCGGCCCTGCTCGCCGGCCCGGGCCGCTTCCACCGCGGCATTTAGCGCCAGGATGTTGGTCTGGAAGGCGATGCCGTCGATGATGCCGATGATGTCGGAGATCTTGCGCGCGGCCGTCTCGACCTCGCCCATCGTCGACACCGCCTGCGAGACGGTGCGCCCGCCATGGGTCGCCACCTCGCTGGCCGAGCGCGCCAGCTCGTCGGCCTGGCGGGCCGAGCCACCGGTCTCGGTGACCGAGCCGCTCAGCGTGTCGAGCGTGCCCAGCGTCACCTGCAGCGTCGCTGCGGCCTGCTCGGCGCGCTGGCTCAGGTCCTGGCTGCCGCTGGCGAGCTCGCCGCCGGCCAGGCTGATCGATGCCGCGGCCTCGTGCACGCCGCTGACCATGCGGTTCATCTGCTGGCGCAGATCCTCGAGTGCCTGCAGCACCTCGCCGATCTCGTCGGCGCGGCCCGGCGGGATCGGCCGCGACAGGTCGTGCGAGGCCATCTGCGCGGCGGCATCGACCGCCTGGCGCAGGCCGCGGCTGATGTCGCGCGTCAGCCAGGTGCCCAGTCCGGCCGCCACCAGCAGCGCAAGCACCGCACCGCCGAGCAGCACCTGGCGGGCCTGCGTGGCCACCGGTGCGGCCGCCTCGGCCACCTGGCGCTGCGCGGCATCATCCCAGTCGCTGAGCGTGCGCAGCGCCTGCGTCCAGGCGACCAGTTTCTCTTCCTGCTTTTCCTGCTCGTAGCTCATCGCGACCCGGATGCCGAAGGCCACCGCCGCCTCGCCGCGGCTGGCGTACTCCTTGCGCGCCTGCGCGATGATGATCACGGCCTGGTCCTGGGCGGCGCGCGCCGCGTCCAGCAGCTTGCGCCCTTGCGGATCGTTCACGGTCGTGCGCGCCTGGTCGAAGGCCGCAGTGCAGGTCTTCACCTGTCCTTCGAGATTGCGGTAGAGCGCCTCGATCGAGGTGGGGTCCGCGGCGGCGAAGCTGCGCAGCGTCGAGCCGTAGGCCTGGGCGCAGCGCTCGAGGTCGCGCACCATGCGGCTGCGCTCGGCTTCGGCGCCGGCCAGACGCACCAGCGTGCGATCAAGCATCTCGATGCGCTGCAGCGCCAGGCCGCTCAGGGCCAGCAACAGCAGCAGCATCGCGGCAAAACCCAGGGCCAGCCGGTGGGACAGACGCAGGCCGGAGGGGGGCGGGCGATGAGGATGGAAGGTCATGGCATGGAGCAGTCCGACCGACGCCGGCTGCGAAGCGGCAGAGTGTCTGATTGGACCGAATGACGGTTTTTTGCATCTCATGAAATCACTTGCGGAAACCGCGCATTCCCATGCCGGTTCGGCACGAAGCGGAAATTTCCGATCAAAAAGTGAGAAAAATGACGTGGCGTTGACAGCGCGCTGGCAGGCCGTGCTTTCTCCGGCAAAATAGTTGGTACCAATCTGTTTTGCTGCCTGGATCGCTGTTTCCCCGGGCTTGTCCCGGATGATGCGCCGTCTGCCCAGCCTTTTCTTTCACGCGCTTGCCACCTCGCTCCTCTGGCTGCTCGGGGGCCTGATGGCGTCAGTGCCTGCGCTGGCGTCCACCCCGGTCGATCTTTCGTCCTGGCCGGACCACAGCCTCGATCTGACCGAGTCGATGCAGGTGCTGCAGCAGCCGGCTGCAGCGGTTTCGGCAGATGCCGCCGTGCTGGGTCAGCCCGGGTGGCGTCCTGCCACGCTGGCGCAGCGTGACGGGCTCTGGAAGAACGCCACCGTCTGGCTGACCGGCCTGCTCACGAATGCGTCGGCGCAGCCTCAGCACCGGCTGATCGTGATGCGAGGCTGGCGCATCGCGGATCTGCAGATGCAGGTGCTCGATCCGGCCTCCGGCCAGATCCTGCAACAGCAGAAGGGGGGGCTGGAGCGGCCTCAGCCTTTGGCCGCGTTCGCCGGAACCGATCTGGTGCTGCCACTGACGCTGGCTCCCGGCGAGACGGTGCGCCTGCTTCTGCGGCTTCAGGACCGCAATGTGCCCCCGACGGTCGTGAAGGCGTGGCCGGAGTCCCTCTACAGGCAGCACGAGGCCAGCTCGATGCTGCTCGAGACGGTCACGGTCACCGCGGCGGCAGTCCTGGGCCTGCTGATGCTGTCGACGAGACGGTCTCGCTTCTGCCTGCTGGGCGGCTGGGTGCTGGCGGTGGCTGTCTTCGACGCGGCGTTCCGGGGGCAGCTCTGGGCTCATCTGCTGCGTGACCACCGTGACTGGCTGCTTCCGCTGATCGCCTTGTCGGGGGCGCTGACCAGCCTGCTGTTCTCCCTGGCCTCGCTGCGGCTGCTGAGGCTGTGCCACCGCGAAGGCTGGAGCGGTGCGCTGCTGCTGACCGGCATGCTGGCGGTGCTGTGCGCGCTGGCCGTGCCGATGGTCGACAACTATGCCCAGCCGCTCCGGGCCGTCAACCTGCTGGTGATGCTCGGCGTGCTGCTCTGGCCGCTGGCGATCTGGCGTCGTCCGCTCGTGCGGCCCGAGCTGCGTGCCATCCAGATCAGCCTGACGCTGTGCTTCGTCGGCATGCAGAGCTACCTGCTGCTGATGCACAGCCACAGCTGGCTGCCCGTCACACCGGACCTGCTCAAGACCCTGGCCTGGATCGATTACATGGCGATGCTCTGTGCACTGCACATCTGTGCCGTCAGCTGGCAGGTCGACCGCCGTCGCCGCCATCTGGAGCTCGAGTTCCTGGCCCTGAACGATGCGCTGACCGGCCTGCCCAACCGGGTGCAGGGCATCGAGCAGCTGCAGCAGGCCCTGCGCTCGGCCGAGGCGAGCCGATCCGGATCGGGTGTGGGCGTGCTCTGCATGGACCTCGATGGCTTCAAGCAGATCAACGACACCTACGGTCATGCCCTGGGCGATCAGCTGCTGTGCGCGGTGGCCCGGCGGCTCGCGGACCAGGTCGGGCACCGGGGCATGGTGTGCCGGCTCTCCGGTGACGAGTTCATGGTGGTGATCACGCAGGCGGGTCCGGCGGGCGAGCACGCGCTGCATCTGGCCGCCCAGCTGGCCCGGCATGTCGAGCAGCCCTTCGACCTGGACGGGCGGGTCATTCCTGCGGCCATGTCGATCGGGGTGGCCTGCTCGCCGCAGCACGGTCGCCGCGCCGAGCTGCTGATGCGCCATGCCGACGCCGCGCTCTATGAAGCCAAGCGTGCCGGTCGGCGCCAGCCCTGCCTGTTCTCTCCGCCGATGCTGGCGCGCCTGACCGAGCACGAGCGCATTCGCTCCGCCCTGCATCAGGCGCTCCAGGCGCTGCCGGGCGGGTTCTCTCTGCTGTACCAGCCTCAGCGCTGCCTGGCCGGTGGTCGGATCGTGGCGGTGGAGGCGCTGCTGCGCTGGCGCCCGAGCGCCGAGGCGTCGGAGATCGGTCCGGACCGATTCATCCCGGTGGCCGAGGAAAGCGGCCTGATCGGGCCCTTGGGGGAGTGGGTGCTCAACGAAGCCTGTCGTCAGGCGCTGTCCTGGCCGGATCTGGTGATGTCGGTCAATGTGTCCTCGGTCCAGTTCAGGATGGCGGACTTTCCTCAGCAGGTTCGCCGCACCCTGGCCCGCAGTGGCCTGCCGGCCCAGCGCCTGGAGCTGGAGCTGACCGAGTCGGTGCTGATCGGCCACGAGGACGAGGCCCCGCGCTGGCTGACCGAGCTGCGCGCCATGGGCGTGCGCCTGGCGATCGACGACTTCGGCACAGGCTACTCCAGCCTGTCCTACCTGCACCGCTTTCCGGTGCATCGGCTGAAGATCGACCGCAGCTTCATGCGGCAGATGGAGTCGGTCGATCCTGTGGGCGAGGCTGCGCTGGTGGCCTCCATCCTGCAGATCGCCCGCCAGCTCGGGCTGGAGACGGTGGCCGAGGGGGTGGAGTCGCCCGCCACGCTGGCGCGGCTGACCCTGATGGGCTGCGATGCGGTGCAGGGCCATGCGATCGCACGGCCGATGCCCGCCGAGGCGATGGGCCGCTGGCTCGAGGCGCAGTCGGCCCGGCCACTGGTGGCTGACGCGAGCGCCTGAGCCGCAGATCGATCAGCACCGGATCATGATCGGAGCTGCGGAACTCGTCGGCCGCGTACAGCGAGGCCTGCAGGCCGGCGCTCTTGAAGTTGATGTTGTAGTCCAGCGCGGCCGGCTCGTCGGCGTTGATCGCCCAGTGCTGCGCCCGCACCACCTGTGCCGCCATCGAAGCGCTGGCCAGCGCATGGTCCAGATAGCCCCAGCGGCCGTCGAAGGCATGGCTGGAGGCCTGGGCGCCCTCGTCGCGAGCGATCAGATCGGTCCAGCCGCTGGCGGTGAAGGCGGTGACCGCCTCCTCGCGGGCATAGGCGTTGAGGTCGCCGATCACCAGCAGGTCGGCCTCGCCGGTGGCGGTCGGATCGGTGGCCAGCCACTGGCGCAGCGCGACCGCGGCGCGACGGCGCACCTGGGCGCATTCGCCCTGGCCGTCGCCGGCGTCCGGCGTGTCGCAGGCGCTGCCCTTGCTCTTGAGGTGACTGACCGCGACGACGAAGCGCGCGCCGTCGGTCTGCTCGAAGGCCTGCGCCAGTGCCGGGCGGTTGCGCTCGCTGGCATCGCCGCCGCGCACGAACTCGGCGCTGTCGAGCACCGCGGTGCGGCCGACCGGCTTCACCCGGGCCGGGCGATAGATCAGCGCGACCTTGATCGCGTCGCTGCCGAGGCGGTTGGGCGTGCCCAGCCGTGCATCGACATCCAGCGCGGCCCAGGTGCCGGGCGCACTGGCGGCATCGAGTGCGTCGACCAGCGCCCGCAGCGCGCTGCCCAGCCCGTGCCCGTCGTTCTCGATCTCGATCAGGCCGACCACGTCGGCATTCATGCGACCGATCGCCGCCACCGTCTTGGCCCGCTGGCGTGGGTATTCGATCGCGAACTGGGCGGCCTGGGCGGCCGCGCCGCTGACATCGGAGCCCGCGCCGCGACAGGCCATGCTCGTGCCACCGACACCGCCGGTGCAGCCGGCGACGTTGTCGAAGAAGTTGAGCACGTTGAACGAGGCCACGCGCAGCGTGCCCTGGGATGGTGGCGCATGGGTCGGGCGCGGATTCGTCGGCTGGAAGGCCGGCAGGCTGCCGCCGAGCGCGCCGATCGGGCGCACGCGCCAGGCATTGCCGCTGGCGCTCGCACCGGCCCAGGTCCAGGTCATGACGCCGACCACGCCGCTGACACTGTCGCCGCCGCGCAGGGTGTTGGTGGCCGACAGCGGCAGGCCGCCGCGGGCGAACAGGATCGGGTCGTCGTTCTGGGCGTTGCGCGCATCGTCGAGGATCAGCCGGTCGAGCTGCTGCGCCTGCAGCAGCGCCTGTGCGGCCGCGCCGGGCGGATGGGTCTGGGTCGGCTGGATCTGGCGGCCGGCCGAGCTCAGCAGCACCTGGCCGAAGCGCGCCAGCTGGTAGTGCTCGGTGACCTGCAGCGTCTGGGGCAGCCGCACCAGCATGCCCTCGAGGCGCTCGGCCTCGTCGGCGCTGGCGAAGGGCAGTCGCAGGTCGGTCGGCGCGACCGTGCCGCTGCCGCAGGCCACCAGCGTGCCGGCCTGCGCGGAGAGCTGGGTCTGGCCCTGGAATTCCGACACCGTGCCGGTCACCCGCACTCGCTGGCCGACGCTGACCTCGTCGCGGTCGGCGTTGAAGACGAAGATCGCGTCCGAGGTGGCGGCGTCGCCGTCGCCCTGCTCGTCCTGCAGGTAGAAGCCGCGCAGGGCCGGCGACGGTCCCTCGAAGTCGCCGACGACGATGCCCTGGACGGTGACGGTCGCGCCGGCCAGAGCGGTGGCGGCACCCCGGCCCTGGATCGCCGGTGCGGCGGTGAAGGGGGAGGCGCAGGCGGCCGACTGCGCCACGGCCGGCAGCGTGGCGGCCGACAGCAGCAGCGCGGGCCAGGCCAGGCGCAGGCCGGTCGCGAGGCAACGAGCAAGCGGTTTCATGCGCACATCCTGGTGGAAGCCTGTGGCAAGAATCGGATGGGCTCAGGCTGGGCAGCGTCCGTGAGCTTCGGTGATCCGTGCAGACTTCAGATCGGCCCGAGCGCCCGGGCCATCAGGGGCTCAGGTCATCAGCCCGAACAGCAGCGTGCAGGCCAGGGCCAGCAGCTGCAGGCCCAGGACCGAGCCCCGGAACGCGAACACGGAACGGGCTGGCCGGTTGCGGCGGGCGGTGACAGGCAGCGTGGACATCGCGGACTCCTGATTCCTGGGGCACGGTGACAGGATCTCACGATCGGCCCTGGCGGTGACAGGCGCGTGAAGACCGCGGGACGGCGCGATGACGCACCGCCGGCTGCGCTTCAGTCCGTCCGGAAATCCGCATCGCCTCAGCTTCCGATCACGCCGCCGTCGTCCTTGCGGATCACCACGGTGGCCGAGCGCGGCCGGCCGGCGCCGTCGGGCCAGCGCGAGAGCTTCATCGGGTCGGCCGGATCGCTGCGCTCGCTGGGCGATTCGCCCGGGTGCTGGATGTTGACGAACATCGTGCGCAGGTCGGGTGTCATCACCACACCGGTCACCTCGCAGCCGGCCGGGCCGAGCAGGAAGCGGCGGATCTCGCCCTGGGTGGGGTCGCAGGCCAGCATCTGGTTGTTGGGCAGGTTGGCATAGTCGCCCTTGCCCAGCGTCGAGGTCGACACGTCGGTCTGGATCCACATCGTGCCGCGCGGGTCGATCCACAGGCCGTCGGGGCTGCCGAAGGTGTCGCCGCGGATGTTGCCCCGGGCGTCGGCACGCGCCAGCGTGGCGTCGCCTGCCAGCACGAAGTGGTTCCAGGCGAAGCGGCGCGCGTCGAGATCGCCGTCTTCCTTCCAGCGGATGATGTGTCCCATCGTGTTGTTGGCGCGCGGGTTGGCCGCGTCCACCGCCGGCTGGTTGTTGCCGCCGCGGCTGGAGTTGTTGGTCAGCGTGCAGTAGACCTCCTTGCTCACCGGGTCGACGGCAGTCCATTCCGGGCGGTCCATCTTCGTCGCGCCGAGCCGGTCGCTGGCCTGGCGTGCCTTGATCAGCACCTCGCCCTGGTCGGCGAAGCCCTGAGCCGCGGTGAGCGGACCCTGGCCATGCACCAGCGGCAGCCATTCGCCGCGGCCGTCGGCATCGAAGCGGGCCACGAACAGCGTGCCGTGGTCGAGCAGCTCGCGGTTGGCGGCTGCGCCGCCCGGCTTCATCGCGTCGCGGCTGACGAACTTGTAGAGGTACTCGAAGCGCGCATCCTCGCCCATGTAGACGACGGCGCGGCCGTCGGCGGTCAGCGCGAGCGCTGCGCCTTCGTGTGCGGCACGGCCCAGCGCGGTGCGCTTGATCGGCGTGGATGTCGGGTCGGCCGGATCGATCTCGACCACCCAGCCGAAGCGGTTGAACTCGTTCGGATGCCGGCTGGCGTCGAAGCGCTCCTCATGCTCGTGCCAGCGGTAGGCGGCGCCATTGCCTTTCTTCAGGCCCCAGCGCTTCTGGTGCGCGTCGGGCTGCTCGGGGCCCTCGAAGTAGTTGACGAAGTTCTCCTCGCAGGTCAGGTAGGTGCCCCACGGGGTGGCGCCGTTGCCGCAGTTGTTGAGCGTGCCCAGCACGGTGCGTCCGGCCGGGTCGGCGGCGGTGCGCATCAGCGCATGGCCGGCGGCCGGACCGGTCAGCGCCATCGGGGTGGCCGCGGTGATGCGGCGTGCGTACCGCGACGGCGACACCACCGACCAGGCCGCGCCCTGACGCTGCACCTCGACCACCGACACGCCGTGCGCGGCGATCGACTTGGCGACCTTCTCGGCCGACCAGGTCTTCATGCCGTCGGCGTGCAGCAGCCCATCGTCGACATACTCGTGGTTCATCGCCAGCAGGCCGCGTGCCGAGCCGTCGGCGCCGCTGCCGAGCGGGAAATAGTGGATGCCGTCGTGGTGCATGCCGGCCTGCAGCGCCTGCTCGGCCGCGGTGTTGCTGGCGTCCAGGCGGAAGGCGGGCTGGCCGGCGGTCGCGCCGACCGGATCGCCCCAGCGGTACAGCACCGAGGCGGTGTAGCCCGCAGGCACCACTACCTGGTCGACCGCGCGCATCGGCACCGAGGCGAAGCCGATGCCGCGGCCGGCCGATGCCGCGCCCAGACCCAGGCTGGCGCAGCCCCCCAGACCGCCGAGCAGGCCGGCGGCCACGCCGCCCAGGCCGCCGCGCAGCAGCAGGCGGCGGGTCGGGCTGGACATCTCGTGAATGCTGGGGTTGGTGCTGCGGTTGGAGTCTTCCATCCGCGAAAAGTCCTTGGCCATCGTGTCCTCGCAGTCAGCGTCGCTGGGCGACAGAGTGATGCGGCACATCGTGAACACGGGTCATGAAAGTGTCATGACATGACGCGATGGCGCACGGGTGCGCCAAGGCTCGAGATTTTCCCTGAATGTGGGCATCCGGCAACATCGTGACGGGATCATGAAGTTTCATGTCCGATTTCACTATCATCGCTGGATGATCTTCTGGCGTCGTCACAGCTTCCGTCTCGTCAGCGCGGCCATCGCGCTGCTGATGATGGTCGCGCTGGCGCCGACGCTGTCGCGCCTGCTGGCCGCCGCCGATCCGGTGCGCGCGGCGATGCTGGCCGAGATCTGCTCGGCCACGATGCCGGCATCCTCGCGCACCGATGCCGGCGCGATCGGCATGACGGACGCTGCCGGCGGCAACCACTGCCCGGCCTGCCTGAGCCCGGCCCTGGGCGCCTTGCTCCCCGAGCCGGACCGCCGCGCCGACTACCGCCTGCTCGAGCCCCTGCCTGTGCCGGTGCTGCGCATCGACTTCGTGCCGGATGCGGCGGCACATCACCCTCCTCTGCCCGCCCGGGCCCCGCCTGCGCTCGTCTGAGCGCGAACTGATCCGACGCATTCACGCCAGCGCGCACCATCGAGCGTGCCGCGCCATGGCCGCAGCACGCCCGCGGCGGCGGCTGCACATCCGTCGATCGTTCTCCATCCCGCCTGAATCCTGCTCTGGCCGCACCTGCACGGTGTAGCCCGGCTTGCGCTCGTCCGGCCTTCGTTCCGGTCGCGACGGGCTGCCGCTTTTTCTTGCGAATTTCCGTTCATGCCTGCCATCACATTCACCATCTCGCCGGTGCCGTTCCAGAAGAAAACGCTGCCGTGGCTGTGCGCGCTGATGCTGCTGCCGCCAGTGGCTGCAGCGCAGGCGCAGGACCCCGCCGCGGCCACGGCCGAGGCGGCCACGCCGCGCTTCGACATCGGCCGCATCGACGTGCGCTCGGCACGCCGCCCTGCGCTGTCGGCCCGGCAGCTGCTGACCTCGGTCGACACGCTGCACCGCGACGTGATCGAGCCCCAGCCGGTGCAGACCACCTGGGAGCTGTTCAGCCTGGTGCCCGGGGCACTGCTGACCCCCTTCCAGCAGGGCACCACATCCGGCAAGGTCTCGCTGCGTGGCTTCAACGGCGAAGGCGAGGTCAACGCGGTCAAGCTGCTGATCGATGGGGTACCGGCCAACAGCCACAACGGCAACATGCCCTACATCGACAGCGTCTTTCCGCTTGAGCTGGAGTCGGTCGAGGTGGTGCGAGGCACCAGCGATGCCCGTCACGGCCTGCATGCGATCGCCGGCAGCATCGACCTGCGCACCCGCCAGGGCGGCCAGGGCAGCACGGTTCGACTGGGGGGGGGCTCGTTCGGACAGCGCAGCGTGGAGCTGGCGCATGCCGGTGCCCTGTCGGCTGACGGTGTCAGCCTGAATCTCTTTGCAGGTCGCAAGACCTCGGACGGCTGGCGAGACCATGCCGCATCGACGCGCCAGGCGCTGTCGCTTCGCCTCGGCCATGCCGGCGACGGCTGGACCCGCAGCCTGAGCCTGCGCTACTTCGAGCATGAGGCCGACGAGCCGGGCTATCTCGTGCGCAGCGTGGCGCAGAGCGCGCCGTCGAGTTCTCCCGCCTATGTCGCCACGGACGGCGGCCGTCGCCACACCGTGCAGGCGGCGGTGCAGCTCGAGGGGGCGCTCTCGCCCGAGCTCAGCTCGAGCAGCCGCTTCCATGTCAACCGCTTCTCGGATGATCGCTGGGTGCGCTTCTCGGCCTCGGTCTCCCAGCAGGAGCGCCTGACCAGCGAGACCCAGGTGGGCGCCGCCACCACGCTGAGCTGGCGTCCACGGATGCTGGCGAGCCGTGCCGGTCTGCATGATCTGGCGCTGCAGGGCGGCATCGACATCGAGTCGCAGGACAACATCAGCCAGCGCTACGCCACCGTCGAGCGGGTGCGCGGCACCCAGACGCGCGATCAGGCCTACACCCTGCATGTCGCTGGCGTGCATGCCCAGGCGCTGGTGCAGCCCACGCCCGCGCTGCGGCTGGTGCCGGGCTGGCGACTGGACCGGGTGGCTGGCCATTTCACCAATCGCCTGACTGGTGTCGAGTCACCGGTCAACGACTACGGCACCATCAGTCAGCCCAAGATGAGCCTGCTCTGGCAGGTGCAGCCGCAGCTTGCTTTGCATGCCAACTGGGGGCGTACCTTCCAGATCGGCACCGAGGCGGCCGCCTACAAGATCCCGCCGCGCCAGGCTGACCTGAAGCCCTCGATCAACGAGGGCTGGGAGGCGGGCCTGCGCTTCACCCCGGACGAGGCGACCACGCTGCGCCTTGCGGTGTGGCAGCAGACCGCCACCGACGAGGTGCGCCGGCGCCTGAACGATCCGAGCGGCGATTCCGACAACATCGGCGCCACCCGCCGCCGTGGCGCCGACCTGCAGCTGCGCCTGCTGCCCGCCGCGACGCTGGAGCTGTGGAGCGCGCTGACGCTGCAGAAGGCGATCATCGTCACCCCCGACCCGTCGGCGCCGGCCACCCAGGGCAAGGAGATCGACCATGTGCCGCGCCGCATGGTGCAGGCTGGCGTGAACTGGATGCCGAACGAGGTCTGGCGCCTGTCGGCCGAGCTGCAGTCGCAGGGCGACTACTTCCTGGAGCGCACCAACAGCACCGGCCGCTTCGGTGGCTTCACCGTGCTGAACCTGGGCACGAGCTGGCAGTTCTCGCCGCGGCTGCGGCTGGAAGCCTGGGTGCGCAACGCCACCGACCGCCGCACCGAATATGTCTGGCATGACGGCACGCAGTCGCTGCATTCGCCGGGCGCACCACGCAGCGTGTCGTTCGCGCTGCGGAGCGATCTGTGAGCGCGGTCTCGCCACGCGCGCGCCGCGTGTGGCTGCAGATCCACAAGCTGCTGGGTCTGGCGCTGGGGCTGTGGTTCCTGCTGATGGGCGTGACCGGCAGCCTGCTGGTCTATTACCGCGGCCTGGATGCCCTGCTCGATGCCCGGCTGCGCGAGCAGCCCGGCGTGAGCGCGCCCGCGAAGATCGCCGAGGTGCACCGCACGCTGGTCGCGGCCCATCCGCAGCGCGGCACCGGCTGGCGCATCGAGGTGCCGTCTCGGCCAGGCGAGCCGGTCACCGCCCGCTTTCTCAAGCCGGTCGAGACGCAGGGCGCCTACTTTGCGCCGCTGCTGGCCACCACCGACCCGAGTGGCCGCACGCTGCTCGCCAACCGCTTCTGGGGCCAGACCCCGGGCACCTGGATCTACGACCTGCATTTCTCGCTGCTCGGCGGCGAGCTGGGCGTGAAGGTGGTGGGCTGGGGCGGCGTGGCGCTGGCGGTCTCGCTGATCAGCGGTCTGGTGATCTGGTGGCCGGCCCGCGGGCGTTGGCGCCAGGCACTGCGGCTGCGCCGGGGCGTGTCCACGGTGCGGCGGGTCTACGACCTGCACACCGTCTTCGGCGCGCTTGGTGCAGTGCTGCTGCTGATCCTGGCCCTGACCGGCTCGGCTCTGGCGCTGCCGGACTGGGTCAAGCCGATGATCGCCAGCGTCTCGCCGCTGACGCCGATGCCCCGACCCGCCGTGCCGCCCCCCACGGAGACGGCGGGTCCGCGACTGGATGCCGACGCCGTCATCGCGCGGGCGGTGCAGGCCTTCCCTGGTGCCCAGGTGCTCTGGATCGACACGCCGGCCACCGACGGCGGGCTTTACCGCATCCGGCTGCGCCAGCCCGGCGAGCCCGGAGACCGTTTTCCCGACACCCTCGTCTGGATCGAGGCCAGCCGCGGCGAGATCGTGGCCCGCCGCGATCCGCGCCATTTCAGCGCTGGCGACACCGTCTGGCAGTGGATGCATCCGCTGCACAGCGGCGAGGGCTTCGGCCCGGTCGGCCGCTTGCTCGTCTGCCTGTGCGGCGTGCTGCCGGTGCTGCTCGCCGTGACCGGTCTGTGGCGCTGGCTGGACAAGCGCCGGGCGCGCCGCCGAACGGCGGCCCGTCAGATTCTTCTCCACCCCGTTTCTTGAAAGACCTTTTCCATGACACCGTTCCATCGCTCCGCCCCGACCCTGCTGAAGCTGTCTCCTCTGGCCCTTGCCGCATTGCTCGGCGCCTGCGGCGGTGGCAGTGACGACACGGGCAGCACCACGGCTCCTGCTGCGACCACCCAGTCGGTCGCGATCGACTTCGCCGCCACCGTCGGCTCCACCGTGCTGAACATTGGCGACTGCGCCAGCACCACCGTCAGCGGCGTGGCCACCCGCAATGGCGTCGCGGTCGATGCCCGCCTGACCGACCTGCGCTTCTATGTCTCGAACCTGAAGCTGCTCAAGGCCGACGGCACCGCGGTGGCGGTCACGCTCGACGAAAGCATCTGGCAGGCCAAGGCCGGCGACGACACCATCGCGCTGATCGACTTCGAGAACGGCACCTGCACCAACAACAGCGGCGGCACGGGCGGCACCAACACCCGCATCACCGGCAGCGTGCCGGCGGGCAGCTATGTCGGCGCGGTCTTCACGCTGGGCGTGCCTTCGTCGTGGAACCACAGCAACCCGGCGCTGGCCACCACCCCGAAGCCGATCGACAGCAGCGTGCCCGGCATGGCCTGGTCCTGGCAGGCCGGCCGCAAGTTCACCAAGATCGAGCTGAGCCCCGTCAACGCCACCACGCCTGACACCTACACCGGCGGCGTGCAGATCATCAATGCCGATGGCACCCAGGCCACCACCACCACGGCCGGCGTGACGACCGCGACCGCCAACACCAGCGTCTTCCCGTATCACCTCGGCTCCACCGGCTGCGTCGCCGATGCGGCCGCCACCGGCACCGGCGGCTATACCTGCACCAGCCCGAACCAGTTCGATGTGCGAGTGGCAGCCTTCAACCCGACCAGCCAGCGCCTGACCGTCGACCTGCAGGCCCTGTTCGCGGGCAACAACGTGACGCAGAACACCACTGGCACCGCGGGCGGATGCATGTCCTCGGCCAGCGATCCGCAGTGCACCGCGATGTTCACCATGCTGGACGGCGTGAAGTCGGGCGGCACGGTCTTCCGCGCGATCGCGAAATGATCGCCGCAGGCCGCCGTCTCCTTGCGGCCTGCGCCGCCCCGCTTGCACTGGCCGCAGCCCTGGCGACAGGGTTGCTGGGCGGCTGCTGCGGCGGCGGCACGCAGGCGACCGACACCGGACTGAGCACCGGATCCTGGACCTGGCGGCTGCCTGCCGGCTTTCCGGTGCCGGTGGTGCCCGCCGACAACCCGATGAGCGAGGCCAAGGTCGAACTCGGACGCCATCTCTTTCATGACAGGCGCCTGTCCGGCAATGGCACGCAGGCCTGCGCGAGCTGCCATCTGCAGTCGCTGGCCTTCACCGACGGCCGGGCCACTTCGCTGGGCTCGACCGGCGAAGCCCATCCGCGCAACGCCCAGCCGCTGGCCAATGTCGCCTACAGCCCGCTGCTGACCTGGGCGAACTTCTCGCTGACCTCGCTGGAGCAGCAGATGCTGGCGCCGCTGTTCGGCGACAACCCGGTCGAGATGGGCGTGACCGACCGCAACCAGGCCGAGGTGCTGGCGCGTCTGCGCCAGGATCCCGACTACCGCAGCCGCTTCGCCCAGGTGTTTCCCGGCCAGGCCGAGCCGATCCAGTGGGACAGCGTCATCAAGGCCATCGCAGCCTTCCAGCGCTCGATCATCTCGGGCAACAGCCGCTTCGACCGGGCCCAGCGCGGCGAGCTGCTGCTCAGCGCGGCCGAGACCCGCGGCATGAACCTGTTCAACGGCGAGAAGGCGGAGTGCTTCCACTGCCACGGCAGCTTCAACTTCAACGATCAGGTCAATCACCTCGGGCTGCGTCTGGTCGACACGCCTTTCCACAACACCGGTCTCTACAACATCGACGGCCGGGGTGGATTTCCGGCACCCAACCGCGGCCTCTTCGAGCTCAGCGGCAAGGCCGAGGACATGGGCCGGTTCCGCGCGCAGACGCTGCGCAATGTCGCGGTGACCGCACCCTACATGCATGACGGCTCGATCGCGACGCTCGAGGAGGTGCTCGACTTCTACGCCGCCGGCGGCCGGGTGATCGCCAGCGGCCCGCACGCGGGCGACGGCCGTGCCAACCCCTACCGCAGCGATCTGGTAGGCGCCATCGCGCTGACCGCGCAGGACAAGGCCGACCTGGTGGCCTTCCTGCGCACGCTGACCGACGAGAACCTGCTGACGGACCCGGCCTATGCCGATCCGTTTGCCTCACGATGAGAACGACGATGCCCCGAAGCCCGATGCGGACCAGCTGGCCACGGCCGGCATGGCTGGCTGGCGCCCTGCTGCTGTCGCTGGCCGGTGCGCAGGCACACGAGCGCGAGTCCGACGAGGCGCTGGAGGCGCCCGGATGGAGCGTGCGTGCGGCCGCGGCCCTGTCGGCCATGGCCGCCCGCGAGGCCTGGCCCGTGGCCCGCCGCTCCGGCGTGCTTGGCAGTGGCATGACGCTCGACGAGCAGCGTGGCCTGCGCCTCGAGCATGCGACGGTCGGTGCGGCGCTGCGGCTGGATCCGACCGACATGACGCGGCTGCAGGCCAGCGTCGACATCGGCCGCCATGGCGATGGCACGACCCATGTGGAGACCGCCCGGCTCGACGGGCAGCGCGAGCTGGCCTCCGGTGCCCGCATCGGCCTGCGCGCCGGGCGCATGACTGTGCCGCTGGGCAGCATGATCGACACGGCGGGTCACCTGGACCGCTTCGCGCAGATGCCGCTGGTGCGCCAGGCGGTGTCGGATGGTGACTGGATCGACGATGGCGTGGTGCTGCACTGGCAGGGCGATGTGCATGGCCCGGACGATGCGACGGTGCTCGAGCGGATCGAGGTCGGCGGCTGGCGGGCCCAGGCCCTGCCCGGCTCGGCCGAGAGCGGCATTGCGCCCGGACTGCAGCTTCGGCTGCGCCGGGGCGACTGGCGCCTGGAGGCCGGTGCGATCCATCTGCAGCCGCGCAACCGCGGTGCCCATGCGGCCAGCACCCGCAGCGGCCACACCCACGCCGCCCCCGACTGCAGCCGCAGCCTGATCGGCGTGACCTGCTTCGATGGCCGCAGCACGGTGGCATCGGTCAGCCTGCGCTGGCAGCCGGACGCCAGCCCGCTGGGGCTGACGCTGGCCACGATGGCGCAGCGCGAGCGCGGCCAGCTTGCCTCCGCCAGCGGCACGGCCGACTACCGTGGCCTCGTCACCGGAGGCTGGATCGAGGCCGACTGGCAGGTCCGCCCGGACTGGACGCTTGCGCTGCGCGCCGAGCGGCTGGCCAGCGACCACCGCCTGATCGGGCCTGGTGCGACCGGCGTGGCGGCCGATGCCGCGCTGACGCCGAACCAGCCAGCCTGGCGGCTGGCCGTGTCGGCCGGCTGGACACCGGCTCCAGGCTGGCAACTGCTGGCCGAGACCGGCACCGAACGCGCCGAGCCGGCGGCCGGTCGTCGTCCGGTCTGGGCGGGGCTGCGGCTGATCTGGCAAGGCCGGCACACCGCCGAGCTTCCTTTCTGAAGTTGCATCCGACAGTTCATGGAGACCGAGATGGCCCCTCTTTTTGTCCTGAAGCGTGCGCTGCGGCGCCAGGATGAGCACACGTGCTGTGCACCCGGACCGCTGCCGCCGACCTTCGCGGGCGTGGTCATGATCTCCGGGAAAGACCCGCACGGCCTTGCGGTCACTGATTCACTCACCTTCGCACCCCTTCCCCATGGAGGACAGACCGATCTGTCCCATACTTTTCAGCAACAACCTGAGGAAAGACGAATGTCCCTGAAGCACTCTCTTCGCGCCCTCGTGGCCTGCACCGCGCTGTTCACGGCCACCGGCGCCGCACTCGCCCAGGTCACCGTCAAGGATCCCTGGGTCCGCGCCACCGTTGCCCAGCAGAAGGCCACCGGCGCCTTCATGCAGATCACCAGCACCGAACCGGTGCGGCTGGTCGAGGCGAAATCCGCTGCTGCGAAGATCGTCGAGATCCATGAGATGCGCATGGAGGGTGACCGGATGATGATGAAGGCGATCGACGCGCTGGACATCGTCCCGGGCCGGGCCCTGGAGCTCAAGCCGGGCAGCTATCACGTCATGCTGATCGACGTGGTCAAGCCGGTGAATGCCGGCGACAAGGTGCCGCTGACGCTGGTGATCGAGGGCCGCGACGGCAAGCGCAGCGCAGTGGAGGTGAGCGCCGAGGCCCGGGCGATGAACGCGGCCCGGCCGGCTGCAGCCGCCCCCGAGCACAAGCATCAGCACTGAAGTCGCTGACTGCGCCGGACGACCGACCTCCAGATGCACTGGCGAATCCACCGACGCCTGATCAGCAGCATCGCCATCCTGGCGGTGCTGCTGAACGCGCTGGTGCCCTCGCTGTCGCAGGCCTTCGCGGCAAGCCACCGCTCCAGCCAGGACCGGGCGGGCGGCTGGGTCGAAATCTGCGCGTCCAATGGCGCCGTCTGGATTCTGCAGGCTCCGGACGGCCGAGTCCTTGAACAGACATCCACTCGGCCGGACGATGTTCCTGGGCCGCTGCACGAAGCCTGCGCCTACTGCCTGACGCATGCCGGGTCCTTCGGCCTGCTGCCGGTGGCTGGCCTGCCCGGTGTGTCCGCTCAAGCGGTGGGCGCGGCGCCGTTCTTCTTTTTCTCGACCTTCTCTGACGACGAGCCGGGCTGGATCCGGCCCGCTCCGCGCGCTCCTCCGTGCCGTTGAACTGAGCATCACCCGCACGCCGTGGCGATCTGCCCGGCGCTGTGGTCCCGATGTCTTGTTCCCTGATCCCGATGCCCTCGCGACCTGTCTTCCGGCTCCGCTCCGGCAGACCGGTCCGGGCCTTCTCGATTCACGGTCCGTTCTCCGGGAGTAGCGCCATGCCGCGCATCCGTCTCTTCATCGCCGCCCATCTGGCGGCCGTCCTGTCTCTCTACGCGCTGGCCGTGCACATCGGCGACGGCTGGGCCAGTCCCCCGATGCCGGCCCTGGCCGGGTCGTCAGCCGTCGTGGCTCGCCAGCCGGACCGCAGCCCGGATCCTTCATTCTCGTCTGCGCTGCTGGCGGCACCTGACCCCGCGGACACCCTTCGCACGGCCGACCATGACCTGGTGCGCCGATCAGCCCTTCAGGATCTGCAGTCCCCCTGGGACCGCGATCAGCACGCCAACGCCCTCATCTCCGGAAAGTGACGATGCACACCCACACCCCTACCCGAACTGCTGAGGCCCCGCTGTCGTGGTGTGGCACGGACCGCGATCTGTACAGGCGAGGCGAACAGATCATTCGGCCCGGCCGGATGAGCATGCCGATGGTGGTGGTCTCCGGCGCGATGAGGCTGGACCTGCCTGGCGAGGACGACAGTGCCATCACGCTGGCCCTGCCCGGCGATCTGCTGGGTGTCGAGGTGCTGTTGGGTCAGCTGCCTCGCAGCCGGGGCGTGGCCTTGGTGGCCACCGAGGTGGCGCTGCTCGGCCCCGTGCCTCAGGACCAGTGGCTTGCGCTGCTGGGACGGCAGCTGCTGTCCGCGCGGCAGCGCCAGATGCACCTGGCACGACTGCGGCACGGCGCCGCTGCAGACCGTGTCGAGACCCTGCTGGGTCTGCTCGAGGGGGTGCAGCTGCCCCGGCTCACCGACATCGCGGCCCTGACCGACCTGGCGCCCGAGACGGTGTCACGGCACCTGTCCGGGCGCCGTCGCGCCTTGCAGGACCTGCCGAGCGGACAGGTCCCGGGCAGAGTCGCGGTCAGTCCGCCGTCTGCAGCGTGCCGCGGCGCATCTGGTCGCGCTCCAGCGACTCGAACAGCGCCTTGAAGTTGCCCTCGCCGAAGCCCTCGTCGCGCTTGCGCTGGATGAACTCGAAGAAGACCGGCCCGAGCAGCGGCTGGCTGAAGATCTGCAGCAGCAGGCGCGGCGTGCCGCCGGCGGTGTAGCCGTCGAGCAGGATGCCGCGCGTCTGCAGCGCGTCCACCGGCTCGCCGTGGCCGGGCAAGCGCTCGGCGAGCATCTCGTAGTAGACCGCGTTGGGTGCGCTCATCAGCGGCACGCCGGCCATCTGCAGCGCGTCCACCGTCGCGATCAGGTCGTCGCAGAGCAGCGCCACATGCTGGATGCCCTCGCCGTTGAACTGCATCAGGAACTCCTCGATCTGGCCGCCGCCCTGGCGCGCCTCCTCGTTGAGCGGGATGCGGATCAGGCCGTCGGGCGCGGTCATCGCCTTCGAGGTCAGGCCGGTGTACTCGCCCTGGATGTCGAAGTAGCGGATCTCGCGGAAGTTGAACAGGTGCTCGTAGAAATGCGCCCAGTAGGCCATGCGGCCGCGGTAGACGTTGTGCGTGAGGTGGTCGATCAGGCGCAGGCCGTGGCCGACCGGGCGGCGCTTCGCGGCATCCTCGAATTCGGGCAGGAACTCGAAGTCGATGTCGTAGATGGACTTGCCGTCCTCGAAGCGGTCGATCAGGTAGAGCGGCGCGCCGCCGATGCCCTTGATGGCCGGCAGGCGCAGCTCCATCGGGCCGGTCGGGATCTCCACCGGCTGTGCGCCCAGCTCCAGCGCCCGGGCATAGGCGCGGTGTGCGTCCTTCACGCGGAAGGCCAGGCCGCAGGCGCTGGGGCCGTGCTCGGCGGCGAAGTAGGTCGCCAGGCTCCTGGGCTCGCGGTTGACGATGAAGTTGATCTCGCCCTGGCGGTAGAGCACCACGTCCTTGGAGCGGTGGCGGGCGACGAGCGAGAAGCCCATTCGCTCGAACAGCGGCTCGAGCACGCCGGCGGTCGGCGCGGCGAACTCGACGAACTCGAAGCCGCACAGGCCCATCGGGTTGTCGAACAGGTCGGTACGGGGGGAGGACAGGGGCGTAGTAACGGAAACGGGAGCGGAAACGGTCGGGTCAGCCATGACAGGCTCCTTCGGCGGAGGTCGGGACGTGCAGGGGCGAACGCGAACGCGCGGGCCGCATCGGCCGCGTCGATCACGACGACGGGAACAAGGACAGGGGGAAGCCGCGAGGGCGGCTCAGGCGCACGAAGGCGGCGAGCACGGCACGCCGCGCACGCTGCGGGCGAGGTGATCACCGATGACCAGCTGGAAGCAGCCGTCGAAACCGTGAAGGCGGAAAGGCATGGGCTGAATCTAGTCGATCCGGCAGGGGCTGCCTAGAGGGCTGACCAGCAGGGCTCAGGCACCGCCCATGCGCCGGCGGCGCTCACGGCTGTTGGCCAGATGGGTGCGCATGGCCGCGCGTGCGGCCTCCGGGTCGCTGGCGGCGATCGCGTCGCAGATGCTGTCGTGCTCGGCGTTGACCCGGCGCAGGTAGTGGCGCCGCTCCTGCTCCTGTTCCGGCGTGCTCTGCCCGTCCAGGCGCGAGCGCGGGATGATGGTGCGTCCCAGCGTGCCGATCAGCTCGGCGAAGTGATGGTTGCCGGTGGCGCGAGCGATCGCCAGGTGGAAGTGGAAGTCGGCCTCGACCGCGTCGCGGCCGGCCTCGATCGCGGCGGTGACCTCGGCCAGCGCGGCGCGCATCGCGGTCAGGTCGGCCTCGGTGCGGCGCTGCGCGGCCAGCGCGGCCGCTTCGGTCTCCACCCCGATGCGCAGCTCCAGCATCGCGATGACATCGTGCAGCGTGGCGACCTGCTCGGGCGCGATGCGAAAGCCCGGTGCCTCGCCCAGACCGAGCACGAAGGTGCCGATGCCGTGGCGCGTCTCGACCAGGCCGCTGGCCTGCAGCCGCGAGATGGCCTCGCGCACCACGGTGCGACTGACGGCGAACTCGGCCATGATCGCCGCCTCGGTGGGCAGCTTGGTGCCGGGGGGGAGCTGGCCGTCGCGGATGCGCTCGCCGATCGACGCGACCAGTTCGAGCGCGAGGGTGCGGGGGCGGCGGCGTTCGGCGGGCGGGTGCAGCGACATGGGTTCGGAGATGGACGGAAAAACGGTCGACTTTACCGCGTGCGGCCCTCGCCTCGGCTGACAGCCGGGCGGCCGAGCGTCGAGCCGCGCACGATCACCCGCGCGGCGATCAGCTCATGGCCGCTTCTGGCGGCCGGATCGCCGCCGATGCGCGCGATCAGCCGGCGCATCGCGCGCTCGCCGGTCTGCTCGCTGCCGCTGTCGACGGTGGTCAGCGCCGGGCTGGTGTAGCGGCCGTAGACGATGTTGTCGAAGCCAGCGATCGAGACGTCGTGGGGCACGGCCAGGCCCAGTGCCTGCGCCTGGCCGAGCAGGCCCAGCGCGATCAGGTCGTTGTAGGCCACCACCGCGTCGGGTGCGTCCGCGCTCAGCAGCACTTCGGAGGCGATGCGCTCGCCCTCGTCGGCGCTGGCCTCGTTCACATCATGGCGGTGCAGCTCGGCCCCGCTGCCCTCGAAGGCCTGCTGCAGCCCGAGCCAGCGCTCCTGGCTCCAGCGGGCGCCGGAGAATCCCACATAGCGCAGGCGCCGATGGCCGAGCTCGCGCAGGTGGCGACCGAGCATCGCGGCGGCGGCGCGGTTGTCGATGCCGACGCTGCTGCAGTCCTGCTGCGCCGGCGGCCCGCCGTAGTAGACCACCGGCATGTCCGAGGCACCCAGCCAGGCCCGCGCCTCGTCCGACAGCCGCGCGCTGACGATCAGGCCGTCGACCCGCCGGCTCAGCGCCTGCAGCGTCGGCAGCTCCGGCGCCAGACCCTCGGCGATGTCGGCGAACAGCAGGTTCAGCTCCGCCTCGGCCGCCGGGCGCGAGGCGCCGCGGATCAGGCTGGTGAAGTGCGGGTTGCGCACATCCAGCACCACGATGCCGACGTTGCCGGTGCGGCCGGTGATCATGCCGCGCGCCATCGGGTTGGAGCTGTAGCCCAGATCACGCACCGCCTGCGCCACCCGCTCCTCCACTTCACGGGTGAAGCGCTGGCCGCCGTTGAGGAACTTCGACACCGTCGCGGTCGACACGCCGGCCGCCTGGGCGACATCGCGGATCGTCGAGGCACGGCGGCGTCCGGCCCCCTCGGGCGCGGCGATGGGCGTTCTGGAATTCACTGTCATGACGCAGATTCTATCGTCCAGGTAAAACGTTTATTCCCCGCACATGACAGGATACGTTCCTAGTGAATACCCTTGCAACGATTTGCTTGACCCTCATGGAAGGTTAAACGTTTAATCACTGGTACGACATCCGACCATTGCGACACTGACCTGAGGAGACAAGCATGTCCAGACTGAATGCCGTTCTTGCTGCCGCCGCGCTGGCCGCACTGACCCCGCTGGCCCAGGCGGTCGACTTCCGCTCGGCCGACATCCACAACTCCGACGACTATCCGACCGTGGCGGCCGTCAGGCACATGGGCCAGCTGCTCGAGCAGAAGAGCGGCGGCAAGCACAAGATCAAGGTCTTCAACAAGGGGGCGCTGGGCACCGAGAAGGAGACGATCGACCAGCTCAAGATCGGTGCGCTGGAAATGGCCCGCGTCAACATCAGTCCGATGAACGGCATCTGTCAGAAGACCCTGGTACCCACCATGCCCTTCCTGTTCAGCTCGATCGAACAGATGCGTCGCACGCTCGACGGCGTGGTCGGCGAGGAGATCCTGAAGTCCTGCGAGGAGCAGGGCTTCGTCGGTCTGGCCTTCTACGACTCGGGTGCGCGCTCGCTCTACGCCAAGAAGCCGATCCGCACGGTCGCCGACGTCAAGGGCATGAAGGTGCGCGTGCAGCAGTCGGACCTGTGGGTGGCGCTGGTCGGCGCGATGGGGGGCAACGCCACGCCGATGCCCTTCGGCGAGGTCTACACCGGCCTGAAGACCGGCCTGATCGACGCGGCCGAGAACAACGTTCCTTCGTACGACAGCGTCAAGCACTACGAATCGGCCAAGTACTACTCGAAGACCGAGCACTCGATGGCGCCCGAGATGCTGCTGATGTCGAAGATCGTCTGGGACAAGCTGCCCAAGGCCGATCAGGACCTGGTGCGTGCCGCAGCCAAGGAGTCGGTCGCCTTCCAGCGCCGCAAGTGGGACGAGCAGGAGGCGAAGTCGCTGGCTGCGGTCAAGGCCGGCGGCGCCGAGATCATCGAGGTCGACAAGAAGTCCTTCCAGGCGGTGATGGGCCCGGTCTACGACAAGTTCATGACCACGCCCGACCTCAAGCGCCTGGTCAAGGCCATCCAGGACAGCAAGTAAGGCGAGGCGCAGGACCATGTACACCAAGTTCTGCGCCGGGCTGTCCCGGCTCAGCCTGATGCTGGCGGTCGCCGGCCTGATCGCCGTGGTGCTGTGCGTGCAGTACCAGGTGATCGGTCGCTACGTCTTCAACGACACCCCGACCTGGGCCGAGGCGCTGTCGATGCTGCTGGTGCTGTTCGTCACCGCGTTCGGGCTGGCGGTGGGCGTGCGCGATGCCGGCCACATCGGGCTCGAATCGATGGTGGCGCTGCTGCCGCAGGTCTGGCGTCATCGCATCGAGCTGCTCATCCACGCGCTCGTCGGTCTGTTCGGTGCGCTGATGGTGCACGGCGGGTGGCGCTGGATGGCGGCCAAGTGGGGCGAGAAGAAGCCGATGCTGCCGGTGCCTGACGGCATCGACTATCTGCCACTGGTCATCGCCGGCGTGCTGATCGTGCTGTTCTCGATCGAGCACATCATCGCGCTGCTGCGCGGAGAGGACGTGGTGCCCGCATGGAACTGACCATTCTCGCGGTGAGCTTCACCGTGCTGCTGCTGCTGGGCGTGCCGGTGGCCTTCGCCATCGGCCTGTCGTCGGTGGCGACGATCCTGGCGGCGGGCCTGCCGATCGCCGTCGTCTTCCAGAAGATGGTCGGCGGCATGCAGGTCTTCAGCTTCCTGGCCATTCCCTTCTTCGTCTTCGCGGGCGAGCTGATGCTCTACGGCGGCATCGCCGAGCGCATCGTGCGCTTCGCCAACAGCCTGGTTGGCCATGTGAAGGGCGGCCTGGGCATGAGCAACGTGCTGGGCTGCACCATCTTCGGCGGCGTGGCCGGCTCGCCGCTGGCGGACGTGTCCGCGATCGGCTCGGTGATGATCCCGCTGATGAAGAAGGACGGCTACGACGCCGACTATGCGGTCAACGTCACCACCCACGCGGCGCTGGTCGGCGCCATCATGCCGACCTCGCACAACCTCATCATCTTCACGCTGGCGACGTCGGGCATCGCCTCGGTCAGCGTGCTGAGCCTGATGCTGGCCGGGCTGGTGCCCGCCATCCTGCTGACGCTGTGCAATCTGGCAGCAGCCTACTGGGTGGCGGTCAAGCGCGGCTATCCGGTGCGGCCGGGCGGCTTCGGCGGTTGGGCGGCGGTGCTGGCGGCCTTCCTGGCCTCGCTGCCGGGGCTGCTGGTGGTGGTGATCATTCTCGGTGGCATCCTGTCGGGCGCGTTCACCGCGACCGAGTCGGCCTCGATCGCGGTGGCCTGGGCCCTGCTGATCACGACGCTGGTCTACAAATCGCTCACCTGGGACAACTTCCTCAAGGCCTGCGCCAAGGCGTGCAAGACCACTGGCGTGGTGCTGCTGCTGATCGGCATCTCGGCGGCCTTCGGCTACTTCATGGCCCTCTACGAGGTGCCGCAGAAGACGGGCGAGCTGATGCAGTCGATCTCGACCGAGCCGTGGGTGATCTTCCTGATGATCAACCTGCTGCTGTTCGTGCTGGGCACCTTCCTGGACATGGCCGCGACCATCCTGATCTGCACGCCGATCTTCCTGCCCATCGCGATGCAGTTCGGCATGGACCCGGTGCAGTTCGGGATCATCATGCTCATCAACTGCGCGCTCGGCCTCAACACCCCGCCGGTGGGCTCGGTGCAGTTCGTCGGCTGCGCCATCGGCGGCATCTCGGTCGGGCAGGTGATGCGCACCATCGGGCCGTTCTACGGCGCGCTGGCGGTGTGTCTGCTGCTGGTGACCTATGTGCCGGCCTTCTCGCTGTGGCTGCCCGGCCTCTTCAAGTGATCGCGTCCCAGGAATTCCCCCGATGCTGAGTTGTCCTGTTTCCCCGATCCGCTTCGGCCGGATCCTGCTGACCGGTGCGGCCGGCTATCTCGGCCGCGAGATGCGCCCTCGCCTGAAGGCCTACTGCGACCAGCTGCGCCTGAGCGACCGCGAGCCGATGGCTCCGGCCACCGAGGGCGAGGAGACGATCGTCGCCGACCTGGCCGACCGCGCTGCGGTGCTTGCGTTGCTCGAGGGCGTCGATGCGGTCGTGCATCTCGGCGGCGTCTCGACCGAGCAGACCTGGGAGGCCATTCTCGACGGCAACATCGTCGGCATGGTCAACCTCTATGAAGCCGCGCGCCGCCATGGCGTCCGGCGCATCGTCTTCGCCAGCTCCAACCATGTCACCGGCTTCTATCGCCAGGACGAGGTCATCAGCCCGCGCGACCCGGTGCGCCCGGACGGCTTCTACGGCCTGTCCAAGGCCTTCGGCGAGAACCTGGCCCAGCTCTACTGGGACCGTCACGGCATCGAGACCGTCAGCATCCGCATCGGCTCCTCGCTGCCGGCACCGACCACGCGGCGCATGCTGGCCACCTGGCTGAGCCTGGACGACACCGAACGGCTGATCGTCACGGGGCTGACCGCGCCGGTCGTGCGCCACACCGTCGTCTACGGCATGAGCGACAACGCCACGAGCTGGTGGGACAACACCTCGGCCCGTCATCTCGGCTACCGTCCGCAGGATCGCTCCGAGGTGTTCCGGCATCAGCTCGAAGCCGCCCAGCCGGTGCTGGACCGCGACGATCCGGCCGTCGTTCACCAGGGCGGCAAGTTCGTCCAGGACGGTCCCTTCTTCCGGGGCGAGTGACATGACGGAGCCGCTGTCGCTGCGCTATCCCGATCCCGCCATCGAGATCCTGCACCCGGATTTCCTGAAGCTGCGTCTCTACAGCGCCAGTGTCGAGCGGCTGGCCACCGGGCTGCGCTGGGCCGAAGGACCGGTGTGGTTCGGCGACGGGCGCTTTCTGCTGCTGTCGGACATTCCGAACGACCGGGTGCTGCGCTGGGACGACTGCTCCGGCGCGGTGAGCGTGTTTCGCCAGCCTGCGAACAACGCCAACGGCCACGCGCGCGACGCGCAGGGGCGGCTGCTCACCTGCGAGCACCTGAGCCGTCGCGTCACGCGCACCGAGCATGACGGCCGCCTCACCGTGCTGGCGGATCACTTCGAGGGCGCCCGGCTGAACTCGCCCAACGACATCACGCTGTGCCGCCGCGACGGCGCGGTCTGGTTCACCGACCCGGATTTCGGGCTGCACGGCCACTGGGAAGGCGAGCCCGGCACGCCGGAGCGACCGCACGCGGTCTACCGGATCGACGCGGCGAGCGGGCGCATCGACTGTGTGCTCGACGATCTTGCGGGGCCGAACGGGCTGGCGTTCTCGCCGGACGAGTCGGTGCTTTACGTGATCGAAAGCCGCGCCGCGCCGCACCGTCTGATCTGGGCCTGGGACCACGCCGCCGACGGCACGCTGTCGAACAAGCGACTGCACGTCGATGCCGACGGGCCGGGAGCGCTGGACGGCATGGCTGTCGACGTGGCCGGCAATCTCTGGTGCGGCTTCGGGACCAGCGGCGCACCCGGCACCGAGGCCGCCGCTCTGGACGGCGTGCGCGTCTACGACCCGACAGGTCGCCCGATCGGCCACATCCACCTGCCCGAGCGCTGCGCCAACCTGTGCTTCGGCGGTGCCAAGGGCAACCGGCTGTTCATGGCCGCGAGCCATTCGCTGTACGCGCTGTACGTCAACACCACGGGTGCGGTGCGTTGAGCAGAGCCTGACGCATTTCCCTCGGCGCCTGCTGCCGGTCCTGTGCCCTGGCCCTGCGCCGGGGCATTTTCGTCGTGAAGCCGCTTGCTGCTGCTGCACTCGCTCTTTAAAATGAAATCATGTTTCATTGAATTTGGAATAAACATGATTTCCCCGCAATCCCAAGCCTTCCGTGCGGTGCTGTTCGGCGAATGCATGCTGGAACTGCAGGGCCAGGCCTTCGGCGCGATGCAGCAGTCGTTCGGCGGCGACACGCTGAACACGGCGGCCTACCTGGCGCGCTGCAGCGCCAGCACCGGACTGGCGGTGGATTACGCCACCGCGGTCGGCGAAGACCCGCTGAGCACGGAGCTGCTGCGGCGCTGGGCGCAGGAGGGCATTGGCTGCACGCTGGTGCACCGGCATCCCCGGCGGCTGCCGGGCCTCTACCAGATCCAGGTCGACCCGCAGGGCGAACGCACCTTTCTCTACTGGCGCGACCAGAGTGCCGCGCGGGCCTACTTCGACGAGGCGCTCACTCCGCTGGAGGCGGCGGCCGACACGATCGACCTGCTCTACTTCAGCGGCATCAGCTTGGCGATCCTCGACGGCGACGGCCGCGACCGGCTGATCGCGCTGGCCGAGCGGCTGCGCGCACGCGGCGCACGGGTTGTCTTCGACAACAACTATCGGGCCCGCCTGTGGCCGGACCGCTCGATTGCGCAAGCCTGGTACGACCGCGCCTACCGCACGAGCACGCTGGCCTTGCTGACGCTGGACGACGAGATGCTGCTGCGCGGACTGAGCGGCGAGGCGCAAGGCCTGGACTTCGCCCATGCCCTGCCGGTCGAGGAGGTGGTGGTCAAGCGCGGGGCGCAGCCGAGCTGCGTGCGCATGAATCGCCAGGGCTGGACCGAGGTGCCGACCGTGCCGGTGGAGAGGGTTGTGGACACGACGGCCGCAGGCGATTCCTTCGGTGCGGGTTATCTGGCCGCCCGGCTCCAGGGGCTGGCGCCGGCCGAAGCGGCTGCGGCGGGCAACGCGCTGGCCGCCCGTGTCATCCAGCACCGCGGCGCCCTGATTCCCCATGCGGCGATGGCCGACCTGTGCGGCCGGCCATCGGTGTGAAACACACCGGCCGTGTGGATCAGAAGTTGTAGCGCACGGCGGTCTCGTACTGCATCACCCCGTTGTCCACGGTGCCCTTGCGATAGCCATGGTGCGCCAGTGACAGGTTCAGCGACACCTGCTTGCTCAGCGGGTAGTGGTAGCCCAGACCCAGTCGGCGTTCGGCTGCACTGCCCAGCGCCGCGTTGTCATCGCGCTTCTGCCACGACACGCGCACTTGGCCTGGCCCGGCCGGAATCTGCGCTCCCAGCGTGAGAACGGTCTGCTCGCCGTTGTTGGCCACGTTCAGGTCGCTGGACTTCGCCCAGATGCCCATCAGCTTGACCACCTTGAAGTCATACGTGCCGGCCAGTGCCAGGGTCTTCCAGTCGTCGGTGGCACTGGCGTCGGTCTGGTAGGTGACCGAAGCCAGAACGGGGCCCTGAATGTAGTCGGCCTGAATGCCGGACACCCGCTTGCGCTGGGTCGCCGAGGCTTCGGACACCGCAGCGCCGAACGAGAACCCGCTCCAGCGCGGTGCCTGGTAGTACACAGTGTTGTCCCACTTGGCGACCAGCTTCGCGCCACGGCTGCCGTTGGAGGCCAGGCTGTCCCCCCCAAAGGCTTCGTAGCGGCCGGCGATGCCGTTGTTGTCGCCAGGCGAGCTGATGCGGCCCAGCGTGATCGAGCCGAACTGCTTGTGCCCGATGCCGACGAAGGCCTTGTCCTTCCACATCACGCCGTCCTGCACGCCGGTATCGGCCTTGAAGCGGTGTTCCAGGTTGAAGAAGGCGCTCAGACCGCCGCCCAGATCTTCCGTGCCCCGGAATCCCAGACGGGCGGTGGAGCTGTCCTGCACCATGGCCTTGGTGTCTTCGCTGCTCTTGATGTCCTGGGCGTAGCGGCCTGCGCCCAGATCAACACGGCCATAAACGGTGACATTGCTGCCGCTGTTGGCGGATTGAGCCAAGGCAGGCAGGGCGGCGGTCAGTGCCAGCGGCAGAGCGAGCAGGGTCAGGCGGGCCGTGGGGCGAACGAAGAGGGTCATGGTCTGTCTCCAGAATCAATCGATGAATGAATCGACGGCGGATGCGCTGCAGGGCACGCACGCAGTCAAGCGCCGGCAGCGATCCAGGGCGAAGCCCGGGCGAAGGTCGTCCTGAAGCCGGAGGGCCTCATGGGACAGTCCATCGGGGGCGAGGGGGATGCGCCGTGGCGTCAGACCACAGACCAGGCCTCCGCGCCGGCACCCAGCAGGGATGCCGGACACTCACACCCGCAGCAGGCGGGATGGAGCGAGCGGAAGCGGGAAACCCGCGTCAGGCGAAGAAGTCGTCCCGCCGCGGTGAAAACATGTCGATGAGCTGGCTGGCGGGCTCCAGGGCGATGGCCTCATGCCAGACGGTCTTGGGGGCGACAAAAGCATCCCCGGCGCGCAGGACGCGGCGTGTCTGCCCCACCAGCACGTCGAACGAACCGGTCAGGACGTACACCACCTGATCGTGCAGCTCGTGCGCGTGGGCCGTGCCGACACCGGCGCCCTGCTCGAAGCGCACCACAGCGCCCAGCAGTTCGGGTGTGTGTCCCAGGATCTTGCGTTCGATGCCAGGCGCCACCTGTTCCCAGGGGTGGTCTCCATCCAGGAAGAACGCAGGTGCAGGGTCGATGGACGGGGTGTCAGGAGGGTTCATGGTGTCAGCTTGATCAGCTTCGTTTTCAAAACGACGTTCCAAAAAAATTGCAATTTGCTTGCATGGGTGGCATTATAAAGGACATGGAAAAAAATGAAACAGCAGTTCATTAATAAAAGAGCGCTGTTTCTGGAAAACACCGAGTCATCGACTGACGACCACTTCACCCCGCGCACGGGGCATCTCGACAAGGAAACGATCTTGGACATCCGCCAGCCCATCCACAGCGACCACGCCAAGACCCTGGACACCACCGGCCTGCGCCAGCAGTTCCTGCTGGACACGGTGTTCCAGCCCGGCGGCATGACGCTGACCTACAGCCACATCGACCGCATCATCGTGGGCGGCATCCAGCCCGCCGAGGCGCCCGTGGTGTTCTCGCCCGAGCTCGGCAAGCACACCGGCACCGAGTTCTTCCTGGCCCGCCGCGAGATCGGCCTGATCAACATCGGCGGCGACGCGGTGGTGACGGTGGATGGCATGCGCTTCGAGGTGCTGCGCGAGGAGGCCCTCTACATCGGCGCCGGCGCGCGCGACGTGGCCTTCGAGAGCGTGAGCGCTGCCGATCCGGCCAAGCTCTACTTCAACAGCGCCCCGGCCCACACGAGCTACCCGACGCGCAAGATCACGCTGGAGCAGGCCTCGCCCGAGACGCTGGGCGAACCGAAGACCAGCAACCGCCGCACGATCTACAAGTACATCGTCCCGAACGTGCTGCCGACCTGCCAGCTGCTGATGGGCATGACCAAGCTCGAAGAAGGCAGCCTCTGGAACACCATGCCCTGCCACACGCACGAGCGGCGCATGGAGGTGTACTTCTACTTCAACATGAAGTCCGACGCTGTGGTCTTCCACATGCTGGGCCAGCCGCAGGAGACCCGCCACCTCGTGGTGCGCAACGAGCAGGCCGTGATCAGCCCGAGCTGGTCGATCCACTCCGGCGTGGGCACGCAGGCTTACACCTTCATCTGGGGCATGGTGGGCGAGAACCAGGTGTTCCCGGACATGGACCACGTGAAGATGACCGAGCTGCGCTGAGCCTGCGCGGTCCCTCCCGCGCCCCAGGCCCCTGACGGGCCGCCCCGAACCCGATCCTCCGACCTGTCGCCGGTGGCCTGATGCCGCTGCGAGGGGGCGGTCTTGTCCGAAAGTCCCTCGAGCCATGACTTCCGCCATGTCTTCCACCTCCGCCGCCGCCTTCGACCTCACCGGCAAGGTCGCCCTCGTCACCGGCTGCGATACCGGCCTGGGTCAGGGCATGGCCCTGGCCCTGGCCCGGGCTGGCGCCGACATCGTCGGCGTCAACATCACCGAGCCCAGGGACACCATCGTCCGCATCGCCGAGACGGGCCGTCGCTTCATCGACGTGCGTGCCAACCTGTCCGATCTGTCGGTCATTCCCGATGTGCTCGGCCAGGCGGTCGCGGCGCTGGGTCGCATCGACATCCTGGTCAACAACGCCGGCATCATCCGCCGCGAGGATGCGCTGAAGTTCAGCGAGAAGGACTGGGACGACGTGATGAACCTGAACGTGAAGACGGTGTTCTTCATGGCGCAGGCCGTCGCGCGCCAGTTCATCGCGCAGGGCTCAGGCGGCAAGATCATCAACATCGCCTCGATGCTGTCCTTCCAGGGCGGGGTGCGTGTGCCGTCCTACACCGCCTCGAAGAGCGGCGTGATGGGCATCACCCGCCTGATGGCCAACGAGTGGGCTGCGCACGGCATCAACGTCAATGCCATTGCCCCGGGCTACATGGCCACCAACAACACCGCGCAGCTGCGGGCCGACGAAAACCGCAACCAGGCCATCCTGGAGCGCATCCCGGCCGGCCGCTGGGGCACGCCGGACGATCTGGCCGGCCCGGTGGTGTTTCTTGCCTCCCGCGCCGCGGACTATGTCAACGGCTACACCCTGGCCGTGGACGGTGGCTGGCTGGCGCGCTGACGCCTGTTCGACAAACGCGCAGCCCCGTCCTCGCCGGCGTGCGGCTGCCAGGAGACAAGATCATGTACGAGAACAAGCGACTGGGCTTCCTGTTCGTGCTGCCCTTCGTGCTCGGCGTGCTGATGTTCAAGCTCTTCCCCTTCGTGATGAGCTTTGCGCTGAGCTTCACCGAGTACGACGTGATGAATCCCCCGGTGTGGATCGGCACCGAGAACTACGAGCAGATGCTCACCAAGGACCCGCTGTTCGGCAAGTCCCTGGGCGTCACGCTGTTCTTCGTGGCGATGGCCGTGCCGCTGCGCGTCGGCTTTGCGCTGTTCATCGCCCACGTGCTGAACTTCAAGCTGCGCGGCATCAACTTCTTCCGCTCGGCCTTCTACCTGCCCTCCATCCTGGGCGGCTCGATCGCGGCGGCGGTGCTGTGGCGCTTCCTGTTCGCGCAGCACGGGCTGGTGAACATCGTGCTGGGCAAGCTGGGCCTCGAGCCGATCGCCTGGCTGGCCGACGAGCACTACTCGATCTGGACCGTGATCCTGCTGTTCACCTGGCAGTTCGGCTCGGCGATGGTGATCTTCCTGGCTGCGCTGCAGAACGTGCCGATCTCGCTCTACGAGGCCGCCGAGATCGATGGTGCGAGCAAGACGCAGCAGTTCTTCCGCATCACCGTGCCGCTGATCACGCCGGTGATCTTCTTCAACCTGATCATGCAGATGGTGCACGCCTTCCAGGAGTTCAACGGCCCTTACATGATCACCGAGGGCGGCCCGCTGCACTCGACCTACCTGCTGTCGCTCTACATCTACGACCAGAGCTTCAAGCTGTTCAACCTGGGCTACGGCGCGGCGCTGTCGTGGGTGCTGTTCGCCATCGTCGGGTCCTTGAGCGCGCTGTCGTTCTTCACCTCGAAGTACTGGGTCTTCTACGCCGGTGAAAAGGACCACAAATGAATTCCGCTGCCCTGAACCCCGCGGCTGCCTCGGACCGCGTCGCCTCCGACCGCGAGGCCCGTCTCACCCTGCGCCGCGAGCGCCTGGCCGCCCTCACCCGCTATGTCGTGCTGTGCGCGGTGGGCGTGGTGATGCTCTATCCGATGATCTGGCTCATCGGCGCCTCGTTCAAGACGAACGCCGAGATCTTCACCGAGATCGGCTTCATCCCCTCGCAGCTGGACTTCACCGCCTATCTCAAGGGCTGGAAGACCAGCACCGAGTACACCTTCGCCACCTACTTCCTGAACTCGTTCCTGATCACCATCCCGCGCATCATCGTCACGGTGATCTCGTGCGTGCTGGTGGCCTATGCCTTCGCGCGCTTCGAGTTCTGGGGCAAGAAGTTCCTGTTCTCGGTGATGGTGGCCACGATGATGCTGCCGCTGATCATCCTGCGCCTGCCGCAGTACCTGATGTTCAAGGAGTTCGGCTGGCTGGACACCTACCTGCCGATGATCGTGCCCTCGGCTTTCGCCACCGACACCTTCTTCGTCTTCATGCTGGTCCAGTTCCTGCGCGGCATCCCGCGCGACATGGAGGAGGCCGCGCAGATCGACGGCTGCAACGCGCTGCAGCTGCTCTGGCACATCATCGTGCCGCTGTTGAAGCCCGCCATCATCAGCGTCATCGTCTTCCAGTTCATCTGGACGATGAACGACTTCATGGGCCCGCTGATCTACCTCTCCACCGTGGAGAAATATCCGGTCTCCCTGGCCCTGAAGATGAGCATCGGCGCCACCGAGGAGGTCGAGTGGGCCTCGGTGCTGGCGATCTCGGTGGTGGCCCTGCTGCCCTCCGTCGCCGTCTTCTTCGCCGCCCAGCGCCACTTCATCGAAGGCGCCTCCAGCAGCGGCATCAAGGGCTGAAGCGCCCGCCCCCATTCCTCAGGAGACAAGTCATGGCCCAAGTCAGCCTCAAAGGCATCGAGAAGGTTTACGGCAACGGTTTCAAGGCCGTGCACGGGGTGGATCTGGACATTCACGACGGCGAGTTCATGGTGTTCGTCGGCCCCTCGGGCTGCGCCAAGAGCACGCTGCTGCGCATGGTGGCGGGGCTGGAGTCCATCAGCGGCGGCGAGCTGCGCATCGGCGGCACGGTGGTGAACAACCTGGCGCCCAAGCAGCGTGGCATCGCGATGGTGTTCCAGAACTACGCCCTCTACCCGCACATGAAGGTCTACGACAACCTGGCCTTCGGCTTGAAGCTGGCCGGCACGCCCAAGGCCGAGGTGGACGCCCGGGTGCGCGACGCCGCCCGGCTGCTGGAGATGGACCATCTGCTGGAGCGCTATCCCAAGCAGCTCTCGGGCGGTCAGGCCCAGCGCGTGGCGGTGGGCCGTGCCATCGTCAAGAAGCCGGGCGTGTTCCTGTTCGACGAGCCGCTCTCCAACCTGGACGCCAAGCTGCGCGCCAACATGCGGGTGCGCCTGACCGAGCTGCACCGCACGCTGCGCGAGCAGGGCCGCGCCTCCACCGCCGTCTATGTCACGCACGACCAGGTCGAGGCGATGACGATGGGCGAGCGCATCTGCGTGCTCAAGGACGGCACCATCCAGCAGGTCGATGTGCCCACGGCGCTCTACAGCCGTCCGGCCAACGCCTTCGTGGCCGGCTTCATCGGTTCGCCGGAAATGAACATCCGCGAGGCCCGCGTGGTCGGCGGTGACGCCGGGGCCGTGGTGGACGTGGGGGGCGTGGCGCTGAAGCTGCCAGCCCGCCATGCCGAGCGTCTGGGCGTCTGGCGCGATCGCATGCTGCGCTTTGGCATTCGCCCCGAGCACATCGTGGCCGATCTGAACGCCCCCGGCGTGGCCGGTACGCCCGACCTGGTCGAGGTCGAGGGTGTGCTGCGCTTCGTCGAGCACATGGGCAGCGAGGTGTATGTGCACTTCGACCTGGGCGGTGTGCCCTTCACCAGCCGCGTCGGCGCCGAGCTGCTGGGCGGCGTGGACGCCAAGCCGCGCGGTGCCCTGCATCGCTTCGGCTTCCTGATGGGTCAGAGCCACGCCTTCGAACCCGAGGGCAGCGGCCGCAACCTGCTGCTGTGAGGCCGTCCCGCTTTCGCCTTGCCCTTCCCCTTGCCTTCACACCCAGAACATCCCGTCTTGGAGACACATGCCATGCAACGCCGCTTTTGCCTGAAGTCTGCTGCTGCCGCCGCCCTGGTGCTGGCGGGCTCTTCCGCTTTGGCCCAGGAGGCCACCTTGCGTTTTTCCTGGTGGGGAGGCGGCGAGCGCCATGAGACCACGCTCAAGGCGATTGCCGCCTTCGAGGCCAGGAATCCCGGTGTCAAGATCAAGGGCGAGTACATGGGCTTCGGCGGCTACCAGGAGCGCCTGACCACCCAGATCGCCGGCGGGCAGGAGCCTGACATCATGCAGATCAACTGGGCCTGGCTGGCGACCTACTCGAAGAACGGCGAGGGCTTCTACGACCTGAACCAGTCCAAGCCGCACCTGGCGCTCAAGGAGTTCTCAGCGGAGGAACTGCGCATGGGCACGGTGGCGGGCAGGCTCAACGGCCTGCCGACCTCCTACACCGCGCGGCTGTTCGTGTGGAACAAGGCGGCCTTCGAGCGCGCCGGCATGAAGCTGCCCGCCACCTGGGACGAGCTGTTCGCCGCCGGCAAGGCCTTCCAGGCCAAGAACGGCGACAAGGCCTATGTCATCGACGGCGAGCTCTACGACATGATCCTGCTGTCGCAGACCTACATTTACCAGAAGCACGGCACCCCCTATGTGGACCCGACCGCCCCCAAGGTCGCCATGAGCCCGCAGGCCGTGCTGGAATGGGTGCAGACCTACAAAAAGCTGGTCGATGGCAGGACCGCCACGCCGCTGCCCTACCGCGCCAGCCTGGGCGGGGCCGAAAAGCCCACCGAGCAGCAGCCCGACTGGGTCACCGGCACCTGGGCCGGCAACTACACCTGGGACTCGGTGCTGCGCCTGCGCGCCAGCACGCTGAACAAGGACCAGAAGCTCGACATCGGGGACTTCCTCACCGTGCCCGGCGCCAAGAACTCCGGCATGTTCGGCCGCCCGTCGCTGCTGTTCGTGGTCAGCAAGCGCAGCAAGCACCCTGAGGTTGCCGCCAAGTTCATCAACTTCATGCTCACCGACCCCGAGGCGGCCCGCATCCTGGGACTGACCCGCGGCGTTCCGGCGGCCGACAGCCAGTACAAGGTGCTGGTGGACGAAAAGCGCATCGACCCGCTGGAGCAGAAGGCCTTCGCCCAGATCAAGGCGGCCAAGGACGCCGGCAAGATCACTCTGCCGTCGCCGCTGTTCGAATCGCCGCGCATGCAGAAATTCATGCGCGAGGTCTTCGAGCAGCTGGCCTACGGGAAGATCACCGAGCAGCAGGCCGCCACTCGCTTGCTGGACGAGGGCAATGCGCTGCTGGCGCGTCTGAAGTGAGCCCCGAGGAGTCCCCACCATGCAACGACGTCAATGGATGGGCACCTGGGGTGCCCTGAGCGCCAGCCTGTGGCTGTCGGCCTGTGCCGGTCTGCCCGGCGGCAGCGCCTCCGCCCCCGCCCCGCTGGACCCTGCCCGCGTGGCCCAGGCCCGTGAAGGCCTGGCCGACAACGACGGCTGGGCGGCTGCCCAGGGTGGCACCTGGGGCGGCGCTGATGCCAGGCCCGAACACGTCTTCACCGTGCGCACCCGGGCCGAGCTGGTCCGGGCCCTGGGCTTGGGCGGCAGCGCCCCGGCCAGCACGCCCAAGATCGTGCAGATCGCCGCGATGATCGATCTGATGACCGACGACGCCGGCCGGCCGCTGAGTGAAGCGGACTTCCGCGACCCGGCCTTCAGCTGGGAGGCCTACCTCCAGGCCTACGCCCCGGCCACCTGGGGCAAAAACAAGCCCGAAGGCCCGCAAGAGGCGGCGCGCGCGCGCTCGGCCCAGCGGCAGGCGGCCCAGGTCATCGTCAAGGTGCCGTCCAACACCACCGTGATCGGCGTCACCGCCGATGCCGGCTTCAAGAACGGTGGCCTGATGGTCGAGAACGCCGAAAATGTGGTGATCCGTCACCTGCGCTTCGAGGACGCCTACGACCTCTTCCCCGAGTGGGATCCGAAAGACGGCCCCGACGGCAACTGGAACAGCGAGTACGACACCCTGGCGCTGCGCGGCGCCAGCCAGGTCTGGGTCGACCACAACACCTTCAGCGACGGGGCCCGGCCGGACGCGCGCGAGCCGGTCTGGTTCGGCCGCCAGGTGCAGCACCACGACGGGCTGCTGGACATCACCCTGGCCTCGACCAACGTCACCGTCTCGTGGAACCACTTCAAGGCCCACGACAAGACCAACCTGGTCGGCGGCAGCGACAGCCTCAAGACCGACGACGGCAAGCTCAAGGTCACCTTCCACCACAACTGGTGGGACGGGGTGGGCCAGCGCACCCCGCGCGTGCGCTGGGGCGAGGTGCATGTCTACAACAATCTCTACACCGTGCCCGCCACGGTGGCGCCGGACGACATCCGCTACGGCTACTCCATCGGCGTGGGCGTGAACTCACGCATCGTCAGCCAGGCCAACGCCTGGGAGGTGCCCGACAGCGTGCCCGCCCCCCAGCTCGTCAAGCTGTGGAAGGGCGAGACCTTCACCGACAGCGGCAGCACCCGCAACGGCCAGCCCGTGGATCTGTTCGCCGCCCTCCAGGCCGCCAACCCGAGCGCCAAGCTCAGCCGCGATGTGGGCTGGACGCCCTACCTGATGGCCCTTCCAGTGGAAAGCGCTGCCAGCGCCGCCGCCCGCGTGCGCGCCGGCGCTGGTGCCGGCCGCTGATCCCCTTGTCCCACTTTCCGTGTCGCCATGAGCAAAGCCACCGTCCGACAGCTCGCCTTCCAGATCGAGACCGACCCCGACACCGGGACGCGCGTCACCCGCCTCACCCCTGAGGATGTGACCTGCCACCGCAACTACTTCTACCAGAAGTGCTTCACCAACGACGGGCGCCGTCTGATCTTCGGTGCGGAGTTCGGCCCGGGCCCCGACTGGCATTACCACCTGCTCGACCTGGACAGCCAGACCGCGCTGCAGCTGACCGACCAGCCGGGGGAGAACACCTTCGGCGGCTTCCTCAGCCCGGACGACCGTCACCTGTATTTCGTGCGGCAGCAGCGCAACTTCGTGCGGCTGGAGCTGGCCACGCTGCGCGAGGAGGTGGTCTATGTCGTGCCCGAGGGCTGGGTGGGCTACGGCACCTGGGTGGCCAACTCGGCCTGCACCAAGGTGGTGGGCATCGAGATCGCCGCCGAGGACTGGTTTGCCTTGAGCGACTGGCAGAAGTTCAACGAGATGTTCGAGCGCCAGCCCCGCTGTCGCCTGTTCAGCATTGATCTGGCCACAGGCGCACGCCAGGTGATCCTGGAGCAGAAGGGCTGGCTCGGCCACCCGCAGTACCGCCCGTTCGACGACCGCACCGTCGCCTATTGCCATGAAGGCCCGCACGACCGCATCGACGCGCGCATGTGGTTCATCGACGAGGACGGCACGAATCGCCGCTGCGGCAAGCCGCACGAGAACGGCGAGAGCTGCACGCACGAGTTCTGGGTGCCGGACGGCTCGGCCATGATCTACGTCAGCTACCTGAAGGACAGCCCGGAGCGCTGGATCCGCTCGCTCGACCCGGTGACGCTGGCCGACCGGCCGCTGACGCAGATGCCGCCCTGCTCGCACCTGATGAGCAACCACGACGGCACGCTGATCGTCGGCGACGGCTGCGGCCACGCGGCGGCGGGCAACAACGAGATGCTGACGGGCGACCCCTACCTGCACCTGTTCGACCTGAAGGCCGGCACCACCCGCCGGCTGGCCCGCCACGACAGCTCCTGGGGCGTCTACAAGGGCGACCGCCAGGTCACGCACCCGCACCCGTCGTTCACGCCAGATGACCGCCAGGTGCTGTTCAGCTGCGACAAGCGCGGCGAGCCGGGGCTGTTCCTGGTGGATCTGGCCTGATCTTCGATCTCGCCCCGATCTTCGCGTGCCGGTGATCCATCGCCTGCGGGCAGCGCATCGGCAGGGCTGGCGCGGGCTGAGGCTGGTGCTGCGCCGGTGCTTTGGCCGGCCGATCGGTGCCTGGGCGCTGGCGGCCCCGCTGCTGGTGCAGGAGCTTGCGCTGGTGCTCGGCAGCGTGCTGATGACGCTGCTGGCGGCCCGGCTCGGCCCGGCTGCGGTGGCGGCGATCGGCTGGGTCGAGGTGCTGGGGCAGCTGCTGAACGCGCTGATGGGCGCCGTCGCGATCGGCACCACCGTCGTGACGGCGCAGGCGGTCGGTCGTGCCGGACGCTCTGCACGGCTGCACCGCATCGTGGCGCCGATCGCCGCCGATGCGCTGCGGCTGATGGGGCTCACCGGGCTGCTTCTGGCGCTGCTGCTCGGGCTGGGCCGCGAGCAGCTGATCGAGTGGGCGCTCGGCCGCAACGAGGTGGCGGTGCGCGATGCCGCAGGGCTGTATCTGGGCGCCCTGATCGTCGCCGACCTGCCGATGGCGCTGGTGCTGGTCGGCTGCGGCGTGCTGCGCGGTCTGGGTCACACACGGCAGACCCTGCACATCCAGCTGCTCATGGTCGCCAGCCAGGTGCTGCTGGCGGCCGGGCTGATGCACGGTGCCGGCTGGGGCGTCGAGGGCGCGGCGGTGGCGCTGGTGGTGTCCCGCGTGCTGGCCCTGGTGCAGGTGCTGCAGGCGCTGGAGCGGGTGCTGGGGGCCGGCAGGCTGGCCCGGCATGGGCGTCGCCGTGGTTGGAGGGCGCTCGGCAGCTCCCAGGTGCGAGGCATCGTGACGATCGGCGGACCGGCTGCGCTGGAAAGCCTGTTCTTCCATGTCGGCAAGATGCTGACGCAGACCCTGGTCGCCGGACAGGGCACGGCGGCGATGGCTGCCAATTTCATCGCGTTCTCCGTCGTCGGGCTGATCAACATTCCAGGCAATGCGCTGGGCAGTGCCGCCACCACGCTGGTCGGCCAGTCGATCGGTGCACGGCACCTGGCACGTGCACACGCGCTGGTGCGGCGCATCCACCGCAGTGCCGCAGCCGCCCTGTGCCTGCTGGCGGTGCCGATGGGCCTGCTCGCGTCGCCGCTGGCCAGTCTCTACACGCCGATGCCTGACGTGCAGGCGCAGGCGGCGCTTCTGATCCGCCTCAACGCGCTCTTCATGCCGGTCTGGGCCCTGTCCTTCGTGCTGCCTGCGGCCTTGCGCGGCGCAGCCGACACCCGCCACACGATGCACGTCGCCATCGCGAGCATGTGGCTGTGCCGGGTCGGACTCGCGCTGACCTTCGTGCATGTCACCGGCTGGGGGCTGACAGGCATCTGGCTCGGCATGTTCGCGGACTGGTGCCTGCGGGGGCTGCTGTTCTGGCGGCGCAGCCGGGGGCGCGCCTGGCTGACGGTCGGATCGCCTGAAACGTGTCGATGCGTGAGCCGGGTTTGCCGCCACAATCCAGTCCAGATGAAACACGATCCCGACGGAAACAAAACATCATGACGTCTGCCCACGACACGCCTGACTCTCGCCATGCACCCGAATCGGTGGCTGCGGTCCTGAAGGTCTTCACGATCCTGCAATCCCTTGCCGATCGCAGCGAGACCAGCCTGTCCGAGCTGTCGATTCGACTGTCCATGCCCAAGGCCACGGTCTATCGTTTCCTGCAGACGATGAAGAGCCTGGGCTATGTGCGTCAGGAGGAGGATTCCGAGCGCTACGGCCTGACGATGAAGCTGTTCGAGATCGGCAGCAAGACGCTGCGCTATCCCGATCTGATCGAGATCTGCAAGCCGCACATGCACCTGCTGTCGGAGCGCACCGGCGAGACCGTTCACCTGGGCACGCTGATCGACAGCGAGATTCTCTACGTCCACAAGGTGGACTCGCGCCACATGCTCGGCATGTACTCGCGCGTGGGCCGGCGCGCACCGCTGCACTGCACCGCGATCGGCAAGGTCCTGATGGCCTGGGAAGAGCCCGTGCGACGCGATGCGGTGCTGGCGGGTGCCGAGTTCAAGCGCTTTCGCGACAAGACGATCTGCGACCTGCCGTCCTATCTGCAGGAGCTTGAAAGAACCCGTGCCCAAGGCTTCGGCGAGGACCGCGAGGAGTTCGACGAGCACATCCGCTGCGTCGCGGTGCCGCTTTTCGGCCCGCACGGCGCCCCTGTGGCGGGGATGAGCGTCTCGTTTCCGACCTTCCGGTTCAGCGAGGAACTCGCCCGGGAGACGGTCGAGCTGCTGACACAGGCGAGCCGCGACGTTTCCGCACAGCTCGGCTGCGCCGCCTGGCCGCTTCAGCCGTCGGCGCGGTTCCCCTCGTCGACGCACATGCGCTCGGAGTAGGCGAAAATCTACAGTCCTGTCCTTACGCTCTGATGCCCTGCGCACAGAGCTGCCCGAAAGAGCTGCCATGCCCGCCTACCGTTCGAAGACCTCCACCGCCGGCCGCAACATGGCCGGAGCCCGTTCCCTGTGGCGCGCCACCGGCATGAAGGATGACGACTTCTCGAAGCCGATCATCGCCGTGGCCAACAGCTTCACCCAGTTCGTGCCGGGTCACGTCCACCTGAAGGACCTGGGCCAGCTGGTCGCACGCGAGATCGAGGCCGCCGGCGGCGTGGCCAAGGAATTCAACACCATCGCGGTGGACGACGGCATCGCGATGGGCCACGACGGCATGCTGTACTCGTTGCCCAGCCGCGACCTGATCGCCGACTCGGTCGAGTTCATGGTCAACGCCCACTGCGCCGACGCGCTGGTGTGCATCAGCAACTGCGACAAGATCACCCCGGGCATGCTGATGGCCGCCATGCGCCTGAACATCCCGGTCGTCTTCGTCTCCGGCGGCCCGATGGAGGCCGGCAAGGTGCGCCTGGCGGTGCCGGGCACGCAGACCGTGCAGATCAAGAAGCTCGACCTGGTGGACGCCATGGTCATGGCGGTGGACAGCAAGGTGTCCGACGCCGATCTGGCCGAAGTCGAGCGCTCGGCCTGCCCGACCTGCGGCTCGTGCTCGGGCATGTTCACCGCCAACTCGATGAACTGCCTGACGGAAGCCCTGGGCCTCTCCCTGCCCGGCAACGGCACCGTGCTGGCCACGCACGCCGACCGCGAGCAGCTGTTCAAGCGCGCCGGCCGTCTGGCGGTCGATCTGTGCAAGCGCTACTACGAGCAGGACGATGCCAGCGTGCTGCCGCGCTCGATGGGCTTCAAGGCCTTCGAGAACGCGATCACGCTCGACATCGCGATGGGCGGCTCGACCAACACCATCCTGCACCTGCTGGCCATCGCCCAGGAAGCCGGCATCGACTTCACGATGGCCGACATCGACCGCCTCTCGCGCGTGGTGCCGCAGCTGTGCAAGGTCGCGCCCAACACCAACAAGTACCATATCGAGGACGTGCACCGCGCCGGCGGCATCATGGCCATCCTGGGCGAGCTGGCCCGCGCCGGCAAGCTGCACACCGACGTGCCGACCATTCACGCGCCGACGATGGCCGACGCGCTGGCCCAGTGGGACATCGCCGGCCAGCCCAGCGACGAGGTCAAGACCTTCTACATGGCCGGCCCCGCCGGCATCCCGACGCAGGTCGCCTTCAGCCAGGCCACCCGCTGGCCCAGCCTGGACCTGGACCGCGCCGAGGGCTGCATCCGCTCCGACGAGCATGCCTTCTCGAAGGAAGGCGGCCTGGCCGTGCTGCGCGGCAACATCGCGGTCGACGGCTGCGTGGTCAAGACCGCCGGCGTCGACGAGTCCATCCTGGTGTTCGAGGGCTCGGCCTACGTGACCGAGTCGCAGGACGAGGCGGTGGCCGACATCCTGGCCGACAAGGTCAAGGCCGGCGACGTGGTCATCGTGCGCTACGAAGGCCCCAAGGGCGGCCCGGGCATGCAGGAAATGCTCTATCCCACCAGCTACATCAAGAGCAAGGGCCTGGGCAAGGCCTGCGCGCTGCTGACCGACGGCCGCTTCTCGGGCGGCACCTCGGGCCTGTCCATCGGCCACTGCTCGCCGGAAGCGGCGGCCGGCGGCGCGATCGGCCTGGTGAAGAACGGCGACCGCATCCGCATCGACATCCCCAACCGCACCATCAACGTGCTGGTCAGCGACGAGGAACTGGCCGCGCGCCGTGCCGAGCAGGACGCCAAGGGCTGGAAGCCGGCCCAGCCGCGCCCGCGCCAGGTCTCGGCCGCGCTGAAGGCCTACGCGCTGCTGGCCACCTCGGCCGACAAGGGCGCGGTGCGCGACCTCTCCAAGCTGGAAGGCTGAGGCCGGGACCGGCGCGTCGACGGCCATGGCGACGCTGGAACTGCTGCGCACCGCGCTGCTGTTCGGCCTGACGGCGGTGGCCGAGATCGTCGGCTGCTACCTGCCGTGGCTGTGGCTGCGGCAGGGGCGCAGCGTCTGGCTGCTGCTGCCGGCCGCGCTGAGCCTGGCGCTGTTCGCGTGGCTGCTGACGCTGCACCCCGGCGCCTCGGGGCGCACCTACGCGGCCTATGGCGGCGTCTACATCGTCGTGGCGCTGCTGTGGCTGCGCTGGGTCGATGGCGTCGTGCTGACTCCCACCGACTGGATCGGCGCGGGCATCAGCCTGACTGGCATGGCGGTGATCGCGCTGGGCGGCAGCGCCAAGGTGGGCTGAAGCCGAGCTTCAGGGCTTGGGCGGTGCCTCCACGCCCGACATCAGCGCCACCGCCGGCGGCAGGCGATCACCCTGGATGCGGATCGCGCCCAGCGCGGCATCCAGCTCGGCTCGCTCGGCCGGCGTGAAGCGCAGCTCGGCCGCGCCGAGATTCTGGTGCAGATGGGCGGCGTTGGTGGTGCCCGGGATCGGCACGATCCAGGGCTTGCGCGACAGCAGCCAGGCCAGCGCCACCTGGGACGGCGTGGCGCTCTTGCGCTGCGCCCAGTCACGCACCAGATCGACCAGCGCCATGTTGGCGGGCAGCACCTCCGGCGCAAAGCGCGGCGAGATCGCACGAAAGTCCGTCACCGGAGCCGTCTTGAAGCGAGAGTCTGCCTGTACGCCGCCCGCCAGGAAGCCCATGCCCAGCGGGCTCCAGCAGACGAAGCCGATGCCCAGTTCCTCGCACAGCGGCAGCACGGCGGCTTCGGGCCCGCGCCAGAGCATCGAGTACTCGTTCTGGATCACCGCCATCGGGTGCTCGGCATGCGCCCGGCGCACGGTCTGCAGGCCCGGCTCGGACAGGCCGTAATGCCGCAGCTTGCCGGCGCGGATCAGGTCCTTGAGCGTGCCGACCACCTCCTCGATCGGCACCTGGGGATCCACGCGGTGCTGGATCAGCACATCGATGCGGTCGGTGCGCAGGCGCTTCAATTGCGCCTCGACCACGGCACGGATGTGCTCGGGGCGGCTGTTGAGCCGGCCTGGGCGTCGCTGGCCAGAGACGGGATCGATGTCGAAGCCGAACTTGGTCTCCAGCACCACGCGGTCGCGCCGGCCCTGCAGCGCCTCGCCGACGATCTCCTCCGACAAAAAAGGGCCGTAGGCCTCGGCGGTGTCGATGAGCGTGACGCCTCGGTCCACCGCCTCATGGATCAGGCGGATGGCCGAGGGACGGTCGAAGGCGCTGCTGTACGAGTCCACCACCACGCCCGGCGCGGTGCCCTGGCGCCACTGGCAGCCCAGGCCGACAGGGAAGACCTCCAGCGGCCCGAGACGCCGACGGGCACCGACAGCGGCCGATGTGGCGGTCGTGGCTGCGCTGGCGCAGGCCGAGAGCAGGCTGGGTGCGACGCCCAGCAGGGCGGCGGTGGCCAGCAGCTGGCGGCGCGGGGCGTCGACGGCGTCGGAAGAAGAGGAGCGGTCGGTGTACGAAGTCATGATCGGTCTTTCGGGCTCAGCGGTCCAGGTCCAGGCGGCGCTCGCTCATCCACTTCACGATGGCCGGGTCCCGGTGCGAGAAGAAGCTGCTCTGGCCGGTCTCCAGCGTGGCGATGCGCGCCATGTCCTCGCTGTCGAGCTCGAAGTCGAAGATCGCCAGGTTCTCGGCCATGCGCTCCGGGCGAACCGACTTGGCCAGCACCGCGAGGCCGCGCTGCACCCCCCAGCGCAGCACCACCTGCCCGATCGACTTGCCGTGCCGGCGGCCGATGTCGCCCAGAAGCTCGTTCTGGAACAGGCCGTTGCGCCCCTCGGCGAACGGGGCCCAGGCCTGGACCTGCACGCTTTGACCGTGCATGAACGCCACGCTCTCGGCCTGCTGGTGGAAGGGGTTGACCTCGATCTGGTTGACCGCCGGCTTCAGCGTGTTGAAGGCGATCAGGTCCATCAGCCGATCGGGTGCGAAGTTGCTCACGCCGATGGCGCGCAGCTTGCCCGCTTGCACGGCATCTTCCATCGCACGCCAGGCGCCGTGCACGTCGCCGAAGGGTTGGTGGATCAGGAAGAGGTCGAGGTGGTCCAGCCCGAGACGGCGCAGCGAGGCGTCGATCGCCTGGCGTGCGCGCGCCTCGCTGGCGTCCTGGACCCAGAGCTTGCTGGTGATGAAGAGCTGGTCGCGCGGCACGCCGCTGCGTCGCACGCCTTCGCCCACCGCCGCCTCGTTCTGGTACGAGGCCGCGGTGTCGATCAGGCGGTAGCCGGCGGCGATCGCGTCGACGACGCTGCGGCTGCATTCGGCCGGGTCGGTGATCTGGAAGACGCCGAAGCCGGCGAGCGGCAGACGCAGTCCGTTGGCGAGGGGGAGGTTGTCCATGGCGGGGCTCCTGATGAGGGGTGTCCTGAGGTTGGCGCCAGTCTAGAAATTCGATTGATCACGCAGAAGACGCGAAACACTTGCTGGATTGACAATTCAAATCCGACAATCCGCCGCTACCCCGACCCCCAGGGCGCCCGATGGCCATCAACGAGCTGCGCACGATTTCCGTCTTCGTCACCACCGCCGAGCTGGGCAGCCTGCGCAAGGCTGCTGTCGCGCTGGGCATCAGCCCGCAGGCGGCCAGCCAGGCGCTGGCGCAGCTGGAGCAGCACCTGGGCGTGCGGCTCTTCCACCGCACCACACGCTCGATGGCGCTGACCGACGAGGGTCAGCGCTTCCTGGACGAGGCGCGGCCTTCGCTGGCGGGCTTGCAGCGCGCGGTGCACGCGATCCGGCATGCCCGCGAGGACATCGCCGGGCCCTTGCGCATCGTGGGACCGCGCGCCACCTTTGCGCCCCTGCTGTGGCGGCTGCTCGACGAGTTCTGCGAGCGCCATCCGCAGGTGGTGCCCGACGTGCAGCTCGAGGACCGGGTCGGCAACTGGGTGGAGGATCGGGTCGATGTGGGTTTTCGCCTCGGCCTGTCGCCGCATGACGGCGTGATCGCGCGGCGGCTGTTTCAGGTGCAGATGGTGGTGTGCGCCGCGCCAGCCTACCTGCGCCGGCATGGCATGCCCGACAGCCCGGCCGCGCTGCCTGACCACCGCTGCGTCGTCTACCGCCATCCGGTCTCGGGCCTGCTGATGCCGTGGCGCTTCCAGATCGACGGCGAGGAGCGCGACCAGCCGGTGCTGCCGGCGCTGTGCACCAACGACGAGATGCTGGAGCTGCAGGCGGTGCTGTCGGGCCGGGTGATCGGGCAGATCGCCGGCGTGACCGCGGCGCCCCACATCCGCGCTGGCCGGCTGGTGCCGCTGCTGGTCGAGCTGATGCCCGACCGCTACAGCTACTTCGTCTACTACGGCAGCCGCAGTGCCCAGCCTGTGCGGGTGCGCGCCTTCATCGACCTGGCGATCGAGCGGCTGTCGGCGCCGGGCGAGCATGTGCTCGACGCACAGGAGCTGCGTGCCGCGCAGGCCCGCGGCGGGAGGGCCTGAGCCGGGGACGGCCGTCCGCTCACAGGTCCAGCACCAGCCGACCCGACTTCGCCCGCGAGCAGCACGGCAGGAACTGATCGCCCGCGGCCTGCTCCTCGGGCGTGAGGTACTGGTCGCGGTGGTCGGGCTCGCCGGAGATCACCCGCGTCAGGCAGGTGCCGCAGACGCCCTCGCCGCAGGAGGTGAGGATCTCGATGCCCTCGGCGCCGAGCGCCTCGACCACCGTCTGGTCGGCGCGCACGCTGATGACGCGGCCGCTGTGCGCCAGCTCCACCTCGAAGGCCTCGTCCTCCTCGACCGGGCCGCCGTTGCCCCCTTCCTGCGCCGGATCGGCCGCGAAGCGCTCCCAGTGCAGGCGCGACTCGGGCCAGCCCTGGCGGCGCGCCTCGGCCAGCGCCGCGTCGATCAGGCCCGCCGGCCCGCAGACCTGCAGCGCCGTGTCCGGCGGCTGCGCGGCCAGGAGCGCGGGCAGGTCCAGGCGCTGCGCCGGCTCGCCGTCGTCCAGGTGCACGACCGCATCAGTCGCGCCCGGCAGATCGCGCAGGCCCGCGCCGAAGGGTACCCGCGCCGCCGAGCGGCAGGCCAGGTGCAGCGCGAACGGCCGCGGGCCTTGGGCCAGCACCGCCGCCATCGACAGCAGCGGCGTCAGCCCGATGCCGCCGGCCAGCAGCAGCACCCGGGGCGCCTGCGCATCCAGCGGGAAGCGCGCCTTGGGCGGACCGATCTGCAGCCGCGTCCACGGCAGCAGCAGGTCGTGCACCGCCACCGAGCCGCCGCGCGACGCGGGCTCGCGCAGCACCGCGATGCGGTAGCGGCGCCGGTCGGCCGGGTCGCCGTAGAGCGAGTACGGCCGGATCATGCCGCCGGGCAGGAACAGCTCGATGTGCGCGCCGGCCTCGAAGGCGGGCAGCTCGCCGCCCTCGTCGTCGACCAGATCGAGCGCAACGATGTCCTGCGCGATGCGCTCGCGCCGATCGACGCGCACCCAGCGCCGGGCGGGGGTCGGGGCGCCGCTCATGCGCGCTCCGCCGCGACCAGGCGCTCGATCACGCGCCGGGCCTGCACGCCGCCGGCGTCGATGTTGAGCATCAGCAGGCGCCGTTCGGGGTGCTGCTGCAGGTTGAGCTGCTGGCGCTCGAGCATCTCGCGGTCCTCGGCGAAGATGCGGCCCTGGCCTTCGCGGATGGAGGCGGTCAGCTCGGCGTCCTCGCTGCGGAAGCGCCGCGCCATGCCCCAGAAATACCAGATGCTGGTCTCGGTCTCGGGCGTGATGAAGTCGGTCACCACCGAGGACGCCTTGGCCTCGGCCGGCGCGTCGAAGCCGCCCTGGCCGGCCAGCGCCACGCCGACGTCGATCAGGATCTGGCTCGGCGGCAGGAAGCGGCAGATCTGCCAGCGGTCCACAGCCGCGCTGTCGTCCAGGCCGTTGGCGCGCATCGCCATCTTCCAGAACGGCGGCGCCTGGATGCCGTTCATGAAGCGGCTGGTGATGACCTGGTCGCCCTCGGTGCGGGTGCTGCAGGGCGTCTCGTCGATCTCGGGCTGGCCGATGCTGGTGGCGTGCACATAGGTTTCGTGCGTCAGGTCCATCAGGTTGTCGATCATCAGCCGGTAGTCGCAGGCGATGTGATAGAGCCCGCCGCCATGCGCCCAGCCGGGCTCGTCGACCCAGGGCAGGCGCGGCAGCGGCGTGTCCTCGGCCTGCGCGGCCTCGCCCGGCCAGACCCAGACGTAGCCGCCGTGCTCGCGCACCGCGAAGCGCTTCAGGCAGGGAAAGCCGCGCACCCGCTGGCCCGGCATCGCCACCGTGCGGCCGTCGCCGCCCATCTCCAGGCCGTGGTAGCCGCAGACCAGCCGGCCGTCGCAGACCCGGCCCAGCGACAGCGGCGCGCCGCGGTGCGGGCAGAAGTCCTCGACTGCCGCGACCCGGCCGTCGGCCCCGCGCCAGAAGACCAGCGCCTCGCCGCAGATGCGGCGTCCCAGCGGCCGGCCCTCGATCTCGTCGGGCGTGGCGGCCACATACCAGGCGTTCTTCGGAAACATCGTGCTGCGCTCCTGATCCTTGTCGATCACTTTGATTCAGTGTGCTGAATGATGATCCCACGCTGCGCCGGAACCGCTCGTGGTTTACCCCGAATTCAAGACGTCAATTCAGTCGGACGCGGGAAACTCCGGCATCGGCTCCTGCACCGGTACCGCACCGGCCAGCAGCTTGCGCAGCAGCCGCATCAGTTCCTGCTGCTCGCCGGGCTCGAGCGCGTTCATCAGCGTCGCCTGCATGGTCACCATCGGCGCACGCAGGCCGGCCAGCAGCGCCTGGCCCTCGGGCGTCAGGTAGAGCGCACGCTGGCGCCGCGCCAGCAGCTCGCGCACGATCCAGCCCTTGCGCTCCAGGCGCACCGCGGTCTCGGCGGTGGTCGAGGTGTCGAGCGCGATCTCGGCCGCCAGCGTCACCTGGTCGATGCCGGGGCGGGCTTCGAGCGCCCGCAGCACCGCGTACTGCACCGGCGTGACATCGCGGCCGAGGTTCTCGTGGAACAGCGCCACCGCGAGCTGATGCGCGCGGCGGATCAGGTGGCCGGCCTGGTCGGTCAGTGCGATGTCATCAGCGGGCCTGTCAGCAGGGCCGTCGGCAGGAGAGGCGGAGGTCGGGATCGTCATGGCGGCCGACACTCTAGCCCAGTCGCGCCGGCTGAGCCCCCGACTTCCGCCTGGCCTGCTCGATCACCGGCATGCTGCCCTCGATCCAGTCCGCGAGATCCTGCACGCGTTCGGCCACCTCGCGGCCCAGAGGCGTCAGGCTGTACTCGACATGCGGCGGCACCACCGGATGCGCCACGCGCAGCACGATCGCGTCGGCCTCCAGCGCCTGCAGCGTCTGCGCCAGCATCTTCTCGCTGACACCGCCGATGACGCGGCGCAGGTCGCTGAAGCGGTGCGTGCCGCGGCGCAGCGCCACCAGCACCAGCACGCCCCAGCGGCTGGTCACATGGCGCAGCACCTCGCGCGAGGGGCAGGCCTCGGCAAACAGGTCGCCGCGCAGCAGCGGCTCGTCGCTTGTCGACATCGTCACTTACCTTTTTGTATGTACTTACGGAAAGTTAGCTCAGGAGGCACCATGGCGTCCATCGATTCCTTGGAGAAACTCATGATCGTCATCACCGGTGCCACCGGCCAGCTCGGCCGTCTCGTCATCCAGTCGCTGCTCGAGCGCGGCGCCTCGCCCGCATCGCTGGTCGCGGCGGTGCGCCAGTCGGCGCGCGCCGCTGACCTGGCCGCGCTGGGCGTGCAGGTGCGCCAGGCCGACTACGAGCAGCCCGAGACGCTGCAAGCCGCCTTTGCCGGCGCCGAGAAGGTGCTGCTGATCTCGTCGAACGCGCTGGGCCAGCGCACCGCGCAGCACCGCGCGGTGATCGACGCGGCCCGCGCAGCCGGCGTGGCCCTGCTGGCCTACACCAGCGTGCTGCGCGCCGACACCTCCGCGCTCGGCCTGGCCGCCGAGCACCGCGAGACCGAGGCGCTGATCGCCGCCTCCGGCCTGCCGCATGTGCTGCTGCGCAACGGCTGGTACACCGAGAACTATCTGGCCAGCGTGCCCGCGGCGCTGCAGCATGGCGTCTTCCTGGGCAGCGCGGGCGCTGGCCGCATCGCCTCGGCCGCCCGCGCCGACTATGCGGCCGCTGCCGCCGCGGTGCTGCTGGCCCCGGTGGCCGAGCAGGCCGGCCGGGTGCACGAGCTGGCCGGCGCGCCCGCCTGGACGCTGGCCGAGTTCGCCGCCGAGCTCAGCCGCCTGAACGGCCGCAGCATTCCCTACCAGGACCTGCCGCCGGCCGAATACCAGGCCATCCTGGCCGGCGCCGGCCTGCCGGGGCCGCTGGCCGCGCTGCTGGCCGATTCGGACGCCTGCGCCGCGCGCGGCGCGCTCGACGGCAGCGACGCGGCGCTGCAGGCGCTGATCGGCCGTCCGGCCACGCCTTGGGCCGCTCAGCTCGCCGCGGCGCTGGCCGCCTGATCGGGCCGGGCCAGCACCTTGCCGGGATTCAGCAGGCCCTGCGGGTCGAGCGCGGCCTTGATGCGCGCCATCAGCCGCAGCTCCTGCGCGCTCTTGTAGCGCGCGACCTCGGCGATCTTGAGCTGGCCCACGCCATGCTCGGCGCTGACCGAGCCGCCCAGCGCATGCACCGCGTCATGCACGCAGGCGTAGATCTCGTCCTGCCGGGCGGCGATCGCCGCGTCGTCGAAGCCGGGGCCGCTCAGCACGTTGTAGTGCAGGTTGCCGTCACCCAGGTGGCCGAAGGGCATGACGCGCAGGCCGGGAAAACGCGCGGCCAGCCGCGCGCCGGTCTCGCGCACGAACTGCGGGATGCGCGAGATCGGCAGCGCCACGTCGTGCTTCAGGCTGCGCCCGGCCTGGGCCTGCGCCAGCGTGATGCTCTCGCGCAGGTGCCAGAGCGCGCGCCCGTGCGCCAGGCTCTCGGCGATGACCGCGTCCAGCGCCTCGCCGGCCTCCAGCGCCGTGCCCAGCACCGCCTCGAAGCGCTCGCGGCCGTGCTGCTCGCTCTCGGCGTCGGACATTTCCAGCAGCGCGAACCAGGGCGCCTGCGCGCCCTCGCCGGTGAAGGGCAGACGCTGCGGCGGGAAGGTGCGGGTGACCAGGGCCAGGCCGTCGGCCGACATCAGCTCGAAGCCGGTCAGCGCCGCGCCGAAGCCCGAGCGTGCGCGCGACAGCAGGGCCAGCGCCGATTCGAGGTCCGGCACCGCCAGCATCGCGGTGCAGCGCGCCGCCGGCAGCGGGTGCAGCTTCAGCGTCGCGGCGGTGATGAGGCCCAGCGTGCCCTCGCTGCCGATGTAGAGGTCGCGCAGGTCGTAGCCGGTGTTGTCCTTGCGCAGCGCGCGCAGGCCGTGCCAGACCTCGCCCTCGGCGTCGACCACCTCCAGGCCCAGGCAGAGCTCGCGCATGTTGCCGTAGCGCAGCACCTGGGTGCCGCCGGCATTGGTGGCCAGGTTGCCGCCGATCGTGCAGCTGCCCTCGGCCGCCAGGCTCAAGGGGAACAGCCGCCCGGCCGCCTGCGCGGCCTGCTGCACCGTCTGCAGCAGGCAGCCGGCCTCGACCGTCATCGAGTCGTTGTCGGTGTCGATCTCGCGGATGCGGTCGAGCCGCGTCAGCAGCAGCACGATGGCGCGGCCGCTGGCGTCGGGCGTGGCGCCGCCGCACAGGCCGGTGTTGCCGCCCTGCGGCACGATCGGCACGCCGGCAGCCGCACAGCAGCGCACCACCGCCGCCACCTCGGCCGTGCTGCCCGGTCGCACCACCGCGCGCGCGGCACCGCGGAAATGGCCGCGCCAGTCGGTCAGGAAGGGCGCGGCCGCCTCGTCGCCCAGCACCTGGGCGTCGCCGACGAGGGCGCGCAGGCTCTGCAGGAAGTCGTCGTGGCTCATCGGATCGGATGCATGTCGGGTGGATGTCGGGTGAGTTTCAGTGGCTGGCGATCAGGCCGCCGTCGACCCGCAGCTGCGAGCCGGTGATGTAGGAGGCGCCGGCGCTGGCCAGGAAGGCCACCGCGTGGGCGAACTCGGCCGGCGTGCCGGTGCGCCCGGCCGGAATCGTGGCGCGGCTGGCCGCCTCGACCTCGGCCAGCGTGCGGCCCTCGCGCTGCGCCTTCGCGCCGTCGAGCACCGTCAGCCGCGGCGTGGCGATGCGCCCGGGAATGACGATGTTGACGGTCACCCCCTCGGCGGCGACCTCGCGCGCGAGCGTCTTCGACCAGCCCACCAGCGCCATGCGCAGCGCGTTCGACAGCGCCAGGTTGGGGATCGGCGCCACCGTGCCGGACGAGGTGCTGGTGATGATGCGGCCCCAGCCGCGCGCGCGCATGCCCGGCAGCACGCCCGCGGTGATCGCCATCACCGAGGCCACCATCGCGCGGAACTGCGTCTCGAGCTGCGCGGCGTCGAAATGGCTGGCCGGCGTCGGCGGCGGCCCGCCGGTGTTGTTGAACAGGATGTCGATCGGGCCAGCCTCGGCCTCGATCGCGGCCAGATGGCCGGCCACCGCGTCCAGATCGCCCAGGTCCCAGACGCGGGTGGTGGCGCTGGCGCCGATCGCCTGCAGCCGCGCCAGCGTGGCCTGCAGCGGGCCGGCGCTGCGCCCGGCCGCGACGACGCGCACGCCCTCGCGCGCCAGCGCCTCGCAGACCGCCGAGCCCAGGCCGCCGCCGGCGCCGAGAACGAGCGCTGTGCGCCCGGAAATGCCGTAGTCCATGGTGTTTGGGGGCGTCGATGCGCCGTTCGTGTCTCAGGTCGTGTTCAGTCCGACATGATGCCGCCGTCGCGCACCAGTCGCTGCCAGCGGGTGATCTCCCGGGCCAGCAGCTGCGCATGGGCCTCGGCGCCGGCAGGGGGCAGCGTCAGGCCCTCGGACTGCATCGCGCGCTGCATCTCGGCCGAGGCCATCACCCGGCGCAGGGCCGCTTCCAGACGCTCGATCACCGGCGCCGGCGTGCCGCGCGCCACCATCAGGCCGGACCAGCTCAGCACCTCGAAGCCGGGCAGGCCGCTCTCGGCCAGCGTCGGCACCTCCGGCAGCAGCGGGTGGCGCCGTGCGCTGCTGACGGCCAGCGCGCGCACCCGGCCGGCACGCAGATCGGCCAGCGCGCTGTCGAGATTGACAAACAGCAGGCCGACCCGGCCGTCGACCAGATCCTGCAGCAGCCGCCCGCCGCCCCGGTAGGGCTGGCCGGCCAGCGGCAGCGCGCTGCAGCCGGGCTGGGTCATCGGGCAGCGGGCGGCCTCGCGGCGCAGCAGCTCCATCGCCATGTGGCCGGACGAGGCCGGGGTGTAGGCGTACTGGATCGGGTCGGGCCGGCGGCGTGCCTCGGCGATCAGGTCCTCGAGCCGGCGCAGCGGCGAGTCGGCCCGCACCAGCAGCACGTTGGCGCCGACATGCAGCAGCCCCAGCGCGATCAGGTCCCGGCGCGAGTCGTAGCCCGGTGGCGCAGGCAAGGCATGTGCGATCGCGTTCTGGCCGATGCCGCCCAGGATCAGGGTGTAGCCGTCGGCCGGCTGGCGCAGGACCTGCGCCACGCCGACGCTGCCGCCAGCTCCGCCGATGTTGTCGACCAGTATGCGCTGGCCGATCTCCCGGCCGAGCAGATCGGCCACGCGCCGGCCGATGCGGTCGCTGGTGCCGCCGACCGGAAACGGCACCACCAGGCGCAGCGGCTCGCGCTCCGGCCAGACCGCTTCGCTGCCCTGGGGCTGCGCATGCGTCGCCACCGTCGCCAGGGGCGACAGCCACAGCGACAGCATCGACAGCGCAGGCAGGTTCAGACAGGCACGACGGCGCACGGACAGCTCCGGCAGATGGGGCTGTCGATGCTAGCTGGAACCCGGAGGTATCAAATCGACCGTCCGGGGGGCGCTTCAGCTTTTCCTGTCTTCAGACCGCCTCGGGCAAGCCGCTGCGCAGCGAACGCGTGATCGCCAGACCGATGCGGGTGGCCTCCAGCGCGTCCGACAGCGTCAGCGTCAGTGCACGCTCGCCACGGCAGGCGGCGACGAAGTCGACCATCTCCAGCGCGAAGGCCTCGCGGAAGCGCTCGAAGAAGTCGGGCAGCACGTCGTGGTGCACGCCCAGCGCGCTGCGCCGCTCGGTGCGGTCACGCGCCGCGCCGAAGCCGATCTGCAGCGTGCCCTCGGTGCCGATGACCTCGGTGGTGGTCTCGTGGCCGTGCGGCAGCGTGCGGCTGGCGTAGAAGACGGCGCGGGCACCGCCCTCGAACTCGACGATGGCCAGGCCGTTGTCGACGTCGCCGCAGTCGGCCAGGCCGGGGTGCAGCGCGATGGTGCCGCTGGCGAAGGCCCGCAGCGCCTTCGGCCGGCCCAGCATCCAGCGCGCCAGGTCGATGTCATGGACGCTGCAGTCCATGAAGATGCCGCCCGAGGTCGGCGCGAAGCGCACGAAGAAGCCCTGCGGATCGTTCTGGTCGCAGGTCTGCGAGCGCACCAGGAAGGGCCGGCCGATGCGGCCCGCCTCGATGTCCTCGGCGGCGCGGCGGTAGCTCGGGTCGAAGCGGCGCACGAAGCCCACCATCGCGACCTGCTGCGGATGCTCGGCGGCGACCGCCAGCACGCGCTCGCAGTCCTCGACGTTCAGGGCCAGCGGCTTCTCGACGAAGACATGCTTGCCCGCGCGCAGCGCCGCGATGGTCTGATCGGCATGCAGCGAGGTCGGCGTCACCAGCACCACCGCGTCGATGGCGGGGTCGTTGACGAAGGCCTCGAAGTCGGCGTGCAGGTGCTCGGGCGCGATGCCGAACTCGGTGGCCGCCAGCTCCAGCTCGGCGGCGACCGGGCTGCAGGCCGCGACCAGATCGACATGGCGGGTCGAGAAGGCCAGCGCCTCGGCGTGGCGGCGACCCAGCCGGCCCAGGCCGGCGATGCCCACGCGCAGGCGGCTGGACGAAGAAACCGTGTTGTGCGTCATCGTGCGTCCCGCAGGGATCAGAGCTTGACCGGCTGGCCGCTGGCGGCGCTCTCGGCGGCGGCGTCGGCCAGGATCTGCGCCTTCACGCCGTCATGCACCGTGGTGCGGAAGGCCGCGCCGGTCTGCAGGCATTCGAAGAAGTGCTCGATCTCCAGGCGGTAGGCGGCGGCGTAGCGCTGCAGGAAGAAGGCCTCCGGCTTGTCGGCCTTGATGCCGCTGGCGTCCCACTGGCGCACTTCGCTGGGCGCGTGGTTGCCGGCCTGCAGCATGCCGGCGGAGCCCAGCACCTCGAAGCGCTGGTCGTAGCCGTAGGCGGCGCGGCGGGTGGTGTTGATCTGGCAGAGGCGGCCCTGCTTCGTGCGGATCGTCACCGCGGTCGAGTCGAAGTCGCCGGCGGTGCCCACGGCCGGGTCGGTCAGCACCGAGCCGGTGGCGCTCAGCCACGCGGCCTCGTCGCCGTCGCCGCAGAGGATCCAGCGGAACACGTCGAAGTCGTGGATCAGCATGTCGCGGAAGATGCCGCCCGAGGCCTTGATGTAGTCCACCGGCGGCGCGCCCGGGTCACGGCTGGTGACGACCAGCATCTCGGGGTTGCCGATCTCGCCGGCGTCGATGCGGCGGCGCACCTCGTTGAAGGTCGGGTCGAAGCGGCGCTGGAAGCCGATCATGCAGGCCACGCCGGCGGCGCGCACCTTCTCGCCGCACTCGACGGCGCGCGGCACCGACAGGTCCACCGGCTTCTCGCAGAAGATGTGCTTGCCGGCGGCCGCGGCGCGGGTGATCAGGTCGGAGTGCGTCGTGGTCGGCGAGCCGATGACCACCGCGTCGATCGAGGGATCGCGCAGCGCGTCGTCCATCGTCGCGACCTGCGCGCCGAGCTGCTGCGCGAGCTGCGCGGCGCTGTCGCCGAACGGGTCGCAGACGTACTTGAGGCTGACGCCGGGCAGACGGGCGAGGTTGCCGGCGTGGATGCGGCCGATGCGGCCGGCGCCGAAGACGGCGACATTCTTCATGGATGGATCTCCGGGGACGGAACAGGACAGAGACGGGTCGGCGGATGGCACCGGTGCGCGGCTGATGGCTCGGGACCGTGTGCGTTGCGGGTGACTATAGCGGCGAACCCTCAGCGATGAAAATGAATTTTCATTGGTGTTTTCCATTGGAAAAGTGTTTCGTGCTGCCGGTGCCTCTTCGATGACCATTTCAGGTCAATGCAGGCGGCCCGCAGGGCGATGACGGCTTCTAGAGTCCGCTCCGACCCCAACGCAAGGAGACTGTCCATGAGCACCCCGATCCACTTCGCCATCAACCGCATCAGCGCCCCGCGCCTGGGCTTTGCCGAGTTCGCCGCGATGTCGCGCCGCCTGGGCGTGAGCGCCATCGAGATCCGCAACGACCTGCCCGGCGTCGAGCTGCGCGACGGCATGCCCGCCGGCGATGTCGGTGCGATCGCCAAGGCCCACGGCCTGACCATCCGCTCGATCAACGCGCTCTACCCCTTCGACGTCTTCAACGCCGAGCGCGCCGCCCAGGCCACCGAGCTGGCCCGCTACGCCCAGGCCTGCGGCGCCGAGGCGCTGGTGATGTGCCCGCTCAACAGCCTGGAAGACCGCCGCAGCACCGAGGAGCGCTACGCCGATCTGGTCGCCGCGCTGCGCGGCCTGCGCCCGATCCTGCAGGCGCACGGCCTGGTCGGCCTGGTCGAGCCGCTGGGCTTCGAGGAATGCTCGCTGCGCCACAAGTCGGTGGCGGTGCGCGCGATCGAGGAGGTCGGCCATGACGGCACCTTCCTGCTGGTGCACGACACCTTCCATCACCACCTCGCCGGCGAGGACGCCTTCTACCCCGAGTACACCGGCCTGGTGCATGTCTCCGGCGTCGAGGACGGCGGCCTGGGCGTGAACCAGATGCGCGACGGCCACCGCGTGCTGGTCGGCCAGGACGACCGCCTGGGCAACCTGCCGCAGCTGCGCCGCCTGATCGACCTGGGCTACACCGGCTTCGTCTCCTTCGAGCCCTTCGCCGAGTCGGTGGCCGCGGCCACCGACATCGAGGCGCAGCTGGCGGCCAGCATGGCGCACATCCGCGACGGCGTTGCCGCGCTTGCCGTCACCGCCTGAGTCGTGGCATGAAGGCGGGATGAGCGTGCCTTCACCCTCCCCCGCCCCGACCGTCGCACCGCGCCGCAAGCGCAGCGCGCGCTTCGTCGAGATCGCTGCCGCCGCGGGCGTCAGCGAGACCACCGTCAACCGCGTGCTCAACGAGCGCGGCAGCGTCTCGCCCGAGACCCGCGCGCGGGTGATCGCGGCCGCCCGCCAGCTGGGTGTGCCGCGCGTGCTGCCCGATCCGCGCCACGGTCTGACCCGCTTCGACGTGGTGATGGCGCGCAGCACCACGCCCTACGCGCACCGGCTCGACCTGGCGCTGCAGCGCATCCAGCAGATGCTGGACCCGCGCATCCTGATCCATCGCCACATCGTCGACGGCGACGACGAGCACCGGGTTCTGGCGCTGCTGGCCGGCAGCGCGCACCGGCGCGACGGCCTGATCGTGGCGCTGCGCGACAGCCCGGCGGTGCGTGCGGCGCTGCAGCAGCAGCTCGCGCGCGGCGTGCCGGTGGTGGCGCTGATGAGCGGCATCGGCGCGCTGGAGGGCGTGCGCTATGCCGGCATCGACAATGTCGCGGCCGGGCGCACCGCCGGGCATTTCCTGGCCCGGCTGGCGCGGCGTCTGCCCGGTCGGGTGCTGATCCTGACCAACCGGCTGGATTTCCGCGCCCACGCCGAGCGGGTGCGCGGCTGCATCCAGGCGCTGGCCGAGCGCCAGCCGCAGTTGCAGGCGCTGGCGCCGGTGGAGTGCGGCGACGATCCCGCGCTGGGCCGCATCGCGCTGGAGGCGGCGCTGCACCACGCGCGCCGCGACGGCGTGCCGCTGGTCGGGCTCTACCACAGCGGCGCCGGCTCGGACGGGCTGGCGCGGGTGCTGCGCCAGCTCACGCCGCCGGAACGCCCGGTCTGGATCGGCCACGAGCTCAGCGACGAGCACCGCCCGCTGCTGCGCCTGGGGCTGATGGATCTGGTGATCGACCAGGACCCGGACGGCCAGGTTGCCGCCAGCCTGCACCATCTGTTGCACGCTACCGGCCATGTCGAGCAGCCGGGACCCGGCGCGCCCAACGAGTTCCGCCTGTTCGGTCCGGAAAACCTGCCCGGCGAAGGCAGCTATCTGGACGCGCCGCTGAAGGCGCCGGTCGAGCGGCTTCAGGCCAGCGGGTCGGTGCCGCCGCGTGCGGCCAGCGTCGTCGGCCGGTAGGACAGCTCCAGCCGGAAGGCCAGCGCGACGAACAGGCTCTGCGCCAGGCCCATCGTCGCGGTCAGCGAGCGGAAGCCGAAGGTCGCGCTGTCCTGCACCAGCAGGGTGGCGGTGGCCTCGCGCGCCAGCGGGCTCATGCGGCTGTCGGTGATCGCGATCAGCCGCGCGCCGCGCTCGACCGCCTGCTGCGCCACCTGCACCGTCTCCTCGGCGTAGGGCGCGTAGGAGATCGCGATCATCACGTCGCCCGGACGCACCGAGCGCATCTGGCCCTCGTGCATGCTGCCCAGCGCGGTGACCAGGCCGATGCGCTTGTCGGTGTGCTGCAGCGCGTAGTCGAGGTAGACCGCGGCCGGGAAGGAGCGTCTCGAGCCGGCGATCCAGATCGCGTCAGCCTGCACCATCAGGTCGACCGCCCGCGAGAAAGCCTCCTCGTCGAGCGCCTGCTGCAGCTCCTGCATGCCGGCGATGCTGCCGCGCAGAAACTCGTGCGCGATCTCCGCCTCGCTCAGGCTGCCCGAGCCGGACTCGATGACATCGCGCAGCCGGCGGCTGTAGTTGCGGCTCGGCGCGATCTGCGCGGACAGGCCCTGGCGAAAGAGCTTCTGCATCTCGGTGAAGCCGCTGAAGCCGAAGTGCTTGGCGAAGCGCACCACCGCCGAGGGCTGCACCCCGCACTGCGCCGCCACGTCCTGGATGCCTTCAAGCCCGAGGTGGTCGCGGTGCGCCTCGACATGGCGGGCGATCAGCTTGAGCTGGCGGCTGAGGTTCTCGTACTCCGCGGTGATGCGGTGCAGGAAGGCGGCCACGTCGGTCGGCGGCGGCATCGGGGCGGCGGTCATGGTCGCTGGACTTTCTTCGTCGGGGTGCATCGATGCGGCATCGTCCTCAATCTGGCACTGAAATAGAACGAGGATTTCCCTTGGTGGATGCTGTGGAAACGGTTTTCTTTTCGAGAGGCATCAGACGCTTTCTGGCGTCCAGGTTTCGATGGGAATGACGACCTGCTGCAGGCCCAGCTCGGGCTGCGCCAGCACCGCCAGCATGCGCTCGACCAGGCGCTGGGCCAGCAGCGGGCGCGGATGCGACAGCACCACATGCAGATGGCCTTCCTGCAGTCCCTGGCGCGACACTGCGGTCAGCTCGTGGCAGGCGCCGATCACCTCGTCCCATTCTCGGGTGCGCGCGCGCTCCTCGCGCAGCGACTGCAGCACGCCTTCGACCCCGCCGCCGATCACGTAGAAGCCGACCAGATCGGGCTCGCGCTGCAGCAGGTCGCGCAGGCATTCGCCGGCCATGCGCTCGTTCTCCAGCGTCACCAGCGCCTCGAGCACCTCGAAGCGCGGCCCGTGCTCGCGCACATAGGAGCGGAAGCTCATCTCCGCCAGCTCCTGCCCCTGGAAGCGGTGGCTGCCGACGAACAGGGCCAGCTTGCCGGGGCGCCGCGTGAGCCGTGTCATGAACCAGGCGGTGGTGCGCCCGACGCGGCGCCAGTCCATGCAGGCGTAGCCGCTGCGCGCTGGCGCGCTGATGTCGTGCAGCAGCGAGAACACCGGCACGCCACGGGTGCGCAGCCGCTCGATGGTTGCGCTCACCTGCGGGTGGTCGGCCGCGACCACCGCGATCGCATCGGCCCGCTCGGCCATGGCCTCCATGCGCGCCGACACGACATCGGGCGAGATGTCGTCCATGTAGTCCACCAGCGCCTGCCCCTTGATGCCGGGCGCGCCGTCGACCGCCTCGGTCAGGCAGCGTGCGAGCGAGCGGTAGAGCTGGGGCTCGGAATGCTGCAGCAGAAAGCCCAGCGTGCGCCGCGGCACCGCGCTGCGCACCCGCTCCCCGATCACGCCCGAGGCGCGGAACCCCAGCGCCTCGGCCGCCTGGCGCACCCGCTCCGCGGTGTCGGAGCGCACCGGGGCGCGGGCATTGAGCACCCGGTCGACGGTGGACAGGCTCAGGCCCGACTCGCGCGCGACATCCGCGATGGTGGCCCGTCGGCCGGGGGTGAACCCTGACATTTTTCTTTCATCCTTTCATTCGTGAATGAAAGTCTATGACAGTTTCATCCGTGCCGTGCGACAGAAACCACTTTCCAAAAACTAACATCCACCCACGATGACAGGAGACAAGACCATGAGCCGCAATGACCGCCTGACGGAGCCCGCATGCTGATGCCCGTCGCCCAGAACGAGGTCGTCCTGGAGATGGCCGGCATCGTCAAGACCTTCCCCGGCGTCAAGGCGCTCGACGGCGTGAACCTGAAGGTGCGCGCGGGCACGGTGCATGTGCTCGTGGGCGAGAACGGTGCGGGCAAGTCCACGCTGATGAAGATCCTCAGCGGCGAGCACGCCATCGACGGCGGCTCGATCCGCTTCAAGGGCCGCCCGCTCGACAGCCAGAACACCCGCGCGGCCCTGGAGATGGGCATCGCGATGATCCACCAGGAGCTCAGCCCGGTGCCGGAGATGACGATCGCCGAGAACGTCTTCCTGGGCCGCGAGCCGATGCGCGCCGGCCTGCTGCGCGGCTTCGTCGATTTCGAGCGCATGAACCGCGAGACGCAGACGCTGCTCGACCGCCTGGGCCTGCGCTACCGCGCCGAGCAGCCGATGGGCACGCTGTCGATCGCCGGCATGCAGCTCGTCGAGATCGCCAAGGCGATCTCGCGCCAGGCCGCGCTGCTCATCATGGACGAGCCCACCTCGGCGATCAGCGACACCGAGGTCGAGATGCTGTTCCGCCAGATCGAGGACCTGAAGGCGCGCGGCGTGGCGATCATCTACATCTCGCACAAGATGGAGGAGATCTTCCGCATCGCCGACGACATTACCATCATCCGCGACGGCCAGCATGTCGATGCCGGCCCGGCCTCGGCCTATGACGAGCAGCGGCTGATCGCGCTGATGGTCGGGCGCAGCATCACCTCGATCTTCCCGAAGGAAGACGTGCCGATCGGCGACGTGGTGCTGGAGGTGCGCGGGCTGACGCGGCGTGGCGTCTTCCGCGACGTCAGCTTCCAGGTGCGCCGCGGCGAGATCCTGGGGCTGTCAGGCCTGGTGGGCGCGGGCCGCACCGAGGTGGTCCGGGCGATCTTCGGCCTCGATGCGGTCGATGCCGGCGAGATCGTCCTGGAGGGCCGGCCGCTGACGCTGCGCCACCCGGCCGAGGCGATCGGCCACGGCATCGCGATGGTGTCGGAGGACCGCAAGGCCGAGGGCCTGGTGCTGTGCCGCTCGGTGCGCGAGAACATCTCGCTGGCCAACCTGCAGCGCTTCACCCAGGGGCCGCTGCTGACGCCCGCCCAGGAGGAGGCGAAGTGCGAGGAGATGCGCGCGATGCTGCAGATCAAGTGCGCCAGCCTCGACACGGTGGCCGGCACGCTCAGCGGCGGCAACCAGCAGAAGATCGTCATCGCCAAGTGGCTGCTGGGCGACCTGAAGGTGCTGATCCTCGACGAGCCGACCCGCGGCATCGACGTGGGCTCCAAGTCCGAGATCCACCGCCTGATGACGCGCTTCGCCCGCGAAGGACTGGCGGTGATCATGATTTCCTCGGAACTGCCCGAGGTGCTCGGCATGAGCGACCGGGTGGTGGTGATGCGCGAGGGCCGGGTGGCCGGCGAGATCGAGCGCGCCCGGGCCACGCAGGAAAACATCATGACGCTGGCCACCGGCGGCACGCTGCACTGAGCGTGCCCGGCTTTTCCCGACACATCAAGAACGACCAGGAGACGACCGTGAGCAACGGCATCCAGACCCCCTATTCCCAATCCTTCGCCGACAACACTGGCTTCTTCGCCCGGCTGCGCCGGATGAGCTTCTCGGAGATCTACCGCCGATACGGCACGATCCTGATCTTCATCGGCATCTTCGTGCTCGCCTCGCTGCTCGACGAGAACTTCCTGACGGCACCCAACCTGACCAATGTGCTGCGCCAGGTGGTCGTGGTGAGCCTGCTGGCCTGCGGCGTGACCTTCATCATCATCCTGGGCCACATCGACGTCTCGCTGGGCTCGGTGGTGGCGCTGACCGGCACGATCGCCGCCAGCGTGATGTCGCTCACCGGCAATCTGGGCCTGGCGGTCGCCGCCGGCCTGGGCATGGGCGTGGTCACCGGCCTGCTCAACGGCTGGATCATCACCACCTTCAAGATCCCGTCGTTCATCATGACGCTGGCGATGACCACCGTCGCCCGCGGCGCCATCCTGCTCTACACCGAAGGTGCGCCGATCTCGGGCCTGGGCGACTTCGCCATCATCGGCCAGGGATTCGTCGGCCCGGTGCCGATCTCGGTGATCATCCTGGCGGTGGTGGCCGTGGCCTGCTGGGTGCTGCTCAACCGCACCAGTTTCGGTCGGCATGTCTATGCGGTTGGTGGCAATATCCGTGCCGCCCACGCCTCGGGCATCCACACCGACAGCGTGCTGCGCAAGGCTTTCGTGCTCAATGGCTTGCTCGCAGCGATTGCAGGCATCGTTCTGATGTCGCGCATCAACTCCGGCCAGCCTGCGGCCGGCGTGGCCTACGAGTTCGACGCGATCACCGCTGTCGTGGTGGGCGGCACCAGCCTGATGGGCGGCACCGGCACCATCACCGGCACGCTGATCGGCTCGCTGATCATCGGCGTCATCAACAACATCCTCAACCTGATGAACGTCAGCTCCTACTGGCAGATGATCGTCAAGGGTCTGATCATCGCCGTGGCGGTGATCCTCGACGTGAAGACCAAGTCGGCGGGCGCCGGGCGCAAGGCCTGAGTCCCCTCCCCATCCCCTGCATTCCCAGAATTCCCGCGGCCTGACCTCGGGAAGACCGGGCCAGGTGGCCCGGAGACAACCCACCGATCCCAGGAGACATCACCATGAAGCGCATCACCCTCAAGACCCTCGCCCTGGCCGCCGTGCTGGCCACCGTGCCGGGCCTGTCGGCCGCGGCCGGCAAGTTCGTCGTCGGCTACACCAACCTGGCCGACACCGACGTGTTCACGATGAGCCGCAAGACCGCCTTCGCCGAGGCGGCCAAGGCCTCGCCGGAGCTCAGCGTGCTGTTCGCCGACGCCAACGGCGATGTCAGCCGCCAGCTCGACCAGATCGACAACTTCATCGCCAAGAAGGTCAACGCGATCGTCATCGTGCCAGTCGACTTCCAGGGCATCGTCCCCGGCATCGAGAAGGCCAACAAGGCGGGCATTCCGGTGATCGCGCTGGGCATCAAGGCCGCCGGCGGCACCTACACCTTCGTGGGCTCGCAGAACGTCGATGCGGGCCGCATGCAGGGCGAGTTCATGGTCCGCGTGCTGCCGAAGAACGCGCAGATCGTCTACCTGCAGGGCCAGCCGGGCCTGTCGCACTCGAAGGAGCGCCAGGAAGGCTTCCTGGCGGCGCTCTCCGGCCGCAAGGACGTCAAGGTGCTGGCCAACCTGCCGGCCAACTACGACCGCGCCGAAGGCATGAAGGTCACCGAGGACTGGATCCAGCGCTTCCCGAAGTTCGATGCGCTGATCGCCGCCAATGACCAGATGGCGCTGGGCGCGCTGCAGGCGCTCAAGGCCGCCAACCGCAAGGGCGTGATGATCTCCGGCATCGACGGCACCAAGGACGCGCTGGCCGCGATCCAGGCCGGCGAGATGTCGCAGTCGATCTTCCAGAACGCCCGCGGCCAAGCCGAAGGCGCCTACAAGGTCGTGAAGATGGCGATGGAGGGCAAGCCGCTGCCCAAGGAGATGCTGATTCCCTTCGAGTCGATCGTCAAAGAGAACGTCACGAACTACATGAAGTGACGCGTCCGGTGATGCCGCAGCCGGGTTCGCCCGCCTGAGCGCGCATCCCCGTCCATCCCCCCGAAGACCGCCGCTGCAGGCCCGCCTTGAGGCAGGGTCGGGCGACAGCCTGGCCTGAATCGGGCTTGCGCCGCGGTCTTTGCCGTGTTTTCCCCCGTTGTTGATTCCTGGCCAGGAGGCCGAACCATGAACAAGATGAGCCTGGTGACCGATGTGCTCGGCCACCTCCCCTTCGAGCCGATGCTCGACACCGTCGCCGGTCTCGGCTTCGAGGCGGTCGAGCTGGGCTGCGGCAACTGGTCGAAGGCGCCCTTCGTGCCCCTGGACGAGCTGCTGGAGAGCCGCGCCGCGCGCGACGCCTACCTCGGCGCCATCCGTGCCCGCGGCCTGGAGATCTCGGCGCTGAACTGCTCGGGCGAGCAGCTCGCCCCCAATGCCAAGGGCGAGGCGCACAAGGTCGTCGTCGAGAAGACCTTCCGCCTGGCCGAGCTGCTGGGCGTGAAGACCATCGTCATGATGTCGGGCTGCCCCGGCGCCAACCGGCACGACACCTCGGTCAACTGGATCATCAGCAGCTTCTTCCCCGAGCACGAGGCCATCCTCGACTACCAGTGGAACGAGGTGTTCTTCCCGTACTGGGAAAAGACCGCCCGGCTCGCCAAGGACTGCGGCATCGAGCGCGTGGCGCTGGAGAACCACCACTACAACCTGGTCTACAACCCGGCCACCGCCAGGAAGATGCGCGCCGTGATCGACCCGGTGGTGGGCGTGAACTTCGACCCCAGCCACCACATGTGGATGGGCGGCGACCCGATCGCGGCGCTGCGCGAGTACGGCCGTGAGCTGATCCATTACATGCACGCCAAGGATGTGCGCATCGAGCGCGGCATCGCTGGCGCGCAGACGCTCATCGACACCACCTGGATGATGGACCCGACGAAGCGCGCCTGGAACTACGTCGCCCTCGGCCACGGCCACGACGTGCAGTGGTGGAAGGAGTACTACGCGGTGATGCGCTACATCGGCTACGAGGGCCCGGTCAGCCTGGAGATGGAGGACCTGTCCATGTCGCCGCTCGACGGCGTGAAGAAGTCGGTGCACACCCTCAAGCTCGCCCTGCCGCGCGCCTTCGACTGATCCGCCCTGGAGACCGCCATCATGACCCTGCGTATCGGCATCATCGGCTGCGGCGCCATCGGCCAGGACCACGCCCGCCGCCTGCACTTCAAGCTCCAGGGCGCCACGGTCGTCGCCCTGAACGACATCCACCGCGAAGCCACCGAGGCGTTCTCGGAAGCCTCGGGCATCCGCGCCCGCGTCTACGAGCACTATCAGGACCTCATCCAGGCGCCTGACGTGGACGCGCTGCTCATCGCCTCCTGGGGCCCGGCCCACGAGGAGCAGGTGCTGGCCTGCATCGACGCGGGCAAGCCGGTCTTCTGCGAGAAGCCGCTGGCCACCTCCGCCGCGGGCGGCCTGCGCATCGTCGAGGCCGAGGTCAAGGCCGGGCGCAAGCTGGTGCAGGTCGGCTTCATGCGCCGCTACGACGCCGGCTACCGCCAGCTCAAGCAGACGCTGCAGGCCGGCACCATCGGCGACGCGCTGATGGTGCACTGCGCGCACCGCAACCCGTCGGTGCCGGAGATGTACGTCGGCGACATGAACATCACCGACACGCATGTCCACGAGATCGACGTGCTGCGCTGGCTGCTCGACGACGACTACGTGAGCTGCCAGGTCATCGAGGGCCGCAAGAGCCGCCACGCCCACGCCGGCCTGCACGACCCGATCATGGTGCTGCTGGAGACCCGCCAGGGCATCCGCATCGACACCGAGATCTTCGTCGCCTGCCGATTCGGCTACGACATCCAGTGCCATGTCGTCGGCGAGACCGGTGTCGCCAGCCTGCCCGAGCCGATGAGCGTGCCGCTGCGCTCGCAGGGCCGCCAGGGCGGCGCCATCCTGATGGACTGGAAGATGCGCTTCATCGACAGCTACGACGTCGAGCTGCAGGCGTGGATCGACGACACGAGGAAGGGCCTTGTCACCGGCCCGACCGCCTGGGACGGCTACTTCGCCTCGGCCACCGCCGAGGCCTGCGTCGAGGCACGCCGCAGCAAGTCGATCGCGCCGGTGCGCATCGCCGAGCGCCCGGACTTCTACGCCCGCGCCTGAGATCGGGCCTCGCCATGGTGACCTCGTCCGTGCAGGCGCTGCGTGACCCGGTCGGCCGGGCCGAGGCCCTGCTCAAGCGCATCCGGCGCGAATTCCCGACCCTGAGCGGCCAGCTCCAGGCGATCGCGCAGCATGTCGAGCGTCACCATGAGCGGCTGGTGCTGCACGGCATCCGCGAGGTGGCCGAGCAGTGCGCGGTGCATCCGTCGGCGGTGGTGCGCTTCGCCCAGCGTTTCGGCTTCTCCGGCTACAACGAGCTGCGCCAGCAGTTCCGCGACAGCCTGGTGCTTCCCCGTCCTGCGACCGGCACGATCCCGCCAGCGGGGCGGGCGGCCACGGCCACGGACATCGCCGAGGCGGTGATCGAGGCCTCGATCGCGGCGCTGCGCGATCTGCGCCGCGACCTGCGCGGTCCGGAGCTGTGCGCCGCCGTCGAGTGCATCGCCGGCGCGCAGGCGCTGTGGCTGCTTGGCAGCGCGGGCGCCTTCCCGGTGGCGGTCAGCCTGGCCCAGGCGCTGCAGCAGCACGCCCGCGTGCCGGTGCAGCTGGTGCACCAGCTCGGCGGCATGCACCTGGGCCAGCTGCGCGGCGTGCGCGAGGGCGACGTGATGATCGTCGTCAGCCTGCGGCCCGACGCCCGCGAGACGCTCGAAAGCGCGCGCCTGGCGCGCGACCAGGGCGCGCGGCTGATCGTGCTCACCGACGACCCCTTCTGCCCGGTGGCCCGCCAGGGCGAGATCGTGCTGGTGCATGGCGACGCCGGCACGCCGGACAGCATCGGCCAGGCCTGCGCGATGGCCCTGGGCCACGCGCTGGTCCGTGCGCTGCGGCCATCCACGGGCGCGGCCGACGCGGGGCCGGCGGGCGTGGCCGCGCCGGCCCGGCCGCGCGCGGTCGGCTGAGGGCGGCGAGACATGGCGCCGCCGGTCCCCTCACACATCGGCCACGCTGTGCGTGGTGAAGGGCAGCAGCGACTGCACCTTGCCGCGGGGCGCGTCGGCCGCCAGCGCGTCGTGCATGTCCTGCACCAGCCGCAGCGCGATCCAGTCGCGCGGGTGCGACAGCACCAGCGTGGCATGGCCGTCAAGCAGCGCCTGGCGAGTGATGTCGGTCAGGTCGTGGCAGACCGTCTGCAGGCCCGGCGGGCGCTGCTGGCCGGCCAGCCCGCGCAGCACCCCCTCGATGCCGCCGCCCGCCACATAGACGCCGACCAGGTCGGGATGGCGGTGCAACAGCTCCAGCGTGGCCTGCTCGGCCAGCGCCACGCTCTCCAGGCTGACCAGCGTCTCCAGGATGCGGAAGTCCGGCGCGTTCTCGCGCAGCCAGGCGCGGAAGCTGGCCTCGCACTGCTCCTGGCACAGGTAGCGGTGGCTGCCCAGGATCAGCCCGACCGGGCCGGGCTGGCGGCACAGCCGCGCCATGGCCCAGGCGGCGGTGCGGCCGACCTTGCGGTGGTCGATGCCCACATGCCCGGCCAGCTCCGGCGAGGGCAGGTCCGAGATCAGCGCGAAGACCGGCGTGCCGCGCGCGCTGGCGGTCGTGATCGCCGCGGCGATGCGCGGATGCTCGGCCGCCACCAGCGCCACCGCGTCGCAGCCTTGCGCCAGCTCCAGCAGCGCCTCGGCCACCCGCTCGGGCGAGAGGTCGGCCAGGTGGACCACCCGTGCCTCCGCCTGGCTGGCGCGGGCCGCGCCCTCCAGCTCGCGGCCGAGCTCGCGGTAGAAGCCGATCGCCCGGTCCTGCAGCAGAAAGCCCAGACGGCGCCGGGCCGCGGGCTCGGCCAGCCGGCGGCGGATCAGCGCGGTGCGGTGGAATCCCAGCCGCTCGGCCGCCGCCAGCACCCGCTGCGCGGTGTCCTCGCGCACCGGCGCGCGGCGGTTGATCACCCGGTCCACGGTCGCCACGCCCACGCCGGCCTCGCGGGCCACGTCGTTCATCGTCGGCGCGGCGGTGTCGCGCGGCAGGGCGGATTTCATGATGGATCTATCAAGCCAGTCGGAGATCTGGATGATAGATGCCGATGCGAACCGCAGGCCACCATCTTCCTTGTCTCCAGAGGAAAAAGAAGAATCCTCGTCACCGCGGATCTGAAAAGGTCCATCACGAGAACCATCATCTGGAGACCCGATTCATGGCGATGAGAATCCACGGCGCCCCCTGCAGCTGGGGCGTCGACGACCCGAAGAATCCGCACCTGCCGCCCTGGGCGCGGGTGCTCGACGAGGCCCGCGAGGCCGGCTACGCCGGTCTGGAGCTGGGCCCCTACGGCTACATGCCGCTCGACGTCGGCGTGCTGGGCGCCGAGCTGCAGCGGCGCGGCCTGCACCTGGTGGCCGGCACGATCTTCGACGACCTGGTGTCGGCCGACAACCTGCCCGCGCTGCTGCGCCAGGCCGACGAGATCGGCGCGCTGCTCAAGGCGCTGCCGCCGCCGGCCTCGGAGCCGGGACAGCGCCGGCCCGCGCCCTATCTGGTCATCATCGACTGGGGCCACCGCGAGCGCGATCTGGCCGCCGGCCGCTCGGACGCCGCGCCCCGCCTGTCCGACGCCGACTGGGCGCGCATGGTCGATCACATCCGCCAGATCGCCGATCTGGCGCGCGAGCGCCACGGCATCCGCAGCGTCATCCACCCGCACGCCGGCGGCTCTATCGAGTTCGCCGACGAGATCCGCCGCATCGCCGCCGACATCCCCGACGCCACCGCCGGCCTGTGCCTGGACACCGGCCACCTGCATTACTCCGGCATGGACCCGGTGGCCTGGCTGCGCGAGTTCGCCCACCGGCTGGACTACGTGCATTTCAAGGACGTCGATGCGGCGCGCCACCGCGAGGTGCTGGCCGGCGCGCCGGTGCCCTTCTTCGAGGCCTGCGCCCGTGGCGTGATGTGCCCGATCGGCCAGGGCTCGCTCGACTACCCCGCCATCCGCGCGGTGCTGCAGGAGATCGGCTACCAGGGCCACATCACCGTCGAGCAGGAACGCGATCCGCGCCAGGCCGACACCAGCCTGCGCGACGTGCGCATCAGCCGCGACTTCCTGCGCGGCATCGGCTTCCAGTGATGTCCAAGACCCACGATACCGATACGGAGACTCACCATGATCCACGGTGAAATGGAACTCGCCGCCCCGCTGCGCTGGGGCATGGTCGGCGGCGGCCGCGGCAGCCAGATCGGCTACATCCACCGCTCGGCGGCGCTGCGCGATGCCAATTTCCAGCTGGTGGCCGGCGCCTTCGACATCGACCCGGTGGCGGGCCGCGACTTCGGCGTGCGCCTGGGCGTGGCGCCCGAGCGCTGCCACGACAGCTACCACGCGCTGTTCGAGGCCGAGGCGCGCCGCCCCGACGGCATCCAGGCCGTCTCGATCGCCACGCCCAACGGCACGCATTTCGAGATCTGCAAGGCGGCCCTGGAGGCCGGGCTGCATGTGGTGTGCGAGAAGCCGCTGTGCTTCACCACCGCCGAGGCGCTGGAGCTGCAGGCGCTGGCCCAGGCGCGCGGGCGCGTGCTGGGCGTGACCTACGGCTACGCCGGCCACCAGCTGATCGAGGAGGCACGCGCGCGCATCGCCGCCGGCGAGCTCGGCGAGATCCGCATCGTGCAGATGCAGTTCGCCCACGGCTTCCACTGCGCGCCGGCCGAGCGCGAGAGCGCCGCCACCCGCTGGCGGGTCGATCCGAAGATGGCCGGCCCCAGCTACGTGCTGGGCGACATCGGCACGCACCCGCTCTACCTCTCCGAAGTGATGCTGCCGGGCCTGGAGATCGACGAGCTGCTGTGCTCGCGCCAGAGCTTCGTGCCGGGCCGCGCGCCGCTGGAGGACAACGCCTTCACGATCATGAAGTACACCAGCGGCGCGGTGGGCTATGTCTGGTCGTGCGCGGTCAACGCCGGCTCGATGCACGGCCAGAAGATCCGCGTCATCGGCAGCCGCGCCAGCCTGGAGTGGTGGGACGAGCAGCCGAACCAGCTGCGCCTGGAGGTGCAGGGCGAGCCGGTGCGCATCCTCGAGCGCGGCATGGGCTACCTGGACGCGGCCGCGCGGGCCGAGGACCGCATCGGCGGCGGCCACCCCGAGGGCCTGTTCGAGGCCTGGAGCAACCTCTACCGCCGCTTCGCGCTGGCGATGGACGCCACCGACCGGGGCGACGCCGCGCGCCTGGCCTCGCTGCGCTACCCGGACGTGCATGCCGGCGTGCATGGCGTGCGCTGGGTCGAGCGCTGCGTGCAGTCGGCCGACCAGGGCGGCGTCTGGGTGCGCTGGAGGGACTGAGGCGGCCGCGGCCGGGATGACCAGATCTGGTCCACGCCGGAATGGAAATCCATTTCCGTTCTGGAGATGCTTGAGGCCACGGTTCACCCCACGCGACACCCGCGAAACCCCTCAAGGAGACATCATGACCCTGCGTATCGGCATCATCGGCTGCGGCGGCATCGGCCAGGAACACGCCCGTCGGCTGCACTTCAAGCTCGCTGGCGCCCAGGTCGTCGCGATCAACGACATCAATGTCGCCGCGGCGACCCAGTTCTCGGAAATGTCGGGCATCAAGGCCCGCGTGCTCGACACTTATCAGGCCGTCATCGACGCGCCGGACGTGGATGCGCTGGTCGTCGCCTCCTGGGGCCCGGCGCACGAGGAGCAGGTGCTGGCCTGCATTGCCGCGGGCAAGCCGGTCTTCTGCGAGAAGCCGCTGGCCGTCACCGCCGAGGGCGCGCGCCGCATCGTCGAGGCCGAGGTCCAGGCCGGCAAGAAGCTGGTGCAGGTCGGCTTCATGCGCCGCTACGACGCCGGCTACCGCGCGCTGAAGGCCACGCTGGACGCCGGCACCGTCGGCGACGCGCTGCTGGTGCACGCCGCCCACCGCAACCCGGCGGTGCCGGAGATGTACGTCGGCGACATGAGCATCACCGACACCTTCATCCACGAGATCGACGTCTTCCGCTGGCTGCTGAACGACGACTACGTCTCGGTGCAGGTCATCGAGGGCCGCAAGACCCGCAACGCCCACGCCGGCCTGCATGACCCGATCACCGTGCTGCTGGAGACCCGCCAGGGCATCCGCATCGACACCGAGATCTTCGTCGCCTGCCGCTTCGGCTATGACATCCAGTGCCATGTCGTCGGCGAGACCGGCGTGGCCAGCCTGCCCGAGCCGATGAGCGTGCCGCTGCGCTCGAACGCGCGCCAGGGCTCCGGCCTCCTGATGGACTGGAAGCTGCGCTTCATCGACAGCTACGACGTCGAGCTGCAGGACTGGATCGAGGCCACCGTGCGCGGCGAGGTCAACGGCCCCGACGCCTGGGACGGCTATGTCGCCAGCGTCACCGCCGAGGCCTGCATCGAGGCGCGCAAGACGAAGCAGATCCTGCCGATCGCGCTGCCCGAGCGCCCCGCCTTCTACAGCCGCCAAGGCTGATCGAGACAGGCCGGACCGCGGGGGCCGGCCTGCCGCCCTGTCCTTCACGACCCCCGCATCGCCCCCGTCCCACACCGAACATTCCAGGAGACCCGCCCATGAAGATCGCCCTCGACCCCTACATGATCCGCCACCTGCCGCTGACCGAGCTGCCCGCGGCGGTGGCCGAGCTCGGCTACGACCAGATCGAGCTGTCGCCACGCAGCGACTTCCTCGACTGGTGGGTGATGCCGCGCGCGACCCAGCCGCGCATGCGCGAGTTCAAGGCCGCGATGCGCGCCGCCGGCGTGGGCCTGGCCTCGGTGCAGCCGATGTACCGCTGGGCCAGCCCCTTCGAGGACGAGCGCCAGTGGGCGGTGCGCTGCTGGAAG
>NZ_FTMZ01000037.1 GCF_900156335.1 Sphaerotilus natans
CCCGTCATCCCCGCGACACCCCCGCCCCACCCCCGCTGCCCACAATCCCCCGCATGAGCCCCGACACCCCCACCCCCCGCGACCCCGCCGAGCAGGCCCGCCTGCACCTGGCCATCACCGAGCTGTGGGAGCAGCGCCTGAGCTTCAACCAGCTCCTCGGCCTGAAGGTCGACGCCCTCGACCCCGCCGCACCCCGCCTGCGCTTCGACATGCGCCCCGAACTCGTCGGCCACTACCTCCATGGCCGCCTCCACGGCGGCGTCATCTCGGCCGTGCTCGACGCCACCGGCGGCTTCGCCCTCACCCTGGCCATCGCCCACCGCCACCCGCTCGAGAACACCGCCCAGATCCTCCACCGCTTCGGCCGCATGGGCACCATCGACCTGCGCGTCGACTACCTCCGCCAGGGCCTGGGCCAGCACTTCATCGCCTCCGCCGAGGTCACCCGCCTGGGCGGCCGCGTCGCCTCCACCCTCATGCGCATGCACAACGATGAAGGCCTGCTCATCGCCACAGGCGCCGCTTCCTACATCGTTAGCTAGTCGCCTGCCGTCTGGGCCGGCCACGCCGGGGCCGTGTGGGCGGTCTCAAACCTGAAGACCATCAGGATGACGGCGTCGACTTGGTCTTCATCAAAAACCTGTGCGGTCGGGTTCATGACACGTTGTTAGAGCAGCACCCGATAGTGACGTTTGTCGGCATCAGTTGATTTTAGCAACCGATACTCCATACCACTTGCCACCGCAATTTGTTGGGCAAATTCTTTCTTGGCTTGCACCACTGCATCCTCTATTTGGTTGTCAGCCTTCACCTCGACGATAACGTACTTTAGACTGCCATCCGGCTCTTCCCGCTGGAAGATGAAGTCTGGATAGTAGCTGCGCACCGTGCGTGAATCCGGGTCGATGTACTGGATGAAGAAATCGGATTGGCCGTGGGTCAGCATCCCGGTAAAGTAAATCTTCTTCACACGCTGTTCGCGTAGCAGATCCCAGAAAAGCCAGTTCTCCGAGCCGGAATCGAAGCAGTAGGTGTCGAGATGGAAGCTCTTAGCGCGCTCGTCGTCCGTGATCTGTGCATCGTGCATCCGGACGATCTTGTCTTTCGCGGCCGAGACCTCGTAATAGCCTTTTGGGGGCAGCTTGATCAAATCGACCTCGTGCTCCTCGGTTTGCTGAGACTCGTCGAGCTCATAGAGCTGACGGAACAGACGCGGAATGATCTCGTCGTACAGCAGCTCGTTGAACTCATTGGTGATGCTCACTAGCTCGTCGGATCCCTCCTTCATCAAATCTAGCAGCTCCTCAATCTCCAGCGGGTTTCGGTTCAGATAGCGGGAAATTTCGGTCACTAGAGAAAGCAATGAGAATTTTCTTTTCTCTCGACGCGAGGTCAGGTCAAAGGTTCGGCTGCCTGATGCGCGCGCCGCGTCGGCAGCAGTCAAGCCATCCTGCTGAGTTTCGATCAGCCGGTATTTCTCGACCAGCTCGCCCCACTTCTGCGCATCTGCCCGCTCAGGTATCAACTCGTGCCCGGGCACCAATTGCTTATCACGCATCTGGTATTGCTTGCGCACACGTACCAGCTTGATTTTGACCGGTGGCTCGACTACCCGAATTTCAACGCGTTCTTTGTCCTTTCCGGTTTTCTGCAACTCGTCAGCGCTGATGCGGAAGTTCTGTTGCAGCTCGTCGTTCAGAATATCTAGATTCCCGGCCGAGAGAAAAACATGGCCGGTGTGCTGTGCCTGTCCGATAGCGCGTAGGCAGCGCATCGTGGCCTGCAGGACGAAAACTTTGGACGTTGGCTCGCGGAATAGTCCCACACCGAACAGCGAGCGGCAGTTCCAGCCCTCGCGCCCCTTGTTGACCAGCAAGATAAACTGTTTCTCCGAGCCTTCGGTATCGAGGCGGTTGAACTCACGGATGTCGTCATTGGTGGTGATCTTGTTATCGCCTACGTTGACCAAGATCCGCGAAGTGGGAATGCCATTTTTTAGTAAGGCGCGCTCTACGGCAGGCTTCAGCTCTTTGGTCAACTCGTCCACGGTGGCTGCAAAGAACGCCAGCTTGGGTAGCATTCCTTCCGGACGCAGGTCGCCCACTTCTTTCAGGAAGCTATCGATGGCGATGTCCACAAATTCGTCGGTGCGAGTGTTGGCGTAGCCGTGCAGCGTCACCTTCTTGAGAAAGCCCTTGTCGATGGCTTCTTTTAACCCATAGGCGTACACCACCTCCGGCAACACGTCGCGTCCAACGTAGGGCGTGCCGGTGTAGTTGTAGCAAGCCACTACACGCGTTCCCGCCGCATTTAGGCTGGCAGCCAGGATGTCGATGGTCGTGCGCAGACTGGTGTCGGTTTCCTTGGCACCAACGCCCATGTCCTTGGCTAGTGCCTTGCCGAAAGCATGATGGGCCTCGTCCACGAAGATGCCAAGCTGCTCCAAGCGGCGCAGCTTTTCGAAGCGCTGGTTGGTAGTCAGTTCGCCTTCTTCTTCGGGCTGATCGAAGTTGTAGAGATCGGCAACATCGGCATAAACGCTGGTGGTGACGATTGTATTGCCAGTCGCCCCGAAAAGTTTATCGACGGAAGTTTTTTCCTTGTGCTTGCGCTTGAGAATAATCTTCTGCGTGTTTGAAACAATAATGTTGAAGCGCGAGCGATCTAGAGTGTCCAGCGAGGTTCCTGTTTCTTCCAGGTAGTGGAAGCGCAGGTGAGTGGTCAGGAAGTTTACATACTCCGGTGGCACAACACGGGTTAGATCGAATGCCTCGATCTCTTTCAGCGATTGCAGAACCGTTTTGTCGGGCGCGAACACCAGCGCATTGTGGCAGTAGCGTGCGTCTTTCTCGAATTTATTACCTAGCAAGAACTCGTAGAATATGCAGGTCGCCATCAGAATTGTTTTCCCCGTCCCCATCGTCAGCGCGAAGATGTAGTTCGGGTAGGCGCGCGAGTTCTTGCGCATTGCCGTGAACACGGCCTTGTACTGATCCTGCGTGATCTTGTCGAACAGGCCAACCTGTCCTGCGCTGCGCGATACCACGCCGCCCTCGGCGCGATCAGCGAAGCGGCCTTTTTTTTCAAACCAGTGCTGAAATATTTCCTCGACCTTGGCGTTTCCGAGAAACTCTTTGAGGAAGACGTAGGTTTCCAGTGCCTCGAACTGCGGCTGGCGTAAGAAAGCTTTGGGGTTGCGGTCCGGGTTGTTGAAGTCGAGGAACTTGCGTGTCAGCTCCTTGTAGTGCGAGCGGATCGTGCCCCGGTTAGATTGGTAGAACTGCCAGAGAAACTGGAAGAAGGCGAAGTCGAGCGACGCACTAACCTCCTTAGTTGCGCGTTTAGTCGCCATTGGCCACGCTCCCTTCCCACGACTCCGACAGCAGATCGGTAATCTTCACGCGGATGGTGCCCGCGTCGCCCGGAACCTTGTACTTGCCCTTGACCATCTCGTTCTTGCCCGGAATGTCCACTACTGCTGGTTGCAGCACCGCGCCGTCGTAGTTCCAGTCGATCAGCACTGACTCGGTCAGTTCCTTCCAGTCATCGACCGACTCCTTCTGCAGTGAGAGTTTCTGCAGCAGATTCATCGGGTAGAACTTCTCGACGACCAGCTCGCCGTTCTTGATGGACACCTTGGCCTGCGAATCGCGCTTAAATTCCAAATTGGCTTTGTCGCGCAGGATGTCCACCACTTCAACGTCGATCTTGAAAGGCTTGGCGGCGAGTTCCAGCTCCGCTCTCAAGGTGGGCTCGTGCCCCATGCAAACGAGGAGAATCTTCTCAACCGGTCGGTTCGGATTTTCGTTCTGCTTACGCTCCCAGGACTTGTAGTCGAAGCCTGCGATCAGCTCGTTCAAATCGGCGCGCGTGGCAATTCGGTTGACTGGCATAATTTTGACCATGCGCCCGTCCTTTTCGCCATCGAATACAGTATTGAACTCCAGTTTTTGCACTTCAAGCGCCTCGATCAGGAGTTCCTTGGCCTGAACAGGATTCCGGAAAATATCGTAGCGATTGACATTATGTATCTCAAATCCAGTGTAATACTTTTTCTCGCTACCTAGTGCTGCTTGGCGAAGTTCATCAGCAACACTGATTAGCCGTTTAGATGTTGTCTGGATTGCGCCTAGATTAATGTCGGCACTTATTACTCGACACCCCTTCTGCACAGCAGCAACGGCTGTAGTTCCTGAGCCAATAAAGGTATCAAGAATAAGCCCGCCAACTGGTGCCGCGAGTTCAATAATGCGATCTAAGAATTCAACAGGCTTCTGGGTCGGGTAACCTGTTATCTCTGCATTGTTGCCTTTCAGCGTTGAAATATCCGCCCAGAGGTCGTTGATCTGCTGTCCCTTATACTCATCAAGATAGATCTTCTTGTAAATCTGCTTGTCTTTTGATTCTGGAAAGTACAGGCGACCCTCAGCCTCCCACAGCCGCATAGTTTCAATGGGTACTGCCCATCCATTTGGAGGCGTCTTGTAGCCTTTGTAGTCATAAATCAGATTCGGGCGCGGCGATGGACTTCGAAGAACATTAACCATGAATCTTCGTCCATTTTTGTCCTTATACCGAAATTGTTGATCGATGTACTCTTGATCGGCTGGAACAAAAACTGGATTGATTAAATAAGCGTCGGACTTTGCGTACCACAAAATTCGGTCTGTCGCCGTCGACAGGCGCGACATGGCTCCCAGTGCAGTCCCTCCTTTGCGCCGCCAAACAATTTCGTTAACAAAGTTGTTTGCGCCAAAGACTTCGTCCAGCAGGCAGCGTAAATGGTGATTTCGGTGCCAATCGCAATGAAGGAACAATGACCCGGTGGGCGCCAGGATTTCCCTCAACAGAACAAGCCTCTCGTACATAAACTGGAGGTACTCATCATTGCTCCAAATGTCACCGTACTGCTTTTCTTCGATTGAGCTCTGGTTTCCAAAGATTTGTTTGCCTTTGGCTTGAATTTTTAGCTTGTAGTCCGCTTTTGAATCGAATGGTGGGTCAATATATATGAGATCCACTTTTCCTCTAAAATCCTTAAGCAGGTGACTCATAACCTGCAGGTTGTCACCCCAAAAAATCTTGTTGCGCCAGCCGTCAATCTCTTCGCCGTGGACTTCCTTCAACTGCGCCGGGTAATACTGCGTCGAGGTGAACGGGCGCTTGCCACGCCAGTTGAGCATCGGATAGCCCTTGATCGGCTCGAACTCGTACTTCTCGACGCTGGTGGTAGCGCCTTCGTGCGCTGCCAGTTGCAGATTTTGCTGTGCGGGTGTGTTCTTGCTCATCAGTCGTTTTTCCTGAATTTCCAGTTCTTGTTGTCGCAGTAGGCGCGCATGTCACAGTTCTGGCAGAGCTTGGCCGGACGTGCCGACAGCCCATAGTCCTGCCGCTCGATGCGCGCCACGATGTCGTCGAAGCGCGCAATGGTTTTACCGATGGCGCGGTCGTCTTTTCTGAAGGAGACGTAGGGGTTCCCGCCGTCCTCGCCGGTGTAGTACAGATGCATCCGGCTTACCTTCAGGCCGGTGCGTTCCTCAACCAGGTGGGCGTACACCTCCAGTTGGCTCTGGTATTGGCGTAGCCGATCATGATTTTTCTCTATGTCGGGCTTTTTCTCCGACTTGAAGTCGATGATCTCGACCGTGTCGTGCTCGCCGCGAATCAGGTCGACGCTGCCCTTGAGGATGTACTGATCCTTGACCAGCGAGATCTCGACTTCGGCCTCTTTGATGCGATCCCAGTTGCCGTTCTCTCGCTCGTAGTAACGCATGACGTGCAGAAGCGCCGCCTGCTGTGAACTGGGCGCCAGGTAGACGCGCTCCTTCTTCGACAGCATCGCGTAGTTGGCCGAGAACCAGTCCCTGATGGCGTCGACGGTGATGCTGCTTTCCTCGCCGCGCAGCACGGTCTTGTGGATGTCCTCAATGGTTTGATGCACCAGCGTACCGAACAGCATCGGGCTCTCGCGAATGGGTGCGAATTCTAGATCCTTAAAGAAGCGGTACTGCTCAGCACAGTTTTCGAACACCGTGATGTGCGAGGTGAACGAGTATTCGCGCTTGAGGTTGATCTGCTTGACAGCCTCGAAGGTCAGCGCCGACAGATCGACGGCACGCCAACTGGGTAGATCGTAGAACAGGCGCTCGAAGTACTTCGACGGCGACTTGCCCCGGCCTTTCTTCTCCTGAGCCGCCAGCACCAGCAGGTTCTGTGCACGCGAAAAGGCCGTGTAGAACAGCCGCCAGAAGTCGAAGTTCTTGATGTGATCGAGCGGCTCGAAGCGCTCCTTTGAGAGGTAGCCGCCATCTTCCAGCAACACGTCCAGCGCGCCGTACTGCTTGCGCGGCACTGCCTCCAGTGAGCCGCACACCACCACTGGAAACTCCAGTCCCTTGGACTGGTGGATGGTCAGGAACGACACGCAGCCCTTGGGTGCGTACTCGGCTTCGTCCTCGTACTCGCCGATACCACCGTCCTGGAGGAAGCGCAGGAACTGGTTGAACAGGTCGCGGATGTTCTTCTCCAGCCACTCCGGGTTCAAAACGCTGACGAAGTGCAGGTACTCGAACTTGGTCAGCAGCTTGGAGAAGGTGCCGAGGTTGCGCGCCGCGCGCCCTTTGTCCACGCCTTGCACGGCCTCTTCCGTGAGGAAGCGCGAGAACAGCGGGAACTGGAGTAGTTGGTAGAACAAGCCAGAGAAGGCGTAGTCGGTGTTCTGCGTGAGCACGGCATGGCGCTTGGCCAGCGGGCGAGCCCAATCCAGCAGTGGCTTGTTTTCTGGCTTGCGCAGCTCGTCAGTGAAGGGCTTGAAGCAAAGCTGGTCGTAATAGTCCCAGATGTCCAGATGTACGCCGTCAGCCCATGCCCGCACCTTGGGAAACTGCGGGAACAGGAAGATCAGCGCACCGATCATCAAGCGGATTTCCTCGCGCTCAAAGAACATGTTCGAGCGCGGAGAAAACACCGGCACACCTTCGGCCTCAAGGAAGCGTGCGAGTGCCACCACTTTGTCGTTCTTGACTGAACGGAACAGGAAAGCGACTTGGTTCCAATCTTCAAGGCGGCCGGATGCCTTCAGGTCATTGAGGAAGGTCAGAACCTCGGTATGCCAGTTGGTGGTGTCGTCCTTGTCGTCGCTAGCGGCCAATCGAACGGCCGTCGGCATGTCAGGAAAGTTGTCCTCGCGCGGTAGGATCTGCTTGGCGAAGCGAAAGACGCGTGTCCCGTCATCCCATGCCTGTTCTTTCATCCACTCGTTGTAGAAGCGGATGATGTCCGGGTGCGAGCGGTAGTTGACGGTCAGCTTGACCTGCTTGCATTGGCCGTCATCGAACAGCGAGGGAAACTCCAGAATGTTGCGGATGGTGGCGCCGCGAAAGCGGTACAGGCCTTGGTCGTCGTCGCCCACCACGCACAGATTCTTGTTCTCGCCCGCCAGCAGCAGCAGGATGCGTTCCTGAATGGTGTTGGTGTCCTGGTACTCATCCACCATCAAGTAGGTGAGCTTTTCGCGTAGTTGCCCCAAGACCTCGGGGTGCTTTTCCAGAAGCTGCAGTGCCTCGTACTGAATGCCAGAGAAGTCCAGCGAGTTGTGCTCGTTCAAAAGCGCCTGGTACTTGGTAAAGCAGGTGGCCAACGCGCGGACTTCAGGTTCGGGGGCTACGGCGAGTGTGCTTGCATCGATTGCTTCCTCACTGACCTTGTTGAGCCACTTGAGCAAGTTCTCCGACTGTGTCCAGCGGCCTGTCTGCTCACGGCCCATGATCAGCTCAGCGCCTGGTAGCGCGCGGAAGTCCTTGATGTGCTGGTAGATGAAGTACTGCTGGTCGAACTGGTCGAACAGCGTGAAGCTGCGTTTGAGTCGGGTGAACTCACGGTAGTCCTCCAACAGTCGCAGGCAGATGGAGTGAAACGTGCCGAGGTACATCTCGTTCAGATTGAACTGGATGTCCAGCTCGGCAAGCCGGTTGGAAATACGGGTGGTTAGCTCGCGTGCCGCCTTGTCGGTGAAGGTGACCACGAGCAACGACTCAGGGGCGACACCCTTGTGTGTAACGAGATAGACAATGCGCTCAACCAGAGTGAAAGTTTTGCCTGATCCGGGCCCTGCAATGATGAGCACCGGGCCCTCGGTGGCCAAGATGGCTTCAAGCTGATTGGCATTCGCCTTACCACGCAACACTCGATTGCTTTCTCCCGCCACGTTCAGTCCTCCCCTGCTGTCTGTCTGTAGGCCGATGGCAGCGTTGTGTTTAGCTGCTCACGCGCACCAATTTGACGCAAATTTGCATATAAAGCAGCTTTCGCGTTCGTTTTATCCGTAAAAAATGCACAAACTTGCTCGCGACCTCACCCGTCAAGCAGACACCTGATCTCCAAAGTCTCCAACAGTTGGCAGCGACACCTCCTCATGCAACAATCCAACATGTAAACATGTTGAGGTGTTCACTTGTTCAAGATCGCCATCATCGGTCAGAAGGGCGGCACCGGCAAGACGACGGTGACGCTCGGCCTGGCTGTCGAGGCTGCACGCGCTGGGCGCGCCGTGGCCGTCATTGACCTGGACCCGCAGGCGAATGCCGCGAACTGGAAGGACCGGCGCGAGGCCGAGAACCCGGTGGTGGTGTCCGCGCAGGTCAGCCGGCTGAAGCCGACCCTGAAGACCATCGAGGATCACGGCGTCGACCTGGTCTTCATCGACACACCCGGCCGCTCCGACAGCGCCGCCATCGAGGCCGCACGCGCGGCCGATGTGGTGCTGATCCCCGTCCGCGCCCAGGTCTTCGACCTCGAGACGCTGTCAGGCGTGCGCGACCTGCTCCGCGTCGCTGGCGATCCGCCGGCTTACGTCGTGCTCAACGGCGTGCACCCGCAGTCGACCAAGGGCGCCGAAAGCGCCAAGGAGCTGATCGAATCGACCTTCGGGTTCAAGGTCGCGCCCGTCCACCTGTGCACCCGCAGCGTCTACGCCGAGGCGCCGACGTTGGGCCAGGCGCCGCAGGAGGTCGACCCGGCCAGCCGTGCCAGCGAAGAACTCCAGCAGCTTTACATGTTTACATGTAATATTGTTGGGATGTGAGCATGTAAAGGATTCAACATGTCCAAGAACCTTTCTGCCCTTCAGCAGGCCCTGAACCGCCAGCAGTCGGCGCCGGCCCCTGTGGCGCTGGCCACCACGTCGGCGCCGGTCGCCGCAGGCCCGGCCGATGCCGCCGCACCGGCCTACTACAAGGCCCCGAGCCGCGCCGGCAAGGTCAACATCACCGCGTACCTGTCGCCGGACTACAAGAGCAATCTGCGCCTGATCCAGGCCCGCACCGGCAAGAGCCTGCAGACCATCATTGCCGAGTCGCTCAACGACACCTTCCAGAAGTACGACGTGCCCGTGATTCAGGGCGAGTAAACATGTTTGAAGATCAACATGTAAACATGTTGGACTGTTGACATGATTGCATCTGAATCGCTCGACGAGCAGCGCGAGGCCTGGATTGCCCGCGCGGTCGCGCACGGCATGAGCGAAGCCGACGCCCGGCAGACCGCCTCGCGCATGGTGTCCTTTGTGGCGCCAGCGCCGGCCAAGGTGCCGCGCAAGCGGGCCGCCAAGGTCCAGCCGGTGGCGGAAGTGCTCGCCACAAGGCCGCGCAAGGCCCGCACAGGGCCGCGTAAGGCCGCGCAGGCGGTTACGGCTGCGCAGGCCGTGGCGCCCGCCCCGGCGGCCCTGGAGCGCGTTTCTGGCGCCCAGGCGACCCTTCCCGGCTTCGCGGATGATCTGCGCGCCATCCCCAACCACTTGGCACGCTCGCCGCTGTTCGCGCCGATCAAGCGCGGGCAGCGCGTCGTGTACGCGGACGAGCAGTTGCCTTCGCCTGCGGGCGTCGTGGTGCGCTACAGCGGGCCAGCGCTTGACCAGGCTGACTGCGATGTGTTCATGCAACTCGTCTACGAGGGCAGATCACAGCCGGTCGGCCGCCCGCTGACGGTCGTCCGGCATGGCTTCCTGAACGCGATCGGGCGCGCGGACGGGGGCAAGAACTACCAGTGGTTGCAGTCCGTCTTCGACCGCCTGCAGGTGGCGCGCGTGCGCGTCGAGAACCAGCGCTATCGGCTGACGACACAGCTCATCGGCAAGGTGGTCGAGGATCGCGTGGCGGGCACCTACGAGGTCACGCTGGATCCCGACATCCTCCAGATGTTCGCGCCCGGCGATCGCTCCCTGATCGACTGGCAGAAGCGGCTGAAGCTGGAACGCCGGGTCGACCTGGCGAAGTGGATCCACAACTTCACCGCGTCGCACGCCGACGCCCAGCAGTTCCACTCGCTCGACAACCTGCGCACCTGGTCGGGCTACCAGTCACCACCGCGCAAGTTCCGCGAGGCGCTGGAAGAAGCGCTGTCCGAGCTGGTGCGGGTCGAAGTGCTCGCCGAGCCGGAGTTCTACGAACGCAAGGTGCCAGGGCGAAGCAAGGCCGAAGCGATGGTCAAGTGGACCCGGCTGTGACGCTGGGCACGGTACGACATTCCGCTTTCAGAGGTCGCACGGGCGCGCTGACGTGCGCAAAGCGGCCGTGAGCAACCCCATTCAGGCCCCCGAGGCGGGCACGGTACAGCATTCCGCCGGCACGGTATGACGTTCCGCTTTGGCACGGTACAGCATTCCGCCGGCACGGTACGACATTCCGCTTGGCACGGTATGACGTTCCGCTTGCACGGTATGACGTTCCGGGGGGGTCAAAAAAAGTCAATGATGACAAGGACTTGGAAGCGGTTTTCTTGAGCTAACTGTATTTAACTCTTTATCTAACTGCGCGCGTGCGCGTGAAGGTGCTCAACGAGTGCTTGGCAGCACTACGCCATGAAGCTGGAACACATGCCGCGTCCACGCCTGAAGCGCACCCGCCAGAGCCTCCGCATCAGAAGCCGCATCGACAGGGTCACGATGCAGGATCGAATGCCAGAGGTTCTTCTTCAGCCAGGCTGAGGCAGCGTCATCGTTGACGATGGCCAGCACCTCAGGCGGCAGGTCATGGGTGAGCGTCGGAACAGTCTGATCAAACACAGTCGTCTCCTTGAAGCCAGTAGCCCGCCTCCCAGTGCTTGCCGCACTCAAGGCGATGCCTCATCACTGCATCGTCCACAGGGCCAGCGTGAACGCTTGCACCCGTAGGAACGATCCAGCACACACGCGGATAGGCCTGCCTCGCAGCGTCAAAGCAGGAACGATCGACAGCAGCACAGACCACCAGCTGGGTCCGGTCGCTGTCGGGGTAGTCACAGGACAGACCTGCAAGGCCACTGCGAGACCGATCAGGCTCGGCTTCGCTGTCAGGACCGATGCCGCCACAACTGGCCAGTGCCAGGCAGAAGATCAGCACCAAGACATGTCTGTGCCAGGCTGTCATTGCTCGCAGTCCTCTCCCTCGAGCCATTGACCCATCTGAAGCAGGCCCCGAGCGACCAGGTCGGCGTGAATCTCGCCGTTCGTGAATGGGCGCCCGTATGCCAGCTGCCTGCCGGGCATGATTCGACACGCCCTTGTTGCCGTGGCTGAAGCCAGGACTTGGCACCAGACATCGCCAGGCTGACAGACCACCACATGCGGTGCCGTCTCGCCGATGTCGCTGCTGCTGTTGCTGCCCGTGCTCCAGACAGTCAGAAAACCGCCCGCCAGACAACCAGCGATGAACCCGCTTACCGAAGTTCTCATCACAGCCTCCTGAGTCAGGAAACCATCGTGCGCGCTGCCCCGATCTGCAATATCCCCCCAGGGGGGGACAGGGAAAACGCTGCACCCGAAAGAGGGAGATGACCCAGGGTTGGTGACAGGAAATCTACGGCTTCGTGTCAGCGGAACGGAGGATGGAATGTCTGGACCAGGAATACCCCCCGCAGTGATGCCCGTGGTTCTCGGTGTTGGAACCCATCGGTATTCAGACCTTGGCGTGACCTGTTTTGACCTGGCTGACCTGGCCTTTGTCAGCGGATCGAATCGGTTTCATGCCAACCGACCTGTCATCGCACACCCCCCGCGACATGCGGGCGGGCGACTGACCGTGCCGACGAATGGCCGGCATCGCCAGCGAGAGCGCGATCAGGCGATGTGGGCACTCGACCAGGTCAGGGCATGGGGCGGTGTGCTGGAGCATCCCGCCCATTCGAGCCTGTGGACGGACGCGGATTTGCCGCTGATCGGTGCGCAGCGCGATCGGTTCGACGGCATCACGCTGCCGGTCTGGCTGAGTTGGTGGGGTAGCGACCGGCCGCATCCGACCTGGCTCTATCTCGTCGGGTACGACCGGCACCAGATGCCGGCGATGCCGCTGCAGCTTGACGGAGGGCGCAGCGGTCACGGCGATGGTTTCGCGCGCTGGCTGCTCGAGCTGGCTGTGACCATCGGCAGCGATCAGGCCTGGCGCTACGACACGCAGCGGGGTTCGCTGTGCTGACGGTCAGCCTGGCTGAGTTCCGGGCTGCCATCGAGGCGCAGCGCGTTCCGCGCGAGCATTGGGCGGTGCGCTGCCCGATCTGTGGCACGGTGCAGTCCATCCGCGACCTGATCGACGCAGGCGCGGGCGCCGACTACGACGCGGTCCGCTGCTTCTTCGCCTTCTCTTGCGTCGGGCGCTGGATGGGTGCGGGCCAGCACCGCCGAGGCTGGCCACCGGGGCGCGGCTGTTCCTGGACGTTGGGCGGAACGCTCCCGATCCATACCTATGAGGTCATCTTGCCGAGCGGCGAAGTCCACCCGCTGTTCGAGCCTGTGACGGCGGCCGATGCGCAGCTTCACATGAAACGGCATCTCCAGCGCGGCACCGGTCTGGCGCTGCCGCCGCGGCTGCTGGCGCAGTCTCGGCCACGGGTGACCGCCCACACGCACCAGCAGTCCCTCTCGCTTTGACTTCGAGGACACAGCCATGCCCCAGGTCTTCGCTTACCTGCGCGTGTCGACGGACGACCAGGACACCGCGAACCAGAAAACCGGCGTCGTCGCCTACTGCGTCGAGCGCAAGTTTCTGGCGCCGGCTTTCGTCGAGGACACCGCCAGCGGCCGGAAGTCTTGGCGGGACCGGCCGCTTGGGGCGCTGATCGAGCGCAGCCAGGCCGGGGATGTGCTGGTGGTGTCGGAAATCTCGCGTCTGGCGCGGTCCACGCTCCAGGTGCTGGAAATCATGCAGGAGTGCGCCGGCAGGGGCGTGGAGCTGCACGCCGTCAAGAACCGGATCGTGCTGGACGGAACGCTTCAAGCCAAGGTCATCGCGACGGTCTTCGGCCTGGCGGCCGAGATCGAGCGGGATCTGATCTCGGCCAGGACACGCGAGGCGCTGGCGAAGCGCAAGGCCAGCGGGGTCAAGCTGGGCCGGCCGGCCGGGCCCGCCAGCGGCAGCAGGCTCGACAGCCAGGCCGACCTGATCCGCAAGTATCTGGACCAAGGCCTTGAGAAGCGGACCATCTGCAGGCTGGTGAATTGCTCGCCAGCGACGCTTTACCGGTGGCTGGGTCAGGAGCGGTCATAGGATTTCCCACCGATGCGCCCGCCACTCCGCCGCGTCGATGATCCCCCGCTGGTACAAGCCCGCCCAATCCATGAAGTAGGGCATGAAGCCGCGATCCGGGCCACGGGTCCAGAGGATCACGGCGCACGCCAGGACGATGGCGCCGGTGATGACGTACTCGAGCACGCTGCCGGTCCGCACGCGCCCGCCCAGCAGCGTGGTTCGTCGGTCTGACCACCAGCCGAGCGGGGCGCCGCTGATCGTCAAGGCGTCGCACACCCAATGCACGGTTCCACCGGCCGCGAACCAGAACAGCATGCCGCGCCAGTCCCACAGGAACTGCGCCGCCAGCATCGCCAGCACCCAGGCTGCCAGGTAGTGCGTGACCCCCCGGTGCTTGAGCTTGCGCGAGCGTGCTGCGTTCAGGATCCACTCGAACCAATCCGGCGCCGTGCTGCCCAAGATGCATGCCGGAATGGCCACCGGGTTGCAGACGGCGCAGATGCTGGCGGCGATCGCCACATGGGAAATCCACCTCACGGCCGCGCCCCGTCGATCGGCGTGAAGCGCTTCAGGTAGGTCTGCAGGCCGTCGGCCTTGTCGCTCGAACACAGCCCCAGCATTTCCAGGCGCGCCTGCGTGATCTTGGCCAGGTGCTGGACTCGCTCGCGCTCGAGCGCGGCCACACGTTCGACGGCTGCGAGCTGCTCGGCCGTCTCCGCAACACCCAGCGCGACGCGCTCTTGTGACCGGCGCTCGATCGAGCGCAACAACTCCAGCTCGCGCCCGGCCAGCCGCCACTCGACCAGCGCGCCGATGTAGACGCCGACCGATCCGGCCGCCTTCTGCCGGCGCGCGCTTTCCCGCTCGCGCTCGCGGTCCAGTTCGAGCGCCGACCAGAGCGGTACCCGCAGGATCACGCTTGCGCCGGGCCCGGATGACAAGCTGCCGTCGCTCTGCACGACCCGCCCCGCGCGCGCCTCGGCGTGCAGTTCAGCCCGGAAGAGTGACGGCGAGGGATAGCACTGCATCACGCGGGCGAACAGCTCTTCAGCATCCGGCCCGGGGTCGATCTGCAGCGGCTGCGCCGTGATCAGGTGCGATCGTGGCTGACCGTCGAACAACGGCAGGCGGTGCGGCGTGGGCTTCTCGTCCGGCTCTGCGGAACAGGCGCTGCAGACCGCAGCCAGGACCAGAACCAGGAACCATCGGTCAAGACTGCTTCGACGCACGGCGCCCCCCTCCCATGACCTTCAGGCCGCCCAGCGCTGCCGCCACGGGCCACGCGCCAGCGGCGGCCGACAGCAGGATCAGGAACCAGAAGAACACGCTGGTGGCGTCGTAGGCGGCTTCGCTCTTCAGGTTCACTTCCTGCGGCTCGCGGCGCTGCAGCAGCGTGCGCAGAGACATCGGGATGCGCTGCGGCTCGGTCGCGCTGTAGACGACCAGCGAACAGCCGGCGATCAACTGGCGCAGCACGTCGGCTTTGCGGCCTGCGGCCAGGTGCATGTCATCGACGATCAGGATGGCGCGGTGCTGCTCGACCCACGCGACCAGCGCGGCCGTTCGCTCGAAGGCTCGCAGCTTCGCCCAGGGCCGGCGGGTGCTGTCGTTCGCGGCCTGCGCGTCCCAAGCGGCGGCGATGCGGGGATCTTCTTCTGACCAGGCTGTCAGCGGGTCGATGGTTCGCAGGTGCAGCACGGTGCGGCGCTCGGACCAGACGGCGGCGGCGCCTTCGTGCAACTTGGCCAGCCATCGCGTCTTGCCGGACTGCGCCGGGCCGTAGATGGCCAGGTCGCGGCGAATCGACAGGACGGTTTCACTGGCCACCGGGCCGTACTTTCGGCCGCGAACGCGCACGACGGGTTTTCGCACGCGGGTTCCGTCGGGGCGGGTGCGCTCCGGTCGGAGCAACAGGATATGCATCGTCCAGGCCCTTCCACGTCAAGACAGACAGCAGCCGACCGGGCGCGCTGCGCCGGTGGTGCGTCGTGGTTCGTGGGCCTGTTGTGGGTGTCGTGGGCCGGGTGCAGGCGTTCAGAGAAAACGTCCCGCACAGGGGGCCATTGTCTGATTTTCGAGGCGGCTGCCAAGGGGTACTGAAAGCCCGAAACGCAGGTGTTCAACACCCCGCCCGCTGGCGTTCACAACAATGGTTCGTTTTCTCTGAACACTCGTGACCTGTCTCCCCTCCGGGATGGCCACAGGGCGATTGCATCAGCCAACGCTCGAAATTTGTGCAGAGCTGAGTGAGGCTGGAGTCAAGCCGAAGAGCGCCTGGAGGTAGTCATCGCTCCAGCCCATGCGCTTGCGCTTGGTCTTCTGGCTGCCCTTGCCGGCGTCGAGCTTGATCTGGTTCTGGGCGATGCGCCGCAGCGTGGCCATGTTGTGCGGGCCGTGGTCGCGCCGGATCAGGCAGGCATCCTCGCGGTAGTTGACGTCCAGCACCCAGTGGCAGTCGTTCTCGATGGCCCAGTGCGCCCGGATGGTGGCGTTGAAGGCCTGGGCATCGAGCACCTCGGAGCTGATGTAGTAACGCCAGCTCGGCTGGGCCGGCTCGGCGCTGCGCGGG
>NZ_FTMZ01000045.1 GCF_900156335.1 Sphaerotilus natans
CGTTACTACATCAGCTCCGAGGTGCTCGATGCCCAGGCCTTCAACGCCACCATCCGGGCGCACTGGGCCATCGAGAACGACTGCCACTGGGTGCTGGACGTCAACTACCGCGAGGATGCCTGCCTGATCCGGCGCGACCACGGCCCGCACAACATGGCCACGCTGCGGCGCATCGCCCAGAACCAGATCAAGCTCGACGCCGGCAAGGGCAGCCAGAAGACCAAGCGCAAGCGCATGGGCTGGAGCGATGACTACCTCCAAGCGCTCTTCGGCTTGACTCCAGCCTCACTCAGCCCTGCACAAATTTCGAGCGATGGCTGATGCAATCGCCCTGCCTTCGACGCCACCTGCGCGGATCTCGCCGTCGTGGCCGACGAGCGCTCAGCTGCACGCGCACTGACACAGAAGATGCTTGACCTGGGCCATCGGCGTGTCGCCTTCATCGGCGGCACGCCCCAGCAGCACCGCGCGACTGTCGAGCGGCAGGCGGGATTTCTGGAGGCGATCCACGAGCACCCCGAGCGTGACCGCATTCACCACACGCTGCATGACTGCCAGGCCTTCTTCGATGCCGGTCACGAGACCGGTCTGCATGTGCTGTCCCAGACCCCGCGACCGACGGCCGTGCAGTGCCTGACCGACGACATCGCCGCCGGTGTCATCGCCGCGGCCAACCGGCTGAAGATGACTCTTCCGGAAGATCTGTCGATCTGCGGATTCGACAACTTCGGCCTGGCGCGCAAGATCACGCCCACGCTGACGACCGCCGCACTTCCCGCCGAAGAAATGGGCGAGCCGCTGCGCTGCAGGTCATCGAAGCGCTGGAAGGTCGAGCCCGGCAGGCCGTGAAGACATTGCCGTGCAAGCTCATCGTCCGAGATTCCATCACCATCGCCCCGAAGGATTGACCATGTCCGACCGCCCCACGCCCACTCCGACAACACAGATCGCTGTCCAGGCGCTGGGACAGGACTACGTTTTTCCGCATCGCATCGACGGACTGCCCGACCGGCTCTCGGATTTTGACGATCTGGAGATCGGCCACTTCACCACCGGCGACGGCGTGCGGCTGGCCTACTGGGCGGCCGGGCAGGGCGAGCCGCTGATCCTGCTGCCGGGCTGGTCGTCGAATGGCGCCGAGTTCATCCATGTGCTCTACCTGCTGCGGGCACACCGGCGCGTCTACGTGCTCGATCCGCGCAACCAGGGGCTGTCGGAGCATGTCGAGCATGGCTGCCGCATCGCGCGCTTCGCCGTCGATCTGAAGGAGTTCGCCGACCACCTGGGACTGGCGCAGGCCGAGTACTGCGGCTGGTCCATGGGAGCGGCGGTGCTGTGGGCGCGCATCGAACTGTTCGGCCTGCAGGGCATGCGCAAGCTGGTGTTCATCGACGAGCCGCCGTCGATCTACGCCCACGCCGACTGGTCCGAACAGGAGCGCATGGAGGCCGGCGGCATGACCTCCTCGATCGAGCGCATGGTCGCGGCCTTCACGGCGGGCCTGCCCGTGCACTGCCTGGTGGTCGACCTGCACAGCATGGCCCGCTTCGGCATGCGTGACTCGCTGGCCTTCGACAATGCGGTCAGCTTTGTCAGCGCCGTGATCCGCAACGACCCGAAGGCGCTGGCACGGGTGCTGTTCGACCACGCCGCCAACGACTGGCGCGACGTGATCCGCCACAAGATCCGCGGCGTGCCCGTGGCGATCTTCTCGGGCGAACAGAGCCACGCGCTGCCCAGCCAGCGCTGGATGCAGCAGCAGATTCCTGGCGCGGTCCTGCACGTCTACAGCGAAGCGGAGCAAGGTGACCATTTCCTGGCCATCAAGAACCCCTTCCAGTTCACCCGGGACCTGCTGGCATTCCTGGCATGACAGTGACCGAGACGCAGAACCGTTGAAATCCCAGGTGATGCATCAGCTCACGCAGCATCAGCAGAGCGGCGGCCGCGCTGCCTGACGCACTCGGATCCGCGGCCCCAAATCGGTCCAGCGTAGCCACCCACGCCGAGAACGCCTGCTCGACCTCGTCACGATGCAGTTCTGCACCCGCCGGGATCCAGGGGCTCATCACGGCCGGATCGGCGCAGACCAGCGTCAGCAGGTCTCTGTTCGCATGGCGCAGCGGGCTGCGCTCGATGGCCATTTCCATGTCGTCGATCGCGTGCTCCACGGCAAGAGACCGCGGCCGCCCATCAGGCCAATGGCGCGCTGCCAACGCGGCAGGCCCCAGACCCAGGCTGACACGGTTCTGAAGCGTGTCGGTCAACGTCCATTCGGAGACATCACCGTCGATCTGCCAGGCCCTGTCCGGCATGTCAGCGCTCCGCCTCGTCTTCCCGCAGGCGGGCCTGCAGGCGCTGCAGCATGGCCATGTCGATGCTGTGTCCCAGACCCGGCACCATGTCCAGCGTCACCGAAGCCCCCAGGGCCTGCAGCTGCGCATGGGCATCGATGGACGACTGGGCTGGCACCACCGAATCGGCTTGTCCGTGCAGCAGGTGGAACCGCATGCCTGGCGATCCGTGCTGAGGGGCCTGGTCAAAACGGCCAGAAAGTGCCACCACCCGGCCAGCCAGTCCCACGGGCTGCTGGCTGGCCGCCAGCGACATGATCGCGCCCTGGGAAAATCCGACCAGGGTGGTCTGTGCGGGTGCCAGACCGGTCCTGGCCTGCCAGCGCTGGACCGTCTGCACGAAGACAGGCATGGCTTGCGCGACTCGCGCCGGTCGGTTGTCCGGCGTGATGCCCTGCACCGAGAACCATTGCCATCCGCCAGCGAATTCCGAGCGCAGCGGCGCCTGAACGCTCACCACCACGGCATCGGGCTGCCACCGGGCCAGATGTTCACCCAGGGGCTGCAGACTTTGTGCTGTCGCACCCACACCGTGAAAGAGCAGCACAAGCGCCGAGGCCTGGGCTGGCTGCTGAAGAATGATGTCGTGTTCCATGATGTCTGTCTCGTGCGTCTGCGTAAGGTGCCGGGCCTTGCTTGCGGCCCAGGCCGAGCTGATTTCAGCGGCAGTGCCGTTTTGAAGTCGAATGCGCTGCCGATCAGACCTTGCTGATCCAGGCCGGAGCGATGGACGTGCCGCGCCCTGCGCCGTAGCCCAGGTAGATGTTCAGGCCGGCCAGAGGCTCCAGATAACGGGCGTTCTTCAGACCACCGGCGTCAACCACCTCGAAGCCCAGGCTCTGCGCCAGCTCGCTGGCCTTCTCCTTCGCGGCAGCGCTGTCACTGGCCAGAAAGACGCTGGCGACCCGGCCACCGCCCAAGTCAGCACCGGCAGCCAGCACCTGAGCGAACAAGGTGTTGAAGCCCTTGACGATGGCGACTTGCGGCACCGCCTTGGCAATCTCTTCGGCGGCAGAGCTGCTGTGTCCCAGCGTCAGGCCCATGTAGTCCGCCGTGAGCGGATTGGTGATGTCGATGACCGCCTGATCGTGCTGCACGCCCACCGCGGCCAGTGCGCTGGCCGCATCGGCGTAGCCCGTGGCCAGCACGACCACATCGGCCCCCTGGGCGGCACCTGCCACCGGCACGGCCACCGCACCCGGATGAGCCGCAGCCAGCTGGGCCGCCTTGCTCCCGTCACGCGCCGTGACGCTGACTTGATGGCCGGCTCGGGTCAGTTGTTGAACGAAGGCCGAGCCCATGTTGCCCGCGCCGATGACAGTGACTTTCATTTCACGACCTCTTGAAGTGGAGACAGCGTCTTGCTGCCATGGAAGCCACTGTATGAGTTGCAAGATCAAGGATAAACATGCTCCTCAAGGACTGACTAATCCTGTTTCAAGGACAATTGACCATGGATCGATTTCTGGAAATGCGCGCCTTCGTGGCCGTGGTCGACGCAGGCAGCTTCGTCGGGGCAGCCGATGCCCTTCAGCTGTCCAAATCCGTCGTGTCGCGTGTGGTGTCCGAGCTTGAACAGCGACTGGGCGTGCGACTCCTGCATCGCACGACACGCCGGCTGTCATTGACACGCGAAGGCGAGGTCTTCCACGAACGCTGCAAGGACCTGCTGGCCAGCCTGGAGGCCGCAGAGACAGAGCTCACCCACCACACGGGTGAAGTCATGGGCGAATTGCGGATCAGCGCGCCGGTTTCGTTCGGCTTGCTCCAGTTGGCGCCACTGTGGCCGGTCTTCATGGCTCGGCACCCCAAATTGGTGCTTGACGTCACGCTGGGAGATCGTCTGGTGGATGTGGTGGATGAAGGCTTCGACCTGGCGGTGCGAATCGCTCAACTGAACAACTCATCGCTGGTGACACGCAGGTTGGCCACCACTCGACTGGTCTTGTGCGCGACGCCGCACTACCTGCTCGAGCACGGTCCAGTGCAGCACCCGTCAGAGCTGGCTCATCACCCTGTGTTCGCGTACAAGCTGCTGGCCACCGGCGAACAGTGGAACTTCGAGGGGCCAGACGGCCCTGTTGCCGTGAAGATCAACCCACGCATGCGCAGCACCAGTGGCGACACCTGCTGCGCAGCGGCACTGCAGCACCAAGGCCTCGTCTTGCAGCCGACCTTCCTGGTCGGACACCACCTGGCCAGAGGAGACTTGGTGGAAGTGCTGCCCCAGTTCCGATCGACCGAACTGGGCATCTATGCGGTCTATCCCAGTCGAAAGCAGCTGGCGCCCAAAGTACGGCTGATGGTGGACTTTCTGGCCGAGGCCTTCACGCTGCCGGCATGGCGTGCCTGATGCGCAGGTGCTGCCAGACTGACTAGAGCATGGCCTGGATCTCGGCCACGGCATGAAACAGATCGGCTTCCAGACCGTAGTCGGCCACCTGGAAGATCGGAGCCTCGGGATCCTTGTTGATCGCGACGATCACCTTCGAATCCTTCATCCCCGCCAGGTGCTGGATCGCACCCGAGATGCCGCAGGCCACATACAGCTGCGGCGCGACGATCTTGCCGGTCTGGCCGACCTGCCAGTCGTTCGGCGCGTAGCCCGCATCGACCGCCGCACGGCTGGCGCCCAGCGCCGCGCCCAGCTTGTCCGCCAGCGGCGTCAGCACCTCGTCGAACTTCTCGCTCGAGCCCAGCGCGCGGCC
>NZ_FTMZ01000047.1 GCF_900156335.1 Sphaerotilus natans
CCTTGTATTCCTTGCCGTATCGAGCCACGTCTTCTCCTCGTCTTCGCCCCCTCTTCGGGTTCTATCGACGCGGCAACTATTCTGACGTGGGGGGAGGCCATCAACGCCTGCGAAGAAAAGCCCGATCGGTGTGAGCCGGTCGGGTTTTTTTGCGACAGGGTGTTAATCAGCGAGCCGACCAATTTGGTGCATTTTTCCTGGTATGCACCTTATCCGTGCATTTTCGGGCCATGCACATGCCGATGAGGCTACCGCCGCGATGTCCGGGGACAAACAGACCGGGTGCCATTCATGCTGCTTTCACATGGCGGGTGAACACTGGTGTCACAATCCGACCCCCTTCGAGAGGGCGCACCACGTGGCGCCGCTCGTGTCCAGCGGCCCGGGTGCCGCAACACCGACCATGAACATGCCTTCCACCGCTCTGCTGAATAGTGCTCCGCAAAATAGTTCGTCGCTCACCCTGTCGGGTACCAATGGATATTCGATCCATGGCGATCGCGTGATTCTCAGCGCGTCGGAGATTTCCAGTCATCGCTCTGCCGACAATCTCAGCGGCAGCCTGTCGCTGGAATTGTGGGCGCTGGACCGGCCCTATTTCGGCGGTGATTTCGATGGGGTGGCGCTGGCGGGGGTGCAGATTGGCCGCGTGCAGGGCCAGCACCTGCTGGTCAACAATCAGTATGACCTGCCGTTCACCGCGCCGGGCGCCGGCACCTGGATCCTGACGCTGATGCTGCGGGAGTGGGAGGGCCAGGGCTTCGTGACGCGCGACCATGTGCAGTTCGCGCAGCCCTATGTGGTCGAGCGCAAGGCCGCAGCCGCCGTGCAGGCGCAGGCGGACAACGTGATCACGGTCAACTTCGCCGCGGCGGAGCCGCCGGTCGACCGGCGCCTCTCGCTCAACGAGGCCAGCCGTGCCGAGATCGCCGCGATCAAGGGCGTGTCGAAGAAGCTGGCCGAGGCCATCGTCGCGGCGCGCCCGCTCGCCTCGACGGCGGACCTGCTGGCGGTCAAGGGCATGGGCCCGAAGCTGCTGGAGAAGATCCGCACGCTGGTGCGCCTGTAAGCCGCCGGGGGCTGTGGCGTCGGATGGCGTTCAGGGCAGGGTGCGCGACATTGTGCTGCCGTGCATCGCTCGTCAAGAATGAACGGTGACCGCCATCGACAGGCGGCCCACTGCATCCGTACCGACGAGGAGGAACCCCTGATGACGATGATGTCCCACCGCCTGCGCCGCCCAGCGGCCGTGTCCGCGCTGTCCGTGCTCGTGCTGGCCCTGGCGGGCTGTGCGGGCTCGATGCCGACGCTGTCTTCGCCCGGTGCGTCCGCCGGCGCCTTCACGCTCTCCAGCCCCGACATCCCGGCCGGCAGCGTCATCGCCGGCAAGTTCGTGCTCAACGGCTTCGGCTGCAAGGGCGAGAACGTCTCGCCGGCGCTGGTCTGGAAAAATCCGCCGGCCGGTACCAAGTCCTACGCGATCCAGGTCTACGACCCCGACGCGCCGACCGGCAGCGGTTTCTGGCACTGGGGCGTCTACAACATTCCGGCCTCGGTGACCTCGCTGGCGCAGGGCGCGGGCAACTCGGCGGCGACGCTGCCGGCCGGCGCGAACGGCGGCCACAGCGACTTCCACGACACCGGTGCCACCGGCGGCAACGGCAACTGGGGCGGCCCGTGCCCGCCGGTCGGCGACAAGCCGCACCGCTATGTCTTCACCGTGTTTGCGCTTGGCGTCGACAACCTGCACGCCGCTGCCGGCATCCCGAAGACCGGCTCGGCGGCGCTGCACGGCTTCGTGCTCAACAAGGGCCTGGGCGACAAGCTGCTCGGCAAGGCCTCGTTCACGGCGACCTACGGGCGCTGACGCGCTTCTCCGCTCACTTGTGCCAAAGTGACATGACTTTTGTGGCCTGCAGGCATCCGGCGTGCAGGCCCCTCAGAGCCAGCCCTTCGCCACCAGCGCCTTGCGGATCATGTCGGCCATCAGCTGGTGGCCGTAGGGCGTGGGGTGGAAGCCGTCGGAGAAGGCGTAGCGCTTGTACCAGTCGCTGCCGGTGACGCCGGTGGGCGGGCTGGCGGCCAGCGCGGCGTCGGTGCAGGTCGCGAAGGTGTAGGTCGGCAGGCCGTCGCTGCCGGTGCCGGTGACCGGGCAGGCGGGCGTGCTGGCATTGCTCAGGCCGTAGGTGGCCGGCGAGGCGACCTGTGCGTCGAGCGTGGCCTGGAAGTCGACCACCGCGACCCGGCTGTCGCTGCCCAGGCGCTCGAGCAGCCGGCTGTTGTAGGCGCTGACCCAGCTGTTGAACAGCGCCGCGCTCTGCGCACTGGCGGTGGCGCCGGCGCTGGCGGTGATCGAGGCCAGCACCATCTGGAAGCGCGGCGTGCGGGTGACTGCCGGCATGTTCAGCACCGCCACCCGCTGCAGGCCGCGGTCGAGCGCCTGGGTGGTGATCAGCGTGGCCATCCGGTCGGCCAGCGCGCTCATGTAGGTCGCGCCGGCGCCGGCCAGGCCGGTCGTGCCGCCGGCTGCTGCCGCCGAGACCTGGGCCGAGGACAGCAGGCTGCCCAGCAGCGCGGTGTAGGCGGCGCCGCCGTCGGTCGAGGCCTTGAGGTAGGCCGAGACCAGCGCGGCGGCATCGTTGCCGCCGCCATCGATCAGCAGCAGGTCGCCGGCATGGAAGGAGCCAGCCGCGTTCGCGGCCGTGAACTGCACCGCCAGACCGCGCGGGTCCTGCGCGCTCAGAGCGCTGCTGGCCGGATTGATCACCCCGCCACCGACGGCGAAGTTGGTGCAGTTGAGCGTGCTGTCGGTGGTGAAGGTGGTGCCGGTGAAGCGGAAGAAATTGCAGCCGGTGCCCAGGCCGTAGGACTGCGCGATCAGCTCCGGATAGATCGGGTTGCCCTGGATGGTGAACTTCAGTCCGAAGGTGCCGACATCGGCCAGGCTGTCGCCCATGACCTTCAGCGCGCCGACCTGCGGGCTGCTGCTGCCATCATCGCCGCCGCCGCAGGCGGCCAGCATCAGGGTGGCGGCCAGTGCCACGGCGGCGCGGCCAGATCGGGAAAGGGAGGTCTGGATCATCGGAGGTCTCCTGCTCTGCCAGGCATAAAAAAGAACGCCCGTGCTATTTAGTGACATGCACTCTACGTGTCACTGCCGCCTGATGCTTCCAGACAAACCCTCGGCGCGAGTCCATGAAAAAAGCCGCCCTCGGGGGCGGCTTTCCTGGATTGCATGCAGCCGAAGCGGCATGCAGCGCGTCTGAGGTCTGATTACAGCAGCGACTTCAGGATGCGGCCCATTTCCGACGGGTTGCGGGTGACCTTGAAGCCGCACTCTTCCATGATGGCGAGCTTGGCGTCG
>NZ_FTMZ01000013.1 GCF_900156335.1 Sphaerotilus natans
TAGAACTCCTTGCCGATGTCGGCGCCGTCCTCGATGTACAGGCGGCGCACCTTCTGGCCCTCGGCGCCGGTCTGGTGCGTGACCAGCTGCATGCCCAGGATGTCGGTGGCGCGCGCGCGCACGTCGTCGAGCGACTTCGCGACCTTCACGCCGCCGCCCTTGCCGCGGCCGCCGGCATGGATCTGCGCCTTCACGACCCACACCGGGCCGCCCAGCTTCTCGGCGGCTTCCACCGCCTCCTGGACCGTGAACGCCGGGTAGCCGCGCGGCACCGGCACGTCGAACTGGCGCAGGATTTCCTTGCCTTGGTATTCGTGGATCTTCATCGCTTGAGCTCTGTTCTGAAGGGATTCAGGAATGAATGCGTCCTGGCGCGCTGCGGCGGCGCCCTGGTCGGCGGCTTTGCCGAGGCGCGCGAACTGTAGCATGTTGCGCCGCATCAACAGGATGCGTGCTTCCCACAGTGTTGGGATGTCGTATGACTGGGTCAGCCCGGCAGATCCTGCTCGTCAGCGCTGTCGATCTCGGCCTGTGCCGCGGCCTGCAGCACCTGGCGGACGATGGCGGACGAGAAGCCGCGAGCGAGCAGAAAGCGCGTCTGGCGCGCACGTTCGTTCAGGTCGGACGGCGCGCTGGCGTAGCGGCGTGACCAGATGGCCCGCGCCCGACTCAGCTCGCTGTCCTTCAGGGCGTCGAGCGCTTCCTGGTGATCGGCGGGATCGATGCCGCTGGCGTTCAGCTCCTGGCGGATGCGGCTGCTGCCGTGGCGCGCGGCGCGCCGGTGCAGCAGCGATTCGACGAAGCGCTGCTCGCTGAGAAAGCCCAGCGTGGTCAGTTCGTCGAGCAGGGCTTCGACCTGCTCGGCGCTCTCGGCGTGCGGTGCCAGCTTGCGCGCGAGCTCGCTGCGCGAGTGCTCGCGCAGGCTCAGGGAGCGCAGCGCGCGTCCCTTCAGACTGAGGCTGGGCGCCGGCACGGGTGCCTGCCGGCTCAGGCGCCTTCGGTGCCTGCCAGCGGCGGCAGCAGGCTGATGCCGAGCGATTCGCGGATGCGGTTCTCGATCTCGTGGGCCAGATCCGGGTTCTCGCGCAGGAACTCGCGGCTGTTGTCCTTGCCCTGGCCGATCTTCTCGCCCTTGTAGGCATACCAGGCGCCGGACTTGTCGACCAGCTTGGCGTTGACGCCCAGATCGAGGATCTCACCTTCGCGGCTGATGCCCTCGCCGTAGAGGATGTCGAAGTCGGCGGTCTTGAACGGCGGGCTGACCTTGTTCTTGACGACCTTGACCCGGGTCTCGTTGCCGATGACCTCGTCGCCCTTCTTGATGCTGCCGACGCGGCGGATGTCCAGACGCACCGAGGCGTAGAACTTCAGCGCGTTGCCGCCGGTGGTGGTCTCGGGGCTGCCGAACATCACGCCGATCTTCATGCGGATCTGGTTGATGAAGATGACGGTGCAGTTGGTCTTCTTGATGGTGGCGGTGAGCTTGCGCAGCGCCTGGCTCATCAGACGGGCCTGCAGGCCGGGCAGGGCATCGCCCATCTCGCCCTCGAGCTCGGCCTTTGGCGTCAGGGCGGCGACCGAGTCGACGACGATCAGGTCGACCGCGCCGGAGCGCACCAGCGCGTCGACGATCTCCAGCGCCTGCTCGCCGGTGTCGGGCTGGCTGATCAGCAGCTCCTGCAGGTTCACGCCGAGCTTCTGCGCGTACTGCGCGTCGAGCGCATGCTCGGCGTCGATGAAGGCGCAGGTGCCGGCGAGCTTCTGCATCTCGGCGATGACCTGCAGCGTCAGCGTGGTCTTGCCGGAGGACTCGGGTCCGTAGATCTCGATGACGCGCCCGCGTGGCAGGCCGCCCACGCCCAGTGCGATGTCCAGGCCCAGCGAGCCGGTCGAGACGACCTGGATGTCCTCGATCACCTCGCCCTCGCCGAGGCGCATGATCGATCCCTTGCCGAACTGCTTGTCGATCTGCGCCAGCGCGGCCTGCAGGGCCTTGGCCTTCTCGGTGTTCAGCGAGGCGGGGGCGGACTTGGATGCATCCATCGAGGTTCTCCTGGGTGTGGCGGCCATTATCTCAGAGACTGTCTATTTGTACAGTGTTGATGTGATGATCCTGCAGGCCTGTTGCCTGACGAGACGCAAGGTGTCGGCGGCATCATCGCATCTGTCCCGATCTGTCCCGATGCGGTACGGTGCGGGGCTTTCTACAATCGGGACCAGAAGCAGGGATCCCTCAGGGTCCGGCAGGATACAGAGGAGACTGACATGCGCATTCTGATCGCCGAAGATGACCAGGTCCTGGCCGACGGACTGCTGCGCAGCCTGCGCAGCGCCGGCTATGCCGTCGACCATGTGGCCAGCGGATCGGAAGCCGATGCCGCGCTGGCGGCCCACGAGTTCGATCTGCTGATCCTCGATCTGGGGCTGCCCAAGATGCACGGCCTGGAAGTGCTGAAGAAGCTGCGCGCGCGGCTCGGCGGTGCCGGTGCTGATCCTGACCGCGGCCGACTCGATCGAGCAGCGCGTCAAGGGCCTGGACCTGGGGGCCGACGACTACATGGCCAAGCCTTTCTCGCTGCAGGAGCTGGAGGCCCGGGTGCGCGCGCTCACCCGGCGCGGCCTGGGCTCGGCCAGCAGCCTGATCAAGCACGGCCCGCTGACCTTCGACGCGACCGGCCGCGTGGCTTACATCAACGAGCAGATGGTGGATCTGTCGGCGCGCGAGCTCAGCCTGCTGGAGGTGCTGCTGCAGCGCGCCGGCCGGCTGGTGAGCAAGGACCAGCTGGTCGAGCGCCTGTGCGAGTGGGGCGAGGAGGTGAGCAACAACGCCATCGAGGTCTACATCCACCGGCTGCGCAAGAAGATCGAGCAGGGCCCGATCCGCATCGCCACCGTGCGCGGCCTGGGCTACTGCCTTGAGAAGATCGCCGCCTGAGACGGTGGAGGCGCCGCCGCGTCGGCGCGAGCAGCGCTCGCTGTTCGGCGAGATCCTCGACTGGATGCTCGCGCCGCTGCTGCTGCTGTGGCCGATGAGCCTGGCGCTGACCTGGCTGGCCGCGCAGGGCATCGCCAGCCTGCCCTATGACCGGGCGCTGATCGAGTCGGTGCGCTCGCTGGGCCAGCGCGTCGAGGTGCGGGGCGATGACATCCTGTTCGACCTGTCGCGCGAGACGGCGCGCATGCTGCGCGCCGACGAGGTCGACAATGTCTATTACCTGGTGCGCGGTCCGCGCGGCGAGACTGTCAGCGGTGACCGCGACCTGCCGCTGCCGCCCGAGGGCGAGCCGCGCACGCCCGGCCAGGTCAAGGTGCGCGACGACGAGATCCATGGCGACAGCGTGCGGGTGGCCTACCAGGGGATCGTGCCCGGCTCGGACGCGCGTGCGGTGCTGGTGCAGGTGGCCGAGACGCAGGCCAAGCGCTCGCGGCTGGCCACCGAGATCATCAAGGGCGTGATCCTGCCGCAGTTCGTCATCCTGCCGGTGGCGGTGCTGCTGGTGTGGATGGCGCTGGTGCGCGGGCTGGCGCCGCTGACGGCGCTGCAGCAGCGCATCCGCGAGCGCGCCAGCGACGATGTCTCGCCGATCGACGTGCGTGAGGTGCCCGAGGAGGTCTCCCCGCTGGTGCAGGCGATCAACGATCTGCTCGAGCGCCAGCAGTCCTCGCTGGCGACGCAGAAGCGCTTCCTGGCGGACGCGGCGCACCAGCTCAAGACGCCGCTGGCGGGGCTGCGCATGCAGGCCGAGCTGGCCGCGCGCGAGATCGACGCCGGCCACGGTGATCCGCAGCTGCTGCGCGTCTCGCTGCAGCAGATGGCGCGGGCCTCGCAGCGGGCGGCACACATGGTCAACCAGTTGCTGTCGATGGCGCGTGCCGATGCCCGCGCCGGCGTCGAGGCCCGCGACCGCATCGATCTGGAGGCCCTGGCCACCGACGTGGTGCGCGACTTCGTGCCGCGCTCGCTCGATGCCGGCATCGATCTGGGCTACGAGGGCGCGGACTCCCAGCTGCCCGATGCCCTGCAGCGCCCCGGCCAGGCCGAGGTGCTGGGTCACGCCCTGCTGCTGCGCGAGCTGATCTCCAATCTGGTCGACAACGCGCTGCACTACACCCCGCGCGGCGGCACGGTCACGGTGCGGGTGGTGCCCGATCCCTTCGCGCAGACGGTGGTGCTGCAGGTCGAGGATTCGGGGCCGGGCATTCCGGCGGCCGAGCGCGAGCTGGTCTTCCAGCCTTTCTACCGTGCGCTGGGCACCACGGTCGACGGCTCGGGCCTGGGGCTGGCGATCGTCGCGGAAATCGCCCACCAGCACGGCAGTGCGGTCCAGCTCGACGATGCCCGCGATCCGGTCCAGGTGCCCGCCGGGGAGGGGCCCGGCGCTCGCTTCACCATCCGGCTGCGCCAGGCGCCGGTGCCGGAGGCCATGTCGCCGGAAGGGCCTGCGGTCGAGCCTGCGCGCTCCGACGAGATGCCGGTCTGAGCCGCGCGGCCCGGCTTCAGCGCTGCATCAGCTCTGCATCAGCCGGCGCGATCTTGCGATCGACATCAGGATGCCCAGCGACAGCCCGAGCGTGACCAGCGCGGTGCCGCCGTAGCTCATGAAGGGCAGCGGCACGCCCACCACCGGCAGGATGCCGCTGACCATGCCCATGTTGACGAAGGCATAGACGAAGAAGCTCATCGTGATCGAGCCGGCCAGCAGGCGCGAGAAGGTGGTCGGCGCTTCGTACGCGATCACCAGGCCACGGAAGATCAGGAAGGTGTAGGCCATCAGCAGCACGCAGCCGCCGGCCAGACCGAATTCCTCGGCGAAGGCGGCGAAGATGAAGTCGGAGGTGCGCTCCGGGATGAACTCCAGGTGGGTCTGGGTGCCCTGCATGAAGCCCTTGCCGGTCAGGCCGCCCGAGCCGATGGCGATCATGCCCTGGATGATGTGGAAGCCCTTGCCCAGCGGATCGCGGTTCGGATCGAGCAGGGTGCAGACGCGGCCTTTCTGGTAGCCGTGCAGCACATGCCAGTCCACCCCGGGCTGGCAGATGGTCGGCTCGGCCAGGATCAGCGCGATGATGCCGACGCTGCCCAGCGCGATGGCTGGCAGGATCAGCTTCCACGACAAGCCGGCGAAGAAGATGACGAAGAAGCCGGCGAAGAAGATCAGCAGGCCGGTGCCCAGGTCAGGCTGCTTGGCCACCAGCAGGAAGGGCACCAGCACCAGCACGAAGGCCTTGGCGATGTCGCCGGTCTGCCCGCGACCTTCGCGGCGCTGGAACCACCAGGCGGCCATCAGCGGGGTGGCGATCTTCAGGATCTCGCTGGGCTGGATGACGATGCCGACATTGAGCCAGCGCCGGGCGCCCTTGTTCGTCGGGTCGATGCCGAAGGCGGCGGTGAGCAGCAGCAGGATGACGCCCAGCGTGTACAGCGGCACCGCCAGCGACATCAGCCGCTGCTGCGGCGCCTGGGCCACCAGGAAGAAGACCAGGCCAGCCAGCAGCATGTTGCGCACCTGCAGTCCGAAGCGCGCGCCGTTGTCGTAGCCGGCCGAGTACATCGCGGTCAGGCCGATGGTGGCGATGATCAGGATGGCCAGCAGCAGCGGCAGATCGAAGCCGTGGAACAGCGGCTGTACCCGCTGCCACAGCGTCGGGCGGTCGAACGGGGTGTTGATGATCATGGCGCGGAATCCTTCGGTGAGGAGGCCGGAGCGCTGGGGGCCGGCTGCACGGGCGGCGCATCGCGTCGGGGCACCCACCAGCGCTGCAGCGCGCGGGCCTGCGGCGGCTCGCCCGGCGGGGTCGGGTCGATCTGGCGCGGCGGGCTGGCGGTCGCGGCAGCGGCGGCCGAGGAGGCCGCCGCCGCAGGCAGATCGCTTTCCATGCCGCCGCTGCGCGCCGGCGGCAGCGGCACGTCGGCGACGGCGACAAAGGGGCCGACCGGTGCCGCGCCCTGGCCCTTCTGGACCATCGCGATGTCCTCGGGCGAGGGGTAGCGGCCGGCGATCACGTAGTCGAGCACGCGGCGCGCGATCGGCGCGGCGGCCTCGGCGCCGAAGCCGGCGTTCTCCACCACGATCGCCAGCGCGATGCGCGGCTCGTCCAGCGGCGCGAAGGCGGTGTAGAGCGAGTGGTCGCGCTTGTACTCGGCCAGCCGGGAGGCGTTGTACTTCTCGTTCTGGCGAATGGTGACCGCCTGCGCGGTGCCGGTCTTGCCGCCGCTGGCGTAGGCCGCGCCGGCGAAGACCCGGGTAGCGGTGCCGGACTGGGTCACGCCGAACATCGCGTTCTTGATCACGTCGACATCGGGCTCGCGCAGCTTCATGTCGAGCACCAGCTGCGAGGACAGGATGCGCGTCTCGCGCGTCACCGCGTCCTCAATGCCGCGCACCACGCGCGGCGCGTAGCGCTTGCCGCCGGCCACCAGCGTGGCCTGCGCGCTGGCCAGCTGCAGCATGGTGAAGTTGTTGTAGCCCTGGCCGATGCCCAGCGAGATGGTTTCGCCGGCGTACCAGCGCTTCTGCTCCGGGCGCTTGTACTTGTTGCGCTTCCACTCGGTCGAGGGCAGGTCGCCGGTGGCTTCGCCTTGCAGGTCGATGCCGGTCTTCTCGCCGAAGCCGTAGGGCGCCATCTGGTCGTGGATCATGTCCACGCCCATCTCGCTGGCGAGCATGTAGTAGTAGACGTTGCTCGACTGCACGATCGAGCGGGCCATGTCGACCGAGCCCAGGCCGTGATCGCCGTGGCTGCGGAAGCGGTGGTTGCCGAACATGAACGAGCCGTTGTCGAAGATGGCCTGGCCGGCGGTGCGCTTGCCGGTGATCAGCGCGGCCATCGCCATGAAGGGCTTGTAGGTCGAGCCCGGCGGGTAGGTGCCGCGCAGCGCGCGGTTGAGCAGCGGCTTGTCGAGCGACTCGTTGAGCTCCTTCCAGGAGTCCTGGTCGATGCCGCCGACGAACAGGTTGGGATCGAAGCCGGGCTGGCTGACGAAGGCCAGCACCTCGCCGTTGCGCGGGTCGATCGCCACCAGCGCGCCGCGGCGCTTGCCGAACAGCTCCTCGACCAGCGACTGCAGCTTGATGTCGATCGACAGCCGCACGGTGTTGCCCGGCGTGGCGGGCTCCGAGCGCAGCAGCCGCACCGGATGGCCGCCAGCCGAGGTCTCGACCTCCTCGAAGCCGGTGATGCCGTGCAGCTCGCGCTCGTAGCTCTGCTCGATGCCGAGCTTGCCGATCACCTCGGTGCCGCGGTAGTTGGCCTGGTCCTCGTCGGACCACTCGGCCATCATGTCCTTCTCTCGCTGGTTGATGCGGCCGATGTAGCCGATCAGGTGACCGGCCGTCTCGCCGAAGGGATAGTTGCGGAACAGCCGCGCCTTGATCTCCACGCCGGGGAAGCGGTAGCGCTGCGCGGTGAAGCGTGCGACCTCCTCGTCGGTGAGCTTGGTGCGGATCGGCAGCGACTCGAAGCGCTTGGACTCGACCATCACCCGCTTGAAGCGGCGGCGGTCGCGCGGCGCGATCTCCACCACCTCCGCGAGCTGGTCGATCACGGTGTCCAGATCGTCGACCAGCTGCGAGCGGGTGATCTCCAGCGTGTAGGCGGAGTAGTTGTCGGCCAGCACCACGCCGTTGCGGTCGACGATCAGGCCCCGGTTGGGCACGATCGGCACGATCGAGATGCGGTTCTTCTCGGCACGGGTCGAGAGCTCCTCGTGCTTGACCACCTGCAGCACCAGCAGCCGCGCCACGATCAGGCCGAAGCAGATCAGCACCAGCAGCGCGGCCGCCAGCAGGCGTGTGCGGAAGCGGTCGAGCTCCTGTTCGACGTTGCGCAGTTCGGTCATCGTGACGGCGGGGCGGCGCGGCGGCGGATCACGGCCGGCCTCACAGCGGCCGGTTCTCGTCCGGGTCGGGGGCGCGGCGCTGCGGCACCAGCAGCAGCCAGCTTGCCAGCGGCCACAGCAGCGCCTCGAACAGCGGCGCCAGCAGCATCGGCCAGCCGGGGAACTCGGCGCCGGTGGCCAGGCGCAGCAGCAGCGAGGTCACATGGGCGGCGGCGAACAGCGGCAGCACATGCACCGCCTGCGCGCCCGGCGTGAACCACAGGATGCGGCGGTGGATGGTGATCGCGAAATAGCTCAGCAGCGTGTAGGCGAGCGCATGCTGACCCAGCAGCGCGCTGTCGTGCACATCCATCAGCAGGCCGAACATGAAGGCGGCGCCGACGCCGACGCGGCGCGGCTGGTGCACGTTCCAGAACACCAGCGCCAGCGCCATCAGGTCCGGCATCGCCGGCTGGCGACCCAGCGGGATCAGGTTGAGCAGCAGCGCGCCGACCAGCGTGGTCCACATGAACCACGGGTTGACCGGCAGCAGCAGCTGGTCCGACGAGCGGGGCATCATCGGCGATCTCCTCAGGGCGAGCGGCGCGACGCCGAGGCGGCGGAGGCCGCGGCCGAGGCGGCTGCGCTGGCAGCGCCCGTGCGTTCGCGGGCTTCCTTGCCGTCCTTGCCGTGGGCCGGCAGCGAGGGCTCGTCGGCACCCGGGCGGGGCGGCTGGTGCAGGCCGATCGGCTCGAGCACCAGCACATGGCGCACATGGTCGGGCGAGGCCATCGGCTGCAGCATGATCTTGGCGAAGTCGGACTGGGTGCGCCGGTCGAGCCGGCTGACCTTGGCCACCGCGAGGCCGGGCGGATAGACGCCGTCCAGGCCGGAGGTCTGCAGCAGGTCGCCGACCTGCACGTCGGCGTTGGCCGCCACGAAGCGCAGCTCCATGCTGTCGCTCGAGGGCGAGCCGAAGACCACGCCGCGCTGGCCGGTGCGCAGGTTGTGCACCGGGATGGCGGCGTCCTCGTCGATGGCCAGCGTGATCTCGGCGGTCATCGGATAGACCCGGGTGACCTGGCCGAGCACGCCGTCCTCGTTGACCACCGGCGAGCCTGGCAGGATGCCGTGGCTGCTGCCGCGGTCGATGATGATCTTGCGGGTGTAGGGGTCGGGCGCGTCGTAGAGCACCTCGGCGGCGCGCGCGCGCAGCGACAGCCGCTCACGCAGCTCCAGCAGCGCGCGCAGCCGGGCGTTCTCCTGCTGCAGCTGGCCGGCTTGCAGGGAGCGTTCCGACTGGCGGGTCAGCTCGGCGCGGGCCTGGTCGGCGCGGGTCTGGGCCTGGGCGACGCCGTCCACATACAGGCCGGCCGACAGCGCGCCGCGCACCGGGGCCAGCAGCACCCGTTCGATCGGGTGCAGGATCACGGCCGCCGCGGCCCGCAGCGGACCGGTCAGACCCAGCCGGGTGTCGGCGGCCATCAGGAACACCGACAGCGATGCGAACACGATCAGCCGCGTCAGGGCCGACGGGCCCTGGCGGAAGAACGGTGGCGGCGTGCGGTCGAGGGTGCCCAGCGGCATGTCGGGAAGCGATCGGCGCGGCCGGCAGCGTCGGCGCGCGGCCGCTTATTCGGACGTGAAGATCGAGCCGAGGCGCTCCATGCGCTCCAGGGCCATGCCGCAGCCGCGCACCACGCACGACAGCGGATCCTCGGCGACGAGCACCGGCAGGCCGGTCTCCTCGGCGAGCAGGCGGTCGAGGTCGCGCAGCAGCGCGCCGCCGCCGGTCAGCATCATGCCGCGCTCGGCGATGTCGGCGCCCAGCTCGGGCGGGGTCTGCTCCAGCGCCTTCTTGACGGAGGAGACGATCTGGTTGAGCGGGTCGGTCAGGGCTTCGAGGATCTCGTTGCTGGAGACCGTGAAGCTGCGCGGCACGCCTTCGCTGAGGTTGCGGCCCTTGACTTCCATCTCCTTGATCTCGGAGCCGGGGAAGGCCGAGCCGATTTCCTTCTTGATGGCCTCGGCGGTGGGCTCGCCGATCAGCATGCCGTAGTTGCGGCGGATGTAGTTGATGATGGCTTCGTCGAACTTGTCGCCGCCGACACGCACCGAGCCCTTGTAGACCATGCCGCCCAGCGAGATCACGCCGACCTCGGTCGTGCCGCCGCCGATGTCCACCACCATCGAGCCCGACGCCTCCGACACTGGCATGCCCGCGCCGATCGCCGCGGCCATCGGCTCCTCGATCAGGTAGACCTCGCTGGCGCCGGCGCCGAGCGCCGACTCGCGGATCGCGCGGCGCTCGACCTGGGTCGAGCCGCAGGGCACACAGATGATGATGCGCGGGCTCGGCCGCAGCAGCGAGCGCGGATGCACCATCTTGATGAACTGCTTGAGCATCTGCTCGGTGACGGTGAAGTCGGCGATCACGCCGTCCTTCATCGGGCGGATGGCCTCGATGTTGCCCGGCACCTTGCCGAGCATGGCCTTGGCCTCGGCGCCGACCGCCTGGATGGTCTTCTTGCCGTGCGGGCCGCCTTCGTGGCGGATCGCCACCACCGACGGCTCGTTGAGCACGACGCCGGTGCCACGCACATAGATCAGGGTGTTGGCGGTCCCGAGGTCGATCGCGAGATCGGTGGAGAAATAGCGACGCAACGATCCGAACATGGTGAACTCGAAGGCATTTCAGTGGCGTGACGACCAGCCACGAAACGCGGGTCTGAACTGGAAACCGTGAACCCTGCCTGTCCGGCGCCATCGGGCCGGCGCCCGGCAGGGCATCAAGCAAGGGCGGGTGATAATACCCCATGGCTTGTGGCACGCATCCGGCGGCCCGGCCAAGCCACTGCATGTCGGCGCTCGCTGTCCTTCGTTGGAGGGATAGGGTCGGCGCCTGTATTGCTCAAACCACCAAATCCGTCACGAAAAATGGCACTCACGCCTCAGGATGTGAGCCGCATCGCAAACCTTGCGCGGCTTGAACTCAGCCCGGCCGAGCAGGCGAGCCTGCTGGGCGAGCTCAACGGCTTCTTCGCGATCGTCGAGCAGATGCGGGCGGTCGACACCACCGGCGTGGCGCCGCTGTACACGCCCCTGTCGGCCATCCAGGAGGTGGCGCTGCGCCTGCGCGAGGACGCGGTGACCGAGCCGGACAACCGCGAAGCCAACCAGAAGAGCGCGCCGGCGGTCGAGGCCGGCCTGTTCCTGGTGCCGCGGGTGATCGAGTGAGACCGGGGGAGAACCAGACGATGACCCAGCTGCATGAACTCGGCGTGGCCGAGCTGTCGCGCCTGCTCGACGAGAAGCAGGTCTCCAGCGTCGAGCTGACGAAGCACCTGCTGGCCCGCGTGGCCGCGCACGCGTCGCTCGGCGCCTTCCTGGCGGTCGACGAGGAGATCGCGCTGGCGCAGGCCGGCGCGGCCGACCTCTGGCGCGCGCGCGGCGTCGACGGCCCGGCCCATCCGCTGCTGGGCGTGCCGATCGCCCACAAGGACATCTTCGTCACCCGCGATCTGCCCAGCACCGCCGGCTCGAAGATGCTTGAGGGCTACCGCAGCCCCTTCGATGCCACGGTGGTCAGCCGTCTGGCTGCGGCCGGCGCGGTGACGCTGGGCAAGCTCAACTGCGACGAGTTCGCGATGGGCGGCTCCAACGAGAACTCGGCCTACTTTCCGGCGCGCAATCCGTGGGATGCGTCGCGCATCGCCGGCGGCTCGTCGGGCGGCAGCGCGGTGGCGGTGGCCGCGCGCCTGGTGCCGGCCACGACCGGCACCGACACCGGCGGCTCGGTGCGCCAGCCCGCCAGCCTGACCGGCGTGACCGGCATCAAGCCGACCTACGGCCGCTGCTCGCGCTACGGCATGATCGCCTTCGCCTCCAGCCTGGATCAGGCCGGCCCGATGGCGCGCTCGGCGCTGGACTGCGCGCACCTGCTGCAGGCGATGAGCGGCTTCGACCCGCGTGATGCGACCAGCGCCGAACAGCCGGTGCCCGACTTCGTCGCCGCCACGACCGCGCGGCGAGAGGTCGCCACCGCGGACCAGCCGCTCAAGGGCCTGCGCGTCGGCCTGCCGAAGGAGTTCTTCGGCGAGGGCGTGTCGGCCGACGTGCTGACGGCGGTGCGCGCCGCGCTGGCCGAGCTCGAGCGCCTGGGCGCCACGCTGGTCGAGGTCAGCCTGCCGCGCACCGAGCTGTCGATTCCGGTCTACTACATCATCGCCCCGGCCGAGGCCAGCTCGAACCTGAGCCGCTTCGACGGTGTGCGCTACGGCCACCGCGCCGCGCAGTACAAGGACCTGAACGATCTGTACCGCAAGAGCCGCAGCGAGGGCTTCGGCCCCGAGGTCAAGCGCCGCATCATGATCGGCACCTATGTGCTGAGCCACGGCTACTACGACGCCTACTATCTGCAGGCGCAAAAGCTGCGCCGCATGATCGCCGACGACTTCCAGGCCGCCTTCAAGGACTGTGACCTGATCGCCGGCCCGGTCGCGCCGACGGTGGCGCGCCCGATCGGCAGCCAGACCGACCCGGTGGCCGAATATCTGGCCGACATCTTCACGCTGCCGGCCTCGCTGGCGGGGCTGCCGGGCATCAGCGTGCCGGCGGGCTTCGGCGCCGGCGGCCTGCCGGTGGGCCTGCAGCTGATCGGCAACTACTGGCAGGAGGGCGCGCTGCTGCACGCCGGCCACGCGCTGCAGCAGGCGACCGACTGGCATCTGAAGGCGCCGGCGGGATTCTGAGCCTGCGGTCGACGGATCAGGAGCGGGGCGCCGGTATCATCGCGCCCCTTCCGCCCGTCCGCCCGCCGCTCATGACTGCCTCCCCGATCCCCGACTTCTGCGCCATCGACTTCGGCACCTCCAATTCCGCGATCGCGGTGCCTGACGCCCGCGGCGCGATGCGGCTGGTGCCGCTGGAAGACGGCGCGGTCACGATGCCGACCGCCACCTTCTACCTGGCCGAGGGCCCGGGCCTGCAGGATCTGCCGCGGCTGCACGGCCGCGCCGCGCTCGCGGCCTATGTCGAGGGCAGCGAGGGCCGGCTGATGCGCTCGATGAAGAGCGCGCTGGGCACCGGCCTGATGACGCAGCAGACCGACATCGGCGCCGGCCGCGCGATCGGCTTCGCCGACGTCATCTCCGGCTATCTGCGCCACCTGCGCCGCGCCGCCGAGCAGCACAACGGTGTCGCGCCGCGCCGCGCGGTCATCGGCCGGCCGGTGCATTTTGTCGACGAGGACGCGCAGCGCGACGCGCAGGCCCAGGCCGCGCTGGAGCAGGCCGCGCGCGAGGCCGGCTTCGAGGAGGTCGCCTTCCAGTTCGAGCCGCTGGCGGCGGCCTTCGACCACGAGTCGCGCATCGAGGCCGAGCAGCGGGTGCTGATCGCCGACATCGGCGGGGGCACCTCCGACTTCTCGATCGTGCGCGTCGGCCCGCAGCGGCGCGACCGCATCGACCGCGCCGACGACGTGCTGGCCCACCACGGCCTGCATGTGGCCGGCACCGACTTCGACCGCCGCGTCGAGCTGGCATCGGTCATGCCGGCGCTGGGCTTCGGCGCGCTCGGGCCCTCGATCGGCGGCCAGCCCCCGCGCGAGGTGCCCAGCCGCGTCTACTTCGATCTGGCCACCTGGCACCTGATCAACACCGTCTACCGTCCGGCGCGCCTGCAGGAGCTGCGCATGATGCGCGGCGACTATGCCGATCCGGTCCAGCATGCCAGGCTGATGAAGGTGGTGGGTGATCAGCTCGGCCACGACCTGCTCGGCCGTGCCGAGCGCGCCAAGATCGACACCGCTGCCGGCGAGGCTGCACGCATCGACCTGGCCTGGGTCGAGCGCGGCCTGGCGGTCGAGGTGACGGCGCAGCAGGCGCGCGAGGCGCTGGAGGAGGACATCGGCCGTATCGTCGAGGCCGCCCGCGAGACGGTGCGTCGCGCCGGCCTCTCGGCCGAGGGCATCGATGCGGTCTATTTCACCGGCGGCTCGACCGGGCTGAAGGCGCTGACCGAGCGGCTGGCTGCGGCCTTCCCGCAGGCGCAGGCGCTGCACGGCGACCGCCTGGCCAGCGTGGCCAGCGGCCTGGGGCTGGACGCGCGCCGGCGCTTCCGGGGCTGAGGCGTTCGCTCACTGCTGGCGCTGGGCGCGGCGCAGCTCCTCGGACGCCTCCCGGGCGGCGGGCGACATCATGTTCTCGTGAATGCGGCGGTCCGGGCGCGGCGCGGCCTCCCGGATCGGCGCGGGTGCCGGCGGCTGGATCGGCTGTGGCGTCGGCTGCGGGGCCGGGCGAACGATGATTGGCGCCGGGGCCGGCATGACCGGGGCCACTGGCGCGGCCGGCACGATGCGCACGACCGGCGGGGCCGGGGCGGGCCGGACCGGCGTGTCGGGATAGATCGGCCGAGCGGGCCGGGTCTCGATGATGACCGGGGCCGGCTGCACGATGACACGCGGCGGCGGTGCCTCCCAGACCGGTGCGACCGGCTCGACATGGCGCAGCGCAGGCCCGGGCAGCCAGGCCCAGTGGCTGTCCCAGCGCACCCAGCGGCCGTGGCGGAAGGTCGCCACGCCCCAGGGTGCGCTGTCGATCCAGAGCCAGCCGTCGGCGCTGCGGCGCCAGCGGCCCTGGCGGTAGGGCGCCCAGCTCAGGCTCGCGCGCGGCACCCAGACCCAGCCCCAGTCCGAGGCATGTTCCCAGCGGCCATGCCGATCCAGGGTGTCGACGCCGTCGATGTCGTCCGGGAGTTCCACCGGGGCTCGGGGGCGCAGGCTGCTGCGGCGCCCGTCCTCATCCTGGCCATCCCAGCGCTCCCGCGTGTCGTCCATGGCCCAGCGGGCGAAGCGGTCGGCCACCGGCAGGCCGGTCTGCCAGCCGCGTCGGCCCTCCAGCTCGGCCCGGCGGCCCGGCTGCAGCAGCAGCGAGTCGTCGGCGCTCTCGAGGTGCATCGGGCTGCGCCAGGCGGTGGCCGAGGCCCCGTCGAACCAGCGCCCCGACTCCGGCGCGTCGATGCGGAACAGGCCTGGGCCCTGCGGCCGATGCATCGCCGCGGCGGTCTCGATGCGCCAGCGCAGCGGATCGTCGTCGCCTTCGAGCAGCAGCGCGAGGCTGCCTTGCTCCAGGCGCAGCTCGATGCGGCCGGCGCTGAGCCGGCGCACGCTCAGCACGCTGTTCTCGTCCAGGCGCAGGCGGTCGCTGCCGAAGGCGATCTCGGTGCGTGATCCGGCGGCGCTGCGCAGGCGCTCGCCCTCGCGCATCGGCGCGCGACGCTCGATGCGCAGCTCGTCCGTGCCTTGCCAGGCCGCAGCGGGCTGCGCCAGCAGCAGGGCCGCCCCAAGGGCCAGGGCGGCAGGCACCGACCGGTGCAGGATTCGATCCATCGCGTTCTCCATCGAAGTCCTGTCACCAACGGTCGGTCGGCCCGATCCGATGACCCGCGCCTCGCGCGTGCGACGCGCTCAATCGGCTGGCGAGCTCGGAAAATGAGCCTGTTTCATGCGCCGATAAGAAAGTCTTTCCTGCCGCTTCTTGGGGTCGCATCTGGGCATATTTCACATTTTTAGGCGGCTGGCTCAGGCGCTGATCTTCTGCCCGGCGCCGGGACATATTCCTAAGTGCTTCATCCACATGGTTTTTTTCAGCGCTGGCCCGATTCGTCGGCCAAAGGGCCGTGGTCACCTAAGTATTTGATTTCATTGGTGATTCGCGTGTGGCTTCCTTGACCCTCGCGCAATTTGTCCGCTACAGTGGGCGACCGTGTCGTTTTGTGGGTTTTTGTGGTCGACTTTCACTTCCAGAGGACTTCGGCGCCTGCGCCGGATGTCGCAGGGCGCCTGAGCGTGCCTGCGCGTCCTCGCGGCGGCCTGGCCGCCGGAAGCGCGATGCCGGTCATGCGGCCCCGACCCTCCGGGCACTGCCTGCCGCCGCTGCCGTCGCGCTTGCGGGGTTTCCGCCTCTGATTTCTCCCCCCTCATGGCCGTTCCTGCCGAATCCACCAGCCGGCAGCACATCACCGTGCTGCTCCACGAGGCGGTCGACGCGCTGCTGCATCGCCCCGACGGCACCTACATCGACGGCACCTTCGGCCGCGGCGGCCATTCGCGCCTGATCCTGTCGCGTCTGGCGCCGGGCGGGCGGCTGATGGCGATCGACCGTGACCCCGAGGCCGTCGCCCATGCCCGCGAGGGCGACACCCGCATCGACGACGCCCGCTTCTCGATCGACCACACGCGCTTTGCCGACTATCCCGAGGTGATGGCCGCGCACGGCGTGGCGCAGGTCGACGGCCTCCTGCTCGACATCGGCGTGTCCTCGCCGCAGATCGACGATCCGGCGCGGGGCTTCAGCTTCCGCCACGACGGGCCGCTGGACATGCGCATGGACCCGACGCGCGGCCAGAGCGCGGCCGAATTCCTGGCCACCGCGCCCTTCGAGCGCATCGCCGAGGTGATCCGCGTCTATGGCGAGGAGCGCTTCGCCGGCCCGCTGGCGCGCGCGATCGTGGCGCGGCGCGAGGCTGGCCAGCCGCTGGCACGCACCTCCGAGCTGGCCGCGCTGGCCGCCACCGTGGTGCGCACCCGCGAGCGCGGCCAGGATCCGGCCACCCGCACCTTCCAGGCGCTGCGCATCCTGGTCAACGGCGAGCTCGACGAGCTCGAGCAGGCGCTGGAGGCCTCGCTGGCGGCGCTGGCGCCGGGCGGGCGGCTGGCCATCATCAGCTTCCACTCGCTGGAAGACCGCATCGTCAAGAATTTCATCCAGCGCCACGCCCGCGAGGAGTTCGACCGGCGCGCGCCCTTCGCCACGCCGAAGCCGGCGCTGCTCGAGGAGGTCGCGCGCATCAAGCCCTCGGAGGCCGAGATCGAGGCCAATGCGCGCTCGCGCTCGGCGATCCTGCGGGTGGCCCGGCGCACCGAGGTGCCGCTGCCGCCGGTGTCCGCGGCGCCGTCGCGGAGGCGCGCATGACCCGGATCAACATCGTGCTGCTGCTGGCGGTCGTGGCCAGCGCGCTGTATCTGGTGCATGTCTCCTATGACTCGCGCCGCCAGTTCGTGCAGCTCGAGCGCGAGCGCAACGAGGCCCGCCGCCTCGAGCAGGAGGCCGAGCGGCTGCGCCTGCAGCTGCGCACCGAGGCCACCCATGTGCGCGTCGATCTGGCCGCGCGCGAGCGGCTGCACATGAGCGTGGCCACGCCGGCAGTGACCCAGTATCTGGACGCGGCTCCGGCCTCGACGGCGCAGGAGGCACGGCCGTGAGCGCCGGCTGGCTGGACCGGGCCCGCTCCCGGCTGGCGGCCCGGCTGGCGCCGGCGGCAGGCAAGAAGGGGGCGCCTGCCGGGGCGCGCTACGCCTCCAGCCCGCTGCTGACGGCCAAGACGCCGATCTGGCGCTCCCGGCTGGCGCTGGTGGTGGTCGGCCTGAGCTTCGCGCTGCTGCTCGGCCGCGCGATGTATGTGCAGGCGATCGACAAGGAATTCTTCCAGGCCCAGGGCGAGATGCGCTACCAGCGCACCTTCGAGCTGCAGGCCAGCCGCGGCCGCATCACCGACCGCAACGGCGAGGTGCTGGCCGCCAGCGTGCCCGCACCCTCGGTCTGGATGATGCCGAAGGATTTCCAGGCCACGTCGGCGCAGGTGGCCGAGCTGACCCGCCTGCTCGGCATCACCCCGGAAGACCTGGCGGCCAAGGTGCGCGAAGGCGGCAACTTCGTCTGGCTGCGCCGCCTGATCGACGAGACCACCGCCGCACGCATCCGCGAGCTCAAGATCAAGGGCATCACCATCGAGCGCGAATACCGGCGCGAATACCCGGAGGGCGAGGCCGCGGCGCATGTGGTCGGCTTCACCAACCTGCAGGAAAAAGGCCAGGAGGGCATCGAGCTGGCCTTCCAGAAGCAGCTCCAGGGCCACAACGGCAGCCGCAGCGTGGTGCGCGACCGGCTCGGGCGTGTGGTCGAGGACATCGGCGAGATCGTCGAGCCGGAGGACGGCAAGGACATCGCGCTGTCGATCGACAGCAAGGTGCAGTTCGTCGCCTACCAGCGCCTGCGCGAGGCGGTGGCTCAGCACGAGGCGCAGGCCGGCAGCGTGGTGGTGCTGGACGTGCGCACCGGCGAGGTGCTGGCGCTGGCCAACTATCCCTCCTACACGCCCGGCGACCGGCGCACCCGCACCGGCGCGAACCTGCGCAACCGCGCGCTGACCGACACCTTCGAGCCCGGCTCGACGATGAAGCCCTTCATCGCCGCGCAGTCGATCCAGGCCGGCCGGGTGCGGCCGGAGACGGTGATCCAGACCGCGCCGGGCAGCATCACCATCACCGGCTCGACGATCCGCGACTCGCATCCGCTCGGCGTGATGACGGTCGAGCAGATCATCCAGAAGTCCAGCAACGTCGGCACCGTCAAGATGGCGATGCAGATGCAGCCGCGCGAGATGTGGGAGCTGTACCGCTCGGTGGGCTTCGGCCAGAAGCCCGAGATGGAGTTTCCCGGTCTGGCCTCGGGTCGGCTGCGGCCCTACAAGAGCTGGCGGCCGATCGAGCAGGCGACGATGAGCTACGGCTACGGCCTGTCGGCCTCGCTGTTCCAGCTGGCGCAGGCCTACACCGTCTTCGCGCGCGACGGTCAGCTCGTGCCGGTCACGCTGCAGCGGCGCGAGCATCCGGTCGAGGGCACGCAGGTCTTCCGGCCGGAGGTGGCCCGGGCGGTGCGCAAGATGCTCGGCATGGCCGCCGGCGAGGGCGGCACCGCGCCGAAGGCCCAGGCCCTGGGCTACTCGGTCGGCGGCAAGACCGGCACCGCGCACAAGCAGGAGGGCAAGGGCTATGCCGGCAACAAGTACCGCTCGTGGTTCGTCGGGCTGGCCCCCCTCAACCAGCCGCGCATCGTCGTGGCGGTCATGATCGACGAGCCGAGCAAGGGCCAGTACTACGGCGGCCTGGTCGCGGCACCCGTCTTCAGCCAGGTGGTGCAGCAGACGCTGCGGGTGCTGAGCGTGCCGCCGGATCGCGAGGTGACGCCGCAGATCATCGCCCGCACGCAGGCCGCCCGCACCGAGGAGGAATCGTTCTGATGGGATCGACGCAACCGACCCTTTTGACCTTTTGCCGGGATGTCGACGAGACGCTGGCCTGGCTGCGCCGCGTCGCGCCGCAGGCGGTGCTGCGCACCGACAGCCGCCAGGTCCTGCCGGGGGATGTCTTCATCGCCTGGCCGGGCGCCGCCCAGGACGGGCGTCGTCATGTGCCGGCGGCGCTGGCTGCGGGTGCCGCCGCCTGTCTGGTCGAGGCCGACGGCGTCGAGGCCTTCGACTTCGGCGCGGCCGCGCAGGCGCGCATCGCGGCACTGCCGGCGCTGAAGGCGGCCACCGCGCCGCTGGCCGCGGCCTGGCACGACCATCCGAGCCGCCGGCTCGACGTGGTGGCCACCACCGGCACCAACGGCAAGACCTCCACCGCCTGGTGGCTGGCGCAGGCGCTCAGCCTGGCCGGGCGGCGCTGCGGCGTCGTCGGCACGCTGGGCGTGGGCGAGCCGCCCAGCCGCGTCGCGCCCGAGGCCCGGGTGATCTCCACCGGCCTGACCACGCCCGATCCGGTCACGCTGCAGCGCGCGCTGCGCGACTTTGCCGCACGCGGCTTCGCGGCCTGCGCGATGGAGGCCTCCTCGATCGGCGTGACCGAGCACCGCCTCGACGCGGTGAAGATCGATGTCGCGCTGTTCACCAACTTCACGCCCGACCACCTCGATTACCACGGCAGCATGGCCGCCTACTGGCAGGCCAAGCGGGCGCTGTTCGACTGGCCGGGCCTGCGCGCGGCGGTCATCAACATCGACGATCCGCAGGGCGCCATCCTGGCCGACGAGCTGCAGGCGGCAGGGCGGATCGCGGTCTGGACCTGCTCGACCCGGCCCTCGGCCCGGCCGGCGCGGCTGCAGGCCAGCGATCTGCGCTACGACGGCGCCGGCCTGTGCCTGCGGCTGGCCGAGCAGGGCGAGCACGCCGACGCGCCGGTGGAGGTGCGCACCGCGCTGATCGGCGACTACAACGCCGCCAATGTCGTCGGCGTGATCGGCGTGCTGCGCGCGCTGGGCCTGCCGTTGGCGGAGGTCGCGGCGCTGGCGGCCGACTTCACCCCGGTGCCCGGGCGGATGCAGCGGGTCGAGCCACCGGCCGGCGCCGCGGACCTGCCGCAGGTGGTGGTCGACTACGCGCACACGCCGGACGCGCTGGAGAAGGCGCTGCAGGCGCTGCGCCCGTTCGCGCAGGCGCGCGGCGGGCGGCTGTGGTGCGTCTTCGGCTGCGGTGGCAACCGCGACGCCACCAAGCGTCCGGTCATGGGCCGCATCGCGCAGGCGCTGGCCGACGAGGTCGTGCTCACCAGCGACAATCCGCGCCACGAGGCGCCGGCGGCCATCCTCGGGCAGATCCTGGCCGGCTGCACTTCCGCGCCGACGCTGGCCGTCATCGAGGACCGGGCCGCGGCGATCGCCACCGTGCTGCATGACGCCGACGAGGCCGACGTGGTGCTGATCGCCGGCAAGGGCCATGAGGACTATCAGGAGACGGCAGGCGTCCGGCATCATTTTTCAGATCTGGAGCAGGCCGAGGCCGCGCTACAACGACGCACCTCCACCGCGGCCTGACCGCCTTTCCCTCACGATGACTTCCGACGACTTCATGACCCTGGGCGAGGCGCACGCGCTGCTGGCCGCGCGCCTGCCGTCCGTGCGCCTGATCGGCGATCCGGCCCAGGCCTTCGCCCGCGTCCATACCGACACCCGCACGCTGCGCGCCGGTGACCTGTTCGTCGCGCTGCGCGGCGAGCGCTTCGATGCCAACGACTTTCTGGCACAGGCCCGCGAGGCCGGGGCCTGCGCCGCGCTGGCCGAGCGGGGTCTGGCCGAGGCCGGCCTGCCCGGCCTGGAGGTGCCCGACGCGCTGGCGGCGCTGCAGGCGCTGGCCGAGGGCTGGCGCGCCGCGCTGGACCTGCCGGTGATCGGCGTGACCGGCAGCAACGGCAAGACGACGGTCACGCAGATGATCGCCTCGATCCTGCGCGCGGCCGCGGGTGAGGCGGCGCATGCCACCGCCGGCAACCTCAACAACCACATCGGCGTGCCGCTGACGGTGCTGGGCCTGCGCTGCCATCACCGGCTGGCGGTCATCGAGCTGGGCATGAACCACCCCGGCGAGATCGCCGAGCTGGCGCGCATCGCGCAGCCGACGGTGGCGCTGGTCAACAACGCCCAGCGCGAGCACCAGGAATTCATGAAGACGGTCGAGGCGGTCGCGCGCGAGAACGGCGCGGTGATCGCCGCGCTGCCGGCCGGCGGCACCGCCGTCTTCCCCGCGGGCGACACCTACACCGCGCTGTGGCGCGAGCTGGCTGGCGCGCGCCCGGTGCAGACCTTCGCGCTCGATCAGCCGGGTGCCGACCTGCGCGCCGAAGCCGCCTGGGCGGGCGACCACTGGACCGCCACGCTGCACACGCCCGCGGGCGAGGCGGCGCTGGCGCTGCAGGTGGCCGGGCGCCACAACCTGCTCAACGCGCTGGCGGCGGCCGGCTGCGCGCTGGCCGCCGGCGTGCCGCTGGCGGCGGTGCGCGACGGGCTGGCGGCCTTCCGGCCGGTGCGCGGCCGCTCGGCGGTCGAGCAGCGCGCCTGGCGCGGGCGCACGATCACGCTGATCGACGACAGCTACAACGCCAACCCCGACTCGGTGCGCGCGGCCATCGACGTGCTGGCGGCGCTGCCCGGCCCGCGCTGGCTGGTGCTGGGCGACATGGGCGAGGTCGGCGACGACGGCCCGGCCTTCCATGCCGAGGTCGGCGCCCACGCCGCGGCCAGCGGCATCGAGCTGTTCTGGAGCGCAGGCATACTCGCGGCCCACGCCGCGCAGGCCGCGACGTCGGCCGGCGCCGGCACCGCGGTGCGCCACGAGGCCGACGCCGCGGCGCTGGTCGCGGCGATGCGCGCGGGCGCGGGTCGGGCGGCGCTGGGCGAGGTGCGCTCGGTGCTCGTCAAGGGCTCGCGCTTCATGAAGATGGAACAGGTGGTCGCGGCGATCCGCGAAGAGGGCGACCTCGGATCGGCCGCACCAGGAGAACGACATGCTCATTAGCCTCGCACAGTGGTTGCAAGGCCTGTATCCGGACACGCTGGGCTTCCTGCGCGTGTTCCAGTACATCACCTTCCGTGCGGTGATGGCCGCGATGACCGCGCTGCTGCTCGGTCTGGCCTTCGGCCCGTGGGTCATCCGGCGCCTGACCGAGCTGAAGATCGGCCAGCCGGTGCGCGAATATGGCGTGCAGGCCCACCTGGTCAAGCGCGGCACGCCGACGATGGGTGGCGTGCTGGTGCTGCTGTCGATCGCGGTCTCGACGCTGCTGTGGTTCGACTGGAGCAACCGCTTCGTCTGGATCGTGATGGTCGTCACCTTCGGCTACGGCGCGATCGGCTGGGTCGACGACTGGCGCAAGGTGGTGCAGAAGAACCCGGAGGGCATGCCCTCGGGCGAGAAGTACCTGTGGCAGTCGCTGATCGGCATCCTGGCGGCGCTCTACCTGGCCTTCAGCGTCTCGGAGACCTCCAACCTGCGCGTGCTCGAGCTGTTCTTCGACTGGGTGATGTCGGGCTTCTCGAACAGCCTGCCGCCGAAGGCCGACCTGATCGTGCCCTTCTTCAAGTCGGTCAGCTATCCGCTGGGCGTGTTCGGCTTCATCATCATGACCTACCTGGTCATCGTGGGCTTCAGCAACGCGGTCAACCTGACCGACGGGCTGGACGGCCTGGCGATCATGCCGGTGGTGCTGGTGGGCGCGTCGCTGGGGCTGTTCGCCTATGCGACCGGCAACGCGGTCTACTCGAAGTACCTGTTCCTGCCGCACATTCCCGGCGCGGGCGAGCTGGCGATCTTCTGCGCCGCGATGGCCGGCGCGGGCCTGGCCTTCCTGTGGTTCAACGCGCATCCGGCGCAGGTCTTCATGGGCGATGTCGGCGCCTTGGCGCTGGGCGGCGCGCTGGGCACCATCGCGGTGATCGTGCGCCAGGAGATCGTGCTGGCGATCATGGGCGGCATCTTTGTCGTCGAGGCGCTCTCGGTCATGGTCCAGGTCGGCTGGTTCAAGTACACCAAGAAGAAGTACGGCCAGGGCCGGCGCATCCTGCTGATGGCGCCGCTGCACCACCACTTCGAGAAGAAGGGCTGGGTGGAGACGCAGGTGGTGATCCGCTTCTGGATCATCACGATGCTGCTGTGCCTGGTCGGTCTGTCGACGATGAAGCTGCGCTGACATGGAAGCACTCAAGGACACCGCCCTGCTGATCCTGGGCCTGGGCGATTCGGGCCTGGCGATGGCACGCTGGGCACGGCGCTGCGGCGCCGCACGTATCGTCGTGGCCGATACCCGCGCCGCGCCACCGCAGGCCGGCGCGCTCGAGCGCGACGTGCCCGGCGCCGAGCTGCGCTGCGGCGCGCCCGACCCGGCGCTGCTCGACGGCGTGAAGGCAGTCTTCAAGAGCCCCGGCCTGGCCCCGAACGATCCGGTGCTGCGGCCGCTGCTCGACGAGGCCGCCCGGCGCGGTCTGCCGGTGCAGGGCGAGCTCACGCTGTTCGCCTGGGCGCTGCGCGACCTGCAGCGCCTGGAAAGCTATGCGCCCAAGGTGCTGGCCATCACCGGGACCAACGGCAAGACGACCACCACCTCGCTGACCGCGCAGCTGTGCGAGCGCGCCGGCCTGCGCGTGGGCCTGGCCGGCAACATCGGCCCGACGCTGCTGGGCACGCTGGGCGAGGCGCTGGACCGCCGCGCCGCCGCGCCCGACGAGGCCACGGCCGCGCTGCCCGAGGTCTGGGTGCTCGAGCTGTCGAGCTTCCAGCTCGACGGCGTGACCGACTTCGAGCCGACCGCCGCCACCGTGCTCAACATCACCCAGGACCACCTCGACTGGCACGGCTCGATGGCCGCCTATGCCGAGGCGAAGGCGCGCATCTTCGGCCGCCGGGGCGTGCGGGTGCTCAACCGCGACGACGCGGTGGTCGAGGCGATGGCCCCGGCCGAACCGGTGGCTCGCCCGACGCGCGGACGCGCGGCGGCGCCAACCGAGGATGCCACCGCGCCCGCCATGGTGCGCTTCGGGCTGGACGCGCCGCGCCGCCCCGGCGACTGGGGCCTGGTGGTCGAGAACGGCATGGCCTGGCTGGCGCGTGCGCAGGCGGCCGAGGACGAGCTGCCGCGCGGGCGCCGTGGCGGCGCGGGCATCGGCGCCGCGCCGGTGGTGCTGCAGCGCCTGATGCCGGCCGACGCGCTGCGCATCCGCGGCCGCCACAACGCCGCCAACGCGCTGGCGGCGCTCGCACTGGCCAGCGCCGCCGGCGTGCCGCTGGCGCCGATGCTGCACGGCCTGCGCGAATACCGCGGCGAGCCGCACCGGGTCGAGTTCATCCGCACGATCGACGGCATCGACGCCTACGACGACAGCAAGGGCACCAATGTCGGTGCCACCGTCGCGGCGCTGACCGGCCTGGGCGCCGACCGGCTGCCCGGCCGGCTGGCGCTGATCCTGGGCGGCGACGGCAAGGGCCAGGATTTTTCGTCGCTGGCCGCGCCAGTGGCCGCGCATGCACGCTCGGTCGCGCTGATCGGGCGTGACGCGGGCGAGATCGCCGCCGTGCTGGCCGACGCGGCGCTGCCGGTCGAGCGCTTCGACACGCTGGAGGCGGCGGTGCGCTGGAGCTTCGTGCAGGCGCGCTCGGGCGACGCGGTGCTGCTGAGCCCGGCCTGCGCCAGCCTCGACATGTTCCGCAACTACGCCCACCGCGCCGAGGTCTTCGTCGCCGAGGTCGAGGCGATCGCGCAGGAGCGCGGGGAGTTCGGGCCGTGAGCGCCGCACCAGGAGGATTCGGCGGGCTGTGGCAGCGCCTGCGCGGCGGCGCCGGCGGCGACGTGCCGGTGCGCAGCTGGAACAGCCTGTCCTCGGGCACGCCGCCGCGCTGGGTCGGCTTCGACGAGACGCTGGCCTGGGTGATCGCCGGGCTGATCTCGCTCGGGCTGGTGATGGTCTACTCGGCCTCCATCCAGCTGCCCGACAGTCCGAAATACAGCAACTACACGCCGACCCACTTCATGTCGCGCCATGTGCTGTCGGTGGGGCTGGCGGTGATCGCCGCCTGCGTGACGCTGGCCATCCCGATGCGGACCTGGGAGAAGATGGCACCGTGGCTGTTCGTCGCGGCGCTGCTGCTGCTGATCCTGGTGCTGATCCCGGGGGTCGGCAAGGTGGTCAACCGCTCGAGGCGCTGGATTCCGCTGGGCGTCATGAATTTCCAGCCCAGCGAGCTGGCCAAGATGGCGATGGCCATGTACGCGGCCAGCTACATGATGCGCAAGATGGACGTGAAGGAAAGCTTCACCCGCGCGGTGCTGCCGATGGCCATCGCGCTGGGCGTGGTGGGCCTGCTGCTGCTGGCCGAGCCGGACATGGGCGCCTTCATGGTGATCGCGATCATCTCGATGGGCATCCTGTTCCTGGGTGGCGTCAATGGCCGGGTGTTCGTGATCATGATCGGCGTGCTGGTCTCGGCCCTGGTGCTGGTGATCACCGTGTCGCCCGAGAAGCGCGGACGCATCTTCGCCTTCCTGGATCCCTGGGCCAAGGACAACGCCGACGGCAAGGCCTACCAGCTGACGCACTCGCTGATCGCCTTCGGCCGGGGCGAGTACTTCGGCCAGGGCCTGGGCCAGTCGCTCGAGAAGCTGCACTACCTGCCCGAGGCGCACACCGACTTCCTGCTGGCCATCATCGGCGAGGAGCTCGGTCTGGTCGGCGTGAGCGTCGTCATCGTCGCCTTCTTCTGGATGGTGAGGCGCATCTTCGTGATCGGCCGCCAGGCGGTGGCGCTCGACCGGGTGTTCTCGGGCCTGACCGCGCAGGGCATCGGCCTGTGGATGGGCGGGCAGACCTTCATCAACATGGGCGTCAATCTGGGCGTGCTGCCCACCAAGGGCCTGACGCTGCCGCTGATGAGCTACGGCGGATCGGCGATCATCATGACCTGCGTGGCCTTGGCGGTGGTGCTGCGCATCGACATGGAAAACCGCCAGATCCTGAGAGGAGGGCGCCCATGAGCGCGTCGGCACAGCGTCATCTGGTCATCATGGCTGCCGGCACCGGCGGCCACATCATGCCGGGCCTGGCGGTGGCGCGCGAAATGATGCGCCGCGGCTGGACCGTGAGCTGGCTGGGCACTCCGAAGGGCATGGAGAACCGCCTGGTGCCGCCGACCGGCATTCCGATGGACACCATCGGCTTCGCCGGCCTGCGCGGCAAGGGCGCGCTCGGGCTGCTGCGCGGTGGCCTGCAGCTCGCGCGCGCGCTGGCGCAGTGCCTGGGCATCCTGAAGCGGCGCTCGACCACCGCGGTGCTGGGCATGGGCGGCTATGTCTGCTTTCCCGGCGGGCTGATCGCGCGGCTGCTGGGGCGGCCGCTGATGCTGGTCAACGCGGACGCGGGCCTGCTGCTGTCGAACCGCTCGCTGCTGCGCTTCGCCGACCGGGTGGCCTTCGGCTTCGATGGCGAGGCCGCGCGCGGCGTGGCCCAGGGCATCGTGACCGGCAATCCGGTGCGTGCCGAGATCGAGGCGATCGCACCGCCCGAGCAGCGCTTTGCCGGCCGCAGCGGTCCGTTGCGGGTGCTGGTGGTCGGCGGCAGCCTGGGCGCGCAGGTGCTCAACGAGACGCTGCCGCGCGCGCTGGCCCGGCTGCTGCCGGCCGAGCGCCCGGTCGTCACCCACCAGACCGGCGTGGCCCATCTCGAGACCGTGCGTGCGGCCTATGTGCAGGCCGGGCTCGACCCGTCGGCGGCCGGGCTGGAGGTGCTGCCCTTCATCGAGGACATGCCGCGCCGCCTGGCCGAGTGCGACCTGATCGTCTGCCGCGCCGGCGCGGTGACCGTCAGCGAGCTGTGCGCGGCCGGCGTGCCCAGCGTGCTGGTGCCGCTGATCGTCAGCACCACCGCGCACCAGCGCGACAATGCGATCTGGATGGACCGGCAGAAGGCCGCCATCCATCTGCCGCAGGCCGAGCTCTCGCCTGAATCGCTGGCCGAGCTGCTGCGTCGGCTCGACCGCACCCGGCTGCTGCAGATGGCGCAGCGCGCACGCACGCTGGCGCAGCCGCGCGCGGCCCAGCGCGTCGCCGACGAGATCGAGCACCTCACGAATCCCCTGATGACGACCCCCCTCAAGCAAGCATGAAGCACGCCGTCAAGCACATCCACTTCGTCGGTGTCGGCGGCGCCGGCATGAGCGGCATCGCCGAGATCCTGCACAACCTCGGCTACACCGTTTCCGGCTCCGACCAGGCCGATGGCGCGGTGACCCGCCGGCTGGCCGAGCTGGGCATCCGCATCCACATCGGCCACGACGCCGCGCACATCGCCGGCGCCGAGGCGCTCGTCACCTCCACCGCGGTGAAGGGCGACAACCCCGAGGTGATCGCCGCGCGCTCGCGGCGCATCCCGGTGGTGCCGCGCGCCGTCATGCTGGCCGAGCTGATGCGCCTGAAGAAGGGCATCGCCATCGCCGGCACGCACGGCAAGACGACCACCACCTCGCTGGTGACCAGCGTGCTGGCCGAGGCCGGCGTCGACCCCACCTTCGTCATCGGCGGCAAGCTCAACTCGGCCGGTGCCAACTCGGCGCTGGGCTCGGGCGAGTACATCGTCGTCGAGGCCGACGAGTCCGACGCCTCCTTCCTGAACCTGCTGCCCATCCTGTCGGTCGTCACCAACATCGACGCCGACCACATGGACACCTACGGCCACGACTTCGCGCGGCTGAAGGCGGCCTTCGTCGACTTCCTGCACAAGATGCCGTTCTACGGCTCGGCGGTGCTGTGCGCGGACGACCCCGGCGTGCGCTCGATCCTGCCGATGATCTCGCGCCCGGTCATCACCTACGGCCTGGACGAGGGCGTGCAGGTGCGCGCGGTGGACGTGCAGGCGCTGCCCGGCGGCCAGATGCGCTTCACCTGCCAGCGCCGCAACGGCGTGACGCTGCCGGACCTGCAGATCACGCTGAACCTGCCCGGCGAACACAATGTGCGCAATGCGCTGGCGGCCATCGCCATCGCCACCGAGCTGGAGCTGCCGGATGCGCCGATCGTCGCCGCGCTGGCGAAGTTCGGCGGCGTGGGCCGGCGCTTCCAGCGCTGGGGCGACCACCCGGCGCGCGAGGGCGGCCTGTTCACGCTGATCGACGACTACGGCCACCACCCGGTCGAGATGGCTGCGGTGATCGCCGCCGCGCGCGGCGCCTTTCCCGGCCAGCGCCTGGTGCTGGCCTTCCAGCCGCACCGCTACACCCGCACCCGCGACTGCTTCGAGGACTTCGTCAAGGTGCTGGGCACGGCGGATGCGGTGCTGCTCACCGAGGTCTACGCGGCCGGCGAGGCGCCGATCGTCGCCGCCGACGGCCGCGCGATGACGCGCGCGCTGCGGGTGGCTGGCCGGGTCGATCCGGTCTTCGTCGACGACATCGCCGAGCTGCCGCAGGTGATCCTGGAGCAGGCGCGGGCCGGCGACGTCGTCATCGCGATGGGCGCCGGCTCCATCGGCGGCGTGCCCGCCAAGGTGATCGAGCGGCTGAACGATCTGCTGAAGGAGCGTGCGTGATGAGTGCCCAGGAACCTGTCGTGACTGTCGATGTCCGCGCGCTGGGCAAGGTCGCCGTGCTGATGGGCGGCACCTCCGCCGAGCGCGAGATCTCGCTGATGAGCGGCGCGGGCGTGCTGGCGGCGCTGCGCGCGCGCGGCGTCGACGCGCAGGCCTTCGATCCGGCCGAGCGCGACCTGCACGAGCTCAAGGAGCAGGGCTTCGACCGTGCCTTCATCGCGCTGCATGGCCGCCACGGCGAGGACGGCTGCGTGCAGGGCGCGCTCGAGATGATGGGCATCCCCTACACCGGCTCCGGCGTGATGGCCTCGGCGATCGCGATGGACAAGGTGATGACCAAGCGCGTCTGGATCGCCGAAGGCCTGCCGACGCCGGCGCACGTGCGCCTGGCCCCCGAGGAGCAGTCGCCCGAGGCGATTGCCGCGCTGCCCGCGCGCCTGGGCCTGCCGCTGATCGTCAAGCCGCCGCGCGAGGGCTCGTCGATCGGCGTGACCAAGGTGCTGGAGGCGGCGCAGGTGGCCGCGGCGGTCGAGGAATCGCTGCGCCATGACCCGGACGTGCTCGCCGAGGCCTTCATCGCCGGCGACGAGATCACCTGCCCGGTGCTGGGCGAGGGCGAGAGCGCGCACGCGTTGCCGGTCATCCGTATCGTGCCGCCCGAGGCCGGCTACGACTACCAGAACAAGTACTTCACCGACGAGGTGCGCTACCTCTGCCCGAGCGGCCTGCCCGAGCACGAGGAGCGCGAGATCCAGCGCATCGTCGTGGCGGCCTACAAGGCGCTGGGCTGCCGCGGCTGGGGCCGCGCCGACCTGATGATCCGCGCCAGCGACCGCCAGGCCTTCCTGCTGGAGATGAACACCTCGCCGGGCATGACCGGCCACTCGCTGGTGCCGATGTCGGCCCGCGCGGCCGGCGTCAGCTACGAGGACCTGTGCCTGCGGCTGCTGGCGGCCGCGCGCCTGGATGTGGCTCCGGCCGCGCCTCGCGAGTGAAGGCGAACGAAGGCGCTGGTATGACGACACGCGACAGCTCCGCCCCGTCCGATCCGGTCATGCTGCCGCTCGACGTGCAGCTGATGCGCTCGGGCTCGTCGGTGCTGGTCTGGCTGCTGGTGCTGGGCCTGCTGCTGGTCGGCGGCCACTGGCTGGTCCATTCGCCCTGGTTCGCGCTCAAGCAGGTCCATGTCGAGGGCGAGGTCGAGCACAGCACCACCGACTCGATCCGACGCCATGCGCTGCCCCGGCTGGAAGGCAACTACCTGACGCTGGATCTGGTCGAGGCGCGGGCCGCCTTCGAGTCGATTCCCTGGGTGCGGCGCGCCGAGGTGCGCCGCGTCTGGCCGCACGACCTGATCGTGCGGCTGGAGGAGCACCAGCCGGTCGCCTACTGGGAACGCGAGGCGCGCGAGCCCTTGCTGGTCAACAGCTTCGGCGAGGTCTTTGAGGTCAACCTCGGCGATGTCGAGGACGAGACGCTGCCGACGCTGCGCGGGCCGCGCGACACCTCGGCCCAGGTCCTGGCGATGTGGAAGCGCCTGGTGCCGGTCTTCGCCTCGATGCGCAGCCGGGTGGACCGGCTGGAGCTGTCAGACCGCGGATCGTGGCGTGCCCATCTCGACCGGGGCGCGGTCATCGAGCTGGGGCGGGGTGATGCCGACGAGATCGTCGATCGCACCCGGCGCTTCGTGGCCAGCGTCGGCCAGGTGTCGCGCCGCTTCGAGAACCGCGCCATCGAATATGCCGATCTGCGGCATGTCGAGGGCTATGCGCTGAAGCTGGCCGGCATGGGCACCACCGCCCATCCGGCACCGGCCAGGAAGCACTGAGCACGCTCGCGAGAAAGACGCAGCCATGTCCAAGGAATACAACGAACTCGTCGTCGCGCTCGACATCGGGACCGCCAAGGTGATGGCGGTGGTGGCCGAGCTGCTGCCGGACGGCGAGCTGCGTCTGGCCGGGCTGGGCGTGGCCCCCTCGCTCGGACTCAAGCGCGGCAGCGTCGTCAACATCGACGCGACGATGCACTCGATCCAGCAGGCGCTGAAAGAGGCCGAGATGATGGCCGACTGCAAGATCGGCCGGGTCCATGTCGGCATTTCCGGCAGCCATGTGCGCGGGCGCAACTCCACCGGCATGGTCATCGTGCGCGACCAGGAGGTCACGCCCTTCGATGTGTCGCGGGTGGTGGAGACCGCCAAGGCGATCAACATTCCCAACGACCAGCGCCTGCTGCTGGTCGAGCCGCAGGAATTTGTCATCGACGGCCAGGAGGTGCGCGAGCCGGTCGGCATGAGCGGCGCGCGGCTCGAGGTCAGGGTGCATATCGTTACCGGCTCGCACAGCGCGGCCGAGAACATCGTCAAGTGCGTGCGGCGCTGCGGGCTGGAGGTCGAGCAGCTGGTGCTCAACCCGAGCGCCTCCAGCCTGTCGGTGCTGACGCCCGATGAAAAGGCGCTTGGCGTGGCGCTGGTCGACATCGGTGCCGGCACCACCGATGTGGCGATTTTCACGGATGGCGCGATCCGTCATACTGCCGTGATTCCGATTGCGGGGGATCTGATCACCAGCGACATCGCGATGGCGCTGCGCACGCCGACGAAGGATGCCGAGGAGATCAAGATCGAACATGGGGTGGCCAAGCAGCTGCTGGCCGATCCGGCCGAGCAGCTCGAGGTGCCCGGACTCGGTGACCGGGTTCCGAAGATCTTGAGCCGTCAGGCGCTGGCGGGCGTGATCGAACCCCGCGTAGAAGAGATATTTGCGCTTGTCCAGCAGGTGATCCGGGAAAGTGGCCATGAGGAACTTCTCTCATCGGGCATTGTCCTGACCGGGGGATCGGCTGTGATGCCGGGTATGGTCGAACTGGCCGAGGACATCTTCCTCAAGCCGGTGCGCAAGGGGGTTCCGACCTATGGCGGGGCCCTCTACGACATGGTGGCGAGCCCCCGCTCGGCGACCGCGATGGGTCTGCTGGAGGAGGCGCGCCTGGCAAGAGTGCGCGGCATGCGATCGGCGCCGAGCGGTGCAGCATCCCCGGGAGTGGCCCAGGGACTGTTCGTCCGGGCCAGGGATTGGTTCCTGAAAAGTTTCTGATGTAATTCAGACGCAGACACAAGGAGAGCGGCATGGGTATCGAGATGATCGAAGAGTTCAATCAGGGCACGCAGATCAAGGTGATCGGCGTGGGTGGCGGCGGCGGCAATGCGGTCGACCACATGATCAACCGCGGCGTGCAGGGCGTGGAGTTCATCTGCGCCAACACCGACGCACAGGCACTGAACCGTTCCAAGGCGCACACGCTGCTGCAGCTCGGCCACACCGGTCTGGGCGCAGGCTCGCGTCCGGAGGCCGGCAAGGCCTCGGCCGAAGAAGCGGTCGACCGCATCAAGGCGGCGCTGGAAGGCGCCCACATGGTCTTCATCACCGCCGGCATGGGCGGTGGCACCGGCACCGGCGCGGCCCCGGTCATTGCCCGCCTGGCCAAGGACATGGGCATCCTGACCGTCGGCGTGGTCACCAAGCCCTTCGAGTTCGAGGGCCCGCGCCGCATGAAGCAGGCCGACACCGGGCTCAACGAGCTCGAGGCCAATGTCGATTCGCTGATCGTCGTGCTCAACGAGAAGCTGCTCGAGGTCCTCGGTGACGACATCACCCAGGAAGAGGCCTTTGCCGAGGCCAACGACGTGCTGCGCAATGCCGTCGGCGGCATCAGCGACATCATCCACATTCCTGGCCTGGTCAACGTCGACTTCGAGGACGTCAAGACCGTCATGAGCGAGCCGGGCAAGGCGATGATGGGCACCGCCACCTCCAGCGGCCCGGACCGCGCCAAGAAGGCCGCCGAGGCGGCCGTGGCCTGCCCGCTGCTCGAGGGCGTCGACCTGTCCGGCGCGCGCGGCGTGCTGGTGCTGATCGCCGCGAGCAAGCAGAACTTCAAGCTGTCGGAAAGCCGCAACGCGATGCAGACGATCCGTCGCTACGCGGCGGAAGAGGCCCATGTGATCTACGGCACCGCCTACGACGAGAGCCTGGGCGACGCGCTGCGGGTGACCGTCATCGCGACCGGTCTGTCCTCGGGCGCCAAGGTCCAGCCGGTGGCGCCGCAGCAGCGTGTGGTCCAGGTGGTGCCGCCCGCAGTAGGGCAACGCACCGGCACCGACAACATCCCGGTCCTGACGCATCCGCTGGTCGACCAGCAGCGCGGCGGTGCCTCGGTCGGCTCGTCCTCGCCGAGCGTGTGGCGTCCGAACCGCACCCAGGCCGCGGCCCGGGTCGACGCGATGGCCTCGAAGGGCATGGACGAGATCGAGATCCCGGCCTTCCTGCGCAAGCAGGCGGACTGACACGCCCGCACGCTCCCGTTCCCTTTCCTTGCTGCTTCCTGTTTGCCCGGTGTCCTCGCGGACACCGGGCCTTGTCGTTTGCGCAACGCCCGCGCGACATCGTGCTGCCTAGAATGTGGTCATGCTGCCCCAACGCACCCTCAAGTCGCTGACCCGCGCCGTCGGTGTCGGCCTGCACAGCGGCCAGAAGGTCGAGCTCGTGCTGCGCCCGGCCGCGCCGGACACCGGTCTGGTCTTCCACCGCATCGACCTGCCCACGCCGGTCGACATTCCGGTCACGCCGCAGTCGGTCTGCGACACCCGCATGGCGACGACGATCTCGCCCGGCGGTGATCCCGGTGCGCCGAAGGTGCAGACCATCGAGCATCTGCTGTCGGCGGTCGCCGGTCTGGGCATCGACAACCTGCACATCGACATCACCGCCGACGAGGTGCCGATTCTCGACGGCTCCTCGGCCAGCTTCGTCTTCCTGCTGCAGAGCGCCGGCATCGCGCTGCAGGACGCGCCCAAGCGCTTCATCCGGGTGCGCAAGCCGGTGGAGATCCGTGAAGGCGAGGGCCGCACGCTGAAGTGGGCGCGGCTGGCGCCTTACCACGGCTATCGGCTCGGCTTCGAGATCGAGTTCGGCCATCCGGCGGTGGACGCCACCGGGCAGCGCGTCGTCTTCGACTTCGCTTCAGGGCGCTACAAGCAGGACATCGCGCGGGCGCGCACTTTCGGCTTCACGAAGGATGTCGAGATGATGCGCTCGCGTGGCCTCAGCCTGGGCGGCAGCATGGACAACGCGATCGTCGTCGACGACTACCGCGTGCTCAACGCCGAGGGGCTTCGCTACGACGACGAGTTCGTCAAGCACAAGATCCTTGATGCCATCGGCGACCTGCATGTCTGCGGCCGGCCGCTGCTGGCCGACTACACCGCCTACAAGAGCGGCCATGCGCTCAACAACCGCCTGCTGCGCGCGCTCCTGGCCGACGAGTCCGCCTGGGAGATCGTGACCTTCCAGGACGAGCGCCTGGCGCCGCGGGGTCTGGCCGATCTGGCGCCGGCCTGGTGATCCCGTGCTGGTCTTCCGCACCCTGGTCTTTCTGCTGATGGTGGCCGGGCTGCTGAGCTTCGCGGTCTACCTGGCCACTGGCGAGGCGCGCTGGCGTCGGCTGGGGCTGCTGATCGTGCGCTGGACCGTCATCGCCGCGCTGGGATTCTTCGCGGTGCTGCTGCTGCAGCGGCTCGCGCTGGTGCTGTAGGTCACGCGGCGGGGCCGGGTGCGCGCCAGGCTCCAGTCGGCATCGCTCAATTTCCGCAGATTTTCTCCGATCTCCCCGGCGGGATGCTCCGTGGGGAGCCTCCCACCGTTTCCGGGCTGCTCAGCCCGTCGAGCCCCGACCGGGGCAGGGAGGTACGACACATGAGCACTGGCGCATCCGGTGGCGTTCAAGCCGCCTCGCACACGCTCTACATCACTGCGGGTTCTGGCAACAGCTACAAGCCGGTCCAGGTGCTGGCCCAGCGCGGCGCCGGGACACCTGCGGTGCACTGCCATCTGCAGCCGATCGACGTGCTCGGCGGCGAGACGCGCCGGCCTGGCTTCCTGGCCATCAATCCGCGCGGGCAGGTGCCTTTCCTGCTGACCGACCGTGGCGAGCGCCTGGGCGAGTCGAACGCGATCGCCTGGTATCTGGCCGAGGGCAGCGCGCTGATCCCGGCCGCGCCGCTGCACCGGGCGCAGGCCATCCAGTGGATGATCTTCGAACAGACCGCGCTGGAGCCGAACATCTCGCCGGCACGCTTCTTCTCGACCCTCGTGCCGGCGCTGCGCGAGGCCAACGCGGCACGCTTTCCCGGCTGGCTGGACGCCGGCCATGCCGGGCTGGCGCTGCTGGACGCGCATCTGGCCGAGCGCGAGTTCCTGTGCGACAGCGGCTACGGCATCGCCGACATCGCGGTCTTCGGCTACACGCACCTGGCCCGCGAGGGCGGCTTCGATCTCGATCGCCATCCGGCCGTGCTGCGCTGGATCGAGCGGGTGCGCTCGCAGCCCGGCCACCGTCCGGTGGCCGATCTGCTTCAGCCTCTGGCCTGAGCGGGAGTGCGCCGATGCAGGCTCTGACTCTCGAGCCCGCGCGGGTCGACGCGGCCGTGCTGCTCGACCGGCTCGATCATCCGGTGTGGATCTTCGACATCGATCGTGGCCGGGTGCACTGGGCCAATGCCGAGGCGGTGCGGATGTGGCAGGCCGGCAGCCTCGAGGACCTGCGCGCCCGCGACATGGGCCGTGGCATGTCGGTGGCGGTGGCGCGGCGGCTGCGCCAGTACCAGGCCGACTTCCAGTCCGGCGAGCGCTTCGGCGAGCAGTGGACGCTGTATCCGGCCGGCGTGCCGGTCACGCTGTGGGTCGACTTCAGCGGCTGGCGGCTCGACGACGGCCGCATGGCGATGCTGTGCGACGCCCGGCGTGCCGAGACGGCTGCGCCGCCGGACTCGCTGCGCAGCGTCGACGCGCTGCTGCACACCGAGGTGATGACCACGCTGTACAGCCGTGCTGGTCGTGCGCTCTACCGCAATCCGGCCTCGCGCTCCAGCGTGGCCGAAGGGTCGGAGCGGCTGTCGTCCCGGCTGGTCGACCGCGAGGACCTGCGTGATCTGGTCACCGCGCTGCAGGTCTGCGGCGAAGGCAAGATCATCGCGCGGGTGCGCACCGCGGCGGGCGAGCGCTGGCACGACCTGTCGGCGCGGCTGTGCAGCGATCCGGTGACCGGACGGCGCGCGCTGCTGGTCACCGAGATCGACATCAGCGGCCTGAAGCAGGCCCAGGCCCAGGCGCAGTATCTGGCCGACCACGACCAGCTCACCGGCCTGCCCAACCGCAACCAGGTCATCAAGGACTTCTCCCAGACCCTGAAGGCCTGCCGGCTGCGCGGCGACGAGGCGGCGCTGGTCTTCGTCGATCTGGACCATTTCAAGCGGGTCAACGATTCGCTCGGCCATGCGGTCGGCGACGAGCTGCTGGTGCAGCTGGCACGGCGCCTGAACGATGCGCTCGAGCCGGGCGAGCGGGTGGCACGGCTGGGCGGCGACGAGTTCCTGCTGCTGCTGCCGCACCGCGAGGCCGCCGCGCGGGCCGAGCGGCGCGCTGACGCGCTGGTGGCGCTGATCTCCCAGCCGGTGGTGCTGCCGCAGACCGAGCTGCGCGTCACGCCCTCGATCGGCATCAGTGTCTTCCCGCACGACGGCGAGGACATCGACACGCTGATGCGCCACGCCGATCTGGCGATGTACGGCGCCAAGGCGGCCGGGCGCGGTGGTGCGATGCGCTTCCGTCCCGAGATGACCGCCTCGGCGCAGTCGCGCCTGGCGCTGGAAGTCGAGCTGCGCCGGGCGTTGGCGCAGGGGCAGATCAGCGTCCATTACCAGCCGCGGGTCGATGTGGTCAGCGGCGGCATCGTCGGCGCCGAGGCGCTGGTGCGCTGGCACCATCCCGAGCGCGGCATGATCCCGCCGGATGTCTTCATCTCGGTCTGCGAGGACTGCGGCCTGATCTGCGAGCTCGGCGCGCTGGTGCTGGAGAAGGCCTGCGCGCAGCAGGTGGCCTGGGCGGGGGCCGGGCGCGTGCTGACCGTGTCGGTCAACCTGTCGCCGCGCCAGTTCTTCCACGCCGGCCTGATCGACGAGATCGACGCGATCCTGAAGCGCACCGGCTGCGATCCGCGCCGCATCGAGCTGGAGATCACCGAGTCGGTGCTGCTCGGCCACGACGACCGCACCGTCACTGCGCTGGAGTCGCTCGGTCAGATGGGCCTGCGCATCGCCATCGACGATTTCGGCACCGGCTACTCCAACCTGGCCTATCTGCACCGCTATCCGGTCGACACGCTGAAGATCGACCGATCCTTCATCCGCGCGCTGTCCGACCGCCCGGCGATCACCGAGATGATCGTCACCATGTGCCGCATGCTCGGCGTGACCATGGTGGCCGAGGGCGTCGAGCTGGCCGGGCAGCTGGAATGGCTGCGTGGCCACGGCGTGCACGAGTATCAGGGCTGGCTGTTCGGCCCGGCCGTGCCGCCGGACGAGTTCGAGCGGCGCTGGCCGATCCTCACAGCTGCGTGCGCAGCGCCCACAGCTCCGGGAACAGCTCCGTGTCCAGCATCCGGCGCAGGTAGCTGACGCCGCCGGTGCCGCCGGTGCCGCGCTTGAAGCCGATCACCCGCTCCACCGTGGTCAGGTGGCGGAAGCGCCAGAGCCGGAAGGCGTCCTCCAGATCGGTCAGCTCCTCGCCGAGCTGATAGAGATCCCAGTGGCGCTGGGGATCGCGGTAGACGGTGAGCCACGCCTGCTCGACCGCCTCGTCGGCCACGTAGGGCTGGGTCCAGTCGCGCTCCAGGTGGCTGATGGGCACGGCGATGCCGCGGCGCGCCAGCAGGCGCAGCGCCTCGTCGTACAGGCCCGGCGCCTGCCAGGCCGCCTCCACCGTGGCCAGCAGGTCCGGCCGGTGCGCGTGCGGCTGCAGCATGGCGGCGTTCTTGTTGCCCAGGCTGAACTCGATGCAGCGGTACTGCCAGCTCTGGAAGCCGCTGGAGTGGCCCAGGTAGGGCCGGATGGCCGAGTACTCGGGCGGCGTCATCGTGGCCAGCACATCCCAGGCGTGGACCAGCTGTTCCATGATCTTGGAGACGCGGGCCAGCATCTTGAACGCCGGCTGCAGTTCGTCGCGCGCGATGGCGCCGACCGCGGTGGTCAGCTCGTGCAGCATCAGCTTCATCCACAGCTCGGAGGTCTGGTGCTGGACGATGAACAGCAGCTCGTTGTGGTCCGGCGAGAGAGGCTTCTGCGCGGTGAGGATCTGGTCGAGCTGCAGATAGTCGCCATAGCTCATGTCGCCGGAGAAATCGAGCTGCGCGCCTTCGTCGCGCACGATGGCCTCGCCGCGGGGTGCGGACGGGGCGTGGTAGGGGCAGGACATGCGGTCTCCTTGTTCTTGTTCCGGTCGTCGTTTCGGTCGTCGTTCAGGTCACCGCGGCCTTGGCCATGAAGCGGGCCTCGCGCCATTCGCCGCGGGCCAGCACCTCGGCCAGGGCCTGGATGGCGTCGAACACGTCGACGAAGCGGGTGTAGAGCGGCGTGAAGCCGAAGCGCAGCAGGTGCGGCTCGGCGGCGGTGCCGTCGCCGGCGCGGTAGTCGCCGATCACGCCGCGGGCGATCAGGGCCTGCATCACCGCATAGCCGTCGATCGAGCCATCGGCCGGCACGCCCAGCGACACCTGGCTGCCGCGCTGCGCGGCGTCCAGCGGGGTGTGGATCGTCAGGCCGCTGCCGGCCAGGTGCTGGCGCACCAGCGCGATGAACAGCTCGGACAGGGCGACCGACTTGGTCCGCAGCGCGGCCATGCCGCCCAGGGGCTCGGCGGCCAGCATGGCGTCCACGCCGCATTCCAGCGCGCTGGCGCCGATCACCGGTGGCGTGCCGCACAGGTAGCGCTGCATGCCGGGCGCCGGGCGGTAGCCGGGCTCGAAGACGAAGGGCGCGGCGTGGCCCATCCAGCCCGACAGCGGCTGCCAGAAGCGCTCGGCGTGGCGCGGGTGGGCCCAGCAGAAGGCCGGCGCGCCGGGGCCGCCGTTGAGGTACTTGTAGCCGCAGCCCACGGCGAAGTCGGCGTTGGCGCCGTTCAGGTCCACCGGCACCGCGCCGGCCGAGTGTGCCAGGTCCCACAGCATCAGCGCGCCGGCGGCGTGGGCCTGGGCGGTGACGGCGGCCATGTCGGCCATGCGGCCGCTGCGGTAGTTGACCTGGGTGAGCATCAGCACGGCCACGTCCGAACCGGCGCCGGACGCCAGGCGGGCCGGGATCGCGTCGATGTCGTGCAGCTCCAGCACCATGCCGTGCTGGGCCGCGACCGACTCGGCGATGTAGAGGTCGGTGGGGAAGTTGCTGCGCTCGGAGACGATCACCCGGCGTGCCGGGTCGTCGGCCTGGGCGATGCGGGCGGCGGCGCTCAGCACCTTGAACAGGTTGACCGAGGTCGAGTCGGCCACCACCAGCTCGCCCGGGGCGGCGCCCACCAGGCGGCCGATCTTGTCGCCCACGCGGCGCGGCAGGTCGATCCAGCCGGCGCTGTTCCAGCTGCGGATCAGGCCCTGGCCCCATTCCTGGGTCACCACGTCCTGCACGCGGGCGGCGGTGGCGCGCGGCAGCACGCCCAGCGAGTTGCCGTCGAGGTAGTTCACGCCGGCGGGCAGATCGAACTGCTCGCGCAGCGGGGCCAGCGGGTCGGCGGTGTCACGGGCGGCGCAGGCAGCGCGGTCCAGGGCTTGGGGGTCGGTCATGGATGTCGGCTCCACGGGGTTCGGTTCAGAGGGTTCGCAGCACGGCGCGCACCGGCGAGGCGCAGGCGCCGGCCAGCTTCAGGGGCAGCGCGATCAGTTCGTAGTCGCCGGCGGGCACCGCGTCGAGCACCAGGTTCTCCAGCACGCGCAGGTCGCGCTGGCGCAGGATCTGGTGGGCGTCGAGCGTCTTGCTGTCGCCGGGGTCCACGCTGGGCGTGTCGATGCCGACCAGGCGCACGCCCTGATCGGCCAGCCAGGCCAGGGTCTCGGGGGCGTAGGCGCTGAAGGTAGGGTTCCAGACCGTGTCGGCGCGCTCGCAGGTGCGCACCAGCACGCGCGGCGGCAGGCCGGCGGCGGCGTGGCGCAGGTGGTCGATGGTGATCAGCGGGCCGCAGCCGATGGCGTGGATCACCCGGCACGGGCCCAGGTAGGCGTGCAGGTCCACCGCGTCGATGGCGGGCGCGTCGTCGGCGTAGTGCAGCGGCGCGTCGGCATGAGCGCCGACGTGCGGCGACATCGTCACCGCGCTCAGGTTGACCGGGCAGCCGGGGCCCAGGCGGGCGGTCCAGCGCAGCGCGTAGGGCTCGTCACCGGGGAAGATCGGCGCCGCTGCGCTGACCAGGGGCGAGATGTCGTGCAGGGTGGGCGGGTTCATGGCGGCGGCACGTTAAGGGCGTTCCGCAGGCCATGGTGTCGGTTGTTTGCAACGGGGAGGGGAAATACGGGCCACCTCTGAGGCGAGGGCGTGGGCCACCATCACTTGCAGTTCGCTTCGATCCGCTGAATGGATGAGGCGTCGGAGAAGTTGAACTCGGGGCCGACGTACAGACGCAGGCATTGCCCGGCGCGAGCCTTCTGGAAGGTGCGCCAGACAGCTTCGCTGGCATTGACCGCGAACATCGAATGCCGGCCTTGAGCGCTCTGGATGTGAATGCCTTCTTGGCTGAGTTGTGGCGCCGTCGTCAGGTGCAGGTCGATGACCCGGCCCGCCGGTGCAGCCGGCTTGGGGGCCGCCGCGGCCGCCGGCGCTGAGATGCGGATGGGCATCGGCTTGAAGACGCGAGGCGTGAGCTGTCCGGTGCGCAACAGGTCGATGCGCTTGCCGTTGGCGACGGCTGTGGCGGAGGTGATCTGCAGTTGCAGTTGCTCGTCGCAGAGCGCCTCGCCGTCGATCATGACTTCGGCGAAGCGTTCTGCGGAGCTGGAGCCGATGCTGGGCAGATCGAGGGTTTGGGCCATCAGCCGCCGCCCGGCCTTGTCGAGCACAGTGGCCTGCAGTCGCACCTGCCGGAACTCGTCGAGCCCGCTGTCAAGCGTGAGCGTGGCGACGCATTGGCCCTGGCCGCCGAAGACCGTGTTGCTGTGCCAGACCTCGATGGCCTGGGCGGGCAGGTTCAGCAGGCTGCCCAGTGCGAGCAAGGGGAGATGGCGCCACAGCGCTGGGCGGGACCGGGCCGTGGAAGTCGTGGATGGTCGCAGGGGAGGGCGTGCGGTCAGCGGCATGAGTTTCGTTGAGTGCGTTGCAGATTCAAATCGAGTGGTGAGCGTATGAGTCGCTCGCGACAGGTGATGTCGCGTGGTCTGCTTGTTGCGCTCGATTACAGTCTCAGGTTTTTCTGAATTTTTCAGCCGAGGCGACGTGTTGGGTGGAAATGAATTTTCTCTATGGCTTTGCATGCGTGGGTATTTATTTCCACAAATTCATTCCACGAGTATTTTCCAGAATATTTTTCCTCGTACTGTACATCTACCCGGCAAATGGAAGGCCGGTCTGCATATATAGTGCATATTTTATTTTCCTCGCCGTAGTGACGGCAGGTGCCATCACCACGATCAAGAAGCCGGGTCTCGGCGCTCAGATCAACATGCTGGCAACACAGGCCACATTGGGTGCAGGGAAATTCTGATGGCGTCATACCAGAGATGCCAGCCACTTTCGCGTGCTTGCTGAATTTCCCATCTCAAACGGCAATTCTATGCCACGTGCCTCGATGGTCTTCTTTAGTAGCTTGCCGCGCTGGATTTCGTCATTGACCGAATCAAGTTCGTCGGTGAAGGATTTTAATTCTGCCGTGTTCAAATTGAAATCCAGTCGGCTCAGCTCCAACAGGTAGCGGTCTAACTCGGCGTTGATTGCTTGAAATTCACGTACCGTGCTGGCGTGTGGCGACAAATCTTCTATGAAATTCCAGAGCTTGCCTGCCATCTCACTGTGCAGCAGGAAGTAGTTCAATCCAAGGGTGATTAGGCCCGTTACGAGCGCGCCTGCAAAGGAGGCCAACTCAGAGCCAAACGGGAAGCTGCAGAGCGGCACTAGTTGGGTGTATGCCATGGTCCCCACGACCGAGGCAACGCCAACTGACAGCAATGAGGTGACTGCTTTGCATTGCTCTACGAGGCTTAGCTCGTCGGGGTTGAATGCCAGCAATTTGATGGCCTTGACCAACTGACTCCACAGTTCTCTGATGATCTTGATCGCCATTGCTTGAGTGGTGGCGAAGATGTTGAAGATCGTGGTTGTCAAGCTGCCTAATACACCGGCGAATACCCCATCCTTAAATGCCATAAGAAAATCATTGAAACGTAATTGAACCCGCTTCCAGATCCCCTTGAGTGAGCTGTTGATGCTCTCAACAAATGATTCGAGGTTGAAATTTTTCTTGAGATTTTCCAGTAATTTTGGCAGTTGCTCACGCAGTTCGAACCAGACTTCCGCCATCACCAATCCAAGCATCTGTCGGGTGCCCATTGAGATGCCTGCCAGGCCGGCAGAGCTGGCTGTCTGTTGCAGGAATTTGCTGCTGGTATAGTATGTCTTGTTGATTTGTCCTTCGTAGGCATGCCGCGCTTCAGCATCGCGTTTTCTCATGCCGTCCAAATCAACCGTTTTAAGGGCTTTAATTTTTTCTTCGTTTTTTCTGATGCTGTCTTCTAGGCCGCGCGCGGCATTATTTTGTTGCGGCGTTTCGCGCGGCATTTTTGTCAGTCGTTCGCGATCTTTTGTCAGTTCGCTTTCAAGATTGGATATCCGGCTGGGAAGATTGTCAATCCATTCGTCGATCGGGGTGGCTTGCTTCGACCGGTTGATCGTGCTGAGGGTGCTTTGCAGGTTGCTGCTCTGGTTGGCCAGTTCTACGCCATTCAGTTCGGCGAGTACCCGACCTGCATCATTGTGGATCTCCTTGGCGCTGATGACGTGATCTAGGTCCCGCCGTTCGTTGGCGGACATCGCCTTGTTTCTGTAAGGGTCCTCCAATGTGCCTGCAGCGTGGCTGGCTTTGTCTTCCGTGCCCTTGGCAACATAATTTTCATGTTGATGGTAGGGCGTGGAATCGTATTCCCCGCGTTGGTCAAAGCGATTCTTCTCTGCTGCGGTTGCCCATACGCCGTTGCGTACGTTGTGAATGGTATCTACTTCGCCGCCGAGCTTGTCCTTGAATAGTAGAAAATCTAAGCCAAAGCTGGTGGTGAGACTGGTGATTACGGTTTTCTCGAGTTCGTCTGCCCAAGGGAAATTTTTTGCTGCGGCGTGCATGCTGGTGTTGATGTTGAATAAATTTTAAGTGGTGGCGGAGCCTCGTGGCTCCGCATAAAAATTCTTCCTTGTTATCGACCCTGTGCCTCGGTTCGGGTCTTGTCGATTTGCTCATCTAGCTCGTTGCTGTTGAGCAGCATTGAGCCATCAGCATCGGTGTCCATGATGGGGACATTATTTTTGTCCTTGACCACATTGCCATTGAATTTCTTGACCTTGAATAGTGGGGTGGTGATCAGGTCGACCATTATTGCGGCCAAGGCGTAGCCATTCTCGATTGCTTGCATGATGCTGTCACTCATGCTGGCCAAGTCAGCGCTCGGGTCAATATTTCTTGAGCGGAGATCGTTGAGGCGATTATTAACGTACTTGATATTTTCGAAATGCTTGTCGAATTGCCTGTATGTTGACTTCAAAACAGATCTGATCTCAAAGGCATACTCTTCCACTTTGACCAATTGCTGCTGAGCCTTCTGCTGCTTGGCAATCGCACTGTCCACTTCGCGGTCGGCCTTGTGCGCGTTCTTCAGGGCTTCATCACCATGACTGTCATAAGCCCAGCCAGCGATGGCCAGCACCGGGCCCGCCACAGCGGCACCTAGTATTGCGGTGCCGCCAGCCATGCCCAAACCGCCGGCACTAAGCGAACCTCCACCGATTGCTGCAAGTGTTGCATTGGTCGCTGCCACGCCTGCCAGCGAGGAAATGGCCGTGCCGGTGGATGCTGCACCCAGCGCCATGACACCGCCGTATACTGCGAATCCAGTCGCTGCACCTGCAAGGCCTGCCCCAGCGGTGGCACCCAGTACCCCAACAGCGGTATAGCTGTAACTTTCGATGCTTTGTAGCTTGTGCTGAGGAATGTTGATCTTCAGCTTGTCTTGGCGGTCCGCATTGAGCTTTTTCAGCAGCTCATTGGCGATAGTCTTGAATTCGTTGAAATTTCTGCCAATCTCCAGTTCTTCTCGCCCCAGTGCCTCCAGTGCCTTGTTGGTTGACTTTTCCTGTGCGTCGAACTCATCCTTGTTTTTGGCGTAACGTGCTTTGGCCGAATTGACGATGTCATCGGCTTCCGAGTGCTTCTGGTAGCCGTCATAGCCTTTTTTGGCGCCATAGGCGGCCGTGACCAGCGCAGCCGCACCGATGATGAGGGGAAGAGGCATGAGATTTCCTTCTGAGGGCTTGAACGGCCCTGGTTTCATGAATGCTCGAGTCCTTGAGAAGACAGAGCGACGGAGAATGTTCTTGTTTTAAAAATTTTGAAGTCGATTTTTATGCTTGACTGACATACGTCGCCAACTCTCGCTTCAGATCTTTCTGCCACCCCTCCGGACTCACGATCCGCACATTCGGCACCCAATACCGCACGATCGGCAGGATCTGGTTGGGATGGGCGACGCGGGACGACACCAGCAGGCTGCCGTCCTCGAGGTGGCGGACGATCTCCTGGGCGGGCACGAGCTTGCGGCGCAGGAAATAGCCGGCGGCGTCGCGCGAGACCTTCAGGACGACTTCGGTCTTCTGCTCGTTGAGCCAGATGCCGTCCTCGGCATCGAGCCGGGCGGTCAAGGCCGGCTCGGGCTCGAAGCGCTCGGGCGAGACCAGCAGCGCGCTGATCCGGCTGAAGGCGAAGCTCTTGAGCGTGCTGCCGTCGAGCGCCATCAGGTACCAGATGCCGGTGTGGTTGACCAGCCGGTAGGGGTGCAGGGCCTCGTAGGTCTTCTCGCCCTCGGGCTTGCGGTAGCGAAAGCCGATGAGCTGGCGCTCGCGGGTGGCCGCCTCGACCTGCCGGAAGCGCTGCTGCTGCGCGCTGTCGAGCGCCTCGTAGCTGTGGCCGCGCACCTGCAGCACCGACTCCAGCCGGCTGTCGAGCAGCTCGCGCACGAAGTTGTCATCGAAGACCGGATACAGGCCGCTCAGGCCGGTCAGCGCGGCGAATCGCTCCAGATCGGTGAGCGTCAGCTTGCCGAAGTACTGCGGCGCCATCCGGTAGCCGCCGTCCTCGGTGCGTTCGATCAGGTCACCGAGCTGGCCGAGACGCTGCGACAGATCGCGCTGGATGGTGCGCACGCTCACGGCGAACTCGTCCGCGAGATCGGCCGGATGCAGCGTGTGACCCTGGTTGAGCCTGCAAAGAATGAGCGTCAGCCGGTCAGCCAGCGTGTCGTGCCCTGCGCTTCTTGTCATGGAAAGCGGATCGTTGACAGTCGATCGGAGGGCTGACTTCTGGTCTTTTTCTCTATCAGCCCGGTGTTCTTGTTTGTTTTCTTTGGATCAAGAGGGTAGGTCTTGTTGCGGCTTGCCCCGCATTCCGGGGTGGAGGCTGCTGTGAATTTTTTCTGGTTCCGGATGGTTTTGCTGCGTGAGCGTGGCATCGGCACCATGGGTCAGCCGGGCCGTGGCCAGCAGCAGCAGGTAGAGCAGCGTCAGAAGGAACATCAGCGGTTTCATGACGCGCAAGCCTAGACACCGCCCGCGACAGGTGGTGTCGCGCTCGTTCTGCAAGTGAACGATCTGAAGGGCCCGAGGGCCGGGTGCCGCGATGCGGCGACGGGCCTCAATAGCTCCGCCCGCCCCGATACAGCGCGTGCTGCCGGCGTGCCAGCGGCGTGGCCTGGGCCAGCGCGGCGAAGCTGCGGCTGGCGTGGGCGTGGGTGATGGCGATCCCGAGCGCGTCGGCGGCGTCCTTGCCGGGCTGGCCGGGCAGCTTGAGCAGGTGCTGCACCATCGCCTGGATCTGCGCCTTGGCGGCGCCGCCGTGGCCGGTGACGGCCTGCTTCATCTGCACTGCGGTGTATTCGCCCACCGGCAGCGGCGGGCTGCCGGCCACCAGCGCGGCCAGCGCCGCGCCGCGCGCCTGCCCGAGCAGCAGCGTGCTCTGCGGGTTGACGTTGACGAAGACGATCTCGAGCGCGGCCGCGTCGGGCTGGTAGGTCGAGACGACCTCGCGCACGCCGTCGAAGATCAGCCGGATGCGCGCGGGCAGGTCGCCGCGCGGTGCCTCGGCGGTGCGGATGGTGCCGCTGGCGACATAGGCCAGGTGCGGCCCGTCGACGTCGATCAGGCCGAAGCCGGTGATCTGCAGGCCCGGATCGATGCCGAGGATGCGCATGGCGGCGGCCGTGTCCGGACTCAGCCTGCGACGCGGCGGGTGTAGGTGCGGAAGACGGTGTCGTGCACCCAGCCGAGCGACTCGTACAGGCGCTGGGCGGTGTGGTTGTCGTGCGCGGTGGTCAGGTCCATGCGCACGCGGCGGCCCTGGCGCGCCTGGGCCTCGGCCGCGCGCAGCAGCGCCGCGCCCAGCCCGCTGCGGCGCGCCTCGGGCGCGACGAACAGGTCGTAGAGCACGAAGATCGGCGCCGCCTCGACCGAGCAGAAGCTCGGATAGAGCTGGCAGAAGCCCACCGACTCGGCCGGGCCGGCCGGCGGCACGCGCTCGGCCAGCAGGATGACCGATTCGCCCGCCTGCATCCGCGCCTGGATGAAGGCGGTGGCGCGCGCCCGGTCGGGCGCCTGCGCGTAGAACTGGCGGTAGGCGTCGAAGAGCGCCGCGACCGCGTCGAGATCGGCCAGTCCGGCCGGGCGGATCGAGATCGGGGCGCTCATCGGACGCGGCTCGCCGGGCTCAGTGGCGGAAGTGGCGGGTGCCGGTGAAGACCATCGCGATGCCGCGCTCGTCGGCCGCGTCGATGACTTCCTGGTCGCGCATCGAGCCACCCGGGTGGATGACGCAGGTGGCGCCGGCATCGACGACCACGTCCAGGCCGTCACGGAACGGGAAGAAGGCGTCGCTGGCCACGGCCGTGCCGTCCAGGCTCAGGCCGGCGGCCTTGGCCTTGATCGAGGCGATGCGGGCCGAGTCCAGGCGGCTCATCTGGCCGGCGCCGACGCCGTAGGTCATGCCGTCCTTGCAGAAGACGATCGCGTTGCTCTTGACGAAGCGGCCGACCTTCCACGCGAACAGCAGGTCCTGCATCTGCTGCTCGGTCGGGGCCAGCTTCGTCACCACCTTGATCTCGCCGACGATGTCGACGTTGTCGGCCGACTGCAGCAGCATGCCGCCGCCCACGCGCTTGAAGTCCAGCGCGTTGACCGCCTGGCTCACCGGTACTTCCAGCAGGCGCACGTTGACCTTGCTGGCGTAGGCTGCGCGGGCTGCCGGGGTGATCACCGGGGCGATCGCCACTTCGACGAAGTGCTTGTTGGCGTTGATCTTCTCGACCACGTCGGCGTCGAGCGGGCGGTTGAAGGCGATGATGCCGCCGAAGGCCGAGGTCGGGTCGGTCTTCAGGGCCTTCTCGTAGGCTTCGAGCAGCGTCGCGCCCACGGCCACGCCGCAGGGGTTGGCGTGCTTGACGATCACGCAGGCCGGCACGTCGAAGGCCTTGACGCATTCCCAGGCGGCGTCGGCGTCGGCGATGTTGTTGAAGCTGAGCTCCTTGCCCTGAATCTGCGTCCAGCCGGCCAGCAGGCCGTTCGCGACCTGGGCTTCCTTGTAGAAGGCGGCCGACTGGTGCGGGTTCTCGCCGTAGCGCATGCCCTGCACCTTGTGCAGCTGCAGGTTGAAGACGCTCGGGTATTCCTCGCGGGCGGGCACGTCGGCGGTCTTGTCTTCCGCGCCGGCTTCCAGCGAGGTCAGGTAGTTGCTGATCATGCCGTCGTAGGCGGCGGTGTGCGAGAACACCTTCTTCGCGAAGCCGAACTTGGTCTTGCGGGTCAGGCCTGCGCCGTCGAGCTCGGCCAGCACCTGGGCGTAGTCGCTCGGGTCGATGACCACGGCCACGTCCTGCCAGTTCTTGGCCGCCGCGCGCAGCATCGCCGGGCCGCCGATGTCGATGTTCTCGATGGCGTCTTCCAGCGTGCAGTCGGCCTTGGCGGTGGCCTGCGCGAAGGGGTAGAGGTTGATGATCAGCAGATCGATCGTGTCGATGCCGTGCTCTTTCAGCGCGGCCATGTGCTCGGGGAAGTCGCGCCGGGCCAGCAGGCCGCCGTGCACGCGCGGGTGCAGCGTCTTGACGCGGCCGTCGAGCATCTCGGGGAAGCCGGTGATCTCGCTCACTTCGGTGACCGGCAGGTCGTTCTGGGCCAGCAGCTTGGCGGTGCCGCCGGTGGAGAGCAGGCGGATGCCGCGCGCGTGCAGCGCCTGGGCGAACTCGACGATGCCGGTCTTGTCGGAGACGGAAAGGAGGGCGGTGGTCATGGTGGGATGACGATCGGTGGGGAATCGGGAAGGGGCGGAGGCGGCCGGGCGGCTCAGTCGATCAGCCGGTGCTCGACCAGCTTGCGGCGCAGCGTGTTGCGGTTGATGCCGAGCCATTCGGCGGCGCGGCTCTGGTTGCCGTCGGCGCGCGCCATCACCACGTCGAGCAGCGGACGCTCGACCGCCTTGATGACCATGTCGTACAGGCCGTGCGGCGTGGTGCCGTCGAGGTCGTCGAAATAGGTGCCAAGCGTGCTGCGGATCGACTGGTCGATCGGGCTGCCGGAGGGCGGGGCGTCGGCGGGCTCGTCCACCAGATCGTCCACCAGAGAGTCCGGCAGGGAGGTCAGGGCGCGGATGCTCATGTCGTTCATGGATGTCATGCCGCCAGGGCGTCGACGGGTTCTGCGGGAAACGGGGCGGCCTCGGGCCAGAGCGGATGCGCGCCGGCGAGTTCGCCCAGGAAGTCATGCACCGCGCGCGATTGCTCGGCGGTGGTCTCGATCCGGTTCATGCGGCGGCGGAAGTCCTCGCCGCCGGGCAGGGCGTGCACCGCCCAGCCGATGTGCTTGCGCGCGGTGCGCACGCCGGCCAGCTCGCCGTACAGGCCGTAGTGGTCCTCGAGGTGCTCGAGCAGCCATTCGCGCACCTGCAGCGTGGCCGGTGGCGCGGCGTGCTCGCCGGTGGCCAGGAAATGCGCGATCTCCTGGAAGATCCACGGCCGGCCCTGCGCGGCGCGGCCGATCATGATGGCGTCGGCGCCGGTGGCGGCCAGCACGTCGCGGGCCTTCTCCGGACTGTCGATGTCGCCGTTGGCGCAGACCGGAATCGACAGCGCGGCCTTGACCGCGGCGATGGTCTCGTACTCGGCCTGGCCGCTGTAGCCTTGCTCGCGGGTGCGGCCGTGCACCGTGACCAGCGCGACGCCGCGGGCCTCGGCGCCGCGCGCGATCGTCAGCGCGTTCTTCGCCTGCTGGCACCAGCCGGTGCGCATCTTCAGCGTCACCGGCACGCCGTGCGGCGCGCTGGCCTCGACCACCGCCGCGACGATGTCCAGCGCCAGCGTCTCGTCCTGCATCAGCGCCGAGCCGGCCCACTTGTTGCAGACCTTCTTGGCCGGGCAGCCCATGTTGATGTCGATGATCTGCGCGCCGCGCGCGATGTTGTAGCGCGCGGCCTCGGCCATCATCTCGGCGTCGGTGCCGGCGATCTGCACCGCGATCGGCGCGGATTCGCCGTCGTGGTTCAGACGGCGCGAGGTCTTCAGGCTGTCGCGCAGATCGGCACGCGAGGTCACCATCTCGCTGACGGCATGGCCCGCGCCGAGCCGCTTGCACAGCTGGCGGAAAGGCCGGTCGGTCACGCCGGCCATCGGCGCGACGAACAGGCGGTTGGGCAACTCGTGGGGACCGATGCGCATCGGGAACGGGCAGAGAACAGGGTGAAGGGCCGGGCGAAGCGGGAGTCGGGCGCGTCCGGCCGGAGCGGTGCCGGCCGGGAACTGCTGAAAAAGGAGGCAGAGTATAGCGGCTCGCCTTCGCGCAGAATCCGCGCCATGGAAACCTGGATCGAGTCCCTGCTGGCCGCGCTGGCCCTGCCGAAGTTCGGCCTGAGCACCGTCTTCATCGTCTCGCTGATCTCGGCCACGCTGCTGCCGCTGGGCTCGGAGCCGGCGGTCTTCGGGCTGGTCAAGCTCGATCCGGCGCTGTTCTGGCCGGCGGTGGGCGTGGCCACCGTCGGCAACACGCTTGGCGGGGCGATTTCCTGGTGGATGGGCTTCGGCGCCGAGAAGGCCTGGGAGCAGGTCGCGAACCGGCCCGCCACCGAGCACCGCGCGCTGGCGATGCTGCGCCGCTTCGGCCCGAAGGCCTGCCTGCTGAGCTGGCTGCCGGGCGTGGGCGATCCGCTGTGCGCGGTCGCCGGCTGGCTGCGCCTCCCTTTCTGGCCCTGCGTGCTCTACATGGCGATCGGCAAGTTCGGCCGCTATCTGGTGATGACGGCGGCGCTGCTGTGGGTGTTTCCGGGGCAGTTCACGCCCTGAGGTCCTCGGGCGTGTTGGCGTTGAAGAAGGCGCTGGCGCCCGGGTCCTTGTCCTCGAACAGCACGTTCGCGCAGCGGTGCTGGCCGGTCCAGCGGTCGATGCGGCGCTGCCCGCCGGCCATGAAGGCCACCAGGCTGTCCATCAGCGAGGCGCGCATCAGGCAGAAGACCGGATGCGGCTGCTCGCGCCCGTCGGCCTCGCGCGTCACCGCCATCGCCAGATCGGCCTGCTGCGCATGCAGCGCCTCGGCCAGCCGCGCCACCAGATCGAGCGGGAAGCGCGGCGAGTCGCACGGCACCGTCACCAGATACGGGGTCTCGCAGCGCTCCAGCCCGGCCAGGAAGCCGGCCAGCGGGCCGGGAAAGTCGCTGTCGGCATCCGGCCAGACTGGCACGCCGAAGGACTCGTAGGCGCCCAGGTTGCGGTTGGCGTTGACCATCACGCTGCCGACCTGCGGCTGCAGCCGCATCAGGGCGTGCAGCGCCAGCGGCAGGCCCTGGTAGTTCTGCAGCCCCTTGTCGACGCCGCCCATGCGGCTGCCGCGTCCGCCGGCCAGGATCAGGCCGGTGATGTCCTGCGGATCGATCATCGTGCCGGCTCCCTTCACAGTTCCAGCAGATCGAAGCCCTGCGCCTCGACCTGCACGAAGGCGCGCGTCAGCGCGCCGATCGGGCGCCACAGCAGCGCCTGCGGATGGGCCTCGACCGCGTCGCACAGGCGCTCGACCCAGGTCTGCACATGCGCCCGGAAGAAGCGGCGCTGCTGCTCGAGGTTGCACACCGCGATGTCGTCGCCGGCGATCAGGAAGCGCATCACCTCGAAGACGCCTGCGATGTGGTCCTCGGTCTCGCCGCGGGTCTCGTCACGGGCCAGGCCGAGCGCGGCCAGGTCGCCGCGCAGCGCCGCCAGCGGCTTCTCGTTCAGGAAGCCGGCGAGGTAGAAGGAGCCGTAGACGAAGACTTCCGGCTTGCCGACGCCGCCGAACAGCGCGTCGAACTCGGCGGCAGCGGCCTCAGGCGTGGTCGCGCGCATCGCGGCCACCAGCGCCTGCCACGGCGCCTCCAGGAAGCCGCCGGCCTCGGGCGCCTCGGTGACAGCGACGCGGAACTGCTGCAGCAGCGCCGCATCCGGCGGCGCGAACCACAGCCGGGCCAGCAGGCCGTAGAGCTCGGCGCGGGCCAGCTCCTCGGCGTCGTCGGCGCTGGCGAAGCTCAGCGCGCGGATCTCGTGCGGTTTCATGGGCGGGGCAGGTCGGTGATGCGGACCTCGTCGGTCCGGCTGTGCAGGTCGATGACGCGGCAGTCGCCGCACATCTTCAGCCGCTCGGCGCCGGCGCCCTGGAAGGCGGGGTGGCCGGCGAGCTTGCCGATCATCGTCTCGATGGCCTTGAGCGTGCCGAAGGGCTTGCTGCAGCGGATGCAGCGGTAGGGCTGGGCCTCGTGCAGCACGCGGGGCTGGCGCCGCGCGCGGCCCTCGTCGGCCAGCCACAGGCGCGGCACCAGCGTGATCGCCTGCTCCGGGCAGGTGCTCTCGCACAGGCCGCACTGCACGCAGGCGCGCTCGGTGAAGCGCAGCTGCGGCTTCTCGGGGTTGTCGCCCAGCGCGTTTTCCGGGCAGGCGCCGACGCAGCTCAGGCACAGCGTGCACTTGTCGGCATCGACCACCACCGCGCCGAAGGCACTGCCTGCGGCCGGCAGCGCGATCGGCTCGGCCTGTGCCGCCGCCCGCTCGGCGCGGCGCGGCGCCTGGGCGAGCAGGTGGTCGAGCATCACGTCGAGCGTGGCGCGCTTGTCGGCCTGCGCGACGACCGCCGTCGGCTGCGCGACGCCCTGCGCCGGCGCCACCCGCAGCGCCGCGTCCAGCGCCGCCAGGTCGCGGGCATCGCGCGCCTCGACCAGGCCGAAGTGCTCGCCGGCATAGCCCAGGCCGTGCAGGATGGCCTGGGCCTGCGCCATCTGCGCGGCCAGCGCGTCGCGGTATTCGGGCGCCTCCTCGGCGGTCAGCAGCACGCGGATCTGGCTGGCGCCCTGCGCGATCGCCGCCAGCCACAGGTCGAGGCCGACGCTGGCGGTGTGCCACAGCGCCAGCGGGATCACCCGGGCCGGCACGCCCTGGATGTCGCGGTCGACCCGCGCGGCGCGGCCCAGCTCGTCGATCAGCGCCGCACCGGCGCCCTCGCTGTGGAACAGCAGCATCGCGTCGCGGCCGCCCGCCTTGGCGTAGGTCGCCAGCAGGCGCTGCAGCCGCCGGCCCTGGTCGACCGGACCGGGATAGGTGAAGGACAGCGCTCCGCTCGGGCAGACGGTGGTGCAGGCGCCGCAGCCGGCGCACAGATGCGGCTCGACGATGATGCCGCCGGCCGCCTCGGTCTTCGCCTTGCCCTTGCGCGAGGCGTCGCTGCGGATCGCGCGGGTGGAGCACACGTCGATGCAGGCGCTGCAGCCGATTTGCTCGTTGCGGCTGTGCGCGCACAGCCGCGGCTCGTAGCGGAAGAACTTCGGCTTGTCGAACTCGCCCACCCACTCGCGCAGCTTCAGCACCGCCTCGCCCAGCGCGGCGGTCTGCTGGCTGCCCGGCGGCACATGGACATAGCCCTGCGGCGGCTGGTGCTGGCTGAAGGCCGGCGTGGCGCGCAGGTCGAGGATCAGGTCGAAGCGCTCGTCGGTGCGCAGCGGTGGGCGCTCGAAGTCGATCGCCGCGGCCGCGTCGCAGACGCGCACGCAGTCGCGGTGGCCGCCGCAGCGCGACAGGTCGATCTGGTAGCTGAAGTCGATCGCGCCTTCGGGGCAGGCGTCCAGACAGGCGTTGCAGCGGGTGCAGAGGTCCAGGTCGATCGGGTTGCCGGAGGTCCACTGCACCTCGAAGGCGCCGAGCCAGCCCGTCACCCGGCTCAGCCGGCCGGCGAACACCGGCAGGTCGCGGCGCTGCGCCAGCGCGCCGGCGCCGTCGACCAGCAGCGTGACGTCGAGCCGGTCGGCCAGCAGTGCCCCGGCGCGCTGCGCGCTGTCGGCGTCGCCCACCACCAGGCAGCGTCCGGCCGAGCGGTAGCCCACGCCCGGCACCGGCGCCGGATCGGGCAGCTGCGCCGCCGCGATCAGCGCCGCCAGCTTCGGCGTGGCGGCCCGGGCGTCGCGCGACCAGCCGCCGGTCTCGCGCAGGTTGACGAAGCGGATCGGCCGCTCGGCCACCGGCGTGCTGCCGGCGGTGGCGTCGTTCAGCTCGGTGAACAGCCGCGCCTCCTGCGTGCAGGCGACGATCAGCCGGTCGCCTGGGCCGACCGCCTTGGCCGCACGCTGGAAGGCCGGCGCCTCACGCCGGCACAGCAGGCTGTGCGTCGTCTCCAGGCCCTCTGAGCGGGCGCCCGGCGTCGTCGCCAGCGCGCGGGCGATCGCCGCCGTGTCCAGCGGCATCGTTCGGTTGCAGTCGCAGATCAGGGTCTTCATCGGGCAGGTCGCCGGGCGGGGCGTCGGCAAGGGATTCGGGGGCAGGGGCGGAGGCGGGTCTGTCCTCGTCGAACAGGCCCAGGAAGCGCGACTGCGCCATCTGGCGCAGCATCGCCGCCGGCAGCGGGTCGGGCCGGCCGTAGTCGTCGATGTAGATGTCCAGGCCGTCCATGACGTTGAAGTGCGGATCGGCGAAGAGCTTCTTCAGCGCGGCGTTCTTCACCGACGGATCGACGCCGCGGGCCACGAAGCGCGCGACCTCCGCGCCGTCGGGCAGGCGCGCGACCTCGTCGAGCGTGGGCGGCGGCAGCGCGGGTCCGGCCGGGGCCAGGGCTGGGGCCGGCGGGGCGATCCCCGTCGCGGCCTGCGGCGCAGGCGCCGGCACGGCTGCGTGGGCGGGCTCGGGCGGCGCCTCGCCCTGGCGCACCTGCACCTTGCGCTGCGACCAGCGCGAGAAGAAGCCTTCGCTGCCGCTCATGCGCACTCCGGCGCGTCGCCGCCCGGCCCGCGCCGCGCCGGATCGACGAAGGAGGCCGGCCGGCGGCGCTTCTTCGGCTCGGGCCGGTAGTTGGCGTCGGTCCAGGCCTGCAGCCAGGCGCGCACCGCCTCGGGCAGCGGCAGGTTGTCGACCCGCTCCTGCGCGTCGAGCAGCCGCCCGGCCTCGTTGTAGGACAGCGTGACGGTTTCCGGCGCGGCCTGCGACGCATTCTCGTCATCGACGCGCCACATCACGAACCAGACCGGCGCGCCCGAACTCAGGTTCAGGTAATAACCCTCGCCCTCGTCGCGGTGCAGGCGCACCGGGAAACCCGGGTACAGGAAACTCGCGCGCTGGCCGTCGTCGCGCAGGCAGCGCGGCTGGTTTCCCCACTGGCCTTCGTCGATCAGCACCTCGGCCAGCGAGAATCTCCATTCCTCCCAGACGCTGGGACGCGCGTGGCGTTCGATCACCACCGCGACCCGGATCTCGGGCGGCGCGGGCGGGCTTTCATCGGTGGGCTGGGTCATGGCGGCGGGTCGGCAAAGCCGGGCAGTCTAGCGCCGGCCACCCGGTCTTGCCGCGGATCAAGGGTTTGTATCGATTCGGAGACAGCGGGCTCCGATGTTTTTCCGGGCCCTCGGGGGCCGCCCTGCGACGAATTGCCAGCCGGGTGGCGACATTCTGCGCAACCGGTCGGGGCCGGCAAATCCCAGAGGCTGCGGCGGGCTGCGGCAAACTGACGCGACAAATTGTCGCGACACCAGCGACAAACTGTCGCGATTCCCTTGCCATGCGCTGCGTGACAACCCTTATTGCCGCGCTTGCATAGGCTGCGCCCAATACGGTTCAATCCTTCGCTCGCAGGCTCGGCCGATCCCTGATCGCGCCGGCCCTGGCCTGCCTGAATCCCTTTTCTCCCTTTCCTTCCCCCTTCCATCCGACCTGTCCGGAGTTCCGTGATGAGCACTTCCGACCGCCCCGCGCCGACCCGCCGCCGTGTCTTCGCCGCTGCCGGCACCGTTGGCGCGCTGGCCGCCGTGGCGGCGGTGCTGCCGGGCACGTCCCGCCCGGTGGCCGCACCGGCCGAGCCTGCTGCGCCGACGCCCTCGAGCGGCGGCGGCTACCAGCTGTCGGAGCATGTGCAGCGCTACTACCGCACCGCCCGCGTCTGACCGCGTCTGAGTCAGAGGATCCCGGAGACATCGACATGCTGCTGACCCGCCGTCCGACGCCGACTGCCGCCCCCGCGGCCGGCGCCGCCCCTTCTTCCCTCGTCTCCAGCCTGGCCCGTGGCCTGCAGCGCTCGATCCCGACGCTGGACCGCCGCAGCTTCCTGCGCCGCTCCGGCCTGGGCGTGGGCGCCGGCCTGGCGGCTTCGCAGCTGACGCTGGTCAAGCGCGCCGACGCCTCCGAGTCGGCGCGCACCGCGCTGACCGGCACCGGCAAGGTCGAGGTCAAGCGCACCGTCTGCGGTCACTGCTCGGTGGGCTGCGCGGTCGACGCGGTGGTCGAGAACGGCGTCTGGGTGCGCCAGGAGCCGGTGTTCGACTCGCCGATCAACATGGGCGCGCACTGCGCCAAGGGCGCGGCGCTGCGCGAGCACGGCCACGGCGAATACCGCCTGAAGACCCCGATGAAGCTGGTCGACGGCAAGTACCAGCGCATCTCCTGGGACCAGGCGCTCACCGAGATCAGCGCGCGCATGCTCGAGCTGAAGAAGCAGAGCGGCCCGGACTCGCTGTTCGTCGTCGGATCCAGCAAGCACAACAACGAGCAGGCCTACCTGCTGCGCAAGTGGATCAGCTTCTGGGGCTCGAACAACACCGACCACCAGGCCCGCATCTGCCACTCGACCACCGTCGCCGGCGTCGCCAACACCTGGGGCTACGGCGCGATGACGAACTCGTACAACGACATGCAGAACGCCCGTGCGGCGATCTACATCGGCTCGAACGCGGCGGAAGCGCACCCGGTGTCGATGCTGCACATGCTCCATGCCAAGGAGCGCGGCTGCAAGATGATCGTGGTCGATCCGCGCTTCACCCGCACCGCGGCCAAGGCCGACGAGTACGTGCGCATCCGCTCGGGCTCGGACATTCCCTTCCTGTTCGGGGTGATGCACCACATCTTCAAGAACGGCTGGGAAGACAAGAAGTACCTCGAGGACCGCGTCTGGGGCATGGACAAGGTCCGCGAGGAGTGTCTGACCAAGTGGACGCCGGACAAGGTGCAGGAGGCCTGCGGCGTCGACGAGGCCACCACCTACAAGGTCGCGAAGATCCTGGCCGACAACCGCCCCGGCACCATCGTCTGGTGCATGGGCCAGACGCAGCACACCATCGGCAACGCGATCGTGCGGGCGTCCTGCCTGCTGCAGCTGGCGCTGGGCAATGTCGGCAAGTCCGGCGGCGGCACCAACATCTTCCGCGGCCACGACAACGTGCAGGGCGCCACCGACGTCGGCCCGAACCCGGACTCGCTGCCGGGCTACTACGGCCTGGCCGAGGGCGCGTGGAAGCACTTCGCCAAGGTCTGGGGCGTCGACTTCGAGTGGATCAAGAAGCAGTACGCGCCGGGCATGATGACCAAGTCCGGCATGACGGTCTCGCGCTGGATCGACGGCGTGCTCGAGAAGAACGAGCTGATCGACCAGGACAGCAATCTGCGCGGCCTGATCTTCTGGGGCCATGCGCCGAACTCGCAGACGCGCGGTCTCGAGATGAAGAAGGCGATGGACAGGCTCGACCTGCTGGTCGTCATCGACCCGTTCCCGAGCGCCACCGCGGCGATGGCGGCGATGCCGCCGATGAACAAGGATGACCTGAATCCGAACCGCGCGGTCTACCTGCTGCCGGCGTGCACGCAGTTCGAGACCTCGGGCTCGTGCACCGCGTCGAACCGCTCGGTGCAGTGGCGCGAGAAGGTCATCGAGCCGCTGTGGGAGTCGCGCACCGATCACATGATCATGGTGCAGCTCGCCGACAAGCTCGGCTTCGGCAAGGAGCTGGTGCAGAACTACAAGATGGTGCCGGGCAAGGGCGGCATGCTCGAGCCCGAGACCGAGTCCATCCTGCGCGAGATCAACCGCTCGGTCTGGACCATCGGCTACACCGGCCACAGCCCGGAGCGGCTGAAGGCGCACATGCGCAACATGCATGTCTTCGACGTGCGCACGCTCAAGGCCAAGGGCGGCATCGACAAGGAGAGCGGCTACGCGCTCGACGGCGACTACTTCGGCCTGCCGTGGCCGTGCTTCGGCACGCCGGAGATGAAGCACCCCGGCACGCCCAATCTCTACGACACCAGCCGGCATGTGATGGACGGCGGCGGCAACTTCCGCGCCAACTTCGGCGTCGAGCGCGACGGCCAGTCGCTGCTCGCCGGCGACGGCTCGCACTCGCTGGGCGCCGATCTCACCACCGGCTACCCCGAGTTCGACCACCTGCTGCTGAAGAAGCTCGGCTGGTGGGATGACCTGACCGAAGCCGAGAAGGCAGCAGCCGAAGGCAAGAACTGGAAGACCGATCCGTCGGGCGGCATCATCCGCGTCGCGATGAAGGTGCACGGCTGCCATCCCTTCGGCAATGCCAAGGCGCGCGCGGTGGTCTGGAACTTCCCCGATCCGATCCCGCAGCACCGCGAGCCGCTGTTCTCGACCCGCCCGGACCTGATCGACAAGTACCCGACGCACGACGACAAGAAGGCCTTCTGGCGCCTGCCCACGCTCTACAAGTCGGTGCAGGAGAAGAACCGCGACGTGGGCAAGAGCTTCCCGCTGATCATGTCCAGCGGCCGTCTGGTCGAGTACGAGGGCGGGGGCGAGGAGACCCGCTCCAACCCCTGGCTGGCCGAGCTGCAGCAGGAGATGTTCGTCGAGATCAACCCGAAGGCGGCCAACGACCGCGGCATCCGCAACGGCGACTGGGTCTGGGTGAAGACCCCGCCGATGGCGGCGCTGCCCGACTTCAAGGGCCTGCGCGTGAAGGCGCTGGTGACCGAGCGGGTGGATGCCGACACCGTCTGGATGCCGTTCCACTTCTCGGGCCGCTGGGGCGGCATCGACATGGCGCCGTACTACCCCGAGGGCGCGATGCCGGTGGTGCGCGGCGAGGCGATCAACACCGCCACCACCTACGGCTACGACAGCGTCACGATGATGCAGGAAACCAAGACGACGGTCTGCCAGATCGAGAAGGCAGCCTGAGGAGCACCCATGGCCCGAATGAAATTCATCTGCGACTCGGAGCGCTGCATCGAGTGCAACGGCTGCGTCACCGCCTGCAAGGCCGAGCATGACGTGCCCTGGGGCGTGAACCGCCGCCGCGTCGTCACCCTCAACGATGGCCTGCCGGGCGAGAAGTCGATCTCGGTGGCCTGCATGCACTGCTCGGACGCGCCGTGCATGGCGGTCTGCCCGGTGGACTGCTTCTACCGCACCGACGAAGGCGTGGTGCTGCACGACAAGGATGTCTGCATCGGCTGCGGCTACTGCTCGTACGCCTGCCCGTTCGGCGCGCCGCAGTTCCCGTCGAACGGCACCTTCGGCCTGCGCGGCAAGATGGACAAGTGCACCTTCTGCGCCGGTGGCCCCGAGGAAAACGGCTCGGCCGCCGAGAACGAGAAGTACGGCCGCAACCGCCTGAGCGAGGGAAAGCTGCCCGCCTGCGCCGAGATGTGCTCGACCAAGGCGCTGCTGGGCGGCGACGGCGATGTGGTGGCCGACATCTTCCGCACCCGCGTGATCCAGCGCGGCAAGGGCAGCGAGGTCTGGGGCTGGGGCACCGCCTACGGCCAGCCCAAGGCGGAGGTGAAGTCGTGAGCGCGCGCCGTCATCCTGTCGTGCGTCGTGCGCTGGGCGCGGTGCTGCTGGCCGGCCTGATGCTGAGCGGCTGTGGCGAGCGTGCCCAGGAGCTGCAGGCCAAGGGCCCCGACGCTTCTCCCTGGAGCGGCAAGTCGGGCGGCTTCAGCGCCAGTGGCTGGCAGGGCGGCGACCAGAGCGCCTGGCAGGAGCAGATCCGCCAGCGCGGTCAGCGCCAGAACGAGTACGCCCGCACCGGCGTGTCCGGGCCCGGCGCGGCCGGCAATGCGTCTCTGCCGGCGCTGGCTGCCGCACCGGTGGCGGCGGCTGCCGCCTCGGCCGCCAGCCAGCCCTGAGGCCGACGCCGCGAGGAGCCCCGCCATGTCCCGCCTGATTTCCTCCCTGCTGCTGGCGGCCGCGGCGCTGCTGGCGCAGCCGGCCGCGCTGGCCGCCGAGCCGGTCGCGCCAGCCGCCTCGGCTGCGACTGAAGCCGTTCCCGCGCCCCGCCCGAACGACACCCAGGCCGAGCGCGCCCGCGCTCAGCCCGGCAACAACGCGCCGTTCTGGCGTGGCGTGCGTGATTCCGGCCAGCAGGCCGGCTACAGCTCGCTGCCCGGCGCCGAGAAGGGCGTGCTGATCCAGTCGCAGGTCCAGTATCCCGGCTCGCGGCTGACCACGGCCGGCGAGGCCTGGCGCCAGGTGCGCAACCAGTGGATCCTGCCGTATGGCGGCTCGCTGCTGCTGATCGTCAGCCTGGCCATCGGCCTGTTCTACTGGCGCAAGGGCGCGCTGGGCGGCCACCAGCCCGACACCGGTCGCATGATCGAGCGCTTCACCCCGCTGGAGCGCGCGGCGCACTGGGTCAATGCCGCGGCCTTCGTCGCGCTGGCGCTGTCGGGCATCGTGATGGCCTTCGGCAAGTTCTTCCTGCTGCCGCTGGTCGGGCACTCGGTCTTCGGGCTGCTGACCTTGGCGCTGAAGAATGTCCACAACTTCGCCGGCCCGCTGTTCGCGGTCTCGCTGCTGGTGGTGATCCTGGTCTTCGTGCGCGACAACATCGCCAACCGTGCCGACTTCGTCTGGCTGTCGAAGGCCGGCGGCATGTTCGGCGACGAAGAGGTGCCTTCCCACCGTTTCAACGCCGGCGAGAAGGGCATGTTCTGGTGGGGCGTGACGGTGCCGGGCGTGATCGTCGTGGCTTCCGGCCTAGTGCTCGACCGGCTGGTCCCTGGCTGGGGCGAGCTGCGCGGCGAGATGCAGGTCGCGCACATGGTCCATGCGGTCGCGGCGATCCTGATGATGTCGGTCCTGCTCGGCCACATCTACATGGGCACCATCGGCATGAAGGGCGCCTACGCGGCGATGAAGACCGGCTATGTCGACGAGGGCTGGGCGCGCGAGCACCACGAGCTCTGGTACGACGACATCAAGGCGGGCAAGATCCCGGCCGTGCGCTCCAAGCCGGTCGCCAGCTCCGCCGCTCCCCGCTCACCTCAGACGAGTCCCTCCGCATGAAGCGCCCCCATTCCTTTGCGGTTTCCTTCGCGGTGTCCCTGGCGGCCCGGGCCGCCCTGCCGCTGATGCTCTCGGTGCTGGCCGCACCGGCCCTGGCCAAGCTGCCGCCGCTGTCCGAGGAGGCCAAGGCCAAGGCCGAGGAGACCAAGGCCCGCGGCGCGCACGGCGACAAGGTCGCCGCCTACAAGCTCTGCCTGGCGATGGACAAGGTCGCCGCCGACTACCGTGCGCGTGCGAAGAGCGCCGGCAAGGAGGTCCGCCCGGCCACCGAGACGCCGCCCTGTGCCGATCCGGGCGCCTTCGTGCCGGCGCCGCCGGCCGCGGCCGCCTCGGCGCCGGCCGCGCCGGTGGCGGCGGTGACTGCGCCGGCTGCCGCCGCCAGCAAGCCCTGATCCCGCGTCGTCCGCTGTCCGGAGTCTCCTGCCATGCCCGCCTTGCCGCACGCGCTGCCTGATCCCGCCGTCGTTGCGCCGGTCTCCGCGCCGGCCCCGGTCGCGCCGCGCATGACCGACGCGCGGCTGCCGCTGCTGCGCGAGATCGAGGTGATGGACGAATACGGCGTGCGCCGCCCGATCGCGATCCCGGCCGAGCAGGCGCTGACCGTCTTCGTCGATCGCCGCGAGCTGGTCACGCTGATGACGCTGGGCGCGATGCCCGAGCTGCTGGTGCTGGGCTGGCTGCGCAACCAGCGCCTGATCGCCTCGCCCGACGAGATCGAGTCGATCACCGTCGACTGGGAGGTCGGCGCGGCGGCGGTGCGCACCCGCGCCGGCATCGCCGACCTGGACGCGCGCACCGGCCGCCGGGTGGTTACCACCGGCTGTGGCCAGGGCACCGTCTTCGGCGATCTGATGGCGCAGGTCGACGGCATCCGACTGCCGCCGCCCGCGCAGGCGCGCCTGCGCCAGGGCGCGCTGGTGGCGATGCTCGAGACGATGCGCCAGACCGACAGCATCCACCGCCGCGCCGGCTCGGTGCACGGCTGCGCGCTGTTCTCGGCCGACGGCCGCGAGCGGCTGATGTTCGTCGAGGATGTCGGCCGCCACAACGCGATCGACACCATTTCCGGCTGGATGGCGCTGCACGGCATCGACGGCGGCGACAAGGTGTTCTACACCACTGGCCGGCTGACCAGCGAGATGGTGATGAAGTCGGCGCACATGGGCGTGCCGATCATCGTCTCGCGCAACGGCGTGACCCAGATGGGCCACGACCTGGCCACCCGCCTGGGCATGACGCTGTTCGGCCGCGCCGCCAACCGCCATTTTCTTTGCTACACCGGCTTCGACCGCTTCGACTCCGAGCCGGAGCCGCAGCGCGCGCCGGTGCGGGTTGTTGCCGGCTGATCCGGGGCGCGGGCCTGCGCTACAGTGCGGCGGCCCACGCGCTGCCCGCTGTCTGTCGCCCATGTCCGATTCCGCCGACCCCCTGTCTCCCGCTGCCGAACCGGCCTGGCCCCATGCGGCGGCGCTGATCGTCGATGACGAGCAGGGCATGCGCCATTTCCTGTCGCGCGCGCTGGCGCCGCGCTTCGGCCGCGTCGATGCGGTCGACAGCGCCGAGGCCGGGCGCGACCTGGTGGCCGCGCACCGCTATGACCTGGTCATCCTGGACATCACGCTGCCGGGCCTGAGCGGCCTGGCCTGGCTGCGCGAGCTGCGCGCGCAGGGCCATGCCGGCGAGGTGATCCTGATCACCGCGTTCGCCGATCTCGACACCGCGATCGAGGCGCTGCGCGCCGGCGCCTCCGACTTCCTGCTCAAGCCCTTCCGGGTCGCGCAGATCCTCAACGCGGTGCAGCAGGGCATGAACCGCTCGCGCCTGGCGCGCGAGAACTGGCTGCTGCGCCACCGCCTGGCCCAGCAGCCGCGCGAGCTGCCCGAGTTCGTCGGCCGCTCGCCGGCGATGCGCGCGCTGATCGATGCGCTGGCGCGGGTCGCGCCGGTGAATGCGCCGGTGCTGCTGCGCGGCGAGTCCGGCACCGGCAAGGAGCTGGCCGCGCAGACCCTGCACCGCGGCAGCGCCCGGGCGGCCGCGCCCTTCGTGCGGCTGCACTGCACCGGCCTGTCGGCCGAGGCGCTCGAGAGCGAGCTGTTCGGCCATGCGCCCGGCGCCTTCGCCGACGCCGTCCCCGGCGCCGACCAGGCCCGCGACGGCCTCTTCCACTACGCCCAGGGCGGCACGCTTTTCCTCGACGAGATTTCCGAGCTGCCGCTGCCGGTGCAGGCCAGCCTGCTGCGGGTGATCGAGGAGCGCCAGATGCGCCCGGCCGGCAGCCGGCAGAAGATCCCGGTCGACGTGCGGCTGGTGGCCGCCAGCGAGCGCGATCTGGCCGCCGAGGTCGCCGCCGGACGCTTCCGCAAGGATCTGTACTACCGGCTGCAGGTGGTGGAGATCGCGCTGCCGCCGCTGCGCGAGCACCGCGGCGACCTGGGCCTGCTGTTCGAGCATTTTGTCGCGCTGCTGGCGCCGCAGCTCGGCGCTGTGCCGCTGCGGCTCGATGCCGACGAGCTGCGCTATCTGCAGCAGTACGACTGGCCGGGCAATGTGCGCGAGCTGCGCAACTTCGTCGAGCGCTCGCTGATCCTCGGGCGCATCAACGTGACCGCGCTCTATCCGGCACCTGCCGCGGCGGGCCCGGAGACGGCCGAGGCGAATGTGCCGGGTGCGCCGGGTGCCGCCGGCGCGCCGACCGATCTGCAGACGCTGGAGCGGCGTCACATCCTGGGCGTGCTGGCCTCGGTGCAGGGCGACAAGGGCCGGGCGGCGCAGCTGCTGGGCATCTCGCGGCGCACGCTGGAGCGGCGCGTCGCCGAATGGGCCGCCGAGGCACCGTGACGGCCGTGCGCGCGGCCGGCGCCGGCTCGATCCGCACCCGGCTGCTGGCGCTGACGCTGGTGCCGCTGCTGGGCGTGCTGCCGCTGCTCGGGCTGATCCTGCTGCTGTGGGGCAACCAGGCCATCGACCTGCTGCTCTCGGGCCGGGTGCGCTCCGACCTGGCGGTCGCGCAGGGCTATTTCGACCGGGTGCAGGCGGAGGTCGGCAGCGGCACGCAGGCGGTGGCCGGCTCGCATCTGCTGGTGCGCACGCTGGCGCTGACGCCGCCAGCCGAGCGCGAGGCGGCGCTGGCCGCGCTGCTGGCCCGCGAGCAGGTCCGGCACCGGCTCGACTTCCTGCGCATGCTGCCGCCGCAGGCGAGCGAGGCTGTGGCCGGCTCCGGGGGGGAGGCGGGGGTCGCGGTGATGGAGGCGGCGCAGCTCGAGGCGCTGGCGCCGGGTCTGGCCGAGCGGGCGCACATCGGTCTGGTCGACTCCGACGGCGCCGCTCCGAGCGAGCGGGTCACCGAATCGCGTGGCCTGGTGCTGATCGCGCAGGCGCGCATCGAGAACGCCGCCGGCGCCACGATCGGCTGGCTGCAGGGCGGCGTGCTGCTCAACCGCAATCTGGGCGTCATCGATCACATCAACCAGATCGTCTACCCGGACGGTGCGCTGGCCTTCGGCAGCCAGGGCACCGCGACGCTCTTTCTCGACGATGTGCGCATCAGCACCAATGTGCGGCTGTTCGGCGATCCGCAGGCCGAGCGCGCGGTCGGCACCCGGGTGTCGGCGGCGGTGCGCGAGGCGGTGCTCGGGCGCGGCGAGACCTGGCTGGGGCGCGCCTTCGTCGTCAAGGACTGGTATGTCTCGGGCTACCAGCCGTTGACGGATGCCAGCGGCCGGCGCGTCGGCATGCTGTATGTGGGCTTTCTCGAGCGGCCCTTCGTGGTGGTCAAGTACGCGGTGCTGGTCGGCATCGGGCTGCTGTTCTTCGTGGTGATGCTGCTGGCGGCCTGGTGGTCGCTGCGCTCGGCCGCGCGCATCTTCCGGCCGCTCGAGCGCATGACCGAGACGATGCAGCAGGTCGAGTCCGGCCAGGCGGCGCGGGTCGGGCCGCTGCAGGCCGACGGCGAGATCGAGCGGCTCGGCGCCACGCTCGACCATCTGCTCGACACGGTCGACGACAAGACCCGCGCGCTGCAGCGCTGGGGCGAGGAGCTCGACGCCAAGGTGGCCGAGCGCACCGCGGCGCTGCAGGCCGCGCAGCAGCAGCTGGTGCGCAGCGAGCGTCTGGCCACGATTGGCCAGCTCGCGGCCAGCATCGCGCACGAGATCAACAATCCGATCGCGGTGATCCAGGGCAATCTCGACCTGCTGCAGATGACGCTGGGCGAGGCCGCCGCACCCGCCCGCGACGAGATCCGGCTGATCGACGCGCAGGTCGAGCGCATGCGCCTGATCGTCGCGCAGCTGCTGCAGCAGGCCCGGCCGAACGAGTACGCCGGCTATGCCGAGGCGCTCGATCCGGCCGAGGTGCTGCAGGCCAGCCTGGTGCTGGTGCGCCATCTGCTCGAGCGGGCGCAGGTGCGGCTGGTGCTGCGCGCGCCGCCCGGCGCGACCCCGCCGGTCCGGATCAATCGCCAGGAGCTGCAGCAGGTGCTGATCAACCTGATCGTCAACGCCACCCAGGCGATGCAGGAGCAGGGCGAGGCCGGAGCGGCGCGCGAGCTGGACATCGCGGTGCGCCACGAGGACGGCCGGGTGCTGCTGGCGGTGAGCGACTCCGGCCCCGGCCTGAGCGAGGCGGTGCGCGCGACGCTGTTCCAGCCCTTCTTCACCACCCGGCGCGACGGCAACGGCCTGGGCCTGTGGATCAGCCGTGGCCTGCTCGAGCGCTACGGCGGCGAGCTGCGTGCCGCCAACCGGTGCGACGGGGAGGGCGGAGCTCGCGGGGCGGTCTTCACCCTCGATCTGCCGGCAGCCGAAGCATGATGTTCTGCGGTGAAATGGAAAAATCGCTCAGGTACCATGGCGGTGGTGGCAGGATGATGTCCGTCAAGTCGGGCCGCCGTGTCCGATGTTCCATCTGCAGGGGAAAAGACCGATGAGCCGTTCCATCCATCCCGCCGGTGCGCCGGCCTATGCCGATCTCGAGGCGCGTTTCCAGCGTCTGTACCGTCTCGAGCATCTCGGCGCGATCGCCGGCTGGGACCAGGCCGCCAACATGCCCCCGAAGGGCAACGAGGCCCGCGCAGCCGCGATGGCCGAGCTCGAGACGCTGATGCATGCCCAGCGCACCGATCCGGCGCTGCGCGATCTGCTCGCGCGTGCCGAGGACGAGCCGCTGTCGGACGACCAGCGCGCCAACCTGCGCGAGATGCGCCGCGACTGGCTCGCCGCCAACGCGCTGCCCTCCGCGCTGGTCGAGCGCCGCGCGCTGGCCACCGCGCGCTGCGAGCATGCCTGGCGCGCGCAGCGTCCGGCCAACGACTGGGCCGGCTTCGTCGAGAACTTCCGCCCGGTGGTGCAGGTCGCCCGCGAGGAGGCGATGCATCTGGCCGAGGCCACCGGCCTGGCGCCCTACGACGCGCTGCTCGATCGCTTCGAGCCGGGCATGACCGGCGCCGAGGTCGAGCGGGTCTTCAGCGACCTGCGCACCTGGCTGCCGGGCCTGATCCGCACCGTGCGCGAGCGCCAGCAGGCCGAGCCGCCGGTGCTCCGGCCGGTCGGCCCCTTTCCGCTGACGCAGCAGAAGGCGATCAGCCTGGCGGTGATGCGCCGACTCGACTTCGACTTCGAGGGCGGCCGGCTCGACGAGAGCACGCATCCCTTCTCCGGCGGCGTGCCCGAGGACGTGCGTCTGACCACCCGCTACCGTCTCGACGACCTGATGCAGAGCCTGATGGGCACGGTCCACGAGACCGGCCACGCCCGCTACGAGCAGAACCTGCCGCGCGAGTGGCTGGGCCAGCCGCTGGCGCGCGCGCGCTCCTACGGCCTGCACGAGAGCCAGAGCCTGTCCTTCGAGATGCAGCTCGGCGCCCACCCCGGCTTCGTCGCGCAGCTGGTGCCGCTGCTGGTCGAGCATTTCGGCGCGCAGCCGGCCTTCGAGGCTGAGAACCTGGCGCGCATGGTCACCCGGGTCGAGCCCGGCCTGATCCGCGTCGATGCCGACGAGGTGACCTATCCCGCACACGTCATCCTGCGCTTCGAGATCGAGCGCGCGCTGATCGAGGGTGCGATCGAGATCGATGACATCCCGGCGCTGTGGGACGAGAAGATGGCGCTCTGGCTGGGCCGCGACACCCGCGGCAACTTTGGCGACGGCCCGATGCAGGACGTGCACTGGCCCTCGGGCCTGTTCGGCTACTTTCCCTGCTACACGCTGGGCGCGATGTACGCGGCGCAGTGGTTCGCCACGATGCGCCGCCAGACGCCCGACCTGGACGCACGCATCGCCGCCGGCGACCTCGCGCCGGTCTTCGACTGGCTGCACGATCACATCTGGCGCCAGGGCGCACGCTGGACGACGCCCGAGCTCACGCGCCGCGCCAGCGGCGAGACGCTGAACCCGGCGCATTTCCGCGCCCATCTGGAACGGCGCTATCTGGGCTGATGCGGGGCTGACGCTGTTCTGACGGGTTTCTGACGAAGGGCTGACATCGGGGTGTTATCAGCGATCTTGGTGCCAGATGGTGCTGAGATAAGTGTTTTCCCTTGGTTTGTGGCATCGCCGGGATTGTGACGAATCCTTGCGGCACCGCCACCTATCATCCACCGCACCCCCTCGTTTCAACCCTTCGGACACCGCCCGGCAACGGCAGCGGTCGGCCCTTCTCATGTCTTCCGATGTCTACCGGCGCATCCAGCGCCATCCCAAGTTCCAGGCGCTGGTGCAGCGGCGCAGCAGCTTTTCCTGGCTGCTGTCCTTTGTCGTGCTGGGCCTGTTCTACGGCTTCATCCTGCTGGTCGCCTTCAATCCGGCGCTGATGGCGATGCGCCTGGGCGGCGAGAGCTCGGTCGTCACCTTCGGGCCGGTGGCCATCCTGTCGATGTTCGTGCTGTTCTGGGCGCTGACCGCGGTCTATGTCCGCCGTGCCAACGGCGAGTTCGACGACCTGACCCGCGAGCTGATCGAGGACGCCACCCAGGGAGGCCGCAAGTGATGCACCGCACGACCCTGTCCTCGCTGGCCCGTCTGGGCCTGGCCCTGCCGGCGCTGCTGCTGTCGGGGGCCGCGCTGGCCGCCGGCGATCCGATCGCCGCCGCCGAGAAGCAGCCGCTGAACCTGCATGCCATCGGCATGTTCCTGGTCTTCGTGGCGTTCACGATGGGCATCACCTTCTGGGCCTCGAACCGCACCAAGTCGGCCTCGGACTTCTACACCGCCGGCGGCGGCATCACCGGCTTCCAGAACGGCCTGGCGATCGCCGGCGACTACATGTCGGCGGCCACGCTGCTGGGCCTGACCGCGCTGGTCTACGGCTCGGGTCTGGACGGCTACATCTACGCGCTGTGCTTCTTCGCCGGCTGGCCGATCATCCTGTTCCTGATGGCCGAGCGGCTGCGCAACCTGGGCCGCTTCACCTTCGCCGACATCACTTCCTACCGGCTCGACCAGGGCAAGGTGCGCACGATGGCGGCGATCGGCTCGCTGACCGTGGTCTGCTTCTACCTGATCGCGCAGATGGTGGGTGCCGGCCAGCTGATCAAGCTGCTGTTCGGCCTGGACTACAACATCGCGGTGGTGGCGGTCGGCGCGCTGATGATCGTCTACGTCATCAAGGGCGGCATGCTGGCCACCACCTGGGTGCAGATCATCAAGGCCTGCCTGCTGATGGCCGGCGGCACGCTGGTGATGCTGCTGGCGATGAGCCAGTTCGGCTTCAGCTACACCACCGTGGTCGAGAAGGCGGTGGCCGCGCACAAGAGCGGCTGGTCGATGATGAGCCCGGGCAAGCTGATTCCGGATCCGGTGACCGCGGTGTCGCTGGCGCTGGGCCTGATGTTCGGCACCGCCGGTCTGCCGCACATCCTGATGCGCTTCTTCACCGTGACCAACGCCAAGGAAGCGCGCAAGTCGGTGCTGTACGCCTCGGGCTTCATCGCCTACTTCTTCAACGTCATCTTCCTGATGGGCCTGTGCGCCATCCTGATCGTCGGCCAGAACCCCGAGTTCTTCGAGGGCGGCCAGGTCGGCGGCAAGCTGATCGGCGGCGGCAACATGGTGGCGATGCACCTGGCCAAGGCGGTCGGCGGCAATCTGCTGCTGGGCTTCCTGGCGGCGGTGGCCTTCGCGACCATCCTGGCGGTGGTGGCCGGTCTGGCGCTGGCGGGTGCCTCCTCGATCTCGCATGACCTGTATGCCCGCGTCATCATGAAGGGCCAGGCCAAGGAAGAGGACGAGATGCGTGTCTCGCGCTTCGCCACCCTGGCGCTGGGCGTGATCGCGGTGGTGCTGGGCATCGCCTTCGAGAAGCAGAACGTCGCCTTCATGGTCGGTCTGGCCTTCGGCATCGCCGCGTCGAGCAACTTCCCCGTGCTGATCCTGTCGATGTACTGGAAGGGCCTGACGACACGCGGCGCGCTGGCCGGCGGCTACATCGGCCTGGCGCTGGCGGTCACGCTGGTGCTGCTGTCGAAGTCGGTGTGGGTGACGGTGCTGGGCAACCCCGCCCCGCTGTTCCCGTACGAGCAACCGGCGCTGTTCTCGATGCCGGTGGCCTTCCTGATCTGCATCGTCGTCTCGAAGCTGGACCGCAGCGCGGCCGCGAAGAAGGAGCTTGACGCCTTCGACGACCAGTTCGTCCGGGCCCAGACCGGCTACGGCGCCGCGGCGGCCTCGAACCACTGATTTCTGTACTGTGACCACAGTCTCCGGCGTCCCCTGACCGAGGACGCTTTCGAAACGCCTCCGGCTCCTGCGGGCCGGGGGCGTCTTTTTTGTTGTGCTCCGTTCGACGGATTCAGGTCTGTTGCAGTGCGGCAGTCCGCAGCAGCCACGCCAGCAGGCCCAGGATGCCGAGCAGACCGGCGCCACCGCCCAGGCCGATCCAGCGCTGGTGCCGACCGAGCGATTCGATCTGGCGCATCAGCTGCGCCTGTCCGTTCGCCTGCTGTCTCTCCAGTGCGGTGAGCCGCTCGTCCTGACGAGCCAGCTCCTGAGCGATGCGTGTGCAGGCCTGCGCTGTCTGATGGGCCAGCGCAAGGCATTCGGCCAGATCCTGCCCGGACCGGGCGGATTGCCTGCTCAGAGCCTCCAGGGCTCCGTTGGCCTGCTCCAGGGTGGCGGGCGTTCGTGCCAGTCCAGCCTCGAGCAGATCGCCGAGCTGGTCACTCGCGCTGCCCACGCTCTGGCGCACGCGGCGCAGCGCCTCGTCGAAGCTGCGGCTGAGTCCGGCCTGCACGGCGGGCAGGTCCTCGTCGGCGGTGCGGCGGCACATGTCCTCCACCGCCTCGAGCCGTTCCTCGATGCGTTCGACCTGCTGGCGCAGCGGTGCCAGCGGCATGTCCATGACGCGGCCCATGAGCTCGCGCAGTTCCTGTTCGGAGGATTCGATTGCCTGGAAGTCGGACGAGGAGGGCGGGGGCGTGTTCATCGTGTGAGGTCGGGGACGGGGGACGGATTCAGGCGTTTCAGGCGCCCAGCAGCACCTGACGACGCGCCGCGGACAGGTCGAGCATGGCCAGCAGCTCGATCAGCCTGTCTGCCGCCGGCTGGTGCGTGTGCAGCGTCTCGCGGCGCTGTTGCAGTTCCTGGGCATAGGCGGACAGAAGGAAGGCGCGGATCTGGCGACCGCGCTCCAGATCCTCGTCGAGCGTGCGGCTGGCGGCGGCACGGCTGGCCGACAGCACTGCCAGCGCGGCATCGATCTCGCGCCGCTCGCCCTGAAGCTGATCGACGGCCAGCCGCAGGCGGACCTCGTCGGCCCGGAGCTGCACGCACTCCTGGCTCAGGTGCTGGCGGCGCAGATCGGCCTGATGTGTCCAAGCCCGGCGTGCGAAGGCGGCCGCCGCCGCGATACCCGCCTGCATCGTGTCGATCATCCGGCGACAGTCCTGCGCAAAATCGTCCGAAAGGCGTGGGAAATACGTTTCCAGCCGGTAGCCCGACAGGCGGTCGCGCAGGGGCTCCTGCGTGCGCTCGATCTCGTCGCGCAGGGCCGTGACCTGTGTCTCCAGCCGGGGCTGGACGAGCTTCCAGAAATGCTGCTGCGGGGCCGTGGCCGGATCCGGTCGCAGTCGCAGGACCTGCAGCACCAGATCCGAGGTGAATTCATCGAGCAGCCGGCACAGATGCCGGGTGTCGGTGTCCAGGGCGTCGATGGCTCGGATCGCATCGGACGCGTCGAGCCGTGCACTCATCGGTGCCAGCGTGGCCGCGACGGCCTCGGGGTCATGCCGGGCGAGCACGATCTCCCGCATCTGGCGCGCAGCGACGAGGTCACGGTGCCGGGCCTCGGCCGCATCGATGCGCGCCAGCAACTGCGTGAGCCGCTCCTGCAGTTCGGCGTTCTCCTGCTCCATGCCGGCCAGACGGGCCTGGCGGATTCGTTGTATCGAGGTCTGGGTGTCGATCGCACTGCGCAGCCGCGCGATCGGGCTGACGGCAGCCGCGATGTCGGCCAGCAGTTCCCGGCGCAGGCCGGCCACCACCGGCCCCAGGGCATGCCACAGCGGGTCGCGCTCGCCGCGCTCGCCGGCCTCTGCCCAGGACTGCCCGAACTCCAGGGGAAAGCAGCGCTCGGGCCGAGCGGCATCGGGCGAGAGGTCTGGCATGAAGGTGCGCAGCTCCTGGAGCAGCCGCTCGCGGAAGAAGCCGGCGGTCAGCGGCGTGCGGCCCTGGGTCAGATGTGCTCGAGCCGCCTCCCGCACCGACTGGGCGGTGTAGGTGTAGGTGGTCACGATGCGGAAGCGCTCGGGCATGAGTTGCCAGTCCTCGATGTCGGGCAGGCGCAGGCCCTGCGGGCGCAGGAAGGACAGGTCGTCGCCCCGCCCGACCAGCAGGATCAGGTCGGCATGCGGCAGGTGGCGCCGAGCGGTCGCGGCGACATGCTCGGCCTCGATCTCGTCGCGGGGCTGGTCGCCCGGCAGGTCGAGCAGACGCACTGGCTGCGCCTGCGTGTCCCCGGCCTCGAAGCAGTCCGACGGGATCGCCACGCTGACCGGACGGTCTGCCTGCAGATCGCGGCTGCCCATGCGCTCGCGCAGCGCGCGCAGGGCCTCGGTCATCGCCTGATCGCTCTCGATGCGCTGTTCGCCGGCCGGATGATCGATCTGGGGCAGGTGCAGCCGCCAGCAGGCATCCGGCGAGCGCCGGTATTCCATCGCCGTGGCCGTGGCCGACTGACCCTGCGCGCGCCCGCCGCGCAGCACCAGGGAGACACGCTCCAGGGCTGTGCCTCGCACGCCCATCAGGTCCAGCAGCAGCGTGGTCTTGCCGACCTGCGTGCGACCGAACACCGCGACATAGGCCTCGCCCTGCTCGTCGCCACGCGACAGGCGGGTGCGCACGTCCGCGCTCAGGGTCTCGAGGAAGGCCTGGTGGCCGCGCAGCGCCCAGTCGAGCCTCTGCCTGTGCAACCGGTTCCAGCGTGTGCTCATGCCTGGCGGTGCGGGTTGGGCGGCAGTCCGAAGGGATCGAGATCGCGGCCCGAGCGGCCCAGCGCATCGAGCATGTCGCGCTGGAAGCGGCTGGCGTCGGCCAGTGCACAGGCGAGCCGGTCATGCTCCATCAGCCGCTCATCGAGACGATAGCGCCGGCGCAGGCTCTGCTGCAGATGCCTGCGCAGCGCCTGCATCAGCTGGTCGAAATGCACCATGAAATGCACCAGATGGCGGTCCAGGATGCTGCGCAGCATCGCTTGGCTGAGCTCGCGCATCGCCTGGTCGCGCCGACGCACCTCCGTCAGCGCCGCATTGATCAGGAAGCCGATGGCGATCACTCCGGTGATGGCGGCAGCCATGCTGCCGCCGGCCGCCGCCGAGGCCACTGGCGTGACGGTCGAGCTGAGCTCGGCTGCAGTGTCGGCCAGTGTGCTGGCGCTGCTGGTCGTGCTGTCGGCGGGGTCTGCTGGATCGCCCAGACCCAGCAGAGACAGCAGCGATCCGACCGTGTCGATGCGGCCGTCCGCGGAAAAATCGATGGCCAGCATGACGGCCAGGCCCTGCAGCAGCGGCACGGCGACTTCGGAGAACTGCTGGAACTGCTCGCGCAGCGGCGCTCCCGCCTCGTGGCGGCCCATGTCCTCCAGCGGCGTCAGCGTCTCGGCATGGACACCAGCCAGCGCCGGCAGTGCGGCGGCGATGCGGGTGTATTCGAGCGCCATGGCTGGAAGCAGCCGCACGGTGCGCTCCAGCGCCTCGCTGCTGCGATCGGGGGGCGCATCGCCCGGCGCAGCCAGCAGGGCGCGCAGATTGCGCCGTGTCTGCGGATCGGTCAGTCGGGACGGCACGGGCTGGTCATCGGCATCCAGGTAGCCCAGGCGGTGCAGCGCCGTGGCGGTCTCGGGCAGGGCGGCCGTCACCGGCCGCGGGCCTGACAGCACCCGTGCCGTCAGGCTGCTGATCCGATCCACATACTGCGGCAGCACGTCGCCCGGCGCCTGCCAGGCGGCGGTGAGGGTCTCGCGCAGCCGGATATGCTGGTCGCTCACCGTGTCGCACACCCGGACGAGCTTGTTCAGCAGCCCTTCGTGGCGCTTCACCAGAATCTCGTCGAGGCGGTGGCGGGCACGCTCGCCGTGCTGTTCGAGCATGTCTTGGACGGACTGCTGGTAGAGCTCGCGCAGCTCGGCGGCCGCATCGTCGAAGAGGCCCAGGCAGTCGTCCATGACCTGCGCGGCACTGCCTCCGCCATGACCGGCCAGGCTCTGCTGGTGCAGCGCTGCGCGGCTGTGCACCAGATTGATGGCTCGCCCGAGGTCGCGGTCGATGGTCTCGCCGAGCCGGGCCAGTTGCATCCGGCGCTGCGCACCGCTGCCGGCCGAGGTGTCGCGCAGCATCGCGCTGGCGGCCGGCAGCCATTCGTCCCGGTAGGTCGGATCGTCCGCGCCGACGCACAGCACCCGCTGCATCGCCGTCTCGACCGGCTCTTCCGGAAAGAAGACCCGGGCTGCGCTGAGGCGCAGCGCATCGCGGCGCTCAGGATCGCGGGCCAGCCCCTCGGTCTTGCTCACCATCACCCAGGGGCGGCAGGCCTGAAGCTCCGGCGGCAGCAGATCGCGCTGGATCTCCTGTTGCTGCTGATTGGCCAAGCGGGTCTGGTCGGTCACCAGGATGCAGCCCGACGCCCCCATCAGCGTCAGCCGCATCGACTCCTGCCAGTCGCGGTTGTCGCGCTGGATCGCCTCGTAGCCCGGCAGCAGGATCAGGGCCTGCCGGTCGCTCTGGAAATGCCGGCGAGGTACCTTCAGGACGGGCAGCATGACTTCGGGCATCTCGCCTCGTGCGGCCCGGCAGAACTGCTGCGCGTCAGTGGCGGGCACATCGCGAAGCACCATGTGGCTGCCGTCCTCGCTCGGACACAGCTGGCGCAGCAGGCCTTGCGGCCGGGTGCAGCTGCTGTCTTCCTGGACCAGGATGGGCAACTGCTCGCCGCGGCCCTCGTTGGGTGCCAGCCAGCGTGCGTCTTCGCCCTGCAGGTCATAGAGCGCGCGCACCAGCGTGGTCTTGCCGGCGCCCTGCGAGCCACCGACCGCCAGCAGCCACTGGTTGCCGACCACTTCCGCGAGCATCAGCCGCCGCATGACCGGCAGGAGCGCTGCATCGATGCGGTCTCGGTCGTTCTGGAGGATGGCCGCAGCAGCACGCAGGTCGCGCAGCGCGCGGTTGAGGGGCTCTAACAGCAGTTCAGGATTTTCCATCGGCAGGCACATGACCGGAGCAGGACCGGGTACAGAGGTGCAAGCCTAAGGACGGTGCGCGACAGGTGGTGTCGTGCACCGTTTTTTTGTGTGACTTACATCACGCGGTACTGGATAGTTTTCAGCGCGCCGGTGCCAGCTTCGTCACCGTGTACTGCCCGCCCACCTTGTCCGCATCGAACTTCACCTTGTCGCCCACCTTCACGGCGTCGAGCATCCCGGCGTCCTGCACGCGGAAGACCATCGTCATCGGGGGCATGTCGAGGTTCTTGATCTCGCCATGCTTGAGCGTGATCTTCTGCTGCGGCTTGTCGATCTTCATGACCTCGGCGTCGGTGCTCTGGGCCTGTGCGGGTGCGGCGGCCAGCACGGCGGAGGTGGCGAGGGTGAGGGCTGCGATCCAGCGGTTCATCGTGACTTCTCCATTCGGACAGGTTGAAAACGGTTGAGGTGCCCTGTGGGATGACACGGTCAGTGATGGCCATGCCCGCTCGGCTTGCGAGCGTTCACCGCGGCCTCGCCCGAGGGCGGGATCGCCCGCACCGGCTCGGCCAGCGGCGCGCCGGTCCACTCAAAGGCGACGGTGCCCTTCGGGTGCTTGAACCAGCCGGGGTCGCGGTAGTCTCCCGGCTTCTGGTCACGGCGGACCTTCAGGATGCTGAACATGCCGCCCATCTCGACGCCGCCGAACGGGCCCTGGCCGGTCATCATCGGCGCGGTGTTGTCGGGCAGCGGCATTTCCATCTCGGCCATGTCGGCCATGCCGCGCTCGCCCATGGCCATGTAGCCGGGGATGAGCTTCGTGATCTTGCGGGCGACGTCGGTGTGGTCGACGCCGATCATCGTCGGCACGTCGTGGCCCATCGCGTTCATGGTGTGGTGGCTCTTGTGGCAATGGAAGGCCCAGTCGCCTTCCTCGCTGGCGATGAACTCTACCTGGCGCATCTGGCCGACCGCCACGTCGGTCGTCACCTCCGGCCAGCGCGCCGACTTCGGCACCGGGCCGCCGTCGGTGCCGGTGACCTCGAACTCGTGGCCGTGCAGGTGGATCGGGTGGTTCGTCATCGTCAGGTTGCCCACGCGGATGCGCACCCGGTCGTTCAGCCGCACGTTGAGCGTGTCGATGCCGGGAAAGATGCGGCTGTTCCAGGCCCAGAGGTTGAAGTCGAGCATGGTCATCACCTTGGGCGTGGCGCTGCCGGGCTCGATGTCGAAGGCGTTGAGCAGGAAGCAGAAGTCGCGATCGACATCGGCGATCAGCGGGTGCCTCGCCTTCGGGTGCGTGATCCACATCCCGTACATGCCCATGGCCATCTGCACCATCTCGTCGGCGTGCGGGTGGTACATGAAGGTGCCGGGGCGGCGCGCCTCGAACTCGTAGACGAAGGTCTTGCCCGGCGGGATGGCCGGCTGCGTCAGGCCGGCCACGCCGTCCATGCCGTTGGGCAGGCGCTGGCCGTGCCAGTGCACCGCGTGGTGCTCGGGCAGGCGGTTGGTGACGAAGATGCGCACCTGGTCGCCCTCGACCACCTCGATCGTCGGGCCGGGCGACTGGCCGTTGTAGCCCCAGAGGTTGGCGTTGAAGCCGGGCGTCATCTCGCGCACCACCGGCTCGGCGACGAGGTGGAATTCCTTGACGCCGGCGTTCATGCGCCAGGGCAGGCTCCAGCCGTTGAGCGTCACGACCGGGCGGTAGGGGCGGCCGGTGGCGGGCTGCAGCGGTGCGGCGGTGGCGGCCGAGGTCTGGATGACCGGCTCGGGCAGCGCAGCCATGGCCACGCGGCTGACCGAGGCGGCGGCGACCGCGGCCCCGGCCGAGAAGAGGGAACGTCGGGAAATCATGGTGAAAGGTCCGTGTGGGGTTCGCGGTGCGCTCAGTGGCCACCGGCCTCGGCGGCGGTGGAGGCGGCGGCCGGGCCGCTGCCGGCATCGAGCCGGGGGCGGCCGAGCAGGGCCTGCTGCAGGTCGGCGTCGGCGTGCCAGAACTCGCGCCGGGCGTCGATCGCGGCGTTGACCGCGCCGATCTGCGCGCGCGCGTCGGCCAGCAGCTCGAACACGCCGATCAGCATGCCGTTGTAGCGCAGCAGGTTTTCCTCGCTGATGCGCTGGCGCAGCGGCACGACGACCTGCTGCGCATGGCGCGCGAGGTCCCAGGCGTGGCGCCAGTTCCGCCCGGCCTCGCGGGCCTCGGAGCGCGCGTCGATGGCGATCTCGGCGGTGCGGTGCACGCTGGCGGTGTAGATCGCCTCGGCGCGTGCGGTCTTCGCGTCCCCCCAGTCGAACAGTGGCAGCTCCAGCCCCACCTCCCAGGCGCGGCTGCGGTGGCCGTCGTTCGTCTTCGAGCGCGAGAGGCCCAGGTCGATCGCGTCGACGAAGCGGGTCGTGCGCGTCAGCCCGAGGCTGCGGGCGGTCTGCGCGGTGGCGAGCTTCGCGGCCTGCACGTCCAGGCGCTGCGCCAGCGCGCGGGCCTCGATGTCGGTCAGCGCGAGGGGCTGCGCGGGCAGGTCGGGCAGCCGTGCGGGCAGCGCCAGCCGCTCGGCATCCTCGCCCCACAGGCCGAGCGCGCGCACCAGGCGCTCGCGCGCGGCGTCGCTGGCGCGCTCGCCGCGCGCCAGGTTCAGCAGCGCGTCGGCCTCGAAGGACTGCTCGCGCGCCAGCGTCAGGCGGTTGAAGTTGCCGGCCTGCGCCATGCGCCGCGCCAGCTCGGCGCCGGCCTCGGCTGCCTCGTGGACCTGGCGCAGATAGGCCAGGCTTTCCTCGGCCGCGACCGCCTCGACCCAGGCGCGGCGCACGTCGGCGATGCGACCGACGACCGCGATCGTCACCTGCGCCTGCTGGCGTGCGAGCTGCTGCTCGGCCATCGAGCGCGCCAGCGGCATCAGCAGCAGCCGGCCCAAGCCGAGGTGCAGGCCGATCTCGCGCTCGATCTCGTCGCCGCTGGTGGTGCGGCCGTAGCTCAGGCCGGGATTGGGCAGGCGCGTGGCCTGCGCGACCTCGGCCTGCGCCAGGCCCAGCTCGGCCAGCTCGGCCTGCAGGCCGCGGTGGTTCAGCAGCGCCAGCTCGACCGCGCCGTCCTGCGTCAGCGGCGCGGCCAGCAGCGCGTCGAGGCGCGCACGCGCCTCGGCCGAGGGCGCCTGGGCCTGGGGCCAGCGCGCGAGGTCGGTGCCGGTGGCCGCGCGCAGCTGCTCGCGCACCGGCGCGATCGCCGCATCCGGCGAGGTCGTGGCGCAGCCGGCCATCGCGGCGGCGGCCAGCAGCGCCAGCGCGATCCGATGCGGGCGGTTCATCGCGCGCCTCCTTCGGTGCCGGAGGCGGCGGGCTCCGGCGCGTGCGCCTGCTTCAGATAGGTGCGCCAGCCGCCGACGGCGTGCACGCGCGCGTTGGCGGCGCGCCAGTCGCCGGGGGCGGTCTCGGGCGGGGCGGACGCGGCGCGTGCGGCCAGCGTCGAGCGGTGGAGCAGAGGGCGCACGGCGGCGCCGGGGTCGGCCGGGGAGGCGGCCGGGGATGTGGCCGGGGAGGCGGCCGCAAAGGCCGGCGGCCACGCCGCGGCGAGCGCGATCAGCGCGCCGGCGGCGGACAGGATTCGGGTCATGGGGATCTCTCAGGTCGGGCGGATGCGCACATCCGGGGCCGGTACGGACGTGCCGAGGCACGGCCGCGACCAGCGACAGCGACGGGGCCGAAAGATCAGCGGCGGGGCGGGCGGAACAGCGCCGAGGGCGGGGCCTCGGGCGGGCCGGCGGGCTCGGTGGCGGCCGGCGGGGCGTGCGGCAGCGTGGGCAGCGGCCGCGCCTGGGTCGCTGCCGGCGCCAGCCCGGCATGGCAGACCTCGCACAGCGTGCAGCCGGCATGGGGGGCAGCGTCGGTCGGGGGCGGGTCGGCCGCCTCGTGGCAGGCGGGGTGGGGCGCGCTCTGGGCGTGCGTCGGCGCCAGTTCGGTCACCGCCATTTGTGCCATCGCCCAGCCGCGCAGCGGCAGCAGCGCGATCACCAGCCAGAGCAGCCAGTGCAGCCAGGGACGGGAGGGGCGGACCATGGCGGCCAGTATAGGCCGCGGCCCCTAGAATCCGGGCTTTCCGATCCTTCGTCCCGGAGCTTCCCGCATGAGCCACACGCCCGCCGACCAGGCCCAGATCCTCGCCCAGGCACTGCCCTACATCCGCAAGTTCCATGGCAAGACCATGGTCATCAAGTACGGCGGCAACGCGATGACCGATCCGGCGCTGCAGAAGGCCTTCGCCGAGGACGTGGTGCTGCTCAAGCTCGTCGGCATCAACCCGATCGTCGTGCACGGGGGCGGTCCGCAGATCGACGCGGCGCTGAGCAAGATCGGCAAGAAGGGCCAGTTCATCCAGGGCATGCGCGTGACCGACGCCGAGACGATGGACGTCGTCGAGTGGGTGCTCGGCGGCGAGGTGCAGCAGGACATCGTCGGCCTGATCAACGCCGCCGGCGGCAAGGCGGTCGGCCTGACCGGCCGCGACGGCGCGATGATCCGCGCGCGCAAGCTCAAGATGCTCGACCTCAACGATCCTTCGGTCGAGCATGACGTCGGCCAGGTCGGCGAGATCGAGTCGATCGACCCGAGCATCGTCCGTGCGCTGCAGGACGACCAGTTCATCCCGGTGGTCAGCCCGATCGGCTTCGGCCCCGACAACGAGAGCTACAACATCAACGCCGACCTGGTGGCGTCCAAGCTGGCCGAGATCCTCAAGGCCGAGAAGCTGATGATGCTGACCAACATCCGCGGCGTGCTCGACAAGCAGGGCGAGCTGCTGACCGAGCTGACCTCGCGCCGCATCGACGAGCTGGTCGAGGACGGCACCATCTCCGGCGGCATGCTGCCGAAGATCGCCGGCGCGATCGACGCGGCCAAGTGCGGCGTCAACGCGGTGCACATCATCGACGGCCGCGTGCCGCATGTGCTGCTGCTGGAGATCCTGACCGAGCAGGCCTTCGGCACGATGATCCGCTCGCACTGAGCGGCCCCGCCCGATGAAGCGCGCCCCGGTCTGGCTCTTCGACCTCGACGACACGCTGCACGACGCCAGCCACGCGGCCTTCGGGCCGATCGCCGAGGCGATGACCGCCTACATCGAGCGCGAGCTGGCGCTGAATCGCCCCGAGGCCGAGGCGCTGCGCCGCCATTACTGGGACCGCTACGGCGCCACGCTGCTGGGGCTGATGCGCCACCACGGCGTGCGCGCCGCGCATTTCCTGCACGACACGCACCAATTGCCGGGCCTGGAGCACCGGCTGCGCGCCAGCGCGCACGACCTGGCGGCGCTGGCGCGCCTGCCGGGCCGGCGCTTCATCCTGACCAACGCGCCGCGCGCCTATGCCGAGCGGGTGCTGGCCGCGCTCGGGATGACGCGCCTGTTCCACGGCGTCATCCCGATCGAGCACATGACGATGTTCGGCGAGCTGCGCCCCAAGCCGGACGCGCGCATGCTGCGCCACATCGCTGCGCTGCTGAAGGTGCCGCCCGCGCGCTGCATCCTGGTCGAGGACACGCTGGCGCACCAGAAGTCGGCGCGCCGGGTGGGCATGAAGACGGTGTGGATGCAGCGCTGGATGCGCGACGGGATCCATGGGCCGGAAGCGGGGCTGGCGCGGGCGCGGCGGCCGGTGTATGTATGTGCCCGGGTGCGCACCCTGCAAGCGATAGCCCGTTGGCGCTGAAACCTGCAGCATGGCGGTCGGTCGATTCGGGCGTCTACCTTGAACGCAGTGGCGCTGACTCCATACCAGGTGTGGCTTTTCATGCTTGATCAATGTCAATGCCCACGGATTTGCGGGATTTCGCAATCCAAGCCCCCCCGGCAAACTCCGCGCACCCTCACTCGGGTGCTGTCCGCGGGGTCCTGGCGGGGCTGTTCTGCCCGCTCTGGCGCCCCAGAAACCCCATTGCTTGTTGGAGCTTGAATTGATTAAAATGAAAAAATCGCTGGCGGCTGCCGCTGTGCTGCTGTCGGCCCATGCCGCCTCCCATGCCGCATTTGTCATCAACGTGAACGAAGTTGGTGCGGATGTGGTTGCTACCGGGCAGGGCTCGTTCCTGACGGACGACCTGACGGCCGGCTCCACGGCCTTGTCCAGCAAGGTCGCTTCCTACGCGAGGTTCGGGCTGCTCACGTTCGCGGGCGCCATGCAGCCCACCACAGACTACGCCGGCTTGCAGGGTCCGGCCAGTTTCGGCACCGGGGGCTTCGTCTTTGGAGACACTTTCTCCGGTTCCCCGGTGCTCCTGCGCGCGTATGCCAATCAGATCGATCTGCCGACGGACTATGTGTCCGGCTCGGCGCTGTCCTTCACCGGTACCTGGCTGAACGACAGCTTCAGCACCCTGGGTATGACGCCGGGCACCTACACTTGGACCTGGGGCACTGGCGCCATGGCGGATTCGCTGACGCTGAACATCAATGCGCCGGTGCCGGAGCCTGAAAGCTATGCGCTCATGCTTGCTGGCCTGGGTGCGCTGGGTGCGGTGCGCCGGCGCCAGCGTCGGGCACGGTAATCCTGTCGCCGCAGCAGCGTCACTCCCACGGAGGGGCAGACGGGCGTGCAGGCTGGCGTCAGCGATTTTCACTGGCGCTGCATGGTCTGAGGTGGGCCGCAGACGCAGCGGCCTGTGGGCAGGGTGTGCCAGAATCCGCAGCCTTCAGGCGCTGGCCCGCTCCGCCTGGTGAAGGAGGACGGGAACCGGCGCTCTGTCGACCTGTTTCAGCGCGCCCGCCGCCCCGTTCCCGATGCCCGATACCTCCGACGCCCCGGCCGCTTCCGCGCCCGACAACGAGACGGCTGCCGCCGAGCCGGCGCGTCGTCGCCCCAAGCCCGGCGAGCGCCGCCTGCAGATCCTGCGCACGCTGGCGCAGATGCTCGAGCGCCCCGGTGCCGAGCGCATCACCACCTCCGCGCTGGCCGCGCAGCTCGAGCTCAGCGAGGCGGCGCTGTACCGGCATTTCCGCAGCAAGGCGCAGATGTTCGAGGCGCTGATCGAGTTCATCGAGAGCAGCATCTTCGGGCTGGTCAACCAGATCTGCGAGCGCGAGGACGATCCCCGCGTGCAGGCCGCGCACAGCGTCATCGTGCTGCTGCAGTTCGCCGAGCGCAATCCCGGCATGACCCGGGTGATGGCGGGCGACGCGCTGGTGCTCGAGGACCCGCGGCTGACGCAGCGCATGAACCAGTTCTTCGACCGCATCGAGTCGCAGCTGCGCCAGCTGATGCGCCGCGCCGCCGACGCGCGCGGCTCGGCCGAGCCGACCGTCGAGGCGGCGGCGCAGGCCGCGGCGCTGACCTGCTTCTGCATCGGGCGGCTGCAGCGCTTCGCCCGCACCGATTTCCGCCGCAGCCCGGTCGAGCAGATCGACCTGGCGCTGCAGATGATGATCCACTGATCCGCCTGGAACCGGCCCCGAACGATGAGCGACTTCTCCACCCTGATCGCCCGCGCCGAGGCGCTGCTGGCCCGGCTCGAGGCGGTGCTGCCGCAGCCGCCGGCCGCGCCCGACTGGTCGGCCTCGATCGCCTTCCGCTACCGCCGCCGCGGCACGGGCGGCGGCGTGCTCGAGCCGGTGCGCCATGTCGCGCCGCTGCGCCTGGCCGACCTGAAGGAGGTCGACGGCCAGAAGGAGCGCCTGGTGCGCAACACCGCGCAGTTCGTCGCCGGCCGCCCGGCCAACAACGTGCTGCTGACCGGCGCGCGCGGCACGGGCAAGAGCTCGCTGATCAAGGCCTGCCTGAACGAGTTCGCCGACCGCGGCCTGCGCCTGATCGAGGTCGACAAAGACGACCTGACCGATCTGCCCGACCTGGTGGCGCTGGTGGGCGAGCGGCCCGAGCGCTTCATCATCTACTGCGACGACCTCAGCTTCGACGAGGGCGAATCGGGCTACAAGGCGCTGAAGTCCATCCTGGACGGCACCATCGCGCAGGCCTCCGACAATGTGCTGATCTGCGCCACCAGCAACCGCCGCCACCTGCTGCCCGAGCAGATGAAGGACAACCTGGGCGCGCGCCACGACGACAACGGCGAGCTGCATCCCGGCGAGGCGATCGAGGAGAAGATCTCGCTGTCGGAGCGCTTCGGGCTGTGGATCAGCTTCTATCCCTTCAGCCAGCGCGAGTACCTGGCCATCGTCGGCCAGTGGCTGCGCCATTTCGGCGTCGACGAGGCCACGATCGAGGCGGCGCGCCAGCCCGCGCTGGTCTGGGCGCTGGAGCGCGGCTCGCGCTCGGGCCGGGTCGCCTGGCAGTTCGCGCGCGACTTCGCCGGCCGGGCCGAGGCGCCGGCCGCCGCGCCCGCCTCGATCCAGGGCGACGGCCCGGAAGGGCTGGACCATGTCTGAGCCGATCGCCGTCGACGGCGCAGAGAGCCTGCCCGAGCGGGTGCCGGTCGAGGTCGCGGTGGGCGTGCTGGTCGAGCGCGACGCCGATGGCCGCGAGGGCCGCTTCCTGCTGACCTCGCGCCCCGCGGGCAAGGTCTACGCCGGCTTCTGGGAGTTTCCCGGCGGCAAGCTGGAGGCTGGCGAGACGGTCGAGCAGGCGCTGCGCCGCGAGCTGATCGAGGAGATCGGCATCACCATCGGCGCGGTCCACCCGTGGCGCGAGCTGGTGATGGACTACCCGCACGCGCGGGTGCGGCTGAACTTCTGCAAGGTCTTCGACTGGACCGGCGAGTTCGAGATGCGCGAGGCGCAGGCCATGGCCTGGCAGACGCTGCCGGTCGAGGTGGCGCCGGTGCTGCCGGGCACGATCCCGGTGCTGCGCTGGTTCGCCGAGGAGCGCGGCCACGCCGGGCCGACGCACCGCGAGACGCCGGCCGGCTGAGCGTCGTTCAGCGGGTGCGAGCCGCACCCGCTGCCGTCCTTCATGCGCCGGCGTCGAAGTCGTCGGGCGGCTCGACCGCGCCGACGCGGTAGCCGCCGCTGGCCCAGGCGCCCAGGTCATGCTCGCGGCAGCGCAGGCTGCAGAACGGCCGGTACGGGTTCAGGTCCTTCGCGAAGGGCGCGAGCGTGCCGCAGGCCGGGCAGGGCACCTGGCGCGGCGAGGCCGGCGCAGCGAGGTCGGAGGAAGAGGTCGTCGTCATCGCCCGCGAGTCTAGTGCCCCGCCCGAGCGCCTGTCCCCGTCATCCTCGTGAAGGCCTGTCCCCGTCATCCTCGCGAAGGCGAGGACCCACGTTCGCCGCTTCCCGTTCACCGCAGGATCGACCTGTTCCTGCGTGGGTGCCCGCCTTCGCGGGCATGACGGGAGGGGGTGCGGTCCGTGATTCAGGCGCAACTCAGGTGCAGCTCAGGCGCACAGCGTCAGCGGCAGCTGCACGCTGTCGTTCATCGGGCGCAGCCGGCCCTCGGCGTCGGCACGGCTCAGCCGGATGGCCAGCAGCACCCGGTTGCCGCTGATCTCGGGCACCAGCTGCGAGGCCGGGTCCACCTCCAGGCGCACCAGCTGCAGCGCGCGGCTGCCGTTCAGGTTGAGCTGGAACAGGCTGTTGCGAAAGCCCGCCATCTGCTGGACACCCGATTCGCGCAGCAGGCCCAGATTGACCTCGAGCGCCTCGGCCAGCGGGTCGAGCACCCCGACCCAGCGCAGCAGATCGTTGCGGCGCTTGGGCGCCGGCTCCTGCTGCCAGGCGAAATAGCCGGGCAGGTCGAACTCGCAGGTGCCGCCGGGAATGTGGATGCGGCTGCGCACCGCCATCAGCCATTCGTTGCCGGCCAGGGCCTGCTCGGGCCGGCCGGGCGTGGCCGCGAGCCGACGGTGTGCGCCGACGATGCGGTCGACCGCCAGGTCCAGCGCCGCCTCCGAGATCGACGGAATGCCGCGGTAGCTCTCGAAGACCTTGTTCTGCCGGTCCAGCTCGCGCAGCAGGTCGGCCTTGAAGTCGGTGCGCGAGGTCACGTCCATGATCTCGAACAGCGTCGCCAGCGCGTAGTGGTGGTCGGTCGCGGTCTCGCGCGGCACCAGCAGGGCCAGCCGGGTGAAGAGCCGCTCGAGCCGAAGCATCGTGCGGATGCTCTCGTTGAAGGGGTATTCGTAGTGGGTCAAGGCCTTGTTCTCCCCGATCCGGCCAGTCGGACGATCGGTTTCGATTGTTTCACAGCCAGCTTTTCCAGACATGGTCCACCGCACGGGCGAGCGGGTCGAGGTCCGTTCCCTCGTTGAGGATCACCGCATCGGCCACTGCACGGCGCTGTTCGCGCGTGGCCTGCTGCGCGATGACGCGCTCGACCGCCTCGGGCGTCCAGCCGTTGCGCGCGACCACCCGGGCGATCTGGGTGGCCGGCGTGCAGTCGACGACCAAGATGCGGTCGACCCGCTCGCGCCAGCGCCGGCCCGCCTCGACCAGCAGCGGCACGTCGAAGACCACCGGCGCGCCGGGGGGCGCGGCCGCCGCCTCGGCCTCGGTGTCCTCGGCGATCAGCGGGTGCAGGATGGCCTCGAGCCGCTGGCGCTCGGCCGGGTCGGCGAAGACCCGCTCGCGCATGCGGGCACGGTCCATCGCGCCATTGGCGCCGATGAACTCCGGCCCGAAGGCGGCGGCAATGGCGGCGATCGCCCGGCCGCCCGGTGCGGTCAGCCGGTGCGCGATCGCGTCGGTGTCGACGATGTGCGCGCCTCGCGCGCGCAGCAGGCCGGCGACGGTGCTCTTGCCGCTGCCGATGCCGCCGGTCAGGCCGATGCGCAGCGCGCGGCTCATGCCCAGCCCATCCAGCCCAGCACCCGATCGCTGCCGGCGAGCATCACCACCAGCGCACCGCCAGCCAGGAAGGGGCCGAAGGGCACATAGCGGCCCTCGCGCAGCGTCGCGGCCAGCTTCATGCCGATGCCGACGATCGCGCCGATCACCGAGGCGCCCAGCACGATCGGCAGCAGCATCGCCGGGCCCAGCCAGGCGCCCAGCGCGGCCAGCAGCTTGAAGTCGCCCGCGCCCATGCCGTCCTTGCCGGTCACCAGACGGAACAGCTGCGAGATGCTCCACAGGCTCATGTAGCCGCCGATGGCGCCCCACAGCGCCTGCTCGGGCGACAGCGGCAGCCAGCCCAGCAGCGCGCCGAGCAGGCCGGCCCAGGCCAGCGGCTGCGTCATGCTGTCGGGCAGCAGCGTGGTGTCCCAGTCGATCAGCGAGGCCGCCAGCAGCACGGCCGCGAAGCCGCACCACAGCAGCGTCTGGGGCGTGGCGCCGAAGCGCAGGCCGATGGCAGCGAACAGCAGCGCGCAGCCCAGCTCGACCAGCGGATAGCGCGGCGAGATCGGCGTGCGGCAGGCCGAGCAGCGCCCGCCCAGGCGCAGCCAGCCCAGCAGCGGGATGTTCTCGTGCCAGCGCAGCACATGGCCGCATTTCGGGCAGCGCGAGCGCGGACGCGCCAGACCGAGCGGGCGGCCGTCGTCGCCCGGCGCCGGCGGCACTGCATCCAGGCCGAGCATGTCGGCGCTGTCCTGGCGCCACTGGCGCTCCATCATGACCGGCAGCCGGTGCACGACCACGTTCAGGAAGCTGCCGATGCACAGGCCGAACAGCGCCAGCGCTGCCGGGGACAGCAGCCATTCCAGGGTTTGGGGATTCATCGGAAAACAGCAGCGCCCCGGTGCGTGAGCCCGGGGCGGCAGGGCAATTCAAGGAACGCCCATTCTGCGACATTCATGCGGCAATCCCGCGGCTCAGGCCGCGTCGAGCACCTCGGCGAGCTCGCGGTCGATGCCGGGGCCTTCTGCCGCGCCGACCAGCGCCTGCAGCGGCACCGAGGTGCCTGCCGGCAGCAGCTGCTCCTGCGGGGGCACCGCGTCCTCGGGCAGGTGGCAGTCGCTGGTCATGCGCCGCGCCAGCGTGCGCTCGCGCGGGGTGGTGGCGATCTTGCGCAGGCGCAGCAGGCCCGGGGCCTCGCTGCCCTCGTCGGCGAGGATCTCGAGGCGGTGCTCGAACCAGCCCAGCTGCCAGAAGCGGTCGGCGCAGGCGCTCCAGATGTCGGCGCGTGCGCCGGCGTCATGCTCGATCAGCAGCAGGCCGTCCTCGCGCAGCAGGTTCAGGCAGTTGCTCAGCAGCACCGGCAGGTCGGCGCCGCGGGTGAGCGCCGCCGGCAGCAGGATCTCGTCGATCTGCCCGGCCTCCAGCCGCAGCGGTCCGCACAGCGGCGAGACGGTCGACAGCGGCAGGGTCAGCGGCTGCGTCGGGTCGAGCACCAGATCGGGCTCGCTGCGGGCGCAGGCCGCGAGGTTGAGCCAGCCGCTGCGGTAGCCGGTGCCGGCACCCAGATGCAGCCGGGTCGGCTGCCAGGGCTTCGGGTCGCGCCGGTGCAGATGCGTCAGTCCGACCGCGCAGGCGTGGACCAGGATGTCGGCCATCGCCTGCGCCGGGTCGAGCTGCTCGAAGTGCGCATGCTGCTGGCGGGTGCGCTCGACCCAGGCAGGCGTGCCGAACTCGCGCGAGAAGAACGGGCCCAGCGTGGCTTCGTCGACCCAGCTGACCGCCTGCTCGATGTAGCCGGGTACCCGGGTCGCGGCGGTGCGCTGCAGCACGACCGGCGTGCCCAGGCTCAGGCAGTGCGCCAGCAGCACCGGATCGACATGGCCGCTGCCCTGCGCGTCGCACAGCAGCACCGCACGCGCCTGGCGCACGAAGGCATCGCGCTCGGCGCCGTACAGCGGCTGGTCCAGCACGCTGACCGGCACGCCGCAGGCCTCGATCCGGGCGATGAAGTCCTGCGCGGCGGCGCTGAACTCGCCCAGATGCAGCAGCTCGATCGGACGGCCGTCAATCGGCAGCGGCACGCCTTCGGCGTCCTCGGCCAGGTAGGGCGCATGCACGAAGGGCACCAGCGGCACGCGGTCGGGCTGGGCGGCGTAGACCGGCAGATTGGTCGGGTCGCCGTCGACGACCGCCGAGCGCGACAGCAGCGCGACATAGTCCACCAGGTCCGCAGGCAGCGTGTCCTGGCCGTCGGCGCCGAACTGCAGCAGGTTGACGAGCACGCAGGGATGGCGCTCGAGCTGACGTTCGTCGAAGCCCAGATGCGCGCCGAAGACGAAGTTGACCGCGTCATGGCGCAGCCGGTTCTTCGACAGGCTGACGCGCGCGCCCAGGCGTCGGAAGTGGTAGCGGAAATAGCGTGCCGGGTCGAGCAGCCCGAGCGCCTGCTCGTGGCCGGCGGGCTGGACGATGCAGAGATGGATGTCCGGCAGGGTCATGATCGGTCGGGCGCGGGCGAGCCGGCAGGAAGTTTCATTTCCCGGCCAGTCTAGGCAAGGCCGCGGTCTCGCGTCGGCCTGATCAGCCCGGTCAAGACCGCGCAAATCGGGGGCCGCTGGCGGATGGGGCGGCTCAGCCCGGCTGGGCCGCCGGGGCCAGCTCGGCCCGCAGCGAGCGCAGCAGCTCGAGGTTGTGCCGGGCCAGCTCGCCGCCGCGGCCATGCACCGCGCCGTCGAGCTCCGGGCGCTCGCCGATCTCCAGGCAGCGCGTCCAGGCGCCCTCGATCATCGGCAGCAGCTCGCCGGCGCGGCGCGGCTCGCGGGCGGCCCAGTCGAGCATCAGATCGCCGAGCGCGAAGAAGAAGTCGGGCGAATCGGACCACAGCGCCATCTGCGCCGAGGCCAGCTCGATGCCTTCGGCATGGCGGCCGGCGCATTTCAGCGCATGCAGCCGGCGCACGCTGAGGTCGTGCGTCCAGCCCGGGGCCTCCGGGCCGCAGGGCTGCAGCGTCTCGGCGCGCGCGAAGCAGTCGAGCGCGGCGGCCGCGCGACCGTGCACGTCATGGTCCTTGCCGAGCTGGTACCAGAGGTAGGCGTCGTCGGGCCGGTCGGCGATCTCGCGCTGCAGCAGCCGGGCGTTGCGGTCGGCCTTGCGTGCCAGCGCCTCGGGCCGGTAGCCGCTGTGGCCGATCGTCACCGGCAGCCGGCGCACCGGCAAGGCGTGCTGCGGCTGCTCGTGGACCCGGCCGCGGTAGCGCACCGTGCCGGGCAGCAGCCGGCTGATCCAGCTCGAGGCGACGGCCTCGCCGCCGGGCTCGCCGCCCTCGAGCGCGTGGAGGCTGTCGACGCGCAGCGCGCCGACGAAGTCGGGCTTGCAGGTGCGCAGCGCCGCCAGCACCTGCGTGCCCTCGCTCAGCCATTCGTCGCCGTCGAGCACCAGATGCCAGTCGGCGCCGGCCAGATCGAGCGCGGCGTTGCGCGCGGCACTGAAGTCGTCGCACCAGGCGAAGTCAGCCACCCGGGCGCCGGCAGCGCGGGCGATCTCGCGGGTGCGGTCGCTCGAGCCGGTGTCGAGCACCACCATGCGGTCGACATGGCGGCGCACGCTGTCGAGCGTGCGCTTCAGGCCGGCGGCCTCGTTGCGGACGATCATCACCAGGGCGATGCGGTAGAGGCGGGCGGGTTTCGGTCGCATGGTTCTCTGAATGAAGGATCGGGGGAAAGATTCAGGGGGCGGGCAGCGCGGCCAGCGGCACCGGCGGCAGGCCGGCGTCGAGGCGGTCGACCATGCGGCGCACCAGCGCGGCGAAGTCGCGCGCCAGTCCGGCGGGGTCGTGCAGCGGATCGGCCTGCAGGCGCTGGCGCAGCTGATCGCGCAGCGCCGCACGCCGGGCGGCATCGCGGCCCAGGCGCACCGCCTCGATGTGCAGCCGCTCCGGCCCGTCGCAGACCAGCTCGGGCAGGCCGACGGCCTGCAGCAGCGCGGCGGCCCGACGCGATCCGGGGCTGCGTCCGCGCCGGCTCAGCACCAGCACGCCCTGCTGCAGCGCCTCGAGGCAGCGGCGCTCGCTGCTGTCGGGAAAGGTGTCGAGCATCAGATCGGCCAGCGGCAGCCGGGCAGCATGGCGATCACGCTCCAGCTCGGCGGCGAAGACCAGCCGGCGCGGGTCGATGCCCAGGCCGGCAGCCGCTTCCTGAAGCCGGGCGCGCACCGTGGGGGTGGCGCCACGCAGCCACAGCACCGCGCCCTCCGTGTCGGCCAGCACGCGGCACCAGGCGGCGAACTGCTCGGGCAGGATCGCGCCGGGTCGGGCGAAGCAGGCGTAGACCATCGCCGTCTCGGGCAGGCCGCAGTCGGCGCGGGTCGGCGGATCGAACGGCGGCTCCGGCGCGGCGGCGGGCGCCTCGGACGGGCGATGGCGCGCGGGCATCTGGGCGATGGCCTCGACCGTGTCGGCGGCCAGCTCGATGGGCGTGCGCTCGCGGTCGCCGACCAGGTAGTCGATGAAGGGCGCGCCGGTGCTGCCGGCGCCGTCGGCCCAGGCGATCTGCAGGGCGGCCGGGTGACGTGCCAGCGTGGCCAGTCGCCGGGTGTCGGCCCGCGCATCGAGCACCGCCAGCAGGTCGATCGCGTCGGCGCTGATCGTCAGCGCCAGGGCTTCTTCGTCGCTGTCGTGGCAGTCGTGCCAGCGGCTGCTGCGCTCGCGCAGCGGCTGCAGCGGCGTGTCGGTGCCGGTGCTGGTGTCCGCCGCGTCGGGCAGGTCGGCGTAGACGGTCAGATCGAACTGCGCCGGGTCGAGCGCCATCAGCATCTCGACGATCGGCCAGGGCGAGGGCGCGCCGGCGGGCACCGCGCCCAGCAGCAGGCCCAGGCGCAGTCGGCTGCCGGGCGCCCGGGCGGCGCGGCGCCGTGCCGGGCTGCGTTCGACGCGCCGTCCCAGGCGCGCCTGCACCGCCTGTTCGGCGGCCTGGCGCAGTCGCGCTGGATCGTCGGTGAAGGCGGCGAGCAGCGCCGGATCGGGGGCCGTCCGGATTTCCGGCCGTGTCTGCGCAGCGGCGGGCGCAGGCGTGGGTGCGGGCTGAAGCGTCTGCTCGAGCCGGATCAGGTCCTGCGCCAGTGCTGGCCAGTCGGCCTCGGTGGCGGCGGCGCTGGCCGCCTGCAGTGCGGCGCCGCTGTCGCGTGGATGTTCGGCCAGCCGGGTGCGGTGGCACCAGGCGGCCTCGGCGATCTCGCCCTGCAGGGTCAGGGCCTGCCCGAGCTGCTGCAGCGCCGCATGGCGGGTCGGCGCATCGATGCCGGTCCTGGTCAGTGCGGCCGAGGCTTCGCGCGCCGCTTCCTGGGGGCGCTGCAGCTGCTGCCAGGCCGCCGCCCGCGCCAGATGCCAGGATGCGGTGCGGGGCTGAGGCGCCGGGTCGAGGTGATCGAGCAGGTCGAGCGCCTCGCCCGGCCGGCCCGCCTCGGTGAGCTGGCGCGCCAGGCTCAGACCGGCGCCTGCACCGGCATCGCGTGTCGGCGCCAGTGGCTCGGGGCGGGCCGTGATGCGGCTGCGAGGCTGGGCCGCCAGCTCGCCGAGCAGCTGCGCCAGATGCGGAGGGCGATCGGCTGCCGCCGATGCTGCCCGGCCCGGTCGCGGCCGCTCGTAGATCAGGATCGTCGGATCCGGCCTGCTGCGCAGCAGCGCAGCAGCGCGGTCGAGCGGGGAGGGCGAAGACGGGGGAGGCGAGGGAGGCGGGGCGGATGCGGCCGGCGGGGTGAGGCGCTGCGGCGACTCCGGGCGTCGGGTGGCCGGCTCGGCGGGCAGGCGCGAGGCCAGGGCGTCGAGCAGGGCCTGCTGCGGCAGCGTGCGGCGCGGCAGCGGTTCCGGCAAGGATCCCGGCAGCGCGCCCGACCGATGACGTTCGTCCGGAGCGGTGTCCGACGACGGGGTGCGCCGGACGGGCGGCAGCGCAGGCAGGGGACCGAGAGCATCCATGGGCCGGGCCGCGCGGGCGGCGCGGGATGGGGGATGCGCCCGAGTCTAGGGAGCCCGTTCGTGACGCATCACCGGATAAGGCCGGACCCGGTCCGCCATCTTGCGTGCGGTGCGCGCGGCTTGCTCCAGCAGCAGCGCGAAGGTCTCGGCCAGCAGGGCCAGGGCCTGCAGCGCATCGAGCGGGCTCTGCGCACGGCTGGCGACGAAGGTCAGGCGCGCTGCCTGACCGGCCTGCCAGGGCTCGACCACCAGCCGGTCGCCCTCATGCAGCGGCAGCAGCTCGCCCGGCATCAGCACATGGTCGTGCAGGTCGCCGTCACGGGTGATCCAGACGGGCGCGTCGGCGGCGGCCAGCCAGCCGTCCCGGCTCACGCGGGCGCGGCAGGCGGTGGTGACATGCTCGATTTCCATTTCGCTCTCCCAGGTGGCCGGTCCCTGCATCGGGACCTTCTCGGGTTGACAGTGTTGACAGTGTCCGGTCTGCAGGACTGGCGCGGGATGAAATCGGAGGCATCGATTGATAACATGGCGTCATGAATCGAATGCCTCGTCGCCCGCTGCCGCTCGACTGTCTGCGCACCTTCGAGGCGGTGGCGCGCCTGCTGAGCTTCAGCGCCGCGGCCGAGGAGCTCAACCTGACGCAGCCGGCGATCAGCCGCCAGATCAAGGGTCTGGAAGAGGAGCTGGGCGCGCCGCTGTTCACCCGCGCGACCCGCCGCGTCGAGCTGACCGGCGCCGGCCAGATGCTGCTGCGTGCGGTCGAGCCGGCGCTGGTGCGCATCGACGCCAGCGTGCGCCAGATCCGCCTGAGCCGCAGCCGTGCGATGGTCAGCGTCACCACCTTCCCGTCCTTCGCCTCGCTGTGGCTGATGCCGCGCCTGCCCGATTTCGAGCGTGATCACCCGCTGGCCGACATCCGCATCGCCGCGACCGATCGGATGATCGAGACCGATGATGCCGAGCTCGATGTCGCGCTGCGCCACTGCGATGTCAGCAAGGCGCCCGATGGCGCGATCCGGCTGTTCGGCGAGCTGCTGACGCCGGTGATCGGCGCGCGCCTGGCCGATGCGATCGAGCGAGGCAGCGCGCCGCCGCTGCGCCGCCCCGCCGATCTGGTCGATCACACCCTGCTCGAGATGGATGACGGCCTGCCGGGCTCGCTGGCGACCTGCTGGCCGGTGTGGCTGGCCGCGCAGGGCCTGGGGCAGCTGGCGCCGCGGCGCTGGATCAGCGTCAACTACACGCATCAGCAGGTGCAGGCGGCGCTGGCGGGCCAGGGCGTGGCGCTGGCGCGGCTGGCGATGGTGCATGACGTGGTCGAGCGCGGTGATCTGGTCGAGCCCTTCGGCCAGGCCGGCCGGCTGTGGGCCTCGCCCTGCTACTGGCTGGTGCGGCTGGGCGGACCGGATGCCCGCCAGCGCCCCGAGGTGCAGTCCTTCAGCGACTGGGTGCTGGCGCAGGCGGCGCTGACGCGCCAGGCCATCGGCGATGTGGCCGATCCCGAGGCCGAGACGCTGCCCGACTGATGTCGGGCAGGCATCGCCTCGATGCGCCTTCCTCATGCCATGCCCGGCGCGGCACCGCTAGCATGGGCACCCCGGGCGCCGCAGGGTGCGTTCCGGGCCCGGAGATCAACATGAAGCTCTACATCGGCAACAAGAACTATTCGTCCTGGTCGATGCGCCCGTGGGTGCTGATGAAGCAGTGCGGCATCGACTTCGAGGAAGTGATGGTGCGCTTCGACAGTTTCGACGCCGGCTCGGCCTTCAAGACCGCGCTGCAGGGCGTCTCGCCCACCGGCAAGGTGCCGGTGCTGGTCGACGAGGATGGCCTGGCGATCTGGGACACGCTGGCGATCGCCGAATTCCTGGCCGAGCGCCATCCGGAGAAGGCGCTGTGGCCGCGCAACGCCCGCCGGCGTGCGCTGGCGCGCTCGATGTGCGCCGAGATGCATTCGGGCTTCGGCGCGCTGCGCTCGCACTGTCCGCAGAACATCGAGGCGCATCTGCCGGAGGTCGGCGCGCGCCTGATGGCGGAGCGGGCGGATGTGCGTGCCGATCTGGCCCGGCTGATCGCGTTGTGGGAGCAGGCGCTGACGCTGAGCGGCGGCCCCTTCCTGTTCGGTGCCTTCTCGATTCCGGATGCCTATTTCGCGCCGGTGGCCGGTCGAATCCGCACCTATGGCCTGCCGGTCAGCGCGCCGGTGGCGGCCTGGATCGAGCGGCTGTGGGCCGCGCCCGGCGTGGCCGCCTGGGTGGCCGACGCGCTGTCCGAGCAGGACTTCCTCGACTTCGAGGAGCCCTACCGCAGCGGGCGCGGCTGAGGTCGAGGCCGAAGCCTCAGGCGGCCATCAGCCGGCTGCCGCGCGCCTCGTCGCCGAGGCGGAAGACCTCGACCGCATCGAGCAGCTGACGCGCCTCCTGGCTCAGGCTGGTGGCGGCCGCCGCGCTTTCCTCGACCAGCGCGGCGTTCTGCTGCGTCATGCTGTCGAGTTCGTGCACCGCGCCATGCATCATGCCGATGCCGCTGCTCTGCTCGTCGGTGGCGGCGCTGATCTGCTCGATCATCTGGCTGACACGCTGCACGCTGGCGACGATCTCGTCCATCGTGCGGCCGGCCTGGCTGACCAGCCGGGTGCCGTCGCCGACCTTCTCGACGCTGCTGCCGATGAGCTGGCGGATTTCTGTGGCGGCGGTGGCGCTGCGCTGCGCCAGGTTGCGCACCTCGCCGGCAACGACCGCGAAGCCGCGGCCCTGCTCGCCGGCCCGCGCGGCCTCGACCGCTGCGTTCAGCGCCAGGATGTTGGTCTGGAAGGCGATGCCGTTGATGACGCCGATGATGTCGGCGATCTTGCGCGAACTGGCTTCGATCTCCTGCATCGTGGAGACGACTTCGGTGACGACCTGACCCCCGCGCGAGGCGACCTCGGCGGCGGAGCGCGCCAGCGTGCTGGCCTCGCGCGCGGCGGTCGCGGTGTGCTGCACCGTGCCGGTGAGCTGTTCCATGGAGCTGGCGGTGCTCTGCAGATGGCTGGCGGTCTTCTCGGTGCGCACCGACAGGTCGGTGTTGCCGCTGGCGATCTCGCGCGAGGCCGAGTCGACCTGGACTGCGCTGCTGCGCACCTGGCGGATCGATTGTTCGATGCGAGCGAGGATGTCAAGCAGCCGTGCTGTTGCTGGATCCTCGCTCCGAGTGTGAGTGGTGGCCGTGAGATCGATGTGGCCGGAGTCGTTCAATAGGTTCTCGGTGATCGTGACCAGCTGTTCTGCAGTTCGGAAGTCGGTGCTGGCACGCTGCGCCAGCATAACCAGGATGCTGCTCTCGGCAATGACATACAGAGCATGTTCGACGACCCGTCCCAGACTCGGTTCTGTGAAGCACACCGGGCCCCAGCCCCATTGCTGCATGTAGTTGAAGCTCAGGTGATGCACCGCAATGGCGGCGGCTCCGACGACGATCGGCAGCCAGTGCCGGTAGACCATCGTGACGGCCAGGAAGGCGAAGACGGCGAAGTGCGCTTCGGTCTGCCCGCGCGCGGCATGGATCAGCAGCGCGACCATCGCCATGCCCAGCGTTGGCAGCGCGATCCGACTGCCCAGCCGGCCCTGCGAGGCCAGCGCCGTGCCGACGGCCAGCGCCATCAGCAAGCCGCCAATGCCCAGCACCAGCAGCAGCGAGTCATGGATCGTGGCGTAGATCAGCGCTCCGGCCATCACGACGGCGGTCGCGATCAGCAGCGGGCGGTCATTCGGGTGCAACGTGGGCATGGATGGACAGGTCAGACGGGAACACGCCGGACTCTAGTCAGCATCGGGCCTTGGCGATCCGAACAACAAAGATACCCCACGCGGCTTTCTGTGCCGTAGACGCCAAAACTGAAAAGCCCCTGATGCGTTGGCATCAGGGGCTTCTTGTTTGGTGGCGCTTCACGGACTCGAACCGCGGACCTGTGGATTATGATTCCATCGCTCTAACCGACTGAGCTAAAGCGCCGACAGAAATGAATTATGACCCGTGATTCTGATGAGCGCAAGACTTTTGGGCGAATTTTTTCTCGCACCGAGAGGCGCCCGGTGAAGGCGGCCTGCGTCTTGCATGATCAGTGCTTTCCATTCAAGAGCTTTTCCCACCATGAGCAGTCCCCTTCACTCGATCCCCGGTCGCACCAAGAAGCTCCCGCCGCTGCGGGTCGGCGTCGGCGGGCCGGTCGGCTCCGGCAAGACCACGCTGGTCGAGATGCTGTGCAAGACGATGCGCGAGCGCTGGGACCTGGTGGTCGTCACCAACGACATCTACACTAAGGAGGATCAGCGCCTGCTGACGGTGGCGGGGGCGCTGGATCCGGAGCGCATCATGGGCGTCGAGACCGGCGGCTGCCCGCACACCGCGATCCGCGAGGATGCCTCGATCAACCTCGAGGCGGTGGACCGCATGCTGGAGAAGTTTCCGGATGCCGACATCGTCTTCATCGAGTCCGGTGGCGACAACCTGGCCGCGACCTTCAGCCCGGAGCTGTCGGATCTGACGATCTATGTGATCGACGTGGCCGCCGGCGAGAAGATTCCGCGCAAGGGCGGTCCCGGCATCACGAAGAGTGATCTGTTCGTGATCAACAAGACCGACCTGGCGCCCCATGTTGGAGCCAATCTGGAGGTCATGCGCACCGACACGGTGCGCATGCGGCCGACGAAGCCGTTTGTCATGACCAACCTCAAGACCCGCGAGGGTCTTGCGGAGGTCATCGGCTTCATCGAGCGGAAAGGCCTGCTGGCGCAATGAGCGCGGTCAGCGCGGCGGTGGAACAGCCGCCGCGCGCTGCCATGGCGCCGTCGAACACCTCGCGGGCACAGCCGTTGCAGCGTCCGCAGCCGGTCGAGACGCCGGTCTCGTCCTGCAGCAGATCGAAGCTGAGGGTTCCCGACTGGACCGCGTTGCGGATGTCGCGGTCGGACACACGGTGGCAGAGGCAGATGATCATGCCTCCATGCTACTGACAATGAGAATGTTTCTCAATATTTGTCGCGATACCCCCGCCAAGTCCGGGGGTGTCGGCGGGCATCTGCCGCTGGATCAGCTGCCGGATCCGGTGCCGGCCTGGGTCTGCAGCCAGTTCTGTTCGCCCATCTGCTGGATCAGGCCCTGCTCGGTCTCGATGTGGTCGATGTGCTCCTCGGTGTCGTCGAGGATCTCGAGCAGCACGTCGCGCGAGACATAGTCGCGCACGCTCTCGCAGTGGGCGATGGCTTCCTTCAGCAGCGGGTGCGAGCCCATCTCGATCTTCAGATCGCACTCCAGCACCTCGGCGGCGGTCTCGCCGATGTAGAGCTTGCCCAGATCCTGCAGGTTCGGCAGGCCTTCGAGCATCAGGATGCGCTCGATCAGCTTGTCGGCGTGCTTCATCTCCTCGATCGATTCCTCGTACTCGTGCTTGGCCATCTTGGCCAGGCCCCAGTTCTTCAGCATGCGGGCATGCAGGAAGTACTGGTTGATCGCGGTCAGCTCGTTGCGCAGCTGGGCGTTGAGATACTCGATGACCTTGGCGTCGCCTTTCATGGCTTTCTCCTTGTTCCAAAGTCGGCGATTCTGGCGACATTCGCCGCGGCTGTCCCGCGTGAATGAGGGTAGCCCCGCCGGGCTGTTCTGACCGGAAATGAGGATCAGTCCTGATCCGTAGCCGGATCCGCTTCCGAATCTGCGGCCTGATCTGCGGCCAGGTCGAGGCGGCCGAGCAGCTCGCGGGCTGCCGTGTGCAGCGCCTGCCGGCAGTCCTCGAGCAGCGGGTGCAGGCCGCGCAGCGCCGGCAGCACCAGACCGACATGGAAGGGCACCGACACGGTCAGGGCGCGCACATGCAGGTCCGGTCCGGCCCGGTCGAGCGCGCTCAAGGGGTTGACGATCGCCACGCCCAGTCCCTGGCGCACCAGGGCGCAGACCGCCGCGGCGCTGCCGGTGTCGAGCGCCAGCAGCCGCTGCACGCCCTGCGCGGCGAACAGCGCATCGACCTGCTGCCGGTAGGGATCGGTCGGCGCGAAGCTGATGAAGGTCTCGCCGGCCAGATCGGCCGGCGCGATGCGCCGGCGCTCCAGCAGGCGGTGGCCTGCGGGCAGCACCACCACCTCGTCGACGCTGAGCAGCGGCTCAAGCACGGTCTGCGCCGGCGCGTCTCGGCGCTCGACCAGCCCGAGGTCATGGCGCTGGTCGGACAGTGCCTGCTCGAGCTGGGGCGATTCCAGCGGCGTGACCGACAGCCCGGCCAGCGGCTGCCGGGCCAGGAAATGGCGCGTCGCCGCCGGCAGCAGCGCCTCGGCCAGCGCGGGCAGGCAGGCCAGCTCCAGCCGCCCCTCGGCGAAGTCGCGCAGCGACAGCGCGCGGGCCTGGATGCGCTCCAGGCCGATGAAGGAGCGTGCCACCTCCTGCTGCAGCGCCAGCGCGCGCGGTGTCGGCTGCAGCCGGCCGCGCACCCGCTCGAACAGCACCATGCCCAGCACCTGCTCCAGCCGCGCGATGTCGCGGCTGACGGTGGGCTGCGAGGTGTGCAGGCGCTCGGCCGCGCGCGTCAGGTGGCCGGTGCGCATCACGGCGTCGAAGACTTCGATCAGGCGGTGGCTCAAAGGCATGGCGCCAGCATAGCCGCGCGAGGGGTAGGCATATCCAGAATGAATGAGCCTACGACAAGAAAGCACTGGATTGAATCAACGTGTGGCGCCAGCATCGCGCATCGCTGATTTCTGGCGCGCCTGGGGCGCGTGATTCCGATGAGCCTCGACCTGTCCTCGGCGCTGCTGCGCCAGATCGCCCGTGACCACGGCACCCCGGTGTGGGTCTACGACGCCGACATGATCCGCCGGCGCATCGCCGATCTGAGCGTCTTCGACACCGTGCGCTTCGCGCAGAAGGCCAATTCCAACACCCATGTGCTGCGCCTGATGCGCGAGCAGGGCGTCAAGGTGGACGCGGTCTCGCTGGGCGAGATCGAGCGCGCGCTGCAAGCCGGCTTCCAGCCGGGCTGCACGCCGGGCCAGTCCTCGGAGATCGTCTTCACCGCCGACCTGCTCGACCGCGCGACGCTGGCGCGGGTGGTGGAACTGGGTGTGCCAGTCAACGCCGGCTCGGTCGACATGCTGCACCAGCTCGGCGCGGTGGCCGCGGGCCACCCGGTCTGGCTGCGCATCAACCCCGGCTTCGGCCACGGCCACAGCAACAAGACCAACACCGGCGGCGAGCACAGCAAGCACGGCATCTGGCACGCCGACCTGCCGCTGGCGCTTGAGGCGATCCGCACGCACGGCCTGCGCCTGGTGGGCCTGCACATGCACATCGGCTCGGGCGTGGACTACGGCCACCTCGAGCAGGTCTGCGAGGCGATGGTCGATCTGGTGATCCGCAGCGGCGCGGACCTGGAGGCGATCTCCGCCGGTGGCGGGCTCTCCGTGCCCTACCGCGATGGCGAGCCGCGCATCGACACCGCGCACTACTTCGGCCTGTGGGACGCCGCGCGCCAGCGCATCGCCGCCCACCTGGGCCATGCGGTGCACCTGGAGCTGGAGCCGGGCCGCTACCTGGTGGCCGAGTCCGGCCTGCTGCTGGCCGAGGTGCGCGCGACCAAGGCGATGGGCGTCAACCGCTTCGTGCTGGTGGACGCCGGCTTCAACGACCTGATGCGCCCGTCGATGTACGGCAGCTACCACGCCATCAGCGTGCTGGACGCGCCGGCGGACGCGCCGCGCCAGCCCTGCGTCGTCGCCGGCCCGCTGTGCGAGTCGGGCGACGTCTTCACCCAGGGCGAGGGCGGCGTGGTGCTGACGCGCGAGCTGCCGGCGGTGCAGGTCGGCGACCTGCTGGTCTTCCACAACGCCGGCGCCTACGGCGCGTCGATGTCGAGCAACTACAACAGCCGCCCGCTGATCCCCGAGGTGCTGGTCGATGCCGGCCAGGCCCGGCTGATCCGCCGCCGCCAGACGGTGGCCGAGCTGCTGGCGCTGGAAGACTGCTGAAGCCGGCCGCGCCGGGCGCCCGGCTCAGTGCACGGCCGGCAGCCGGCCCAGGGCGCGCACCGCGCCCTCGCCGATGGCCGCACCGAAGCGCTTGGCCAGCCGCTCGGCGACGTTCTCCTTGGGCGTGTAGTCGATGATTTCCTCGGCCTTGATGACATCGCGGGCCACATGGTCGAGATTGCCCAGGCCGTCGGCCAGGCCCATCTTCACCGCCTCCTCGCCGTTCCAGAACAGGCCGGAGAAGGTCTCGGGCGTTTCCTTCAGGCGCTCGCCGCGGCCCTCGCGCACTGTGTCGATGAACTGGCGGTGGATCTGGTCGAGCATGGCCTGCGCATAGCCGCGCTGCTTCTCGCTCAGCGGCGAGTAGGGGTCGAGCATGCCCTTGTTCTCGCCGGCGGTCAGCAGCCGGCGCTCGACGCCGACCTTCTCCAGCACCTTGTCGAAGCCGAAGCCGTCCATCAGCACGCCGATCGAGCCGACGATCGAGGCCTTGTCGACATAGATCTCGTCGGCCGCGACCGCGATGTAGTAGGCGCCGGAGGCGGCGCTCTCCTCGACCACCGCATAGACCTTCTTGTTGTGCAGCGCCTTCAGGCGCTTGACCTCGTCGTAGACGATGCCGGCCTGCACCGGGCTGCCGCCGGGCGAGTTGATGCGGATGATGACGCCCTGCGCGCCGGCGTCCTCGAAGGCGCTCTTCAGGCCGGACAGCAGCACCTCGGCGCTGGCTTCGCCCCCGGCGGCGATCTCGCCGCGCAGCTCCACCAGCGCGCTGTGCGGGCCGGACGGCGCGCTGCTGGTGGCGGTGTCCTGGTGAATGGTCCAGGCGGCGAAGACGCCCAGCGCCAGCCAGCCGAAGCGGAAGAACAGGTTCCAGCGCCGGCTGCTGCGGCGGTCGCGCACATAGTCGCGCGCGAACTGCTCCATCACATGGTCGAAGCTGCCGCGCCCGATCGGCATCGGCGGCGGTGCGGCAGGTGTGTCGGCCACCTGCGCGACCGGGTCGGGGCGGGGGGCAGCGTTCGGGGCGGGCGCGGGGGCGGAGGCGTCGTCTTGCGGGCTCATGGACAGGCGGGCGTCAGTGTGTCCGAAGGATACCAATACACCTGACCGTCGCGCTCCTCGACGCGGATGGCCTTGAGGCGGCGGCCCCGGCAGGGCCCGCCCACGCACACGCCGCTGGCCGGCTCGTAGGCCGCGCCATGGATCGAGCACAGGATCCAGCGGCCCTCGTCATCGAGGAAATGGCCGGGCTGCCAGTCCATCTCGGCCGGCACATGCGCGCACTGATTCAGGTAGGCCACCGGCTGGCCGTCGATGCGCAGCACGAAGCCGCGTGCCGGCCGGCCGTATTCCCGCAGATCGAAGACATGGGCCAGGCCGCGCTCGAGCAGCGCGTCGGAGGCGCACAGCGGCAGGGGAGCGATCGCCTCAGCCATGGCTGGCCAGCCAGTCGTGCAGCTCGCGCACCGAGTGGGCGATCGTCAGCGGCCGCAGATCGCCGAGCTGCTCGGGCGGATGCGCGCCGTAGGCCACCGCCACCGCATCGGTGCCGGCGTTGGCGGCGAGCTGCAGGTCGTGCGTGGTGTCGCCGATCATCAGCGTGCGTTCCGGGTCGACGCCGAACTCGCGCATCAGCTCCTGCAGCATCTGGGGGTGTGGCTTGGAGCGGGTCTCGTCGGCGGTGCGGGTGGCGTCGAAGAGGCCGCCCAGCGCGCTGATGCGCAGCGCCTCGTCCAGGCCGTGGCGGCTCTTGCCGGTGGCCACCGCCAGCCAGTGGTTGCGCTCGCGCAGGCCGGCCAGCAGCTCCGGCACGCCCGCGAACAGCGTGACCTGGTCGTGGCTGGCGAAATAGTGCTGGCGGTAGCGCCGGCCGAGCTCCGGGTACAGGTCGATCGGCAGGTCCGGCACCGCACGCTGCAGCGCGTCCTGCAGACCCAGGCCGATGACGTGGGCGGCGGCCTCGTCGCTGGGCACCGGCGCGTCCAGGTCCCGGCAGGCGGCCTGGATCGCGCGCACGATCAGCGCGGTGGAGTCGAACAGCGTGCCGTCCCAGTCGAAGACGATCAGGTCGTAGCGGCGGGGGCGCAGGGCAGAGGAGCTCATGGCGTGGCGGGGGTGTCGGTGGAGGGAGCCGCGGCGGGCAGCGGCGGCAGCCGGTTCAGCAGCGTGACACAGTCCGGAGGCAGCGGTGCGGCCAGCTCGATGCGCTCGCCGCTGGCCGGGTGGTCGAAGGCCAGCCGGCGCGCGTGCAGGAACATGCGCTCGAAGCGCAGGCCTGGCACCGCCTCGCCGCGCGCCAGCGCCTTGTTCAGCGCGAAGTCGCCGTACTTGTCGTCGCCGACGATCGGGTGGCCCTCGTTCTGCAGGTGCACGCGGATCTGGTGCGTGCGGCCGGTCTTGATCGTCACGTCCAGCAGCGTGTAGCCGGCCCAGGCCTTGACGATGCGCACCAGCGAGATCGAGCGCCGCCCGTCGGGATGGTCGGCGCCGACCGCGCGCACCCGGCGCTCGCCGGCAGTGTCCAGGAACTTGTGCAGCGCGACATCGATCACCTTGCGCGCCGCCGGCCAGGTGCCGCTCACCAGCGCCGAGTAGGTCTTGCCGGTCTCGCGCTGGCGGAACTGGTCCTGCAGCGCGGTCAGCGCGCTGCGCTTCTTGGCGATCAGCAGCAGGCCGGAGGTCTCCTTGTCGAGTCGGTGCACCAGCTCGAGGAACTTGGCCTCGGGCCGCGCGCGGCGCAGCTGCTCGATGACGCCGAAGCTCACGCCCGAGCCGCCGTGCACCGCCACGCCCGCCGGCTTGTCGACCACCAGCACGTGCTCGTCCTCGAACAGCACCGGGAACTCGCGCGCGGGCACCGCCGCAGTGGCCTGCGCGTCAGGCTCGTTCAGGCGCAGCGGCGGCACCCGCACCTGGTCGCCGATCTGCAGCCGCGACTCCGCGCTGGCGCGGCCCTTGTTGATGCGCACCTCGCCGCTGCGGATGATGCGGTAGACGAGCGTCTTGGGCGCGCCCTTGAGCTCGCGCAGCAGGAAGTTGTCGAGCCGCTGGCCGGCGCTGCCCTCGTCGACGACGAGGTGGCGCACCAGGGCGGTGCTCGGGCTGGAGGCGGTTCCAGTCAAGGGCCGGGCCGGCTCCTTTCGGGGGTCTTTTCCAGAATCGGGCCGGCCGGGCTTTGCCCCTATAATGCGTTGGACCACGTTGGCGCTGTAAGTGTTTGATTTGCCTGAGTTTAGCGGGCACTGAGAAGCAGCCTCCGGCGCAAGGTGGTCGCGGTCGTCTCGCGGCATGCTGCATGCCCGGTGCGACTGCAACGCTGATGCAGCGCGCGTTCTGTCGGTGGTGCGCATTCCCAAGGTGAGTGCGCGGGCTGTCAGGACGGGCGCCAGAGACCACGCTGAAAGAGCCCTGACACAAGGTTTTTCCGGCTGCAGCAGCGATGGCCGGCGCGGGTCGTGAGAAATCTCGCATGACGACGCGTCCTCCGGCCTGTCGCTGCTGTGGCCTGCGTCCGACGAACGGACGCCGCCGTCGCATGAAGCAGAAGTGCCTTTTGCCGTTTCCCGACCCGACCGCCGGCGCCCAGCGCCCCCGGCCGGAGCCGTCCGCTGTCGCGGATGCGTCGGATGGCGGACCCGTGCCCTGCCGGTCCGTCCGGCATCACGCGGCCGGCCTGCTGCGATCCGACCCGGCATCCCTCCTGTCCACGCACGCGCCAACGCCGCGCAGCTGATCCACCCGTCGCGAGACCGGTGCCTGCCGCGCAGTCCAGGGCGATTCCTTCCCGGCTCCTTCCGTGCGGCCTCGCGCATCTCTTGATGATGAAGCGAGCATGAGGAGAAAACGTGAAACGCATGCTGATCAATGCCACGCAGCCGGAAGAGCGGCGCCTGGCGATCGTTGATGGCCAGAAGCTGATCGACTTCGAGACCGAGATCGAAGGGCGCGAGCAGCGCAAGGGCAACATCTACAAGGCCGTCGTCACCCGTGTCGAGCCCTCGCTGGAGGCCTGCTTCGTCGACTACGGCGAAGACCGCCACGGCTTTCTGCCGTTCAAGGAAATCTCGCGCCAGTACTTCAAGGACGGCGTCGAGGTCCGCTCGGCGCGCATCCAGGACGTGATCAAGGAAGGCCAGGAGCTGCTGGTCCAGGTCGAGAAGGAAGAGCGCGGCAACAAGGGCGCAGCGCTGACCACCTTCGTGAGCCTGGCTGGCCGCTACCTGGTGCTGATGCCCAACAACCCGCGCGGCGGTGGCGTGAGCCGCCGCATCGAGGGCGAGGACCGCGAGGAGCTGAAGGAAAACCTCGAGCAGCTCGAATACCCCAAGGGCATGAGCCTGATCGCCCGCACCGCCGGCATCGGCCGCACCGCGCCCGAGCTGCAGTGGGACCTGAACTACATGCTCAAGCTGTGGTCGGCGATCGACGACGCGGCCAAGGGCGGCAAGGGCGCCTTCCTGATCTATCAGGAGTCGTCGCTGGTGATCCGCGCGATCCGCGACTACTTCACCGCCGACATCGGCGAGATCCTGATCGACACCGACGACATCTACGAGCAGGCGCGGCAGTTCATGCTGCACGTCATGCCCGAGACGGCCAGCCGCGTGAAGCGCTACCGCGATGACGCGCCGCTGTTCAGCCGCTTCCAGATCGAGCACCAGATCGAGACGGCCTTCAGCCGCACGGTGCACCTGCCCTCGGGCGGCGCCATCGTCATCGACCACACCGAGGCGCTGGTGTCGATCGACGTCAACTCGGCGCGCGCCACCCGCGGCGGCGACATCGAGGAGACCGCCACCCGCACCAACCTGGAAGCCGCCGACGAGATCGCCCGCCAGGCGCGTCTGCGCGACCTGGGCGGCCTGCTGGTGGTCGACTTCATCGACATGGAGGAGTCGAAGAACCGCCGCGAGGTCGAGCAGCGCCTGCGCGACGCGCTGCGCCATGACCGCGCCCGCGTGCAGTTCTCGTCGATCTCGAAGTTCGGTCTGCTGGAGATGAGCCGCCAGCGCCTGCGCCCGGCGCTCTCCGAGGGCAGCCACATCACCTGCCCGCGCTGCAACGGCACCGGCCACATCCGCGACACCGAGTCCTCCGCGCTGCAGACGCTGCGCATCATCCAGGAGGAGTCGATGAAGGAGGGCACGGCCGCGGTGCACGTCCAGGTCCCGGTCGAGGTCGCCAGCTTCCTGCTCAACGAGAAGCGCACCGAGATCACCAAGATCGAGCTCAAGCAGCGCGTCACCGTGCTGCTGGTGCCCAACAAGCACCTCGACACGCCGAACTACAAGCTCGAGCGCCTGCGCCATGACGACGCGCGCCTGGAGAACCTGAAGGCCAGCTACTCGATGATCGAGGAGCCGCCGGAGGATGTCGGTCTGCCCCGCCGCGAGAAGCAGCAGGCCAAGGCCAAGCAGGAGCCGGTCATCAAGGGCGTGCTGCCTGACCAGCCCGCGCCGGTCGCCGCGCCGAAGCCCGAGCCGGTCGCGGCTGCGCCGGTCGCCGCCGCACCGGCCCCGGTGGCGGCTCCGGCTCCGGCCCCGGCTCCGGTCGCCCCGGCACCTGCGCCGGCCACCGGCTTCTTCGGCTGGATGAAGCGCCTGTTCGGCATCGCGCCGGCGCCCGCGCCGGTGCAGGCTGCGGCCCAGCCGGTGGCTGCGGCCGCGCAGCCGGTCGAAGCCGATACCGCCGCCGCTCAGCCCACGGCCACCCCGGCCGGCGAGCCGCGCGGTGATCGTGGCGAGCGCGGCGATCGTCGCGGCGGCCGCAACGGCGAGCGCCGTGGGGGACGCAACGGCGAACGTGGCGAACGCGGTGAACGTGGCGAGCGTGCCGATCGAGGCGAGCAGCGTGGCGATCGTCCGCCGCGTGGCGAACGCGGCGAGCGCGGCGACCGTCCGCAGCGCGAGCGTCGTCCGGCCCCCGAGGTCACGGCACCGGCCGACGAGGCCACGCTGCAGGCGCCGGCCTTTGCCGACACCCAGCCCCAGGCCTTCGATGGCGAGGACGCCAGCGCCGAGCGCGATGGCCGCCGTCGCCGCCGTGGTGGTCGCAATCGCCGCGACCGTGACGAGCGCGGTGCCGAGGGCGCGGTGACCGAGGACGGCCAGGCCGTCGAGCTCGCGTCGACCGAGGCGTCCGAGCCGGTCGAGCCCGCACCGGTGGCCGCCGACGAGGTCCGCGAGGATGGCGCCGCCCGCGAGGAAGGGCGTCGTCGTCGCCGCCGTGGTGGTCGCCGCGACGAGGCGGCGGGCGAGGGCGTGTCCGACAGCGTGGCCGAAGGCCAGGACGCCGAGCCGGCGGCCGCTGCCGCGCTGGCCCCGGCCGAGCCGGCTGTCGAGCCGGTGGTCGCTGCGGCGGCCGCTGCCGTGGCACCGGCCGCCGAACCGGTGGCGGCCGCCGTGGCCGCGCCGGTCGCCGAGCCGGTTGTCGAGCCCGTCGCGGTCGCGCAGCCCTATGTGCTGCAGATCGACGCGCTGGCCGAGGTGGCCCGCGAAGCCGGCCTGGAGTGGATCAACTCCGACCCGGACAAGGTCCGCGCGGTCCAGGAGGCGATCGCCGCCGAGCCCAAGCCGGTCCATGTGCCGCGCGAGCCGCGTCCGGTGGTGCTGGTCGACGAGGGGCCGCTGATCCTGGTCGAGACCCGCCGCGATCTGGCCTCGCTGCAGCTGCCTTTCGAGGTCGAGGCCCAGGCGGCGCGCGGCTGATGCCGTGAGCCCGAGGGTGATGCCCTGCGCCTGCAGGGCGTCTCCGACATGACGCCGCCCGGCTTGCGCCCGGCGGCGTTTTTCTTGGCCGGGCATGATGCATGCGTGAGTCCTGGGCGCGTCCGAGCTGCTGCGCCTGTCCGCCCTGCTACCTGTCCCATTTCCAGTACACGACCGTGTTCCTGCCTGCCGATCCTGTCCCGTCTTCCGATCATTCCGCCGTCTTCGCGCTGCTCGACGAGGCCGACGCGCCTGCGGGGGCGCCGCGCAGCCGGCTGCTGAGCGGCTGGCTCGGCGAGTGGCGCTGCGACGATCCGGCCACGCTGGAGGCGGTCTGGGCCGGCGCGCAGGCGCAGATCGCCGCCGGGGCGCACGCGCTGCTGCTGGCCGACTACGAATGGGGCGTGCGGCTGGCCGGTGCCGGAACGCCCGGCGGCTGGAGCGAGCAGGCGCCGGGCGCGCTGCGGCTCCTGATGTTCTCGCGCCTGCAGCGGCTCGACGCCGAGGGCGTGGCCGCCTGGCTGGCCCAGGCCGAGGGCCGCGCCGAGCCCGCGCCGGCGGCGGTGCTGGCGCCGCAGCCCGACGACGAAGACGCCACCTACGCCGCCGCGATCGCGCGCATCCACGCGCTGATCCGCGCCGGCGAGACTTACCAGGTCAACCACACGCTGCGCCTGCGCGGCCAGGCGCTCGGCACGCCGCTGGCGCTGTACCGGCGGCTGCGCGCGCTGCAGCCGGTGCCCTTCGGCGCGCTGGTGGCGCTGCCGGGCGACCGCTGGGTGCTGTCGTGCTCGCCGGAGCTTTTTGTGCGCCACGAGGGCGGACGGCTGCAGGCGCGGCCGATGAAGGGCACCGCCGCGCGCCGCCCCGACGACGCGCAGGCCGATGCCGCCGCCGCCGCCTGGCTGGGCGCCGACACCAAGAACCGCGCCGAGAACCTGATGATCGTGGACCTGCTGCGCAACGACCTCGGCCGCATCGCCCGCACCGGCAGCGTGAAGGTGCCGGCGCTGTTCCAGGTCGAGCCCTACCGCACCGTCTTCCAGATGACCTCCACCGTCGAGGCCGAGCCCGCGCCGGGCGCCGATCTGCCGGCGGTGCTGCGCGCGCTCTTTCCCTGCGGCTCGATCACCGGCGCCCCGAAGCACCGCACGATGCAGCTGATCGAGTCGCTCGAATCCTCGCCGCGCGGGCTCTACACCGGCGCGATCGGCTGGGTGGAGGCGCCCGCGCCCGGCAGCGACCGGCGGCTGGGCGACTTCGCGCTCTCGGTGGCAATCCGCACGCTGGAGCTGGGCGCGCCGGTTGGTCCTGTGCCGGGGCAAGGCGGCCTGCGGCCGGTCACGCTGGGCGTGGGCGGTGGCATCGTGCTCGATTCGGTGGCCGAGGACGAGGCGGCCGAGTGGCGGCTGAAGTCGCGCTTCGCCACCCGGCCCGATCCGGGCTTCACGCTGTTCGAGACGATCCGCGTCGAGGCCGGCCAGCCGCTGCGGCTGCCGGCGCATCTGGCGCGGCTGGGCGCCAGCGCGGCGGCGCTGGGCTTCGCCTTCGACGGCGAGGCGCTGCGGGCGGCGGTGCTCGCGCAGGCGCAGGCGCTGCCGGGCGAACTCGTCCACCGGCTGCGGCTGGACCTGGCGCGCGACGGCGGCTGGCAGATCCGTCACGGCGTGCTCGCGTCGCTGCCCGACGGGCCGCTGGGCCTGCTGCCGCCGGGCCCGGCGCTGCCGGCGGACGAGGCGGCGCTGCTGGCGCACAAGACCTCGCTGCGCGCCACCTACGACGCGGCGATCCGCGAGGCCGAGGCGCAGGGCGCCTTCGACCGCATCTTCGTCAACCCGCGCGGCGAGCTGACCGAGGGTGCGCGCAGCACGCTGCTGCTGCGCCTGGACGGCCGCTGGTGGACGCCGCCGGTGGCCGCCGGCGCGCTGCCCGGCGTGATGCGCGCGGCGCTGATGGCCGATCCGGCCTGGGCGCTGCAGGAGCGCGTGCTGCGCCCGGCCGATCTCGAGCGCGCCGAGGCGCTGGCGCTGTGCAACGCGCTGCGCGGCGTGTGTCCGGCCCGGCTGCATGGCTGTATCAGCCTGGAGCAGCGCGGCTGAGCGAGGCCGGGTCTGTGCGGGTGGGCGCTTGTCTGCGGCATCACTACAGTGCCCAGCCATGAGGAAGAAAGAGGAGATCTGCTCGTGACAAGCCTGTTGTTCATCCTGCTGGCCGCTGCCGCCGGTTTCTGGATCGGCCGGGGCCAGGGCCGGGGCGAGGCGGCCCGCCAGATGGCGGCGCTGCAGTCCGAGGTCGAGGCCCGGGAAAGCCGGGAGCGGGCCTCTCAGGCCGCGACCCTGAGCGAGAGCCAGACGGCGCTGACGCGTGCCCAGGCCGCCAGCCGCGCCGAACTGGATGCGCTCAATCACCGCCTGGCCGAGACCCGGCGCCAGTCGGAGGCCGCAGTGGCGGCGCTGCGCGAGGAGCAGGCGCGATCGGCCAGCGAACGCCAGTCGCTGCAGCAGCGCGCCGAGGCGCTCTCGCGCCAGCTCGAGGCGGTGCAGGCGGATCGCCAGGCTGACGAGCGTCGGCTGCAGGCGCTGCAGCAGTCCGGCGAGACGGCCGCCCGGCAGTCGGCGGCGCTGTCGCGCGAGGCCTACCAGGCGCTGAAGTCGCTGCATGCCGAACTGGCGGCCGAGCGGGCCGCCCACGCACAGACGCGCGAGCAGGGCGGTGCGCTGGCGCGCGAGGCCTACACCGCGCTGCGTCGCGCGGCCTGAGCCGGGCCGGCCGTCGCGTTCAGAGCAGCGGCTCGATCCGCTGCAGCGCGCGCCGGTAGGGCGCGTCGTGCATCAGCTCGTCCCAGGTCAGCGGCGGGGTCTGCGGCAGCAGCGCCAGGCGGCGCGCCTCGCTGTCGGGGCTCTGGTGCCAGTCGCCGCGCTCCAGCGCCGCCTGCAGGCCGTCGAGCAGCGCGTCGACCGCGCGGCCGCCGTCGAGCGACTGGTTGCACAGCAGCACCATGTCGCAGCCCGCGCCCAGCGCCAGCGTCGCGGCCTCGGTGTAGCTCAGCACCGCGCCGTCCTTGACGCCGGGCACGCGGCGCGCGCCCTCCATGCTCAGGTCGTCGCTGAAGATCACGCCGGTGAAGCCGAGCTGCTCGCGCAGCACCGCGTTCAGCCAGCGCGGCGAGTAGCCCGCCGGCCGCGCGTCGACCTGCGGATAGATCACATGCGCGGGCATCACGCTGGTCAGGCAGGTCGAGAGCCATTCGTAGGGGCGGGCGTCGTCGGCCAGGATCGTCTCGAGCGTGCGCTCGTCGGTGGGCACCGCGACATGGCTGTCGGCCTCGGCCCAGCCGTGGCCGGGAAAATGCTTGCCGCAGTTGGCCATGCCGGCCTGCAGCAGGCCCTGCATCAGGCTGCGCGCCAGCGTCGCGGCCACCCGCGGGTCGCGGTGGAAGGCGCGGTTGCCGATGACGCCGCTGCGGCCGTGGTCCAGGTCGAGCACCGGCGTGAAGCTCAGGTCGACGCCGCAGGCGCGCAGCTCGGCCGCCAGCACCCGGCCGGCGGCGCAGGCCATGTCGCAGGCGGTCAGGGCGCCGTGGCCTTCGCCCTGGGCCGCGTCGTTCATCCAGCGCTCGCCGAAGGCGCGCATCGGCGGCAGGTGGGTGAAGCCGTCGGTGCGGAAGCGCTGCACCCGGCCGCCCTCATGGTCGACGCAGACCACCACGTCGGGCCGGATCGACTTGATCTCGGCCACCAGCCGGGTCAGCTGTGCGCGGTCCTTCCAGTTGCGGCCGAACAGGATCAGGCCGCCGGTGAGCGGATGCGCCAGGCGGCGGCGGTCGTCGTCGTCCAGCGTCAGGCCGGCGACATCGAGCACGACCGGCGCGTGCGCCGGGACGATGGGCTCGGGTGCGGGCAGGTCGGACTTCTTCTTGCTGCTCTTGCGGGTGGGCATGGGGGCGTGCCTCAGGGTTGGCGGGTCTCGACGACGACGAAGCTGGTGGCGTAGTCGCTCTCGTCGGTCAGGCTGACATGGGCGACCAGGCCCTGCTGGTCGAACCAGGCGGCCAGCGCGCCGTGCAGGCGGATCTCGGGCTGGCCGCTGGGGCGGTTGAGCGTCTCGCAGTCGCGCCAGCGCATCGGCGAGCGCAGGCCCAGGCCGATCGCCTTCGAGAAGGCTTCCTTGGCCGAGAAGCGGGTGGCGAGGTAGGCCACGCCGCGGGCCTCGGCCTGCGCGCGGCGGGCGCGGAAGACCGCCATCTCGTTCGGGCCGAGCACCTTCTCGGCGAAGCGCTCGCCGTGGCGCTCCAGCGCCGCGCGGATGCGGCGGATGTCGCAGATGTCGGTGCCGATGCCGTGGACCATGCTCAGCGCGGCGCGAAGGCGCGCTGGATGCAGCGCTGGTAGTCGCGGATGGTTTCCGTGTAGCCCAGCTCCAGCGCGTCGGCCACCAGCGCGTGGCCGATCGACACCTCCTGCACGCCCGGCACCTCGCGCAGGAAATCGGCGAGGTTGTCGCGGTTCAGGTCGTGGCCGGCGTTGATCTCCAGGCCGGCGGCCAGCGCGGCCTCGGCGGCGGCGCGGTAGCGCGCCAGTTCCGCAGCCTGGCGCGGCGTGCCCCAGGCGCTGGCGTAGGCCTCGGTGTAGAGCTCGACCCGGTCGGCGCCGACCTCGCGCGCGGCGCGCATCATCTCGGGGATCGGGTCCATGAAGAGGCTCACGCGCACGCCCAATGCCTTTGTCTCGGCCACCACCGGCGCCAGCCGCTCGAGGTCGGCGGGAAAGGTCCAGCCGTGGTCGGAGGTGAACTGGCCGACCGAGTCGGGCACGAAGGTGGCCTGGTGCGGGCGGATCTCGCGGATCACGTCCATCAGGTTGTGGAAGGGGTTGCCCTCGATGTTGTATTCGACCTGCGGCCAGTCCTTCAGCAGCTCGGCCAGATCGCGCACGTCCTGGGCGCGGATGTGGCGCTCGTCCGGGCGCGGGTGCACGGTGAGGCCCTGCGCGCCGGCCTCCAGCACGAGGCGCGCCGCCTTCGTGACGCTCGGGATGCCGAGATGGCGGGTGTTGCGCAGCAGCGCGACCTTGTTCAGGTTGACCGACAGCGCGGTGCGGCTGCCACGGTGGCCGGCCTCGGGGGCGACGAGAGGGTTCATGGTGGGGTGGAAGGTTCGGTCAGCTTCTGGATCTCGACCATCAGCGCGCGGGTGCGCAGCATCGAGGTGTCCAGATGATAGTGAAGCAGGCCGCGCAGCAGCGTGCGCAGCGCCGGCAGCGCGCCGCGGCAGGCCTGGCGCAGGGCGGCCAGGTCGCCGGCGGCCAGCGCTGCCTCCAGCGCATGCAGCGTCGCGCCGGACAGGCCGCCGGCACCGTCGATCGGCGTCACGCCCCGCTCGGCATGCAGGCCGTGGCGGGCTCGGGGCTCGACCGGCTGCTGCGTCTGCGTGACCCGGCCCAGTTCGGGCAGCACGCCCGATTCGCGCAGCAGGACCAGCTCGAAGGCGCGCAGGGCCGCGGCGGTGGCGGCCTCGTCGTCGCGATCGAGCGCCGGCAGCGTCAGCGCGTAGGCGTCGAACAGGCGCGGATGCGGATCGTGGCGCTGCAGCGCGCGCATCAGCAGCTCGTTGAGATGGAATCCGGCCAGCAGCGCCGCGCCGGAGGGCATCGCCGCCACGCCGCGGCCGTCGGGCAGGGCGCCGGCCCATTCGGCGCTGCGCAGCAGGTGGATCTCGGGCGGCGCGGCCTCGTCGCGGCGCTCGGCGCGCCCGCCCAGCACGATCTGCAGGCGCTGGAAGGGCAGCAGCACGCTGCGCAGCTGCGAGTGCGGCCGCTTGGCGCCCTTGGCGACTGCGGCGATGCGGCCGCGCTCGCGCGTCCACAGCTCCAGGATCAGGCTGGACTCGCTCCAGTCATGGCGGTGCAGCACATAGGCGGCCAGCGCGGCCGGCGCGGCGCGTCGGCTCACGGCCACCGGATCACTCGTAGCCGTAGCTCTTCAGGCGGTGCTCGTCGTCGGCCCAGCCGGAGCGCACCTTCACCCAGACTTCCAGGAAGACCTTCTTGCCGGTCAGGCGCTCCATCTCGGTGCGGGCCTCGGTGCTGATGCGCTTGAGGCGCTCGCCGCTCTCGCCGATCACCATGCCCTTGTGCGCGTCGCGCTCGACGATGATGGTCGCGGCGATGCGGTTCAGGCGCCCGCCCTCGACCTCCTCGTACTTGTCGATCTGCACGGTCGAGGTGTAGGGCAGCTCGTCGCCGGTCAGGCGGAAGAGCTTCTCGCGGATCAGCTCGGCGGCGAGGAACTTGTCGCTGCGGTCGGTCAGCGCGTCGGCGTCGTAGAACCAGGGCTGCTCGGGCAGGTAGGGGCGGATGATGCCCAGCAGCCGCTCGGTGTCGGCCTGCCTGGTGGCCTGCAGCGGCACGAACTCGGTGAACGGATGGCGCTCCTGCATCTGCTTGAGCCAGGGCAGCAGGTCGGCGCGGCGGTGGATCAGGTCGAGCTTGTTGGCGATCAGGAAGACCGGCTTGCCCTTCGGGATCATGGACAGCACCTTGGCGTCGTCCAGGCCGAAGCGGCCGGCATCGACCAGGAACAGCACCACGTCCACGTCGCCCAGCACCGACTGCACCGTCTTGTTCAGGTTGCGGTTCAGCGCCGCGGTGCCCTTGACGGTGTGGCGGGTCTGGAAGCCGGGCGTGTCGACGAAGACGAACTGCGTGTCGCCGTCGGAGGCGATGCCGGTGATGCGGTGGCGCGTCGTCTGCGCCTTGCGCGAGGTGATGCTGACCTTCTGGCCGATCAGCGAGTTCATCAGCGTCGACTTGCCGACATTGGGTCGGCCGACGATGGCGATCAGGCCGCAGCGGGTCGGGCCCTCGGGCTGGCCGCCCGGGCGGGCGGCGGCGAGCATGGCCTCCAGATCGGGCTGGAGCGACGGGGCGCCGTCGGCGGTCTCGTTCTCGGATTCGGAATCGGGAAGGTTCGGTTCGTTCGGAAGGGTCATTCGTGTTCGGCGCTGAGCCGCTCCAGGGCGATGCGGGCGGCTTCCTGCTCGGCGGCACGGCGCGAGCGGCCTTCGCCGCGCGCCTCGACGCCATGGCTGGCGACCGCGCAGACGACGACGAAGGTCTGGTCATGCGCGCGGCCGCGGGTGGTCTCGATGCGGTATTCGGGCACGCTGTGGCGGCGCGCCTGCAGCCACTCCTGCAGCTGGGTCTTGGCGTCCTTGGCCCAGGCCTGGGTCGCGGTCTCGGAGATCAGCGGCGAGAACAGCCGGCGCACCAGCGCCTGGGCGGCGTCGAAGCCGGCGTCGCGGTAGACCGCGCCGATGATGGCCTCCATCGCGTCGGCCAGGATGGAGGGGCGCTGGGCGCCGCCGCCGCGGGCCTCGCCCTCCGACAGGCGCAGCATCGCCGGAATGCCCAGCGACAGCGCGATGCGGTGCAGCATGTCCTGGCGCACCAGGTGGGCGCGGATGCGGGTCAGCTCGCCTTCCGGGGACTCGTCGTACTGATCGAACAGCAGGTCCGAGACGGCGAGGTTGAGCACCGCGTCGCCCAGGAATTCCAGGCGCTCGTTGTGGTCGGCGCCGTAGCTGCGATGCGTCAGGGCCAGCGTCAGCAGTTCCCGCTGGCGGAAGCTGTGACCCAGGCGGTGCGAGAAGGCTTCGAGAGACGGATTCAAGGTCAGGACCTTTTTACTGCGATCGGCCGTTGTACCTGATCAGCAAAGCCACCGGACCGAAGAGATCGATCTCCTTGGCGTAGGCGAAGCTGATGACGATGCGGTCATTGTCCTTCGTCACGTCCAGATCCTCGCCACTGATCGTGCTGATGGCGTATTCGACGGACTTGATCTTGTCAAATTCCGCGCGGATGCCCGGTACGGTGCTGGCGCCGCTGCTGGCGATGCGGGTGACCACCCGCTTGATCGTCAGGTATTCGTTGACGGTCGGGATCACGCGCATGGCCAGCAGTGCGACCGACGAGATCAGCACGGCCCAGAAGACCAGGCCGATCAGGGTGATGCCGCGCTGGCTGCGGGCGTGCGGGAGACGGGCGTTCATCGGATGAGGTCCTCGATGGCGGCGGGTCGCCACGGCCGCAGAGCTGGCCGCCGTCCCGCGGGATGGCTGGTGGGCAGGGTCAGTGGAAGGGGCCGATGCGCTTGACGTTGCCGAAGTTCATCCACACGAAGAAGGCCCGGCCGACGATGTTCTCGTCCGGCACGAAGCCCCAGAAGCGGGAGTCCTCGGAGTTGTCGCGGTTGTCGCCCATCATGAAGTAGTGTCCGGCCGGAACCTTGCAGGTCACACCTTCGGCGGTATAGGTGCAGTTCTCCGAGCCGGGAAACTGGCGCGCACGCATGCCGTAGCTCGACGGCAGCGAGGGATCCACCAGGATGCGGTGACTGTCCTCGCCGACCTGCTCGCGGAACTGGCGCGAATAGGTGCGGCGGTCCTCGTCGTAGTAGTCCTCGAGCTGCTCGAGCGGCACCGGCTTGCCGTTCAGGTAGAGCTTCTGGTTGATGTAGGCGACCTCGTCGCCGGGAATCGCCACCACGCGCTTGATGAAGTCGATGGCCGGGTCGACCGGATAGCGGAACACCATCACGTCGCCACGGCGCACCGGCTCGTTGTCGATGATCTTCTTGTTGATCACCGGCAGGCGCACGCCGTAGTGGAACTTGTTCACCAGGATCAGGTCGCCGATCTCCAGCGTCGGGATCATCGAGCCCGACGGGATCTTGAACGGCTCGAACAGGAAGGAGCGCAGCACGAACACCATCAGGATCACCGGGAACAGCCCGGCGGTCCAGTCCAGCCACCAGGGCTGGGCGAGGATCTTCTGGCGTGCGCCCTCGACCTGGCTGTCGACCTGCTCGATGCCCTGACGGGCGAGCTGGGCACGGCGTTCACCGTCCTCGCGGGTCAGCGCCGCCGCGGCGGCCAGCCGGCGCGGCAGGAAGACGAAGCGCTCGGCCAGCCAGTAGGCCATCGTCACGACGGTCAGCGTGAAGAGCAGCAGCGAGAAGTTGCCGCTCCACTTGCCCAGATACCAGCCGGCGCCGTAGAGCGCCAGCAGGCCGTAGAGAATGCCGGTGAGGGGTCCCATCGATCGTCCGGTTCGGGTTGTTCGGGCGCGAGGCGGCGGGCCGGGCGCTCAGTCGTCCACCTGAAGGATCGCCAGGAAGGCCTCCTGCGGCACCTCCACCGAGCCGATCTGCTTCATGCGCTTCTTGCCCGCCTTCTGCTTCTCGAGCAGCTTGCGCTTGCGGGTGATGTCGCCGCCATAGCATTTTGCCAGCACGTTCTTGCGCAGCGCCTTGACGTCCTCGCGGGCGATGATGTTGGCGCCGATCGAGGCCTGGATGGCCACGTCGTACATCTGGCGCGGGATCAGCGTGCGCATCTTGGCCGCCACCGCGCGGCCGCGGAACTGGCTTTGGCTGCGGTGCACGATCATCGCCAGCGGGTCGACCCGGTCGCCGTTGATCAGGATGTCGACCTTGACCACGTCGGCGGCGCGGTACTCCTTGAACTCGTAGTCCATCGAGGCGTAGCCGCGGCTGACCGATTTGAGCTTGTCGAAGAAGTCCAGCACGATCTCGGCCAGCGGCAGCTCATAGGTCAGCATGACCTGCTTGCCGTGGTAGGCCATGTTGAGCTGCACGCCGCGCTTCTGGTTGGCCAGCGTCATCACTGGGCCGACGTAGTCCTGCGGCATGTACAGGTGCACGGTGACGATGGGCTCGCGGATCTCCTTGATGCGGCCGACCTCGGGCATCTTGCTGGGGTTCTCGACCTCCAGCACGGTGCCGTCGTTCAGCTCGACCTCGTAGACCACGCTCGGGGCGGTCGTGACCAGATCCTGGTCGAACTCACGCTCCAGGCGTTCCTGCACGATCTCCATGTGCAGCAGGCCCAGGAAGCCGCAGCGGAAGCCGAAGCCCAGCGCCTGGCTGACCTCGGGCTCGAAGCGCAGCGAGCTGTCGTTGAGCTTGAGCTTCTCCAGCGCGTCGCGCAGCTGCTCGTACTCGCTCGACTCCGACGGGTAGAGGCCGGCGAAGACCTGAGGCTGGATTTCCTTGAAGCCGGGCAGGGCCTCGCTGGCGGGGCCGGCGTTGTTGGGCAGCTTCTTGTCGAGCGTCACCGTGTCGCCGACCTTGGCCGAGGCCAGCTCCTTGATGCCGCAGATCAGGAAGCCCACCTCGCCGGCGCGCAGGCAGTCGCGGTTCTCGCTCTTCGGGGTGAAGACGCCCAGGTGGTCGATCGGATAGACCGTGTTGGTCGCCATCAGGCGGATGCGCTCGTTCTTGTGCAGCGCGCCGTCGACCACGCGCACCAGCATCACCACGCCGACGTAGTTGTCGAACCAGGCGTCGATGATCATCGCGCGCGGCGGGCCGTCCGGGTCGCCCTTGGGCGGCGGCATGCGGGTGATGACGGCTTCGAGGATCTCGTCGATGCCCATGCCGGTCTTGGCCGAGCAGGGTATGCCGTCGGTGGCGTCGATGCCGATCACGTCCTCGATCTCGGCCTTGGCGTTGTCCGGGTCGGCCGAGGGCAGGTCCATCTTGTTCAGGACCGGCACCACCTCGACGCCCAGGTCGAGCGCTGTGTAGCAGTTGGCCACCGTCTGCGCCTCGACGCCCTGCGAGGCGTCGACCACCAGCAGCGCGCCCTCGCAGGCTGACAGCGAGCGGCTGACCTCGTAGGAGAAGTCGACGTGCCCGGGCGTGTCGATCAGGTTCAGGTTGTAGACCTTGCCGTCCTTGGCCGTGTACTGCAGCGCGGCGGTCTGTGCCTTGATCGTGATGCCGCGCTCGCGCTCGATGTCCATCGAGTCGAGCACCTGGGCTTCCATTTCGCGGTCGCTCAGGCCGCCGCAGCGGTGGATCAGTCGGTCCGCCAGCGTGCTCTTGCCGTGGTCGATGTGGGCGATGATGGAGAAGTTTCTGATGTGATCCATGGCGTGCAGGTGCAGTGCGCTTCTTCGACGCTGGCCGGCAGCGGCAGGTGGGGCGGAAACAGGTCGCGCGGACCGACAGGCTTCGGCGCAACGAAAAAAGGCGCGTCGTCCGAGCGATGACGCGCCTTCCGGCAGGCATTCAAGGGGCGATCAGCCCGGTCAGCCCGGCATTGTAGCCAAAACCCCCGGGCTGGCGGTTCAGCGGGCGGGGTTGGGTCGGATCAGCACGAACTGCGCCTCGTTGCCGCGCCGCACCAGCAGGCTGGCCGGGCGGCTGCGGTCGAGGCGGGCCACCAGCGCATCGAACTGGCGCGCGTCAGTCACCTCCGCCTGGCCCAGGCCCAGGATCAGGTCGCCTTCGCGCAGGCCAGCACGGGCTGCCGGGCCGTCGACCGCCTCGACCCGCACGCCGCCAGCCTTGACGCGCGCCTCGCGGCGCTGCTCCGCGCTCAGGTCGCTCACTGTCAGGCCCAGCACGCTGGCGGCCACGCCGGTGGTCGGCGCCTTGGGTTCGGCCTTGCCGCTGCGCGCGGCCGCCGGCTTCGTTTCCGGCTCGAGCTCGGCCACCGTCACGCCCAGGTCGCGGGTGCTGCCGCGGCGCCAGACCTGCAGCGTCGACTTCGTGCCCGGCTTCGTGTTGCCGACCAGGCGCGGCAGGTCGTTCCACTTCTCGACCGCCTTGCCGTCGAAGCGGGTGACGATGTCGCCGGCCTCCAGTCCGGCCTTCTCGGCCGGGCTGCCAGGCTCGACCGAGCGCACCAGCGCGCCGGCCGCCCGGGCCAGGCCGAGTGACTCGGCCACGTCCTTGGTCACTTCGCCGATCTGCACGCCGATGCGCCCGCGCACCACCCGCCCGCCGGCCTTGAGCTGGTCGGCGACGCGGTTGGCCTCGTCGATCGGGATCGCGAAGGAAATGCCCATGTAGCCGCCCGAGCGGCTGTAGATCTGCGAGTTGATGCCGACCACCTCGCCGCGCAGGTTGATCAGCGGGCCGCCCGAGTTGCCGGGATTGATCGCGACGTCGGTCTGGATGAAGGGCAGCATCTCGCCGGTGTCGCGCGCCTTGGCGCTGACGATGCCGGCGGTCACGGTGTTGTCGAGGTCGAAGGGCGAGCCGATCGCGATCACCCATTCGCCAACGCGCAGGCGGTTGACGTCGCCGAAGCGCACGGTGGGCAGGCCGGCGGCCTCGATCTTCAGCATCGCCACGTCGGTGCGCTTGTCCGCGCCGACCACCCGCGCCTTGAACTCGCGCTTGTCGGTCAGGCGCACGATGACCTCGTCGGCGCCGTCGATCACATGCGCGTTGGTCATCACCAGGCCGTCGGCCGAGACGATGAAGCCCGAGCCGACGCCGCGCGGGCCGTTGCCGCCGCCGCCGTCCTCGTCATCGGGCTGCGGCTGACCGCGGCGCGGCATCGGCACGCCGAAGAAGCGGCGGAAGAACTCCTGCATTTCCTCGTCGGGGCCGGCCTGTCCGCGCGCGGCGGTCGCCACCTTCGCGGTGGTGCGGATGTTGACCACCGCCGGGCCGACCTGCTCGACCAGATCGGCGAAGTCAGGCAGGCCGCGGGCCAGCGCCGCACTGCCCGACTGGGCGGCTGTCGCTGTCGCGGTCACGCTGGCCGGCGTGCCTTGTGCGGTGGCGTCATGGGACGAGGTCAGTGCCGCGACGAGCGCGGTCGCGCCCAGCAGCGCGGAGCCGGCCATCAGCCAGCGTTGTGACGGGCGGGTGATCTGGTGCGGTGCGGAAGTGTCGGACATCGTGGATCGCGGTGAAGGATCAGGGCTTGCGCTTGCGCTCGATGCTGCCGGTGAACTGCTGCAGCGTGGCCGGCGGCACGGCGCCGACGGCGGTCACCCACCAGTCGCCCAGTCGCCGGCTCAGCGCGCTGGTGCTGCCGACGGTGGCGGGTGTCTCGCGGCGGCTCACGCCGGCGACATGGGGCTCGATGAAGAGGGAGACATTGGCCAGGCCGTCGCTGTAGACCGCCTGCAGGACGCTGGCGCCTGCGCCTGGTGACTGTGAGACCGGCTGCGGCTCGGCCGTGGGGCGCGGCGCCGGCCACGGCGTGATCGGTCGGCGCAGCACCCGCTGGGCGACGAAGCCCGACACCGGCGCGCGCAGGCTCCAGCCTTCCGCGCCCAGATCGGTCGGCTGGTAGCTCGGTCGGCTGATCTGATAGCCCTCGAGCTGGTTCATCTCCTGCAGCAGCTGCTGGGGCTGCAGCTTGCTGCCGATCTGCAGTTCGCTGAAGGCGGTCGATTCGAGCACCTCGCCCTGCGGCCCCAGCAGGTCGGAGCGCAGCAGCAGGCCGGTGCGGCGCTCCAGCCAGAGGCGCCGGGCATAGCGCATCGCGTCGCGCGGGCGCAGCGTCACGACCTGGGCCTCGAGTCCGGCCACCCGGTCGTCCGCTTCCAGCATTAGCTCATAGGAGTCGGTCAGCCGGCCGGAGTCGCCGGGCTGCAGCGGCTGCGGGAAGCGGCCGAGCAGGTCGCGCTGCTCGATCAGCGCGCTGCGGCGCGCCGGCCAGAGCACATGGATGGTGTCGTTGTGGCGGAACACCCGGCGCATCTGGCCGTCGAGGGCCTCGATGCGCTCGATCTGCTCGCGGCCGTCGCAGTAGTGGGTGATGCGCGAACTGCTGATCTGGCCGCCGCTGCTGGTCACATAGGTGCCGACATAGCTCTGCTGCAGGCCGGCGTCCTGGATGCGGCGCAGCAGCGTGCCGAGATCGGCGGGGGCTGTGCTGCCGGCGGCGTGGCTCGCCGGGTGACCGGGGGCCGCTGCATGCGCCCCAGGCATCAGCAGCGCGCCACCAAGCAGGGTGGCCGCCGCGGCGCGGGACAGGCCCGCCTGAAGGTGGATCCTCATGGATGCATGCCGACGGGTGATCTCAGCGTGCGGGCACCGTCTCGAAGGAGGTGCTGCGCAGGTAGCCCGGAGCCGGTCCGAGGCTGGCGCCGTCATGGAGATGCTGATGGTGGGCATTGACATAGCGGATCAGGTCGGCGGCATCGCCCTCGGGACCGGTCGGGGCCTGCACGCGCACGGTCTGCACCTCCGGCGCCGTCGGTGCGGGCGTGCTGACCGCCAGCTGGCCGGCTCCGCTGGTGAGCGCATCGGGGCGGGTCACCAGCACCGCGCCAGCCACCAGGGCCACGCCGGCTGCCATGCCGACCGGCGCGACCCAGCGGCGCATGCGCATGCCCAGACTGCGCTGCACCGGCAGGCCGACGACCTGGGCGGTGCGCGTGACCTGCTGCTGCTCGATGGGCTGTTCCGGCACGATCATCGGCTGCGGCGCCAGCACGACCGGCTCGCGGGCCAGCCGCTCGCGCACGCCGGCCAGGAAGGCCGCGTCGCTGGCGCTGCGCTGCCCGAGATCCTCCGAGCGCAGCACGTCGCCGATCAGGTGGTAGGCATGCCACTGGGCGCGGTCGTCCTCGTCCTGGCGCCACTGGCGGCAGACCGCCTGGACCAGGTCGCGGTCGGCTTCGCCGTCCATCAGGGCCGACAGTCTCTCGTGCGAGCGGACACGCTCCGCAGGCAGATCAGATTCGCTCATCACTCGCTCCAGGCCGGGCTGCAGGATTCACCAGCGTCGGCCCTGTTGGGTATCCAGAAGAGGACGCAGCCGAGTGGCAATCGCCTCCCGCGCACGAAAGATGCGCGAGCGCACGGTGCCGATCGGACACGCCATCACCACGGCGATCTCGTCGTACGAGAGCCCCTCGATCTCGCGCAGCAGGATGGCCTGGCGCAGGTCGTCGGGCAGGGCCGCGATCGCGGCGTTGACCGTGTCCGCGATCTCGCGGCTGGCCATCAGCGCTTCCGGCGTCTCGTCATGGCTTAGTTCATGTTCGCGCCGTTCGGTTCCCTCGTCATCCTGGCTGGCGGAGGCCAGCGCGCTCTCGGTCATGACCGGATCGCGCTTCAAGTCGGCCAGCGCCTTCTTGGCGGTGTTGACCGCGATGCGATAGAGCCAGGTGTAGAAGGCGCTTTCCCCCCGGAACTGGGGGATGGCCCGGTAGGCGCGGATGAAGGTTTCCTGCGCGATGTCGGGCACCAGGTCGACATCGCGGACGAATCGGCCGATCAGGCGCTCGATCCGGCGCTGGTACTTGACCACCAGCATCTCGAAGGCCTGCATGTCGCCCTGGCGGACCCGTTCGACCAGTTGTTGATCGGCGTCGTCGCTCATCGCTCAGCAGGGGGCAAAGGGGTAGGGGATGACGGCGACGGCGCCATGGCGGCCGGCCTGGCCTGCAGCGCACAGCGCAGCCGGTGCCATTCGTCGGGCTGATCGCGGCGAGCCAGCGCGAGCCAGCGCGGCCGCTCGGCCCGCAGGGTGATGCGCAGCAGCAGCCAGTCTCCGGCATCGATGTGGCAGACCGGCTCGCCGGGCTGTCTGTCGACGTGCCAGACAGGAACGCCGGGCGCCGGGGGGCGCAGGCAGAGCGTCTGCCCAGGCACCGATTCGCGCAGCATCCGGCGTACCAGCACAAGCTGCGCTCCCATGGCCAACAGCGCGGCCACAAGCGGCAGCACCGGAGGCAGGCCGGCACCGACCTGCACCTGATGCCAGAGCAGCCAGCTCGCCACGAGCAGCGGCGGCAGCAGCAGGCTGGTCCGCAGCAGGCGGGGCCAGCGCGGGTCCGGACGCAGCACGAAGGGCGCTGGCTCCAGCAGGGTCCGGGCCATCGCCGTCAGGCGTCGTCGGCAAGGAGGCGGGACTCAGACGCGGCGAATGACCAGGGTGCCGTTGGTGCCGCCGAAACCGAAGTTGTTCTTCACGGCGACATCGATGCGCATCTCGCGCGCGGTGTTCGCGCAGTAGTCGAGATCGCACTCCGGATCCTGGTTGAAGAGGTTGATCGTCGGCGGCGAGATCTGGTGATGCAGGCCCAGCACGGTGAATACCGACTCGATGCCGCCGGCGCCGCCCAGCAGGTGGCCGGTCATCGACTTGGTCGAGTTGACCACCAGCTTCTTGGCATGATCGCCGAAGGCCAGCTTGATCGCGTTGGTTTCGTTGACATCGCCCAGCGGCGTCGAGGTGCCGTGCGCGTTGACGAACTGCACCTCGTCGGCGTTGATGCCGGCGTTGCGCAGGGCCATCTGCATCGAGCGGCGCGGGCCGTCGACGTTCGGCGCGGTCATGTGATAGGCGTCGCCGCTCATGCCGAAGCCGGCGATCTCGGCGTAGATCTTCGCGCCGCGCTTCTTGGCGTGCTCGTACTCCTCGAGCACCATCACGCCGGCGCCTTCGCCGAGCACGAAGCCGTCGCGGTCCTTGTCCCACGGGCGCGACGCGGTCTTCGGGTCGTCGTTGCGGGTGGACAGCGCACGTGCCGCGGCAAAGCCGCCCATGCCCAGCGGCGAGACGGTGGACTCGGCGCCACCGGCCACCACCACGTCGGCATCGCCGTACTCGATCATGCGAGCGGCCATGCCGATGCTGTGCAGGCCGGTCGTGCAGGCCGTCACCAGCGCCAGGTTCGGGCCCTTGAAGCCGCACTGGATGGAGACATGGCCGGAAATCATGTTGATGATCGAGGCCGGGACGAAGAACGGCGAGATGCGGCGCGGGCCACGTTCGCGGTATTCGTCGTGGGTGTTCTCGATCATCGGCAGGCCACCGATTCCCGAACCGACCATCACCGCGATGCGCTCGGCGAATTCCTCGCTCAGCGCCTCGCCGGTAGGCAGGCCGGCATCCTTCACGGCCTGCAGCGAGGCCGCGATGCCGTAGTGGATGAAGGCGTCCATGTGACGCGCTTCCTTGGCCGGGATGTAGTCCTCGATCCGGAAGCCCTTGACCTCACCCGCGAAGCGCACCGACAGGTTCGATGCGTCGAAATGGGTGACATGGTCGATGCCGGACTTTCCGGCGACGATGCTGGCCCAGGACTCGTCCACGGTGTTGCCCACCGGGGTGACGAGGCCCAGACCGGTCACGACAATGCGGCGACGGGTCATGCGGATGCGGAGTGCGGTCGGTTGGGAAGGGGGCGCGTCAGGCTCAGGCCTGGTTGGCCTTGGCGTAGTCGATCGCGGCCTGGACGGTGGTGATCTTCTCGGCCTCTTCGTCCGGGATCTCGATGCCGAACTCGTCTTCCAGGGCCATGACCAGCTCGACGGTGTCCAGCGAGTCGGCGCCCAGATCGGCGACGAAGGCCTTCTCGGCCGTCACTTCTTCCTCGGCCACACCGAGTTGTTCGGCAATGATCTTCTTGACGCGTGCTTCGATGTCGCTCATTTCTCTCCTCCGAGAGGGTTGGTGCAAAAACAGCCTGCGATTCTAAGGGCTTCGTGAGGCAATTCACTGAAAGCCCGTCCCGATGATCCGCGCAGGGCAGACGGATCACCTGGACATCAGTTCATGTACATGCCGCCGTTGACATGCAGCTCGGTGCCGGTGATGTAGCCGGCAGCGGGCGAGGCCAGGAAGGCCACCGCCTCGGCGATGTCCTGCGGCGAGCCCAGGCGGCCCAGCGGGATCTTCGCCATCAGGGCCTTCTTCTGTTCTTCCGGCAGCACCTCGGTCATGTCGGTGGCGATGAAGCCGGGGGCGACGCAGTTGACGGTGATGTTGCGGCTGCCCAGCTCCTGGGCCAGCGAGCGGGTCATGCCCGCCACGCCGGCCTTGGAGGCGCAGTAGTTGGCCTGGCCCGGATTGCCCGAGGCGCCCACCACCGAGGTGATGTTGACGATGCGGCCGAAGCGCTGCTTCATCATCGGCTTGATCGCGGCGCGGCAGGCGCGGAAGACCGACTTGAGGTTGGTGTCGATCACCGCGTCCCAGTCGTCGTCCTTCAGGCGCATGGCCAGCGTGTCGCGGGTGATGCCGGCGTTGTTGACCAGCACATGCAGGCCGCCGTGCGTCTTGACGATGCCGTCGATGGCGGCGTCCAGCGCGGCGGCGTCGGTGACGTTGAGCGTCAGGCCCAGGCCGCCGAAGGGGGCCAGCGCCTCGCCGATCGCGGCCGAGCCGCTGTCGCTGGTGGCGGTGCCGATGACCTTGAAGCCACGCTCGGCCAGCAGCAGCGCGATGGCGCGGCCGATGCCGCGGCTGGCGCCGGTGACGAGAGCAACCTGTTGAGCTTGGGCGGGAGCGTTCATGCGAGCAGGGTCTTGACTTCGGTCAGGGTGACCGGATCGAGGATCGTGGCGGAGGCGAGTTCGGCGTCGATGCGCTTGACCATGCCGGCGAGCACCTTGCCGGGGCCGCATTCGATCACATGGGTCATGCCGCGCGCCTTCAGCGCGCCGACCAGCTCGACCCAGCGCACCGGGCCGAAGGCCTGGCGGTAGAGCGCGTCGCGGATCGCGTCCGGCTCGGTCGGCGCGGCGACGTCGATGTTGTTCAGCACCGGGATCTGCGGCGCCTGGATCGTGATCGTGGCCAGGCGCTCGCGCAGGCGCTCGGCGGCGGGCTTCATCAGGCTGGAATGGAAGGGCGCGGACACCGGCAGCGGCAGCGCGCGCTTGGCGCCCAGGCCCTTCAGCACCGCGCAGCCCGCCTCGACGCCGGCCTTGGAGCCGGCGATGACGGTCTGCTTGGGATCGTTGAAGTTGACGGCCTCGACCACTTCGCCCGACTCGGCGGCGGCCTGGGCGCAGCCCGCGCGCACCGTGGCGGCGTCCAGGCCCAGGATCGCGGCCATGCCGCCGGTGCCCACCGGCACCGCGTCCTGCATCGCCTGGGCGCGCAGGCGCACCAGCGGCAGGGCATCCATCAGCGACAGGCTGCCTGCGGCCACCAGCGCGGTGTACTCGCCCAGCGAGTGGCCGGCGACGATCGCCGGCGCCGCGCCGCCCTCGGCCAGCCACGCGCGGTAGTTGGCGATGCCGGCGGTCAGCATGACCGGCTGGGTGTTGGTGGTCAGGTCCAGCGCTTCCTTCGGGCCTTCGCCGATCAGGCGGGCGACGTCCTCGCCCAGGGCGGCACTGGCTTCTTCGAGGGTGGCGCGCACGGCGGGGTGGTCGCCCCAGGCCGAGAGCATGCCCACCGACTGCGACCCCTGGCCGGGGAACACGAAGGCGAACGCGGTCATGTGAGATCCGTGAGTTGTCGTGGAGGAAGCGGGGCGGTGTCGGGCAGCGGACTCAGAAGTCCAGCAGCACCGAGCCCCAGGTGAAGCCGCCGCCGACGCCCTCGAGCAGCAGCGTCTCGCCGCGGCGGATGCGGCTGTCGCGCACGCCGGCGTCCAGCGCCAGCGGGATCGACGCGGCCGAGGTGTTGCCGTGCTGGTCGACGGTGACGATCACCTTCTCCAGCGGCAGCTTCAGCTTGCGGGCGGTGCCCTGCATGATGCGGATATTGGCCTGATGCGGGATCAGCCAGTCGATGTCGGCCTCGGTGCGGCCGGCCTTCTCGAGGCTGGCGCGCGCGGTCTTCTCCAGCACGCCCACGGCGAGCTTGAAGACGGCCTGGCCGTCCATGCGCAGCAGTGGCACGCCGCTGATTCGGCCGCCCGAGACGGTGCCGGGCACGCACAGGATGTCCAGATGGCGGCCGTCGGCATGCAGGTCGGTGGCCAGGATGCCGGGCGTGTCGGAGGCCGACAGCACCACGGCGCCGGCGCCGTCGCCGAACAGCACGCAGGTGGTGCGGTCCTTGAAGTCGAGGATGCGCGAGAACACTTCCGCGCCGATCACCAGCGCATTGCGGGCGCTGCCGGCGCGCACCATCGCGTCGGCGACGGTCAGCGCATAGACGAAGCCCGAGCACACCGCCTGCACGTCGAAGGCCGGGCAGCCGTGCTGGATGCCGAGCTTGCGCTGCACGATGGTCGCGGTCGACGGAAAGACCATGTCCGGCGTCGAGGTCGCGACGATGATCAGGTCGATGTCGGCGCCGGTGAGCTGTGCGGCCTCGAGCGCGCGCTGCGCCGCCTCCACCGCCAGATCGCTGGCGTTCTGGGTGTCGTCGACGAAGTGGCGGGCGCGGATGCCGGTGCGCTCGACGATCCAGTCGTCCGAGCTCTCGATGCCGTCCGCCGCCAGGCGGGCGACCAGATCGGCGTTGCTCAGGCGATGCGGGGGCAGCGCACTGCCGGTGCCGGAAATGCGCGAATGGCGGGGTGTGGGGGTGGTCATGCAGCGTGACGGGCTGCCGGGGGCTCGTTCGCCGCCGTCGTGCCGGCACCGGGCAGGGCCTGCAGCGTGGCGAGGATCCGATCATGCACCCGGTCGAGCAGGCGGTTCCGGGCGGCATCATACGCCCGATTCAGCGCGTTCTCGAAGGCCAGCGCATCGGCCGAGCCGTGGCTCTTGAACACCAGGCCGCGCAGGCCCAGCAGCGCCGCGCCGTTGAATCGGCGGTGATCGAGTCGCCGCGAGAAGCGCTTGAGCATCGGCATCGCCAGCATCGCCACCATCTTGGTCAGCGGCGTGCGGGTGAACTCCTGCTTCAGGAAGCTGGTGATCATGCCGGCCAGACCCTCGGCCGTCTTCAGGGCGACATTGCCGACAAAGCCGTCGCAGACGACGAGGTCGGTCGTGCCCTTGAAGATGTCGTTGCCCTCGACATTGCCGTGGAAGTTGATGTGACCGGCCGCGGAGACGGCGCGCAGCAGTTCGCCGGCACGCTTGATCGTCTCGTTGCCCTTGATCGCTTCCTCGCCGATGTTGAGCAGGCCCACGGTCGGGGCCTCCTTGCCGTCGACGGCCGAGACCAGCGCGCTGCCCATGACCGCAAACTGCAGCAGGTGCTCGGCGCTGCAGTCCACGTTCGCCCCGAGGTCGAGCATGGTCGTGAAGCCGTCGTGCTGGTTGGGCATGACGCTGGCGATGGCCGGCCGATCGATGCCGTCCAGGGTCTTCAGCAGATAGCGGGCCACCGCCATCAGTGCGCCGGTATTGCCTGCGGAGACGCAGGCGTCGGCCATCGTCACGCCATTCCCGTCAGGCTTGACCTGCTGGATGGCCACGCGCATCGACGAGTCGCGCTTCTTGCGCAGGGCGACTTCCACCGGGTCGTCCATCTCGACGACTTCGGAGGCGATCACCATGCGGCAGCGCGCCCAGCCGGCGGCGGGCGCGAGCGCCTGTTCGGTGCCCACGAGCACCAGCTCGGCATCGGGATGCCGGTCAAGAAAGGAGCGGCATGCGGGCAGCGTCACGGAAGGGCCGTGATCGCCCCCCATGCAGTCCACCGACAGCCGGACCGTGCGGGTCGTGTCGTTCAAGGCAGGGCAGATTGGGTGTCAGTGCCGGCGGGCAGGCCGGCAGCCGGCAAGACTCAGGCGTCGGCCTTGGTCTTCAGGATCTTGCGGCCACGGTAGAAGCCGGTCGGGCTGATGTGGTGACGCAGATGGATTTCGCCGGTGGTCGACTCGACCGCAGTGCCCGGGGTGGTCAGGGCATTGTGCGAACGGTGCATGCCACGCTTGGACGGCGACTTCTTGTTTTGCTGGACGGCCATGTTGAGACTCCTGAATCCTGGTTTTCCGATTGGAAAAGCTTTCGATTGTAGCACGACCTCCCGGCAGGTTCCGAATGCTCCCGGACTCGAGGGGCTTCGGGGTGGCCGGGTGTTGCTGTCGCGCCGCGTCAGCCGGTGCTGTCGCCGCCGTCCGCGCCCGGATCCCGACGCAGCCGGGCCAGCACCGCGAACGGATTCGGGCGCCCTCCGGCGCTGTCCTCCGCTGCGGCGTCGCCAGCCGGTGCGGGCAGCGCAGGCTGACCGTCGGGCAGGGCTTCGCCGCGGTCGAGCTGGACCTCGACCGGGCAGGTCTCGTGGCGCGCCACCGGGGGAAGCTCCATCAGCAGTTCGTCCTCGACCAGCGCGAGCAGGTCGAAGGTGCGGCTCAGCGCCAGCACATCGTCCTCGCTGTCGGCATCGAGCTCGGCGGCCTGGGTCTCGTTGGCGACGAAGAGAAAACTGCGCTCGAAGGCGAGTGCGGTGGCCACCGGCTCGAGGCAGCGCTGGCAGGGCAGGTCCAGCTCGGCCGAGCCGCTCAGGTGCAGCCACAGCTCCGGCTCGGCGCCGCGGCGCGGGCGCAGTTCGGGCTCGGCCTGCCAGCGCACGGCGGGCTGACGGGCCGCATCGGCGTTCTCGTGCAGACAACCGACCAGACGCTCGAAGTCGGCCAGCGGCTCGTCGCCGCCCAGCGTTTCGCCGGACTCGATGAAGGCCCGCATGTCGAGGCGGCGGGGCTTGAATTCGCGTGCTTTCATGGGGCGAAGTGTACGAGCCGGCTTCTGGCCCGGCCACAATCCGGCCATGTCCGACACTGTCCTTCACTCTCCGCGCATGGCGTGGCCGCCGCTGGTGCTGGCCTCGACCTCGCGCTATCGGCGCGAGCTGCTGACCCGGTTGCGTCTGCCTTTCGATGTGCGTTCGCCCGAGGTCGACGAGACGCCGCAGCCCGGCGAGGCGCCGGCCGCGCTCAGCGAGCGCCTGGCGCTGGCCAAGGCCCGGGCGGTCGCCGCGGTCCATCCGCAGGCCATCGTCATCGGCTCCGACCAGGTCGCCGAGCTCGACGGCCAGCCGATCGGCAAGCCCGGTGACCATGAGACCGCCGTGGCGCAGCTGCGCGCGATGCGCGGGCGCAGCGTGGTCTTCCACACCGCGGTGGCGGTGCTGCGCCACGACACCGGCTTCGAGGCGGTGCGCCGCGTGCCGGTGACAGTGCGGGTGCGCTCGCTCAGCGAGGTCGAGATCGAGACCTACCTGCGGCTGGAGCAGCCCTACGACTGCGCCGGCAGCGCCAAGTGCGAGACGCTGGGCATCGCGCTGCTCGACGCGATCGAGTCGGATGATCCGACCGCGCTGGTCGGGCTGCCGCTGATCGTGACCTCGGCCCTGCTGCGCGCGGCCGGACTCGACGCGCTGGCCGTTCTGGCCGGGCATGGAGGGGGCGCATGAGCACGACGTCGAACCACGGGCCGAAGGGCCGGCTCTGGCTGGTGCCCAACACGCTCGATCTGGGCACGCTGCGCGAGGGCCAGCCGGTGCCCGATCTGCAGCAGGTGCTGCCGCTGGGCGCGATCCGTGTGGCGGCGGGTCTGTCGCACTGGGTGGCGGAGAACGCGCGCAGCGCGCGGGCGCTGCTCAAGCGCGTCGATGCGGTGGTGCCGCTGGTGCAGCCGCTGCAGGCGCTCTCGATCCGCGAACTGCCGCGCCCGCCCAAGGGGCGTGTCGATCCGAAGGCGCCGGCGCCCGACTGGGCCGGGCTGCTGGCGCCGGCGCTGGCCGGGCACGACGTCGGGCTGGTGTCGGAGGCTGGCCTGCCGGCGGTGGCCGATCCGGGCGCCGAGCTGGTGCGGGTGGCGCATGTGCAGGGCATCACGGTGATGCCGCTGTCGGGGCCGAGCTCGCTGATCCTGGCGGTGGCGGCCAGCGGCCTGAACGGCCAGAGCTTCGCCTTCGTCGGCTACCTGCCCACCGACGCGGCCGAGCGCACCCGGCGCCTGCGCGACCTGGAGGCGCACTCCAAGCGCTGGCAGCAGACGCAGCTGCTGATCGAGACGCCCTACCGTAACGCCGCGATGGCGCAGGCGCTGCAGGCCGCGCTCAACCCGCAGACCTGGCTGAGCATCAGCTGCGGGCTGACGCTGGAGGGCGGATCGACCCGCACGCTGCGGGTGGCGCAGTGGCGCGCGGCGCCGCCGGAGCTGCCCGCCGACGTGCCGGCGGTGTTCGCCTTCCTGGCCTGAACGGCCCCCGAGCCGCCGCGCGGGCGGCTTCAGATCGTCAGGTCGGCACCTTGCCGCCGAGCAGCGCGGCGACCTTGCGCCGCGGCTTGATGAAGCGCGAGATCGAGCTGCGCGAGCCCGGCGCGGCCGGCACTGCGGCCTGCTTTTCCCAGACCGGCGAGGCGTTCGGATCGGCCTCGTAGGGCTGGTCGAAGAAGGGGTCCTTCGGGGCCTGGCGGGGCGCACGCACGGGCGGCGCCGACGGCACGAAGGCCGGGCGGCTGCTGTCCTCGGCGAACTCGCTGCGGGGGGCGGTGCGGCGAGGGGCGCGCTCCTCGTCGTCATCGCGGTGGCGACGGCGCGGTCGGTCGTCCTCGATGACGAAGGGCTCCAGATCGATCTTGCGCTTGATCAGCTTCTCGATGTCGCCCACCAGGCGGGTGTCGTCGCGGGTGGCCAGCGTGATGGCGATGCCCGAGGCGCCGGCGCGGCCGGTGCGGCCGATGCGGTGCACATAGTCCTCGGCGTTGAAGGGCACGTCGAAGTTGAAGACCGCCGGCAGATCGGCGATGTCGATGCCGCGCGCGGCGACGTCGGTGGCCACCAGCAGGTCGACCTCGCCGGCCTTGAAGGCGGCCAGCGACTTCAGCCGCTCGTCCTGCGACTTGTCGCCGTGCAGCGCCGCGGTGCGCAGGCCGTCGCGCTCGAAGGAGCGCGCCAGCCGGGCCGCGCCCAGCTTGGAGTTGACGAAGACGATGGCCTGGCGGATCTCGCGCTGGCGCAGGATCTGCACGATGGTGCGGCGCTTGTCCTCGTCGGCGACCTGGTAGAAGCGCTGCTCGACCGTCGAGGCGGTGGCGTTCGGGCGCGCCACCTCGACCAGGATCGGGTCCTGCAGGTAGCTCTGCGCCAGCTTCTTGATCTCGGGCGAGAAGGTGGCCGAGAACAGCAGCGTCTGGCGGCTCTTGGGCAGATAGCTCAGGATGCGCTGCAGGTCGGGCAGGAAGCCGATGTCGAGCATGCGGTCGGCCTCGTCGAGCACGACGTACTCGACCTGGCCGAGGTTGCAGTTCTTCAGCTGGATGTGGTCGAGCAGCCGCCCCGGCGTGGCGATCAGCACCTCGACGCCGCGCTTGAGCTCGGCCGTCTGCGGGTTCATGTCGACGCCGCCGAAGACGCAGGCCACGCGCAGCTGGCTGTGCCTGGCGTAGGTCTTGACGTTGACCGCGACCTGGTCGGCCAGCTCGCGCGTCGGGGCCAGCACCAGCGCGCGCACCGGGTGGCGCGCCGGCGAGGCGCTGGCGTTCTCGTGGCGCATCATCTTCTGCAGCAGCGGCAGCGAGAAGGCGGCCGTCTTGCCGGTGCCGGTCTGCGCCGCGCCCATCACGTCGCGGTTTTCCAGCACGATCGGGATCGCCTTGGCCTGGATCGGGGTCATCGTCTCGTAGCCGGCGTCGACGATGGCCCGCAGCAGCTTGGCGTCCAGCGGCAGGGTGTCGAAACGGGCGGGGGCGGCGACGGCCTCGGGGGGCGGGGCGGTCACGGCGTCTTCGGGTTGGTGCGTCATCACCTCGCGATTATCCTGCGGTTGAGGGACCCGCCGGCACCGGCGACGTGAATTGCCCACGACCGGACCGTGCCGCGGGTCTGCCGCGGCGCGCGGAATCGGCAAATTGACACGCGATGCCCGCTCCGGCGCGGGGACGGCCGCCTTGGGCACGAGGCGTCACGGAAAACCCTAAGCACAATCCCGGAGAATCGACCGTGCAAGGTCGATGCGTCGGTGCTGCCGACCGCTCGATTTCTTTCTTGCGCCTTCTGAACCTGCTTCAACTTCCTTCTGATCCTTCACGAGATCCGTCACCCATGAGCCAGACCTCTTCTTCTCCCATCGTCGTGCAACCGGTGATCATGGCCGGCGGCAGCGGCACGCGGCTGTGGCCGCTGTCGCGCGCGGGCTATCCGAAGCAGTTCCTGGTGCTGGGCGACAGCAACCGCAGCCTGTTCCAGGAAGCGGCGCTGCGCCTGGCGGGGCTGGCGGCGGCGGACATCGCGCCGGCGGCGCCGCTGGTGGTGGGCAACGAGGAGCACCGCTTCCTGGCGTTGGACCAGCTGCGCGAGGTGCGCCAGATGCCCTCGGCGGTGGTGCTGGAGCCGGCCGGACGCAACACCGCGCCGGCGCTGACGCTGGCGGCGCTGCAGGCGCTCGAGGGCGGGCAGGACCCGGTGCTGGTGGTGACGCCGGCGGACCAGACGGTGACCGACGAGGCGGCGTACGCGGAGGCGCTGCGCCAGGCGGTGCGGCTGGCGGCCGACGGTCTGGTGGTGATCCTGGGCATCACGCCGGACGCGCCGGAGACGGGCTACGGCTACATCCGCACGACGCCCGAGCTGGGCGCGGCGCGGGTGGCGCAGTTCGTCGAGAAGCCGGATCTGGCGACCGCCGAGCGCTACCTGGCCGAGGGCGGCTACTTCTGGAACAGCGGCATGTTCGTGCTGCGTGCCTCGGTGTGGATGAAGGCGCTGCAGACCTTCCGGCCGGACATCGCCGAGGCGGTGCAGGCGGCCTGGGCGCCGCGCCAGTGCGACGCGCAGTTCGTGCGGCCGGGCAAGGCTGCGTTCATGGCCGTGCCGTCGGAATCGGTGGACTACGCGGTGATGGAGCGCTGCCCGGGCAGCGAGTTCGACATCCGCATGGTGCCGCTGAGCGCGGGCTGGAACGATCTGGGCGCCTGGGAGGCGGTCTGGCAGGTGTCGGGCAAGGACGAGAACGGCAACGCCTGCGTCGGCGACGTGATCGCCAAGGACAGCCGCGACACGCTGGTGCATTCGAGCGGCCGTCTGGTGAGCGTGGTGGGCGTCGAGAACCTGGTGGTGGTGGAGACGGCCGACGCGGTGATGGTGGCCGACCGCAGCCGCAGCCAGGAGGTCAAGCAGATCGTGGCCCAACTGGACAAGGGCGGGCGCACCGAGCACACGCTGCACCGCAAGGTGCACCGGCCCTGGGGCTGGTACGACAGCATCGACAGCGGCCCGCGCTTCCAGGTCAAGCGCATCATGGTCAAGCCGGGGGCGTCCTTGAGCCTGCAGATGCACCATCACCGCGCCGAGCACTGGATCGTCGTGACCGGCACCGCCGAGATCACCAACGGCGACAAGGTGCTGCTGCTGAGCGAGAACCAGTCGACCTACATCCCGCTGGGGCAGGTGCACCGCCTGGCCAACCCGGGCAAGGTGCCGCTGGAGATCATCGAGGTGCAGTCCGGCTCCTACCTGGGCGAGGATGACATCGTTCGCTATGAGGACACTTACGGACGAAACTGAACGTTAACTTCAGTCTTGCCGAGGAAGATGTAACCCGGGTGAGTGACAATCTGCGGGATTTTCATCTCGATCTCACAGAGCGTCCTTACCCCATGATCCTCATCACCGGCGCCGCCGGCTTCATCGGCGGCAATTTTGTTCATCACTGGTTCGAGCGCAGCGAAGAGCCGGTGGTGGTTCTGGACAAGCTGACGTACGCGGGCAACCCGGCGACGATCCAGTCGCACCTGGACGCCGGGCGCTGCACGCTGGTGCAGGGCGACATCGGCGACCGCGCGCTGGTCGAGCGGCTGCTGGCCGAGCACCGCCCGCGCGCGGTGCTGCACTTCGCGGCCGAGAGCCACGTCGACCGCAGCATCCACGGCCCCGGCGAGTTCATCCAGACCAACATGGTCGGCACCTTCGAGCTGCTCGAAGCCGTGCGCGCCTACTGGGGCGCGCTGCCGGCGGATGACAAGGCGGCGTTCCGCTTCCTGCACGTCTCGACCGACGAGGTCTACGGCTCGCTCTCCGAAACCGATCCGGCCTTCAGCGAGACCACGCCCTACGCGCCCAACAGCCCGTACTCGGCCAGCAAGGCGGGATCCGACCACCTGGTGCGCGCCTACCACCACACCTATGGCCTGCCGACGCTGACCACCAACTGCTCGAACAACTACGGGCCCTATCACTTCCCCGAGAAGCTGATCCCGCTGATGATCCTCAACGCCCTGGAGGGCAAGCCGCTGCCGGTGTATGGCGAC
>NZ_FTMZ01000034.1 GCF_900156335.1 Sphaerotilus natans
GGGGTGCATGCGCTTGAGCCTGCCAGCGATCTGTTCGGGCGACAAGGCGCGCTGGAGTTCGTGGCGCACGAACTTGCCCAGCGGGGTGTCGAACTGGGCGCCGAGCTTGCGCACGCCGGCCTTGGCCTGCGCCCGGCGTTGACTGGCCTGCTGCTGGGCGCCAGCGGCCAGGTAGCCCCGTTTCGGGTGTTGATTGCGCGCCAGTTCCCGGCTGATGGTCGAGGCCGAGCGACCGAGTTGCAGGGCAATCTGACGCTGGGTCAGCTTCTGCGAGGCCAGCAGCCCAAGCTGCGTGCGCTCCTCGATACTCAGGCTTGAATACTCTTGTCCCATCGGCTCAACCTGTTGATTTCATTGCGGTGTTGCACTTCAGTTTAGAGCGTGCCTTGTTACCACTCAATCGGGGCGGTGGCTAATGCAATCGCCCTGCACCAATCGTGACCCCTGACATGATGGTGGTTCCATGGCCGATCCATACGTCGTTGCCAATAATCACATCCCCTCTTGTTGAGGGGTGACCTATCGGCTTGGTCGTTGGGAATGATTGGGTGTGCGTATGTCCAAATGGGTATGTTGTTATCCAGTCTGTTCGATGATTACCTCCAAGAAATATCGTTATGGACGATGCTATTGAGCAAAATCGACCTATTGTTAGGTTTACCCCTTCTCCATATTGTCTTATTGATATATTTTCGTGTCTATATGTGTATGCTCCAATATTTATTGTGCTTTGGCCTACCTTTGTGGATAGGCCCACTGTGTTTTCTTTGTGGCTCATGGTGTATGACGACTGCTGCTTGAGTGATCTATCTTCTAGGCAGAACAAAAAGGACCTAAATAAAAAAAGCGCCAGAGATGAGGACATCTCCAGCGCTTCAAGAAAAAAGTCCGGCAAGGCCGGACTGTGAAAAGCCCTTGTTCGGGCTCAGGGAGGAGGACTTCAGTGCAGCTGCAGCGACCCGCTGGCCTTGCCCTTGCCGGCACGCGCTGGCGGGTTGCACAGGCCGCAGACGAAGTGCTTGGCGATCTCGTGCGGATGGGTGACGAAGCTGCCTGCGCACTTGGAGCACTTCGTCATCGTCAGCATGCCGTTGTCGACGAACTTCACCAGCCGCCAGGCCCGGGTGATCGACAGCAGCGGTTCGAGGTTCTGCGCCTGCGTCTGCTCGAGATAGAGCTGGTAGGCCTTGATGACCGTGTCGATCTCCTCGAGCTCGGCCACCTTGTTCAGGTATTCGTGGGTGTTCAGGAACAGCGATGCGTGGATGTTGGGCTGCCAGGTCATGAACCAGTCGGTCGAGAAGGGCAGCTGGCCCTTGCTCGGCGACTTGCCGGCGACTTCCTTGTACAGGCGCAGCAGCCGCTCGTACGAGAGATCGGTCTCCGACTCGAGCACCTGCAGACGGGCGCCGAGCTTGATCAGCGTGACGGCGCGCTCGATCTGGCGGGCTTCGGTGAGGATGCTCTTGGTCTTCATGGTCGTGCTCCCCTCGCGTCGCGGGTCCGGATCCGGGATCAGGCGGCTTCGCGGTGGCGGCCGGCCATCAGGATGCTGGCATGCAGGCGCGACACGCCTTCGTTGGCGGCGCTCTTGCCGTGGTTGGTCAGCAGGCCCCAGACCAGATCGTCGTCGGCGCGCATGCGGCACAGCAGCGTGTTGCAGGCGGCGATCTTCAGCATCTGCGCTGGCGACAGGGCTTCCAGCAGCGCGGCGGTCTCCTCGGAGACGCCCAGGCGGAACAGGGCCTGTTCGCGGTCGGCACGGATCAGGCTCTGGGCCAGCATCAGGTACGACAGGTTGGCTTCGCGGATCTCGGCGAGGATCTGGTCGGAATTCATGGCTTGCTCCTGGCGGTGTGTCTGTCGGGGTTGCCCGGCGGCTGCTGTGCTGCGGGGCGGTGTGTCGATGGAGCGGATTCTGAAGAGCCGAACTGGGCGGGAACATCATCCCTCTTCCGTGTCTCGAGTCACCCTGATTCCGTTAACGTGTCAGGCAAATTCCTACAGGCTGTCATCCGGTGCCGGACATTTCGGGCGCTGGTATGTCCCGAAATGGCGCCGAGTGTGAAATTTCGTGGATTTTCATTGCCATCGGCGAAGTCTGGAAACTGCCTCTCTCCCGATCCGCGATTTGTGCATGTCAGCCGGAAAAGCGTGAGGAATGCCGGTCTTTCGCTGGCGATCCGGTGCTGTTCGAGACGGAGGGCGCCGGCGTGGTCTGCGGAGTGGTTCGCGAGGACAGCACGCCCTGCTCGCCCCGGCCCCGCAGACGCTCGAACTGGTCCAAGGCCTCTTCACTGCGTCCCTGGGCGGCCAGCGACATGGCCAGCATGAAACGGCTGTGCTCCTGGTCAGGCGCCCGCATCAGTTCCTGGCGGGCCTGACGGGCGGCCTGTTCGAAATCACCTCGACCGAAAGCCCGCATGGCCTCGTCCATCGGGGCTGCCGGCGCACTGGCTGCGATCGCCCGGGCGGGCAGATGGAACGGCGCTGGCGTGACGGTGTCGGGCCTGCCTCGGGTGGCGCGCGCCAGCGTGGCGTCGATCGAGGCCATCGCGCGCGCCATGGCGGCATCGAGTCGGGCCGGGGCGGGTGGGGCGGGCGGGCGCGGCAAGGCCTCCAGCGTGACGAAGGGCAGACCGAACAGATGCAGCCAGACGTGTTCCCACAGGCGAGCATGGAGGGGCTGCCCGGGCAGAACCCGTTCGAGCACATGGGTCAGCGCCTGGCGATGTTGCCGCACCGCAGCCTCCAGCACCGTCTGCCGCACCGCGAGAATCCCGCCTGGCGCCCGGCGGCCCAGGTCGCTGCGGCGGGATGCCGTCGCCAGCTCGTCCAGGCCGCACAGATCCAGGAAATGGCCCAGCAGGTGCTCGCACCGCGACAAGCCGTGCAGGCGGCGGTACTGGCGGGCCAGCCACTGTGTCTCCGCGTCGCGTCCGCCCAGCGTCGACAGGCTGCGGGGGCAGAAATGCTGGGGCTCCACCGGCAGCCCGTCGATCCAGTCGCGCTGGCCGGGATGCAGGTGCAGATCTTCCTCCTTCAGGTCACGCAAGGTCTGGGGCCAGCCCAGGGGCTGCACATCGCTCCACTGTTCCGAGCGGTCGAGCAGACCGAGCAGCGCGGGTGAGCCCTCGAAGGGCGTGTCATCGCAGAGCACGGTCAGGTCGTGCGGCGCGGCGCCTGGCAGGTCCAGCAGGTGGCGCAGATGGATCTCGGTCGCGCTGGCCTCGTGGTGCCGCGGCGCATGAAGCCTGATCCCGCAGGAGGCAGGCAGCTCGTCGATCCATCGGATGTCCTGCCCGAGACAGGCGACGACGAGGTTGAGCATGAGGAGGTCTCCGGAGCGGGCGTGGCCACCGGCATGGCGTCACGCGAAGAAGGATGCGAGCGTTTCTAGCACTGAATGTTTCACTTTTTCGGGGCTGAAGCGGTACCAATTGGTGTTCTTCTTGACACGTTGACCGGCTGTGTGACGCGGCAGGAGCGTGATGCGCGCTGGCGCTCAGTGGTGCGAACTGGGGTGAAAAAAATGCTCAGTTCGGCCTCAAGGTGGGGCGCAGGCCGTCGAAAACTCAGGCACGGCTCGGATCTCTTCGTGCGACGAGCCGAGAACAGGTGCCGGGAGCGGCACCAGCTCATCAGCATCAGACTTCACTGGAGTAGCTATGCCTACCACCATCAACACCAACATGGCCTCGCTGAGCGCTCAGCGCGCTCTGCAGTCGACCAACGGCTCGCTGTCGACCTCGATGCAGCGTCTGTCGACCGGCCTGCGGATCAACTCGGCCAAGGATGATGCGGCCGGTCTGGCCATCGCTGAACGCATGACTTCGCAGGTGCGCGGCATGTCGGTGGCATCGCGCAATGCCAACGATGCTATTTCTATGTCTCAGACGGCTGAGGGTGCCCTGGGCAAGGTCGGGGAGTCGCTGCAGCGCATGCGCGAACTGGCGGTTCAGTCCCGCAACGGTAGCAACAGCACGACTGATCAAGAAAATCTGGATAAGGAATATCAGTCGCTGGCGGAGGAAGTCACTCGGATTGTGGATGGAACGAAGTTCAATGGCAAGGAGCTCCTGAAAGCTGGTGCTGCCAAAGATACCGATTTCCAAGTTGGTGCAGGCACTACCACCGAAGATACTCTGACGATTGAGTTCGAAGCTGAAGTGGCAAACACAGTTGCTACCAAGCTCAGTGCTGTCACTACTACTGATATTAAGACCGATGATGCTAAGACCAAGACTGCAATCGATGACCTTGACCTAATGATCAATGATGTGACCGAGGCTCGGTCATATATTGGTGCGCAGCAGAGCAAGTTCGAAAATGTGGTTTCGAATCTGAGCGTTGCCTCCGAGAACGTCTCTGCTGCCCGTGGTCGGATCGTCGATGCTGACTTCGCGGTCGAATCGGCCAACCTGTCGCGTGCCCAGGTTCTTGCTCAGGCGGGAAATACGATGCTGGCGCAGGCCAACCAGCAGCCGCAGCAGGTCATGTCGCTGCTGCGCTGATCCAGTGATGTGACGCTGGGGCGAGTGGCTCGCTCCGGTCTTCAATCTGGAAATGCTTGACGATCTGTGCGCGAAACTGGCTTGCCGGTTTCGCGCGTTGCCGTTTTGACCTCTGATTTCTGAAGGAGCCTGTCATGGCTGCATTGACTGCATCTGGTCTAGGGAGTGGTCTCGATGTGAGCTCGATCATCAGCCAGTTGATGACGATTGAGCGGCAGCCACTGAAAACGCTGCAGACGGAAGAAACATCAATCAATGCCAAAATCTCGTCATTCGGCAAGATCCAGAGCGGCTTGTCCACCTTGCGAGATAAGGCGGCGGCTTTCAACTCGACCACCTTGTGGGGGCAGACCTCGACGGTGGTCTCGGATGCTTCCGTTGCAACGGTCACGCCGATCAGCGGAAAAAATGGTGCAGCCGGGTCGCACTCCTTGCAAGTCAATGCACTGGCGACCACCCAGACGCTCAGCAGTGCCATCTTTGCGGGCAGTGCCAGCACCTTGTCTGAAGGTCGCTTGACCATTGAGCTGGGATCATGGACTGGAGGCGCTTCCCCGACAGGCTTCAGTGCCAAGGCTGGGGCGACAGCCATCGATATCGACATCGGGGCCGGGGAAACATCGCTCAGCGCCATTCGGGACAAGATCAACAAGGCCGGTGCGGGCGTGACAGCGGGGATTGTCACGGATGCTTCGGGGGCCAGGCTGACGTTGCGCTCATCCGCCACAGGAGAGGAGAACGCTTTCCGCATCACGGTCACGGAGTCTGCTGATGACGGTGATGCTGCGACAGGCCTTTCCGCGTTGGCGTATGACGCACGATCTTCTTCGCCAATGATCCGAAATCAGACCGCGGGAAATGCAAGTGTCATGATCAATGGACTGCCGATCAGTTCGGCATCCAACACGATTGATTCTGCCATTGAGGGATTGTCCATCAAGATCAGCAAAACTACCGCCAGCGCTGTGGACATGACGGTTTCTGCGGATCATTCGGGTGTCAAGACGGCGCTCAATGAATTCATTTCGGCTTTCAATGGCTTGAATGACACCATCAAGGCGGAGACCAAGTACGACGCTGCGACCAAGACTGCGGGAAAACTGCAATCGGATCGCACGGCGATCGGGATTCAAGGAAAAATGCGCCAGATGATCTTCGAGTCGTTTGACGGTGCTGGTAGTGGCTCCTTGAAGCGGCTTTCCGATATTGGGGTGTCTTTGAATGCATCCGGAAAACTTGAACTAACTGCATCCAAGCTGGATTCAGCACTTCTCAACCCAGAGCAAGCGAAGAGTCTTTTTAATGGCGGAGATGGCAGCACGACAGCCTTGACGGGCATCATGACCCGGTTCCGCAAGTATGCAGACGAGATGCAGGGGTCGCAGGGGGCCGTGACCTCTCGCACGGATGGGTTGCGCAGTCAACTCAAGCGCAACACGGACCGACAATCGGCGTTGGAGACGCGTCTGGTCGGTGTGGAGGAGCGACTGAACAAGCAGTACCAGTCCCTGGACAAGCAGATGACCAAGATCAACTCGCTGAGCTCTGCGGTGTCAGGGCTGAGCAGCTTGTACTACTACTACTGATTTTTCGGTTTTCTTGCCAAAGGTCCATGGTGCTATGCAGCTTTATCGCTGCTTTGGCGCACGACATGGGTGCGCAGACTGGCATCGCTGAAAGGCAGTCTCCGGAACTGTCCTGAATCCACCCCTGCCAATGCTTCAAGTCGGGGCGCGGGCGCGACGATAAGACAGTGACAACTGTTCGCCATCGCCCCAGCTCCAGAGAAGAACCCAGCCATGTATCACAGCGCATTCTCTCCTGCCATGGTGTCATCTCCCTTCGGTCGCGCGCAGCAGTTCGCCCGCATGTACGCCCAGGTCGGTCTCGAGACCGAGGTGGAAGCGGCCTCGCCGCATCAGCTCGTGCTGATGCTGTTCGACGGTTTCCTGGAATCCGTCGGGCGCGCGAGGCTGGCCATGCAGGCGAAGCTGATCGAAGTGAAATGCCAGCAGATCGGCAGGGCGGTGCGCATCCTCGACGAGGGCCTGCGGGCCGCCCTCGACCTGGAGGCCGGTGGCGACGTGGCCCACAACCTTCACGCGCTCTACAGCTACGTGATTTCGCGCCTGACGCTGGCCAACCTGCGCAACGACGTCTCGATCCTCGAGGAAGCGGACCGGCTGATCCGGCCGATCCGCGAGGCCTGGGTCGAGATCGGTCCGCAGGTGGCGCGCGGGGCGAGGGCCTGACCCGGACGCTTGCCGCGTCCGCCGCACCACGTGTTCCCATAGGTCCACCATGTCCAAAGCCGCCACTGCCCGACACCTGATGCCGGATCCGGTCCGCAAGAGCCCGCTGCTGCAGTACTACGAAGCCATCGAGCAGGCCAGTGCCGACATGCTGGAGGCGGCCCGCGTCGGCAACTGGGATCGGGTCGTCAAGCTCGAAGGCGCCTGCGCCGTGCTGATCTCCCAGCTCAAGCATGCGGCCGATCACCAGAGGCAGCTGGCCTGCGAGGAGGTCCAGGTCAAGTCCCGGATCATGCAGCGCATCCTGCGCAACGACGCCGAGATCCGCATCCTGGCCGAGCCGTGGCTGGAGGACCTCGACAACATGCTCGTCCACCCCGGGCACAACGTGCTGCACTGAGCGCAGGAGGCGCGATGTCACGAGACGGTTCGAGCCGGAGGAACGATCCGGCGACTCAGGCGGCTGCGTCCGATCTGCGGGTGCGCTCTCAGGTCGAGATTCGCGCGCTGCTGCGGCAGATGGTGCAGAACGACATCCCGGTGTCGCTGGGTGGCGCCGACCTGCCGACCTATTCCACCTCGCTGTGGGCGGAGGACAGCGAGCACCAGGTGCTGGTGTTCTCCGCCGACGCCAAGGCCGAGGCGGTCCAGCGGCTGGTCTGCGCGGGCGATCTCACCGCCACCGCCTATCTGGATAATGTGAAGATCCAGTTCGATGTCGATGATCTGGTGCTGGTGAACGGCCGCGCCGGCAGCGTGCTCAATGCGTCCTATCCGCGCGAGGTCTTCCGCTTCCAGCGCCGCAGCAGTTTCCGGGTGCAGCCGATCGGACGTGGCCGAGCCCAGGCCTGCATGGCGCCTCCGGAGCTGGCCGGCCGCCAGCTCGAGCTGCGCATCATCGACCTGAGCTATACCGGCGTGGCGCTGATGCTGGCCGAGCCGCTGGAGCTGTTCCGGCGCGGGCAGCGCCTGCCCAACGTGCTGCTCGAGCTCGATGCCGGCACGCGCATCAACACCGGCCTGGTGGTCTCGCATGTGTCGCGTGTCGAGGCGATCGGCGGAGCCTACTGGCGCATCGGCTGCGAGCTGGCCGGGCTCGATCTGGTGGCCGAGCGTGAGCTGCAGCGCTACATCGACCAGACCCAGCGTCGCTCGCGCCTGCTGACGCTCTGACCCAGAGCTCTGACCCAGATTGATGAAGAAGGCCCTGGCAGCTTGGCGGCTGCCAGGGCCTTTTGCATTGCTCCCGGATGGCGGTCGCGCTCAGACCTGCATGCTCATCACTTCGCTGTAGGCTTGCACCACGCGGTTGCGCACCTGCAGTGCCATCTGGAAGCCGATGGTGGAGCGCTGCATCGCGATCATCGTCTCCTCGATCGAGACGGTCGAGCTGTCGAGCGAGACCTCGCGCTGCAGCCGGCCGGCCTCGTTCTGCGCGGCGCTGACGGATTTCAGCGCGTTGCTGAACACGCCGGAGAAGTCCTCGCGGCGTTCGCTGCCGGTGGTGCGGCGGGCGGCATTCGTCGCGCCAGCCGCATCGGTCAGTGCGCCGGTGCGGGCCAGGGCCTGGGAGAAGTCGAAGGGCTTGAGTCTGACGTCCATGAGGTGTACCTCCACAGCTTGGGCATCCTACGCGCCCGCACCTGTCGACATGGTATGAAGAACCCGGGGTTCGCGAAGCTGTTCGGACCATCGTGAGGCTCAGGTCTCCGAATAATCCAGTTCAGGCATGACCGTCCTGGCATGCGCCCACTGACACATGGACATGGACCTCTCCAGCAGCCCGACCACACTGACTGCGCCCCAGTCGTCGACCCTCGCGGTCGGGCCGACCCGGCTGACGGAGCGCTTTGGCGCCTTGCCGCCGCGTCGCAAGGCGATGCTGGCCGGCGGCGTGGCGGCGATGCTGGCGCTGATCGTCGCTTCGGTCCTCTGGAGCAGCCGCCCCGAGTACCGGGTGCTGTTCTCGAACCTCTCCGACAAGGATGGTGGCGCGATCGTCGCGCAGCTGTCGAAGATGAATGTGCCCTATCGCTTCAGCGAGGGCGGCGGCGCGGTGCTGGTGCCGGCCGACCAGGTGCACGACGTGCGGCTGAAGCTGGCCCAGGCGGGGCTGCCCAAGGGATCGGCGGTGGGCTTCGAGCTGATGGACGGCGCCCGCTTCGGCACGACGCAGTTCCAGGAGCGGCTCAACTTCCAGCGCGGCCTCGAGGGCGAGCTGGTGCGTTCGATCACCGCGCTGTCGGCGGTCGAGGCTGCGCGCGTCCATCTGGCCATCCCGAACCAGAACGGCTTCTTCCGCGACCAGCAGAAGCCCAGCGCCTCGGTGCTGCTGACGCTGTATCCGGGGCAGACGCTTGACCGGGCCCAGATCGCCGGCATCGTGCATCTGGTGTCGGCCAGCGTGCCGGAGATGAGCCCGCGGGCGGTCAGCGTGCTGGACCAGACCGGCGCGCTGCTGTCGGAGGCCCAGGACGGCAGCGGCGTGACCAACATGCTCGATGCCACCCAGGTGCAGCATGTCAGCCGGGTCGAGCAGGCCTATGTGAAGCGCATTCTCGACATCCTTGAGCCGGTGATCGGGCGCGACAACCTGCGCGCCCAGGTCTCGGCCGACATCGATTTCTCGCAGACCGAGTCGACCACCGAGGAGTTCCGTCCCAACCAGGGCGGCCAGCCTGCTGCGGTGCGCAGTTCGCAGACCTCGGAGAACCTCGGCGGGGCCGGCAGTGGCCAGATGGTCGGAGGCGTGCCCGGTGCGGCCTCGAACCAGCCGGTGGCCGGTGCCAGCGCGCCGGTCAATGGCACGGCCCAGACCATGCAGCCGATGGGGGGCGCCGCCGGAGCGGTCACTTCCAGCGGTCGGCGTGATGCGGTCACCAATTTCGAGGTCGACAAGACGGTGAGGGTGGTTCGCGCCGCCACCGGCACGGTCAAGCGCCTGGCGGTGGCGGTGGTGGTGAACCACCGCGCCGGCACCGACAAGAAGGGGCAGCCGACCTCGCAGCCGCTGTCGCAGGAGGAGCTCGACAAGCTGACCGCGCTGGTCCAGGAGAGCGTCGGCTTCGTCAAGGAGCGGGGCGACACCGTCAAGGTGGTCAATGCGCCTTTCCGCCCGGTCGAGGTCGACACCTCGGAGCTGCCGCTGTGGAAGCAGCCGCAGCTGCTGGAGATGGTGCGCACGCTGGCGGTGCCGCTGGCGCTGGTGGCGCTGGGCCTGGCGGTGGTGTTCGGCGTGATCCGGCCGGTGCTGCGCGACATGCGCAAGGCCGAGGAGCTCGAGCGCGAGAAGAACCGCCTTGATGCGGTGGTCGACGATGTCGAGGAACTGCCGGCCCTGACCGATGCCGGCACCGGTGGCGCCGCAGGCACGACGCCGGCCCTGGCGGCGCCGGAGGAGCTCAGTCCGTCGGATCGCCGCCTCAACGAGGTGCGCGACCTGACCCGCAAGAATCCGGCCGCGGTGGCGCGCATCCTGCGCGGCTGGGTCAATGGCACCGAAGCCGAATGATGAACCTGAGGATGTCGATCCATGGATGACCAGGGACTCGAGGACGCGGCGATCCTGCTGATCTCGATGGGCGAGGAGGAGGCCGCGGAGGTCTTCCGCCACCTCACGCCCAAGGAGGCGCAGAAGCTCGGCGAGAAGATGGCCCGCACCAAGACGATCCAGCGCGACCGCTACGAGCGGGTGCTGCTGCGCTTCGAGGAGCAGGTGCACGACGCCGGCCTGCTCGAGCTTGACACCGACGAGTATGTGCGCCGGGTGATGCGCCGCGCGCTCGGCGACGACAAGGCCAATCTGCTGATCGATCGCATCGTGCGGGTCAATGACGCGCCCGGCATCGACAACCTCAAGTGGATGGATCCGGCCGCGGTGGCCGATCTGCTGCGCCGCGAGCATCCGCAGATCGTCGCGGTCATCCTGGTCCACCTCGAGCCGGAGCAGGTCAGTGAGGTGCTGCGCCGCTTCCCCGAGGGGCACCGCAACGAGGTGATGATCCGCCTGGCCACGCTCGACGGCGTGCAGCCGGCGGCGCTCAAGGAGCTCAGCGACGTGCTCTCGAAGGTGCTGGCCGGCGGTGACCGCATGCGCAAGGCCAACATGGGCGGCGTCAAGAGCGCGGCCGAGGTGCTCAATCTGCTGGGTACCGCGATCGAGGCCTCGGTGCTGGACTACATCCGCGAGACCGATGCCGAGCTGGCGCAGAAGATCACCGACAGCATGTTCACCTTCGACGACTTGATGCGCGTGGACGACCGCGGCATCCAGGCGCTGCTGAAGGAAGTGCAGAGCGAGTCGCTGCTGGTCGCGCTCAAGGGCGCCACCGACGATCTGCGCGAGAAGATCTTCCGCAACATGTCCAGCCGCGCCGCCGAGATGCTGCGCGAGGACCTGGCCTCGCGCGGCCCGGTGCGGGTCGCCGAGGTCGAGGCCGAGCAGAAGGAGATCCTGCAGATCGCGCGTCGCCTGTCGGACGAAGGTCAGCTGATGCTGGGCGGAGGCAGCGATGGCCAGTTCCTCTGAGTCCTTCGCCGAGCGGGTGCAGCGCCAGGCGCGCGACCCCGGCTTTGCGCCGATCGACCTGCAGGCGCTGCCGGCGGCGGTGCCGCCTTCGCTGACCCGCTTCATTCCGCGCGAGGAACTGGGCGACGTGGTGCGCTGGAGTCCGGGGCGGCTCGATGTGCCAGCCTCTGCCCGTGCCCGCCGCACCGGCGAGCCGGCACCCCCGGCCGAGCCGCCGGCGCCACCGCCCGAGGTGCTGCGTGCGGTCCAGGAGACCCGCCAGGCCGAACAGGCCCGGGCCCGTCATCTGGCCGAGGAGGCCTTCGAGAAGGGCCGCGCGCTCGGTCGCGACGAGGGCCTGCGGATCGGCCGCGAGGAGGGCCTGAACGCGCTCGAGGATTATCGTCAGCAGCATGAGGCCGAGGTCGGCGTGCCGATCGCTGCGGTGCTGGAGCAGTTCCAGCGCCAGCTCGACGGGCTGGACCAGGCGATCGCGCGCCGGGTGGCTGGCATCGCGCTGCAGGTGGCGCGCCAGGTGCTGCGCACCGAGCTGCAGACGCCGGCCGCCGCGGTGGTGCGTGTCACCCAGGAGGCGCTGGGCGAGGTGCTGCTGTCGGCGCGCCACATCCGCGTGCGGCTCAATCCGTCCGATCTGGTCGCGGTGGAGCAGGGCTGCGGTGATCTGTTCAGCACCCGTCATGCCCGGCTGGTGGCGGATCCGAACATCGAGCGCGGCGGCTGCCTGGTCGAGTCCGACCTGGGCACGGTCGACGCGCGGGTGGCCACCCGCTGGGCGCGAGCGATGGCGGCGCTCGGTCCGCTGTCGCTGGCCGATCCCTCGGGCGACGGGGCGCATTCATGACGGCGATGCGCGATGGCGCCCGTTCGGGCCCCGGCGAGATTCCTGGGCGCTGGGTGCGCTTTCTCGAGGAAATGCATGAGCGGGCCAGTCTGGAGGCGCCGCTGCTGGTGCAGGGCACGCTGGTGCGCGTGACCGGTCTGGTGCTCGAGGTGGTCGGCATTCGCGTGCCGGTGGGCTCGCTGTGCGAGGTGCTGATGCCGGGGCAGCCGCCGGTGCAGGCCGAGGTGGTCGGCTTCACCGGCGACCGTGCCTTCCTGATGCCGGCCGGCGAGATCCACGGTCTGGCCAGCGGCGCGCGGGTGGTGCCGATGGAGGTGCCGGTGCCCGCGCTCGAGCTCGGCGAGAGCCGCCACATGTGGCGCCGCACCGAGGACCGCTCCTGCCATCTGCCTATCGGCAACGGCCTGCTCGGCCGGGTGGTCGACGCGGGCGGGCGGCCGATGGACGGCGGCGGGCCGCTGAGCGGCGTGCAGCCGATGCCGCTGGTGCGCCGGCCGATCAACGCGATGGACCGCGACCCGGTGCGCACGCCGCTCGACACCGGCGTGCGCTCGATCAACGCGATGCTGACCGTCGGCAAGGGCCAGCGCATCGGCCTGTTCGCCGGCACCGGCGTGGGCAAGTCGGTGCTGCTGGGCATGATGGCGCGCTACACCGCGGCCGACGTCATCGTCGTCGGCCTGATCGGCGAGCGCGGCCGCGAGGTCAAGGAATTCATCGAGGACATCCTCGGCGAGGACGGCCGGGCGCGCTCGGTGGTGGTGGCCGCGCCGGCGGATGCGCCGCCACTGAGCCGGCTGCAGGGCGCGGCCTACGCCACCGCGGTGGCCGAGCATTTCCGCGACCAGGGCCTGGACGTGCTGCTGCTGATGGATTCGCTGACCCGCTACGCCATGGCGCAGCGCGAGATCGCGTTGGCCATCGGCGAGCCGCCGGCCACCAAGGGCTATCCGCCGAGCTGCTTCGCCAAGCTGCCGCAGCTGGTCGAGCGCAGCGGCAACGGCCGGCCAGGCCAGGGCTCGATCACCGCCTTCTACACCGTGCTCAGCGAGGGCGACGACCAGCAGGACCCGATCGCCGACGCCGCGCGCGGCATCCTGGACGGCCACATCGTGCTGTCGCGCGAGCTGGCCGAGTCGGGCCACTACCCGGCCATCGACATCGAGCGCTCGATCTCTCGGGTGATGAACAACGTCGTGCCGCGCGAGCACATCGCCGCGGCGCGACAGATGCGCAAGCTGCTGTCCAAGCTCAGCAAGGCGCGCGACCTGATCCAGCTCGGCGCCTATGTGCCGGGCCACGATGCCGAGCTCGACGCCGCCGTCAAGTCGCAGCCCGCGATGATGGCGCTGCTGCAGCAGGACACCCATGCCCGGGCGCAGCTGCGCGACAGCGTCGCGATGCTGCGCCAGATCACCCGCGTCTGAACCCCGACCGAAGTCCATCGATGACCCAGTCCCTCGTCACCCTGCTCGAACATGCCGAACGCCAGCGCGATGCCGCGCTGGCCCAGCAGCGTCGCGCCGATGCGGCGCTGGACGCGGCGCTGCGCCAGCATGAACAGCTCTCGACCTACAGCCGTGATCACCAGTCGCGCTGGAGCAGCGCGATGCGCCAGTCGGTCACCATGCCTCTGGTGCAGTGCCACCACGCCTTCACCGACCGGCTGCACCAGGCGGTGTCGATGCAGTCGGCCCAGGTCGACCGGGCCCGACAGGTGCTGACGCACCGCCAGTCCGAGACGCTCGAGGCCGAACGCCGGGTCGCGGCGATCAACAAGCTGATCAAGCGGCGCACCGATGCGGTCCGCCATCACCAGGACCGCCAGGAGCAGCGCCAGATCGACGAGCGTGCCTCGCGCATGGCCTGGAACCGACTTCAGGAGGCCGCCGGCCACGGCGGATGACGTGATGGATCCTTCCCTGCTCAACCTGTCCCCGCTGCCGGCGCGTGCCGGCCGTGGTGGCGCCACATCCTCCGCCGAGGTGGGCTCGGGCGCTGGCACCGGCGCGACCTTCGCGGGGCTGCTGTCGTCGTCGATGACCGGCGCCGCCACGGCGCAGACTGCGTTGCCGGCCGATCCCGAAGCCGCGGGCCGATCGCTGTCTGCGGCAGGCGAGGGCGTCGCTCCTGAGCTGGGGGGGCTGAGCCTGAGCGCACTGCTGCGGCTGCGCATGAATGCCGCTGCCGGGCGCGAGATGGTCTCGGCGCGCGCGGTGCTGGCGGAGGCCAGCACGGGCGCTGAAGCGGTCTCGGGTGATCGGCTCGCCGCGCTGCTGGCGTCTTCGGAGACACCATCCGGGGGCGACGCACCGGGTGGATTCGAGGTCGATGAGTCCGCGCCCGACGAGGCCGGCGCACCTTTGCGGATGGAGCACGGACTGCCGCCGCACGCTCCCGAGCTGCAGTTGCCGATGATGCCGGATCCGGCGGCGGTGCCCGCACCGGGATTGACGCCGCTGCCGCCGTCCGAGATGGCTCCGCCGCAGTCGAGCGAGGTCTCCGCAGGTCCGGTGTCCTCATCCGTGGGCACCGGTGAACCGGCGCGGCTGCAGCGCGGGGCTGGTGCGATGCCGGGCGCGACCGCCGTCCCTGAGGCCACCGTACCGGATGCCGATCCCGCTGCGGACTTCCGCGCGGCCTTGCCGCCGGCCGGCCGCGCCCCGGAGCGGCGTTTGCCGGACAGCATGCCTGTCGCGGATGCCGCCCGCGCCGCAGCAGCCGGCGCGGGTGCCTCTTCCGAAGTCCGCCCGGCTCTGGCGGCCTTGGGCGAAACGGCTTTCTCGCGGCAGTCCGGTCGGACTGTTCGTGCGGCGGAGGAGCCGCAGGCGCGCGGCAGCAGTCCGATCCTGTCGTCCGACAGGCTGTCTTCCGAAGCCGCTCTCGCGGCCGATCGGGCCTTGCAGGCCTCGCTGCGGCTGCAGGCCGCGGCACAGGTCGGCATGTCGCGGACTTCGGTAGGGAGCGTGCCGGAGACCCAGGCCGATCTGGCCCGAGCCGAGCCCAAGGGCGGTGTGGTCAGTCCGACCGACCGCCGCATGCCGAACGTCCCGAGCCCCAGCGCTGGCCTGGAGGCGCTGCGTGCGGGCGCCACCGCGCCGAACGACCGGGCCGAGCTGGCCACGCGCATCGATCCTGCCGGATCGGCCGAGGACTGGGCAGGTGCGCTGGCTCAGGCCCAGGCGACGGTGCCGGTCCAGGGCCCGGCGTCGGCCGCTCCGGCGGTCGTGGCCGAGTCGCGCGTCGAGACGCCTTTTGGCCATCCTGATTTTGCCGACGAGATGGTGGCGCATGTCGCGCAGCACGCCAGCCTGTCGCGTCACGGGCTGCGCGAGGTCACGCTGCACCTGAATCCGGTCGAGATGGGGCCGGTGTCGGTACGCATCGCCATCGAGGGCTCGGTGGCCTCGGTCGACTTCGCCGCCACGCAGGCGGCCACCCGCCAGCAGCTCGAGCAGTCGCTGCCGGCGCTGGCGGCGGCGCTGGGCGAGGACGGACTGTCGCTGCGCAGCAGCTCGGTGGGCGAGACCGCGCCGGTGGCCGCGTCGGGCGCCAGCTCCGATTCGCTGGCCAGCGGTTCGGGCGGATCCGGCGGCTCGGGCGCCTTCCAGGAGGGCAGGGCCCGTGATGCCGGCGGTCAGCAGGCCTCGTCCCGCCAGGGCGGCGGCTTTGTCGTCGACCTGCCCGAAGGGCGGGCACGACCTGCCGATCCGGTCGAGCCGGCACCGGTCCGCCGGCCGCCGACACGCGCCGGCGGCCTCGACCTGTTTGCCTGAGCCTTCGGGGCGGGTCGGATCAATCGCCGGTTTTGCTGCGCTTTTCCGATCTTCGCCACCCGCCCCGTTTTCAAATAATCGTCCCTATCCGGATGCCCCTCGTGCGGGGGGCTCAACCAGCAGGAGAAGGACATGTCGGCTGCGGCAGCGAGCGCGGAACAACCCGCTCCCAAGAAGAATTCCAAGAAGCTCTTCATCATCATCGGCGTGGTCGTGGTCCTGCTGCTGGGCGGTGGCGGTGCCGGCTTCATGATCTGGAAGAAAAAGGCCGCCGAGGCCGCCGAGGCTGCCGCCGCCGAGGAAGGTGGCGAGGAAGCCCATGCGGCTGCCAAGCCCAAGCCGGCCAAGCGCGACCCGAAGCTGCCGCCGGCCTACATGCCGCTGGATCCGTTTGTCGTCAACCTGGCCGACCGCGATGCCGACCGCTACGCGCAGATCGGCGTGACCCTCGAGATCGACGATCCGAAGTTCGCCGAGGAGATGAAGCCCTACATGCCGGCGATCCGCAACGCGGTGCTGATGATCCTGTCGCACAAGACCGCCGCCGAGCTGCAGGGCCGCGAGGGCAAGGAGCAGCTCGCCGCCGAGATCGCACGCGAGGTGGTGCGCCCGATGGGCATCAACATCGACGAAGAGAGCGAGGAAGAGGGCAAGAAGAAGCGCAAGCGTGCGCCGGTCTACAACCCCGTCCAGCAGGTCCACTTCTCCAGTTTCATCGTCCAGTGAGCGTGGCTCGGCGCCCGGTTTCGCAGCGAGCACCCCATGAGCCAGCAGAACCTGTCCCAGGATGAGGTCGACGCCCTCCTGCAGGGCATGACCGGTGATGTTCCCGTCGCCGAGACCGAGGGCGTGCGCCCGCCCAAGGGGTCGGTGCGCGAGTACAACCTTGCCAGCGAGGATCGCATCGTCCGCGGACGCATGCCGATGCTCGAGGTGATCAACGAGCGCTTTTCCCGCAACGTCATGCCGGCGCTGACCGAGTTCGCCCAGCGCAACCTGGAGATCTCGGTCGGCGAGGTGAAGGTGCAGAAGTACAGCGCCTTCCTGCGCGAGACGATGGTGCCGACGAACTTCAACGTCGTCTCGATGCGGCCGCTGCGTGGCTCGGCGCTGTTCGTCTGCGATCCCACGCTGATCTTCGCCTTCATCGACGCGCTGTTCGGCGGCGTGGGCAAGTTCCCGGCGCGCATCGAGGGCCGCGAGTTCTCCGGCACCGAGCAGCGCGTCATCATGCGCATCGTCGAGATCCTGCTGCGCGAATACAACAAGGCCTGGCAGGGCATTTATCCGCTGGAGCTCACCTACCAGCGCTCGGAGATGCAGCCGCAGTTCGTCAACATCGCCGCTGCGGGCGATGTCGTCGTGACCACGGTGTTCACCATCGAGATCGGCGAATCGGTCGGCTCTGTGCGGGTGTGCATTCCTTATGCCAACGTCGAGCCGATCCGCGACGTGCTGCGCAGCAACAACCAGGGCGAGGCCCCCGGCGCTGACAAGCGCTGGATCAGCCTGCTGTCCGACCAGATCCAGTCGGCCGAGGTCGAGCTGGTCGCCGAGCTGGCCAAGGCGCCCGCCACCGTCGAGCAGCTGCTGGCGATGAAGGTCGGCGACTTCATCGAGCTCGATCTGGGCAAGACCATCAAGGCCCATGTCGACGGCGTGCCGGTGCTGGAGGCGGGCTACGGCACCTCCGGCGGCCACTACGCCATCCGTATCGAGCGTGTGCTGACCAACCAGCAGGTCAGCTGGATAGGAGATCAAAATGCCTGAAAATCCCTCGGTCGACCTCACTGACCTGTCAGAACAGGATGCGATGGCCGCCGAGTGGGCGGCCGCGCTCGAGGAAAAGCCGTCCGATCCGGGCGGCTTCGGTACGCCGGCACCGTTCGCCGACTTCGACAGTGGTCCGCGCGGCGGGGGCGCTGCCGGCATGGCCGGGGGCAAGGATCTGAACCTGATCCTCGACATCCCGGTGCAGCTCACCGTCGAGCTGGGCCGCACCCGCATTCCGATCAAGAACATCCTGCACCTGGCGCAGGGCTCGGTGGTCGAGCTCGACACTGTCGCCGGCGAGCCGATGGACGTGCTGGTCAACGGCTACCTGATCGCCCAGGGCGAGGTGGTGGTCGTCAACGAGAAGTTCGGCGTGCGCCTGACCGACATCGTGACGCCGAGCGAGCGCATGCGCCGGCTCTCCCGCGGTGGCTGACGGGGGCGTGGCCGTGGGGCCGTCGCTGATGTCGCTGCTCTGGCTGGCGCTGGTGCTGCTGTCGATTCCCGCGGCGCTGTGGCTGCTGCGCCGCAGCGGCTGGGGCGGTCTCCGGTCGGTGGCGATGGCCATGCCGCTGATGCGGGTGCTGTCGCAGACCTCGCTGGGGCCGCAGCAGCGGCTGGTGCTGGTCGAGGTCGGCGAGGGCGAGTCGCGCTGCCGGCTGCTCCTGGGCGTGACCGCGCAGCAGGTCTCGGTGCTGCACCAGCTGCCGGCCGGTCCGGCCGATGCCCTGCCTGCCGCTGGCATGCCGCCGGTCGATGCGGCCTTCCGGCGCCTGCTCGAGGGCTGGCGCCGCTCCGGGCCGGTGCCGTCCGCCCGCGAGAACGATCATGCACGCTGAGCCGCCGAAGCCTCTTCTGCCCCGGATGGTCCGGCTGGCGCTGCCCATGCTGCCCGCGCTGCTGGCCGCCGCGCCGGCGCTGGCCAACACGCCGGCTGCGCCGGGGGGGCTGCCGATCGTGGTGGGGCAGGGCAGTGGCGGCAGCACCTACTCGGTGCCGGTGCAGACGCTGCTGATCCTCACCTCGCTGTCCTTCCTGCCGGCGATGCTGATGATGATGACCGGCTTCACCCGCATCGTCATCGTGCTGAGCCTGATGCGCCAGGCGCTGGGCACCCAGTCCTCCCCGCCGAACCAGGTCATCATCGGCCTGTCGATGTTCCTGACGCTCTTTGTCATGGGGCCGACGCTCGACCGGGTCTATACCGAGGCCTACAAGCCCTATGCCGCCGCGCAGATCACCTTCGAGGAGGCTGCCTCGCGTGCCGAGGTGCCGATGCGCCAGTTCATGCTCAAGCAGACCCGCCAGTCCGACATGGCGCTGTTCATGAAGCTCGGTCGCATCGACGCCTCGGTCAAGGCCGAGCAGGTGCCGCTGCGGGTGCTGGTGCCGGCCTTCGTGACCAGCGAGCTGAAGTCGGCCTTCCAGATCGGCTTCCTGATCTTCATTCCCTTCCTGGTCATCGACATGGTGGTGGCCAGCGTGCTGATGAGCCTGGGCATGATGATGCTGTCGCCGGTGCTGGTGGCGCTGCCCTTCAAGCTGATGCTCTTCGTGCTGGCCGACGGCTGGAACCTGCTGCTGGGTTCGCTGGCGGCGAGCTTCGCCACCTGACCGGCCCCCGCCGCCCTGCTCCAGGACCGCCCTGATGGATTCCTCCCTCGTCTTCACCATCGGCCAGGAGGCGCTGACCATCCTGCTGATGGTGGCCGCGCCGATGCTGCTGGTCATCCTGGCCGTCGGTCTGACGATCAGCGTGCTGCAGGCCGCCACCCAGCTGCATGAGTCGACGCTGTCCTTCGTGCCGAAGATCGTCGCCGGGGTGGTGGTGCTGCTGGTGGCCGGACCGTGGATGATCACCACGCTGGTCGAGTACCTGCGGCGCATGCTGCAGGCCATTCCCTCGATGGTCGGCTGAGGCCGGGCCGGGGTGCGCCTGCGGTGATCGGCTTCAGCGAGGCGCAGCTGCTGCAGTGGGTCGTGCCGCTGCTCTGGCCGCTGCTGCGCATTCTGGGCCTGTTCGCGGCTGCGCCGGTGCTGTCGATGCGGGTGATTCCGGTGCGCGTGCGCATCGGCCTGGCCCTGCTGACGGCGCTGTGCGCCCAGCCGGTGCTGCCGCCGATGCCGGTGCTGCCGCTCGACACCCCGACCGCGCTGGCGATGGTGGCCCAGCAGGTCTTCATCGGCGTGACCATCGGCTTTGCCGCCAAGGTGGTGTTCACCGCGATCGAGTTCGCCGGCGAAGTCATCGGCCTGCAGATGGGCCTGAACTTCGCGACCTTCTTCGACCCCACCACCAGCGGGCAGAGCACCGTGTCGGCGCGGCTGTTCAACACCATGGCGGCCTGGCTCTTCGTGGTGATCAACGGGCATCTGCTGCTGGTCGAGGTGGTGGTGGCCAGCTTCCACCAGTTTCCGGTCACCGACCATCCCTTCGATCTGCTGCGCAGCATCCAGCCCCAGGTGTGGGGTGCCGAGCTGTTCCGCTACGGGCTGTGGATCGCGCTGCCGACGGTGGCCATGCTGCTGTTCGTCAACCTGGTGCTGGGCGTGATCTCCCGCGTGGCGCAGCAGCTGCAGATCTTCTCGATCGGCTTCGTGGTCACGATCTCGGTCGGCCTGCTCGGCCTGCTGCTGACGCTGCCGCTGCTGCAGCGCCCGATGCTGGCGGTGCTCGAGCGGCTGCTCGGACTGTTCCAGCCCTGATTCGGCCTGTGCGGGAAAGGCCGGTGCCGGCCTGCCCGGGCCGCCGCCGACAATCGGGGCATGGCCATCCTCCTGTCCTTGCATCCGTTGCTCCGGCGTTGTGGCCTTGCCGTCGTGCTGCTGGCGGGCGGATGCGCGCCGGCGCTCGACTGGCGCGACGTGGCGGTGACCGACGGCCTGGTGATCCAGTTTCCCTGCCGGCCCGAGCGGGCCGAGCGCGCGGTGCGGCTGCTCGAGCGCAGCGTGCCGGCGCGCATGTCCAGCTGCGATGCGGGCGGGCTGGGCTGGTCGGTCACCACTTTCGATGTCGATGATCCGGGGCGGGTGTCCGAGACATTGCGCCATCTGCGCGGCCGGCTGGCGGCCAATCTCCAGGCCGAGGAGTCCCAGTCTCGCGCCGCCGAAGGCCCCGGCCTGACCCCGCAGCAGGAGGCCCGGCGCCTGCTGCTGAGCGGGCGCAGTGCCGATGCCCGTCCGGTCGAGGCCGAGGTGCTGATCGCCGCGCGTGGCCTGCAGGTGCTGCAGGTGGTCGCGATCACCCGCGGCGAGCCGGTGTCGCGTTGGCGCGACCGGGCCCAGGAATTCATCGGCTCGCTGCGGCCGGCGCCTTGATCCGGGCGCGTGACGAATCGGCCGTGCATGGCATGATGCCGCACCCTTGCAATGCCGCAATCGTCCCATGGCCCGTCTGCTGATCATCGCCCATGCCCCGCTGGCTTCCGCGCTGAAGGCCATCGCGGCACACACCTTTCCCGACGAGGCGCAGCAGCTGCTCGTGCTCGACGTGCTGCCCGACACGGGCCCTGAGGCGCTCGAGGCCCAGGCGCGCGCGCTGTTGCCGGACGAGCTCGACGACGATCCCGAGGTGCTGGTGATGACCGATGTCTTCGGCGCGACGCCCTCCAACATCGCGCAGCGGCTGGTCGACGGCAACCGTGTGCGCGCGCTCGCCGGGGTCAACGTGCCGATGCTGTGGCGCACGCTGAACTATGCCGGCCGTGCGCGGCTGGACGAGCTGTTCGCCCGTGCGGTGCAGGGTGGTGCGCAGGGCGTGCTTCCGATCGCCTCGACCCGGCCGCAGAACCAGGCTTTTCTTCCCGGTGCCCATGATCAAGACCACCATCACCATCAGCAATAGGCTGGGGCTGCATGCCCGGCCCTCTGCCAAGCTGTCCAAGCTGGCCGGCAGCTTTCCCTGCGATGTCTTCATCAGCAACCGCAACGGTCGGCGCATCAACGCCAAGAGCATCATGGGCGTGATGATGCTCGCCGCCGGGGTCGGCAGCGAGCTCGAGATCGAGACCAGCGGAGAGCGCGAGCAGGAGGCGATGGACGCCCTGCGCGCCCTGATCGACGACAAGTTCGGCGAAGGCGGCTGAGCCGAGCGTGGCGGCTGGCCGTGGCCCGGCCGCTCAGTGGCCGAGGAAATGCCGGCGGTACTTTTCCGGCAGATCGCGCAGCTGCAGCAGCATCGGCAGATCGGCGGTGTGAAAGTCCGGATCCCAGGCCGGCGCGCCCAGCACCGTCGCGCCGCAGCGCAGATAGCCCTTGATCAGCGGTGGCGCCTCGACCGGCAGGTCGCGTCGCAGATCGTCCACCGGCAGCGCTAGGCGCGGACGCACCTGCAGCTCGATCGGCGCCAGGTGGGTGCGCGAGAGACGATCCCACAGCGAGGCGGCCGCATGGCCGCCGTCGCGCATCGACATGCTGGCGCAGCCGATCACCGAATCCAGGCCGTTGCGCACCAGGAAGCTGCCGAGCGCACCCCACAGGCCCAGGATCACCCCGCCTTGGCGGTGGTCCTCGTGCACGCAGGAGCGGCCCAGCTCGGCCATGCGATCGCGCAGCGGGCGCAGCCGGGTCAGGTCGAATTCGGTCTCGCTGTAGAAGCCGCCCACACGTCGCGCGGCCTGCGGCGTCAGCACCCGGTAGGTGCCGATGACCTCGCCGGCCTGGGGCGAGCGCTCGTCCAGGCAGCGCACGATCAGGTGTTCGCAGTAGGGGTCGAACAGGTCGGCATCATGGCCTTCGGGCGTGCCGCTCACCGGCGACAGCCTGGCGCCCATCTCGACCGCGAACACCTGATGGCGCAGCCGCTGGGCTTCGCGCACCTCGTCCTGGTGCCGTGCCCAGCCGACGCTGAGCCGCTCCGGCGCAGCCGCCGCAGTGGCCGCACCCGACGGCGACGGCGTGGATGGCCGGCTCGGCAGAAGTCCCCGGCGGCGGCCGGCTGGCAGCTCGGCCAGCGGCATCGTGGGCAGCGGAAGTTCCCTCATCGATCGCTCCTCGTCATTGGCGTGATGCTCGGTCCGTGCGGTGACCTGCGCATGTCGTGGCGATGACGGCGCGATGACGGGGCGGCTTGCGGATGAGGGCCGATCCCGGTGCGGGCAGACGGGGGCGCTGATAGCATGGCCCCATGAGCGTTCAGGTATTCGGATTGCCGGTTTCACGGGGCGTGGCCATCGGGCGCGCGGTGCTGGTGGCCTCCAGCTGGGTCGATGTCGCCCACTATTTCATCGAGGCGGATCAGGTCGGGCCAGAGATCCGCCGGCTGAAGGCCGCTCGCGATCAGGTCTGCCGGGAGTTCGAGGCGCTCAAGCTCGATGTCCAGGGCGACACGCCCGCCGAACTGGTCGCGCTGCTGGACGTGCACCTGATGCTGCTGCACGACGAGGTGCTGGCCAGCGCGACGCGCCAGTGGATCGAGGAGCGTCACTACAACGCCGAGTGGGCGGTGGCCGCCCAGCTCGAGACGCTGTCGCGCCAGTTCGACGAGATGGAGGACGAGTACCTGCGCGAGCGCAAGGCCGATCTCGAGCAGGTCGCCGAGCGGCTGATCCGCACGCTGGCGGCGCACTCGGGACACGGTGACGCGTCCGCGCTGGGGCCCGTCGTCTCATGCGAGGGCGATGTGCCGGTCGTGCTGGTGGCCAACGACATCTCTCCCGCCGACATGATGCAGTTCAAGGGTGGCGTCTTTCGCGGCTTCGTCACCGATGTCGGCGGGCGCACCTCGCACACCGCGATCGTCGCACGCAGTCTGGACATTCCTGCGGTGGTCGGCGCGCGCGATGCCAGCCGCATCATCCGCCAGGACGACTGGATCATCATCGATGGCGATGCCGGCCTGGTCATCGTCGATCCGTCGCCGATGATTCTCGAGGAATATCGCTTCCGGCAGCGCCAGGGGCAGCTCGAGCGCGATCGCCTGGCCCGGCTGCGCCATCGCCCTGCCGTGTCGCTGGACGGGCAGCGCGTCCAGCTGCTGGCCAACATCGAGCTGCCGTCGGATGCGGCGGCGGCGGTCGAAGCTGGCGCCGAGGGCGTGGGCCTGTTCCGCAGCGAGTTCCTGTTCATGAACCGCGGCGGGCGGCTGCCCGACGAGCAGGAGCAGTACGAGGCCTATCGGGATGTCGTCATCGCGCTGCGCGGCCTGCCGGTCACCATCCGCACGATCGACATCGGCGCTGACAAGCCGCTCGACCGGATGAGCCTGAGCGAGCTGCGCCACGAGCATTCGCTCAATCCGGCGATGGGCCTGCGGGCGATCCGCTGGAGCCTGGCCGATCCGGGCATGTTCATGGTGCAGCTGCGTGCCATCCTGCGTGCGGCGCAGCACGGGTCGGTGCGGCTGCTGGTGCCGATGATCAGCCACCCCGGCGAGATTCGCGCCGCGCTCGACATGATCGAGCGTGCCCGCGAGTCGCTGCGACGCGACGGCATCGCCTTTGGCGATGTCGCTGTCGGCGCGATGATCGAGGTGCCCGCCGCGGCGCTGATGCTGCCGATCTTCCTGAAGCACTTCGACTTCATCTCGATCGGCACCAACGATCTCATCCAGTACACGCTGGCGATCGACCGTGCCGACGAGAGCGTCGCCCATCTCTACGATCCCTGGCATCCTGCGGTTCTCGGTCTGGTGGCCTCGACGATCCAGGCCACGCGTGCTGCCGGCAAGGAGGTCTGCATCTGCGGCGAGATGGCCGGTGACGCCGAGTTCACCGAGATGCTGCTGGCTGTCGGCCTGCGCAGTTTCAGCATGCATCCCAGCCAGCTGCCCGCCATCAAGCAGCGCATCCTGCGCACCGAGATCGCTGCACTGGAGCCGCAGGCCGCACTGGCTCTGGTCGGCGACGATCCGCGTGCGATCTGGGCTGCAGGGCGTGTCCGGGCCTTGGCGGCCATCGCGCAGGTTGCTTGAAGGGGGCTTGCACCTTCGTGAGGTGCTGCGCTACATTTTGGGCCCCTCGCTGCTGCGAGGGGCATTTGTTCTAGAGACAAGTTCAAAAAATAAAGAACAAAAGGTCTTGACGAGCAAAAAAAGAATCGCTAAAGTTCGCCTCCTCGCTGTAGCCGGCGAGGCGACAAGTTCTTTAAAAATCAACAGCCGATAAGCGTGGGCGTTTGAGGCGAGTGTCTCGGATCTTCGGGTCCGGGTCCTTGTGACCTTAAACGCTCATGGATAGAGAAGTGAAGTTCACTTCAATTCCTTGAGCAAACAACAAGATCGAACTGAAGAGTTTGATCCTGGCTCAGATTGAACGCTGGCGGTATGCCTTACACATGCAAGTCGAACGGTAGAGGGGCAACCCTTGAGAGTGGCGAACGGGTGAGTAATACATCGGAACGTGCCCAGTCGTGGGGGATAACGTAGCGAAAGCTACGCTAATACCGCATACGACCTGAGGGTGAAAGCGGGGGATCGCAAGACCTCGCGCGATTGGAGCGGCCGATGGCAGATTAGGTAGTTGGTGGGGTAAAGGCCTACCAAGCCTGCGATCTGTAGCTGGTCTGAGAGGACGACCAGCCACACTGGGACTGAGACACGGCCCAGACTCCTACGG